>JABSRP010000018.1 GCA_013215145.1 Pseudobacteriovorax sp.
GCAAATTGAGCTTGCAAAGATGGCTTAATCTATGTCAAGAGATTGGCGGGAAGTTGGGTTTCCGGGTTGGCAATACATTCTCATGTTTTCGCCTTTTAGTGGCAAGTTTGCCAAATTCTTGGAAAATAGGATCGCACAAAATTCAGAGGGGAAGACCGAGTTCATTCAAGCCATACCTTTAGGTGAACACAAGGAATTCATCTTGGGACTCAAAAAAGAAAAAAATCGGTACTACAAGATTTGTCAAAAGATTGTCGAACAATCCATAGAATCACCTGACAACATGAGGATTGATGAGATGGCTGGGGACGACTTCTATCACATCTACGAAGAAGCAAAGCAACTAGAGGGTGAAGTTAGTCGAGGGGTCTTAGCCTTTGAAACTCAAGAATTATCAGAAGAAGATATTCAGTCTTTATCCGAGATCAAAGATCAGCTAAGAACTTACGGACTCGCCCTAAAAACATTTAAAGACGTTGTCCATAATCTTAAGGAATTCCAAAATTCTCCGGTATCAAGCTTAAAGGAAATTCATCAATACATCCAAGTTCACTATAGAGACATAGAAGATAACGCCGGCTCTGATGAACTGACTGTTACAGCCAAAAACTTTGGCAAGGCCATGGAGGAAAAAACCATCGCATGCATGAAAGATAGCGCATTGAGCGAGAAAGACCTTGTAAGTGCTTTAAATCTTGTTCACGAAATGAAACAGGTCGTTAAGTTAATGTGGATGGAAAACTCAGCTCATCAGACGACATTTCAGTAAATATTGATTAACTTACGTAAGGGAGCTCAGGACCGAGCTTTCTCAAAACTCAGGTGATGTAGCCTCTAATATTGGACAAGAAGTGATAACTTACAGTCTTTAGCGACTGGCATTGGCTACTTAAAACTAAAGCAAAAGACCGCAAATAGACATGTCACCATTTCTATCGAAATGCTCCTAGATCATCTCTATTGTGATAAAAGGTGAGGTATTCGCCGAACTTCGGCTTCCTTCCCCTTCTTCCGGTCATTTAGGTCTAAAAAATCCGTCAGATTATAAGTCTTTTGCAATATTTCGCACTCATTTTCGTCTAATAAATGTCAGACCATTATACATATGCACCTAAATATTGTCTCGGAGGCATCATTTTGGAACACAGAAAAAAACTGATACTATCTGCATTTTTAGCATGCCAATCATCTATCGTCATGGCTAACCAAGACACTCCCAATTCGGCACCTCCCGTTGAGTCAAAACCTAATGCCACAGAGACTAGTGTTATTGAGTCATTGCTACTAACTTTTATTAGTAGAGACCGTGATGATACAGATGGAAGCCAATTTGGCAGTCAATGTAGGTTTAATTGCGGCCCCGATGTTCGTTCGCCCGGCAAAGAGTAAGTTGCTTAGAATTTGCTGCTTTTAGGGCTCTGCAATTAAGTCATGCTGATGCAGACATAGAGCTCTATATCTGTACAAAGATATGTCGGCCCACTGCCGGTAGAACTTTCTCCCTATTAATGGGAACCATCCGAAGAAAGTCGGGGAACAGCATTGAGCGTCATGCCCAAAATTACAATATACTCCATCAAATTTGGGCTTGGTGGTTATTACCAGTTCACTGGTTTTAGTTTAGGTTCTTCGCACTTCTGTCATTCGGATCTCGGCACCGTAGCAAATGTCGCCAATTTCTTTGGAGTTATTGAACCCTACCTCTATGCCGACTATGTCCTCAAGAGCTATGGGCACTCAGATGAAAGTTTTGATGGCAACGATGAAAACTTTAGGGTCGATCGAGTCTTGGCCGTATGAATACTGCAAAAGGCGTGTTTCTTCCAGATAGTCTCATTTGTTGGATTACGATTCCCTTCAGTTTGAGGAACCCCTGCTGAACCAAGGGGAGCGTTGTTGCCAGGAAAGCTCTCGTGAAACCAAGCTTCATCTCGATCGGCCTCGCCTGGTCCATCCGTTATATAGCAGCCTATGAAGATCATCGCTTAGTTCGCGGGATAAATCCCAAATAAGCCACTGGAGTCATACGTCCAAGAACAATAGTTACACCCTAGGAACTGGAAGGCTGCTTCTTACCATCTAAAGGCCAGTAGCTTCGAGGATAATCTCGAGCAGTAGTACTTCATAGAATCTTCGACCGAAAAGCTTGGTCTTGAGTGTAAGGTATCGATTTGTGTCGCCATTGATATAGTCGTCTACGAGGGATTCGAAAAACATTTTTCTTCTGTTCTTCGATTAATTTATCTGTCATTGCTTTTACACTGATATCGAAAACCTTGCATAGTAGGGGTAAAGATTTTGAAACGTCTTCTCGAAGAACTAGAGTGTAAAACCCGAATTGTCAGACCGTTTATCTATATAATTATAGATACTTAACGTATATTTTATCTAAGCTTGGTCTAATGCCAATAAAAAAACGCTTTCAGGCTTATAGAGGTATTCGCCAAATACAATAAACAATGCCGGGAAATTCTCTAAGTCAATGGATATCTCTTAAGGAAAATGACTCTGAAAACAGAATTAATTGCAGAAATCATGATTGAAAAATGCACAGAAGATGGGACTGTCACCATAGTTCTCCCTTTTATATTTGTAACTTGCAATGGACACTAAACGCCATGCTGGATATCTCAAGTAGGCAGGTTGGTGTACCCCATTGATTTCTCGTTCAGAACGGAAAACCTTGCTGAGATATTTGAATCTTGACCCTATACTCTGTGTGTTGTAGGCACGATACGATAGTCTATGAGTCCTGGCTTAGGTCTCCGTGACACACCACTTTGTTTTCAAGCTAGGATTTTTCATGATCAAAGTCAAACCAATCAACCCCGTTCTGGCCACGGATCTCATTGCCGAATTGGATGAATACCAATCCACTCTCTACCCTCCCGAAAGCAACCACTTAGATTCCGTAGAAACCTTACAGCAAGACCACGTATTCTTCTACGGGGGCTACGTCGCTGAAGTATTGGCTGCCACTGGCGCCGTCAAAGTCTTTGCAGGCTACGGTGAAATTAAGAGGGTTTATGTCAGCCCAAGCTTTCGTGGCCTGGGCCTTGCTAAATTAATTATGACAGCCTTAGAAGAAAAACTTCAAAGTTTGTCCGTACCCATCGTTCGCTTAGAAACCGGACCAAAATCCCTCGAAGCCGTCGCCCTATATGAAAAACTTGGCTACCAAAAAACCTCTCCTTATGGCGACTATCACGAAGATCCTCTAAGTATATTCATGGAAAAAAAGCTAAATACTTCAACTTCGTAATACGATCCTTCTCTTCTTCGCTGTAGGTCACCCATGATTTTAATCCTACGTCCGACAACTCCATACAGTCTTCACTTTTAGCTTGGACTATACGTGTTTAAAGGAGCAGGTAACAGCAACTCGGCGGTACTGTGCAGTCGCGCGGTAGCACATCGAATCCAACGAAAGATAACTAACTTTTACCTACTCATTAGACGCGCCAGATGGCAACAGAGCCCGGTTCCTTTGCCAGTGACCACGAATCCGAGAATTTGTCTGTCGACTGATTTTGTGGGAGAACGCTGAACTTTGATCTTTAGTAAGATGCAATCATTTTTTCGAAAAAAAGTAGATCGCCTTCTTCAGCGCGGATAGACGTTTTAAATTCGGAATAACCGAGTTTGTGATACAAGTGGCGACCTCTTTCATTGTGCTCGTATACATCGAGCCAGATTCTTCTAACCTTCAGCTCCGCAGCACAAAATATTTCCATTTCAGCAATCGCCTTCTGACCAAACCCTTGTCCTCGCGGCCTGATGACAATTCTTCTAAACTCAACACTTTGACAATCATCTAAGCTCATCACCAGGAGAAAAAAACCAATAACCTCCCGATCACACATGATAGTTAAATAGTGACTGTTTTCTTGATCAAAAACCAATCGATGTTGTTCCAAGGAATAGCTATGGATATAATTTTTAACCTCCTGATCTGTTTCCATCTCAACGAACAAGGGTAGTTCTGCTTCCAATGAACGTTTCAAGTAAATCATTGTCATCATCCTTCTCATGTTAAGTCTTTCCAATTTATCTACCAATCCTCATAGTCACTACCTGAGAACTTCTCAAAGTCAAGATTAACGCATGTCTTTCAACTGTGATAAAATGCAGTTTTAACCTGAGGTGAAATAGCTATGATATTAAAAGTCGGAGTAATTCTATCTTTATTATTAAGTTTATCATGTATCCATAATCCAAATAATGAAAGCCCTAAGTGTTGGCATAGTATCTCCGAATCCTCAAAAACATGCGTTCCTGACCTGCATTGCAATAATTGCGTCGTAATTAAACCTAATGTAAGCAAGAAGTGAACGCTCAAATGCAGAAAAAATGAGCGCCAGCTAAAGCCAGCGCCCAAAAAGAGTAGTGTAGCAAAGATGAAAGTCTCTACTAGGATGTTTTGTCTACATCAGCTTTTATCGCCATTTTACTCAAGACCATGTCGTTCTAGATAGGACGATGTACTGGTATCTGTCTAAGCCTAAGACCCAAGCTATGAAGATATACTTCTACTACGGTTCTTGTTAGAGCTGATAGCTCATTTGAAGTCAAAAACATATCATCGATCTCGAAAAATTCTTTTTCCATGCCTGTATTTAACTCTTCTTCCAGAAGCTAAACACTACATATTAAAAGACTCGCCGGTCAGTGACATATTTCAAAAAAAAGACGAAATTTTAAAAAATTCTAACGGAACAATCTTGTTAGCATTTCCGCTCATTACTTTATGGTTTGTAAGGCTTTGAATTTATGATAAAAATTAAGTATCGATCGTGCCTCGGAAATCCTTGGTGTTGATAAATTGCTGGTCTATCGAGCAATTTCAAAGGGAAAACTAGAAAACTAAGTTAAATTTCAACTAAATTCAGAAAAAAATTGTGGTTTATGGGGGCGTCATCGAATGGCAAACGTCTTTTGATGCTTCCAAGTCAAGGGAATACAACAAGGATTGCAGGTCTGAGTGTGGCGATAACTCTTACAATCGTAATCAGATAAAATTAGACCCGTGAAATATTCTAGGCTACATTAAGACCATGGTTGAGATGGAATTCCATGTAAAACTTGAAAGAAATAAAGCCATCCAGTGGATTTCTTTTTTTAAGTTTCACCGAAATCGAATGCCCAGACTCTTCCATGTAGGCTTGAACAGCATCGAGTCCAATTCCACGCCCCGAAATCTCGGTGATATCAGATTTAGTTGTAAACTTAGGATTGAAGATCATTCCTGCGATTTCATGGTCAGTTAGACTCTGCTCCGAACTAATCAAGCCCAAATCTATCCCTGTTTTTCTGATTTTATCAATATCCAACCCGCGACCGTCATCTTCATAGTCCAATTCCAGTATTCCGGAGGATTTTACCCTCACTGAAATCCTAAGCTCACCACGAGGAGGTTTTCCTAACCTTTCGCGTTCACTTGCCGTTTCGATTCCATGATCCAAAGAATTATTGATTAGATGTGTAAAGACCATCAATAGTGTTTGATGAATAGGATAGTCCCATATTGCATTATCACCAGTAAAAAGAATTTTCGGAGGCTCTTTCCCCAAACTAGTTGCAATATCGGGAGTGCCCGAGGTAAGTGGGTCTAAAATCGCACTAAGATTTTGCTTTACCCCAAGAATTTCAAATAATTGAGTCACGAATTTTCTATGTTCTGCATCTATATCATAGTTAACTAGAGCGGAAGACAAGCGTTTCACTCCATCGATTAATGCAATACTTTGATTCAATTTGTCACCAAAATAGTGTGTAAAAATTTCCTTTGCCTTACTAAAATAATTTATAAATTCAGCTAAAGTATTCTCAATTTCTAGTTCATTCTTTAAGGCACTTTCTAGCAAATGACAATAATTAGCTCCTTTTTCAAAACCTAGTATTCTTGAAATCCCCTTCAAAGTATGGATGTCGCGATTAACTTTGGATTCGTTCCACTCTGAGGTATGGCTAGAGCCCCACTCAAGAACATTTCCGACTTTTTCAAAGTAATGCCTCAAATCATCTGCACTAAGGAGCAACATGGTTCCGATGATTTCAGATTGGTCGCGATTTAACTGCGAGACTTCCTCCAACTTTTTCCATTCGGTTACATCTCGCACTATTGCCATAAGCTGGACAATAGTACCGGACTCAATAATGGGGAGCCAGTCCATTTCTAATACCTTAATTCCATTTCCAGATTTATAATTAACTTTTCGTACTAGATTATGTTCATTGATATCAAATGACAGAATGGTTTCTCCAATCAGTAGCTTAATAACTTCTAAGCAAGTCGCTAAACGATCAGGCAATAAATCGCTTTCCTGAAGAAAAGCGTCTTTGATGGAACGTCCGGCAATTTCATTATGTCCTAGTATAGTTTCTAAAAACGGAGAATAGATATGGCTAATTTTGAGTTCCGAGCCAACAGTAAAAATTCCCTGATTGATATTTTTCATGATTGTGCGAATTTCTTTGTTTTTTAGTTCTACTTGTCTATTTGCTTTTTGAGCCAGATCGCCAAATTCAATTGCTTTTCTAGAAACCTGGTCAATACTCATGTTTTTTTCAGTTAAAGCCAGCAGATAATTTTGCTTTTCCCAAATTCTTGATATACAGGAAGAAAGTACCGATAATAGCTGGCAGTAGTCTTCTAAGGATCGGACTTCCTCACATACCTGGCCAAAATCCCGGTCAACCAAGCACGAAACTTTAATACGCTGTTTATTGTTAAGTATGTTTACACCATCTTTTTTTCTACTCAAAGTCCAATCCTTAGTTAAAATCTGATCATCAATTCTAACTGGAAACTCAATCTCACCGGCTTGATTAATGTAAAGTATCTTTTTCCGACTATTTAAATCCAACTTACAGACGAACATTTGATTATCTTTTAGCTGAATACAAACTTCAGAAACAGAACTATTCAGCAGCACAGCCAAGCAGACTGTTGCTAGCATTGAATAGCCCTCTAGCGTATTACACTTTGAAATATTCTTTGTCATTAGGTTAGCATATTTGAAGTTATTGCTATCAAATATGATCGATCGAGCAAGAAATTCTGAATAGACCCCATCAAGAAGAGCATGTCTATCAGTTACATCTTGCCAATGATCGAATAGCAGCTCCACAAATTTTTTCGATAGATCAGCTGCGATCAACGCACTATGATCGATTCGCTTATTGCTCATCCTAAATAGTTTTTCGATCACAATACCCACGTAGTATCTATAGTGATTCTGTTCATCAATATACCTGATCAAACCTCTATCATCATCTTTTTTCAATGCTGTTATAAGCAGCTCTGATGACTTAAATTCCTCTGACTGGAACAATTCCAAAGAGTCACTATCAAGTAGATTTCCCATCCTACACAAAGTATATAGATGAAATCTCTTTTCGATCATTATCGAGTGTTGGCGGCAAAAGGCGAATAGAGTTTTTAAGAAAAAACGGGCCCTACTATTATCTTCACAAAGAATCGATATAACAGCCTGCATGGTCAAAAAATCTCGTTTTTCTTTGATATCGAAAATCTTGGTAGTGATCGATTTGAAGTCTTTCTTAGAAAATGTTACCCCTATCAGGCGGATAAGTTGTTTCTTGTTATTTGCCATTTCAGAACCGCGTCGATCATTGATGCTACTTGCAATTATATCTGTCAATTCGATTGTTTTATAGGCTTCCGGCAGATCCAAGGATTGAATATACATTTCACTCATACTAAGGCTAGCAAATGAGAAAATAAGAGTATGACAATATTTAGAGGCGGTAGACAAATAGGTTTTGTCCAACTGTTCACGTACATTCTTATACTTAGTACCCGTCAAAATAAATTTCGTCCCATAAACGAAGAAACCAAAGTAGTGACAATCGTCCTTCGCAAACTTTTGATAATGCCCTTGAAATTCACGGATTATATATTCAAGAATATCGTTCCTAACTCTAGTCAGCAAATCTTCGTCGCTGTTATCAGCGACTAGAATAGATTCCAATGAATCCAAGGTCAACGATCTAAGGCTCGATAAAACGGGACAACCTCTTTCGTTGAAACGCCTAAAAGTTTCCTTCAACTGAAGGAACTGATCTTTTTTGTTTAGCACCACGGAACAACGTAAAGAAGCTTCAGCATAACTGAATGTAGCCCAAGAGTCCGGTTTTGCTTCGCAATATCTATCAACAGTTGACTCCAATTCATCCAAGTTTAACTTGTCACCTCTGACAGCTTTTCCCTCTTGCAATGTGGGTAACAGCAATGCCTTGACGTAGATACTTACTGAAGCCTTTTCAATCCAGCTAGTCTCGTCATAGATCCACAATGGAAGAACTAGTATGTTCGCTGCCTGACCAAGCGCTAATACGTACAGTTCTAAATTTGATAACCCGCTATAACTACCTCTATTTTTTGATATATCAAAAATCTCTTGAAAAGAACTTGACTGGTAAAGATCAACAATATCTAAGTTTATGATTTTATCTTGATATTTTTCGACAATGCGAATCTCTTCATCAATGCCTCGCAAGACCTCCTTGAGCTTCTCAATACTAAAGAGCTGCGTGCTCAGCTTTTGCAACGCATGACTAATCTGAAAGGCAGTTTCGATAGGATTCTTTAGACCTTTCTGAATAAGGATAGACTCCACTTCTGAAGCTGTTGGGTAGCCTAATCGACTATAATTAACCCTATCAGTAAAAATCGTTGTAGCTAATCTGTAAGATAATGAGCAGTTTCCCTCGCTGCTTCCTTTTACTTGATTAATGAGCCAAAGTTTCAATCTACCCATTTTTTCTATTGTAGAAAATTTTTCGAAGATTTGATAAATCGCGTTGAACACACTAGGGGAATTTAGAGGAGCATTTTTTATGATAATATTCTGAAATTGGCCATTATTCACGATGTGTTCAAAGGCATCTACAATGTAATGGAGCTGATCAACACTCTGCTTTATCATAGAAGTCATATTAAACTTAGACCAGTTTTTGTCCAAGAACTGATCGAATTGCTCGAGGTCATTCGTCATGAGCTCTCGAGGAATAGAGAAACCTTTATTTAGCAGAGCAGCAAAGGAAAATCCTTCATCTACCTCAAACAGCTTTTGAAAAAAGCGAAAACCTGTGCTGTCTGATTCAATAATTAGAGTTTCTTGGTTACTGTTTTCAAGGTACTCTATCAGGATTTGAGAAAAAGACTCTACGACAGAGTAATCATCCGCCTCAACAAAGTTTATTGTCCCAGGCTCGACATTGTTACTCAATACTTCGCTGAAGGAATTTTTAGAAAACTCGATAAAATCAGAATCTAAAATGACAACCATTACATCCTCAAGAGCTCGAGCTATTTGTTTAAATGTCGGAAATTTAAAACAATATTTTAAAGGGTCGTCTGGGCAATTTTGACCCTAGAAGGATTCCAGAACAAAACAATCACGAAGAAGAGATTTGCTTAATCACTTAAATAAAATCAAAAAATCAAATCATCATGGTTAGATTACCTAATGGGCCACCCTACAGCTTTATTTTTCTAAAATGGTCTTTATAATCCTGTGGTTGTAGCCCAATTAACAGCCAGTTTATGAGATAAAGGTAGATTTATGGTCATAGAACAGGGGCGAAAGCCTCTAAGAAGACCCAAGTCATCTCTCGCGCCTCGTCTACAACTTCAGGAATTCGTTCGGCTCTGGGTACCTTTGATGTCGCCAACTCTGCTGCCCAGGCTAAAGTACCGTGTTTCCAGTGCCAGTAATCAGCACTGGAGCCTCTAGCTGGGTAGAGGATCCGAGATACCTGCCCCAACCTATAGTCATTATCTAGAACCATTTTTTGTCCCAAATCCACATAGGCCGCTTCTTCAATGGGATCTAAACGGTCCCTAGTATAGGCCCATGGATACATCAGAAGTTGACTAAAGGCATGGAAGTCGATTGATCCAACAATATTGTTATCGGCCACATAATCTCGCAGCCCAGCTATCGCTGGAATAGAGGCTATATCGTTACCATTTGGTCTTGGAAAATTGCGATTGGGATCAACGCGCCCTACGTATCGGGCACGTCTGGCAAACCCGTCCGGGCTAACTACGGGAATCACGTGAACGCGGGTATTCTCTAAAAATCGCGTCAGGCGATCGTCATTGCCAAAGCCTTCAAGAATCTCTTCCGTCAGACGAAGCAAGACTTCCGTAGTAATCAGCTCGTCACCATGGGTAGCTGCTGTAAGCATAACCTCCTTTTTTTGAAGAGATGGCCCTGGAGCTGTCAAGACGAGAGCATAGAGACCCCGATCACGACCACTAAGCCCATACTCGTCCACCATGGCGATTTCTGAGTAACGATTTTGCCAGTCGAAGAGCTTTTTCTCGATATCTTCAAAGCTATGATAAGCATTAGTCTCAGCAATGGACGACAGGCCTTGATGAATATCCACCTGTACTATTTTGCATTGAGGACAAAAGGCCTTTACCCTCTCCCGTTCATCATAGAACCCGTAGAATTGATAAGTGTCGTTCTGCCTTGAAACAATCTCAAAGCCCGATGCGATTGTCTTTAGCAAGTCCTCATCAACTGTGGTAACCTCCCATGAAGAAACCAAGGGGTCCAACCCTTCAGTTGGTGCAGCCCTCGTTCCTCCTAAATTGAGGCTCAAGCAGATGAGACCTAGAATAGTCTTTCCATAAGGTACATTCATAGCATCTTCTCCAAATTTCTGAACGTAAAACAAGTCATAAAACTGGCTCTCAAACCTGCCTCTGTCAACTCGTTATGACTGAGCATTTTTCAAGGCAACCCAAAAAAAAACCTTAATTGTGAGACCATCATGAATTGCTTTTAACTTTCCCAAGTTTTGGTAGGTTAAAGTCATACATCTTAGTTTTTTAGTTTTGTCACTTTATGAAAATGAAAGTACTCTCTAGTAAACATTCGATGATTTGCGTGAATTCGGTCGAAAAGTTTAGCCTAAAACTTCTGCAAATTGTAATTTTACAAGTTTACTAAGGTTTTTGATTTTTTTCCCGTTATTCTAAAATTCCTATTGTAGATAGGACTTTTAGTCCACTAAACTGACTCTGAAATTCTTTTTAACTCTATCGTTAACAACTGCAGCGGAAGCGACTCAGTACCGGAACTTTTACTTGAGCTACGTATCCCGCTTACTACAGATAGCCAATGTAGGTGCAGCAAAGCTAATCGTTTTGCGCGGGCAAAACCGTTAACGATAGGAATTTTCAAAGGGGGGCATTCCATCGTGAATCCAACTAATGCAAGTGACCAGATTTCTCCATCGACCACCAGTCAACAAGACATTCTCATCCGGGACAGCCTTAAGTCTAGCTACAAGGACGTTTATAGTGATCGCGCCCTTCAAGCACTGGGATTTATGGCTCGATTTCAACGGGGCCTAAAACAGCTTATGAACCGACGTACCAAACTTAGGAATGATCGGCAGAAACGCAACTCTTATATCGAATTTCTGCCAGAGAGCGAAAGTATTCCTGGAACAAACCTCAAGGTCAAAGACGCCCGGGAGGGAAAGTTTGCCGGCGCAGAGATCCCGAAAGACCTACAAAGGCAGTGGGTTCAAGGCACGGGGCCAGCAGCCAAGCCAAAAGCTAGCCTTAGCAAAAGCCTACGTAATGTTGCCTATGCCCTCCTATCGGGTGCCGATGGTTGGATGTTTGATGGCGAAGATGCTTTAGGTCAGATCGATAGCATGTCTCTAGACAATCAGCGAAATCTGAAACTAGCTATCGATAGAGATCCAGTTTTTATGCGTGTTGCCTCTGAGGTTGCCAAAGATATGAACCATTGGTCTGAGGGTTTCCTAGGGAGACCCATTGTTGATGACGTGGCAGCCCAACTGGACCAGACCACAGTGATTTTTAGAGCGAGAGGATTGCACTTAGATGACCGGCATATGCGCCTTAAGGATGGCCAGCAGCTTTCCGCATCCATCGCAGATCTAACACTTTACGTCACCAATAATTATCAGAGTCTATTGGAAAAAGACTCTTCCATTGTGCTTTACCTTCCCAAGATTCAAACAGCTGAGGAGGCCGCCTATTGGAATACGATGATCACAGGACTAGAATCACACCTGGATCTCGACGAAGGAACTATTAAAACTTATGTCCTCGTCGAGCAGTTAGAAGCCACCTATCAGCTGATGGAAATCAGAGCTGCATTAGGAAAACACTTTATTGGTTTTAATACCGGTCGCTGGGACTACATCAATAGTGTTTCCGATGCTCTATCCTGGGATCAAGACTTTATAAATCCCAATATAGAATACATTGGGATGACCTACGCATACATGCGCAACTACGAAGATCGTGTAAGGCGAGCTGTGAACACTGCTGATGAAAATGGGCGCTATGCTCTTTGGCAAGGGGGCATGGAACCAAATATCCCCGTCGGTTCGTCCGAAGGCGTCGCGCAAAGCATGGAAAAAGCCCTAACCGGCGCAAGACGCGAGCGAGATGAGGGAGCGTCAGGTAAGTGGGTCGCTCATTGGAAAATGGTTCATATCATTCGTCCCGTATGGGAAGAAAAGGGCGAAGACAACCAAATGGGTCGCAGCTTTACCCCCTTAACCTACTCCGCCGACGATGCGAGCCTACTACGGCAGTTGGAAGATGCTCCTCGCACGATTCGCGGAGCTCGCAATCTTATGAGCGTCGCGCTGCAGTATGGCAATGCCTTCCTACAGGGATTTCAGGCAGCAGCTCTTAAGCCTGCTGATGATTTTAGTGATGATGACGTCCTTTATCTTATGGAAGACATGGCTACTGGCGAGATTCGCTGTAGTATCCTTTGGGAGTGGTTGCATAAAGGAGCTAGCCTTACAGAAGATAATGGGGGTCTTAGTTTAAAAGCTGGTACTAAATTTGATACTGAATTGATCAATAGGCTACTGGACGAAGAATACCAGAAGCTACTCGAAGCTAAAGACAAAGATGTCCATGAAGACTCGAAATACACAACGCTTCCCATAGCAAAACATATCGTATCATCCTATCTTCAGCAGTCGCAAAAGTTACCTTGGTATATCGATCTACTCAATATCAATCTAAATGTCCAAAGCCAAGCCGAAGGAAAACGCCGCATTGATCGCTATATAAGCGAGTTTATGGAAAGCGGCGCGCGAGTTACGGAAAACTTAGATTTCAGTGAAGACCCCAGCACGGATTTTAACCCCGACAATGATCTAGAGTGGGATGCCGAAATAGAGCGTACCAAGCAGTGGATGAATCAGGCGCGGTTTGCAGACATTACCCGCTTATATACCTCCAGGCAGGTGGTTGAGCAAAAAGGCTGTATTCGAGAAAGTTTTCCCATTGCAGCCTCGGCAGCGGTCGGTTTTTACGACCTTTTGCGAGAGATGTTTAGCAAAGGCGAATCGATTACGACCTTTGGCCCCTACTCTCCTGGTCAAGCCGTAGCGATTAAGCGTATGGGAATACCAGGAATCTATTTGGGAGGTTGGGCCACCTCTGCGAAGGGTAGCAGCTTGGAAAACCCAGGGCCTGATCTTGCCAGTTACCCGCTAAGTCAAGTTCCAGAAGAGGCCGCTGTTCTGGTAAGAGCTCTGCTAACAGCCGATAAAAACCAAAGCTTTACCCGGTCTAAGATGACTTCAGAGCAAAGACAGGCGACGCCGGCTCACGATTTCCGACCATTTATTATCGCCGATGCTGATACAGGCCATGGCGGAGAGGCTCATGTTAGAAATCTTATCCGACGATTCGCGGAAGTAGGTGTTCCGGGGTATCACATTGAGGATCAAAAACCTGGCTTAAAGAAATGTGGACACCAAGGAGGCAAAGTCCTGGTGGCTTCTGATGAGCAGATCAAACGATTAAATGCTGCGCGTTTTCAACTTGATGTGATGGGAGTCAGCGGCATAATTGTAGCGCGGACCGATGCCGAGGCCGCATCGCTACTAGAAAGCGCAACAGATGAAAGAGATCTACCGTTTATCTTAGGCGCCACCAATCGTGAGCTACCAAGCTACCGCGTCAGCACCCTTGCCATTCAAAGACTCATCCATATGCAAGGCGTTTCAGAGATCAATGGGCACCTCATGTACGAGATCAATCCGACAGATTACGCCGAGGCTATCTCTTGGTTGCGGCGCAAGAAAATCACGCAAATCATCGAAGATGAAGTAGCCCAATATCGCAAGAGCGATGCCATAGACTTTGCTGAGTCTTACGACAAAATCAGTGCGAAATTTCATGAACTCTGGGAAGCCGAGGCTGGTCTTAAAGTGTTTAGCCAGGCAGTGGCTGATCAACTCATTAATGGCGCTGCGGGTGGCATCGAGTATAAGTGGACAGCCGAGGCCTGGCAAGAATTCTGTAAGACAGCGACACACCGGGAGGTGCAGCAAAAGGCAAAAGATATTGGTGTTGATGTCATCTGGGATGAGGAATTAGCACGGACGACCGAAGGCTTTTACCAAGTCAAAGGCGGTATCGACTATGCCATCGCCAAATCCCTAGCTGTAGCACCATTCTGCGATATCTTGTGGATGGAGACGAAAACCGCCGACCTAAAAGACGCGCAAATCTTTGCCGAGGCTATCCATGAACGCTATCCTGACAAAATGCTAGCCTATAACCTATCGCCTTCCTTTAACTGGGATACCACAGGAATGAGTGAGGATGAGATGAAGGCCTTCCCAGCTGAGCTAGGAAAGCTTGGTTTTGTCTTTAACTTTATCACCTACGGCGGTCACCAAATCGATGGTGTGGCTGGTGAGGAGTTTGCCACAGCCTTAAAACATGACGGCATGCTAGCACTAGCCCGCATTCAGCGGCGGCTAAGGCTGCTCGATTCTCCTTACAAAACGCCGCAAACTCTTGTGGGGGGAGGCCGCATGGACGCCGCTCTCATGGCAACATCAGGCCGTACAGCGACCACCAAAGCCATGGGCAAAGGTTCGACTCAATTTCAGCACCTGATTCAAACGGAAATTCAGCCAAAAGTTTTAGAAAGCTGGCTTCACGAATGGGGTGAATACAACCACTATTACAGTCATCTGAGAGCTAGCCTAAAACCCCACATTGCTGGCTCAGAACTCCTCGAACTACGGATCACCAACGAATCGGAGGAGTGTCTGGCGAATGTCATTTTTGCCAGTTACAAGGATAGAAAAGATAATATGATTCTATCGGTCAGAAACCAGTATACCGAAGAGGCTTTCCGTCGCAAACGGCTGATGTTGCTGGCTCATACCTTTCTGATTTATCGATATAAAATCGATTCCGTGCATTATGTTAGCCCAAGTGATTTGAATCAAAAGCAGGCAAGCCGGATGCAGGAGCTTGGCATCTACAGTGCCGTACACAATGAAATTGGTCAAATTATTGTTGCCCATGTGGACCACAATAACATCCAACCTTATATGACCCAAGACGCCAGAGCGATCCGCCGCATTCTGGACAAAAAATCGTAGAGTAAGCTATACGGTAAAGGGTGGAAAACGATGAGTTTTCCACCCAAGTTTGAACGAAGCGTTTTTAAATGAATCTATCACTCCAAGAAACCGAGTAAAACTTCTGCACAATTCTCACAGCTTACCAGTCGCTATCAGGTTTTTGCGTCTCTACTTATCCTCAAGGCCTAGCCAGCCGATAAGCTAGAATGAGTTAGCAAAACTAAATTGTATATGTGAGCCTTTCATTGAAACGAAGTGAATCAGGTTTTTCCCTTATCAGTGTATTGATAGCCGTCGGTATGTTTGCCATCCTAGCCACCTTTGTGAGCAAGTTTCTATTCAACTCGCAAAAGGCGGCACTGTCCACCGAGCGAAGAGTGGATTTAAAGATGCTGGCGCGAAGTTTTAGTGAAAACGTCGATTGCGGCCTCACACTGTCTTCGCCATCTTTTACCGATCCGGCTTTCGTACCGATTGTTTGTGGATCAAGACCCATCGGAACTGTTACGCTGCGGCGCAAAGATAACCGGGCCTATCCCAACTCCATGGGGGGCTTTGATATCCGAGCTGGCTGCACAGATAACCGTCTAGCCATAGAGGTCAGAAAGCGAGGTACCCTTAAAAACGTCAGTGAATTTGTCGACGCCTTTTCGGGAACGGGGGACCTTTGCCATCACTACTTCACCGCAAACCCCATCTGCCCACCGGGACAAGGCGTCATTGGCCAAGCGGGACCCGTCCCAGTTTGTGGAAGCCTGGGTAACCCAAACAATGTCATTACACGAGAAGTCCGAGGAGCTGTGGGATCCGACTCCCGGGCGCAGGTTTCTTGCCTACCCAACGAACTCAGATTGGCCTGTGGGGGCTCCCGCCAGCCTGATCTAAATGACACATGTCGGGAAGAAGACTGTGGTCTAGTCGGCGTCATGCCGGTAGGGACGCATGGTTGCGAGGTCGGGATAGATAGTGACAGTGCCACTCAACCGACAGTTTACGCCATGTGTATGCCAGTTAGGTAGAAACAAGCCCAATTTCATTGCATCTGTCAAAAATTATTAAATTTTTCTGTATCTTCCTGAAATCTTTAATACCTGGTGTTAAGTATCTAAAATTTATATCAAGTTTTTGGCAAAAATCCTACGAAAAAAGACACGTTTATTTGACGTAGCTTTAGGACCTATGATAAAAATTTATGGCTTGTTGGCCAATTCTGGCTAAGATGCGCTTGCTTTAGATAGCCTTTCTCTCTGATCGAAGGCTAACGTTGAAACTGATGTGGAGTAACAAATGATTCGAAGACCTTTCCTTATGGCGAAATGCCAATCCAACCTCCGGGGCACGCTTTATGTCGCTGCCCTTCTTACTGCCTTGGCAGGATGCCAAGCTGAAGACGACGACAACCGACAAGATGTCCCTAGCACTCAAGTCGCAACAGAGACAGACCCTGAGATAGCAGAAGTACTAGAGACGCTGGGTGAAGTTGACACTCAACAATTGCCGGATGAGACTTTAAATGGCGTGATGATGCAGTATTTTCACTGGTACTCAAGCGGCGATGGGCAACACTGGAATCAAGTGGCAGAAAATGCGCAAGATCTAGCAGACAAAGGCATCACTGCATTGTGGCTTCCGCCGGCCTATAAAGGCTCAGGTGGCGGATACGATGTAGGTTATGCGGTTTATGATCTTTATGATTTAGGTGAATTCAATGCAAAGGGTTCGGTACGGACAAAATATGGAACCAAGGACCAGTACCTAAACGCCATCAACAAGGCTCATGACGCTGGCATCTCAATCTACGCCGATATTGTCTTAAATCATATGATTGGCGCCGACGGAACAGCTAACGTTCCCGCAAGAGTCGTTGACAAATATAACCGTAACCGCATTGTCTCGGATGTTTTCGAAGTAGAAGCCTACACCGAATTCACCTTTCCAAGCCGAAAAGGTAAGTACTCTGACTTTACCTGGAAGTGGTATCACTTCGATGGCGTTGATTATAATAACAAGAACGGTCAAGGCGATACCGTTTATCTTTTCGCCACTGAAGGCAAGGCATGGGACCAAGGTGTTTCCAGCGAAAACGGCAACTATGATTACCTTATGGGTGCTGATGTTGACTTTGACCACCCTGAAGTAGTGGATCAACTTAAAAAATGGGGTAACTGGTACACTGAGTTTGCCAACCTCGATGGCTTTCGGATTGACGCCGTTAAGCACATCAAATCTGGATTTTACAATGAATGGCTATACGATCTGCGAGCAAAGTCAGGGAAAAATCTTTTTGCCGTGGCCGAATACTGGGACTATGATGTAAAAAAATTACTTCGTTATTTGGATGATCATAACAATAACGATAACAACAACATGTCCTTGTTTGATGCGCCGCTTCACAAAAATTTCCATGATGCCTCACGCGGCGGTGGCTTCTACGATATGGGTTCGATTCTTAATAATACACTAACGAAGTATTACCCTATTAGAGCCGTAACTCTCGTAGAGAATCACGATACTCAGCCTCTTCAGATGCTAGAGTCGCCAGTTGAAGATTGGTTCAAGCCCCTTGCTTACGGTATTATCCTTCTTCAAGAAGCTGGTTATCCCAATGTATTCCATGCTGATTACTACGGTGCCACCTATCGCGATAAGGGCCGTGACGGTAACGAATATACCATCAACTTAAAGTCCCACAAGGATGTCATCGATCAGCTATTGGCGGCACGGCGTGATTACGCCTACGGGGCTCAGCATAGTTACTATGACCACTGGGATATCATCGGATTTACGCGCGAAGGCAATGCGTCTCACCCAGGTGGATTGGCTATGATCCTTTCTGATGGACCGGGTGGAGAAAAAAGGATGTATGTTGGTCCGCAACACGCTGGAAAGTGCTTTAAGGATGCTCTGAAAAAATTTGATCATTGTGTCACCATCGACTCTTCAGGTCACGGTGTTTTCCAAACACGTGGGGGTGATATCTCTGTTTGGGTTGGTGAATAAGCGATCTCTCAGCAAGTTTAGTTAAAACTGGAAACAGAATCAGATGGCTAAAATCCGAAAGGTTTTGGCCATCATGTTTTTGCACTCTCAAACCGGGACTTAGGACCGAGGCTACAAGGCTAAGGCAGATCCTACTGTCATACTCAGACTTCTATCGGTGACGCTGACGTCATACCGATACGATAGATTAAGCTGAGCCGTATCGCTTAGATAAAACGCCAAACGCATATCCCATAAACGGCGATAAAACTTTTCTAAACGGACATCAGACCAATAACGATAAGCGATGAAAAGTTTGGTCACATCCCCTGGAATCAGTATGCCGCCATGCAAACCTGCAATAGGGTTAGGCTCGTAGGAATCTACCTCACGGGCGCTAACGCCTACCGATCCAAGCCCCCAAAGCAAAAGTCGCGGCGCTAATGATCGAGTCAGACCAAATCTCAGATCACCTAAATACTCACGCCGTAAGCTGATATTATCGTAAGTGACCACGATATCACGGCTTAAGTCTCTCTCTCCCAAACTAAGAGGATTAAAAACGATGTTACGAAAAAAGGTCATTTGGATGAGGTCTAATGAGTCTGAACTCCATCCGAGCGTACTATCGAAAAAGCTAAGCTCCTCCTCCCCGGAAATACCGCGATTATGATTCATAATATCTCTTAACAAGGGCCGAAACCTCAAGTATCCGCTATCGCTATCATCCGAGCGCAAGATACCGACTTCGGAAAGGCTCAAAGGCAGCACCCGATGAGGCTCCTCACTCTTATGATAAGTTCGAAAGCTTCGGTACTGTGCAGAGGGAAAGCTCGCTCTCTTATCAAGAACCTCGGCACGCAAGACCTCGAGACGCCTATCTCTGCTTTGATTATTAGAATGAATATAGTCGATCCAAAGCATAACCGTCTCCAGGACGTCAGCGTCATCAGTCGTGGTGACATCATGAGATTGCGTCAACTGTTGCAGCTGCTGCCTTTGAGAGGGATCTAAAGTAGCCAGCGTCCTATGGAATCTGCGCCCTACCGAGGGATGCATGGCAAGCCCTGTGACAAGTCCCTTCTGCTTTAGGACCTTTATCGTCTCAATAGGCTCAACCGCCCAGAAAAACTGATCGACTAGTTCCGTCTCGGGCATCACAGCCTCAAGGATGGCCAGCAGCTGGTACGAGCAGTTTTCTGTAATGAACCAGTAGTCCCACCAAGTTTGGGTCACCTCCCACAGATGATCAACAAGATCCTCAACTCGATCTCTCGGTATATCTAGACGGTACTCCCAGAGATTACGATCCTCCCAGCCCGAGTATTCCCTTAGAATGTTCGTAAAGGGGCTCACGGAAAACTTTCCTTTAAATCCTCCAAACAGGCCGTCATATATATAGCGAAAGGTCGAGACCTCACCGATTCTGGCTGCAAAACTGACCACGGGGTCTAAAGGAGACATTGCGAGGGATTCAGCCCCCTCCTGCTGATGGATCTTCAGAAACGTGTGCCCGAATCGAGAGGCAGGATTACCCGCATATTGACTAGCAAAAAGGATACTCACGGTTTTTGCAGAGAGGCTTTGATGCCAATGGACTAGGGCTGAACATCTTGGGTTTGTCTTGATCCCGGGGGCGATACGTTGGATAACCTTGGTCCGAAAGGGGAAACGACAGGAAAACTCCCGAGACAGCCGCTCGTCTTGCAGCCACCTAATCGACTCTTTCAACTCTCCTAAGGGATCATTCTTGCCGTTTTTACTAAGAAAAAACTCAAGGTCATCCACGCGACTCCGAACAGTAACCTGTCTTGGATCCATATGAAGGGCTTTCAGCCATGCTTTATAGGACCCGGATTTTTGATCAATCACCAAGGGTTCTGTTACACTTGGTCCTAGGGGCTGTGCCGCGGCAACAACCCCCTCAAGAACTAGTAGGACGGTAAAGGAGTAAATTACCATGCTACAAAAAAAATGGCTTTTCATCGGCTGGTCTCTCTGCTTGATTCCGTTTACGGGTTTTTCCTTTGATATGAAAAAATGCTTCAAATATGAGAATAAAAACGCATTGTTCGGAAAGTATGACTTCAACTATATTTTAGTCACAACGCATCCCTCGGATTCGGTTAACGTGTCAGTGCCTTCCCGAACGTCAACAAAGCAAGGAACGACTAAATATAGCACAGAAGCGTCCACCCAAGCGTCCACAAGATCAGTAGATCCCATCGTGTCGACCAATTCATCAACAGGCTCCACTCAATACTCGTCATCATTCGGCGAGTGCTCGCTCCTTGGTCAAATGCATGAGAACAAAAGAGACGCCTTTATAGTCGCATCGTTTCAATCCATTCGCGATGAACTTGCTGTTGGCGATGGCCCTCACCTTGCAGCGCTAGCCAGCCTAAGCGGCTGCTCCGCACAACATCAAAAATTGTTTATTCACGAGCTCAGGGGATCTTGGCAAACCACAGCCTCCCCGACATCACTCAGCGAGTCGGTGACAGGTGTGATTGCATCTCATGGAATCTTGAAGAATGACTGCAAGTCTCAAATCACCCATTGATACCGAGCTTGCAGATAAAGGAATGCAGAATAGCGTTATAGGCCAATGGTTTTTGGATTATAGGCTTCGGGAATCTCGATTTTACTTCCATCAAAGCCATGAACCGGCTGCCAGTCATTAGGAATGACAGAGGAAAACACATCTAACGAGGTCAGACGATAGAATAGGCTGTACCAGGTGTGCAGCTCAGCTGAGATCTGAGTTAGATCCCCTCCCTGGCTTTTTACAAGTTGATAATCATCAACTGCTTTTACAAGCCCCACTACGATACGAGGATACAGTGATTTGATCTCATCACTGATCAATCTTTGGTATTTGGACGCGTAATCATCCACCGCTACCATGGATTCGTAACCATGGCGTAAACCCTTATCAAAAATACCAGCCTCGTAGGCTGCTTCAATTTTGGCAAGTAGACTTGGGTAATGGGGCTCGTATTCGTAAGTGGAATCTGGCAATGTCTCTGAATCTTGCCAAGACAAAACAAAACGCTCGGATAACCCATAGCTTTCGTCTATATCGAAATCTTCCGTAACATAATCAATCAGAGTTGACCTTTCTTTAACCATGCTTAGAAAATCAAACTCCTTTGCGACTGATGCCAAGGGCTCAGATAGACTTCCAAGGGGAAGTCCAGCGCGAAATTCACGATTATTGAGGCAGCGAAATACCTGCAGGTATTGGTCGCAGTCTAGATTCCCTTGAGGACTTTGCTGGTGATTAGCACAGAGCCCTTTCTCCCCTTGCATATACTGCTTGATAACGTTTTGCGCTGAAATAAAGGCAAATGGACTACCTGGATTATTCTAACTCAGCCAAAGGTCTTCAGTGATATAAACCGCAGCATGGACCTCGACAAATCCCGTCCCTGAGGTTTCCGAGCGGGCTCTAATGGCGATCACATCGCCTGTTTTTAAGGATTCATTGGGAGCCAGTTCCTGGCATTGCTGTGAGCTCATTTGGTAGGAAAAATCCACGCCAACACTGTGCAAAAGCCCTTCCTCTAAGCCCGCACCCACTAAGGCCGTATTCCAACAATTGGCGTCCACGGTATCTTTGATGGATTTTAAGAAAAGCTGTTTCACTCGTTCACTAAGCACCCCTTCAACGCTGGTCTCGATCCAGTCGTCTTGCAGCTTGGTTATGGTAAGCTGAGATTTATCCATGACAAAAGCCGGCTCACGAATCCGGCGAAAATCAGCTAAGGCCTGCAAGGTACTGTGCAATCGTTGATCACCTTTAGTTCGCAGCAAGGGAAATCCTTCGGCATCCTGAATGATGGCGGCCTTTTCTTCTGTAAAGTTTTCAAAAAAATCTGTATAAGTTTCATCAAAACTTGTCATATTTACAGCCTCATTATGGGCAGGTATTGTATCCTGCTCAAATAGCTGATCTAAACTATTCTGACTAGAATGAGACCCTGATCTTTCACAAGCACTAAACGAAGCTGCTAGCAGTAGGGTAAGGGAAATCGGCTTAAATCGTCTCATAAAAACTCCGCGCTCAGACATTGACAAAAGTCAGACCTCCCTTTTGCAACCTGCATTCCATATAAATTATTCATATTTTTAGTTACTTACAGAATTCGATGAGTTACATCACTGACCTTTAGCTTCAACTTATACAGTTTGCGACTTATCAACCAATCAAAGCTGGATGCCCAACACAGTGTTTCTTAGAATGCCTTAGAACAGATTGGATGCTAGATCAGTCCGGCTCTGACAGAGCAAAAGTCCGCCCTTATAGCCTACCAATAACAATTATTGACAGTTCCGGGTGAACACGTACAAGACTTTGTGTCAGGCAACATTTTTTTACATGAGGACGACGATTTGGGAACCTTCGAAAGGTACTTGAGTATATGGGTGGGGCTTTGCATTATCCTTGGACTTGCATTGGGAAATCTATCACCCGACAACTTTCAACAGGTCAGTGCCTGGGAGATCGCCAACGTCAATCTCCTGGTAGCAGCACTCATCTGGCTAATGATATTTCCCATGATGGTGCAAGTTGATTTTTCCGCCGTGAAAAAAGTAGGTTCAAAACCAAAAGGATTGATACTAACTCTGACCGTCAACTGGCTTGTGAAGCCATTCTCCATGGCTTTGATCACCATGCTTTTTTTCCAATATATCTTTGCTGATCTTGTGGACCCACAATCAGCCAAAGAGTATATCGCTGGCATGATATTACTCGGGGTGGCTCCCTGCACTGCTATGGTTTTTGTTTGGAGTCAAATGACCCAAGGAGATCCCAACTATACCTTAGTCCAGGTATCTATCAATGATTTGATTATGATGGTGCTGTTCGCCCCCATAGCAGGAGCCTTATTGGGAGTGACCGATATCTCGGTTCCCTGGAGCACATTAGCTCTTTCAGTCTTACTCTATGTTGTGATTCCGTTGGTGGCAGGGGTCATCCTTCGGCGTCAGTTAAACCGCCAGAATGAAAGGCAACTACACCGGTTTGTAGCCCTGGCAAAACCCTTCTCGATCTTCGGGCTACTGGCAACAGTGGTGTTGCTTTTTGGCTTTCAAGCTCAAACCATCCTCGCAAAACCGATGATCGTCGTTTTGATAGCAATTCCCCTTATGCTACAAAGCTATGGAATCTTCGCCATCGCTTACTTATGGGCTTATAGGTGGCGCCTACCCCACAATATCGCCGCTCCTGCCGCCATGATCGGCACCTCAAACTTTTTCGAACTTGCGGTTGCCGTGGCTATTGGTATGTTTGGTCTAAACTCTGGAGCAGCGCTTGCCACAGTGGTGGGAGTTTTGATTGAGGTCCCAGTTATGCTGTCTCTTGTCTACTTTGCTAACAGAACAAGGGGCGTTTTTACCGAGCGTGTGGAGTGGCGAAAAGCGTAGCGAAAACACTGGAAGCCGGAGGGGTTGATTTTGCAAAAAGAATCCTCCGGCGCGTATTAACTTACTTTTTTACTAAAGTCAGCTCTTCCTTAAACATAGGATCTCAAAGATTTAGGGTGGCATCTAAGCCAAAACCAAGAAGAAACTCTAACTGATGCTCTTCAACAGTACTTTGTTTTGTCCGTTTGTCCTTCATCGAAACGAAATAGCGAAGTGTTTCCAAGTCGGGATCTGGTCGGTATTCCACCACCGGAGCGTAGGCAAAGATATCTTTGGTTTCATCTCCTTCTTGTATTGCAGTGCTTTCCACAAGAAAACGGAGCTTAAATTCATCGGAAACATCATAACCCGAATTTAGATGAATCGAGGCGTAGGTCTCTTTGTTTGAGTTTGTGCCAGCAATCAAGTCCCGGTCGGCTGCAAAACGCGCCCCAAGATAACTGAGCCCGACCATGACCCCATCTTGCTGGTAGCGGGCACCAGCTCCCCAGTAGTTGTCGGCACCTTCCTGCTTACGAACCATAACACCATCGTCATCGCTGTAGCTCTTTTTCATCGCCGGGACATGAAAAAGAGAAATCGATGGCCTTATGGGTCCAAATCGTCCCTCATAAACCAATCCTGACATATAAGACTTAGGGCTGTAGGTCTCAGAAAACTCATCATTATCAAGCTTATCGACGTCGGGTCGATTGGAATAGCTCACAGTCAAGACATGGTTTTTGGCAATTTTATAGTCAAGCGTAGCGCCCACAGTTCGTCGTAATAGCTTCCTTACCGTATTATGCAAATATCCGTTATTTTCGTAAGGTTTGAACGCTCCGATAGGACCTCCGTAGCGCGCGTGTTTTTTGCCGATGGTGAGCTTTATATAAGGAGTAAAGCTATGGGAAACATAAGCAAGATCGATAGCATCAGTCTGACCATTGCCCCGAATATCAGAACTCTTGTCAAAACGCAGGCGTAAGCGAAAGCTGGTTTTGTTGGTCAGATCGCTTTGTAAATTTAACCGAGCCCTTTCAAGATTAAAGCTTGTGACATGGCTCTTTTCAGACTCTCCTGACTCTTGAATGGTCACTTCATCACTTATATAGTTAGCCCGGAAACTCGCGCCTAACTTGGTATCGCCGAAAAGTTCTGTTGAACTCGAAGCCAAAGCTAAAGCTAAAATCAAGTAGTTAATATTGAGAGTCATAGCGTCCTTTCATGTATCACGACGCGGCTTCGAAGTCTGTTGATCGCATCAAGCCAAACATCGAAGATCAAGGTCAGAGACCTCAGACCAAATCGCTAGGAGAATGTCGCGGTCCATCCCGTACAGGGTGGAATATCAGCGATGTGATAGCACGTTTCGTGACAGATGCAAAAATGAATTAAAACCGTAGATTATGAAGAGACCTTTAGGGGAGTAATATAATCGAAAAGAATTATATACGACCTAAAATTTACTCATTCAGACGAGTCAATAAAGAATTTAACTGATCAATTTTCAGTACCAAATCCGCATATTGTTGGTCGCCTAATGTTTTTGCAAAGTGAGCCTCTAAGTCTTGCGTGATAGTAAGGCCGCAGTGAAGCAATCTTAGGCCTTTGGCAGTAAACGAAATATCCGCGTACCGGGTATCACAATGAGACGGTGGAGCTTCCTTTTTCAGATAGTCTCGATCCACCAATGATTTGACTTTTTGCGAGACTGCTTGTTTCGATATTCCCAAGTGATAGGCAATCGTGATGATATTAGTAGCCCCTTGACTTGGGATCTGAGAAATCACATCGATGTCCATTTTTTTGATATCACCAAACCCCTTGTCTTGCATCAGCTTTACCGCCAAGCGATTAAAGAGAGTGCTAGCCTCAAAGAGGCTGCGTCCTATATGACTACGTCTTGTGTCGGTATTTTCCATATAATACTAACTACTTCCTAGCTTGAGTTTCTGTTGCATTATTCAGAATCTGCCAGCGATTGTCCGTGTAAACCAAAGTCAAGTGATCGTAAAACATAGTGTTTTCTTCTTTAATCACAACACGAGCGACGGCTAGATGTTTTGAGTGATTTGCCAGGTCAAGGACATCGAAACTACGTTTGTTGCCACCAATCTTGCGAGTCTCCAGCATCTTGATATAGGTCTCGCGATTAAGATTCATCCACTTGCCCGATAACAGAGCTGTGACACGAAAATCTTTGTGTAGGGCTTGCTTCATCTTATCCGTGTTTTGATCCTGGGCACTCATCACATACTGGCTAATGGTAGATTTAATAGCTTTTTTTGGGTCCACATTTTTTCCGTATGCCTGGCTGCTAAACATTATCGTAACTCCTTTGATCAAGAAAATAAAACATAACTGCCTCATAGCTGGCTCCTTTTTAGTCAACTTACTTGACTATTAACGGTCAACTTACTTGACTACTTGAGTCATTTTTTCATAAACTTAGTTTACTAAATATTATTAGATATTTATGATTTCAATATATCTATAAAGACCTGTTTTTCCATTCAACAGTTCGTGTTTTGACCATCCATAGCCCACATTTTTTTCCGATAGACCTGCCTTTTCTCTAGCTGTACCTGGTCGAAACGACTCTATAATGAGAAACTAAAGGGGTATGGTTACTCCGTCTTTCAGAGATCAAACATCCGTGCAAGACGCTTTCACAATAAGAGTGGTTTGGTGCAATCACTCTCCCTAAAGATGGTTCTCACGCAAGGTATCCTGATGCGAAGGCTATTAACGACAATTTTATTACTGATTCCCTTGGAGACAGCATCTGCAAGCATCGCTCCTGTAACGCTACAAGAACCCGTCAAAAACCTGACTCTCGCCCCCTATCTCGAAATACTCGAAGACAAGACGGGAGAAGGAGCCATCGAAGACGCCCTAGGGCTTTGGGAAGATCGCTTCACGCCACCTCCAAAAACGAACCTAAATTTTGGATTCACTCAATCTCATGTTTGGGGACGTGTAACCCTAGTAAATCCATCGGATCAACCATTGACCCTGGTTCTAACCGGCAGGTATCCCTCAACAGACTTCGTCACAGTCTACGTACCTGCAGCTTCAGAGTCTGGTAGATATACAGCCCTTCGGGGGGGGGGATCGGGTAAAAGCATCGGATAAACAAATGGTTCATCGGATCCCGGCTTTTCGTTTTGATCTATCTCCAGGCACTTCAGTAGTCTATATCAAGATGCAAAGTGAAGGACCGATTCAATTTGATCTTGGTCTTTGGACGGAGCCAGAGTTTTACGAAAACAAGGCCTCAACCTATATTTTTATCGCCAGCTTTTTTGGCTTTCTCATCGTGATGCTGCTTTACAATACTTTCTTATCATTTTCCCTGCGTAGTTCCTCTTACACAGTCTATGCTGGCTATATTTTCATTGCTTGTATCAATAATCTTTCCTACGTAGGATTCGTTCAGCAGATTTTCCCTGATATGGTCTGGTGGCATAATGAAGGCTACTTAGTCTCGTCCGCTCTTGCAGCTGCCTTCGCCATGATTTTTAGCTTTCAGTTTTTAGACATGCAAAAGCGCATGCGTCCGATGTATTGGATGCTCATAGGGCTTCTCGCCTTATCGATTATATGCCTTGTCTTGATTCCATTCAGTTACCGCCTTTCAGCAACACTTGTGGTACTCATGACCTTGAGCTGTAGCATTTTATTACTGCTAGCTGGAATCATTTCAAGCACAACGCGATTTCGACCCGCCTATTTCTATACTGCTGCCTGGGCAACTCTCAATATTGGTGTCCTTATACGCATGCTGGCGCTTTATGGCATTCTGCCTGTGAATCTATTCACGGAATGGGGACAGTTTGTTGGGACATCGCTTGAGGTCGTCATTCTATCGCTGGCTATGGCTGACAAAACCAGGTATCTGCAAGAGCGCGCCGAAGCGAAGATTCAAACCCTCAACCGCGACCTAAAGGCACAAAATGAAGAGATCAGCGATCTAAATCGTAATCTCGAACAAAAGGTCACAGAAAAAACGGAAAATATCCGCTCTATTTTGAAATCTATAGAGATGGGTGTCTTTACGATCGATAGCAAGCAAAGGATCGAGCTAGAGTTTTCGGCCTATCTAACTAAGATTCTGTCGGAAAGCTCCTTAGTGGGGATGACCCTAGAGGATGCCTTTCTTAACCGACTATCCCTGGGTGTCGATGAAAAGGCCACTCTAAAAGCTTCTATAGCTGCGATACTTGGTGAACCAGAACTAGCCTACGATCTAAATCGCGATCATTTGAAAAACCGTTTTGAGCTTATCCAAAAAAATCAGCGTCGTTTACTTCAAGTCGATTGGAATAGCATCGTTCACAATGGTATTGTCCAGCGTATGCTTATCGTCATCAAAGATGTGACAGAAATGAAGGAACTCGAGAAAAAATCAGTACAGCAAGGATTAGAGCTGCAGTACATCTCCGAATTGATTGCAATCGACTCCGATCGCTGTCACGAGTTCTTCAAAGCTGTTGGAAATTTCACGGCGGAAAACCGTCGGCTAATAGAAGGCTGCCTTAGCTTTGACGAAGACGTCATCAAAATTCTATTTATCAACATGCATACCATGAAAGGAATGGCTCGCTCTTTTGACTTCAAGCGCCTCAGCAATCTACTACACAACGCTGAGCAGTGGCTTGCAGAGGTTCAGCAAAGACAAAGACCTTGGGACCAGGCACAGATCCGAGACAAACAGGAGCAAATCGAAACAGAGTTACAAAACTATCGTCACATTAACTACGAATTGTTAGGCCGAGACTCCAACCTCCAGACCGAAGTTAGATTTAGCAGAGATCAAGGCGAGACGATTCTCGAAGCTTTGGAGTCAAACAGTCACCTCATTTTCGAGCATCAAACCTTCAGCGAACTCCATAGGCTTCTCGTTCAAAAGCTTTTCCAGCCACTGAAATCCATAGTCGAAAGAGAGGCTAAAGAACTCGGTCGTTTGGCCAGGGAACTTCATAAACTTCCGCCTGACTTAAAAGTGACGGGCGATTCCATCCTAATGTCAGTTGGTGGACAGGAATTGCTTCGCGATATCTTGCTTCATCTGCTCAGAAATTCCATGGATCATGGCTTAGAAGAACCCAGCTTACGCAAAATCTATCGAAAACCCGAAAAAGGCCTGATCGAAATCCATGTGAAGGATTGCGGCGAAAACCTGCAGATCCTTTATCGCGATGATGGACAAGGACTAAACATGGGAGCCATCGCAGAAATTGCAAAGATCCAAGGCCTCTTGGATAATGATCGCCATTTGCAGGAAGAAGAACTCGCCGCCATGATTTTCGAACCTGGATTCACCACCACCCAGAGGGTGTCTCAGATTTCAGGTCGCGGCGTTGGTATGAGCGCCGTCCGTAATTATCTTGAAGACTGCGGCGAAGCCATCGAGGTTATCATACACGATAACACTGCTGCCTTGGCAGGTTTTCGGCTATTCACCTTCAATATCCGTATCCCCCAGCGCTTCTATGTACAGCAAAATACTAGCGCGAGGAAGGCTGCGAGCTGATTAGCTAATGTAAGTCCCACCATATTCCTTATACAAATACACAAAGGCAAGGACCCACATCAGTGTTACCAAAACAGCAAGGGGCCAGCGCAACGATTTACGAGGCGCCAGCTGAGCTATTTTCGCGGCCGCCGCCATGCCGATGACCGCACCAGCAAATCCAGCAAAAAAGAGATCATGCCAAGGAGATTCCATTCTAGCCCCTTAATGGGTTGAAACAAGACACTTAAGTCGATGACAGTTGGGCCAATTCCCTTTTAGCCAGCATCTCGATCCGAGCCTGATCGGTTTTCAAGGCAAGCTTCAAGGACTTTCGCGCCTCAGCCTTGTTTCCCAGTCGCCGGTAAGCTTGACCCAAAAATAGGTGAGCCCAGTCCTTTGATGACTCGTCGGACGGATCCTCTAGGGCAACGACAGCGCGAAACTGCTCAATGGACCTCTCCAAAGTATTAGACGCTAAGTAGGCGCGCCCCCTCGCAATGTGAACTAAGTCTAAATAAGCTCTAGAAAACCCCTCCGCCTTTGCATCCATGTTCTTTTTAATCTCCTGTAAGGTTAGAAGGCTTTTTTGGGGCTCTAGCCGCTCGATCTGATTATTCGCTAACTTCAAGTCGATATGGATTTGTTGAAAGGGTTTTTCAAGCCACTCTTCAGCGCTATCAGAGGTGGAGATATCTGCATCTTCTAGCGATGCAAAACAGGTTTTTGCCTCTTTCAGCTGATTCTGATAAGCCATGCTAATGCACATATTCCAGTATGCCTCGGCGTAGACATAACTTTCGCGCCCCTTTTTTGTGCCCTCCAACTTTTTCATGACAGACCGAGATAGGGTCACCACCGAGGCAAATTGATCGTTGAGGATTAAAGCCTTAGCCATGGTATTACGGATGCGTTGCGAGGGAACTAAAAACCCTTTAGACTCGGCTCTAGCAATCGTTTTCGGTAAAAGCTTAAGTGCGGCTTCGATCCGACCAGTCTTGTAGTAGGTGTAGGCCAGCATATGTTGGGCGGAAAAGTTATTGGGATAGGCCTTCAGAAACTCTAACAGCACAGCCTCACCCCCAGCAAAGTCTTCCTCAAAAAACAATAGCATTTGAGCGCGGAATACCTGAGCCTCGGCACGCAGCAACACCCCTTGTGTCGCCGTCCTTTGGATAAAATCAAGTCCCTGAGAGCGATTGCCATCGGTAGCCAGAAAAGCTGTCACAAAAGAAGGAAGAGCAGCCGCATAGTAATCGAACATGCCAACGCCGATATAGGCGTCCCAGTAGTCAGTTTTTTTCTCTATCACTTTTTGAAGGTTCTTGTAGCCTTTGTTCCCGTAGTAAAGAGCAGACATCCAGTTGCGGCTTAGCAAGTGATAGCGACCGAGAGCTCCATAGGCCGCCCCCAAGTAAAATAAGGCTTCGGGATCGTCTTCTGTTTTATCGAGCCAATCGTCAGCCAGATCGATAGCCTTTTCCGCATTATCCCGCAACCCCTCAGCGGCCACCTCATTCTCGTTGTCGAACAAAAACTGCCAAAAGAAAATACCCGTTCGCAGAAAGTACCCCGCGGGATGTTTCGGGTGAGATTGGATCACGGACTGGAAGGCCTCATCAGCCTTTTTAAATTCAAAATCGTAGCCATATTGGATTCCCTTGGCAATCTGCTGATCATTAGGGGCAGCATACGATTGACCTAGCGCAGCTAGAAAACTCACAAGTAAAAGCAGTTGTTTGATCATGGAACCCCTCATCGCTATCAGTTCTTTGTTGAAACCATTGCATCCGTTATAGCTTTCGGCATGATATCCAATATTGGCTAGGAAAGACAGGCAAGACTGTGGTATGGACTCAATGTCAGTAAGACCTACAAAGGACGACAACATGTCATTTAGGGCGTACAGGCAAGCAAGCATATACGGGCTATTAGCCGTGCTGATTGGAGCTTGCAGCCTTATCAATCGGAGCGAGCCACCTAAATCCTATGTCAGCTTCGCAACCGTCAAAAGCAAAATCCCTACCCATGTGAAACAACGTAGCGATTGGGCACAGGCCGTGAAAGAGGGGATCGAACTAACGGGAAAGCCCTTGAGTTTAGAGCGCATTTGCGCGGTTGTCGCCATCATTGAGCAGGAATCGGGCTTCAAGGCTAACCCCCGTGTCAGCCAGCTACCGAAGATCGTTAGCCGCGGCATTAAGGAAAAACTCAAGCCCCTCGGGCCTCTTGCAGACCCAGCATGGGAGGCGATTCAATCTACCACCATACCGAGTACCAATACGAGTTTTGGTGAGCGCATCAACCAGCTCAAAACAGAACGTGACTTAGACTTACTTTTCGACGAACTGACCGATACCTTTGCCGCATCCTTGCCAAGATCATTTGCGATCTCCACAGCCCTTAGTCGTTTGCTTGGTCGCGGCGATCTCAGACAGTTAAACCCGATAAGGACAGCAGGATCCATGCAAGTTCGTGTCGCCTTCGCCAAAGAGTTACTTAGCCGTGAGGGTATGACCGATCGCGCCATCCGCGACTACCTATACACGATCAAAGGTGGAGTTCGGGTCGGTACAGCTAGACTTCTTGGTTACCGTGCTTCGTACGATAACATTATCTATCGATTTGCCGACTACAATTCGGGCATGTACAGCTCGCGCAATGCGGCCTTTCAAAAACTCCTCACCGATATCACCGGTCTGCGATTGAGACGAGACGGAGACCTGCTCACCTATCGCAAGGATGGTAGTATCGACGGCCGGACCACCCAATCGAAAAAGGCAGCATTAACCTTCGCCAAGGCCAATCATTCATGGATTTGGCTAGCTAAGTACAATCTAAGGCAGGAAAAGACTTATGACTTTGAAAGGTCAAACCTTTGGCGTCAAGTGAGAAAAAGCTGGCAGACGACGTTTGAAAAACAGCCTCCTTATGCCATCATGCCAAGGGTGGTGATTGTTTCACCAAAACTCAACGGCAATAAATCAACCGCATGGTTTGCCAACAATGTGGTGCGTCGGTACAAGCGTTGCCGCAACCAATAGCAGTGCCATCAAGCACGTCCATTGCTTCTCGGGGCCACGCCGAATTCATTTTTAAAGGCATGACTAAAGGCTGCTGCATCGGAGTACCCCACTAAGGCGGCGATATCATCGATACTTAATTTGGGGTCTCGAACAAGTTTACTGGCCTCCTGCAGACGTCGCGAGCGGATGTACTGCATAGGCGATACTCCGTAGGCAGATCGAAATATTTTTGTAATCGTGGGCTGCGACTTGCCAAAGTAATCTACCAGATCTTTGTTAGTCAGCCGTCGGAATAGATTCGATTCAATCTTACGTTTGATGGTCATTGCCAGATCTTTGTCGGCATCATGGATGGTGGTCGAGGCAGCGCCATGGGCGTTGGCAATCAAATCATCAAAAAACGCTGCAAAATACAACTGCAAAACAAAATGCCCAGGGGGAGATTTGGAGACAAATCGATGAACCACATTATCGATACACTCGGTTTGAAATAGGGATCGTTTAAAAGACATGGGCTCTTGCCGTTCAGATAAGCTGATTTGATCACCATACTCCACCTTCAACTGGCGACACAGGGATTCAAAGTAATTGGGTGTAGGATATAAAGCTAAGGTATCATATATCCGTGATTCTGAGCGATCATTGTGCCGAAGTCCTGCGGGTAAGAAAAAAACATCATTCTCGTCAATCATGAATGATTTCCCTGATGATTCGATTTCGATGGACATACGGGTCCCAAACCGCGGTAACACAAACATGGGTCGATCATGAGCATGAAAATCTTTATAGAAAGCGATGCATCGCTCGTAAGCTAATCCAACCGTATCAAAATCAAGGATCAGTTGACCTAACATGGCGCCATCAGGTTGGCTTTCAAACCCTTCCATAGGGTTCACTTTCTAAGGTCATGTAGTTTTTTCCGCCTATTATTCGGTAATTATCCATGGCTTTTGCCTATCACATGTTTTTTTTCCATACAACATGTTCTAAGTCCAATGTTTGCCATAGAGTTGCTCCAGTATACATTAACAAAACTAAGGAGAAACCCATGTTCCACAACGGTATAAAATTTTTGAAAGAAATCGTTCTGCTGAGCGCGATGTTACCTTTGAGCCAGGTCAGCTTCGCTGACACTTCTGTCCTTCAATTAGATAGCCTTGGTTCGCAAGCGCTGGGTGTCGATAGAGGCGAGATCGCACTATGGAACCATGCAAAGATCGATGACGACGGATTTCAATTGCTTATCCGTGATCGCCGCCACCCCATCACTTCCGCCACCGACCAAGTGATTATTCGCATCAGCTCAGCAATAAATGGCTGCTATTTCGCGTTACCTGGAAGCGACATGGCTCTGTTTGGAATCGTAGGTGGCACACGCTGTCAGCTACAATCACGCACAGGATATATCAGGTTTCAAAGAGATGAAAGCTTCACCCCAATCAAGTTTAATTTCAACCAAAGCTCAGAAGACATCACGATTCCAGCAGACGCCGAGATATTGGAATTCTATCTCGTAGACGATGTTAAACAACAATCATCATGCCGGATCAGCTATTCAGGAACGTACCCGTCGTATGTCTGTGGAGAGCCCCTGGGCGCAACAGAGACAGTTTACGTTTCCAATTTTGGTACAAACTATCAGATTGCCTTGGAAAGGTAGTTTCAAACGTCAGCGTCACCTCTGCCTAGGATCGCCCTGGGCTCTTAGACCAGAATGAGTGGCTGCGAAAGCCCGAAGACTGAGTCATGCTACCATACATAATCATGAGTCTCTTCCGATAGACAGTTGCATTTGCCCATAAAATAACGGTAGATTTGCCCAACATCATTTGGCAGAGGAATCAAAGCATTGACGTCCATCGTTCGAAACTTTCTCAAATCATTCGACATTCCCAAGCGAGATCTGACGCGCTATGACGAGTCGGAGTTAAGCGAGGGACTCGAGGCTGAGTTTCAGCTTCCCGAAACCTTCCGAAATGTAGCACGTAGCTTAATGCTGGTTCAGAATACTAAAAAGCCGATGATCATAAATCCTTGTCTATATATTCTGGCGGCAGACCATGGGATCGCAGATCAGGGTTACTGCCTGCAACCCCAAGTATTTAGTCGTAATTATTTGCAGAAGTCAGCGGAAGGAAAGTCCTCAGTCAATACCTTTACCCGGCAGCATCGTATTGATCTCAAGCTAGTAGACTTAGGACTGAAGCAGGCTATTAGTCATCCCAAAGTTACTCCGCGAAGGCTTGCTGATGCCAATGGAGACTTTTCCATCAACCCGGCCCTCACTGCCGACCAACTTCAGCGTTGCCTAAATATTGGAAGAGACCTAGTCAAATCCAGATTACGGCATGCCAGTGTACTTGGTCTGTCCTTAACTGGCTCGGGAGGCGAGATTGCCTCACTCATGCTGTTATCGCGATTAGCGGATATCCCATTAGAGCAGCTATTTTCAAAAGGCGATATGCTACGGCAACCGGAAAGCCAGTTAAAAGAGTTGGTACAAGTCAGTAACAATATTCAAAAAGATAAGACCAATATCGAACAGGAGCTGCTACAGTTTGCAGGCTTTGAGATGGTGGCAGCCATAGGCTTTATCCTTCAGGCCAGCTTGCAAAAATCCCTAGTGGTGATCGACGATAGCACGGCATTGGTGATGGCCTGGATCACCTCTCTTCTTATGCCCACTGTGACACCAAGTATACTAGTAGCTAAATCGAACCGGTCACCAGCGGATAGCTACATTATCGAGCAGTTAGGGATATCTCCTTTATTAGGCCAAGACTTAAACCTGGCCTCTAGCCGTGGGTGCGCCTCTGCCCTGTCGTACCCCTTGCTGCAATCCACCTGCCTCTATATCAATGAGGTATTGGTTCAGCATCGTCAGCAAGTCCAAAACCTACAGTGAAAAAAACTCATAGGCGAACCCCTCAATGGCGTAAATCACAGCGCCTCGATCTGTGGTCGGTTGGCTAGCGGCTAACCTTGTTGCCATCATAAAAATACGCCACAGGTCTAAGACCTGCAGCGTTTGAATGACATCGTTTGGCTGTTAGTCTTCAAAAAACAACTCGCTAACCTCAAAAACGATCCACCATCCTTTTTCTTGGGTTTTGACAGCCTTGTAAGTGCCTTCAACACCTGTGGGTAGGCCACGATCGGCAAAGATCTCTGCTTTCTCTTTCAAGTTCTTCGGAACATCAAGGTAAGTCACCGTACGCCCATCGTAAGATACAAGGCGAAAATCGGCAGACTCTCCCCCAATGGCATAATCTCTCTCTAAGCGCCCAGATAGATAGCTTGGTCGACAATCACCAGTCTGAGGATTGTAGGTGGTCCCAGCTACTGGACAATCGCAGTAAGAGGCATTGCCCCAAACATTAATGTCCTTCGAGCAGGCTAATACCTCAGTGCGCGGAGTTTTGCACTGATGAGCAAACGTTACGGCTGTCAACTTTCCCGCGACCACATCTAGAAGATCCTTAATGCGCTGTAGGTCTGATAAACTAGACGTCGCCAAACAAATCGCAGTCTCCCCTTCGAGACCCCACTGATTGGTTTCAACATCAGCCACATTTCCATATCTTTGCTCGATCTCTACAATTTTTGTCACTTGTTTGTAGTTCTTATAATCGATACCAGCCCCTAAGCTGGAAAAGTCCACTTGAACAAGTCGCGGAGCCGCAACTGCTGAGATACTTGCCAGTGTCAGGATCAAAGATAAAATGATTTTCATAGTTTAACTCCAAAAAATTTAAGTGTTTTAGCGAGAGGATCTCGCTGTCAGCGAAGTCTTAGCAAAGCATCCGGGGGAGCTAAAGCCTCAGCTCTTCCCTTGAGAAAAAACTGTACACTTGAGGAGAGCAAAGGTGATGTGAGGCAAACGGCAAGTGGGATACCCTATCCTATCCAGGCGATGCGTCCCCTTGTGGTATACTAAGAACGAACTGGCAACCTATTTAGAGGCGTCGCTGCATGATTCTCCGCCCGTTCCATATTCTATTTCGCTTGATGATATTTGCCGTTGTGATCGGATCAACCTCAGCCTGCTCATCCTTCGGCGGCGATCACACCGAATCAGACTTAGATCGCTATCGCAAATCTCCCCAATATTCCGTTGATCAGGAGCGGTTTGTTAACGACCGGCAAGAGATCATTGATCAAATGAAGGACAAGATGTTTACCTGGGATGGCCTAACACGGCGTATGTTTAAGGGTGAGCACAAAGTACCAGAGCAGAAACTTCCCGAGGAAACCGTATCGCGCGACTTCTTCTCAAGTGATTCCGAAAAGGGCAAAGTCATTTGGTTGGGTCACAGTTCGTTTTTGTTACGCATAGATCAAAAAACTATCTTGATTGATCCGGTTTTTGCCAATGCTGGACCCTTCTCTTTTGTTGGCAAACGATTTCAAGAGCCTGTACTGAAACTAGAAGACATCCCCAAGGTAGATTTGGTCCTGATCTCTCATGATCACTACGATCATCTGGAGATGAAAACCGTTCGGCATCTCAAGGACAAGGGTACCCGATTTATCGTTCCCATAGGTATCGGACGACACCTAGCCTACTGGGGGGTACCTCAAGATAGGATTCATGAAAAGGACTGGTGGCAAACGGAAACGATCGGCAACCTCACCATCACAACAGCACCTGCGCGACACTACTCGGGGCGATCTGGTTTTTTAGACAACGACACCCTATGGGCTTCCTACGTCATAACTAACGGGGTGACCAATTTGTACTTTAGTGGAGACTCGGGCTACGGTGAGCACTTTCGCGAGATCGGACAAAAGCTAGGCCCATTTGACATCGCCTTTTTGGAAAACGGCCAGTATCACGAGATCTCGCGAGAGGTCCATATGTACCCTGAGGACGTTATCAAAGCCTTTCAAAACCTTAATGCCAAGCATCTGTTTCCCATTCATTGGGGTGTTTTTGCTCTATCCAAGCACTCCTGGTTCGAACCTATCGTTAAAATCAGAGACCTAGCCGAAGCCGTGGGAGTCTCGATTGTGGTGCCCAAGTTTGGTCAAGAGATGGATCTTGCTGAGATCACGGGATTTAACGATTGGTGGAGCTCGTTCATACCGCAATGATCCAGCAGGGTTCTAGCAGTCAGTAAATCTCGGAAACTTATCTTAATCTCGTTTAAGTTGCGCAAAGCCCTGAAAGATGAATGTATTTCTGGATGACAAAAAAAGTCTTTACTGGTAGGTTCCCCTCGACCGAGTGGTTGAGGAGCAAGGCTCCTAGGAAAAACCAAAACGACTCTAACTAAAGCAAGGAAGACTTAGCCATGAGTTTATGCCTTGGTTTTCAAGATGATACTGATATAAATGCGAAAGCTCCTGACGGCGGCGGCTTCATAGATAGAGAGTTTATATCGAACTTGCTGGATTGCCAAAGACTGCTTACGAGTTTTTCTATCCAAAAGTCAGCTTACTCGTCTGGCGCTATCCAACATTTTCAAAACCTGCCAACTCCTGTTAAGAGGGGCCGATTAGAACGGCTAAGGCGCTTCCGCCAGACTCTACTCGCTATGCGGGATCTTGGCCCCACGGCTATGTCAAACATCCAATCGCTCTTTATCTCCACTCAAGAGCTTCGTTTGACCTTTAATTATAAGCAAATCGCACCATGGGTATCAGACGACAGCTGCCTTGAGGTCTTTGACCTTCATGGGAACAGCCTTTGGCGCAATTTCAATTCATTCAAGGCCTGCTCTTACGATTTATCCCAGGTTTTCGCTTACTCTTGGGACGAGTGTTATCGTCGGTCCTACGAAATCGAATGCCTCATTCGAGAGAATATTTTTGCCACCACCGCCATCAAACAACCCGTTCTTCCCATGATTCCTCGACACGTCGTTCAGGAAGCCTTCTCAAGACGGGGCTATACTCTTGGTGTGGAATACACCTGCCTTCTTCCGGTGATGAACCACAAGGCTGAAACTAGCGGGTATTTGGTAGCGTCCTCGGTAGACCTTCTGTCTGAGTCTAAACATTACTTAATGTAAGGCTTCGCATGGCCATCCAGGTAGGCACCATCAACTCTGACTTTGCGTAACAAGTCACTTCTTCCAGATCTTCGAAAACATTGTTTGTTACAGCAAACTTACCCACGCCCCAAAACTAAGTAACATACTACAAACACAAGGCTATTTAATGACACTATAGGAGCAAAATTTTTTGACTAATATAGCTTCATAGCATTAATTTTTCGCATTTATCCCCGATACCAAACAAAACTTATCGATAAGGTTTTCGATGCGGAATTTCCCCGTCAGAATGATTCTCATACTGCTTTTTTGTAGAAACACCTATGCTGAGACTACTGTATCCGCCGAAGACATTGCCAACGATCAGCGATTTTCTCTGAAGGATGTTCAAGAAATCTACTTTCCGGGAGACGAGGACGTATCCTATAAAGATATCGTCCAGGGCAAATATGATAAGTCCTTTGCCAGGGATAGTCGCACAAGTTTTGGCTTTATGGAAAAGCCCTATTGGATAAAGTTTAGAGTCGAAAACACAACATCAAAGGCAACGACCTGGAATCTATCTTTTGAATACCCGCTACTGAGTCATGTCGCTTTATTTGTGAGGGGAAATCCGAAGCCCTTACAGGTCAGCGGAGCAAAAATTCCCATCAAAAAGCGCTCCATTCATGATCGCAAGATTGCTATGGAAGCTGTCTCCGCTCCCAAATCAAACACCACCTACTACCTGCGCATCCAAACGAAGTCGACGAACCGTATCACGGCAACGTTTCAAAGCCCACAGAACTTTCATACGGAAGTTGTCCTAGAGACCTACATTTATTCGATCACCATGGGTGCCTTTCTCATTATGTTCCTCTACAACTTCAGCGTTGCCATTGCGTTGCGCAAACTCGACTATACCATTTACTCGCTTTTCATCGGTGTGTCACTACTCAGGGAATACTATATCGTAGGGTTTTCTCAATACTTTTTATGGCCAACAAATACCTCTTTCAATATCATGTTTGGCTACCAAATGATGCTACTATCCATGCTTTTAGCCAACATTTTTGCGATCCTTTTTCTCGAGTTAAAATCCTCCAACCCTAGACTCCACAAGTTTGGTATGGGCATATCCGTCTGGCTAGTGGGGTTGATTGTCTACACCTTTGTCGTACCCTACTCTTGGTCGATCAAGCCGATACTTCTATCCGTAGTATTTAACTTACTCTACATGTTTGGCATCAGTGCTTATCGCTTAAAGCAGGGCTATCGACCAGCTTTTTATTTTACGATGGCATGGGCTTTTCCCATTTTTGGATTTCTAGCAACCATCGCAGTGACTAGCGGAGTGAGCATCGGGTCTTGGGTGCGATTTTCTAGTTCCGCAGGCCAGTTTCTTGAGCTAGTGTTTTTGAGCTTTGCTTTTGGTGATCGTATCAAAAAAATCAGACAAGAAAAAGAAGCCGCTACCAGGACTCTTAACAAGCAGTTGACGAGGTTTAACGAAGAGCTTTCCCAGCAGGTAAAAGAGAAAACTCGTGACATCAGAACCCTACTCAACACGATCAATCAAGGTATCTTTACCGTTACCAAAAACGACCAGGGATACCTACAGATTGACAAGGAATACTCACATCACCTCGAACATATTTTCCCTGGCTCAAACATTGCTCTAGAAGATCCTCATAATCGTATCTTTGATAAGTTTACGATGAGTAGCGAAAACAAACATGTACTCAAGACGGTACTAGAGTCTTCTGTAGGCGAGGATGTGATTCAATACGAGGTAAACGATCATCTTATTCCCAAGGAAGTCGAAATCAAATCTGAAGATAAAGATCAGTACCTCGAGCTAGAAGCCATTCCTATAGTGGATACCGATCAAGATATTATGAAAAAGCTGTTATTTTCTGTCCGTGATGTCACCACAATCAAAAACTTAAAAAAGAAATCGGAAAAGCACGAGGCAGAGATGAAAATATTCTATGCCATTACAGAATCTAAGAGTAGTACCTTTCAATCATTTATCGAATCCACAGAAAGCTATTTAAATACACTGACAACCCAACTGAGTGACATTGAAGCCGATTCAAGCAACAAAATCATCGATATCCTAAGAATACTGCACACCATCAAGGGTATCGCCCGCACCTGTCGCTTACAAGATTTTTCCAATAAAGTGCACGAAATGGAAGAAACCTTTCTCGCCAAGCAAAATGACTTTAACGCCGTACAAAAGCCCGAACTTTCTGAAAGGCTTGAGACTCTCAAAGGCAACTTTGCCGCCATCAAAGCCGTGGCTAAGAATCGCTTTGGCCTGGAACCGGGTAAGGTGTTTCATAGGGTCGAACAAACACAACTATCAAACTGGTATTCAGAGCTAGCCGCAGCCAATCTACCCAAGGCATCAGAATTCGTACTGCGAGAGATCAAGTCCACATACTCCATAACCCTTACCTCTTTACTGAAGGATTTAGAGCAATCAAGCTATGATATTGCTGAGCGACTCGGAAAAGGCAAGCCAGAGTTTTCTATCGTGGATCCTGGCCTTTCTATTATCGACCAAAAAGCCCACGTTTTACGCGATAGTTTGGTGCATCTAGTGCGAAATTCTTTGGACCATGGACTGGAATTCCCTTTGGAGCGGCGCAAACATGGAAAATCCGAAGGGGGCATGATCAGTGTTGATATGTCTTTTGACGAAGAGAATCACGATCGGGTTATCATCGATTACTGGGATGACGGAGCCGGTCTGTGTATGGAAACACTTGAAGCCAAAGCCAGAAAACAGGGCATTTTATCTGATTCAGAGCAGGCGCATTTTGAAGCATTGGCCAATCTTGTTTTTATCGATGGGTTTTCGACCAAAGAAAAGGCCACCGATATATCCGGCCGTGGAGTTGGGATGGGAGCCGTCCGCTCCTTCATCCGTAACACGGGAGGTGATCTCATTATTTTGCCCCAAAGTCCACAAACTCCTCCAGTCATCACTAGTGAAGCGATAGAGCAGGATCCTATGAGTAGCCATGTTCCCTGCGTGTTTCGTTTAATTCTTCCCATAAGCTACTTTGAATCCCCTGAGGGGTCTTAACCTGAGACGTCAGAGCGATTCCATGTGATTCAAGGCGCAAATCACATGGACTTCGTCATCGCGATTAGTTCTCTAGGAGTTTTCCGACAAAGGAGTAAACCCCGTACTCTATCATATAGGCAAATTCATAATCGGGGTAAGCCGACGCAAATCTCTGAGAGAGCTTGCGATAGATTGCGGCTGCATGAGCAGATTGTAGGTCCTGGGGACGAATATTTTCTTTTTTAAGGAAGTCTTTCACTAGGGTCTGGGCTCGACTCAAATACCGTTTTTGCTCCGTAACCGCAGCCTTTAAATCGACAGTTTTGCCGCGACCAGCTAATACCATAGGGTTTCTCGGATAACTCGCATACAGCTCGTCTAAGGCTTTAGCCCAAGCAGCAACATCAGGCATGGCTTTGCCATTTATGATAGGGCCTTCAAGCCATGCGTGAGCCTTATGGTGGATGATATCGCCTACCACAACTTGGTTTAACGATGGGATAGAAGCGGTTACATGATGCGAGGCCACAGCCGCGTTCGTTAGCTCATTCAAGATCACATGCATCCCACCCTCTAGGCTAATGGTATAGGTCTTCTGAAAGGTCAGATCAATAGGACCTAAACGTGGGTAAGTGTCAGCCTGATAGCTCTTTGCAATCTCGGTGAAGTAGTATTTCTTATAGGCGTGGACCCCAGGCAGCTCCGCTGCTACGTTGCGAGAGGTGATGACCTTAATCTCGGGGAATAACTCTTTGAAAGTACTGATGCCATTAAACTTATCAGGATTGGCATGGGTGATCACCAAGTAAGCTGGCTTTGATTGGGGCTGATTCTGGATGGAGTGAATAAACTCCTTTGTGAATTTTGGATCGAACTGCGAGTCAAAAAAAACGAGCTCGCGCCCGGAATCAAAAGCGTAGGTTTTGGTATGAAACCCTGAAGCTCCCGATTGATAGCTTAAGATTCTGGGCTGGGACAAGGCAGCCTTATTCACATCTGTTGGCGGCGATGCCAGCCCCAAGTTAGCACTGATGGCAAACACAAAAGGCACTGCTGCCCATCTAAGTAGGTTGGATAATGACGGTTTCATAGTAACTCCTGACAGTGGATAAATAACACATTTGACAGAAGCTAGTTTCGGGGAAAGCGGAGATTTTAGCCATTTGCTGAGAGCCAAAGGCACACTCAGTTTTCGCCAAATTGCCGATAGGACGAGGGGTTGGTCCCGGTAACCCGGCGAAAATGATTCACAAATGTCGATACACTACCGAATCCCACGCGAAAGCCAATCTCGGTAATCGTATCATGACTGCGCAATAATAGTGTTTTTGCCTCTTCTATGCGTTTGCTCTGGAGGACCTGCAAAGGGCTCCTAGAAAACTCTTTTTGAAACAGCCGATTCATGGTTCGTGTACTTAAACCTGAATCCTTAGCCATCGTCTCAAAGGCAAAGTTATCATTATGAAAGTGCTCTGATATATAACCCAGGGCTTTGAGGAGTCTCTCGTCGCTGGCTTTCATCAGCAAGCGGTCCAAGCTATCGGCGCTATCCTCAGGCATGGTTTTATCAAGTAAAAGGTCACGGATAATGATAAAAAGGCTTGAGAGCAGTGGCCCTTCCGCTGTCACCCTCGATGATGACAACACATAGAAAAGCAGCTCCTGAAGCAGCTGAGAGCTCTCTGCCACCAAAGGCTCGCTAAGGGGCGGGCAACCACACTCAGACCAAAACTCTGGTGTGACCAGGATAATCAAGCGCTCGCCTTGCGCCTTATCTGATCGAAAGCTGTGGCCAAAACCAGGAGGCACAACAATCAACTGCCGCTCTCTCACAGCAAGCTCATCGCCTGAGGCCTCCCAGCTAAACCGCATCCCCCCTCTGAGAGATAGGATGATTTCCACATCATTATGGGAATGCTGGGAGAGCTCACTACCAGGCAGATTATGATAAATAATTTTCGTATTTGCCAAGTTTGAAGACAAATCAAGTTCGGGTTTTTGGCTCATGACTCCTCAAACTCTTGGGCTCATCTGACCTCACATCTCAACCTTAGGATCCTGAGGCCAAAACCGCCTTCAGCACATCCTTTTTCGATACAATGCCCACTAACTTGCCATGGTCGACCACAGGTAGCCGGCTTATCTCGAAGTTCAGCATAAGCTTCACAGCAAGGGTTAGCGCCGCGTCGCTTGATACTACGTGAGGATCTTTGGTCATTACGTTGCCAACGACTTCATCACGAGCCCCTTTAAATATCTCTTCCACAGAAACATTATGAAACCACTGCCCTAACAAACTTGGGATCGTTAGACCGTGGGGGACCTCTTCGTTCTTGCCGATAAAGTCACTTTCTGTAATGATTCCCACCAATTCACCAGTATCATCGACGACTGGTAAAGCGCCGAACTTGCCAGTATCGAGCAACTGTACGGCCTCGAGAAGCTTGGCAGACGCCTCTACCGTAGTGACTTGGCTCGTCATGATATCTTTCACTTTCATTTATCTATCTCCGTCAATCCATAGGGGGGTTGAAACTCTGACCGCTGCTTGAAATTTTGGCCAAGTTTCAGAAATGATTCAATCCATTTCTAAAGCAATTTTTGGTGGGACCTAGTAATCTGCCGTTATGATTCTGTCAAACTTACCAGATTGGCAACGCTTCGACACTTTGCGCTAGATTCATAAAGACTTTATCTCGGCTAGTTTGCGCCAAGATAGAATGGACGATAATTCCTTAAGTCAACTGACCTACCCATTAGATAGTGAGATAAAACCCATGATGACACGACGACAGCTTGCGACCCGCGCCTTGCAAACCTTAGCGGGAGTTTCGCTTGTGAATGCTAGCTCACTGCTAGCGCTTGGCAGAGCCTTTGTAGTGCCAAGTATAGCGGCATTACCAGAGACAGGAACTCTACAACGCATCACCTTTGGGTCTTGCGCCAGGCAAACTAGAGGGCAGCCGATATGGAGGACCATTGGCGCAAGGTCTCCTGACATGTTCCTATTCTTGGGTGACAACGTTTATGCCGATACTAACTCTCCGCGCATCATGAGGTCGCGGTATGCCGACCTTGCTGCCATACCAGAATTTGCCGAATTTCGTTCCCAGATCCCCATCATGGCCACCTGGGATGATCACGACTACGGACGCAACGATGCCGGCGCTGAGTACGAGATGAGAGCCACCTCCCAACAAATATTTCTAGACTTTTTTGGAGTCTCCCCTACTTCCCCTAGACGCGAGCGTGCCGGCATTTATCATGCCGAGACCTTTGGTGAGCCCGGTAAACGAGTCCAGATCATCATGCTTGACACCCGCTATCATCGCAGCGGCCTTGTACGAGGGGCAAACGACTATAGACCTAGCTATGACCCAGAGGCCACCTTCCTTGGTGAAGAGCAATGGCAGTGGCTGGAGGCCGTCTTAAAACAACCAGCAGAGCTTAGGATCGTTGGAAGCTCGATCCAATTCGCTTCCAGTCAGCACCGCTTTGAGAAGTGGTCTAACCTCCCGTTAGAGCGCAGCAGGCTACTTGATACGATAAAAAGGACCAAAGCCAATGGCGTCGTTATCGTCTCGGGGGATCGGCACATGGCCGAGATATCGCAAATTCCAAAGGCATCAGAGGGCGCGCCCTATCAGATCTTTGATATGACCTGCAGCGGTATGAATCAGCGCAACTCGGGCTCTCGCAACGAGGCCAACCGTTTTCGCCTTCCGGGTTCCAGAACCCATACTATTAGCCATTTTGGACAGATCGATGTGGATTGGGACGTGGGGGATGTGATGCTGTCCATTGTCAGCATCGACGGCGTGGTGCTCGAGTCTGCTCGGGTTCCGTTGAGCTCTTTGATCGTCGATCAATAATTCCGCTGTCATGATCGATTTTTTGACAAAAAAAAACCAGCTCCAAAAAGGAGCTGGCTCTATAGGAAATGAGAAACTTAACCATCAAAAAAAGTACTGACCTTTTCGATGGGATCGCGGGTGATATTGGGGACCTTGGCATCGGCTGCGGGGTAGCCCACAGGCAGCAGCACGAAGGGCTTTTCGTTGGCATGACGGCCTAAGATCTTATGCAAAAACCTCATGGGGCTTGGCGTATGAGTGAGAGTCGCAAGACCAGCATTGTGCAACGCTGAGATCAGCATCCCGACGGCAATGCCTACAGACTCTTGCACGTAGTAGTGATTGACTTTAGGGTCGTTATCGTGAGCTGGGACATCCCCACCCTCTTCCCAGTGGAACATCTTGGCAAAAACAATGATCAGCCAGGGAGCCACTTCCAAGTAGCCTTTGTTTTCGTCTGTGCCTAATCGCTCTAGGGCCTTAAGCCATGAGGGTGGAAGGCGTCCGTTGTAATTTAAGGACTCTTCCTGCTCTGCAGCCACACGGATCTGAGATTTCAGATCTTTTGAGCGGACGGCAACAAAATGCCAAGGCTGCATATGAGCTCCGTTCGGCGCGGTTCCTGCGGTTAGGATGGCATGCTCGATCACCGACCTAGGGACATCCTCATCGGAGAATTTCCGGACGGATCGTCTTTGATTCATGCGTTGATAAAATTCTTTCGCCCGTTTCTCTGGGTTGTCTAGGCGTTCTGCATTGTACGGTATAAACTTCTCGTATGGCGACATACGCTCTCCTTATGTTAATACATTAACATTCCATATTTTTAACAAAATACCAAGCACTTTTTTCGCACTTATTCAGATTAATCAGCATTTAGGCTAAGTTTTATTTTTTTATATAACATTATTAGTGAGTTAATACAGTTTTTCCTCGTTTTGTCTCGAATCTTCCCTTATGCTGGAGTTTTGACAACAAACCTAAGGGGTTAAAACAATCATGAACGCCTTCACACGACTTGGTACCCTTGCCCTTACACTGGCGTCTGGGACTACATTTGGCAATGTTCGAGACTTCACTACCTTTAGTTTTTCTCAGGTCGCCCCTCGTGATCAAGTGACTTTTGACGTGCAAACCTTATTAGGTTCGCAGCGCACCACCATCAACGATCTGCGCTCCAATGGCGAGTCCAGTTTTTATAGCCTCTCGGGGATCTACCGCTTGTCCACCTATCTCCATGCCGGGCTGGAGTATCAAAACAACCTAACGTCAGGCATCAGCCGCGACATTTTCACCGAGACCCCTCAGGTCCCCACAGAGATCTCCCTCAACTCGCAAAAGGAACGCGAGAGCATTGTGACGGGATTTCTTGGTTTCAGTATCCCCGTCGCTCGTGGCCGTTTTTTATTTTCCTATAGCTTAGACCAAACTACCTTGGAAGAAGAGACCATCAATCGCTTCTACAACGGCGCGACCTTAACGCGTGAGACGCGCGAGGAGTCGGACTTTACCCTAAGGCAGCACAGATTTGGCGCCGCCTTCCGTCAGGGCAACGGGCTGCTGGGAGCGGACTTTGCCCCTAGCGCCAGGACCGGTAATGAGCTTGATCGCAACTACGCACCGCGCCTCCTCATGCTCTTTGCCAACGCCAATATTATGAGCAATATGCAGCTCGGAGCATCGGCGACTCAGCTGCGCTACGACAATCTCGACGCAGGCTTCGCTCCTCCGGCGAAAGACTACAATATCTACAAAATCGCCACCCACTATCGTTGGAGCAACAAATTCGTCTCGACTCAGTTGGCCATTCAAGACGCGCCGATTTTCAACACCTCCGACTACCAGTACTACGATCTCAGTACCTATATAGGGATGCAGGCCAGTCGTGATTTGGAGGTTGGCGCTAGGCTTGGCTACAACTATCTGGGGTACAAACAGGAGACTCTGACAGTGCTGACAAGGACCACTGGCTTGGGGTTAGAAGCGCGATTTCAGATGTAATGGGATGAGACGAAACCGTCCCGAGAAACAGATTCTCGGGACTCTATGATGGAACTTAGTTCACTTTGATCAGGTCAAAGAAGACGGCGAAGAAAGCGTTTTTCTGGGTTTGCACCACCTCAAACTCGCCAGGATTGTTAGTGGCAAAGGTCATCTGAAAATGCTCTTTTGTGGGGCTGCGGTAAACCGAGATCGTGATAGACTCGTCTACTAACGAGATATCGGCCACTGCGCCTTTCTTGGGAAGCTCTATGGAGTCTTCCGTCAGACGTTCTTTCGTCTCAAGATGAATTATGTCGAGCTCTTGGCCATCGGTTAGATATAGATGGGCATCTTTCACCAAGAATTTCGCATCACCTACAAGACCCAACTCGAAGATAGTAGCCACGTTGCTCTCAATATCCACTAAGATCAAACCGTCATGATTGAGGAAAACCACAGTATCATCGTCGAGATGAACCACGCGGCCTTCTCCGTAGCCGAAACCGCTACTCACGCCACTGTCGGCATGTTCCACTACGGGAGAGGTAATACTGCCTTCTCCGTTTTCGTCGATGGAAAATTCCACCCGGTGAAGGCTGCCTTCGTAGACAAAATATAACGGACTATTTTTACTCGCCCAAGTCCCATGAAGCCGCAAATAGCGACTGCCATCAGCGCCAAACGATGCTGGTAGTGTTTCACCCAAGTCTTCATAGGGGATTTGAATGGTAGTCGGTTGATCCTTGCCCTGAATCAAAGCATAGGACAACTCTTGCTCAGATGCTGTGAGGTCGATACCAGTGAACAGAAGATTACCATCACGATCCGCCCGAAAATTGACCACATCGATATGAGGTGGTGTGATCAGACTAGCCTTCGGGTTAGTGCTATCGGAGATATCGATTTTCAGTACGGATTTTTTACGAGAGGCATCGAAGACGCCAACAACGTCTCCTCCGATTGGCGCATAATCTATAGAAGAAGTGCCATAAGCATCACCACCGTGAACCAAAACAAAAAGGTATTTGCTATCTCCGTGCTCGCGATACTGGACAGCGTTTTCCGGAGTCTCGACGATATTGGCGGGAAAGTACTTATTCGGCAGTAACCATATAGCACCGGTCTGTTTGTGAACTAGATGAGTTTCCTCATCAGCCGGATATCCGAAAAATCTGGCTTGGGCCAAGACCAAGAACTCGCCCTCAGTCTCAAATAGCAGCTGACCGCGTCGCAGCAAATCGCTAGTCTTCTGATTGCCTTTATTCGATTCCAAGATCATCTGCACTGGGTTGGTAGGCTCAAGCTCACTATTAAAATTATACAGCTGATGATCGTGCATCCCTACAAACTGCCCCGTAAGATCGAGACCAACTTTTTTATCGAAGGTTTCTACCTCAACGGTATTATCAACAGGAGGCTGCTCCGTTGGTACTGGCTCGATGGGCGTCTCCACCTTGCCCAAATCGTCATCAGTAGGAGGTGTTTCCGGAGGGGTCGCATTTGATGACTTACCATCGCAAGCACTAATGGAAATGATCAAGCCGGCGAGCAAGGCTTTGCTGAGTAGGGTTTGTTTCATTGCGGGAATCTCCTTGATAAACGCATGTTTGTGGGCCAACGCAAGCCATCCGGTATGTTTCCCTTTAAATTAAGGAAGTTTAGGGTTTTTAGGATCCTTTTGTGGAAAGAACACGGACGTCTTATAACAAGAAAAGCACTGAGGCTGTTTATTGCACGATAATTTGAGTTTTTTTTCATTTTGAGGCGCATTCATGGGTCTGACCAAAATCAGATCCTTCAATAGGACTAACTCTCAGGTTATAATGAGATATCTCTCTCCACTGTGGTGAACGCTTATGAACCGACTGGTATTATTAACTATTTTAGCCCTCGTCAACGCCTGCAAGACTCAGACAACCCCCACAGAGTCTTCCACCGTTAAGATCGCCAGCGGGCAGATCACAAGCCAAAGGCCTGAGGTGGGGCGGGTAGGATTTGGCTGCAGCGGCACCCTAGTGGAGAACTCCAAAACCGTCCTGACGGCTGCTCACTGTGTGGGCTACCGCAGCTGTGAGGAACCGGCTTGTGGCAAAGAGACCTTTCGTATAGATAACCGCAGCACAGAATACCGCGTGGTCCGCGTGAAGTCTTTTTTTCTAGACAGCCGCCTGACAGCGGTGCGAGATGGGCAGTGGCAGATGGGACAAAACGATATCGCCCTGCTCGAACTAGAGACCGCTATCCCACGAAGTATCGCTATACCAGCACGCATCGCCAGATCGGACCCACGATCCTCCGAAACTGTAAGTATTTTTGGTCACGGCATCACCTCACGCTGCGATACCAACCGGGGCACCAACCCAAAGCGTCGCATCACCATGAGGTTTGGCGCTGAAAACCCCTTCACCCAAACAGGAGATTCCGGTGGCCCCACATTTGACCGCTTCGGTCAGGTGATCCGGGTGACGAGCTTTGGCAGCCCTTTAACTGGCCTATCCTTTGGCGCCTGTGTCACCTGCCGTTACGATGAGATCATGAAAGTGATCCGAGACTGGCAAGACAAGCCATGGGCAGGCTCCCTTAGCAGTAATCGCAGTAGCTGCGAGGCCTTCGATGACGACTGCCAGAGCTGCCTTGGCTATAAACAAGGTCTCAGCACCTGCTCCTACGATACTCGCACCAAGAGCTGTGCGATTCGTGGAACACTGTTTAGTGGGCCAAACATCATCAGACACCAACTAGCCTGCACGTCCAATACTGCTCCCGAAACCATCGCTGCCTACAGCTGCGAATCAGCAGACAACTGCCGCCAATGCCTCTCGCGGTCTTGCTCGTGGTCGGCGAGAGACAACGTTTGCGTGCCCTATGATTCTAGGGCCGTGCGCGGCATCGATAACGCCAGTCGGATCTATGCCGCCGAATGCTGTGCCAGCACAGGTCAGGCTGTTTGCAATCGCAACGGCCGCTGCGAGCGCTATGAAGGCGAGAATCATCGCAACTGCTCAGCTGACTGCCGCGAGTCTATTTGTAACAATAATCTCGTGTGCGATGCGGGAGAAACCTACGATACCTGCCCCACGGATTGCCAGGTCACTCCCAGCTGCAACAACAATCGCATCTGCGAGCCGGAGGCTGGAGAATGGTGCAAAACCTGTGGCGATTGCTCCTGCACAGCTAGTTGCAATCGGAATGGTGCCTGCGAGTCTTGGCTGGGGGAGGATGCTCACTCTTGTGAGCAGGATTGTGGAATTTAGCTGTTTGGATGGATTTTCCATACTCCAGATAGTTCGGTCTTGGATTTATCAGTAACGGTAGGCACTCTATACGGAAAATTTAATCTGTATTAAGATGGTAACTCGACGAATCACTATCCAAAAAAAGTAGGGAAACGGCAATATGAAAAAACTCTATCTAGCGATGTTGTTAAGCTATGTATCTAATCCAGCATGGGCTCAGACGGAAAACGCACAATCGACAGCAGAGCTGAAAAAAATTGTCGCCAGTCAGCAGGCAAAAATAGCAGAACAGACAAAATCCATAGAACAATTAGAAAACGATCTGGCTAAACTCACCAGTGACCTGGCTAAATTAGCTAACTCGGTGAAAAGTAACGGGACCCAGATTACTAGCGTAAGATCCAGTCATTATACAAAAGCTCAAGCGGATGGTAGGTTTTATAGAAAAGGCTCCGTGATAAGGCTTAAAAATCAGAATACCAGCAATTGTCTGAATGGTGGAGCGCGCTCAAGTTCTTGCGGTGGCAATAGCTCTCAGAAATGGACGTTTGATTAATACATCTGCGTGTCACTAAATTCCACCGCTGCCAACCGAGAGGCGGACTAAAATAGCTTTCTAACGCGATAGAATCCACCTCTGGGGCTGTTATTGCCATCAGCGAATTTCCCTATAATCCTATTGCCCTCAATTTTGAATTCGTACTTGACAACACCATAGACCTCACGCGCCCATACCTGGTTGTTTCGTTTGGAATAGTTGACAACCAATCGCGCGTAGGCATCCCGGCCAGCCCAGTTACCGTTAAAGTGCCTGATCACAACGTCCACGAGAAAGGCCCCTGGAGCATCTGGTACATTAGCGATCGTTTTAAACTGATTCGACTCAAAGAAATAGTTTTGGCCACCAAAGGTATTTTCCTCGAGTTTTGCCGCTAAGGCGTTCAGTTTATTTTCCAACTCAGTGATCTTGGCTTGTTGACCTGCCACTACTTTTTTTAAGCTGTCCTGAGCCATCGCCGGAGCGAAGCAAATCAGACAAGTCGCTATGATAATGGTATTTAGTAAGGTATTTTGTTTGAATATTACTTTCATGGATCGTCCTTGGTTGAGGGTTTGTAGGTTTCCCCTTTGAAGGAGATATCGCTGATTAAATTATTGCAAGATTTTGCGAAAAAATCTTGGTTGAGTGACATCCGTTGTCAACAGCTGCTCAATTTCATTTTCATAGCTATCTAGTTGGTCTTGGGATTTCAATCGACATCAGTGTTTGTCTTTTACGAGTATAGTCAGCGATTATTTGCTTTGAAAGCGGATGGGAACACTTCGCAATGACATATTTAGACTAAACAAACTTGCTGCACCATCAATAATTGCCAGCGCTGTATCCCATCATATTCTCTTGCAACCTATTAACATCCGAACCGTCATACACAAATGAGGTAGTTTCTAATCGGGGAGCAGTAGACGATTAGGGCTGGTCCAACGTACTTTCTACAAAAGAGACCAAATAGCTATAAGGATAGAATTTTTGAAGAAGGCACAGCTGATGCAGAAGCCAACCAGTAAACTGAACAATAACAGAGTCGCTAACGGACTCAAAACTTACCCTCCTTTTTACGTCTACCAACAAGCAGTCCAATCAGGTATCCAAGAGGGTGTTTGCAAAGTGCTAGCGTATAAAGGCCATAGGATTGAAATGATCTTAGCAAAGACGGGTCATTTTTTTGTATCGTTTCCTGACAATGAGCTAAGACTTTCTTCAGGTATGATACGAGACGTTGCAAACGAGATTCGAGACGCCTGTCTAAACTCAACAGTTGAGTTTAGTGGTGTCGCCTCAAATCGTTTTTCATTATTAAAAGATCTGTCGCATTATCTTACATGCACAGAATCAACCTTTATGGAGTTTCATCTTCAACCTTCCTCATCCAGGGGAATGATCGAAAAACATAGTATGACGTCGGCAAACTCTATGTCTACAGCCCTAATAGAAAAGATTTCATCGGTATGGGGAAGTATAGAGCGCTTTCGAAAACACGACGGTATTTGGGTGGAAGGCCACAAACAGGGTCGATCTGTGGGCTGGTGTTTTAGCGGAGCCAGATTTAAAGGTCTACACGAGGCTTCCGTTTGGGTTGACAGTAAATTTAGGAAGCAAGGTATAGCCAACATCCTAGTACAGCGATACATGGATGAACTGAGAAAACGAGGTCACGACCTGTGCTGGACATGTATGTCACATAACACGGCTTCCATTAAAATAGCGCAACGATACGAAGCGAGCTATATGAACGAACACCCTCTGATGCTAATCGATAATCAACACGTTAAATCAAAACCGTACTAATCGCTTATATTCTTCCTCGGAAAACTATTTTGCATCTTTTCAAGTTCATCACACTTTATGGTATCGGAACCTTCTTTCCTATACACGATTCGGCAAATGGGAACCAACGAACCAATTTTCATCTGATACTTAAACTCTTCGCGCAATTCTGGAGTTATGGCATTCATGTCCATATAATATGTACACGACTGTCTCGAGTTGCTGTTCTTTAGCGCAAGAGATCTACAATAATGCTGTAGATCTCTAATTTTGACTGAGGTCTCGAGTTTTAAGTGTGCATCAAAAGCGGGGCTTTGTTTCACTTGCTCCAATTTAATTCTATCCAGCCAATAATTTGCTTTCATTGTGAACAAATACTTTGTCATTTGGTCCGAGATAAAAACTAGTAACAGCAAAAAAGAATAGAGAAGAAATTTTCCTTTTTTGGATAATGTTTTATACGCGAAGAATCTTCCTATTATTTTGAATGCGAGTATGCAGATAAAGGCATAGACTAAAAAATCTACATATCTACTATAGTCTTCTATAAACCCTTTTGGTAGCCATTGATAGTACACATCTAGCATAAAAATCCCATCCATTAACAAGGGAACTTATGGCATTCACACATACAACATACATATTCTTATAATCTACCACCAAAGCCGCTGGATGGGTATCCTAGCAGTGGGTTACTCATCTGATCGTTAGGGCTTGAGGTCAGATGCTTTGTCTAGATTTAGTTAGCTTCGATGTTGGAACACTCATCGTGAAGAATTCTCTTGATTATCAGTGTCGTCCAGTTTTCGTTGGTCTTTCCCATTCTTTTAGCTTCGAGCCATTGATTGATTACTTTTGATTAGAAGACAGTTTCCGTTAGACAGAAAGCTTACTATACTTTGATGAAGTTAAATCTTTGGTTATCACCTGGTTGACACCAGTAGCGACTTAGTTCGTCATTACGTCCCCCAACGCTTTCAAACTGATATCAGAGAGGTTGTACACCCGATAAGTCACCTATCCGACCTACCACCTCACAACCCAATCTGAAGGGGACGGTTATACCTCTAGGGAAAACTATTCCCTAGGGTTTATAAAGCTATTTTTTTTGCGACTTTTCTTCGTCCTTCATATCTTGATAAGCAAGCCTACCGAGCTTCCATAGGCTCTCCCCGACTACTAGCGCAACTAAAGTACACATGACCCAAAAAGGATACAGACCCTCATTTACAGAGTTAATTCGAAACTTCGATGGGGTATCAAGACCAAAAAAAATGATAGTAAGAATTATGAATACCCTTCCTAAAACCTCATTTCCCGTCATAGTTTTTCCCAATATTAGTTTTCTGTAAGCGCATCGATACTAAATTTGGTCGCTTCATAAAAGCTACCATAGAAATCTCCTGCCCCCGTGTTTGGATTGACTGTAAATGGAGTATCTACACCTGAACCAAAACCAATCGCCTTATCAGCAATTTGACCACCGACGTTCCCCGTGAAGCTGCTTCCAAATTTCGAATGCCAAACTTCGATTTCCTTCAATTTCTGATGAGCATTTTGAAGAGCTTGAGAAGTTCGATTCGCCATAGCTCTACCGAAAGTCATTGCCTGGTTTCCAAACCTTCGAGCTGCCATAGCAACGGTTGTCACCGCCGTAGTTGCTTTAGCCATTAGTATTGGAGCTTGAGTCATCACTCTTGCTGATACATTTAATGTAACTTTTCCTACTGTACCACTTACAGCTGGCCCTATAGCTGGGGCTGCAGCTGCTAATGGGATCGCCGCTGTTGTTGCAAGTCCAATTTTTGCTCCTTTTTCTAAAGCTTGCATTTGTTCCGGAGAAGCTTCTGAGAGTGTGGAAGTCATTTTTTGGTTCATTCCAGAATTCTGTAACTCAGTCTGGCAACTTGTCGCTCCTAGATCAAGACCACAGGTTCCCGTCGGGTCTGTAAACCTCATTGGATTATTCCGAGCATACCCAAACCCACTACACTCGATCGCACTATCCAAGCACGTCTCGGGGCTCTCCAAAAACAACGGATCAGGACTCATAAACCGCCCCATCCCCGAAGCATAGTAACGCTCCCTCATCTGCACCAGTCCTGTGCTATCCTTCATCCCATCGGTAAAGCCGTGATTACGCTTCGAGTTATCACCTTCCGCGTAAAGCTCGCTACCGTAGGGATTAGACAGGGTCATCGATACGATCTCTCCGTCTTCATTTAAGACGTACGTCTCGCTCTTCAGATAATCCTGTACCATGTATTGTAGCCGACCAGCGGTGTGCTCGGCAAAGCGTTTTTCACCGGCATAGTAATACTGCTGAGACTCACCGTTAGCCAGGTCGATGACAAAGTACTGGTTCATGTAGACCTTGTCTGAGGTCACGGTCGAGCCGGACATCTCTGTCACGCGAAACCTTTGGGCATCGCTTGGCTGGTAGACGTAACTCACCACACTGCCGGATCGCTTATCAGCCGTCTGAAGCCGACCTAAAGCGTCCCATTCAAAGGATTTGACCTCTGGCGAGGATGCCATACGACCAAAGGCACCAATCTCATACACGCCCTCCGCCGAGCGGATACTTGTATCATTGATCGTGATGGTCTCACCGGCTTTGGTAAGCATATCGCCATGGGCATTGTAACCGTAGCTGGCGTCTTTACTCAGAGATCCAAAACCAGCCACTAATTTATGCTGGCGCAGCTGCCCCCGCAGATCATAGCTGTAGCTGTGAGCTAGCTGGCCGCGTAGATTGATATGAGTCATCTCTAGCAGACGATCGCTGGCATCATACCTGTCTAATGATGTAGACGTGATATTGCGGCCAGAGAAATCAATCACATGATCTTGTGGTAATAAGGTCAAGTCATGGTAGGTGTAGCGTTCGGACAATTTGCCATTCGCGATAAAATCTTCTACGAGATTGGCTTCGTTATAGCCAAGGGTTGCCGTAGCCACGCCATTCACTTGTGACATCAATCCAGTGACTCTGTCATAGCCATAGGTGATTTTTTTGGCATCGGGATAGGTCACCCCAGTCAGCCGATTGGCAATATCATAGTCATAGGTCATCGAGAAGATCTGACCTGACGGCAATCGCAAGGCTTCAGCCGACAACTGCCCTCTAGGATCATAGCTTAGGGCATAGCTACCGCGATTGCCGATCTCTAACGTGCTGAGCCTACCGATGGTATTGGCGGCGGTGGGGTTTTCTGTCTCTAAAAAACTCTTGGATCTAGAAAACGGGGACTAGGGGAAAGACAATCAATTATCGACATTTACAATGAATCAACAAAAGTCCAGAAAGCTATTTATCTTCTCTTTCGGCACGTTTTCTATTTTCTAACCATCTAAGGAAGAAAAATCGGGATGGAATATACATCGAAAGAAGTGTTAAATAGGTCGTAAAATAAGTACCCTTAGCATTTCCTCTCATAGTATTAAATTCAATTCCATATAAACTAACCAGATCACTTCCAATCAAATAAGATAACGGCGCTGCAATTATCGATAGAGTAATCACCTCTTTTTTAGGGAATAGTATGGCCGAAAAAAATCTATTCATTTATCAAATTCTCCGTTTTATAGTCATTGGAGTCGATTATTCCAGCTGCTTCCCCGGCACTAATCTGATCAGCAATAATGTCCGGTTTTCCGACATTGTTCCCAGCCGTGTCCAGTACTTCTCCAGTCCGACTTAACTTGTTCACATCAGCAGTATTGTCGGCAGTCTTTATCGCATCAGCTATAGCTCCAACAGTCTTACCAGCAATTTTAAGAGGGCCTGCGATTAGTCCGCCTGCCGCTATTGCCTTATCGGCCAAGCTCGAAGTTTCAGTCCATTCACCCTTTCTAAAATCGTAATCGATGAGGGTTTCAACATCTGCAATCTGGCTATATTGCCACGCCACATCGATGCCTATGTTACCGGCAGCTACAAAAACCTTTCTGTTCTGCATTGCTTCAAATCTATCGGCAGCATATTGTGCTGACGCAGCTGGATTTTCCTGAAACCCTATCATATCCTGCAGTGGTGCTAGAATTTCTCTAAATTTGTCAAATGGACTAGCATTCAAACCAGTCGGGTCAATATACATCAGAGGATTATTCTTAGCATAAGAATACAAATCACACTCAACAGGACTCTCCAAACACTTACCTGGCTCTTCCATAAACAATGGATCCGGGCTAATAAACTGACCCAGTTCTGGTAAATAGTATCGTGAGCGCATCTGTTGCAAGCCATAGGAGCTTACCATGCTATCGGTAAACCCATGGATCCGATCATCCTTTTTACTCAGTCGGTACAGGTCGTCGCCGTAGGGCTTATGGATGACTTGACTCTTTAGGTTTCCGGCTTCATCTAGCACAAAGGTCTCGCTCTTGAGGTAGTCTTGTACCAGGTATTGTACGCCATTCTCCGTGGATTCGGCAACTCGACGGGACCCTGCGTAGTAGTAGTTGGTGTTCTTGCCAGTTTTCCGATCTAGGACCACATACTGGTTCATATAGATCCGATCGAAGAAGATCTCACCTTGCTTTTCTTTGATGACGTTAAATCTTTGGTTATCACCTGGTTGGTACCAGTAGCGACTTAGCTCGTCACTACGCCCCTCAGCGCTTACAAGTCGGCCAAGGGCGTCCCATTCGGTGGATTTAAGGTCGGGACTTGAGCTAAGGCGTCCAAAGGCTCCCCACTCATAGCGTTTGCCCGCGAGAGTCGTAGAGTTATTGGCCTCAGCAATAGAGTCGTTAGACTTCATTTTCAGTCTACCGCGGTTAGAGTACTGGTAACTATCTACAAAATTGAGACCCTCAGATGTGCCTGTTAATTTGTGAGCGATCAGTTGCCCTCTGAGATCGTAGTCGTAACTGTGGCTCTGTTGCCCGAGGCTGTTGATCTGGGTCATAGCTCGCAGCTGGTTGCTGGCATCGTAGGTATCTAGTGACGACACACTGACATTGGCACCATCAAAATCGACAATATGATCCAGTGGCAACAGTCTGATCGGATGATAGCTGTAGCTTTCCTCAAGTTTGTCATTCAAGATCATCGTCTCGAGCTGGTTGGACTCCGAATAGGTTAATTCAGCTGTGACGGCGCCCGATAATTCACTTAGGTAACCGATCTTATCATCGTAGTCATGCCTAACGGATTTTCCATCAGGATAGGTTATCCTTTCAAGTCTCTTCGCGGCATCATAGGCGTAAGTCATAGCAAGAGTTTCACCCGTCGAAAGCTTTAGAGATTCTTTGCTACGAGATCCTTGGGCATCGTAATCGAAAGAGTAAGTGCCTCTCTCACCGATACTGAGACCACTTAGCCGAGAGATTAGGTTTTGGCTGTTGCCATGAACTGGGAGATCGTAGGTCCACTCGTATAGTTTGCGAGCATTAGCCCAAGACAGATTATTACCGGAGTTTTCCCTCTGCTCTACCAATCGACCAACATAATCGTGTTTGTTAAGCAAGGTGCTCAACACGGCACCGTCCGCTCCCACGTACTGCTTGCTAGCAAGGAGACCTTGAGGAGAGTAATCGAACACAATAGAACCAATGTTACTGCTTTTCATGGACTTCATAAGCTGACGCTTAGTGTACTCATAAGTCCTGACCTCACCATCGTCCAGAGTTACTGATGAGATTTTATTATTCGCTGTGTAGGTGTATACCTGCTCGGCAATAGACGATGCACTACTACTTTGCGCACGGCATGACGACAGATTAGGAGCAGACTCAGCGGTCAAACCGGTATCGGTTCCATTGAAACTTAGGACACGACAGGTGCGACCAAAGTGATCTGCAACCGTTGCCGACACCTCTCCTTCATAGCCATAAGCCACCTGGTGCGATGCTCCGTAGACGGTATAAGAAGTACCCACGTTACCTGCAGAGGCTTCAAGATGGCCCGACCAGTGCCTCGGATAGGTGCCCGAAAAGCCTATCGCCTTAGGCTGGCTAGCTTCGACAGTTCGGTTGAGTTCATCAAACCGGTAGGTCATAAGCTTTTCAAGATTCGTCAATTCTTGCCAGTTGCGATAGCCTGCGAGTTTGCTTGAGCCTGCTATTGTTTGTCCGGCTAAGCCGAAGACTTTAATATCTGATAACAACGATTGACTTCGCTGCGTAGTAACTGACTCACTGACAAAGGCCCTATAGAGACCGTCAAGAGACTGTGTCTGCTTTGGCATTCCGACCATGTCCGTAACGATTAGTGACGGACGATTATCTCCTCCCCAGATGTAATCGATATCTAATATAGATGAGTTTGATCCTTTGGGGATGTAAGTATTGAGTCGTCCGAGGCCATCCCAGCCGTAGGTCTCTTTAAAACCATTTTCGTCTGTCAATGAGCTGATCTTTCCATACCGGTAATCAAAGTCATAATCACGGGCATGAACCACTCCATTTGGTAGTCTTACGGTCATCTTATCAACAAATACCCCTGAAGGATCATAGGTCATTTCTGTTTTAGTAAAATCATAGTTCTGGGCACTCTTGGCTTGACCAAATACGTCGTAGGTAATGGCTAAGGACGTCACCATCCCAAATTCTGAATCGACCTCGACAGATGCTACCTTAGCTGTTTGAGGCAGATACTGGACGACAGACTGCCTCAATGGGGCCCCCGCCTGATCGTCATTATAGAGACTTACGCGCTTCACCCTTGAGGTTAACCAAACATCATCACTATCTAGGGGAGTAAATTCCGTTACGATGGACCGATAAGCCTGATTTTGCGCATCGAAGTGGATTTGTTTCTTCTCGAGAATCAATCCTGTATCAGGATCAAAGCCTAGTCGCTGGTTTGTTACGTTTGTTTTTTTACTGGCGTCGCGTTCGCTAACGACTGCCGTAGTGCTAGATAACCAAGGCAATACAATATCACCGAAGTTTTCTAGGCTGTAGCTGTAAGTATTATTCCGAAACTCAAAACCATCGCTGATAGCGCGCGTGATCTCTTGCTTAACCAATCCCCTTTGAGCATTTTGGTTTTCGTTAGTAAAATAATGGGTAATGGTCTCGCGACCTCTAGTTTTGGCCTCATTATAGTATTCCCTTTTTGTCACCTCAGAGAAACCTAGGAACTCACGCTCCTGGAAATCATAAACCCCATTGCGATAGGTATAATCTATCAGAGACTGCGTTCGTTTTCGGAATCCACCACTAGGATGAAAACTGGGAGCCATATCGATCAAACTATCGAGAAATTGAATATTTGTCGGCAATGGGTTCGACGTTTCAGCTTCATTAAGGGCGGAACGGGAAGATTGATAGCCTAGCTTAGTACTCTGACCCAATGAGCTTTGGATGTCAGTTAATAGAAAAGGAACGGCTGTATCGCGGCCTTGATACTCATCATTGATGTACAATTGGCCATTGACAGCGAGAACAATGTCATCCGACCCATTGCCATTGAAGTCACCAAAAGCGATCGCTTGCATGCGGTCTAGTGAAATATCTCCACCATCATTGATACGAATATCAGATACAATTTCCGAACGTAAACGGTAGACAAAGTTCGTTAGGGAATAAATAGAGATACCGCGCCTTGCTTGATATTCGATCAGTTCAGCGATGCCGTCACCATCTAAATCCCGGAACATAACCTTACTTTGTCTTAGGACGCGATCAGCCACAGGAATTCGTCGCAGGGCATCCTTTGGCTCAAGCCAACCCTGTCCATCATTTAGCGATACGAAAACATCGCTGCGGTCACCTGCTTCTTCGGCGAAATAACGATCAGGCAGGCCATCGCCATTGATATCGGCCCATTTACCGTTAACGGTAAGCTTACCTGATATCTCCTTAGCCTCAGCAGGCGCAAATCCCACTTCGTTATCTGTAGAGGTATTATAGTAGACGCGAGCCTCATCTCTAGTGAACGAGACATAATCCACCCTGGAGTCACCATTGATATCGATAAAACTCCCTGTAGGACTATAACTGACGTTTGACGATAACGCTTTGCGATCGCCAAAAACGCGTCCCTCTTCCGACAGACCTAGGTTTTTCCTGTAGGACACTTGGTTCTGATCAGAAATATATATGAGATCAGATAACTGATCACCATCTATGTCTGCTAGTTCGACACCTTTTCGCAGTAGGTTTGTATTTTGCAAATCACTATTTAGCTTAACTGGTCTGAAGGCGTTTTTACCCAAGTTCACCCAGACATACCAAAGGTCACTAGCGGCGTCTTCAGCCAAAATATCTAGGACACCGTCACGGTTGAAATCCATAATCCGGTATTTGCCTTCGGCAAACGATGGCAAAATCCCACCAAAACTGCCGTCTTCAGTTGCGTCAAAGCCGAGATCTGACAGATCACTGAGACCCGAATACTGAAAACTCATTTTGGGCCTTGTCGCTGAAGCGTCCGAGCCTTCGAAGTTGATCGTGGAAAGTAGACTTCGTTTCGTCTCGGCACCATATCCGAGAGATAAAGTGTATATCTGCTGCGATCCGAGTTCGTCTCCCGTTTTGGCTGAGATCTTACTTAAACGCTTAGTCATAGTTTGCTGACTACCAAACTTATAGGACAGACTTACATCTGATCTAGCTTCATACTCCAAACTTATGGAATAGACGACAAAACCCATCTGATTGATGTAGGTGACGGCAGCTGGGTAACTGATTCCGGATTCCAAATTATATTCAATTTTGACGGCATTACCAAACAGGTCACTGATTTCAGTAAGGTGCCATTTGTAGTCAACACCTTGACTCGTTGTTTCCGTCGCAGAGGCACCACCAAATTTATATATTAGACCATTTCCCAGATATTTGGTGATACGGTCATCAAAGATTTCGTAGCGAGACTGATCTCCTTCCCCTTCAATACTCTTTCGAAGGTATCCTTGAAAGGACACCAAGTCTCTTTCGCCATCACTGATGGGACTCTGTTCTGTTATAGTACCGAATCTTGTCGTGCGCTCTAGTTTTGGGATGGTTATTCGCCAGCCCTGACCGACGATGCCATCACCGTTAGCACTACTGTAGCTTAAAGATAGCGGTAGTCCGATCTCAAAAAACTTAAGGTTAGGCAGGGAGTAGGAATACTGGCTGGATCCAAGATTTCCACTCATGGACATAGATCCAGCCAGGCCCACGATAGTACCTTGCTTTTCCGGAAGGTCGATCTTAGTCGGATCTTGACTAACCTCAAAGGCTTCGGTCACCTCATCGCTAAGGGCAGCAGTATTTGCCGCCAAGGCGATTGCTATAAGACTTAATTTCCAATGTTTCAGTACCATCATGAAACCTGTTTCCCTGCTAAAATTAGTTTTCGTCGATATACAAGTGAAGGGTCATATCCTCGACAGTGTCCTCGAGCAAACGAAACTTATCGTCAAAATCCCTGCTACCAGCGTCAGTAACACTAGGGATATAAATGCTTAAGTCGAGATTGGGTCGCATATTTGTCAAAGCTGAAGACGCCTGAATCTTGGTTTCTCCCTCGATTCGTAGCCCTAACAGACTGCTAAGGCAGGCATTATTATTATAGCCATTGAGTGCACACGGACCGTTACTATCGTTATAGGACAGACTGATTCGCTGATTCTGAGCAGCTACCCAGTTACGTTCACCAATGATTTCTTCGGCCAACGAACCATACGAAAAGTAATCCACATAAGTTAGATAGGTCTTATCAGATCCATTATCATTTCTAGTGTATCCCATCAAAGGTGAGTAGCTAATATAAAGATCCGATAGCTTGTCACCATCCGTGATCTCTTGATTCGTCTTTAAGTTAACTTCAAGATTAGCAACCGCAATGTTCGGAATGTCAAGACCCTGGCTATTTAGGCAGTTGCCGACATCGACACTGTAATCAATTCGGTAGTAGCCTTGTAAGATAGGCTTGACATCATCATTAGCTACATCGTTGTTTAGTCTTTCTTTCACCAACTTAAGGTTATCCGTACACTCTGACGAGGCAGACGAGTAAGACTGACAAGCGACATACTCATCGAAGTCAGGATTGATCCGGTTGTTTTCTAACATTAAGGGTACATATACTGTCTCAAGTCTAGGTTTCGTTGCCTCGACAAGTGGACCGCTACCGAACACACCGTTACCAATCTCTTCTAAGGGACCGTTTTCTTCCACAGACACACTATCATTTTTGAAGACATCAAATTGACAGTACCTTAGGGGAGTATTTCCAATTACGGCATTTCGTATCTTCTGATTGATAGTACCATCAGTATCAACTTGCTCCAGGATTTCTTTAATTTCGCTGACGATGAGATTCGATTCTGTCTGTACAGCAAGAGTACATAGATCATTAACCAAAGATACCGGTAATGTTCCGAGCTCTGGGTTCTCATACTCAGGACTACAAATCTCTGTAGGATTAGAAATCGTCATATTCATACTCAAGAGATTCGTTAATGTCTCCCGAATAGACTCTACCCTGCTAATCTCTACCTTGGCAGTATTAGGGCTATGATAGCTTAGAGAGTCCAAGTAAAGATTGAGGTAGGTATCGATCCCCAACAAATCCGATCGCAAAAATCCTCGATAAAGATCTAGTTTTGACTTAAAAAACGCGATCTCTATACCGTTCAAGAGTTCTGGAGTCCGGTTCAGCAACCTAATACCACTTAGTACCTCCTGAGCTTTAGTAATCAACTCATCATCAGCCGTAACGATGGCCAAATCCTGAGCAATGAGTGACTTTTGCGCCTCTAGCTGAGCTTTTTTGTATTTCATTTTTTCACCGGAGACCCAAGCGGTGACATAGCGCCTGAGAATATCCTTAATACTCGGCGCTAGGGTAACTCCGCCATTCTCAAGCACTTCATTGATCTTATTGGTCGCTACAATCTCTGCATTAGGATTGGCAACAATATCCACAAAGCCCTCACCATTAACACCACCAAAAAGCTCTGTGAGAGCCGCATCGGTGACTAGGGCTAATCCCTCAGACAGCTGCACCTCTGCTGAGGAAAGCAAACTCACGCTGATCATGAAGTTTTCGTCGAGACGAGTACAGCCCACAACAGGGTCATTATCGATGAAAGCTGTATCCTTATCCTGCCTAAAGATCGAACTATCGGTATATTTAGTGTGGACTAATCCTGGGATCTCTTTTCCGGCGATAGTACAACTGCTTTGATCACCAACATCAAGTCCCGCCGGATTATCGTTGATAAAAAGCCTTAAGTAACTGCATCCAGGAGCACTATCCATTCCAAAATAGGCATTTTTTCCGATTTCAAAAAACTTCTGTGGTGAAAGAGAAAAGCCCTCGGCATCAAGACATTCAGCCATAAGCTTTCCAACGACCGAGTCCTGAACTGGTGCACGCGGATGATAGTAACCGACAGAGATACTAGATGAAGTGCTCGTTGACTCACTCACACCTGAACTGACAGATGTCGATTCTGAATAACCAATCGAACCGATATAGCCAAGTCCTCCAGAAACACTACGACTTTTACTGCGACTTTTACTGCGACCGATGGACTGCCCTTTATTGATATTAATCAAATACCCATCTAGACCGACAGTATCACCTTTCCTATGCATCCAAGTCGAGGATGTCTCAGTTCTCAATTCGGTAAAATAGCTAAGTTCTTGGTCGTAGATTGGCTTTAGAAAGGTATCAACAAACTCCTGCCTCTCACTAATACTCTGGAGACCAGCAAACTGCTGAGTCAAACCGGAGTCTTCACAAAGATCGAAAGTAATTTTTTCAAACAGGCGAATCCGCTCATTAGCAAATTCAGAGGAAACCTCTAAAACGTTACCATTTTCGTCTTTGATACAGGGAAGCATGATTTTTGCTTCCGGATCAAACTGCACTATACCATCGGTTACGGGAATAAAACGAAACGGTCTAACCTGAGATGGTTCGACTCCTGCTGCAGATATATCGGCATCTTTTCGAGAGCACCACTGAGTCCAGATAGCTCGATTTCTCGGCGGCAATTTGTAGTAAGCACCAGAGAAACATGTGTAGTAGTAGTGAAATTTTTCGAAGCCGTTTTGATAGGAATTTAAGTCCTGGTATATACCATTAGCAACAATTTTTGGCTCACCCTCAGTGGCGACCCGAACACTTTCGACACCCCTAACATTTATAGTTTTGGTGGGAGTATTTTCGCATCGATTCCCTTCGGTTTGGAAACAAACACAGCTAGGATTTTCATCGTATTTTCGACAGTCGGTATAAGAAAGATCTTCAAAACCATCGATAGCGACATAAGCTTTCCGCCAAGCCTTATCGCTAACATCATTGGCAGGAACAATTTTACTGATATCTCGCTCCAACCTCTTTTGATTGAAATCGATCTCTCTATCCAGTCGGCTAATTTCGTTGGTTAAGTTTGTTTGCTCATTAGTTAGCTTTGCCCTCGTGGCTTTCGCCTTTTCCTTATCGTCCGTAATCGTTGCATCACGCAATTCCAATTCGAGGCCTTGGATATCGATACTGTTACCTTCTTTAAGGGCATCGATAAATCTCTGAGTAATGGATTCGATCATCGCATGTCTACGAGAAACATCATCAAGAGCGTCCCTAACAACATCTAGCCACAGTTCAGGCTTCGTCTGTGTCGCGACCCAAGGGGTTGACGAGACAGTAACATTGACCAGGTTACCCGTTGCCGCGGCACCTTTAAGCGCTGTGATCTTATTTTTGAATGCATGAATTTTCGCTTGCCGATCAGTGACATGATCTTCGAGGTAAGCAACTATACCTTCGTAGTCGCTTCTGATCCTACTACCGTAGCCTATCTCATCCATAATAACTAAGATTTCTTTTCTATCAAGTACGACTGATCTCATGTGGGCGATCAGCTTTTCTTCTTGACATAGACCATAGATCACGGAACCAATAACCGGATCGAGGGGAGTAAACTCCTGACAGTCGATCTTAATCAGTTTATTCTCAGACATCGTTAATGAAGGATGGGTAATGATTTCTGGTATAGGCGCATTTAGGATTTTGTCGTAGAACTCATCGATTGATGCGACCATTCCCGTAAGGGCTGACGTAAGATCACGTTCACGTAGGTCTTTAATCCCCTGAAGCGAGTTATCATCGGAGACGATCATACGGGATGAGACATCCTGAACTCTTTCCCTCGGTATATTGATGTAGCGATCAACGGAATCCACCACAACAGAAAAATTACTATCACCCATGGCAAGTGCCACAAATGATCCTAGATCTTCGTAGGATTTATCTATGGTGTCCTCGCAGTCAATGCCTGTATCGAAGTCTTCGCAGTATTCTAACGTCAAGTTTTGTCCATCAGCTGAAAGGGCTACTGACGATGGAAAACTAGAACGTTCCTTTAGATCAGACTTACTACTGCCAAAATCGCAGGCGGCTAGCCCAAACAACAGGGGAATCATCGACCCTAAGTATTTCATTTGTCGTTTCATCTTCTAGTTTCCTTTATTTGATAAGATCGCTTACGCTAAGCTGTAATTTATTTCCCCAAAGACGATCTATATAATCATCACCGCCTAAGTTTTCATCTTTCAACTCATCCCTAATCGCTCGCAAATGATAGGTGTTATGCATATCATCTCTAAACAGGTCATCATTCTCTTCACGAAAATCTCTTCTTAAAGAGTCGTAACTACGAATACGAAGCTCATTGTCGGGATAGAAGTCAGGATTCTCGTCAAAGAACTTCAAGTAGGCGAGTTCTATTACACTAATATTCTTTTCACCACAAGAGTCGAGATTGAGACTGCCTTTCGAACGTCTAATGTCTGAGAGTACTTGACTATATGAAGCATCGTCTGCAAAAACACTTTCTCCACCTTTGTAGATAGTTTCGAAGAAATAGGTATTCGTCAGGATAGTAGCAAAAGTGATATCTTTAACAAAGGCAGCCGATTCCTCGGTTTGTCCGAATCGCTCCTGAGAACCGTTAAAAAAGTGTCCAAGACCATCTCTGATATATGGTTTATGAGCAAGAGCGACAGAACAAGCCATCGAATCAATGGCAGAGGGTTTATCCGCGTCACCTAAGCTATAATAAAGTAGTTCTTCATCATTGTTGTTACGTGGCACGGGAAGCATCGAACGTCGTTCAAAGTTGGTTTTACTTCTTTCTAAATGGTCTTCACTAGATTTTGCGTATTTTATAACAGATCTTAGACTCTCGTAGTCGGAAATGAAAAATCCATTTTGTTCGGCTAAAGTTTCCGGCGCATTTGCCATGTAATGGACCAAAACCGGCATCAGATTTTCGGTGATAGCTCTATATCCGAAGCACTCATTCGTCAGCATGTCTTTTCTTCTAGCATCTATTTGGGATCGTTCAGTAACAACATCTGCCTCTTCTGAGCACCCAAGACTATTAGTTCTCGCTAGAGAGTCGTAGAAGGCCTTTAGATTTGGTCCATAGAAATCAAATGATTCTGGTGGAACGATGTATGTTTCTTCAATTCCAGGATAAATGGTTCGAATCGCATCCACAGGATTAGACTGGTACTTGGAAGCCATAAGAACGGGCAAGATTGACTTAGGGTTCTTAGCTTCAGAACTAACAACAAGATTTTTCCAGATTTTAAAAACCTCTATGGATTCAGGATCTCTTCGCCATCGTCTTCGCTCACCTCTTAAAAATTCACTTAGAATCTCTGCAGAGTCTTCAAACACGATCCCTTCAACGAGTGCTTTGGCATTATCAGCAGGGATTCCTAAATCCGTTAACGTCGAAGCCAGGTCGGCAGGTATCGGATTGGCATCACCCGCTACGCTATAGACTTGCCAAAATTTCTCAAAAATTTGCCTAACACCAGCCCAATATTCTTTATTGCTAGGCGTATATGCAGTGGCAAACTTTTCATGGATCAAAAGTAGCTTAGAAACCGCGTGTAGTAGTTCGGAATATGAAGCCCCATACACTTTCGGATCTATATTCTGATCGAGGGCCTTTAAGCTGAGCTCCAAATTTAAATTGAAGAGATTTTTTGCCTGAGCACTCGTGATCGTATTCAGATCACTGGTCAAAGCTAGGAGTACCGCGCTGTAGTAGTATTGCTTTTCTTGGGCCGGCAACCCATCCCCAAGCCGTCGCTCCTGCGAGAAAAACGCAAACGGATTCTCCGAAGCCAAAAACCCAACCGACCCGTTATCCAAGCGATAATCAAGCCAATCCACCAACCCAGAGAACGTCGCATCGGTGCGGAAGGTTCCGCTACGATTTTCGATCAGAGCCTTGAACTGAGGAACAGGGTTATCTGCTTTTGCCCCAAGTAGCGTCGCCAAGACTAGTAGATCGCGGCGCAAGCTAGCATCGGCCTGAGGGTTATTGATAGTCGTGACGGCAAATTCGGCAAAACCATCTGTTATATTGATACCTTGGAGGCTTTGAAGGGTGGAGACTGCTGTTTTTACCGCCAGTGAGCTTAAACCACCACCAGCAACACAGTCCAACATCCCGGATTCATTACCATTAAGCAACTCTAGGACTACAGATTCCGCCTGCTTCAGCGATGCGCCCTGGCCTTCAATCTCACCACAGGTAGCGCCGTACGCTTGGTTCGTAGCCAGCAGGAGGCTAGTGCTGAATAAAAAGCTTCGTATGTTCATCAAGTTACTCCATAAGTCTGATTTCGGTTGTTTTGGCCTATTACGATTTGACAAAAGAAGGAGTTTTGACCTGTCAAATTATTGCCAAAATAAGTAAAAAAACCCCAGAATCACCACAACTAGGATCCAGGGATTTTTGATTATATGTACAATTTGACATAACACAAGTTTAAAACGAATTGGTTATTTGTTACGCAAGGTTAGTCTTTTTGGCTTATTGGCCAGGTTTTATGAGGCCATCACAAACAACTGAGTTTCCTGAATAGTTTGACCTTGCGGAGATCGGAGCTAAGCGACAATGATTCCGAAAACCAATCGGTTCCTGACCTAAACGGTTCCCCGCCCGGACGTTGAGACTCTATTGTTTTTCCTAGCCGTCAAGGTGTGTTACCATTTTGGGATAGTTTCAAAATTTCGGGGGCTTAGATGAGAATACTGATCAAATCGCTATGTTGCCTATGGGCAGCGTTTGCCATGAACACCAATATATTCGGCCAAAATACTGACCGAGACGTTGCCAACCTGAAAAAGATCGTAGCTGCACAAGAGGCCAAGATCAAAGTCCTCACTTCGGGCGCATTTGCTGTCGGCTCGATTCAGCAGTCACTGCTAACGGAAGCACAGTTTCAGGCAGCTATGGGCTCAACGGATTGGGTCCTTATGGATGGTAGGACTGTCACTGGGTCGGCTTACGCAACTCTTACAGGGAAATCTAAAATTCCAGCCGCCCAAGGTAGGTTTCTTCGCATGGCTGGCGGAAACGCGGGCCCTATCGGTGAGCCGCAAACCCAAGGCACGGCCCCCAACAAATTATCTTTGAGTGGAGGGGCACATAAACATAGGGTTGAGTGGGATATAGCATATAGGGGAAATATCCTACCCGGGGGCAGCGAAATACTGGTCCTTTATCGCTACAATACACAAACAGGCCTCGAAACGATCAGCGGTGGCGCTCACGGTCACACAATCAGTGGCGACCCTGAAACCAGACCCATAAACATTGCGGTCAATTATTTTATAAAGATAAACTAATCAGTTGAAAAGACTTAGTCTTAAATGTAGAAAGGTCGACTTCCTTTAGTTGACTTTTCACATAATCTGACGGTTAGTTTAAAAATAAAAGCCTTGGAATGATACAGTTTTGTACAACAGATGCTATTTTTTTAAGTAAGACGTATATAGTCTCGCCTCAAAGTCTTTGCTGTTTAGATATTCAAGGGTGTTAGCGTAGTATTCTTGGACTCGCTGGACATTTTCTTCCGCTGCAGTAAAAAAACAATCTGTCACATCACATATGATGGGAACTTGTCCGATTCTTTTGTACCATCGCTTTTCTGAACCAAAGATTCTTTCAATTAGAGGGTTGTAGTAACTCACGTTATTGTTGGTATCGTTTGCAATAAAATTGAAGTCAACGTTGTCTAGGCTAATACTCCTCGAGAAACGGAGTAAGTTGATCTCTTCTCCTGCGATTGCAAAGGTGCGATTCATATCTACATCCAGCAATACCCAGGTACCATCATCATTCATAACTTCGAGCATAGTGTGTCCGTTATCGTAACTATTCCACTCGTCGAGAGTAAGACTATGAACCACCCTTGACCGTATTCCAAAGGTCCTAAGAAGCGAGACGAAGAATTTAGATATATTACCGCAGGTTAATAGTAGCTTATCCCCCTTGGCCAATTCTAGAAGCTCATCATAAGATAATGCGTTATCCCTCGCACCGTGAGTCTGAACCCAAGCCATAGCCGAAGCTATATCCCTCCAGTCAGATGACCCCACCAGCCTTTGCGTGGCTTTTTGATCAGCATCAACGAAACGATACAATCCCGGCTCATCGAAATGATAGCACTCCATATAAAGCTTGTAATATCCTGGAGAGACAATAAACTCACTTGGCAAATCATCCTGACAGTTGGACATTTCCACTGGATTCGTCTCAATGGTCTCCGTACCTTTGGTGCGATAGGTAAACAAAAAGGCCGAGGTATTCGCGAACTTAAGAGCGGGGACCGGTTCTTTCTGTTCCTGTTCTACAGTACTGGGTTCACTAATTTTGCTTTCGCTCTTTTTCTTACAAGCGTAAAGAGCGAACAGACATAAGATGACCAGTATTCTAATCTTCAAACCAACACTCCTTCCATTTAAGTACTACGTCGGTTTGCTGTAGAAAATCTTTACGCCTCGTTTAAGACCTGTGAGTAACTGTTAAAAGGTAAATTTTTAAGTTGAGAACCAATCAGATAAGCAGGGTGCCTAGAGCACCTTTTACTTTGAAAATTCCCCCAACTTAACGTATTTTTTAGCTTTGGACCTATTCCGCAAACCCATAACGTGCAGGCCATGCCTCAGCGCGCAGCAAACATTGTTAAAAGCAAACATACATGGCATTTAAGGACACATATGAACACCTTACTCACCCCTGAACAAAAGAAAATGTGGTTCGAAGAGGGATATATTTACATTCCCGGTTTCTTCTCGGCAGAGCAGTGCGACGCCATCGCCAACCTGCATACTCGGATTTGGCGAGACAAACCCTCAGACGTAGTGGTGGATGACCTGATGAGTGGTGAGCGTTTGAGTGCCGATAAGATTCCTGAGAGCAAGGCGCAGATGCGTTACAAGATCAATGACTTGTTTCTGAAGGAAGACTCCGTCAGACAGCTGGCATTAGAGCCGAAACTGGTCAAGGTTTTGGCCGAGCTTATGGCGGATGATCCCGTCCTGATCAACAGCCTTAGTTTGGATTATGGCACTCAGCAGCCCCTTCATGCCGACAGCCTTTACATGACTCCGCCCACGCCTTTCAATCTGGCGGCTACCTGGATCGCTCTGGAGGATGCCGATGAAGACTCCGGCCCCTTAGCCTACTATCCCGGAAGTCATATGATCACGCCTTATCGCTTCTCTCATGGCCGGCATCAGGCTGTGAACGACGAAATGTCCAACTGGCAGCGCTACATGGATAAGCAAATTGAGACCTTTGGCCTCGAAGAGAAGCGCTTCTGCGGCAAAAAAGGCGATCTATTCGTCTGGTCATCCTATCTATACCATGGTGGCAAAAAAGCTAAGGACGAGAGCCTGACCCGCAAATCCATCGTCTTTCACTATTTTTCCAAAGCAGCCTCACACCAAATGTTTAAGCAGCTAGAAAGTCTTAATGGTGGATACTGGCAGAAGCGTTCCCCCATTTCCCTACCCTCACCTGCAGCTTTAGACCGTGAGGCTGAAGAGGTGGTTCAGAAGGAGCCAGAAGCCCCCATCGATCTTGGCGACAAAAAGGTGGGAGCCGGTCCCATCGAACGATTCGTACGCACCTCGATCCATCATGCTCGCAACTGGTACCGGGATGTTACCGCTTAGGTAGGCTTATGTTATTGGGGAGGGTGTCTTTAAGCAATTCAATCGCCCCCCTCTTTTGCCGACGAACCAGAACCCATCTGCTCTTTTTTTAATGGCCATTCTGCAACCTTTTCATACCAACCCCGTCGACCCTAAGAGATAAGTTTTTATCCATACTAGACGGCGGAGAACCCTAACGATGATATTTCAGCAGCGCCCAAACCGAGGCCTATTCATGCTAATTAGTCTTGTTATCCTAGCAGGTTGTGGCAAAAGCTCTTCAGATAAGGCACCGGCCGAAGAGCCTAATAATCAGACTGAGCTAGCGGATAAGGACAGCACAACTCCGCCCGTGAAACAGCCCGGCGAGGACACAGAAAACCCAACTGTTGACACCGAAGACGAAAACGAGACCTGCCCCCAGGGTGACGCTGATTGTCAGGACCATGGTACTCCTGAGCCCACACCAACACCCACACCTACCCCTACTCCCGTCGTCGATGATGAAGACGAAGACACAGAGTTAGAGCCACCGCTCTTCGAGCTGAGCTTTGATAAGGCTTCAGGAAGCTGGGCTAAGGAGCCATATATTATCCAGTCCAGAAAATTCAGCCATTTAAATACCGTTCCTATCAAATTAGAAATCAAGCGTGAGTACATTCAGTCAGCTGATGAGTGCATACTACAGATTGCTGATAGGTTTGGTCCTAGACTGCGAGTCCCCACTGGCGAAGATGTTGCCGCGGGAGGTTACTATACGCGTTATAGCTTTGGCACCATGGACCTTTATCAGATTCCTTTGGTATTAGGAACGGTTGGCATCAGCACTATGAAAACCGAACTCACTTGCCAAGTGGATGGACGATTAGAGACCACTGAGAAAACCTACGATATTTATCTACTTGATCAATGTGATGCTCTAAAGCCTGCCGACGAAATCCTTTCCCTAACAGCTGGCTTTTCTTATGGGCTCAATTCTCAAATAGACTGCAAGTATGTCTCAAGCCCCGAAGAGTATGTGGCTATGCCGCTTATTACTATTGAGACCAAAGACGGCATCAGGGTCAGCGGCCCAAGATCAGTCAATACCTTTACTATTGACGACGCGCAGGAATTTATCCTGAAAGCCAAACTAAAGGCCGCCCACCGGCAAAATCTAGCAGAACTTACCTGTGAGATTGCCCTAGTCAACAGCAACGGTTACGCTCTAGAAACGTTTCCGCTTCGGCTGTCGGACGCCAATTCAAATACCGAAGAAGGCAACTATGTTTTTGAGGCGACCAAGATTCCTGAGTTAGAGACCGAACAAGAGCTTCATGGTGTTTGTATGCTCTCGTACCAGTTTACAGGCGCGCGAGCAAAAGACACCGAGCGGCATCTGTACGAGACAATCAATAATGCCGCGGCAACCGCGGCTGAATAGATCCGGTTAGTTAGACAAGAGCTTAGCTGTTAATCTTCAATCATAGCCCAGCCTGTAAAGCAAAGCTTTATCTACCGTTGTTAGCAGAAAGTCGGCCCCGATAGGGGCCCTTTTTTGATAAAGACATCGAACAAACTTAGCCTAACTACAGCTATTAAAAAACTTGAAGTGACGATGTAACTCTGGCTGTTCCGTTGCAGGTCCACCACCGAAGGTCTGAAGAGTAAGGAAGAATTGATCCCCTTGCTTCAACTCCAAGGCACCATTTAGTAGAATATCGCGCGAGTAGAGAAGAATATTGGAACCTCCAGATTGATTTATCTGGTTAAGAGTCAAAATCCGACGGCTATGTCCTGACTGAGAAAACTGTGGTCGGAACGATATAAAACCATTCACCTGATCACTGGTGACCGTAAAAACTTGGTTTGATGGGTTGTAGGTAAACCCGTTTAAGTCACCATCCTGTATATTGAATTTAACCCTAGTTTGCACCTCGTTCGGATAGGTTTGAGGTGCAGTAGGCTCGACTGATATTTTCGTCGATAAACAATTTTTAAGGCTAGATATTTCCGCCTTCATCGCGGCGGTGACCCGCTTTAGGCTATCGAAGTCTTCCGAACTCACCTGTCCGAATGCGTTAAAAGAAAGTGAGATCGAAAACGTTAGGAAGGCTAAAAGGAATCGACTTTTTTTCATAATACATCCAATAATTACTTTAGGTTAAGATTTTTAGAATAAAACCCAGGTTATCATTATCAGATAAAAGAGTTGTGAGGTGAAGGTTTATTGCAAGGTTTTCGATATTTATACACATAAGGTTAAGGAGGAATCTATGCATCATACTTTCATTAAATTGGTAAGAGCATTTCTTAATAGATTCTATACTTTACAAAGACCTTCACACTCACCTCACAGGATTTCCGATAAGGTCCCAAATTTCTAACAGGGAGACAGTGAATGCATCGGGTTTTTGGCCTGTTATCAGCTCTCATAATTTTGACCTTCACGGGATCACTTTACGCAAACGAGAGTGCAGCAAATCGAAAAAATAAGATTTTGCAGATAGGTGTCCATACGGGAACCATGGGACCTGGGCTAGATTTTGGAATATATTTAAGCGAAACGGGTCGCCTTAATATCGATCGTTCTCAGCAGTCTCTGAGCCTGCTCGGATCAAGCATTGATGCCGAAACTTACCGGGTCGGTTGGTAGCAGTTTGTTGCGAACTCTTTTTATTGGTATGGTGGAGCACGTCATATTCAAACGAAGTTGAAAGAAAAATCGTTTATCCTTTTCTCGGACGAACCATCTAGAGAGTTATATCGCGGGGAAACTGAGTCCAGCGGTGTTTTCTTCGGCATCGGCAATGAATGGCAATGGGATAATTTTTTCATTGGCTGCGAATGGATTGGGTTTGGCTATAACGCCTCACATTCATGGGAAGTTAACTATGAAGACGAAGCGTATCAAGCTGCCAACTCAAGCCAAGTGGAAGAGGATTTAGAAACGATCGCCATGAAAGTCTTCCATGTTTACGCTCTGCAATTTCAGATTGGCTTTTCCTTTTAAGTATTCCCAAATAGATCAGAGGCAGCAGGGAGCTGCCACATTCTACTAAATCCCTAAAGTCTCTAATATACGTATATATTTTTATACATATACAACTTTACCAAATTATCTAAAATCCTGATCGACTAGCACAACCCAGAGTATATTCAGTTCAGACGTTAAGTCATCGAAATCTCTGCCGAAAAGACCAGTGTATACGGTTGAAAATCTGGGCTTATATGAATCGATTCCTAGCAGGTATAGCGCTCATACTATTGTATTACTCCCTCTATGTCGGAAGCATAAAGGCCAGCCCACTCCAGTCGGATGATCCTCTCATTCTTGATGGTTGGGAATTTACCTGGTTTCCCCGTGATGCCAATATCCCAGAACACATCGCAGACACGGATTCGTTTGATTGGCAAGATATCGCAATGCCATTGGAACCGAAAAAACGCGAAGTTAACAGCCGCTTTGTCTTGCGAACTCGTCTGCCTACCGCCATGAGCCTCATGCATGAGCCTACGATTTATATCCCATTTCTCAAAAGGGCCGTTGCCTTCTATGTCGGTGATAAGCTTCTGCTCAACTCAGAAAGCTACGATGATAAAGGTCGCTTGCAATGGGACGGATGGCGGCCATTCCTCGTACCTATGCCCCGCGATCAGGCGGGATCATTCCTATTTATCGTGTTAACTTCAGATGAGTCCATCATCGGAGTTCGTCAACCGGTTATACTCGGCAGCCGCCATAAGATAGCAGAACAAGAGTTTTGGCAGAGAGGGATTTCTCGGATAGCCTTTTTTATGGTTTATAGTTTTATGGCCCTAGCCAGTTTTTTTCTATGGCTGATGAATCGCAGTGTGCGTTTATATCTATGGCTAAGTCTGTGTGTAGGCACCATCGGTATCTACATCCTCTCGCGTAGCATGCTACTCAAGTACCACTTTCCCGATGACGTTACACTATTCGGCTACACGGAACTAGTGACGATTTATCTTGCTCCGATCCCCTTAAATATTTTCCTGATTGAGTTATCGCGGAGTCGCTGGATGAGGTCTCTACACCTCTTTAACAGCATATACCTACTGACCTGTATCGTCTGCCTATTCGATCCCATCAGCCATGTCGCTACGATCTCGGCAGCGTTACCCTATATGCAGCTCACTATCGGCACCAATATTATCGTATTTTTCCTCTTATCGGCGCTGCTATTTCGAAGCGCGGCTACCAATTTTCGCATTGTTTTTTATGGGCAGGTGATTTTTTTAGTAGCTGTGGCTTGGCAGATGGCTCATTCTCAACGATTTATTCATATCACCCTCGATAACCTTCTTTCCTACGGAGTCTTTGCCTTTGCCTGTTCACTGTTTTTGGCTGTGGCCCACTTAGTTAAGGTCAACCACCGTAAGGTAGAGGAGTACGCGGAAGCGTTGGAGGATAAAAACCAAAGACTTGAGGAGATGGATCGGGTTAAGGATTCCTTTCTAGCAAACACCTCACACGAATTGCGGACGCCACTCACAGGAATTCTGGCGCTGTCCGAAAACTTCGCAAAAGAGTACCCGGAGTCCTCGCCAGGCACCCAAAAAATCATGGAAACTATTTCAAGAAGCGCTGGTCGGCTGGCAAATTTGGTGAATGAATTATTGGACTTCTCAAAGCTAAGCCACCGCGATCTAGAACTAACCCTTGAGCGGGTTCATATCAACTCCTTGGCAAGACACTGTTTTGAAATCTTAATAAAAGTTGCTCAGGATAAAGGCATTCAATTGAATATGACAGTTCCAGAAGAGGATATTTACGTCACTGCAGATGGAGAAAGGCTGGAACAAATCATTCTCAACCTCTTGGGAAATGCTATCAAATTCACCCACGAGGGTAGAGTCACCATTCAGATAGAAGAGCACGAGGACGCTTGCTCGATTGCCATCATCGACACTGGTGTTGGCATTAAGCATGATGATCTGGATAAGGTTTTTAGTTCCTTTGAACAGCTCAGCGTCGGAAATGCCAGAAAGTATGGCGGCACTGGCATTGGCCTCACTATTACAAAGCACTTGGTAGAATTACATCGCGGTCAACTGAATGTCAGTTCGGAGTTCGGAAAAGGATCCTGCTTCAGCTTTACTCTACCTATGTCCCAAGCCAGCACCGCAACCCAACCCGCCCCCCATCATGTCTTAGTGAAACAAAAGGAAACCGAGACAGCTGATATGAGTCGAGACGCAGTCGTCAGCACCGAACTTAACGGAGCTTGTATTGCCGTGGTCGACGATGAGGAAATAAATCGCCAGGTGATCAATCAGATTCTCAGCGAAAGAGGATACCGCGTGTCCACGTTCTCTTCTGGTAGTCAACTGATGCAGCTGATGGAAGGGAATAGCCCATTCGATCTAATTATTCTAGATGTTATGATGCCAGACCAAACGGGTTATGAAGTTTGTCGACAGATAAGACGGCTATCCCAGGATCTTCCCGTGATCTTACTAACAGCAAGGAATCAGATCTCCGAACTGGAGCAAGGGTTTGCTGCTGGTGCCACAGACTTTTTAACAAAACCATTTTCACGCAGGGAACTAACGGCGCGGATCCAAAATCATATTGAAATAAGCAGGCTCCATCGTGAGGTTCTAGAAAGCTCGGAGGCACGGGTCATACTAGAAAAAGACTTGGAAGCAGCGGAGGCTTTACAAAAAACTCTCTTGATGCCCACCATCGATTCATCGGAAAAAAATGTTTCCTTCACTTACAGCTATCAACCTGCTTCACGCGTTGGAGGAGATTGGTTCGATGGGTTTTATGACAAAGACAAAAGACGCCTTTTTCTCGTACTTGGCGATGTAACAGGCCACGGTATCGCAGCATCTTTGCTAACTGGAGTCACCTGTGGTTGTATCCGCTCGTTTTTTTCTCATTATGCCCAATCAAGTGACGAGACCACACCAATTCTTTTAGAACGCTTAACCAAAACACTAAATGCCATTGTTCATCAAACTGGATTCCGAGAGAATCGAGTTATGACCATGAATTTGTTTGGTTTAGAGCTGAAAACAGGTAGGCTTAGTTTTGTTAATGCTGGCCACCAGCCTCCATTCTTAAAGTCTCATGATTCCACCCAAACCATTAACAACCCTGGTCCTTTGCTCGGCATGTCAGCAGAATCTGACCACAAAGCGCTCAATATCCGTCTGCAAGCAGATGACCAAATCCTAGCATTTACCGATGGTTTGATTGAAAATAGTGGTGAGACGGGTCGTCAGCTTTCGTCAAGACAACTGCGAAAGTTGATTCAGAGTAGCACCGCCGTCAGTCCCGAGGACCTTCTCCAAGAAATTGATCAAGGTTATCACGATACTGTTGGGAATCATCCTGTTGAGGATGACACCACTATGATAGCTTTCCGATGGACCCAAAGTCAGGATAACAAGGACGTCGCCTAAACCAATGCTTCGGTTTCAAGTCCTCTAGTCAATCCGTAAACCCCAGTTTTCGAACATCCAAAACCTCTGTTACAAACCTCCTTCATCTATCCTAAGAGTTTTTATCGTCGGTAAGAGTTCCCCTAACCATCTAATACTACGCCCCATCTATCCGGCAAAAACTTACCGAATGCATTCAATCACATATGAATGATTTTGAATGCTAATATATTTTTAATTCATTTCATTAATAATGAAAAATGCCGTTAAGTGGTGTACCAGAGCAAACAAGGCTCATAAAACAGACAGAAAAACGGAGTCAAAATTATGAAAGCATCACAAGTCATCAAAACACTCTCTACAGCACTAGCATTTGGACTGATTGGTCTAAGCGCATCAACCGTAGCTAACGCAGAAAAAAAAGCACAGAAAGTTTACATTGACGAAAACGTCTTCCCTGAAGGGATTGTAGCTGCCCCAAACGGTGATAAATATGTTGGTGGACTAGAAAATGGAAAAATCTATCGCATCGGAAAAAAGACAAACAAAGCCACAGCATTCGCAGCAAGCAGCAAACTTAGAAATGTAGTGGGTCTTGAAGTTGATCCTCAAAACCGTCGCTTATTTGTTTGTGACGTCGATAAAACAACGGCAAAAAACCCACAGGTTATTGTCTTTAGCCTGAGAAGCCAGAAGCAAATTGCGAGCTACCAATTAGGTGAAAGTGGCTTCTGTAATGATTTGACCTTCGACAACAAAGGCAATCTATTCATCACAGATTCTCTACAAAAAGCCATCTTCAAGGTAGCCAAAAAAGATCTGAAAACATCACAGACTCTCAAACCTTGGTATGAAGGAAAGCAGTGGCCGGTAAAAGAAGGCGCTTTTGGTGGATTCACGGCAAACGGTATTGAGTACATAAATGGCAACCTTTATGTTGCCATGTACAATATAGGTGATCTTTGGGAAATTTCTACGACTAACAAGCAGCAAGCACGGAAAATCAAGCTAAGCCGATCACTTTCTGCACCTGACGGCCTTGAACTGGACAAGAAAGGAAACCTCCTTGTCGTTGAAGGTGGAAGCGGAAAGCTCTCTACGATCAGCTTACAAAAATCAACCTTTGGAAAAGTTACGACTATCTTGGAAAACCTAGATAGCCCTACCACCGTAGCTCTGGATCAGGGGAAACTTTGGCTACCTATTAGCCAATTTGATCACCTCTTTGGATTTAACAAGGCGGATCATGATCCTAAGTTCTTTGTCAATGTGTATAAGTTAAATCCTTAGAAAATCAGGCCTTGGCGAAATGGATCGCCGAGGCCCATTTTCTACCCTTAGAGACAAGTACGAAACGGAATTTCGAGGAGACCCAAGATATGAAGAGTTTAATAATATTTGTGACAAATCATGCGTTTTTAGGCGAAACAAAAGATCCCAACGGTACTTATGCACCAGAACTAACACATGCCCTTAAAGAGTTTGATGAGGCTAATGTTAGCTATGATATCGCATCTATCAAGGGCGGCGAGTCTCCCTTATACGGTACAGATATCGACAGCGATGAGACTAACAAGTCATATCTCGCCGACCCTAAGTTTCAAGAAAAAATAAAACACACCATAAAAGCTGAGGATGTCGATGCATCAACCTATGATGGTGTTTTCTACCCTGGTGGATTCGGACTGCTAACGGATCTCGCAAGCAACCCGATCGTCGCTAAGATTACGGCGGAGATATTCCAGCGCAATAAGCCGGTGGGATCTGTTTGCCACGGACCGGGCGCCCTGCTGCCCATCGTTTTAGACAACGGAGAGTCTATCCTCGAGAACAAAACTGTCACCGGTTTTACCCGAGAGGAAGAGGTTGATTTTGGTAGCATCGACGCCATCCCCTACCTATTGGAAGAATCCCTGACACGTAAGGCAGGCAAATATGTAAAAATCAAGCCGTGGGGAGAGCATGTGATCTGCGATGGCAATCTCATCACAGGCCAAAATCCTGCGTCTGCTGCAGCGGTCGGAAAAGAGATCATAAAGCGTCTGTGATTGCGAAACCTCACAAATTTTCCATCGGATTTAAGAATCTTCAATTTGGCCAAATGCAAGCTAGTTATATCTAAAGGGGATCGATACATGCGATTCCCTACCTCTTCATCCTATTGCAACCCCCTCATTACTAATAGCCTATACCCCTCCTTTGCGTTATCATTATGGTTTAAAAAGAAGAACTAACAAGGCGTCATCTCGTCCACAAGATTATGAGGCTACTTTGAGACCTATCCTATTTATGATTCACTTGATGTTTTTACCCAGGGTTCTCTTTGGATTTCAGAGTACCGATGAGGCTTTCAAGGCTAAATTTACATCGGAACTTCTACCATTTTTGAAGGCCCATCCCATCAAATCGTTTCTCGGAAAAGCTGAAAAACGAGTGGCCTATTTCGAAGCCACGCGAGATGAAAATCAAAGCATACTTATCATTAGCCCTGGTCGTGGAGAGTTTCACGAAAAGCATATGGAATTTATGTATGATATGTACCAATCAGGTTATGATATCTTTTACACAAACCATCGCGGCCAAGCCCATTCGGAAAGGCTTGTTGCTGGAACCAAAATAGGGCATGTCGATAGCTTTCAAGACTATGTTGATGACCTGGACTGGCTTGTGGAGCATGCGAAATCAACAAGCCCGGGTAAGCCAGTATATCTTTTTGGCCAATCCATGGGAGGTCTTATTGCAGCCCTTTATCTCAAGCGTTTTGACCAAAAGATCAGCCGGGCCGCGATAGCCTCTCCCATGTTCAAAATCAATACGGGTTCCATTCCATTTTTTACCCTGCCGCTTTTAGGATTCCTAGGATCCTCGCTAGGCCTAGCGGAACGTTATTTTCCCGGTAGCGCTGGTGATCCTCCTGACCCAAATAGTTTTAGTCACGATAAAGGCAAAAAGTCAGGAACCAGCAGTAAAGTGCGTTTCGATCTTCTCTATCACCGTACAGTGTTAGCCAATCCGAATCTTCGTGTTGGATCAGGTAGTATGGGATGGGTTTGGGAATACATCAAGGTTGCGGAAAAAGACTCTTGGATCGCGTCCGTGTTCTCTAGCGATCCTAATATCTTTGATCAGGAAAACGCCTTTGAAACACCCATGCTTCTGTTCAATGCTGAGCAAGACCAATATGTCATGGCGGAGCCCCAAGAGGCATTTTGCCATCAGAACTCCGCCTGTGAGTATATCGTCATGAAAGGAAGTCGGCACGAAATCTACCTTGAGCGAGATCAATTTCGCCTTCCCTTTATGCGACGTCTTAAGGAGTTTTTCTCCCCTTAAGACTATCCTAGAACCTTGAATTCCTAAAGTTGACAGCTAAGGGAACCGTCTGGATTCGTCAGGAGGTCTGATGAGTATACTTGCTTGATACGATCAGACTCAGCTTTTAAAGCCTCCGCGACACCTTCTAAGGCAATTCTTTGAAAGAAGGATATTTCCTTACTGCCATAAATCACTGATTCGTAATCGCAGGCATCATTAGATCTGTTACAGTCGACGAGATCAGCCAACTCAACTTTAAGATCCTCAAAGTAATCGATGGTTCTGGGATCCACATCCTGCTTATCAAGCCAAACCGCGTGGGGGACTGTCAGCAATGGATGATCAATGAATCGCTGAAACATCGCTGCGCTTTCCTTGGCTATACCTTCGTCATATATCCACGCAGAGTATTCACGGAATCCACCGGCCCAAGTGAGAGAGTCAAAATTGGTAGAACCAAATAGACTCAGCTTTTGATCGATTATGATAGTTTTCGCATGAATCTCCTGAAAAAGATCCGTACGGCCATCATCGTCAGTCGCTAGTGCCGGGCGAAAGGGAAGATGCCAATAGACCTCGAGATTTTTCTCTCTTATGCCCGAGTACCGAGACAACAGGATAGGAAGTAAGGTATTTAAATTACCAGGTTTCTGCTGATCGAGAATCACCCGCACTCTCACTCCCCGCCTCATGGCTTCGCCAAGGGCTTTAGCAAAAGAATCGCCATAGGCTAACTTACCGTAAAGATCGATACTCGTCCTAGCCTGAGCAATTTTCGTTATGATTCCTGCATCAAGGTTCCTGACAGAATCATTTCCGTTCACCTGGATCGGCTCTACTGAGATAGTCCCGAGGTTTTTCACAGGTAACGCTGCCACCGCATCAAAGCGATCAAGCTTCTCTAACCAGCTTTCTACCAATCCACGATCGCTACGATCTAAATTAGGGCCGCTCTGAAGCCTTTGTTGAAGAGCAAAGAAGATATCTTCACGATAATGGAACATGGCTGCCACCGCCGCCGGACCGGAAACAATCACTGATTCGTCGTGATACGTCGATGCTGCAGAATCCACCCAGTTCTTTGAACTAATCAAAACCTTTGGCTCAAGCTCATCCATATAGTCAGCCATTCCCGTGCTATAGATAGCATCGGCGATGATGAGTTTGCTATGGTCACTGTAACCTTCGATGTTAATATCACCGCTACCAAGACCTAATCCGCCCAAAATCCCTTGGATACCAAAGGGAACTGAAGAGGGGCGACCAGGAGGGGTAATATTAGAGTCCAGCGCCACTAGGTTAGGAGTCACAGCGGCTAATTGTCTCAATTCGTTCCATAAAGGTCGGACCTCATTGCCTACGGCGAACACAGATTCGGTATCGTGAATGATGACGACCTCGACCCCCCTTGCAGCAGCATCTAGAACATCACCAGCAATATCCACGCCCCAGGTGCCACCAAACAGAAATATATCGATAAACAATGATGACTTAGCGCCTTGGATAAGGGACTTAATTGCAAGAGCGTGGGCGGTGTCTAGAATGGGGTTACCAAGACGCCCACCTTCGATCTCTGCGAGCAAATCCAAAGAGTCCTGAAATCGGTCCGTCTCTCCCAGCCAATTGCGAAAGATCTGAAAGTGATTCGACTCTAATATCGCATCTAAATCGTTACTTGTCGTGGGGCCAAAGGTATCGGGGTCGGAAAAAACGCGGACAACGTTATTGCAAGGAATCGGACGATACAGCTTCCTTTTGTTAGCTTCCGCAGAAGAATCAAAGTGTCTGGGATCAACACATTGCTGATTAGGATACAAATAAGGCTTAAGATCCATTTGGGGTTGTTGGCAAAGAGCCTCCTGGCCAAATGCCCGGCTCGTTAAGCTAACAGCACTAGAAACAAGCGACACGCCCACTATGAGCGCGCACGAAATAGAAGCAAAAGGTCGCATGAAAAACTCCGTCGATTTTGTGGGATGCCATTCATACACCTCAACCTCCTAGAATGCAATCGCTTAAATCGAGGGTTTAAGTTTTTTCTCAGGATGACTGAAAACCTTACAGTGTATGCTCCAAAGACATCATAATCATAATTATTTCAGAAGGTTAGGGAGGTACAGTTATTGCAAAAATGACGTCATACACAAAAAGGAGCGACTATGAATGTCCAGATGATTCTGACTGCCATGATAGCAGTTACCGTAGCTTGCAAACCTAAAGCGAAAGTTAATTCACAGGCACACAAGCCTCCCAAACAACTCGAAGACTTAGAAAAACCCGAAGGCTCCCAACCTCCAGCGCCCGAAGCTCCGAAGTCACAGGAACCTCCAGTGGTTACCCAAGGCCAAAGCAGTTTCGATTATTCCAATCTAAACTATGGGCTTTATTGGTTTAATGAGAACAACGAATTTGCCAAAGACCAATCACCTATCGCCAAAAACTTTTATGATCCTGATAAGCCGACCCTTATATATGTCCATGGCTGGCAACCGGATACTATAAGAGACGGAGGTTTTGAATCGTTCAAGCGAACCATCGGTGAAACTACCATGGACGTCAGCCCCCTCTGGAAAGGGAGGGACTGGAACATAGCTATATTTTTCTGGCAGCAGTTCTCCGATGACGACCTGTTGACAGCCGAGCGCAAAATCTGGGACAAATCTGTGATGTCGTGGAAAAACAACCAGGAGGTGTCCGCCCCTTTCAACGGCAACAAATCGGCTTCCGAACTATTTTTTGATGCCTATCAGGGCTTTTCCACCAAACAAAACAATCGAGAGATCCGCTTAGCAGGTCATTCCCTCGGAAGTCAGATGGCATCTAGCTTGATGGGTCAGATTCTAGACCATAATGCCGCCAGCAAGCAAAAGCTCCACATTCCTGAGCGCTTGATCCTCCTAGACCCTTTCTTTTCTGCCAACGGCAAAGAGTATTTGCAGGACGCTTGGACGGGTGAGAGGGTGAGGGATATCGTTGATCGCATCCAAACCAGAACGTCCACCTCGATAGAGGCCTATCGCAGTTCGGCTGTAGGGTTTGCGCCCGTGGCGGCCGATCAAAACCGACCATTGACGGAAAAGGTTGCATTTATTGAGCTAAATTCCACTGGTTTTCTTAGCCAGCTCGATCAAGCCGCTAAGCATAACTATGCGCCATTGCACTACTTCTGGTCCATTGACTTTCCTCCTCCCGGCACCTTGGAAGAGGACGGGGCCACCAAAGTACTTGGAATTTCAGCGAGCACCCCTCTGAAAGATATACAAACTTTCATCCAGTCAGGATTGAGGGCGCGGGTAGTCCAAGGAGGAGACTCAGCATCTCCAAGAGACGACATTCACGAGGTTAGGGCTCAGTAGAGCCTGCTTAAAGCCTTATATTGTTTCATTATGATTCACTTTTTTACATTTACAAAAAAATAAGTAAGGAATCTTAGCAAACCGTCGATAGCCGCCTCATCTAGTATGAAGGAGGAATGAGACGTGAATCGGAAACATAAATGCTACGCACTTGGGCTACTCGTCGCCCTGGCCACTAGTTTACAAGTTGGCTGCGGTAGCGACAGCGACGACGGCGCTGCCACAACAACAGCCACAGCAACCACGAGCACAGGTACCGATTTGGGTAGCCTAGGCCTCGCCTTTCCAGGCGATTTGGTCATTGGCTCTGCCCTGACTGCAGACTCAAGCAGTACGGCCCTGGCTGACATCGATACTTATGAAAAACCTCAGACCTTCGCTCAAAAGGAGGCTGTCCTTGACGCCATCCTCAACGCGACATCCATTGACCAATGCTTCGCTGTCAAAATTGGATCATTTCCTCAGCCGGAATGCTTTGCCCCTAACGTCACAAAATCTGAGGTGGAAGCAGCGGCTTCTGGCGACAACCCTTTTATTTTCGCTTACGAGAGCAGTTTCACTCAACTGCTGTATGGTGACGGCGGAATTGTAAAGACTCAGGAGTCTACTGGCGAATCGTGTACAGCAGCTACCGTAACTTACTTTACGGAAGATGCTATCCGTTTCATCGAAAAGGGGAAGCAACTTTTTGCCTCGATACTATGTGCGTCTAAGTTTTCCGACCTGGCACTACCTGAAGTGGGAAGCACCACAGATTACCTAACAGCTCTGGCTGATGTTCCTCTACCCACTGGTTCTGAGTTTGAACTTGCCTCCATAACACGTGAGGCAGGCACCGACGGCGATATCTATACCACCAAGTTGGGCGTTAAATTCTCCATCAACAACACTGCGCAAAAGCTCTATGCCTATTTTAGGCATCAACCGGCATCCACGGAAGGTGGTACGTCTAAGGGTCACGTTATTGTTATGAATTCGGGTATTGGCGATACGCTTCAGAGTGCCAATCAGCTCGCGCTACAAGACCCTCCACCGCCACCCGATGGCAACCCTCAAGGGCCCGACAACCAGGCCGGTGGTGGTGCAGTTGCCGGTGTCGTATCCGTCACTTACGAATCAACCGGCGATAAGAAAAATGTTATCTTGAATCGCGGTAACTGGAAGGGTGTGGACACCCTGGACGCGGCATCTCACCCCGCGGCCATGATTTCTGCCGACGGCACTTTTGATTACGCTGGCATTGCTGCGATTAATTCAGGCAACAATTATGCCGATAATTTCGTCAATTCGCGCTTTGATCTTGGAGCTTCGGAGACAAACTTAGGTCGTGGGGTCATCGGTTGGACTGCGAGTCTCAGCGATAGCTTCTGGCGAACCTTTGCCTACACGGTGGACCTCAATACTGATTCCACAGAAACCGCCAAGGCAACCTTCGGCTTTTCTCCAGGATACAAGCAAACAGAAGGTACGGTAGATTTGCCGGTGGCGGCTCTGGGAATGTTCTGTGCCTGGGCACAAAACGTTGGAGGCGCTCCTAACCCTCCTTCCCTAGCTCTTCAGTCGGATACCTATCTTGAAACTGCTGGACCCGCTGGACAGGCCACAAATCAAGTCCAGTATCAGGTTTCGACGAAAGCCGCTGACGGAAAACTTTTTGTGCATGATGCCACGGAGTCTCGTTTGAAATTTAAGATCGCCTCGGACTGTGGGGGCGAGACGACAGATAATAATCTTGTCGATATCGATTCGTCAGGCAACATTACCGATAAATTTACTGTGCCTGAAATCACCACGTTCACACCTCTTGGTGGTGTCAGCCTAAGTGCCACCGAATTTGACCTCGGAACAGAATAAATATCATGATTGCCCGGCTCCAAGCCGGGCTTTTTTTTCGTAAGATCTACCAATCACATACCAAACATCGACAAGCCTAATCTAGCCTCGTTTAAATCTCTAAGAGTCTGTGCTATAACAGGACCAGGCTAAGACGAACGAATCAAGAAATGAGCGCCCCATGAGTTATTGGAAGTATCTACCAATCTTATTTACCCTAAGCTGCACCACCACCCCGGCTAGCAATCAACCTATCCGCGGCAGTGAGGTAGATCGAGGGAACGAAGGCTTGGAAAAAGTCTCAGGCAGAAATGTAAAGGTGAAGCACCGAGGATGCGAGCCCGTCGATCCAGCTGCTCGTAAATCTGACCCACAGGTCACAGTGGGAGTCGGTAAGACAATAGGCGAGAGGGGCGTACAAGGCGTCGTAGACTATGACTGCAATCCAGGCGGTCGGCGGTAGAATCCTATTGATTTTATCAGCAAATAACCATATAAAATTATGGTGTGGTTTCACCGCTATTTTGGCAGAATATGACTGAAAGCGCTTCCATAGACCCCTCCCTTTTGCAGAGAAAAATCATCCATTTTGATATGGATACCTTCTATGCTTCGGTCGAGACCAGGGATAATCCCGAGCTTGCAGGAAAGCCTGTTGTAATCGGTGGCTCACCTCAGTCAAGAGGTGTCGTTTGCACAGCAAACTACGAGGCCCGGAAGTTTGGTATCAAGTCTGCTATGCCCTGTTCGCAGGCGTATCGCCTCTGTCCAGACGCGATTTTTCTTCCCCCCAATTTTTCCAAATACCGCGAGGCGTCCGATGGGATTCGGTCGGTTTTTAAGCAGTTTACAGATAAGATCGAGCCATATTCCCTCGACGAGGCTTTCCTCGATGTTAGCCAGCACGAACAAGATATGACAGCTACCAAAATCGCCGTGGCCATTCAGAAGAAAATTCACACTGACTTCCAGCTGACGGGTTCTGCAGGGGTAGCCCCTAACAAAATGATTGCTAAAATCTGCTCAGATGTCCGAAAGCCCTTTGGGATCACAGTGGTTCCGCCAAGTCAGGTGGCAGCATTTATGCGGCAACTATCCCTGAGACAGATACCCGGAATTGGACCCGCCACAGAGAAAAAACTGCATAAACACGGCTTTAGTAAATGTGAAGATCTGTACGCATACTCTGTGATAGAACTCCAAAGTCTATTCGGCGAAAGTATGGGACGATGGCTGTTTCAGCGCTGCCGTGGGATCGACAATCGATCTGTTGAGGGTAAACGAGAGCGCAAATCCATCAGTATGGAACGAACGTTCTCTACAGACAAGACATGTATAGACGAAATCTCAGATATCGTGGAGGCCATGGTAGAGGAGCTGGTTCATAAATTGCGAGAGAAGCGCATCTGGGGTCGCACCTGGGTATTGAAAATAAAATACAATGATTTTAAAAGCATCAATCGCAGCATGACAGTGGACACAGCACCATTTTCCCCTGGGGAAGAGATCTCACAATCGCTGATTAAGCTGCTGGAAAAAACCGAGGTCGGTCAACGCCCCATTCGCTTGGCAGGTGTGGGCTGCAGCAACCTCACTGACCATAAGACCTCCAAAGTGATTCCTTTTCCATCGGAACCCATCTTTCGCCTAGGATGATGGTTACTCGGCAGCATCACAGGTCGAAAATCCGAAGAACTTTAGCTTTTCAACCGAACTAGCATCGATGTAGAACTGGTACTCGCGAAAATCAGCATCATCTCCATCTTCGAATCGAAACAAATGAATGGTGGGCGATTCGGAAGATAGCTCGTACTGATACCGTTGGCTAGCCCCATAAATCTCACTTAAGTTAGGCTCGGTTTGGTAATCACAGGAATGATTCGCTCGATCGGCTTGAATCGCATCGATACAGGTTTGCCGGTTCACTGGCAGAAAGACATCGACTTTTAGGGACACTTCCGTGCATTTCGCCTTCAAAACTGACTTCTTGTAAGTAGTCAGCGGAGGATTGGGATCACCTTTGTTACAGGAAACCTTGTCGTAATCGAGCCCGTTTACCGAGATATAGAGGCAGGTTTTGTACAACGCATCCCCTTTTGTCAGCGTTACGGTCAGGCTTATTTCTGTATTTTCTGCTACGGGATCTGTGTCAGCCCCTGCCCCATCGCCCCCCTGACCACCTCCAGGTGCTTCAATAGCTGATTGTATAGGAGAATCGTCTTTGGTACCCGTAGTAGGTACAGGATCCCGGCTATTACTTTTACAAGAAATCACAAAAATACATAATAATAGTAGGCATCTCATCTTTTTTGTCCCCGTAACAGCCCTGGCTAGATAGGATTTGGATTTACGTCCATATTAGCACAGCTCTGGGTTACCTGAGAATTGACCCAAGTAAATATACTAGACTTTTAATGAAGTATGATCCTTTTTTAGGTTGTAGCTATTTATCTTCCATCGACCTTATGAAAACACTACGCCTCTATGCAGCTCTACTTTTGTTTCAAATTATAGAGGATAGGCTTTATAAGTTTTCATAAGGTCGATGGAAGATAAATAGCTACAACCTAAAAAAGGCTCAGAATCCCATGAATCATCTTATATCTTTCCTCTTTGTTAGCTTCATGGTTAGGTTTTTTTAAAAAATGTAATAGAAGTTTAGTTGAGATTTTTTGGAATATTTGAGAATGACGCTAGGTAAAGTCGTATACTAGTTTAGTTTTCTATGTACCTTGTGAAAACTTATGAAGCCTATTCTCTTTAACCGAATAAAAATTAAATCTACACATAGGCGTAATGTTTTCACAAGGTACATAGAAAACTAAACTAGTATACGACTTTACCTAGCGTCATTCTCAAATCCTGAATTATATCTATCTCTAATGAAGAATAAGTAACTTTGAAACCGATCTACAATAGCGAGCCCTTACTTAACCAAGCAAACAGATTAAAGACTGTTCATGAGAGTCTGGGCGTTTTTCCTATCATAGCGATGTATTTTCCATCCACCTTGTGAAAACTTATGAAGCCTATTCTCTTTAACCGAAAAAAAAGTAAATATACGCATAGGGGTAATGTTTTCACAAGGTGGATGGAAAATACATCGCTATGATAGGAAAAACGCTCAGACGTATAAGGAGCAACCAACCAAAGGTCGTGTCGCTCCATGAAATCAATGGCGACAGAAGCGCTCCACACAGTTTAGTCCGAGATCAAGCTGCCCCCCAGTTCCCGGTAAACATTGGTTCAGCCCACGGATAGAGCATCCGGTTCCTTCAACATGTTGGCCACAAAAGTTCTCAGCGCAGCTAAGACCGCCACCATACTTAGCACAAGGCTTCAGTTTATCGAGCTGACAGTATCCGTCGATATTGATTGGTGTAGGAGTAGGCGTTGGTGTCGGAACAGGTATGGGATGAGGATCGGGAGTGGGCGTTGGTACGGGCACAGGGTGCGGATCCGGTGTCGGCGGGGGTTGAGGATGGCTGCCGGGATAAGATCCACAGTTTTCAAACCAACGGCGGGCAAAGGCTTCGGCTTCGCTCCGGCTCAAGTCTAGTCCAGACGATGAGTAAGCGTAGTTGTAGATGCGGCGATACTCCTCACGAGTCAAGATTTCAAAACGTGTGCAATAGCTCGAAAATGTTTTGGCAAACTCTGTCGCTTCACTAGACGAGAGATCCAAAGTGCTTGTCCCATAACCAAAATCATAGGCCTTGCGGTAGTTCGCGCGAGTAAGCTTGGAAACATCACCGCAACCAAGAGCAAAGGTTTTCGCAAAAAGCTCAGAATCGGCGCGAGACAAATCCAAAGTTGACGAACCGTAGGCAAAGTCATAGGCTTTCCGATAGAAATTGCGATTTAATCGACCAGGAACATTACATAGCCTTATGTAGTCTGCAGCGAAGCGCTCAGACTCGGCCCTTGAGAGGTCAAGGGTGGAACTTCCGTACGCATAATCATAGGCCTCTCGGTAAACTCCCGAGCCGGTATTTTTACTTGGTGGGATAGGTCCTCGTTGGTAGCTGATAAAAAAGTCAGCGGTATACTGCTCCGCTTCGCCGCGAGAGAGATCTAGTCCACTAGTACCATAGGCAAATTGATAGACAGCCCGATAGTTTTGCTGAGTTAAGATCTGGGTATCTTTGCACGATAGAGCATACCGACGAACATAGTCTACCGACTCGGCTCGGGTCAGATCAAGAGTAGACGTCCCATAAGCAAACTGATAGGCCTTTCGATAATAGTCTTGATCTAGCAGCCCTACCCTAGCGCATCTTGCCATATAATCCACAGCAAACTGATCCGATTCTGAACTCGATAAATCTAACATCGAGGAAGAAAAAGCAAAGCTGCGCGCCTGACGCTTCGCTTTGACAAGATCCGTATCTCTTGCTTCGGCAAAGCCCGCGAACAATAATGCCGCGCCGGCAGCTACGGTTAACATCCGTCTTTTCATAACAAGGTCCCTTTCCGGTTTCAGTCCTTTTGGGTACTTCATATATGAGATATGACCATCTCAATCCGAACAGCTCGGCATGAAACACCACTCTTTGGTAACGATGACAAAACAGAAAGCAAGTCTCGTACCTGAAATCAAATCATCTTGGAATTCAGTCGTATTGTTAATCAAACTTAATCAAGTTAGGCTAAGTTCGTTTAGTAGGTATGCTGAAGAGAAGGATTGCCCGCCATTTAGCCGAGTTTATTGCCTTGTGCCCCACTGCGCATTACCCTGCCATGGCAAACACAGCCTACGCCTTACAGACACAAAAGATCGGATGCGATGTGATATCGTCTTCATATCTTTGGGAATCTATGAGTTCCAAGACCGTAGGTAGATCCCGTGGGTGCGCCTACTGAGCTATAGATAAAACAGTGTACATAAAGGCGTTGGTTCCTTTTCTTTTTGATTGATGGACACTGCCAGTTGGGCTATACCTTCAGTGCCTTCCAGGCGAAATGTCCAACGTTATCCATAATTTTCCGAGCCAAGTAAGGGGACCCACCGTGCTGAGACCGCTACTCATTCTTAGTTTACTCATCATTCCTTGGATCACTCACGCTAAGGTTAGCTACCACATTGAGATCACCAACCCTCACCAGCAGCTTGCTAATATTTCAAATACGTTTCCTGTGGCAAAAAATCAGGAATTGATTGTCAAAATGCCTGTTTGGCGAACAGGGCGATACGAAATCTTGAATTTTGCCAGCGCTATTTCCGATGTTAATGTGGTCGACCAAAATGGAAAGCCGCTAAATTTCGAAAAAACATCCAAAAGCACTTGGCGCATCCAAGCAGGTAGCGATACGCGACAGGCGACGATCACCTACGAACTCTATGCCAATGAACTCGGCCTTAGAACGCGGCATATCGATGAGACCCATGGGTTCTTTGATGCCAGCGCTACCTTTTTATATAGCGACAACCTTCGATCCGAGCCGTTATCTGTGAGTTGGAATGGACCGAAAGACTGGAAGGGGCGATCCGGATTAGAGTCATCGGGTAAACGAAGCTTCCGCGCAAAAGACTTTGATCAACTCATCGACTCACCCATCGAGATAGGTATCCATGAATATTTTAATTTTAAAGTAGAAGGCAAGATCTTCGAGGTGGTGATTTGGGGACAAGGAAATTACGACAAAACACTTATCCAAACAGATTTAAAAAAGATCGTAAAAGGCACAAAAGACATTTGGGGTTCTTATCCTTTCGAGCGCTATTTGTTTAAGCTTCACCTTACCGACGGACAGTTTGGGGCTACCGAGCATATTAACTCAACCATCATAGATTTAGATCGGCATATCTTTAAAGAACGCGAGCAATACCTCAGATTTGTACGTGTGGCAGCTCATGAATTTATCCATACATGGAATGTAAAAGCCTATCGTCCCGAGGGTATCGCTATTTATGATTACGATAAAGAGAACTACTCAAAACTTCTTTGGCTAAGCGAAGGCTCCACTTCTTATTTCGAAGATCTCATCCTGCTGCGGGCCGGTGTTATCACTCTTAAAGAGTTCCTCAAGAAACTCGCCCAGTATCTGGAAGACTATAAAACGAAACCAGGTAACACAAAAATTTCTCTTACGGACTATAGCTTCAATTACTGGATGAAATCTCGTGACAGGCATAAGCGTCTCAATCGTACCAGTGGGATCTATCTTGAGGGAAAAGTTTTCTCGCTACTTCTAGATTTAAACATGCTAGCGGCAACCAAAGGTAAAGCCAGCTATCAAGATGTTCATCGTAAACTTTACGAAGACTTTCGGTTACCTAAAACCTTCAGTAGTAACGATGTGAAGCAGCTTGTGGAAACGCTCAGTCCCTTGAAGACCGATGCCATTTGGTCGGATTATGTCGATGGTAGAAAAAAAATCGATGTCCTAGACCTAGCGAAGCAAATCGGTCTTGAGGCCAAATATGGGGGAAAGCCTGAGATGGTATCGCAAAAAACAGGTTGGCTCGGGATACAAATTGCTTCGGGTTCCGATTGGATCAAAATTGATTCCGTGGCCTACAACTCACCGGCTTGGAATGCTGGACTTACATCTGGCGATCATATTGCAGCTATCAATGGATTTCGCGTCACCAGCAAAGCCTGGAAAGATAGGCTCAAGACTCTTCGCCAGAAAGAAGAAGTAACCATCGATTACTACCGCCGCGGCCGGGTACATCAAGCGAAACTAACAGCAAAAGAAAAGCCAAGAGCACGCCTATCTCTTGTACCGACTAGTAAACCTAGTCCCGAGCAGAAGGCCCTTTTCGAAGCTTGGACCCGAACACCATGGCCCGAAAAAAAATCTAAGTCCGTATCGCACTAATTCGGTTCTTTAGAGAGTCGCTGGCACACTGCAAGCGACCTTCTCTCCCCTAGCAAAAACTTCCACAGTTCCTCTCATAGAAAACATTTCAGCCCTGATAGATAGTTAATAATGGGATTGCGACCCTGACACCTTCATGATAGGTTTCACCCATTCTTGCGCGAAAACACTGTCAGGAAAGCCCTGGAAGGCATAACTCAATGAAAAATTATCATCATGAGGTGGAGACTCTCATAGCGGAGCTACAAGATAGGATGGATGAGAACCAGTTCTCTACATTGGCTGCATTCATCCAGCCCGCGGCCATCGCCGACAATAATATTTTGACTAAGAATTTTAGCGGTTGTGGCCGTAGATTTAAAATGATTCAGGCTGATAAAACGGGAAAAGGATATCAGCGTTGGCCAACAGAAAAGCTCGCTCGCTGCACCTTAGCGACTCTCGCTATCGCCAATCGTAAACCCACAGACGCTGCTTTTTTGCTAGACGATTTATTTAGGAAGGGAGACCTGCATGAGCAGGAAGCTGTACTGACGACATTGAATTTTTTTCCTGATCGGTCAGAATTTATGGACATTGCTTTCGAGGCTCTCAGGTCAAATGTGGTACCCGTATTTGCGAGCATCTGCTGCGACAATGATTATCCAGCAGCAAGGTTTTCCCAACTCTACTTTAATCAGATGGTCCTAAAAGCGATCTTCCTTGATATCGAAGTCGCACGGATCGATGGGTTAAAAGAGCGTCTTAATCCACAATTACTACAAATGATTTCCGACTATCGAGACGAACGGACTATTGCAAACAGATCGGTACCAGAAGGTATCGGGTTTATTGAATCCTTAAACTCTGGAGTGAACCTATGAAAATGTTTGATCCCCATATTCACATGACGTCGCGCACAACAGACGATTATCAGAAGATGGCTGAAGCCGGAATCACCGTCGTGTGTGAACCAGCCTTTTGGATGGGACAACCACGGACCCATGCCTCGAGTTTTGAGGACTACTTTTTATCATTAGTTGGCTGGGAGCGTTTCCGTGCAAGTCAATTCGGAATTCATCACTTCTGCACTATAGCCCTCAACCCTAAAGAGGCAAATAATGCAAACCTGGCTGATGATGTCCTTGCCATGATGCCAAGGTACCTAGAAAAAGAATCCGTAATAGCCGTGGGCGAGATTGGACTCGATGATCAAACTGATGCTGAAGTCTATTACCTAAAAAAACAGGTTGAATTAGCCAAAGAGTTTGAGCTTCCCGTATTGGTTCATACACCTCATCGAGACAAAAAACACGGCTCTATGCGCTGTATCGATATCATTCTTGAAACAGGTATCGACCCAAGTTTGGTCTTAATTGACCACAACAACGAAGAAACTATAGAAGAAACCCTGCGCTCCGGCTGCTGGGCCGGCCACTCCATCTACCCAGAAACCAAAATGGATGAAGAGCGTATGGCTCGTATTGTAAAAAGATTTGGACCAGAGAAGATTATTATCAACAGCGCCGCAGACTGGGGAGTGAGCGACACCTTAATGGTCCCAAAAACCGTTGCAAAAATGCGTGACATCGGAGTCAGCGAAGCCGATATCGAGAGGGTGGTATGGGATAATCCGATTGCATTTTTCGCCCAAAGCGGCCGGATTACGAAATCCGCATTGGAAAAAGACGTTTTACGAGACCAAACTCAGTTGTTCTCAGGCAATTCTGTCTTGAGAGGACAGACACCTCAAGTCGATAGCATCTAGGAGTCTTCAGTGCACCATCTTACAGTACTGAATATTGTTGGCCTGACTCCAGAATTGATCGATGAGGAAAGCACTCCCTATCTAGCAAAATTTTTTGCTCAGGGATCTATGCGCCCTATCAAGGCATTGGCACCTGCAGTCACCTGCACCATGCAGTCTACCTTCCTTACAGGCAGTTTACCATGTGATCACGGAATTGTTGGCAATGGCTGGTATTTTAAGGATTTGGCTGAGGTCGGTTTTTGGAAACAGGCCAACTCACTGGTACAAGGAGAGATGGTTTGGGATGCTGCAAAAAAACGCAACGAAGACTTTCGATCATCTCAGTTGTTTTGGTGGTACAACATGTATGGGTCGGCCGACATTTCGGTAACCCCACGTCCACTATACCCTGCTGATGGTCGCAAGATTCCTGACATTTACACCTACCCACAACATTTACGCCACAAGCTTAGCGACAAGCTAGGAACCTTTCCCTTATTTAATTTTTGGGGACCCAAAGCAGATATCACATCAAGCAGGTGGATTGCCAACTGCGCCCTTGAGGTAAGACAACGATTTCATCCTCACCTCAATTTAGTTTATATCCCACATCTTGACTATAATCTGCAAAGGCTGGGGCCGTATCACCCTGAGATAAAACACGACTTGAAGGCTGTTGACGCTTTGGCCGAGGAACTCATAGAAGATGGTTTAAAAGATGGTGGTCGCGTTATGGTGCTTTCTGAATACGGCATCACTCCAGTGAGTGCCTCAGTTTCCATTAACCGTCACCTGCGACAGGCAGGATTCGTAGGAATTAAAGAGGAGCTAGGCTATGAGATGCTCGATGCAGGCGCCTCGGAAGCATTTGCCGTCTGCGATCATCAAATCGCCCATGTTTACGTTAAGAATCCCAATCGTATTCAAGAGGTCAAAGATGTATTAACCTCTGTTTCTGGTATTGAAAACGTCTATAGTCAGAAGGAGGAGTTAAGCTCTTTAGGCCTGGATCACTCACGATCAGGTGATATTATCTGCATCAGTGACGCCGACAAATGGTTTGATTACTACTTTTGGCTGGATGATGACTTAGCCCCAGATTACGCTCGCACCGTGGATATTCATCGCAAGCCTGGCTATGATCCCGTAGAGCTCTTTATCGATCCCAAGATCACTTTTCCCATGCTGAAGCTCGCAGGCAAATTAGCCAAAAAGAAACTCGGGTTTCGTACACTCATGGATGTCATTCCCTTGGATACCAGTCTAGTCAAAGGCTCTCACGGACGCGTGACTGATCGTTTAGAATACGGTCCACTCGTGGCTTCTAGTTTGGAGGGCATTTTTTCGACAAATCAAGAGTTTATTGAAGCGACTGACATCAAAGGTATGATGCTCCAGCATATTTTTGAGGACACGATCGGCTAAGCAGTAAGCTTTGTACCTGTTAAGTTCCAGCGGCATATCTCTGAAGATAAAGCGTCGCGGTAAAGAGTCCCATAGATATCAAAGCAAATACCGGAGCTCCTGTTCCGGCAATGACGATAGCATCAAGAATACAGATGCCTGCAATTAGTCTTACCACTGTTTTACCAATAGCTTTTTTTGCTTGAAATAATGGCCAAAGGGCAAAGCCAAGCCAGAAAAGATAGAACAGTAAAAACGGAATCGCCGCGGATGGATCCCAATTCTGATTGCCAAAGTAAAGAAAAAGGGGCAACAGCAGAGCAAGATACCAAAAACGAGAGGATACTCCACTTTTTCCTAAGTGCTCGTTCTTAGCTATTTTTGTTAGAATCGAGAGGTAAATGACTATAGCAATGCATATCATAAATAGGTCCGAACTTAGATGACTACTCACAGCAAACCCTGTGAGAATATAAATAAGCGCCCTACACAGGGCCATGATGAATGGGCTAAACGGGTTTTGCTTATGATACATATCATAAATCAGTATAGCCCCAGCGAGTAAAATTCCGGAAACTATAACGGCCAAACTAGGGCGGTCGCCAGCCATAAACGCGACACCTAAAACACCAAGCAAAGCTAGGGTCATAAGACTAAAGCCGTAGGTAAAGACAGCGGATCGCGATATTTTACCTAAAACGATCGGTCTTGGAATATCATGGGCACGATCAAACTCCGCGTCATAGGCATCATTGAGAAACATCCCTGCTAGGTAAAACAAAGCCATCGATAGGAACAAGCTAAACAACATCGGAAGGGGTACGTCTGCCATCATCTGGGATGCTGCTGTTGCCGCCAAGACATTCGAGAATACCGTCGGTAGGTTGGACACGCGACCTAATTCAAGTAAGGTTTTGAGTTTCATATTCACGGGTAATCTGTTCCTTCGTCCAGTTGAGTTCTGATACAAGGTGGTGGACTAGCGATTGATCGCTAAGACTTTCCGGTAGCACATCAAATGTATAGGTTTCTACTTCAAAGACTGGGTTTAGCATTTGATGATGCTTCACCAATTGCTGTAACGTCGCCAATAAATGCTCCCCTGTTCCAGCAATCAAATTTCCCCCCTTCCAGTGGACAGGAACGTGAAAATGGACACGAGCCCGATGGCCTCGATGCCGCTGCCAATCTCGGAGAAAAAGATGCAAGTCGGAATAATGAGCCTTCAAACCGTCGTCACCTAGCACCACAGTCTGGTGAAGGTATACGGGATCAATAAAATCACCAAGAGCTTCCATGTGATCCGCGGAAATGGGAAAAACCTCTAAGGCTTGACTAATCTGCACCTTACCGACAGAAATTCCGCTTGCCTGAAGAGACTCCATAACCTGCCTAGGCTCTTCGTAGGCAACAGCCATGTGACAGGTATCCAGGCAGATCGTAAGGAATGTTCTGATGATCCTCTCGATGGTTGCTGCCGCATAACCTTTTGTCCAGGCTGAGCGTTGATAGATTTTAGGATTGAGTAAGAAAGCCTCAAAAAAGACAATAAGATCTTTCGTTTTCTCTAAAAAACAAAATGGCTCGGGCTCAAGTGCCAATACAATAGTCTTGCCCAAGTTGCTTTGAATCTCATGAAGATAAAAAGCTAATTCTATAAGGTGTTGAGCGGCCAGCTCTATGTCAGTAGGGTTGCGAAAGCTATCTTGATAGCCAAGAGGAAGCGTACTAATGGGAAAAACGCCTTCACCAACAACTCCTAACTTGAGTACTAGATCAATCAATCGTTTCGTATAGTCAAACCGATCAGCCGACTTCCAGTTTGGAGTATAGACGTTTTCCTTAATCGCCTTCCCATGAAACGACCCATAAGGAAAGCCATTTAAGGTCATGACGTTCAAATGATGCTGCTCCAGCCAAGAAACGAGTTGATCCTGTTGCCGGCGAGATTCCCAAAGTGTTAGGCTGGCAATATCCGATAGCCATAGGCCGAAACCCATCGACTCGTAAGGAGAGACATACCTCTTCACCTCTGGGAGATGATGTTGAAGCTGATGAAAACACTGATTCCAATCACTACTGGCGTGTACGTTGGTGCAATATCCTATTTGAAAGGAGTTCTTGGCCATGTAGACTCCTAAGGATGAAGCTGATTCACGATGGGTTGAGTCGTCTGACTTAAAGATATTGAGGCGCCCTCCACTTCCTCCAGATCGTTTTTTTCCTGGAGCCAGGTGATACCCTCCGCAAGACATTCACAGTCCATCTCACTCACTTCGAAAGAACTCCCAATCCCCTTTAGCAGGCTAATGGATAATCGCCCGCCCAAGTGCTCGCGAAATTGCTCCAGACCTTTAAGGATCTTCAGGTCACCTATTTCGTCTCGCCACTCTAAAGCGTCATCCCAGATAGGAAGACCAATATTTCTTATGGTCGTAATAATACGATCAAGTTCACCGTAATGGATAAATCCTTGACGCCAAGAATAGTAAGAATCTAAAGCCATCCCTATGGCAACGGCCTCACCATGCCGTAACCGATTTTCTGTCATCACTTCCAAGCGATGGGCTGACCAGTGACCAAAGTCAAGGGGACGCGAGTTACCTTGTTCGAAGGGATCTCCGCAATGGGCGATATGATGCATATGGTGCTCGGCACCTTTTCGTACCATATAGCTTGTTGCCGTATCCTCGAGGAGGGAAAGATCTTCGCTATGTTCTTCAAGCCACTCAAAAAACTGTCTATCTTTAATGAGAGCGACTTTAATGGCTTCGGCAATACCAGCTATGCGGTCACGTTTTGAAAGGGTTTCTAAAAAACGGCGATCACAAACAACAGCATAAGGCGGAGCAAAGGTACCAAGAAAGTTTTTTTGCTTTAGAAAGTTGATGCCATTTTTAACACCAACACCAGAGTCGTTTTGTGCTAAAACTGTAGTAGGAAATCGAATCAGCCTGATACCACGATGCGCGGTAGCCGCTGCGTATCCTACAAGATCCAAAACGGCCCCGCCGCCAAAGCAAAGAATATAGGAATGCCGATCAATGCCATAATCAGCGATGGTCTCATATATTTTTGAAAGATATGTCGTCGAATTCTTACAGGCCTCACCACCTGGAATCATCATTGGTGAAAAAATTTCAAGTCCTGGAGTTTCTAGACTTCGGATGTCTTGTTCCAAGTTTGGCCAACAGTCTTCAACACCAGTATCAACAATAGGTAATACGCGCGTCACCCTATCTAAATTAGGCCCCATGATTTCGAGCAGTCGAGCTGTATCCAAGGTGAAGTTTTCCGTAAAAAGCACCGGAAACGTTAGATGAATTGCCATTTCTTGGCTATAATTGTGAAGACCCTCTTCCGAACGACCTTTGTCTAAAACCATAACAACCCCAAGAGAGCTATAATCTATGCTTACTTGCTTGTCTACGTAGCACAAAGGCCATGCAAAGGCAATGAGACAACCCATAGACACCACTCCCATAAAGTACGTTAATGTTTCTGTACTACCAAATGACTGAAGCTATTCATGAAAATAATTAACGATTATGATGCTAATTCCCGGGATTGGCAGTTATCAGGAACAAATTTTCCTAGTCTGTAACTAGAAGATGACCGATACACCTTAAGCACAAAAACATGAAAAGGACCGTATAGTGCTTAGAGGTTTCCTAGTATTACTCGCCAGCTTAAGCTTCGCAAATATCTGTATGGGTGCCGCGATTCAGCTTGATGGCAGTGCCATCAAGGGACTTCGATTTGGTACCTCCACGGGATGGTATATCGGTGATGAGAGGATCGAAACTGTTTCTCAGGAGTCTTTCGCTGAGCAATACACCCTTGGCAAACAAGAGTTGATATCGCGAGGATATATCGCGCGAGGCAAAAAGATATGGTATCGCCTTCAGTTTCATAACCCAAGCCAGCTCGCAAAAACCATTTATCTTCATTCTGATACAACACGATACGAAATCAAGGTCTTTCACAATGCAAAACCAGTAGGAGTCATTAAGGAAAAAGTCACTCTAGACCAACGCATACTCCCTCTCGAAGTGGGACCGAAGGAAACCAAGACATTTATCTTGGAGGTGGATTCCCTCAGCATTGCCAAAAATATGTGGACCTTCTGGGGAGATAAGTCAGACCTTTTGCAGTATATAGAGGCCAATCGCGGCAACCTCAATATTTTGGTTTCCATCTTTGGTATGAGCTTTCTTTTCAACCTCATGCTGCTGATCGCATACCGCGCCCGTGTCTATGTTTATTATGGATTTTACATCCTTACCAATGTGATTCTCATCGAGGCTGTCTGGGGATACCGTGAATTGTTTAGTATAGATGTCTATGGAATCGTCGTAGTCGCAACCATCTCATTGATAACGACGTCTCTTTTTACTATAGACTTTTTGAATTTGCGCAACACAAAGGGTCGATACTACTCAGCGATGAAAGTGCTCATGGGCATCATATTAATCGCAAGTCTACTAAATATTGCGATACGACCAGTGAATTACGTGAGCTCAGCCCTAATACTACTCACGACACTGACATGTATGGGCTGTTCGGCTCACCTTTATTGGAAAAAGCGGGATATCTATGTATTAATATACATGTTAGCTTTTGGAGTGATGCTTGGTAGCGCTAGTCTCCAGTTGTTTCGTTGGTTTTTAGGGATCGATGCTATCTCGCGATACTTTATTTTTTATGCGATTGCTGTCGAAAATATCGTCATGCTAATAGCACTAGGCATTAAAATCTGGTCTACAGAAAAAGTAAGGCAACGTCAGCAGCATCAGCTCGATCACAGCTACGCGCAAATTGCCAAATCCTTCTATCCCCATCAATTACGCATGATCCGGGAAGGAAAAAATTTAGAAGACACAATGCCCTGTGATACCACATCAGCAGTCATCTTAGCTTTCGATGTCATCAATAGCTCTAAGATCGAAGAGTCCTTGTGCAAAGAGCTTTTTGAATTGTTTTTTAAGTCATCACAAAAAATTGTTTCCGAGAATTACTGTGAGCATACCTTAAGGTCCCGCGGTTTCGTCATCAAAGAACTTGGTGATGGTCTGCTGGCATCGGTGGGCTTCCCCTTTCCCGTAAACAGCCAAAAACCAGCAGAAGAGATCGCTATCAGTTTGGCTGAAGATCTACTCACAAAATTTGATGATTGTGTGAAACAAATCCTACGCAAAGATGGAGTATTTGCTTGTATTGGCATCGCCAAAGGTTCCGTAGAAGGCTCCTTCTCGCTAGCGGGAACCGTACGCTACGATATGTTTGGCCGAGGAATCGTTTTAGCCACCCGTTACGAGTCTATCCGCAAGCTGGTAGCTGTGGACGATGACAGGAGCCACCTTATCTTTGTACAAGACAGAGTGGCGGAAGAGTTCAGTCAGTCTCATCGTGATCTTTTTGAGACCTTGGATCTGAAACAGAAGTCTATCACTATCAGAGACGATCCAGATGCTAAGCATCTTTATTTTAGGCGCTTTCATCCTGGTGACAGACTAAGCCCCCAAATCGATGACCAGGCGATAGGGGCCTGAGGGCCTAATCTAGTGGACCCAAAAATTTTCAGCGATCCTCACCCCAATACTTATCAAGAAACTTATCTCGCCCCGACCCATATCGGTAGTATTTATAGCGCAGCGGATTTTTCTTATAATAGTCTTGATGGTAGGTTTCTGCTGGATAAAATGTGGTGAAGGATCGGATTGGCGTCACTATCGGCTTTGGGAAAACCTTTGATTGTTCCAAAGCAAGCTTTGATGCTTCAGCGATCTTTTTCTGATTGTCGTCGAAATAAAAGATAGCCGTCGAATACTGAAACCCGCGATCAACAAACTGCCCGCCATCGTCCATGGGGTTGATGTTCTTCCAAAACACATCGATCAGTGTTTTCACATCTACTTTCTTCGGGTCGAAGGTCACCTCAACGGCCTCGATGTGTTTTATTTTTCCGGAGGCCACTTGTTTGTAGGCCGGGTTTTTTATGGTGCCGCCAGCATATCCGGATATGACTGATTTTACTCCGTCTAAGGATTCAAACGGAGGCTCCATACACCAAAAGCACCCACCGGCAAAAATGATTTTTTCCTGCCCCTTAGTTCCGTCATCTATGTTTTTTTCGTTAGCAACAGAATGAGGAATCCATTGCGATACTGACAATAGAGTTAGGGTTACGATTTTCAAAATAGACTGTTTCATACATTTCCCTTTGCTAAGCGTGTTCCACCTACCTATTCGCCGGCCCCATAAAAAAAGTAACAACTACCCGCTAAATATTTTTATTATCAGGGCTTCAAGCGGTATCCGGTTTTAAAGATCCAAGCGATCAGCAATATACAAGCCACTAATATTATTGATATTACTAACAAACTCAGGCCCACACTGACATCTGACGACTCATAAAAAGACCAGCGGAATCCACTGATAAGATAGACCACTGGATTTGCCAGCGACAATGCCTTCCAAAAGGGCGGCAACATGTTGATGGAATAAAAGCTTCCCCCTAAAAATGCCAGAGGTGTAATAATCAAAAGCGGGATGATCTGCAGCTTCTCAAATCCATCTGCCCAAATACCAATGATAAAGCCAAATAGACTAAATGTAACTGAGGTCAGTACGAGAAACAGCAGCATCACAAGAGGATGCTTAATCTCCAAAGGGACGAAAAACCCAGCCGTTGCTAGAATGATGAGACCGACAATTAATGATTTACTGGCTGCTGCGCCTACGTAGCCAGCGATAATTTCCAAATAAGAAATAGGAGCCGAAAGGATTTCGTATATGGTTCCGCTAAACCGAGGAAAGTAAATACCAAAAGAAGCATTGGAAACGCTTTGAGTCAGTACCGATAACATGATGAGTCCTGGAACGATAAAGGCTCCGTAGGAAACGCCGTCAATAGCATCAATCCTTTGACCGATGGCCGAACCAAAAACAACAAAATATAAAACCGTAGAAATCACAGGGGACGCGATGCTTTGCCCAATAGTACGCCAAGTTCTGGCCATCTCAAATTTGTAAATCGCAGCTATGGAATGAAAGTTCAAGCAAAACTCCTCTCGGCTCTATGAATTTTGGACAAGATTAACAAAAATATCTTCCAACGATTTCTGTCGACTGTATAGGTCCTTAAAAAATATTGCTTCAGACTGAAGGTCTCGGATGAGTTCTGGGATTTCCGAACCGGTCTTTTTTTGCTCGTAGCTGTAGGTAAGTTGATAGCCATCTTCTGACAGATTAAGGGAGTATTTGTCAAGCGCACTCGGAATCTCAGGAACAGGACTCTTCAAATCAAAGATAAGTTGCTTCGATCCTAGTTTGTCCATGATTGCTTTTTTTTCCTCTACTAGTAGTAATTTTCCGCCATTTATAACGCCAATACGATCAGCCATCTCCTCGGCTTCTTCTATGTAATGGGTGGTTAGAATGATCGTAACCCCTGCATCTCGCAGGTCACCCACTAGTTGCCACATGGATTTTCTAAGTTCGACGTCAACTCCCGCTGTCGGTTCATCTAAGAACAGGATTTTCGGTTCATGCGACAAGGCCTTGGCAATGAGCACACGTCGTTTCATGCCGCCAGACAGCATCATAAGTTTGCTATCTTTCTTATCCCAAAGACTCAGAGATTTCAGGAGTTCTTCAATAAAAGCGGGATTTCGCTTTTTTCCGAACAACCCTCTAGAAAAGGACACGGTATTCCAAACCGTTTCGAAAGCGTCTGTGGTTAACTCTTGCGGCACCAAACCCAGCTTGCGCCGAACCTCACGGTAAGACAAACGACTGTCCAAACCATCTACCAATATCTTACCCGAGCTTATATTAAGTAGACCACAAACAGCTGAAATCAATGTTGTTTTCCCAGCTCCATTGGGTCCTAACAAATCGAAGATCTCGCCTCGCCGAATACTAAGGTTGACATCATCCAAGGCCTGAAATCCACCCTTATAAACCTTATTTACTGCCTGCAACTCGATGATAGCCGTCATGCTAAGCTTCCTTCTAGCTTTGTAAAATTGGGGCTTTTTTTTACCATATACAGTAAGCCTTTACCTGCCAACGCAAAATTAGGCCTTGGTTATGGTTAGCTATCACTTATGCTAAGCGCCCATCAATGTTCCGTTTCTTCTTCAACCACAGCATTCAACAACATCTCCACAACATGAGGCGCGTTATACGGTAAATTATGACCTTGATCAGGAACCGAAAAGGCAGAGGCCGTGGGCAAAGCTAACTTAATCTGTCCAAATCCTTCGTAAGGTAAAACCTCGTCCTTCGTTCCCCATGCGATAGCCTTCGGCACTGGTAGCTTACTAAGTCTGCTATACCGCGGCAAGTGGGGTTCAAATGGAAATCTCCGCGTGGTGGCTAGCAAAGCCTGAAAATATTGATCTGACTGAAACTGCTTTTGCAAAATAGCGATGATCTTTTCCTCGGGAGCTCGAAATGATTTGAGCGTCTTATTTAAAATGAAAAACGGAATCACCTTCATCAAAAGCTCGCCCAACCAAGGTATCTTTATCAGGCTAGACATGCGTTGACTTGGACGACTCACGCCGGCAGGACAAAGTAAACTTAAGCTTTTAATAGATTGAGTCATCGCAATCTCGGCTGCAATAGGTCCCCCCATGGAAAGGGCCATCAAATGAAACTGCTTGAGATCGAGTTTTTTTATGAGACTGTTTACGTGTCTTACATATGACTCTAGACTATAGTCAAAGGAAGAGGTTTGAGAGCGGCCCCGATGGATATGGTTAAAAGTTACCACCGTAAACTTTTGTGATAATGATCTCAGTTGTTTCTGCCAGATGACATCCGCAGGAATGGAATAACCCGGAACCATAAGCAAAACCTCCCCTTGGCTGCCGCTTGTAAAAATCTCTGTTTTATAAGAATCGTGTGTGACGATTTCTGTATTGTAAGCGAACAACATAGAGGCAAAGGAAAAAACGCCAAAGCAAATGGATTTCAATAAAACACATAAGAATAACGCCATCAATGGTCTCCATAGCTTTTGGATAAGGACTCAGTTCCGTTTCCAAGAAAAGGGATCTTCATGAGTTTCAAGCAAACCGGGCCGTCTTTCAATATGCCAATTTCTTGTTTGAAAGCTAGCACAACAATGCTAGGTACTCATGCAGTCAGGAGGCGTAACTATCGCCCCACAAAATAATTGTCATAATAGATGATGATAGCAGAGATAGCTTTTTCCGATCACGAACTTTTAGAAAGGCCTTGACATTGGCGCAGCTAACTCCAGACAACCTCAATCTACTCCTTGCTCGTTTGCAGGAATTCGTCGCTTTGGACACCAAGCAATTTAATCAACTTGTTAGACTCTGTACTATCAGAGAGATCCCAAAAAATTCCTATTTTTGCAAGGCTGGAGATATTCATCACAAAATTGGCTTTGTCACGAAAGGTTTTTTTAAGTGCTCCTACCCTCACCCCTCTGGCAAGGAGCAAGTTCGGTCGTTTCATAGAGTTAGTAACCTGGTAGCGCCATATGCCGAGATCATTAAACGGGTCCCTTCACGCTGTCATATCAGGGCTATGCAAGATAGTGAGGTGATCGAATTAAACTTTACCGAGGTCTTAGCTCTACAGAAGACTGACCCCGTGTTTTTACGTTTGTCATTAGCGGTTTCTCAAACCTTTTACATCTATCGCGAGCAGCACGCTTACGATCTTCTCATGCTTAGCGCTAAGGAGCGCTATCTTCGCTTTGTCCGAGATTATCCAGAAACTGTCGAGTTAGCTCACGAAAAAGACATCGCAGGTTTTCTTGGAATCAACCCGGCATCTTTAAGCCGAATCAAAAAAGACCTATCTTAACATAGGTCAATGAAATATCTTCAATTCCATCCTAAGTTCGACGTCGCATAGGGATGAAATTAGGAGATATCAAAGTGTTTAGCCCTTTTAAGCTCACAACCTCATCAATCATTTTGGCGCCCTTATTCCTATCAAACATAGGTCAAGCCACATCGTGGGAAGTCGGTTATCAACCTTATCAAAACAAAGGTTTCTTCCGCACAGCAAGTCTAGAAGCCGAAGGACCGCTACAAGGACAAATCTTATACCTACCAGGTTTTGCCGATCGATTTGAAAACCATAACTATCTATGGCAACGGTTTCGAGAAGCAGGGTACCGCGTGATCACTCTTGATTATCCGTCCCATGGTGATTCCGTTGAAACCATTGAGCCGTTAAACCAATTTAAAATTTCAGATCTAAGGAACATGGCTGCCCTCGCACTTGACGCTTATAAAATAGATCTATTGCCGACACATATTGTGGCTTGGTCTACAGGGGCAGTGGTGGCACTTAACGGCCTAAAACCTATCAAAGGCGATTATGAGTTTAGCTCAGCTAAAGCTCACTTCTTGGGTCACGAAATCTCAAGTTTGGTGCAGATCGCGCCAGCAGTTGCCCCCAAGCCTTTAGTGGGCGAATTAGGTGTTGTTACGGAGCAATCACTTTCGAGTCTAGATAATCCCCCGTACTTGGGTGAACCATCCCCCAAAAGCCCTCTTAAACATCCTTTATTTGCCTTAGACTTAATCTTGCAATCAGGAAAAACATGGCTACAGAAACTACCAGATTCTTTTCCTATGTTAACCTTCACTGCAGGCAAACGCTTAGATAAGTATGTTTTCACCGAAAAAGTTCATAGTTGGGTGAAGCAAAAACAAAAAACTATGGAAAACCTTTCATTAATGTATTGCCCAAAAAGCAAACATGATTTAACTAATGAACCAGATGGAGTCAGGGAGCTGATCATATCTACCACCTTTCAGTTTCTAGAGGGCGAAAGCCCAAAAGAAACAAAACATGACAGCTCCTGTTTTCTTATTACCCTTTAACGATATAAGGTTCCCTGCCATGACTTTAGATCAGTTAAAATACTTCGTCCTCACAGCCAGATTTGAGCACATTGGAAAAGCGGCGAAGATTTTAAGACTCAATCCAAGCACGTTGAGTCACGCCATCAAGAAGCTCGAAGATGAACTGACGGTCGAACTATTTGAAAAAAATGGAAACAGTATCCGTCTCACCGGACACGGCAAAGCGCTGCAAGGACAAGCTGAAGACTTGCTGAACAGCGCTAATCGCATCAAACAGGATTTTGTCTCTAGAGGAAAGGAGACAAGCCCAACACCGTCTCCTCACCTTCAGACTGAGACGAACCGTCCGGGGAGTGCGCCGTCAATCGTGGGCTCACCCCCCGTACAGAGAGTCACAGAGTACTAGGTATTAGGATCGGTTTTTCTTAAGGGCCTTTAAAAAAACCTCTACGAATTCATGATCCGAACCAGGATTTTGTGCTGTGATCAGCTCTCGATCCTGTACGACGTGGCTAGACCATTTTTTGCCGGTAGCAACTTTGCCGCCGGCCGCTTCCAATGCTTGCTGCGGATAGAATTGAACCTGACCCTTAAGTTGTCCCTGTTCAGCAACTGCCTCTTCTTTCGTCGAAAACACAGTCATCCGGTAGCCTTTATAAGGCCAATTTTTTGCAGCTTTCGCGGCAGCTTTCTTGTCGCCTTTAATCATAGCCTGATAGAATTGACCAGGATCACCGACAGCACCAAGCAGAGAAATGGGACCATGGCAGATCAATGCGGTGGGTTTTTTAGCGCTATTAAAATATCGTAAGATGGTACCAACGTCTTTGTTTTGTGCTAAGTCTATCATCGGAGCATGACCACCGGGAAAAAAAACAGCGTCATACTGATTAAGACCCTTCTTTATAACGTCACTCAGTGACAAGGGATTCCACAATGGCTTGAGGTTTTTCATAAATGCCTTGGCCTCTTCGTAAGCTTTCTTATCCCCATTGAAGAAGGACACACTATCGGATCTTTGATCCATCGTTGGCTTATTGCCCTTAGGGTTAGCGAAGACAACCTCGTATCCGGCCTTCTTAAGAGCCATACTAGGAACGATAGTTTCATTGAAATAAAAACCTGTAGGATAGCTTTTGCCATCCTTTAGCGGCAGGCTATTCTCACTAGAAATCACCACTAGGACTTTACCTGCACTAAAACCAAACATCGGCATAAAGCAAAGGCTAAACAGAAGTAATAGACGTAACATAGTAAACCTCTTAAATGGTCAGAGTTTGTGGAAATAACTCTTCAGTATCGGTGGATGTATCCAAATTTCCTAGTGAATATCAGTCATTAAGCATATGAATCAGATTCATAACAAAACTGCTTGGGTGGGATATTCTGAATTGTTTTCACTTTTAGGAAAAAATTAATGGGTGTTATAAGAGTCCTTGAGAAGATGCTTACGAATAAGCAAAGAGGGGATTCATGAGACTTTTCATTATATTGTGCTTAAACGACTCGATTCCTTAAAGGAAGTGAAGTGCTGCTGTGAAAGCAGCGCATGAAACTGATGTCTAACGTTATAGGAAGCCTGTGCACAAACCGCATGGGCTTCTTTTCATTTAAGCGTTGTATATGATATATGATATATGATCACAGGACTTAAGGTTGCACCCCATTATCAATGATATTCCAACGAAAATTTGCCACAATACTTTGCCGCGCATTGATCGCATCTGCTCCGGAATACCTCACGGAACCAAAGTTGATGGACATATCCGGCATCAATTGTAAATTACTCCAGCCAATGAGGATGGCATTATAATTTTCTGTATTGAGATCGCTACCGCGTAGCATGTTGTCAAAATTAAGCGATTGACTCACATCCCAAGACCCTAGATCTTGGTTAAAGTCATCAGCGCTATCAAACATCCTTTCGAAGCTAATGGATTGAGACACATTCCAATCACCGATATCTTGATTGAACACTTCGGCGTTCCTAAACATAAAGTCAAATCGTGTTCCGGCCGATACATCCCAATTACTGATATCCTGATTAAATAGTCTAGCATTAGCAAACATAGCCTGATAATTAGTGGTATTGGTCAAGTTGGGTGCATCCGTAGCAGAACTCACTAGAAACTGAGCCCCTTCAAAATTTGACCCGCTGTTTCCTAGTTCGATCCGTCCGCCCCAGTTCATAATCTCTCGAATTTTTCTTTCATCCTTGTTGTCGTTAAAACTCCAGCCATTCAAAACGCCAGATATGGTGACAATATACTCTCCTGGAGCGGCGTAACTATGAGTCGTCTCGGGAGCATCCCAAGCGGTAATGATATCGCGATTGCCGTCGCCCCAATCCACCATAAAGTTATAGGTACCCACCTTATCTAGTGGCAGGTTGATTTGGTTATTCCCAGAGATTCCACTGGCGGTGGTATCCCATCGAGAGATGAATTTATGATAGCCAAAGGCTCTTCCCGCCAAGGTCACAGGAACTGTTTGCGTCAGGCCATCACCGATTTCCATGGTTCCGGTAAATCCAATATCATCGCCGGGCTCAAACGTCACAACGAAATCACAGCTCGCCTTAGCATCTAATATCTGCCCCGAACACTCGTCAGAGACAAGCTTATAAATGGCAGCCTGGTCCCCTGAGATTTTTGGAGCATTTATAGTACCCGAGGCTCCCTCTCCCCTATTGGATAAGGTAAACGTCACCTGCGAGGCCTCTGGATTATCATGATCATAAATGATATCGGGCAAAACCGTAGGTTGCATGGCAAGCTCAGTCACGAACCCCTTCGCTTCCAGACTCAAAGCGATGGTATTGGAGCGCGAGACTCCGACTCTTGCTGTCACGGCACCAGAGAACTGTCCATTATAACTAGCAAGTCCGCGAATTTGAAATTTACATGTTTCTCTTGTTTTGAGAGGAGCTTCCTGGCAACCATTGACAATAATCTCAAAATTCTCCGCGTTTACTCCTTCGATCAGAATAGCGTCGACGGGTATGGGTAAATCGTCTCCGTTGTTCACTACGGTAAACTCAAGAGCGCCGGATGGAGATTGCCCAGAGCCAATGGTAAATTCTGGAATCGAATTGACCGATAACGCAATATCGCCAGTGATGGCTATTTGCTCAGAGCCATCAGCCGCAGCCGACTCTTCCACACCGATGAGTGCAGCACTTGATGACGAGCTATCTTGGCAACTCGCAGACAAGACGTAGAGCCCCGCGACAAGATAAAAGAATATCTTGGACATGAATCCCATATCTCCAGGAAATGATTTGATGCTTTCAACCTTGAGTCCGTATCGGAATCTATCTCTTTGAGCTAAACAGGTTTATCGGAGGCAGGATTATGATAGTCGTCTTGCTAGGTAGCAAAGAAGCCCCAAAATGTTTTTGCAACCATCCTGGGGCTATTGGTTTAAGCCTTTGATTCTACTTACTATCTTATCTAGCTAAATCGAAGCGATCTAGGTTCATAACTTTCGTCCAAGCTTTGGCGAAGTCCTGAACAAAGCGGTTTTTGGCATTCACGGACCCGTAAGAAAACGATACGACTCGGAAATCAGAGCGAGATCCAAGAATCAGATCGTGAGTTGTAGCCTTCCAAAGCACCTTATCAGTGTTGCGGTCTTTACCTACGAAGATTCCCTCTTTTTCTGGTGACATAGACCATACTGTATCCGTGTTCATGAGGTTGATGAAATAGTCGTTAGTTAAGACACCAGGTGTTTTCGTGAAGACACCGTACTCTGTATTATTATGATTGGCTCCAAGGACGCGCAACCCACCAGTAAGTACTACCATTTCTGGTACCGTTAGAGTTAAAAGGTCAGCACGGTCGACAAAGGCCCTTGCAGGATCCAGGTAATTACGTTTCTCGTCGTAGTAGTTACGGAAACCATCTGCGGTCAACTCTAGAGCATTAAAGGACTCTACATCTGTTTGATCAGCAGTGGCATCAACACGACCAGGTGAGAACGGTATCTCAAGAGTGATCCCTGCTTTGGCGGCTGCCTCCTCGATAGCAACATTTCCAGCAAGCACGATAACATCTGCTAAGGAAATTGATTTGCCATTGGCTCGTTCAAAGATAGCCTTGATAAGCTTTAGGGCTTCAAGATTTTTTTCCAATTGCTGAGGCTCATTAACGGCCCAGTCTTTCTGAGGAGCAAGTTGAATACGAGCGCCATTAGCACCACCGCGCATATCCGTGCCACGGTAAGACGCCGCCGATGCCCAAGCTGTCTTAATCAGCTGACTTGACGATAGACCAGCGTCTAGAATCATAGTTTTGACTTCATTGATCTCGACATCAGAAAGGATGCGGCTGGTTTGTGGTAGCGGATCTTGCCAGATAAAATCTTCCGCTGGGAATTCGTTACCAAGGTATCGCGATTTAGGACCAAGGTCGCGGTGGATGAGTTTAAACCATGCGCGAGCGAAGGCTTTACCAAATGCAGCAGGATCATTTAGGAATCGCTCTGAGATCTTTCCATATGTCGGATCGAATCTTAAAGCCAAATCCGTTGTTAACATCGTGATCGATACGCGTTTGTTAGGGACATGAGCATCAGGCGCTGTTGCGGAGGCATCAGCATTTTTTGGAAACCACTGATACTTGCCACCAGGTCCGCGGCTAAGCTCCCAGTCATATTTATATAGGTTGGTAAAGTAGCCATGAGACCATTGAATCGGAGTTGAGGTCCAAGGCCCTTCGATACCACTGGTGATGGTATCTTCCGCATTGCCTTTGCCGCAAACGTTTTTCCAACCAATACCCTGTGCTGCGTCAGGGGAATCTGCAGGAGGAGGTCCAATCACACAGTCTTCTGGTTTGTTGGCGCCGTGCATTTTACCTAGAGTATGCCCACCAGCGATCAATGCTACGGTTTCTTCGTCATTCATTCCCATGCGACCAAAGGTTGTACGAATACGCTTTGCCGAGAGAAGGGGATCAGGTTTGCCATCGGGTCCTTCGGGGTTGACGTAAATCAAACCCATAACTGAGGCGGCAAGAGGAACCAATAAGTTGCCATCTTTGTCAAATCGCTTACTGGCAAGCAATTGATCTTCTGGTCCCCAGTAAACTAGGTCAGGAGTCCAATCATCAGTCCGGCCACCGGCGAAACCAAGGGTTTGGAATCCCATGTCTTCCAAAGCAAGGTTACCCGCAAGGATCATGGCGTCAGCCCAAGAAAGATTCGGGTAGTATTTATCAACGACTGGCTGTATCAAACGTCTCGCCTTATCGAGATTGGTATTATCGGGCCAGCTGTTGAGCGGCTCAAAACGCATCTGACCACCATCAGACCCACCGCGACCATCGAGAGCCCGGTAGGTTCCCGCGCTGTGCCACGCCATACGAATAAACAAGGGGCCATAGTGCCCATAATCCGCTGGCCACCACTCCTTTGAATCTGTCATGACAGCCTTCATGTCGGCCTTAACTTTTTCCATGTCTAACTTTGCGTAAGCCTCAGCATAGCTAAAATCACTACCCAGAGGATTGGTTGCCTCATAACGTCGCAACGCTGAAACATCAAGAAGGTTCGGCCACCAAAAATCGTTAGGCCTTGGTTTATCGGTACGCGTCCCGGCGCTGCGCACATCATCGTTCATCGTTACTGTGATCTTAGGAATCGCCAAATCTATGGCTGCCTCTGGATCATTGGTAGTTTTTGCTGTTGCAAAAGCTGTTGGTGGTGGTGCTTTGACTTTACTTGCACCACTGTAACCATCGTTTTCATCTTGGACTTGGTTATTACAGCCCAAGACCCCCATACTTAAACTTGCTGCCAAATAGAGCTTTAAATTCCGCTTCAAATCGTTGACTCCTTATAAAAGGTCCTGAAAGTTTCGTCACATCACTGTTCATCCCACCTGTGTTGAGCAACAGCGCATCACTCTTGATGTCCTCGATACTCAGACAATTTGTTTTCAAGAGCAAGAAATAATTAACACGTTAACATTGGCTGATTTGAGGCAAAAACGAGATTTGCCTGATGAAAGTGGAAACAAAACCAGGCGAAGACACGCTTGCAAAAAACTCGAAAAAAGTTACAGCCATGAAAAATTATCGCTAAGGAAGCTGCCTTCTAAACCATGACGCGCGCTGCTATTTTTTTAAATGAATTCAATGGTTATTGGAGTTTTACCGGCTCCAAAATTTTTTGTTTTCTTATCTTTATTAAGTTTACTAAACCAACCACCGTGTCTTGTGAAAATCCTAGGCATCAATAAATGCAAGAGCGAAAAGGTTGCAGAAAAGCTGGCCGAAACCTATCCATCCCGCAGTTTCTTCAATGGACGACGTCTTTCTGTTTGTTCCATCAAGCCATCACACACGATAACAAACCCAAAGATGAACACTCCCATTTCTGCATGGAACACCTTAGGCATCTATGGATCGTGTGAGATACTTTTTTCATAAATCGGAATCGTCGCAAGTTAACTTAGAGATTTAGTCTCTGCAAATATGTCATATATGCACATTAATCACCTAAGTTCGTCCACGTAGGGGAAATTCTCATTTTTTTTGGCAGTTTTTCCTAAAAACCCTTAACGGATGATTTACATTTTTGAAAATATTTCTATACTCTCGGGCAATGACAGATCAATGCCAATATGAGGGCCTTGAAATTTGCCGCAGAACCATAAATTACCAAAGCTACAGAGGTTTGCTCGGTCATTAAGGTAGATTTCTTTGCATAAAAGTAGAGCAAAACGGCTCAAGGTCCTCATATTGGTGATTCATCCTACTCATCAGACAGGAAAGAGAGCGTCATGCTAGTTTTAAGAGGTCAACCGTCCCTATCAAAATCGCATAGCCACAAACTACGTTCTATCCTGGAACAGGCTAATATCGCAGTAAAAAGTATTTATGCTGAGCATATCCACTTTGTAAAGCAAAGCGCGCCCCTGAACGAGCAAGAAGAGCGAGTTTTGGAAAGCCTTCTTCGCTACGGCCCTAACCAAGAACCGAGAGCTGCTGAAGGTCGCCTCTTTTTGGTGACACCCAGACCAGGAACCATCTCCCCTTGGTCATCGAAAGCAACCGACATCATTCATAACAGTGGCCTTAAGCAGGTTGAACGTGTCGAGCGTGGTACAGCTTACTATGTTGCTACCAATGGACAAGACTGGTCCGAAGAGGATGTCACAAGCATTAAGGCCTTGCTCCATGATCGGATGATTGAAACCGTGTTTGATGACTTACAGATGGGGGAAAGGCTTTTCGCAGAGCATGAGCCAAGGCCCATGACCTCAATACCGGTACTATCCAAAGGGCGCGCGGCACTAGTAGAGGCCAACGAAACCCTTGGACTAGCATTGGCCTCTGATGAAATTGATTACCTGCTAGAAAATTTTACCGCACTGAATCGAGATCCCAACGATATCGAACTTATGATGTTTGCCCAGGCTAATTCCGAGCACTGCCGGCACAAAATCTTCAATGCCGACTGGACCATTGATGGTGAGAGGAAAGACCTTAGTCTCTTTAAGATGATAAAAAACACCTTCGCCAGCACTCCTGACTTTGTTTCCTCAGCCTATAAAGATAACGCTGCGGTGATGGACGGATTCCATGCCCGTAGATTCTATGCGAATCCTTTGACCAAAGAGTACTCCTTTCATGAGGAAGACGTTAGCATTCTTATGAAAGTCGAGACCCACAACCATCCCACTGCCATATCCCCCTATCCAGGAGCCTCAACCGGTTCAGGTGGCGAGATACGGGATGAGGGTGCCACGGGTCGAGGGTCAAAACCCAAGGCTGGACTGGCTGGATTTTCGGTGTCCAATTTAAATATTCCTGGTTATCAGCATGATTGGGAAGTGGACTTTGGTAAACCTGATCGCATTGTATCGGCCCTCGAGATCATGCTCGAAGGCCCCTTAGGCGCTGCGGGTTTCAATAATGAATTTGGACGACCTAATATCCTAGGTTATTTCCGTAGCTACGAAAGTGAGGTCCATGGACCAAATGGTTTAGAGGTCCGCGGCTATCACAAGCCCATCATGATAGCTGGAGGAATGGGAAACATAAAACCGGAGCATATAGTAAAAGATAGCTATCCCGTTGGTAGTCACCTTATTGTCTTAGGTGGGCCTGCCATGCTCATAGGTTTAGGGGGCGGCGCTGCCTCTTCCATGGCCTCTGGAGCCGGCGAGGCTGAGTTAGATTTTGCTTCGGTGCAGCGGGATAATCCGGAAATGGAGCGTCGTTGTCAGGAAGTGATCGATGCTTGCTGGTCCCTAGGAGAAAACAATCCCATCGCCTTCATCCATGACGTTGGCGCCGGTGGGCTTTCCAACGCCCTACCCGAAATCATTCATGATGCGGGGCGGGGAGGCACCTTTCAGCTTCGCGATGTCCCCAGTGACGAGAGAGGGATGTCACCGCTAGAAATCTGGTGCAACGAATCCCAAGAACGCTATGTTCTTGCGGTTAAACCAGAAGACCTGGATACCTTTCGCGAGTTCTGCAAACGAGAGCGTTGTCCCTATGCCATCGTCGGTACCTCCACCGAAGAGCAAACACTTAAGCTTGAGGATAGTCACTTTCAAAATACACCCATCGACCTACCCTTAGACGTCCTCTTGGGTAAGCCTCCCAAAATGCATCGCAAAGTGGAAAAACTTCAAGCTGAAGGCGATCTTCTAGATGTCTCTGACATCTCTATAGAGGATGCTGCAGCGCGATTACTGGCGCTACCGACCATCGCAGATAAGACATTTCTTATCAGTATTGGCGATCGAACAGTCACTGGACTCATCGCACGCGATCAGATGGTGGGACCATGGCAAGTTCCTGTATCCAATGTTGGAGTGACGACCTCCACATTAGATGCCTATACTGGAGAGGCCATGGCCATGGGTGAAAGGGCTCCGATTGCTCTCCTAAATTACGGAGCTTCAGCGCGGATGGCAGTGGGTGAAGCCATCACAAATATCATGAGCGCCCCAATCGAAAGTCTGAAGCGGATTAAACTATCGGCTAACTGGCAGGCGGCAACAGCCCACCCTGGAGAGGGCGCTGGATTGTATGAGGCCGTGGAGGCCATCGGTATGGAATTGTGTCCAGAGTTAGGCTTATCGATTCCTGTTGGTAAAGACTCCATGTCGATGCAGACTCGTTGGCAGGAAGACGGGATCGACAAGACCGTCACCGCCCCACTCTCGCTTGTTATTTCTGCCTTTGCTCCTTGCTTAGATGTACGTAAGACGCTAACGCCGCAGCTCAATACTGAGGTTACGGACAGTGAGCTTTGGTTGATCGATTTAGGTAGCAAACAAAACCGCCTCGGAGCTTCTTGCCTGGCTCAAGTCTATAAGAAACTTGGTCAAGTCCCAGCAGATCTTGATGACCCTGATTTGCTTAAAGGGCTATTCTCTGCAGTTCAGGAACTCAACGAGCAAAATAAGATCTTAGCCTTTCATGATCGGTCCGACGGCGGGTTATTTGTCACCATACTCGAGATGTGTTTTGCCGGAGCTACAGGAGCAAACATTAGCCTAGATAAACTCGGTATCGAACCGTTATCGATCCTGTTTAGTGAAGAGCTTGGTGGCGTATTACAAATTCGGACTTCGGAAAAGGCAGACGTCCTAGCCGCTTTAGAAAGGCACGGCCTCAGCGCAAACGCACACTTTATTGGGACGATCAACACAGATGACCAGATTGAGTTTACCTTTGACGGAGAAAGCCTACTCAAAGATAGCCGGGTCAACTTCAGAGATCAATGGTCTCAAACCACCCTGCATATGCAAAAGCTACGAGATAACCCCGCATGCGCTATCCAAGAGCATGAGCAAAGAGTCGATGCCAATGACCCAGGACTATCGGCAAGCTTAACCTTCGACCCTCATGAAAAACCAAAATCCAGCTTAGATAAACCGGCAAGAGTCGCGATTCTTCGAGAGCAAGGAGTCAATAGCCATTTGGAGATGGCGGCTGCCTTCACCAGGGCTGGATTTAGCGCCATCGATGTTCATATGAGCGATATCATAGCAAACAAAGTCTCACTCTCTGACTTTGATGGATTGGTTGCCTGTGGTGGTTTCTCTTATGGTGATGTCTTAGGAGCAGGTGAGGGATGGGCAAAATCAATCTTATTCAACGATGGGGTAAGAGAAGAGTTTCGCGCCTTTTTCCACAGAAACGACAGCTTTGCCCTTGGCGTGTGCAATGGCTGCCAAATGCTCGCAAATCTGCGCGACCTCATCCCAGGGGCCTCTCATTGGCCAAAATTTGTTCAAAACCAGTCGGATAGATTCGAAGCTAGGTTCTCTAGGGTGGCCATTGGCAAAAGCCCCTCTATCTTTTTCCAAGGTATGGAAGACTCCCTGATCCCAATCGCAGTATCTCATGGCGAGGGTTATGCCGAATTTAAAGAAGATAGACAGTTATCCGAGGCCCTAGAAAAAAGTTTAGTGACGTTGCGTTTTGTTGATAACTCCGGAAGGATAACGGAGCGGTATCCCGCAAATCCAAATGGCTCACCAGAGGGAGTGACTGGTCTGACCTCAGAAGATGGCCGCGTCACAATCATGATGCCTCATCCAGAAAGGGTCTATCGCACGGTGCAAAACTCGTGGCATCCTTCGGAATGGGGAGAAGACAGCCCCTGGATGCGCATGTTCTACAATGCAAAAACATGGGTAGACTCTCAGCGAGGCTAGCCTACCATAAGATCCCAAACCATAGGCTGATAGGGTTGGCTCCATGACTCCCCTATTTAGCCTTATCCCTATATCCTTGAAACCCAGCCTATCTAATATTAAACTCCCCACGGAACGGTCATATCGTTCTTTTGTCATTGCGTAATCCTTAAAGCGCACAACCTTAATACCCATTTGCTTTGGATTTCCAAGTGGATCGGGGTACTTGTGGAGTCGTATATTGCACAGACTAGTCATTTTTACAAAGTTATTTCTATCAGTTCATTTGGCTGACTATAGTCTCGCCGCAGGGAAGCAGGAGTCGGCCGATTTTAAACAGGCTTACGAAAGCATCAACCCTAAGGACCTTAGTCGGCATATCAAAGTGCTCGCTGACGATGCCTTTGGCGGACGGGCGCCGGCATCTGCCGGCGAAACGAAAACCCTTAGCTACCTGGAGCAGCAATTCAAATCCTTTGGATTCGTTGGAGGCAATGCTAAGAGCTTTCGTCAACAGGTCCCATTAGTCGAGGTGACAGCAGCCAACAATATAAAATTAACCATCGATTCCCAACCTTTAGTCTACAAGCAAGACTATGTTGCCGTATCGCGTCATCTTAAAAATTCCTTGCAAATCAAACAGTCGGATTTGGTTTTTGTCGGCTACGGAATTCACGCCCCCGAGTACGGCTGGAACGATTATGCAGGTATTGATGTCAAGGGAAAGACCGTGGTGGTCTTGGTCAATGACCCAGGATTTGCCACCAAGGACAAGACCCTTTTCGAAGGCGATACCATGACTTATTATGGGCGTTGGACTTACAAATACGAAGAAGCCAGTCGTCAAGGTGCGGCGGCGGTTATGATCGTCCATGAGGACAAACCCGCAAGCTACGGTTGGCCAGTGGTATCGGGAGGATGGTCAGGTCCGCAATTCGATCTAAAACGAAAGGACGGACAGGGATCCAGAGTCACAGTGGAAGGGTGGTTTCATCTCGATGCCACCAAAAACATATTCAAGAAGGCCGGTCTCGATTTTGAAACGCAAAAAAAAGCAGCCATGAAGAAGGGCTTTAAACCTGTTCCACTGAAGCAAAAGTTTAGCATCACCTTAGAAAACAGCTTTAAAGAAACCTTAACCAACAATTTTATTGCCACCCTAAGAGGGCGTACGAAACCTGATGAGCATATTATCTATATGGGACATTGGGACCATTTAGGGACAAAAGACGACTTCCTTAAGGATAAAATATACAACGGTGCCCACGATAACGCTACTGGGGTGGCGGGACTCATCGAAATCGGCCAAGCGTTCTCTAAGTTAAAAACAAGACCCGAGCGCTCCATAACAATCATTGCCATGGCTGCCGAAGAGCAGGGGTTGATTGGCTCTGAGTACTACGCGCAAAATCCGATCTATCCTTTAAATAAAACCTTAGCCGCCATCAATATGGACAGCTTAAATATCGTAGGCCGGATGAAAGATATTACCGTCGTGGGTTACGGCAAATCAGAGCTAGAAGATTATCTGAAACGGGCAGCCAAGATTCAGAATCGCTACGTAAAAGGTGAAGCCTATCCTCAAGGCGGAGGTTTTTATCGCTCCGATCATTTTAGGTTGGCTAAAAAAGGTGTTCCCGCTCTTTATGCCTCAGGCGGCACCGATATCTTAAACCCGTCAGAGAAGGCTAAGATTGAAAAACGCCGGCAGAAAATACGCCAGTGCTACCATCAATCCTGTGACGAGTTTGACCCTACTTGGGATTTTCAGGCGGCCACCGATGATGTCAGGCTATTTTTTCATGTGGGCTACGACCTAACAAAGGCAACCTCGTTCCCTAATTGGAACAAGACTGCCGAGTTTAGGAAAATCCGGGATAAATCCATGTCAGGTGGATCGTGACCGGGGGGCAGCTTGGATCGATCTTAAGGTAAAATTAACCACCTACCTAGGCCCTGGATTGGTAATCCCTCTCCCTTAGAGGCGTTCACCAGTCCATGGCGATATCAAATTCATCAAATCGCATGGACTCCTCAATGGCGATACGATACTGCCGCGCGGTATTGGATGACCACTTCCAGCGATACCAGTATAAGCCGTCCTTGACATTCCAAGAAGCCAAATCACCGTCTGAGCCCCTCAAAAGTCGCCATCTACCGTTGGCATCTCTATACTGAAAGCTCACATTAGGGCCAAACCAAACTGGGTTTCCATTGTCAAAGACGCGATGCTCGTAATTATATCTATAGTCACTCTGCCTGACTTTGATACAAACCGCAGCACTCCATTTTTTTGTCAGCCCAGATGTTGCTATAAGCTTATAGCGCTTACCATAGCCATCTATACAGGTTCCATTAGCATAGGGATTCAAGCAGTCGTTGGTAAAAGGACCATAATTATCAGCATTTTTATCATAGCGCACATAATTTGGGTTACCAGCTCCCGCATGCTGAACGGCCTTATAAAAGTTATCGAAATTGTCATTATCACAGGCGAGAGCATACACTTGAGCGCTTGAACTCAAAAGCCATGCTCCCACAGTTGACGTAAAAATTTTGGTGATCATTGTTCGATTCATGTCTGTCGTTCCTCTTCGATGGTTATTTTGATGGCTTCTCTTTGGAAACTCTATCGTCGAGTCACAGTGAGCTTCAAACCCAAAGCAGCCCCTAGCATCGAAAAGTAGTTACAATTTGTGACGTCATGTCATTTCAGCAGAAATAAATTGAGGTTGGGTAACAAATAGATAGGGCTCGCGAGAGCCCTCTATTTGCTTAGATTTTCTAGATAGTTTCGTAAACCTAATGTGTCATATTTTGAAAATTCATCGCATCAGATTTACGACGCATTTTCTCAAAACCTTGAATATAGGCAGCATCGATAGGCAATTGGTTCTCACCCGGAAACAAGGGCTCTACCATATCAGGGTCCACGGGATTCAATTGCTCTGAAAGCAACGGGACATCAACTTGTTTTGGCCTTTCAGAAAGCTTGATTTTTTTCTTTGAGACTCGTTTGATTAATATATGTGAGGCCTTGTGAGCTGCATCAAAAATGGTTTGGTCATAAACTTGTACATGAAAATCGAAGGGCTTAGAGGCTACCAGACTCAAGCCAACTTTGAAAATACCCTGCTGCTCCTGTTTAACCTCAGCATGCAGGAGGACACCTTTCGGCAGTAGTTTTTCTAATTTTTCTTTTGTATGTTCAAACAGTTTTGTAACTCGGATTGACTTCTGGCAATTTCTAAAAAAGATCTGACTTTCCATGAAGATACTCCTTTAAGTGAGTTTCCAATTTTGAGACAACTCTAGAGTACTGAGTTGTTCCTAAATATACAATGAGAGCCGAATTCAAAACGTGATAAGAAAAATTAAACTGATGGCTTTAATTCTTTAAGCTCAAAGCCATAGGGCTGCTGACATAATTATGTCATTGATTTATTCGAAAGGTAACAAAGACATAAAACACCTTAAAACCAGAAAATGCGAGACCACATCCCGAAAAACATGTAAGGAATGATCCTCATTCTATGACCTTGTTTCTGGTGTCATGCTGCCTGCTTTTGCTCTCCTAGGGGGTAAGGGATAGCAATCTCAAATGTTGTCCCTTTGCCTGGAACAGAATCCACCTGAATCGTTCCCCCTAGGTCTTCAACAAGGTTTTTGACGGCATCCATACCCACTCCACGTCCCGATACCGAACTAACCTCATCCTTAGAGGAAAGATTAGGAGCAAAAATCAACTCTATGCGGTCCTTGTCACTAGCCGCTTGAAAGGTTTCCTCCGACCAAACCCCATTTGTCCGCGCTTTCTCTGCTAGTTTTTGACCATCTATGCCTCTTCCATCATCGGCAATCGTAAATTTAGCTGAGTCTCCTTGGTACTGGACGCCTACGGTTATGGTACCGGATGAGGGTTTACCGCATGAATCACGCTCTTCCAGGCTTTCTATGGCATGATCAAAGCCATTGCGGAATATATGGATGAAAGCCCCATCCAATTGCTGAGCCAAGGCAAAACTGAGCTCTTCGGAAGATTCATCAAAGGCCAGATGAACGTTTTTTTCAGGAAATCGTTCATTCAAAGATTCAATGTAATCTGAGTACTTGGAGAACACTGTGGCCGGTTTTCTATTTTGCAGAGCATCCACTTGGCTTGCAAGATCGTTGCGATTCTCATCAAGCAATGTTCGTCGTAGGCATTCGATTTTTGCCAGCTCTACTACTGTAGTACCGCGGTTCTTTTCCAAACCAAGCACCTCGGAGATCTCGAGGCTTTGAGCATCCCAGGCTGATTGGATATCACCCCAAGCCTTGAGGCATTCCTCATAAAAGCATCCCGCTTCATCAATTTTATCTTCGAGATCGTGCACGTAAGAGGACAAGTCGCCAAAACCAAAGGTCCCCCATGACCCCTTGAGAGTATGTAAATCCCGCTTGATTTGATTGACCTCGGCTTCGTCTTTGGCGCTTAGACTCTGGGCCACTCTCCCCACAAGTTCGATGGTCTCTTCAGCAAAGCTAAGGTAGCTTTCCCGATTGCTGGCCGCTTTAGATAGGCAGTCAACTCTCTGAGCCGACTTCTCGGCCTCTATTTGGTTCTTCAAAAATTCCGTGACATCGTTAACGATGACGATAATTTTTTCATCGTGTTCCACTTGTCTATACTCGATAGTGAAATCCCTCGGCACCCCGTTAAGCGTCACCTTCCCTTTTTGCGGCAGCATGCTGATGGTGGTGCGAAAATCACTGAAAAAAGCTTCATCGGGATCAGGCCACAGCATATCTAAGCAGGTTGCGATATCAGCCTCGGAGCAGGACTTAAAAATATTGGCAAATTCATGTAAGGTCGCAAAACTAGAGTGATCGCCAAGTATCACATCGAGTGCCGCCGAGCGGTCCTCAGGAATTCTTCCTTCGCGATCAAAATAGAACAGACCCTCTTGAAGGCCCGAAAGCAGGGTTTTCACGTTTTGCTCGGACTTCTCCACAGCTTGGGTCAACTCCACCTCAGCTGTAATATCGATTAATTGGCCTTGAATACCAGTCAAGGAGTCTTTTGAGCCATGCTTCGAAATAGCAATATCTAAAGAGTAATATACTGGTTTATGATCCTTAATGGTCTTAAGCTTTGGCACCCGAACCCAACCATGTGACTCAAGCGTCTTCATCACATCATCTAGATTTTCACTGGACTCGATAGAAAAATGAGATAAAAATGACTCAAGTGTTTTTCCCGTCTGGTCTGACAGATGATTTAAGGCCCAAGACAACGTTGGATTTGTCAGCTCAATCACCCCCTTGTGATTGACAAAAAAACAAGGATTGTTGGAGTTCTGAAAGTTAAAGAACCCTAATTTTTGGATAAAGGATTCGGGCAGAAGCTCAAACAACCCATCGGAGCCTAGACCTAGTAACGTAGACCGAAATTGAGTAAGTAGGTCTTCGTCTTTTGACGAGGCATCGTAACCTGAAAAAAAGCTTCTCACCACCTCGGACATGCGAGCATTTCGGTCGGCGTCGCTCTCCTTTATAATCTCTACGCCCTTCCAAAATGCGTAGTATCCCTTGATTCTCCTAGCCTCTTTTGATGGATGTAAGTAGACCCAAGCTGCATCTTCAAGGGTTTCCCCAAAAATCTCGACAGAAAAATAAGAGGCATCACCCTTCCAGGGGCAGTGAGTTGACAGTTCTGAAGCTGCGAGATAGTCGTGAACCACATCTTCTTCTGGAAAGTAATAATTGCCTTCCACCAAAACTGGATTATCGGTGGCAGCAATCTCAATTCCCTTCCAAACAGCACGCACAGCTTTCATGTTAACCTCCCATAGGGTGAATACTTCCTTACCCAGGGGGTTTCGGCATCAGAGCCACAGGCATAAGAAATTCTGCCAGATGGCAGTTTTTTCTCCATGTTTTAAACCCCTTAGAAGACAACTCCCGCCGGCCCGACTGGTGATTTTGATCATAATTCACCTGTGTTCTCTTTTTTGGTTTCGTTTATCCTTTAGCTGTATTTTTCGATTTTCGATTTAGCAGCTAGTTTTTCGAATTGTATCCGTCGAGAGGGAAAACATTTCACATTTGGGGATGTTTATGTGTTGCAAGCCCCTCGCTGTTCCATAAGTTTTCCCTCTCGACGGATACAATTCGAAAAACTAGCTGCTAAATCGAAAATCGAAAAGCAAAAATTGAAAAGCGAAAAAGAAGTATTGTTTAGAAACAGAGCGAACCCATTTACATTGAGCTACTTTATTTAGAATGTGATGCAGGCAATTTGTCATTTTTAGAGCTTTGTAGGTCACACTGAATTTATTGAACGAGACCTACCATAGTTTTTATAAAAAACAGAATAGAAGACTGTTTGCCATGTTTTTTGGGGCGCACCTGGAGGTTTACTTTCCCGAGTTAGTAAAGGCCTCAGGTTTCGATTAAGTCGCAAGGGAAATTCAGAAAAATTCTTACAACACCTCAAACAATTTTGGTTAGGTTGAATACCTTTGCATTCACCCCTATATCAGATATAGTCTATTTAGGATGAGAATGTATATGCACTCAGCTAGGGAAATTATGCACTATTTAGAGAAAGAGCTTCGCGAATTAATCAAAACAGAAGAAAGTATTTTCAAGTTTGTTGAAGAGGGTTCTCTAGATGGCCTATGGTATTGGGATCTAGAAAACCCGGAGCAAGAGTGGATGAGTCCTAGATTTTGGGAAACATTTGGATTCGATCCTGCAAAACGAAAGCACCTAGCCAGTGAATGGCAAGACCTTATTCATCCTAGCGATTTAAACCTAGCAAACGAAAATTTTCAGAAACACTGCGAAGATTCAAACCACAAGTATGATCAATATGTAAGGTACAAAAATAATCAAACAGATGATTGGACCTGGGTGAGATGCCGAGGACTAGTAATCAAAGACAGCGACGGAAAACCAATTAGAATGGTAGGTACCCATATTGACGTAACCGAACTAAAGAATTCTGAATCTAGGCTCAATAGAGCTCAAACGATTGCAAAAATAGGAGACTGGGAATTTCATGTTGAAACTCAGAAAATTCGATGGTCCCCTCAGATGTTCGCATTATTTTTACCAAAACATACATCGAGGCAAGAACCCTCGTTTGAAGAGCTTTCAGCACTCATTCACCCCGATGACCTTACACTGTGGAGCAGTACTGTTCAAAAAACCTTAGAAACTGGTGACCCTTGGATCATAGAGTTTCGCGTCAAACATGATGAAAACGAGTATATTTGGATACAGGACCGGGGCGAAGCAAGAGCTGACGCGAAGGGTAAAGTTACATGGTTGATAGGGACATGTCTCGATATTACCGAAAGCAAAAAGAATCAAATTGCTCTCAAAAATGCTAACGATAGCCTTCAAGAAAAGAACCAAGATCTTTCTATTTTTGCTCATGCCGCATCTCACGACCTTCAATCGCCAATTAAGTCAATGATGGGCTTACTAGAGATCATGCAAGAAGACTTAGACGAAAATCATCTCGAAGACCTCTCAGAAAATATTCAGAGTCTAAAAAAATGTGCAAATAGAGCCCAAAAACTAATAAATGCGGCGTTAACTTTAGGCAAGGTACAAAACGAAAGCATAAACCTAGAGGTATTAGATGCCATCCAACTCATCCGAGACATTTGGCCACAAATAAAATCAGAAAGGAACATTACAGAGGAGGTTTCACTAGATTTTTTAAGTAGGCAATTTATGATCGACGCCGATAAGGAGATGTTTTCGTTATTAATCAGAAACATTTTATCCAATAGTTGGAAATATAGAGACCAAACCCGAAGACTAGAGCTAAGCATTTCGACAGAAGAAAACCAGCAGTCTAAAGTACTCATTCTAGAAGATAACGGTATTGGAATGTCAAAGGAAGAATGCCTTCATGCGACGGAGTTTTTTAAAAGATTTCATACATCAAATAAGATCGAAGGCACAGGACTTGGTCTAGGCATTGCAAAGCAAGTGGTGTCTCGTCACAATTGGAAGCTCGTTTTGGAACCTGGGAACATACATGGGCTACGAATAAAAATATTTATTTGAGGGAACATATGAAACAAGTAGTTTGTATAGATGACTGCGATATAGACTTAAGTATAAATCTCCGAATTATAGAACGATCGGGAATTGCCGCATGCATCAAGGCGTTTCAAGACCCCGAAGAGGGCCTTGAATGGTTTACATCACATAGAGAAATTTCCGTGGATCTCTTGCTGTTAGATATTAATATGCCGAAAATGAACGGCTTTGAGTTTTTAGAGAAATTTCAAACTTTAGAACGTAAGAACACCGTGGTCGTGTGCTTCGTAACGACGTCTGAAAAGCCTGATGAGATAAAGAAAGCCGAGTCATTAGGAGCTCAGTTTTCAACAAAACCCCTCACAAAAACCTCATTTAAAGAATTAATGACGCATTTATTCGGAGTTTAACCGAATTGGCCGAGATAAGTGACTACAGTCAAAATTCAAATGATTCAGATTGTATCAACAAGTTGGTAACATTCGGACAGCTAAGTCTCCTATCATTAATATTGTTGGGCAGTTAATGGTTACTATTCAAGAATCTTGTCAGAACGATCCAAAAAAATTCACTGTTTGGGAATAAACCGACTCTTCCAGCAATGTTAGGATATTTAGGGTTTAAGAACGGAAGTATTCCGATTATCAGGCATCTGTCTAATGAAGATTGTTCATCTCGACCAATCATCTTTCCGAGCGGGATCTATGATCCTTTATTCTTTAAATTCAGCATATTATAAGATCACTCAGCCACGACTCAAAAAATTTGAAAAATTCTTCAGGGGGTCTGCAATATTTTATTCGTGATTGTGTGTTTAGGGGGCAAATGATGTTTTATTAACTAGATTTCACGGAGAAAATACCAATGAAAATGTTTAACGCAGCTTTAAGTCTCGGATTATTATTCATCCAATCACAAGGATTCGCGCAGCGCTCGTCATCAGGAACCCCAGCCGGTCAAATCGAGTATATTGCTTGTCATCACCCTGAATCATCGCAAAGGTCGCAGCCTAATGTTTCTCAATGCACCATCAAACTCTCGAAACCATCTAATTCACCTTGCCCCAACAAGCATCCTAGCAACTTTATTCTAGTTATGGATGGGACGGAGCATTCTAAGTCGATCTATTCCACTGCTTTATTAGCTTATACCTCTCGTAAACCTGTCTATATTTTTCACTTCAACGATAATTGCACGGCATCTCCCGCGTCCTTGATGCAAGTAGCAGGTATTCAAATAGGTCCAAACTAATTGGGTTTGGATCATTCCATCAATATTATTCCATCAATATTATTGCGGAGAGATGATGAACAATCTTATATGGTATATAGTTGCCTGTATACTAAGCGTACACGCCCCACTCATCATGGCCAACGAGCTTAATTTAGAGGCTGTGGAAGTTGAAGATTTTCAAACGGATGGTCATGACTGGCATTGCGGGATTCAGGCATCACACCGAATCCTGAAGACTTATGGGTTTGGTGAAAGCTTCGATGCCATGACACGTAACATTGGTCAACATGAATTTAATTTTAACTACACGCAGACTATTACCCGCAGTGTTAAAAAAGAAATCTGTAAAGGGGTTCTTAGCGTCATCTGCGATCTCGTTGACGTGATTGAAGAATCTTTGTTTCAATATGAGGTGTCACTACCAACCGGGATAGGTAGGCCTACGTACCAGTTAAAAGATAGGCTTGTCGATAAATATGGTGTTCCAGCCGTAGCAAAGGAGCGTCAAAGTCTTGGGGATTTAAGACGATTGATTGACGAAGGAAAACCAGTCATGGTTTTGGTTCAAAGGGGCAAAGAAGGCTTCTCTGAAAGAGTTGCCAGTATCGATGTTTCTTTTCACTACCCTCTTTTGCACTGGCTAGTTGTCTTCGGTTATGAAGGAGAAACATTTTGGACCTACGATACCGACTCCAACGCGCAAATACCCTTGCATCAAGATGACCTCTGGAAGCAGTGGGACTGGGATTATGATGGCTGGAACAAGAATTCGGCGGTTCATGCCTATTTAACAAAAGTAGAAGGACTTGAAGTCCGTTCTATCATCTACCTTGATTTACCAATTCCTGAAAACCTTGTACGAGAATCCTATGTGGATTTCTATGAAAGGCAGCCAAGTCGTGAGGAACTTCGTAAAGGTATTGACCAAGTAAAAGGGAACGAATTTGATGGCATAGACTTTATCTTCGTTGCTTTTGCAGAGCATAGTATCAACCGTGTATTTGAAGACACATACCGTAGACTGCCAACTGCAACGGAGTATAACAGGGCACTTAATATGTTACGCAATGGTACCAACTACCTCAGCCTCCTACGAAACTGGCAAGGAATCGCAGTTGAAGGGGCTTACCGCAGTGTATTCCGTAGCGCACCTAGCGCTGAAGAAAGACTCCACGGTATCAATATTGTTTGGAAACGAGGTGAACCCACTTACAAAGAGCAGCTTTCATTTGAGCGCGATGCCGGCCAATACGTTACCTTTACTACTTGGTAGGCCAGACTGAGTCGTTCACTAAGCTTTCCTTACGATTCATAGAAAAACAGAGCAAACGGTTGTTTGCTCTGTTTTGTAGTGGATAGATCACAACTTCATTGCTGCCTTCATCTGCGAAATGACTTATGATGATACCCATCGATTTTTGCTATAAATGATCAGAGTTGGAGATTTTAGGAACAGCAAACATATGGTTGATAAGTATGTGACCGTGAGCATTAAAAGAGATGACATTGAGGCTCGTATTGGGGAGCTGTCCTTGAAAAAGCACTGGCTAGCTGAGCAGATCGGTGTTGATAAGGGAACCTTCAGTCGTTGGCTCAATGGCAAAATCAAGAGGGTTCGTAAGGAGCATGTGGAACAGCTCAGCCAACTCCTGGAATGCGAGTATGGAGATATCGTTTCTGACGATGATGACTATGGTAGCAAAGCAGATCAACGAGCCGCAGCGGAATTAATAGAAACCGAGGATCTTTTTTCGGTTTTGGCTAGTAGTGCTAAATTTGAACTACTAACCAAGATCATTAAGTCTAGCCTCAACCCCTATCTACCGAAAAAAATTCTTGGAGAGTTATATAACACTCTGGGTATGGCCATCTGGTATCTCGATAAGCCCAAACAGTCGAAAACCTATATTGAAAAGGCTCTCAACATTGGTGTGAATCATGATCACAATGGAATCAAAGCACGAGCACTGCTTTCACTCGCTGGCCTTGCCTACAATGAAGGAGACCTAGATACTGGGCGAAAATTCATAGAATCAAGCCTCGAAATAGCAGATGGCCTTGTTAGGAGAGATCAGTGCATGGCCAAAGTCCTCCGTGGCTATGAAACCTTTCTTCGTGGTGAGCTTCAGACAGCCTACGAAGAGATGGTTATCATTCACAAGGATATTTCATCGGCGGAGCACTTCCCTATGAAGTTAGAAGTGCTCAATATAGCCTCCACTTTTATCGCCGAGTTCGCTCTAAGTTTGACTAAGCTTCAAGATGCGATGACTGCTATTAAAGCTATGAAAGATACCAGCAATAAAGCCAATTATGTATTTGGACTTAACCTTCTACCAGTATTTAATGTTTGGAGGCATGCCATTGAAGGCGACACGAAGCAAACAAGAGAAGCATTTAATGGCGTCAATGAAAGCTTTCTATGGCCTCGCCTCTACAAAGCGAAAGTCAATGCCATCCTTGCAAGATCTGCCAGACTCATCGGTGATCAAAGTTTGGCTGAGCAATATATCCAGCAAGGTTTGGATCACGCGCGGGACGACCTTCCATTACACCAGGCAGAACTTCTCATGGAGCGCTTACTCTTGACCCAAGACAAGGCTATTCTCAAGCAACTGACTGAGATTTATCGAGAATCAAAGGCTTATCGGCGTCTAGAAGATTTGCCCTCTCTACTCGATAATCCCAGCAACCATAGACACTTATAAGCGGTCCTAGTAGCAAGGCCACTGGGGCAAGGGCGACAGCTACCCCCATACCTGCGACACCGCTAGCCAGGAAAAGAGGGCTTGTCAGCACGATACCAATTGCTAATTTTAGTTTCTGAGTATGAATCATGTTTCTTTCTTCCTGTTCCGTTAATATCACCTATATTTACGGAAATTTCGGCAACATAATCCATGGGCGTTGGGTGGCGTACTCTTATTTATGAATGAATTACCACTACTTAAAAGTAATTTATTGCTTGTTAAGGTCTTGTGTCCGGCACAATGTAAAGCCATACCAAATCAAGCATAGCCCCCGAGACCTTTACGTGAACGTACAACAGGCCTCCAGCCTATATCGTGGCAAATTCTGTTTTGTCATGTTTGTGTCTATTCAGAGCTGGCCCAGAATAAAAACGCCGGAAAGCGCCAGAGCAATTCCAAGGAAGGCAAAGCGAGCCGCTGGAGTCCCTGGGGCAGGTCTTTTGAAAAGATAGATTCCCGCCAGGGCATTTATAACAATCGCCATTTGTGCGATGGTGAAACCGAGTCCGGTGCCGACTCTTTCCATCAGGAGGAGGCTAGAGTAGTTGCCCAAGGACCAAAGACCGCCTGACAGAAAAACTCGGAACGAGTCCCAGCCAGAAAGAAGAAAACGCCGCTTGAGATCGGGTATTGCAAAGAGAGTGGCTCCCGCCAACATCCCAAAGGTCATGGGTAGACTGGCAGCCCACGGAGACAGGCCAAAGTACTGAATGGGAATGAAATAACTGCCCCACAAAAAGGCACAACACAGGGCGAACAAGACTCCAGTGCGAGATTCTTTCTGGTGATTTTCGGTGTTATGACCCTTGAAAACAATGAGTCCGACTCCGATCAGAACGACAACAAGGGCGGAAAGTCCTGAAAGGCTGTAGAGAAAGTTTTCGCCAAAGAGCAGGTGCCCCCAGAGCATGGAAGTGACGATATTTCCTGGTGCCCAGATGCCTATGGCTTTCGTCAACCCAATCCCTTCAATGGCTTGATAGGCGCACCAACTACTAGCGATCCACAGGATTCCGCCGGCAAAAGAAGGCCAGAACATGGACGCTGAAAGGGTATCCGCATGGACCAATCCCACCTGCCCATAGACGATCAGCGCGACGATAAAACAGACCAGACTTACATAAAGATTGCGAATATGAATGCTGGAAAAGGCGACTCCTTCGGCCACAACAATCCACAGTCCCCACGAAAGAACTGTTAATAAAGCAAGAATCAGGGACATGGATTTCTCTTTCTCAGATAGAATTAAAAGGAGATTTTATGATCTCGAAAACTTCAGCAAACTTTCCCGTGTGACTCATGACCCCACGATACTGAGCCAGACCTCTGGTTGCACTTTCATAGTCCGTAAACTCAAGCTGACTTTTATGATGATGCAGGGCGGCAACCTTGTCTTCTATTTGCTGACTGATGTCCACACTGGTTTGGAAAGCTGGCAAGGGGTCCCAGACTTCGTAGCCATAGATAGTGTCGACAGTCCACGGATGCTCACCTGCTTCCTGAAACCAGGGTCCAGCCGCTACGGTCGCGGCATCTCTCACCAGATCACCGAGGATCTTGTGATCGTTGAAGCGGTCGGTGGAGGCATGGACAAAAATGAACTGCGGCTGCAACTTGCGAATCCATTGGATCACCGCTATTTTATCCTGCCGATTGACCTGGGTGAGCCCATCCTGTAGGCGCAAGAAGTTTGTTGATGATGCTCCGAGGCTTTTTGCAGCCAATCGAGCTTCTTTCTCGCGGATTTTCGCCAACTCGTCAGGAGGAATCGTTGGATGACCGGCTTCGCCGGAAGTCATTACGATATGATGGGCCGTCCAACCCTCCTTAATCAGTTTTCTTTGGGTTCCTCCACAGCCCAATTCGATATCGTCCGGATGGGCGCCAAAACTCAGAATCGTTTTGTTCTTTCTGTTGTTTTGACTAAGCATAGATTTTCTCGATCAGAATTTTTGTGATTTTGTCGGAAGTTCCCCCTTTTACGGTCAATGGAACCTGATTCAATCTCTTTTTAGAGAGGGCGCAAATGAGTTCGGCTTCAATTATGGCTGGATCGCGCCCGATGATTTTAACCCACTCTTCGCCAAGGCCGTCGCGGCGTTCCGTGCATTCGCGCACGAGTAAGACTCTTCTCCCCAGCAGCACGCTTTCTTCCTGAATGCCTCCCGAGTCCGTAAGAACCAAATCGGATGTCGAAAGGTGTCCGAGAAACAGATCATACGGAAGAGATGGCAGAAGATGGATATTGGGGAGATTGCCCAAGGAACTTTTGACCAGAGCCCGCAAGGCAGGATTTGGATGCATGGGATAGTAAAATTGGGCATGGGGAACCTTTTGCGCCGATCGTTTGACCGCCGCCAGAATCAACTCCATCTCCATACCCCCTGTTTCGCGACGATGGAGAGTCATTAGAACCTTCGGACCAAGATTTTTGACTCCCATGGAATGCTTTTCGAGACTTGGAAGAATGCTGCGCAAGGCATCTGCTCCACTTTGCCCTACCACGAAGATTTTTTCCTGAGCGACGCCGGCTCCCATTAGATTGACTCTGGCGCTATCATCGGTAGCAAAATGAAAATCGGCCATCAGAGTGAGTGTTTGGCGATGAAACTCTTCGGGAAATGGGGAGTCCAATCGATGTGTACGCAGCCCAGCTTCGACATGAGCCACAGCAATCCGTCGGTAGAACGCTGACATGCCGGCGGCAAAGCCAGTCGCCGTGTCTCCGTGAACCAGTACCATGTCCGGTTTTTTCCGTTCCAGAATTTTGTCAAAACTTTGCATAATCCTTGAGCTCAACTCTGACAGTCCCTGTCCGTTTTTCATTACCTGAAAGCGAATATCAGGCTGAATGTTGAAGGTGCGAAAGACATCATCGAGAATTTCCTGATGCTGCCCGGTAGAGACCAGAAGAACTTCCAATCCATTTTGTCGTTTTAAAGAACTATAAATTGGGAGCATTTTGATGGTGTCAGCCCGAGTTCCTACGACGACCATGATCTTTTTGTTGTTTTGGTTTTCCATTTTCATGCGCCTCAATGTCCGAGGGGGCCAAGCAGAATCTTTCTACCCCCGTTCCATTGAAAATATAGAAAATGGGGTCTTTATATGCTACAGTCTTAGGAAAAGTACCTAATATGGGCACTTTCATGCTCGATAAGGACAGAAAATGGGTAAAAGCGACTTCGGGCTTCTGACAGCCAACATCAAGAAGATCGTCAAGAATCGTCACCTCACCTATCGACAACTTGCTGATAAAATTGGGATTTCGGAATCGGGTCTGAAAAAGATTCTCAATGGCCAGGACGCCTCCTTCGGACGGTTGATTGATATTTGCCGGGCTCTCGCAGTCCCCCTTTCCGAGCTGCTGACCATGGAAAAGGAATGGCAGCCCCATAGCATCACCTTCACAGAAAAACAGCAGGAACTCCTTCTTGATGACGAACTCGCCCTGAAAGTCTTTTTTCTGGCTGGTTATGACGATCTCTGTGTGGAAGGCATCGAACGATATTTGAACCTAACCAGGACCACCCTGTATTCGGTGCTGCGCAAGCTGGATGAAGTCGGACTGGTACAATGGTTGCCAGACGACGAGATCAAGTTCCCCCGTGACGGAATTGTCTTGTGGGTGGAGCAAGGTGAGTTGGTCCGACAGATTAAAAGAAACTGGGGAGAAGAGCTTCTCAACGATGGTATCGAGGCGGAACCGGAAGATAGAGAGTCCCAAATGTTGATGAAATACCTCAAGCTTACCGATTCCTCGCATGAGGATCTGCAACAGGCCCTCGGAGAGGTATTGGAAGAATTTCAACGACGAAGCCGCCGTGAGATCAACCTCCACGGCATGGACAAACTCAGAGGCACGAGAATGATCTCGGTCCTCTGCCGTGGAAGTTTTGTAAAGCCTGTAGCTGAATCAGGTGAATAGCCGCTATATTGGGAATAGAAAACTCCCCTCTGAGTGACCATTTTACTCCTTAGACCGATATTCCAGGGAGCAGCTGGCATATAACCATTGAGAATATAGGGAAAAGATAGGAAGCAAGTTGAGCTGCGGCAGATCCAAGCTTGAAAGGTACCGTTCTAGATCTTAGGTAAAAAATTCCTTCAAATAATTCATGTCACTTTCCGATTCGCCCTGAATGTAAACTCAGTTACAAAATGAGTCGTTCCTTTTGAGTAATCTCGACTAAACGTTAACATAGTCCCTCTATCACTCCACCTTGAAGGTTGAATTCTATAAGACTCTTTCCAAGCAATCGTTAAGTGCTGCCGTGAATTCGGCATTAGAGGGATTGAGAAGACGCGATACAATATCTTTTTGGACTTGAGCCACAGAACCGTCAGGCAAAACACTAATGGACTCTACACTGACCTCTTTGATCGTATCATTACCCTGAGACGTACACACTTTCAACAGGGTAGCTGTTTCAATTTGGGTAATTGAAGCCAATTTGGCTTTCTGCTTATCGCAAAATTCAGAAAATGACCCAATATTGGGTACCCCGTCAACGACAAATTCCGCAGCACCATTGGTTACGGAGTGCGTTTTAATGATTAGATCATTATTGTCGCAAGCATAACCAACATTTGTCGCTGGAACAGGAGTTGAGGCAAGCTCTAGACGCTCGCGGATTTCATTGAGAAGCTCTGAATTGCTGTAATCCCTTAATTCTTGGGCTTGGCACAAAACAGAACTACTCATTGCTACGGCAGCTATAAATTTACAGGTAAACTTCATTATTATCGCCTTTTTTTTAAGAAGTTAATAAGTTCACCACTAAGACACAAAAAAACGTTAAATATTTCAGTTTTTTTTAAATATTCGAATTTTCAGTTATTTAGCTAAATTTAACCATAATTTTTAGTTACCTTTGGGAGCTCCCAAAAAATCACAAGCTTCATCTGTTAAACCCTTTTAGGGTAATTGTTACATAGCTTTACAACGTTGAGTGAGGAGTCTCATAGTTTAGCTACGGTCTTACAAGAGGGGGCTAATAGAGAGCTTGAAGAGAAAATTAGCTGGTTAAATCACGAGTACAAAAGGACTTAAACTTTAAAATTTGCACTCCTACAAAGCTCTTTGAGCCTTTGAATGCCGTTCGAAGCGTTGAATTCAGAAAGCAAAAAAATCAAATATATTAATTGGTTAATTACGATATCCTAGAAAAAGAAGTTTCCGTAGCCATCCCCCTCATTCTATCCTCCAAAACAACTTGCTGACGACGAGAATCTCGCGAAAAAATTTTTCAGTTTGCTCTTCTTTATTACCATATAAGAGAGGATCTAAAGCAATCACCCTACCAGATGGAAAGCACTCCCTCCAGAATCCTACTCCATATGTGTAGAAACGCCGCATATTTTGTATGGTCTCATCTACTGACCATTTATCATAGGTACTCGCTATAAGTTGGCTCGTCCGGATGGATTCTCTCTTCCGAGCTTTGATCACACTATCAAGATACTCTGGGTCCAAATTTTCTTCGAGAATCACAGAAGAGATACTCACTAGGTCAACAAAAACAGTAAAATTAGCCAAGCTTCTGCACAGAAACTCGATTAACTCCTGCTCCAAGGGTGAGACATCTAATATGAAGTTGCGCACTCCCAGGTGCCATTGTGAAAAACTCCGAACTAGGGCCTCCATGTATATCTCTTCTTTAGAACTAAAATAGCTATAAATTGTTCCTTTACCGATTGCTGCCTCTCTCGCAATGGCATTTACAGTATGTAATTGACGCTGCTGAGAATAAAGCTTAATCGCCGCCTCAATTATCATATCTGTTTTAATTTGCTTATCTTTTTCACTATAAGCCCTAGATTTTGATCGCATTCGCCCCCCTTTTCTCGACTGTTGGTCAATATATGAGTTCTCTTATCTTTCTGTATTTACAAATTTATTCAGATATATATTGACGCACAGATCTTTATGACATATTAATATCCACCATTGGTCGACTAAACTTAGTATAGACCAATTCAGTGAGAAATTACAGCGCAATGACCTTCAAATACTACTTGACGCCTATAGTTGTATTTAAGAATCAAAGCACAAACGATTTAGTGAAGATAAGTAAGAATATTGAGGAGTTACCATGGATATTTTTAAGGAAGCCTTATTGCCCCAACATGATCCAGCTATCCAGGATCGTAGGCAAGAATTAGAAAATAACAGAAAAGAATTTTTCTACGATTTTTCTGTAGTAAATAATGTCCCCATTTCGGGTCAAGTTCCTGAGAAGGCAAAAGCCGGTCCGGGTTGGAGTCTACAAATTATCAAAAGCTCTTATAAGTTAAGAAGAAACTGGGAGAGAATTCAAAAAGAGCATGATTATACCTTCGAAAAGCCGCTTCCGCACAAGTCAATTGGCGAAATTGCAAAGCTGTTAACTCAACAGGACTTGCTTGGCATTCTTGGCTACTCTGATCCTGATCTTGGAGTTGCTTTAACAGATAAACGCCCCGAATCTTTTAATGACTATTTCAAACTTTTTAAGCAAGTTGATATCCCGGAAGGTTCTGAAAAAATTCATGACGACGCCGACTTTGCGGACTATTTTGTTTCAGGCTTAAATCCTCTAATGATCTCTCTTATGAAAGAGGTTCCGCAGAAACTGAGTCTTACAAACGATCAGCTAGCCATGAACAAACACTTTATGACTGACACTATTTCAGAAATGGTCAACGACGAAAGACTTTTTATAGTCGACTATGAGTTTTTATCAAATCTAGAAGCTGGCTCACACCCTGATCAAAACAAGCACATCTACGCTCCGATTGTTGTTCTTGGCATTCCTAAAAATTCGAAAAATTTAGAAGTTATCGCTATTCAATATGGTCAGGATCCAGAGATTTATCCATCCGTCACTGCAGATTCAGGTCACTGGGAATGGTTGATCGCCAAAACCATAGTCAAGATATCTGATGCGAATTTTCATGAAGTTGTTAGTCACTTAGGATTGACACATCTAGTTATTGAGCCCATTGTGATAGCAACCTTTCGTAATCTAGCAGCAAGTCACCCACTACGTGAGCTTTTAGCCCCTCACTTTGAAGGTACTATTCCAATAAATGCCTTAGCTGTGCGCAAATTAATCAATGCCGGGGGTAAGGTTGAGCAATTACTTAGCCCTAAAATCGAATCGGCTTATAAGGTCATTGAAATCGTTCGTAATAACTTCAATTTTCAAGAGGCGGCACTTCCTAAAACACTGAATAAGAGAGGGGTAGGATCCAGCTCTAAAATTACAAACTATCCGTACAGAGATGATGCTCTCTTGCTTTGGAACGCAATCCAATCATGGGTAGGAGACTTCGTGAACCTACACTATTCCGGCAATATCGAAGTCAAAGCAGACACAGAGTTGCAGATGTGGGCCGAAGAGATTGAATCTCCGACACATGGTAGGATTAATGGCTTTTTACCTGAAGGTGGCCTCAGAACCCGAAAACAACTCGTAGATATACTTACAATGATCATTTTTACGGCTTCAGCCCAGCATGCCGCTGTTAATTTCCCTCAAGGAAAAGCGGCAGCAGTTCCATATCAACCCCTAGCCGGATACGCTCCAGCACCTCAGTCCACCGGTCTTAACGAAAATGATGCTCTAGCATTTCTTCCTCCTAGAGATCGAGCGATCAAACAAGTTCACACTCTAACTCTATTAGGAGATACCTATTACACCAGGCTTGGTCACTATAATTTAGGCACATTTTCAAACAAACGTGTGGTCCCTAAACTTTGGAAATTCCAGTACCGATTGAATCGCATCGAAAAAGAAATAGATAGTCGTAATAAGCAAAGACGGACACCCTACTCCTATCTAAAGCCATCAGCAATACCACAAAGTATCAATATTTAAGGAGCTATAAGAATATGAATATTAATCGCCGTCAAATGATTTTAGGGTCTACTATTAGTTCACTGTTACTCAGTACTCCCATAGCCGTGGGAATGAGTCATAAAGATTTAGAAACCTATATTCGTGACATTGTTTATACCAATTTTCCAGATACTATATCGCAGCCTAGTGTCGTTAGTGATTTTGCTAAAGGAGTTCTTGACCAAAGTCTAGATCTTTTGGAAGAAGAGTCTTTTATAAATGAAGAATTTAAAAAACGAGATTCTCTGGTATTTGAAAGATTTGTGTTAGTTCAGTTCACAAGCTTTCGAAAAACAAAATAAATTAACCAGGTAAATCTAGGAGAAATTATGTCAAACCGTATTCTATTTATCATTTGTTTTTGTTTGTCTTCTGCTTCAGTCTATGGAGAAAATATTACTAACTTCACGGACGAGCGATTGGAAAAATCTCTCATACAGAACTCTATTGAGAGCGATTGTTCATCTGGGAACTGCATTGAGGCTACAGAGATCTTGCGAGAGGAGTTGGCTGTCAAATATCCATCTATAGACACGGACACGGAGAGAGCTGAGAATAAGAAAATTCTTTGTCCATTTCTACGAATGTTAGAACGTACTGGCATGTTCGATGCAGAAAAAAAGGAACAGTCAGCATTAACGGTTAGCATCATTAAAATTGCAAAGGCAGCTCGTGAGTTTTCATGCTCGATTGTGGCCTGTGGCGGTGTGGCTACCATAGTGTCAGGTGGACAACTCACTCAGTTATCTACCCATCCTGGCCAAGTCAACCTTGAAGCACTGCATAAGGCTGTAGGTATCGCTCATGAATGCGGCTTAACTTTTGCAAAAAATGCTACCATTATTGATGATGATACGCGTGCAAATACCCTAGCAGCTTTACACAGGCGAGCGGACGGAGAAGGCAAGCTTCGATTTGCAGACTTACAAGAAGTGAAACAAAAGATTTGCGATACTCAAGGAGTAAAAATCTCTTCGGCTGGAAATTTAGAGATTGCTCTTATCTATAGCTTTCTTGGAGGCAACGATAGAGGGTTCGTCGACTATTCTGATGTGGAAAGATTTCTTCATGCTCAGTTACCCGAAACTATCGGAAAGCCAGGAAGAGTAAATTAGTAATTGTATCTTTTTATGGGTTGGAAGCCTTGCTTTCAACTTATCAAGTTTAGACATTTTTTTGGCAATCGAAATGAAAGGGGGGAGTAAAGTTCTATAGAAACGATCCAGATTCATTGTTTTCAATGCACAAAGTTTGCCAGTACTTGTAAGAGTTTGTAACATCGAGCTAAGTTAGCTCGGTAGCTCTTTCAGATACTTTCGACATCTGATAGAAATAAGTACTTCGGAGCCTCAATCCCTTTTAAGTATGCATTTATAGGTTTATTGAACACTAAACTCCGCTCCGCTGCCATTGTCCATCAACCTATTCAAAATTTCGAATAGCCGGACCAAACCCTACCAGAAGATTCTATCAATGCGATAAAAAACTGGTTAGTGACAGTTTAATTGAAGTCAAAGTACAAATTGGCACTAACCCGTAAAGCAAGCCAAGATTATTGTTTTGGGTTGATCGAAGACTTATTGCTATCGGCCGCTCAAGGGTCCTAAAGCCTAGTCTTAACTTTGAACGGACCGACGGCAAACCAGATATACACCGATTCATAGAAGGATTGAAAATTTCTAAAAAAGTCATCTAAATTCCCAAGACGCATCGAAGGTCAACTGTTGTACGATGCTGTGCCTACCGGGCTATCGCTATGTCTTGAGCGAGGAATGCTGGAAAACAGCCAGCTTCTCAAAGAAGCTCGCCATTATTCTTGATCGTCTTGCTTCCGCCAACAGCGATCTGTTCTATACTTGCGATATTATCAAGTGAAGGGTTGTCAAAAACTCTCAAGTCACCTCCAACTCGCTCTAGATTCTCAAGCCCTTCCAAACTCTTCAGTAAGCGATTGTTCTCTATGCTCAGCATACCTTTTACTTCAGACAATCTTCTTAGCGCTTGGAGCGATTTAAGCTTTGGGTTGTCGGCTACTAGCAGATTTGATCCAATTATCTTAACATTCTCTAGTCCATTTAAGGTCTTAACAGCTTGGTTTTCATAAACCCAGAGGTTTCCTGATATCTCGGTCAGATCCGATAACAGCTGAAGGGACTTAAGCTTGGGATTGTTTGATATCCAAACTCCTCCAATAGTGTTTGCTAAGGCCCCCAAACCATCAAGGCTTTCAAGGGAATTGTTGTAATTAATTCTTATGCCTTCACTCATACCTGTTGTTGCTTGCTCAAGGCCTTTTAGGTTTGTGACTAAATCATTGCCTGATACATCGATTCCTCCACCAAGCGACGAAATATTTTGGAGTGCATTTATATTGAGTAGTCGTGGGTTTGATGTTATTTCCAGCCTTCCATTGACCACCTCTACATTTCCAAGACCATCAAGAGTTTTGATTTGATCGCATCCAGTTATAGTGAGATCACCATGAATGGTAGAAATGTCAGATAGCTGATCCAGATTTGATAGGGATTTTAAGCCAATCAAAAGATCGCCGTGAATAGTGGTCAGTTTCGGAAAATAATCAAGATTAGTTATTGAGCTATTCGAAGTAATCAAGACTCCACCAAGATAACTAACGTTCTGCAAGCCCTTAAGACTCGTTAACTTGGGGTTGCTCGATATCTGAAGCTTTCCTCCTATGTAGGAAACATTCTTAAGCCCTTCAATCGATTCAAGCGCTGTGTTTTCTGACCCCGAAAAGCCAATAAATACATGTCCTTCAATCCTCTCAAGACTCTGAAGTCCTTCTAGACTTTTCAGACTCTGCTCGTCATATATAGACAGTCCCCCAAGAGATCTAAGTGAACTCAGTCCAACTATGTCATCGGAAAAGTCATTGCCTGAAATGTGTAACTTTCCTTGAATCGAAGCTATATTATCCAGCCCTGCCAGGGACTTGAGCTGTGAGTTGTTCAAAATCTCGAGATCATGCGAAATACTTGTTAGGTTGCTCAACGCTTCAATATTCTCAAGAGTGCTATTAGCGAGTGATATTCCTCCGACTGAGCGAAGGTTTCTTAGATCATCAAGATTCTTTGTTCCAATATGGTAGAGCCGTAGTCTTCCTTCAATAGATTCTAGCCCATTAAGTCCGGATAAACTTGTCAGACTGTTACTCAAATGACCTTCGATAGTGACGTTATTTTTGATATAGGTAATTTGCGATAGGCTAGAAACACTGGAAAGCGACTTGTTATCAGATATTTTCAAACCACCAAGTGTAGTTAGTCTTTCAAGTCCTTCAAGGCTTTGAAGATTCTCGTTATCTTCGATAACAAGGTCACCACCGACAGAAATCAGTTGATTGAGATCCCGTAGGTTCTCGAGATTCGTTTCCTTTATGATTAGTGCTGAACTAATCGCTGTACACTCTTCAGCCACGGCCGACTCATATGTGTAGCTACCAATGCAGTCATATGGCTCATCAGCCCACCCAGAACTTGATAGCAAAGCCATGATGAAACTTGCGAATCTAGGAATTCCAACTAATTTAGCTTTCAAAGTAACACTCCTCACTTTTCTGGTCGCTTCCATGTTGTCCTTTTCCCAAAGTTTGCCGCGGGAATCTTTTAGCTTCTCACAAAGCCCTATTCTTGGGACGCAGGAAGAGCCGAAAAATTGCACATCAATCGTCTCACGGGTAATTTTTAAAAAGTTTTTTTATCGACTTGCCCACAACAGCATGAGAATGCGAATCCACACGGTCGGGAGAATCGTACATCAGGATCTTCACGGCTTTTATAAGTCATAATAGCATAACTAAAACGAGGTATATAGGACTTTGGTGTCATTAGGATCGATCTATCACTATCAACATAGACCGACTCAATTCACCTATTAAGTCTTTGCGTAAACCTTTGATTTGACTGTAATCCAATCAGTTGTCACCACCATTTTTTAAGTCTGCAACGTGATGACTTTTTTGTGGATACTCCTGGAACCAATTCCCAAAGCTTTAGCTAGGAGAGCTATCGGAGTGGAGGATTAATATTTCTATCATATTCGGTTAAAGCGCACCCAAGCGTTTCCAACGCTGGTGCCTCTTGGGGATATGACCTGCTTCGCATGCTTGCCGATCTTTACCGGAAAAAGCCATAAAACAGGACTTACTTTCCTGAAGAGTCTGGCACCAAGAAATATCTTTAGACTCAGAAAAGGCCATAAAACATGAGCTCTTCTCGAAGTAAGCCTGGCAAAATTCTCGTTTCTTGCCATCAAACACCACGAAGCACGATGCTTGCTTGCGACAAACTTTACAAAGGGAATTTTCTTGGCCCGACAATTCAGAGCAGTTCGATTTGTACCTTTTCATAAGGTCACACCTCAAACCTCTTTCTTCATGAGCGAACAGCCAGCCAGTATTCAGAAGGACAATGATAGAAATAACAAACTTGAGCATACTTTCTCCTCTCAGCACTAAAGTGAGCAGATTACTCAGAAGTACATAAGAATAACTTAAATCAAATGGATTATTTCTAACGGAAAACGAACAAAAGAGCGCCCCCTGCAAAGTTGCGGGAGCCCACTAAATAAGCCACCAGAAAAGTAGAGACCTACCATACTAAAATTAGGGTGCGAAGGCAGCTGACTCTGCTCCCCGTAAGATTAAGCAATCCTTAAGCCGCACTCCGGACACTCTGTTAATTGTGTCGAGAACACTGTTGAGCAAGCAGGGCAGGTCGCTTCTGGCAAATCTGGATTGTAAGTAGAGTCAGTTGGGGTCACCATATTTTTTTCCGAAGGTAGGCCTTTGACGTAGTTGGCAGTCAACACTTCCATAAGCCGTTCTCGGTCCCCACCATCAGCCCAAACTTCATAAGTCGTGGCACAACCAGTACGACAGGTATTGGGATTGTAGACTTTTTTGCCATCAATACCCGCCTTTTTTAGGCTCTGAATAAGACTACCACCAGGCCCCTCCTGAAAGGTGCCCAAGCTAACCCAACCATCAGGTAATTTTTGAAACATTGCTACCCCCTTTCGCGTTCTTGTCGGCATATAGGCTTTAGCACTAAAGCAGTCCTCGGGTCTAGTGCTGGGATCTGAGATCATCGACCCAGAAATTATAGTCGAGACTCTGTCCCTAGCCATCTCCGGCAACAAGCCCCCCTCATATTTCAAACAGCCTTTTGACTATGAAAAATATTAATCATTTCAAGATCTTAACTCATTATTCTCTCAGCCCCGCAAATAGAATCATTTTTGCATAAATTTCCAAACCCATGCGTTTACCATCTGTCGACCAGCCAAAGTATCAATTGTCAAAGCCTGACAAAATTGGCGGTTATTAACGCAACTCTAGATTAAGCTAGGAGTCATCCCATGAAGATGAATGTATTGTCTTTCCTAAGTATTGTTTTATTGTCGTTGCTGGCCTCATCCGCTATGAGTCAGTCTTTAGTTCTGAGACCAGACCTAAATATCGTAAGACCGGATTTAGTGATTACTGGTGGCCAAACCAGTGTGATTTCAGATACCGTGGTTAACGGCATCGCATACCATCGCGTCCAAGTAGAGATTGGATTCAGTAACTGGGGTGATGGCGATGCCGGGGAATTCCTCATTGAAGCGGAGTACCGCACTCGTTTTGGTCGCATGAGAACAGCCCAGTTTTGGAAGTTTTTTCAAACCTCTGGTCTGTTCACCTCCGTTGATGGGCTAGCAAAGGGGTCTAGTTCATTTATTTTCGGACATGTGCTGATCCAAAAATCTGCGGTTTCCGATGTGACTGATATCCGCTTTCATATAGATACCTGCCGCTTTGACGAGTTTCCCAAGCCTTACTGCCTTGTGAACGAAAGCAATGAGAACAATAATACCTTTACTATATTTGATGTAGCTATCGATCAATACATACTGTGAAGCCTTCTTAATTGAGAAGTCTTCTCTTCGAAAAAGAACGTAGATATTCAAACATACCACTCTAAAAAGCTGTGGCTTTCTTAGCAAACAACTTTTGATAGTAAGCCTTATAGCCAAATACAATAAAACCATGCACGACATGCAAGACGATCATCATGGGCAGACCTGCGGGATTCAAAAATATATGAATACTGGTAATACCGATTAGGACCGGGGTAATAACCACAGCTGCCAATGGCGCAAAAACATTTGCCAACAAAAGGATTCCCACTAGGATTTCAATGATCTTGATCATGGGGAAGAAATATCCCGTTTGAGCCAATGCCCCTAACAGAGCACCTGCACTTTCCGTGACTGGTGGCGTTGGCATGAATTGTAAAAATCCATTCAAGCCGAACACCAAAAAGATTAATCCAAAAAGAACACGGCTTATAGTGTGAAGTTTTGTCTTCATCATAAATTCCTCATAAAAGAATGACATACATTAACTACAGTTTTCCCATAGCTCCACTTTGAAAATCACGAATGGCCTGGACGATTTCCTCATCTGAGTTCATCACAAACGGCCCATGAGCTACCATAGGCTCGTCTATTGGCTCCCCGTTTAACAGCAGCCCCTTGAAACCAGCACTCAAACTAAGGGGTAACGATGATCCATCTTGGTCAAAAATCAAAATGGTCCGAGGCTCATATGTCTCCCCATGCACAGCGACCTCCCCTTGCATGGTGAGTAATATGGTATTTGTGCCCGAAGCTAGCTCGAGAGAAAACTCATCGCCCGCGCTACTATCTAGATCATACACGTTGATTTCAGTAAAGGTGCTAGCTGGCCCCTTAAGACGTTCAAACCCTCCTGCTATGACTCTCAATCGGGTTTGAGCTCCAACCGTAGTCACGGGAATCTCCTCCGCCCGGTATCCCTGATATTTTGGAGCAGTTAATTTATCTTTTTTTGGTAGATTCACCCATAGCTGAACCATCTCAAAATCTCCGCCTGCCTCAGTAAATAATTTGGAGTGGAACTCATCATGAACAATCCCCCTTCCAGCGGTCATCCATTGAACCCCTCCGGGTATAATAATGCCCCCACCGCCCGACGAGTCGCGATGCTCTACCTCACCCTGATAGGCAAGGGTTACCGTTTCAAATCCACGATGTGGATGCTGACCTACACCACGTTTTTGATCGCTAGGAACAAAGTATTCTGGAGCGGCATAATCCATCAGTATAAAGGGACTGATAAAAGCATTCAGCTCAGGTGTAGGCCTCAGTAAACCATGGACGTGAAACCCGTTCCCCACCCAGTGCTTGCCCGGAACTTGATAGGCAAGCCGGAGAGATTTCGGAACTGCGGATTTTTTTGCTACTGCTGTCATAGAAAATCTCCTTTTTTAGCGAAACGACTAAAATAAATCTTGCGGCCCTTTTGGGATAATTCTATAGGGGTTGATACTCTCGTGACTGTAATAGTAATGGCGTTTTATATGCTCCCAGTTGGTTGCTTGCTCGACTGCAGGTATTGCATAGAGCCTCTTGGTATAACGACTTAGGTTTTTGTAGTCCTTGATTCGTTTCCAATTACATTTAAAATGGGTCACGTAAACTATATCAAAGCGCAGTAATGTAGGTATCAATCGGAGATCTGCTTCCGTCAAGCTGTCTCCGGTGATGTAATCGTTGCTTGCGAGGATGTCATCAAGCCTATCTAAGGTATCGAAAAGACCAGTGACCGCATCATCGTAAGCCTTTTGGGTCTTGGCAAAACCGCTTCGATAAACGCCGTTATTGACGTTATGATAGATGTCGTCATTAATGGCATCGATGGCACTCCTCTTTGCTGAAGGATAGAAGTCAGCTGTATTACCAGTGAGTTCATTAAAACCATCATTAAATATGCGAATAATCTCCGAAGATTCGTTATTAACGATGGTCTGAGTTTTTTTGTCCCAAAGAATCGGAACTGTGACGCTGGTACTAATATTTGCATCTGCTCGCTGATATATCTCTCTTAGATACCGGCTACCAAACAAGTGATCTGGCGTTGCTCCAGGAAACGACTCATCAAACACCCAGCCTTCATCAAGCATATCTGGATGAACGACGCTCACCGAAATATGCTCTTCCAAGCCCTTAAGGCTGCGATAAATCAAAGTGCGCGATGCCCACGGACATGCGTAACCAACATATAGGTGATAGCGACCTGATTCTGGTTGAAATACCGGGTGATCTGGCGCAATCGTTTCGCGAAAGGATCGCGGCTGGCGGTCGTAAGCTCCATCTTTGTCACTACGCATCACCGAGCCCTTTAACCACTGACCATCAACCAACTTACCCATGTCTTATGACCTCCCTATACTGTGTTTTGACGGCTTACCAAACGTTACCTTGCCTTAACCTCAAGGCGATTATCGACCAAAAGCAGTTGTTGCAAAAGGAGACATATCTGATTTACACTGTTGCACTGGAGGCAACAATAATGGACTATAATCTGCTCAAAGTATTTGTTAAAGTAGCGGAATTACAAAGCTTTACAAGAGCTGCGAAAGTTCTCCAGCAGCCCAAATCCAGGGTATCCCGAGCGATTTCCAGGCTAGAAAATGAGTTAAAAGTCCAGCTGATAAGACGAACAACGCGACGGACAAGTCTGACCACCACCGGGGAGGCGTTTTACAAAAATATTTGTCCTCTCATCAATGGCTTGGCCAACGAGCTCATTCGTGTCTCAGACAGCCACCATGAGATGTCGGGAGAGATCCGGATTACGGCATCTCAAGACATGGGGCAGACTATTGTGGCGCCACTCATCTCCGCCTTTCATAAAAGGCATCCGAAAGTTCAGTTCTACACGGCGATCACCAACGACTTTCTCGATCTAACCAAAGAAAATATTGACATCGCGTTTAGAGCAGGACGGCTTCAGGACTCGACACTGATTCAAAAAAAACTGCTGCGCACCAATTTTATCATCGTAAGCTCGCCACAGTATTTAGATGCTTATGGATGCCCAAGCAAAATCGAACAGCTTAGCGAGCATAAGATATTGTCGTTTCGCTCTATGGAGAACGACTTTTTTGACAACAAAATCCCGATAACCCCTCTTATCACATCAGATAGTATTCCCATGGTTTTTAGCTTGGTATTAAATGGCGAAGGTATTGCAGTCTTACCGTATGTCTTTTGCAAGGAGTACCTCGAAGAAAAAACTTTACTAAGGGTTATCCCCAGCTGGAAAAAAGAAGTTGGTAGTATCCACATACTTTATCCCTCTGCTAAAAACATGTCTCTAAAGGTTAAAGCTTTTATAGATATGGCGTCAGAAATTTTTGCTGATGACAGCTCTCATTTGACTCCTTAAGGTGGGGACTGTAAGCCATCGTTAAACCCATTTCAAAGGAATGCTCAAGCTCTCGTCATGGAAAAACATCTTTACAAATCAAAGACTCCGCCACTAATATGGGATCGTTTTTTAACCTCATATTAGATGATGAACTATGACTTATAAACTACTCTTCGTTTGCTTAGGTAACATTTGCCGCTCCCCGTCTGCAGAGAATATTATGAATCACTTGATTCAGGAAAAAGGATTAGCAAACAGAATTAGCTGCGATTCTGCAGGAACAGCTGGCTATCATATAGGGGCCCCGCCAGATAAACGAATGCAAGCTGCAGGTGCCCGAAGAGGAATCCCTTTAACAGGGCAAGCGAGACAATTTGTAAGCTCAGATTTTCACGACTTTGACCTGATTTTGGCAATGGATCACTCGAATTACCAAGATATTTTAAAACTAGATCCCGACGGTAGCTTTGAGCATAAAGTGAAACACATGTGTGACTTTGCGAGGCAGCACGAAGACAGAGATGTTCCCGACCCTTATTACGGCGGAACTGAAGGCTTTGATTACGTCATCAGTTTACTGTTAGACGCATGTGATGGACTGCTAGAAACCATAACAGAGAGATCTTAAACAAAGGAATCCATATGAGCTTGGTTTGAGCATCCATGATTTATGGATCTATTTGATCGGCCCCCTTAGCAGTTTCATTTAGCAGGTCTCTTTGGGCTTTAAACGAAGCCTGAAGCCGTCGCCGGCTAAGTCTAATCATGTCATAGGAAGACCTCAAAACGAAACTCGACCGTTCAATGGCTTCATTGGTGCTCGCAAGCGCATGAGTGAACTCTTCTTTGACTACGGCTTGCTTTGTTTTTGTCAGTACTGGTTTCAAAAAATAGACCTCCATATCCAGACATCTTGATCTATATTATAAATCATTAGTTTGCATCGAAACAGCAACTTTCTTGAAAACTCTCTTACAAAAAATCACAGCTAACGTGACCTGAGCAAGACCTGCGAAAGGCTGTTAGTTTTGATCAAACTATTAGCAAATAACTCGGTATTTTTGAGCTATTCCCGCCTCAGCATGAGATAACTCATTAGTATTATTAATCAGCAATTTATGGATTAACAATTGCATCAAGTGATAAAAAAGAGGGGGATGTATGAGACCAACGCTATGTATCGGGTTGATATTTGCAATCTTTGCCTGCCAAAACGAATCTAAAGACCAGCAGTCACAAGTTGCCGAAGCATCCGCCGACGAGAACCTTGAAGGTAACTCGGAAACCCCCAAACCATTACCCGAGCCCGAGGAGCCTGTTTTCACGGGCATCACCTGCGACGAGCAAGATATACCCTCTTGGGAAAAAACGATAAAATCCGTGACTAAGAATCGCTGCGAACGCTGCCATAACAGCGAATTTGCCTGGAATGGTGTGATACTCGAGACCTATGAACAAGTTTTGGAGCATAGAGACAGCGTCAAAGAGCGATTGGAAGAAGACGAACTAACTATTGACATTGGCGTCCTCGAGTTAAATGCCTATGCAATTTGGTTCGCAAATGACATGCCCGAAAAAGAGAGCGACTGTCCTACGGAATAACAACAGATGCTTAGACATTCTTCGTAAACGACAAGAGCAGACCATAAGCCATATCACAAGATTTGCGTGATATCGCACTATCTATTAAAGGCCGCGAAACAGCACCAATACAAACTACTGATTTCATGAATTTATTTTTTGGCCCTAGCTTTGCAAAACATCAGCGAGGCTTTTGTAAAACCTAAAGGAGTTGTGCCATGGATAAGACAAATATCGGTAGTAAAGTGATTGTAGGAATCCCTCAAAGACCCACAGCCCCCTTCGTGGAATCGGCGTTAACACTCGCGGAAAAACTCAAGAAACAGATATCGTTTGTTCATGCCATCGAACCCTGGCAATCGACTTTCACCGTTTATCCAGGCGAGCCTTATGCCATCAACGTTTTTGAGCTTCAAGAACGAGAAAGGATTGACTCCGTCCGCAAGGACTTGTTGGAGCAGCTAGAACCTTACCAGAAGAAGGTTAATTTTGACGTGCAGGTGCGATTAGGAAGACCAGCCGACGTGTTGATTGGTGAGGCCACATCTCAAGGCGCTAGCTACATCATCTCAGCAGTGAACGAGCTATCCCATAAGTTTGTTCCAACGGGATTCTCCACCGCACTGAGCCTGCTGGCGGACACCCCTATTCCTACGATTATCCTTCCTAAGTCTTTTGAGTTTAAGGGGGACAAGGAGCATGTCAATATTCTAGTTAATGATGATCTAGCCAGTAATCATCACTCCTTATTAGCCAGTTGTATCGACCTGAGCAAACACTATAAATCATCTGAAATCGTTCATTATCACTGTTTTCCCAGAACAAAAGAGCAACTCGAATCCTGGGCTAAAGACCATGAACAAGTTGTATTAGCAAACGATCTTGAGAGACACGATGCTCTCGATCCTTCAGGTATTATCAGTGAGACCGAAGTCCAGGTGAAAGAAGCTCTAAACGCCAGAATAAGTAACATCAGTAGCAAGGTCTTCGAACGCTACCGCATTTCTTATGATCTGAGAGTAGACTTTGGAGATTATAGAGAGCTACTTGCTCAAGTGAATGAAATGGTAGATCCTGACTTTCTAGTATTTGGACGTCATCATTTTATTAAGACAAAGCCCTTTGCCATTGGTAAAATGCCTTTCTATGCCATGCTAAACTTTGGTCGGCCCATACTAATGATTCCTAGTAAACCACTTGGAGCTTGATCGCACCCAAATACAGCAGCCTGCTTATCTACAGGCTGCCTTGATTTACATTAAGATCTCAACTATCGCAATTCCAATGGGACACCGTTCAAATAACAGTCAGCCAGAACGTCCATGGCTGACGGGTTGGCAACTCGTGTCTCATCTGGCTCCAGTTCAAACTTGAAGGTCTTAGATTCATTAGGTCTTATGGTCGCATTGATACTATCCTCTGGGTGACTAAAAAGGACTGAATAGCTTTGAGCAGAATCGTTGTAGATAGCGCTGAATGACTGACCTGCCCTATCTTCTAAAGCAAACCCTTCTGAGCATAGCAGCCCCCAAGTAAAAATATGATTATCACTTTCAGCCGCATTGATAAATTCAACGACTAATTCTTCCTGTGATATGACATAGGTTTTTGCAACGATCGCATTGTCGTCAAAGGAAAATGGTATCAGATCAAAGATTAGCAAAGGGTCTCCAGGTATTCCGCTTTGGAAAGTGGCTACAGGTAAACCAAGTTCCGACTGCCCGCCAGCGAAAACCGCATCACCGATGGAGCAAACAGGCGTGGTGTCAGGGATACTTTGGCCGTCGTCTTGTTTGACTCCAAAATACGCCTGACCATCGATGACAACCTCGAAGTAATCGAAAGACTGAAAATAGAGGAATTCGTATTGATCGCTCCGGCAGGTACTAGAGATCACCGAGGATGAGCTATACTGACCTAGGTATGTTTGCTCACCGACGCGAACCAGAAGGTCATTCTCTCCGTCTTCTGACAGCCAATCCACAGAGATCGCGTTTCCGTCTATGGTCGTTTCACACAAATTACGTGTTTGTGCCAGTCGGTTCAGAGCAGGAGCCTCGGTCAATCCTTGCAAATCAAATTGAAGAGTTTCCGAATAATACCCCTGGCTATCAGAAACAGACTCATTCAGATAGCTAAACCCCTGATAGCAGAATGACGAGAGGTATAGGGGAAGCTTAGTTGCGTCCTGGAGATCGATGGATTGCATCTCCTCTATGCTGCGAGCAATCCATTTACGAAAGTAGCGGACATCGGTATAAACACCAGGCTTTTCTGGCTGAGCGCAGCCATAACCCCAACTCACAATACCAAACAATTCAACGCTGCCGTCTTCGGCAATAAACAACGGTCCACCCGAATCGCCTTGACAGGAATCTCTCCCTCCTTGATTGAGATAGCCCGCGCAGATATTATGCCTTTTATTGATTGGATAATACTCGCTACAGCTCGTATCTGAGACTAAGGGAACCGATACTTCCATAAGCTCGTAGTTTTCTAGGTAACCCATCGTCGTGGTAGCGCCAAAACCTATCACCTGAAATGGGGTACCAACGGGGAGTCGGCGTCCTGGCAAAGTAACAGGAGCGTAAGAATCAAAATCCGCGTAAGGCGCCTCTAGAAATAAAAGAGCGATATCAAAATTCTCAATTGCGGAACCTTCGAATTTCGGGTGACTGCGGATTGCTTTGACGCGGAATGAGGGTGCCTCCGAGAGTTCGCGACTATCCTTGAGTCCTGCCCAAACCCGGATGGGACCGGTGACTCCGTCGACGCAGTGCGCGGCAGTAAGGACGACGTCAGCCTCAATAAACGCCCCCCCGCAGAATAAGTACTCTCCCTGCTCATCACCAACAGCAGCAAAAAAACTATAATCCTCCTGAGCCTCGGTTCCACCAATAATATGCGGGGTCGATGACTCATCCTCATGATGACAGGACATGTGTAAGACTAGCCCTAGAAACAGACATAGATAACGCAACGAGTGATCCTCACTATAAAGTTAATCCATTAGCTTTTATGATCAGCTCAAAGGATATTGACCTTTCACCCAGAAGGCAACGGACATATTGAGGGAGGACTTCAAGACCAATAGGAGTAACCTTTTGAAAGGACATCCCAAGGCCTGAGCTGAGGGACTCAGCTCATTAGAATGGCAGGATTCAAGGCCGCAAGCTATTACAATTAAGGGATCGTCTCTACGTATCGAATGTCAGGCCTGTCATCAAAACGAAAAAAGGTTTCCCAAGGCCCTGACTCCCACCAAGGAAATCTTGCGATTTGATAACAGAATCGACCATCTCTCTTAATCTCGACGGCTTGAAATTCCCCAGAGTCAAAGAGAGGTCTAGTCTCAACAGATTTGAGTTCATTCAGGCGATTGTGGCAATAGTAGCTTAGCTCTGAGCCTTCTATACTTTCATCGCTATAGGTCAAGGTTGCAAATACCTCGCTATCGCTCCTCAGCGCACGGAATTCATTGTTGCCATAGAATAGTCCTTTCACAGGTCTAAGTGCAATATCATAAACCTCTCCTCCTGCAGTGGTCACCTGCATAGACACCGACTCCGTCAGCAAAACATTACTAAAGGATAGGCAGTCTTCAAGTACCTCAACCCGGTACCCATTGGCACCATTAATGGCCACCGTCGTTAACTGATCGACGGAGGGTGAGCAAAACGCAAAACCACTGGGAAACGCACGCAGTAGGCCCTTCATCGGAATGAATAAGACGCCGGTTTCTCCACCAGTGATAGATTGATAAGAGATTTTCGACGAGAGATCGATCGGTTCTGCTACGAGATCATGAGGCTGCAAAAACAGACAGGCAAGACCCAGACCAGCTTTTTGTAAGATGTTCATCATTGGACGATTCCCTTTTAAGATTCAGACAATGGAAAGATAACAATTTGCTATCATTTTCCTTTAAGCTTTGCGACAGAATAAAGATCTGCATGCCGACTGCCAATTGGGCTACCACTGAATCGACTATAGGAAAGACTGCCCCTCTTCACAGAGGACCGTTTCGTATAACGAATGATTCTCGCACATAAATAAATACCAGACATCTATCAACTCGCTGGACTTCATGGTTTTCATCTCCCCATGACCTTTTTGGACAAAGGTGGTGAGGATGCGATGAATCTCAATCGCTAAATCAGCGAAGCTTCTGGGGCTTAACCGCAACATCCGAGTGTTCAAAAATAAACGTCTATCTGTAGTGTTCCCTTCGACACGAAGAATGCGCTCGGTCATCGCTTGCATGACAGGACGAAAAAACTTTTTGTATAAGGGACTTTCCAGCGTCCAGACTTGGGGATTTTTGATCGGTTTGACTCCCAGAGGGCCGATTCTCTTAATAACTCCTAAATTCTCGAGGGTGTCGAGATAGGTTTCGATCTGAGCATCACTTAGGCGATAACGGTTTTGAATATCCTTGACACTAAATTTGAAAACAAGAAGGTAGAAAAAGGCGTAATACTTCGGGTTGGCAACAAAGAAGGTCTCCTGCTCCAGGCTGAGGTGCTCATCGGAGTAGGCAAGGGCATCAGTAGAATCACCGAGCTCTTTGAGACTGACTCCAAGGATATCAAGGATTGCGTAGAGCCTTTCAAGGCTTAGATCCTCTTGATTCAGATTTCGCTTGATGGTCGCTTCCGATACCCCCAAAGCTTGCCCCAAGCTTTGGTAGGTAATCTTCCGTTGTTTCAGCATAGTTTTAATACTCTGCTTCAATTTGTCAATTTGACTCACTTTGCCAGTTCCTAATTTAAGGTCATCATACGCGCCCTATTGTAAATAAAAGGTCGATATTTGACCACAATTTTCCCTCCTTGTCGACCGAAACTGCGCGGTTTACATCTTGGTGGACAACAAAAGGAGGATACTATGAAAAACAATACTTTAGCGATGCTAGCTCGGCGGATAGGAGCTTTCTTGGTGGATTACCTGCTAATGGCCGTGGTGCTTCAGATACTGATACTCGGTATAGGAGCTGACAATTTTTCCTTGCTAACCGAGACGAAGCAGCTTAACTGGACAAACCTGGCAAATTTCTTGGCGTTGGAGCTCGTCATAACACAAATCTATTTTGCCTACTTCTATCGGCGTCATCAAAGATCACCGGGAAAGATGCTGTTTAAGCTAGATGTCACCTGGATGAAGCCTTTAACACAGACGCGTATTTTCTACCGTGAAGTGATCGGAAAAACCATCCTAGCTCCGCTAGCCTGCATGAACGTCTTCTTCTATTGCCTAAACAAGCAAGGGAGGTTAGTTCAAGACTTTTTGGCAGGAACAGTTGTTGAGTCGCGATAACCGTCCTAGCTGTTCAACTTATGCGAGTCCCAATGAAACGCCCCAGATTCTGATTTCTGTTTTGGAGTCTGGGTTCTAAGTCTATCGTGCCGGAGTGAAAGCTAAATCGATTTCGATCCGGCTAGCGTGCGGAAACCCATTATCCATCGAATTGGATTTTTTCAACCAGCGGAAATAGGTTAAGAAACCTCTGGAAACCGCCGGACACCGGCAATAGACAAAGTCCAATATTCGGGGTCATAATAAAACTCAATAAATACGTCAAATACGCAGTCACTTCCTTCATGCTCATGAGGCTTTCAGGGTTGCTTGGCTGCGCCACAACATCTGCCACAAACAGAACTAGCTTCAACGCGATCCCAAAATCTCAGCTAAAAGACCTGGGCAGCGCAACCTTTGCAGAAATGAAAGCCAAAGAGAAAACTCTTGCGGACGGTCCCTTAAAGCGGAAAATCATCGAGATCGGAAAACGAATCGCCGCCGCAAGTTCCGTCAACTACGACTGGGATTTTGAAGTCTTTGATGCTCCCGATGTGGTCAATGCTTTTTGCCTACCAGGAGGTAAGATCGGGGTTTATACAGGCATCCTACGAGTAGCCAAAAACACTGCAGATTAGCGGCAATTATGGGTCACGAAGTGGCTCACGCTACTGCTAATCATGGCGGAGAGCGCTTGACTCAGTCGCTCATCGTTCAGACCGGGCTGCAGGTTGCGGATGTTAGCTTAGCCAACTCAGAGTATCGCGAGCTATTGATGGCGGGATTAGGTGTGGGCGCTCAGTTTGGTGTTCTCCTACCCTACAGTCGACTCCACGAAAGTGAAGCTGATCGCATCGGTCTGGTATATATGGCCAAAGCTGGCTATGACCCCAAAGAGGCCATCCCCCTTTGGGAGAGAATGGCGAAAGAAGGAGGGGCCAGAGGACCAGACTTTATGTCAACCCACCCCGATCCGCTCAAACGCGCCAGGGAACATCCAATTTTGGGGTGCTGATCCTATGGTTCTCGATGATGAGAACAATAGTCCAAAAGCACTCTCCGATAACAACGGTACTCAGGAAGCTCTCAAAAACTGTAGATGATAACTACGACGTTCACAACGAGAGGTGTACAGATTCTTCAAACTATACACCCCTCTATCCCTATTTACACTCATTTAAGGTTTTGTAGCTGGAACGCCCCGATGTGGCGCACACCTGAACATTCTTAGGTGCTGTCCCCAAGCCTACAACAAATCCAGATACCAAGTCTGACTTTGCTTCCATTCTCACATAGCCGTTTTCCAACGCACTATACACGGTCACCCAACCGGCATATCAATGGTCGAAAGCGTCACTGTCCCCGATACACTCATCGAAAGAAAAACTACTCTTCCATCAGGATCGATGTGCACACGGAGGGTGAAGTTGAGAATGCTTGATAGACAGCATGAAATGGATAAATTAGCGCATCAATGAATGCAACGGGAGCAAAGACAATCACAGTGAAAATCGTCAGGGCTGCATCATTCTCTGAAGGCGATGAAGGTATCGGATAGTAATGATCCGTCTGGAGATCTTCCCAACTTTGTAAGCGATCCGCTTCCCCTTTAAGAGCTTGACAAAAAGGATCTTCGACATCAACGCTTTCCGTCTCAAAGAACGATCGACTGATACGAGCTCCTCGGGCGAATACCGCAACAAAGTCTTCGATCCTTTTCTTTTTGACCAAAGATTTAAAGTGACGGTCAAGGGTGAGGTGCTCCTCATTTACAAGTTCAGGATCATTATCAAAGGTCATACTCACACGAAGCGAAGCACCCGCAAATATATCTTTAGCCAGCCGTCGCTTTTTGATCGCCCACTCTGACACATCGCTACGAAACTTGAACAGGCTATGATTATCGGAGTCACTCACCAAAGCACAGATCTTTTCTTTTGGATCGATGTAAACAGCGAGAGGAAAATCATCTGGAAGTGGTTTGGAAGCTGTCTGAACCGAACTGTTGTAAAGCCAGAGCCGAGCCCCCAGTGGGCAATCAGCATGTCTATCAGCGATATTTAAGACTCTCGAACTCGGGAGACCAAAAGACTTCAGGGCAGACTTGTAGTGAGTCCCTACTCTGGCGTCAGGCAGCTTCGCATAGTCGGACTGCGAAAAATGCGAGTCTGCGATACAACCCGAGCTAAGAAAAATCATGATAAACAAAGCCCTAAAAGCATTCACTTAGGATCCACCTCATATTCGGAAAGCCCTCGAAGACGATTATCATGATTTGACAATCTCCCTCAACTCTTTCCACTATTTACCTGAAAGTGAAAGGCAAGTGGAGACCTAATATACCGCAAGACCGATATTTGGCTTGCTCATTCAACCCACAATACTCTAGTGGAAGATCTTCAAGCCTCGCGATAATAGACACGCGGGCGGATTTATACCCTATTGCAACGGTCTGTAAGTAGGGATAGGTGGTGGTACATCCAAGGCCTAATAGCACCTAAGTAGCGTTCGTGCCTTATGATCAGCTTTTGCGTGAAGATCCTCTCTTCTGCAGTGATCCAAATACCGCTTTCTAAACCGGCCGAGGTGAGACGATACCGTATTAGAATTCATATTTAGCGACTGAGAAATCTCCCGATAGTTTTGCCTGTCAATATAGAACTTCTTAGCGACTAAGCTCTCGGTAACCCTTTTAGATTTTTGCAAGTACTTGTGTAGATGATTCTCGGTGATATCTGCCATTAGTTTCCGGACATTGTCGTTCGAGTTGGTTTCGCTGATGAGGTGATGGTGCTCTTTAACCTGGTTTGAGAGTTTGGCTTTCTGAGACCTTGATCTTAGTTTTGTAACGCAATCACGCTTAGCTATTGTAGTGATCCATGCCGCATGATTATCTATGGTATCTAGTTTATCTTTATTTTTTAGAACCTTCACGAATACGTCTTGGAGAATGTCTTCTGAGTCTTCATCAGTCATTCGATGACTTTTAACTAAACGATCTAACCTTCTTTGAAGATCACTATACAGTTGGTCAATTTTTTTTAGCGTCTGGCACATAAAAGTCTTTCTACGAAATTTGATAAAATGACAATAAATACAGTATATTGGATTGCTTCTAATGAGTTACACCGGATGGTGACTTCACGGGAATGATAGCATTTTTCGATTATAAGTCAAGTTATTTTGACGTATAGACAAATATCATGTGTTTTTGGATGGTTATCGCGGGCGAGGATTATCATCCAGCAGCTTTAGGGACTTCCAGAACGGCTTGCGACGCGGTAGATAAATTTGCTTCGTTGACAACGGACCCAGGAATAAATGCGTTGAACATAGCAACCTCATTCAGCGGACCATCTGGGACAATGTCCAGCTTGTCTCTCAAAATATCAAGCCTGATTCCATTCTCTGCTACAGCTTAATAGATAATTTTCTTGACGACGTGTGGAATACCAATCCTCTTTTTGTTGCCTTCAGTCCAAAAAGTGGAGTTATCGCTAAGGACGACCGTTTCGCCTGACTTAACTAACAATGGAACATCCGAGTTGAATAGCAACACTGCGTTAGACTCACTTGATCTAAGTGTCTTATCAACGAGATCGACAACAGAGCCTTGGCACTGCCTGATGTTGGCTTCCTTATGAATTCGAAAGCAGATTTCTATTTCAAGAGTAAACCCGAAGTCATCCCTAATAATCTCCAAAGCCAATCCTTTTGGCTCAGAAACTGATACGGAGATATGGTCATTCCCAGCAAGAAAGTCCCTCTCTGAGGTTAGTCTTTTAACCTCAGATAATTTTTCAACATAAAGCCGATAATTAAGCCCCAAATTTCTACCCTTAATCTTTAAAATTTTGGAAAAAGTTGACCATTTTTAATTGCGATAACTTCCTTGAGCCCTTCAATTGGCCAATCATTCAATTGCTTTTTCATGTCTGAGACCGAGATACCGCTATCTTCTAGATTCAGCACAAACCTTTCGGCCTGTCCAGTCTCAGCTGCTATTTCTATTTCAGATGCCGAATTTCGCGCTCTATTTCCTGACGGTGCCTTGCAATCCCACGCTTTACCTACAATAAGATAATCTGGTTTTTTACCACCTCTCGCTGGAATAACCGGGTTTTACTCAACTTTGAAACCAACTAAGGCCTTGACATCGGCGGAATCATTTTCTCTTTCGAGGGATCGTGTGGTTTCGCTGTCGGCACTTGAAGGAATTTTGGTCCTTTTTCCAGAAGGTTTACCTCCTAATTTTCCGGTTGGTGATGTTTTGTATATTTTGCTCGCGGACTCAACGATATCCTCGGCATTCCGCAAAATACATTCGCCAGTGGCATCGGTGTCGGTGTCGGCATAGGCCCGAGGCACAATGACATCAAGAATACCATTAAAGATCCGCTCGATCATCCCCGTTCTACCGGCCAGGCTACAAACCTTTTCGCCAGCCGTAATAATTGCGGCGGTAACAGAATCGTCGTCGATACCCAGTTTATTTTTAAGTAGTTCCTTGGTTTGCCCGATGGTATCGAATACCTTACCGGCGCCACGCCTTGCTAAACCAATTGAGCCTTCTACCAGTCTGCCCAACGTGCGCCACATTACGCCAGGGAGCTATGCTTCGTTCTTCGGAAAAGAGCTTCGACCATGCTGTTCGAGAAGTCGACGTCAATTTGTGCGATGATCCTTTCTAACTGATGCTCTTGTAGGAGTGTATCCACCTCATTATTGAGGTTTTCAGATCCTTTGTCGGACATGATAGCTGGTTTGCTAGGACTATGCTTTACTTTAGTGAGTGCTTGCTTGAGAAGCACTTTCGTCCTGATACCGCCATAGTTTTTAGTCGCTCTGCAAGCCAGAATATACCTGGAGTGGTTGTCGATGATGGCTTGGATAAAGCACTTTGTAGTGTCTTGAAGTTTTATGATGCTAACATCGATATGCCAGAGCTTGTTCGGAGCGCTGGCTCTGATACCTATCTTGGGCTTAGCTGGATATATACGTTTCAGAGGACGCCTTAGCTTCAACTTTCTGATGACTCTGGACCAGGTGATATGGGATGCGAAAACGTGTTCCTGTCTCTTTGCATAGAGTGCTAGGGATGCAATGCTGAAGTGTGCGAATCGCTTTGATGTAACATATTCGACGATTTTGCCAATCTCAGCATTACTAAGCTTTGTGGGGTGGTGCCTTGGATATTGAGTGACGTTCTCTAATTCACAGGCGGAGTTACTTTTGAGCCAATTCCTGTATCTGGCTAGGCTAAGACCGATGGCATCCAGGCAAGCTTTTAGTGAAAGCTGTTTTGCAGCGGATTAGATAGCTTCCAATAGGATTTGTTTGTTTTCTGCTTTGGGAAGACGCTGATATTGTAGTTGGAAGCCAAATATTCTAAACGTGAAAATGACTAGCTTTTGCGTGGTCTTGAGTTTTTCAATTTCATCCTTGAGCTGACTTACTTGGGTGGCTAGCTCGTCATTGGAATAGTTCAGCTCAGAAAGGGTGACCACATCGAAATTTTTCTTTCTAATCCATTCTCGTGAGGTTGATGGCGGGATGTTTAACTGAGGGAATAGGTTTGGGTTGCCAGTGTCGGCAATCATTTGTTTTATTCTATAGTCGTAGCATCTGTAATTTGTCACAGTTTTAGTGTCCTCTGAGAAGAGACTGTGTATGCCACAATGGTTTTTTAATCAATAGCCAGCGAAAGTTCGTCAATGAAATTGATAAATTGTCCTGGTTCGCTGCACCGCTGCAGCCCAGACGGACTCACAAATAATGGAACATGGAAGATATTTTCACCGGGGAACTGACAAAATGAACAAGAAGAAGCTAGGTTATTTTAAGGAACTCCCATACGGCACAGAGGGAAATCCAAGCATAGAAGAGGCCAAGGGGAAGCTTGCCAAAAAGGACATAACTAGAGTCTTGGAATATCTTCGTAACGGAGAATTAGAAGCAGTTGCCCCTGAACTTGCTAAGGATTACTTTGACGACTCAAAAATCATCGGGCCACTCAGTCAGCTTACAGATGGGACCTGGATTTGGATGTCCGATCTACCATATTATGTTGAGAATTATCGAGTAGAGCTTCCCGAAGATTTCATCGAGAGTGTGACAGTTTTAGCCGATCACGAATAGCGATCGGACAGAATCAAATCATAACTTGTCGAGCCCCACGAACAAGAGGAAACTATGAGCAGACAGGATGACAACAGAGATTTATTGATTCTTCTAAGTGAAATCGTCGAGAAGGAGTCTGACCTGAGATTTTCACAGATTCTATATGCCTATGGATTTGTAGAGCAAGACGACGAAATGTCTACTCAGGAGAAGTTTGTCTGGAAAGATGAATTCAATGTTGAACCAAGCAAAATCCTCAAGCGAGTTTCGAAGGCTTTGGTAAAAGCTGCCCGTTAAAAGCCGAACATATCACGAAAAGTCTAGACAGAAACATCCGGAAAATGACGATAGCGACTCATTGATGCTATTTTGGCAATTCAACCTGGTTTAGGGATGAATTTTCGTCAGTTCCACATCCCGCGAATAAGACCATCAAAGTAACAAAAAGGAAATTTTTCTTATTAAACATTTTTGACCTCTACTCATTGACAATTAGAAATATTTAAATGACATCTCCTTTATCGGCACATGAAATCATCTCTCAATTATACGGATAAAATAGAATCATATTAGATAGATAAATTAATTACTGATGTTAAAATGCCTTAATTTTGAAAAAAATAGCTAATTTTGATAAAAATTTACTTATTTTTGATTCGAAATACCGAAAAATGATTAGTAGATCCTGCATTATACAAATATAATAGTATATTATAGTTTAATATTTATTTACTACTCTATGGATTCAGTTTGATTTCCGAACGCGAACAAACGATAATTATTTGGGAATAGGATAAAGCCGGAGCTAGGGATCCTGGTGTTTCGTGATGCTAAAAAAACTGATCCTTTTCGGCGTCATACAAATAGAAAACCTGGCTAGTTTTAAAATAGTTCGTTCCGACGATAGCGACAATTTTTGACTTGTTGGTCGTCAAAACCTTATAGACCGGGTTGAAAAATTCGTAACAACGATCATGGTTATGTTTTTCTGGGATATACCGTATCAGTTTATCGTCTCCAGCAAATAACATCGTGTTGTCATCGAGAAATTCAAAGCCGATGCTACGTGGTTTGCATTGATCGAAATAATTGCAGTTGTCTGAAACAAGCTGAATTTTTCCTTGTTCCTCCGTTAGCATTGACCAATACCACAAATTTCCGTCTCCAGCAGAAATCGCGCCCCAAGTTTTATTTTGCGAATATTTAGTCTTGGATACAGAAATTGTTCTAGGTCTTGGCCCAGGCCCAGCGAGTGCCCAGAAGTTTGGATTGTGGCGAGTCACGAAGCCAGATTCGAGGCAGAACCTGCCGATACACTCTTTGTTCCCCGCTGGTAAATGTGTTGCTACTTGCTGATCAAGAATCTTACGAAAATCATAGTCTATGTGATCTCGATTATTTTTAAGAATTTCTAGGCACTTCAGGTTGTCTCTACATTCGTTTGAACTAATACGCTGCAAATCTATACTGTATTCGGTTACTGTTGTATCGCTCTGGACCGTATACAAATTCCCACTTTCTTCGGAGAAGAGGATGTCGATTATTCTTGATTGTCTTTTCCAATCAATCGTAAGACTCTTAGAAACTTTTCGAGTGTCAATATCAAAAACTGTTATCCTGTCGAAACCAAATATAATCAGATGCTTTCCCGAAGGTGAGTATTTTATCTTTGAATTTTTTTCAAATTTAAAGTCAAAAGAATAGTCTGCATCCCTACAGGCTTCCAATGTAAAACTAAATGTCTCATCTAAATCCCGAACACAACTAACAAGCAGAGTAGCTAAAAAAAAGACAGATACACCTTTTATGTGCCGATCAATCATAGGCCTAAAATCCTTCAATTGTAGGATAGAATCTAGGAAAATTCTGTTCAATAATCTTCCAAATTCTAGCACATTATGATTGGATAGGTAATTCGAATCGGGAAATTCTCAACTTGGTTATTTCAATTCTATTCGGCACGGTAAATTTTTCCCAGTTATCGATCTATTCTATCCCGATGCCACGATAGGATGGCGTTTGTCCGATCTGAAAGTTTGGGATAGTCATGGCGCTGATGCGAAAGTTTTCGGGGTTCCTCAGGTATGGGTCTATAAGTCTCACGCTTGTATTTTTAATGATGTCTGGATGGGCATTTGGCATCGAAGCTGATGTTTATAAGTTAGACGGTGAAACTAAAGGTGTCTCACTTAAGTCCCATTTCTCTTATTTGGAAGACCAGCGAGGCACTCTTTCTTTGAGTCAAGTGCAGGAGAGTCGAGGGTTTAAAAAACAGAACGTCTTACCCAGACTGGGCTACAGCGATTCAGTCTTTTGGGGAAAGCTGACCCTAGAAAACCAAGACAATCGACCTCGCATGTTGTTTCTCACTCATGATTATGCCTCGACTGATACCTTGACGGCTTATTTCCCAGATCCAACCACAGGCTACCGAGAACAAACCCAGAGGGATCATTATTCGGTAGACGATCGCGAAATTAAATACCGTACTCCTTTGTTCAAATTTGAGCTACACCCTGGGCAAACAACACTCTATTTTAGAATCGATACCATAAGTCCTGTTAAATTTAATTTTTCACTGTGGCAACCACAGTTTTTTTGGCAACATGCTTTGGTCGAAACACTGGTTTCGGGGAGTGTTTTTGGTCTGTTCGGGGTGATGATTTTTTATAATTTATTTTTATGCCTGTCTTTGAAAAGTCTATCATATTTATACTATGTCGGTTATATCTCAAGTGTTTTTGTCCTCATGTTTTTTATCACCGGCTTCGCTCAGCAATATGCATTCGATGGTGGAAACATGTTTTGGCTGCTTGATCTGGGAGTGTAGTGCTCCTAAAGAAACCTAATAACTCTCCGATAACTTCCATGAATATCGGAGGTACAGTATGGCACATAAAAGTCTTTCGACGAGATTTGATGAAATGACAATAAATACAGGATGTTAGCTTGCTTCTAATGAGTTGCACCGGATGGTGACTTCACAAGAAAGATAGTATTTTTCAATTATAAGTCAAGTTATTTTGACGTATAAATATATGTCATATATTTTTGGATATTTGTTACCAAAAGATGAGACAGAGGCTGCGGTGTTATACTGAAGTGGCTGTAAAGCCGTGCCATATTTTGGTATGATCGTAGCTATGAATAAAAAATATGTACCAACTTACTTATTCTTACTTCTAGCTTTGAGCTGTTTGATTTCCTTCTATCAGATAGAGCAAGATTTTTCTAATATTGATTCTAGAATAAAAGAGTTAATCGCAGACGAAGCTCTTAAGCAGCAACTCTCCAATCAAGTTATGCTCGGTGAGCAAACTCTGAGCAATTCAGAATTCCGACTCTGGATGATTTGTGCTTTTTTGGTTTTTTTCTGGGGCAGAGAAAAAATCTCCAATAAGCATTAAACCTGTTTTGTGACCTTTGGGCTGTCCGGAGGCACGCCTCAAAACTCTATTTGACTCGGGTTAACGCGTGTCAGGGTTGTCGGTCAGTAGCCTCTCAACAAGACCGCTTAGAACTCGATCATTCCCGCAATCAAAAATAACGCTGCTGGAAGAGATCGTAGTTTTGACCTTCATCTTCTCTCTGAGCTGGTCTTCGAGAAATAAAGTGTTCGGATCCTTGGCATGAGCTTGGTGTTTCGGTCTGTGTCGGTCATAGAACAGCTTTAACTGTTTTGCGGATCTGAGCAGCCTCGCATACTTTTCTTGAAGTTCACTATGCTGATACTCGAGAGTCTTTAGGTCTGACCTTGCAATTTTTCTTTCGACAATTTCTTGAGCTAGCCTTTCTCTAGCACTTTCTAGTTGGAGTTTATCTTTCGAAGAAAATGCATTTGAGCCTTTATTTCTAGTCTTAATCCCTTCTAGTGCTGCTTTTAGTTTCGTGAGCTTGGTGGCTAGTGTTCTTCCCTTGGTTTTTGATTTCACGTCATCGATGATTCGCTTTAGAGCAGACTTAGAAAGTGTTGCAAGCCTGGTCCTAGTCTCAAGATCGGCTTTGGCAATGAACCGAAGGCGTGATACCCACTGTGGGACAGTCCCGCACTTTTCACAGATTTCGGACGTGCTCATTTTTGAGTGGCGAATTTGGTTTGCTATGTCGATATAGTGATTTGCTGTAGAAGCCATAAAATCCCCTAGGGGAGAAAAGTTAATCTTATAAATATTATTATAGAGTTAAAAGATAATATTGAAAACAGTCGAATTAATTCCTACGCTAAAATGTATAAAAAGTGTGCAGCCTGTAGGCCTTGAAAACTGGCAATGTGTTGGTTTTATTTTTTTAGACAAAAAACAGATGTTTAATGATCTGGTTTATTAGACATGCTTAAGGCCTGATGATATAGTAAATAAAAATTATTTTGTATGATGTAAACTAGCTGTTGAGTCGGAATTCTATCTAAAGAATTTGTTTTGCTAGACTCGGGGCCAGGGAAAACTCTGGTTAATTGAATATGGGGTTTGAAGTCCAACGGACCGTAAGCGTACGCTAGTGCGTCTCCTAAATCGATTAGTAGACATGGTCGTCCACTAAGTACTCAAATGGGATTTAATAGACATTAATTTAGAGCTATTCAGAGGTGTCTACTAAATATTGAATTAGTAGACAGAATAAACTGACTTGGGGAGATGAAAATGGCATATAGAGTGCTTGCTACTCTTGATCTGAAAAACAAAACCCCTAATGACAAGAGGGATAAGTTTTACGAACTCCTCCGTGAGGAGAAATGGGCGAAGATTGGTGGATTGACCACTGCTTGGAGATGTAAGTTTTCTGAGGATGTGGATTTTGAAGGTGCATTAAAAACGGCTCAAAATGATTTTAAGAAAGCTGCAAAGGCAGCAAAATTAAGCGACAAAGATTGGAAAGCTGCTTTTATGATTGGCCCAAAACAACCTACGGTAGTACCTTAGCGTACGTTTTCGGTCCGTTGGACTTCAAACCCGAACGTAGACAACCTTTAGGTTGTTGAGGCTTTGGGGGAGATGGATAGGCGAAAAATGAATGTCGAGAAAAACCGTTAGGCTTATTATCGACATGAGTTTTCCTTTCTTCTATGGTTACCAAATCTTGGGCGGATTGCGAATACGCACCCAAGTGTATCGAGTTCTTTGAAAAGTCGGTATTGGGTTGCATGGATGAATCCTTCCATGTGTAAAACCGTAAAGGTTTGTGAACTCAAGTACTATAGGGGGAGGCTAACGCCTGTGAAGCCTGTAGTCTAAGGAGCTGAGTGCCTAGTGCTGAACAGCTCCCGATTCGGGCGTGAATCGCTCTAGCTGAAGTGCTAGAGGAATCCCCCACTAAAATCTTTGATTTAGTGGAGGGAGGACGTCAATATATTCATCGCTACCGCCTGATTTTTACTCAAATTTAGATTGTCTTCGCGCTCAGGCAGTGTTTGAAAAAGACGGGGTTGATAGAATGCTTCAGTACGTGAGTGATTGCAGTAAATTATCTATTCTATGATTCTTTCTATAAGTTCAACAATATCATCAACGTTAAACGGTTTTTCGATATAGCCTGTCATCAAGTCGGTTGTCTCTTGAGACAGCTTGTTAGGGGGGCCAGCAGACATAACGTAGACAGGTAACCTATCCTTTAGATTGGTAGAACGTATATGCTCAATGATTTCTAAACCAGTACCGTCTTTCATGTATATGTCTGTTATTACTATTGAAATGTTTGTTTTGTCATTATCTATTATGTTAATGGCGTCTTTCGGGTTGCCTGCAGTTAAAGAAGATATTCCGACAATCTTTAATCCATCATGGAGCATTTCAACTAGTTCCGTTTCGTCGTCGACTATCAAAGCGATTTTGCACAAAGAAGCGCCCCCTTTCGAAGTTAGGTTAATTAGTCTCTGATTTGTTATGTAATTATGTCGTTTTCTTTAAGCTATACTAAACAAAAACAAAAAAAGATCAATAACAGCTTCCGCGACACTAACCCCAAAAGACGTACCATTTAAAAGTTGAGTCTCAAATCCGATAACGTATTGATTGGAGACTCAAATGAAACGATCAAAATTTACCGAAGAGCAGATTATCAAAGCCATCAAAAGGCAGGAAGCTGGCGAAAAGACAACGGATATTTGCCGAGACCTTGGTATCAGCCAGGGTACTTTCTACAAGTGGAAGTCCAAATTCGGCGGCATGGAAGTGTCTGAAGCCAAACGCCTAAAATGTCTTGAGGACGAAAATAAGCGCCTTAAACGGCTAGTTGCCGACCTATCCCTAGACAAGCAAGCGCTCAAATATATCGTAGAAAAAAAGCTCTAAGGCCCGAAGAAAAAAGACCACTAGTTGCTGATGTTATGGAGGACTTCAGCATTAGTGAGCGGCGGGCTTGTAAACTGATTTCTGCTTCAAGGACGATGCTGCGGTATCAGCCTAAGCAAAACCTCCTCAATAAAGAGCTAATCGCTCGGATCAAAGAGATTACTGTGGAGAATCC
>JABSRP010000002.1 GCA_013215145.1 Pseudobacteriovorax sp.
GCTTAGTGCTCGGATCACAATTCGCCAACCCATCTCCCCCTAAGCCTCGACCACCTTCGGTTGTCTACGTTCTAGAGGGAGAATTTCGGCGAGTCATGTTAAATGGAGGAAGACATCGGTAAGTGAATGGATCTGAATGATTCGCACTGCTGTTTATATCTCGAACTGAGCCTCAGCCCACTCATGAAGCAACTCAACAAACAGTGTATTATTTCTGACAGCCTCAGAATCGTCATCGGTCTCACGATCAACACGGATAGCATGAAATATCTTCAGCCCCCTGGGTTGCCATTGATCAGGTGGTGACTGCTCATAAAGAAAATGAGCCCTCAGAGTATCAGCTAGGTCTCGTGGAAAGCTATCCTCGCCATCAATTGCCAAATACCCCACACCCACAGATGCAGCGTCAGAGTCCAAGCTATGATTACCCTGGCAAGAAAAGACTGTTCGAACCCCTCGCTTTGTTAAGGCGACTAGGGGCCGATGCATGTTTCTGTCAACGATCGGTGCACCTGGCAAGAACTCAGCTACGACCTGTTCGCCTGCATTATGATCTATATCTTTAATATCACATACTTTTTTCAACAACCTGCTCTCGCAAATATTACGACAAGGAATGAGATGCGATATCTGTTCCAGTGTGCTTGTCAGCATCAGCAATCGCTGAGTGAGATAGACCATCAAACCCTCTGAGCTTGAGCCAAGATTCTTAAAATCTGTCATACATGATTCCAATTAAAGGCAATGCCAAGGCATCGCGGGAATCCGGCCTAGATCTGTTTTTTTCCGCCTCAACTGTTCGGGTCATAACGAAAATTCAAGGTTTGGAGTAAGCCCGTAAATAAGACAAATCAGGCATTCGCCAAAATTCAACATCTTCATTAGAAAGGTCCTACACATGAAGTCATTAGCATTAGCCATCTTATTTTCGTCTTCCAATCTTTTGGCAAACAACGTTCAAGTCAAAGACTGCGAGTTCTACATCGAAGACATCAGCGCAAACTATGTAGGTATCAACAAGACATTTGCCGGCAACGTCGCCATTCGCATCAGCGACGAGGTTCTCGCGAAGGGTGTTGCCGAAGTTGGCGTTTACAAAGAAACCTTTTACTTTAGCCGTTTTGGTCAGAAGATCTCTAACGGATGGCAGATACGTCGAGGATCTTCCGCAGCTGACGCCCAAGGACTCTACCATGTGAACCCTAGCATCGTGGGTTTTTATTACCCTCAATCCGATACTACAGTGGTCAATGCCCCAAGTGACGTTGGCGTCTTCTATGTTCGTGACAACCAGGGAACCACTTACTGGCTGAACCCAACAGCAGAGGTAGCTGATAGCGATATTGTGGAATTATCAAACGATGGCAAGAACTTACATTTTGCTTTTAACGGTATCTTTAGCCAAGCAGCTTTAGATGGCGAGTTTCTAACTGACCTCAATCCCAACAACTGTAAGTAAACTAATCGCGAGTTCATACAGTTACTAGAACTCTTAAGCTATACAAAGGCTCGTTCTCTTAGAAGACGGGCCTTTTTCTTGCTGCAAACACCCAGCAATACGAGCAAAATTGGTAATTTTAAGAACGATTCACGTATATACCGATACAGGATCCAGTTTTATCGAACATCTGAACAATTTTTGAGGACTCTTACGTGCCGATTCGAATTTTGATGACAATGTTTATCCTCCTACAAACGATTACCAGTCAATCATACAGCGAAGGCTTTAAACTAGAATCAATTCTAAGCGATGGCATGCATTCGGCTGAGCTTTGGTTTGTTAACGAGCCGCCAGAATTACAAGCTATAACAAAAAAATTTCAGCGTTCCTTAGCCAACCATAAAGAGTGGTTCAAGGTATACCTAAAGCAACATGGGCACGGTAAACTGCCTTGGCATAAAAATATGGGTATCACTTCAAACGAGTACAAGAAGTTAGAACAAATCAAAGATCAAATTCATTATAAAAAAGTTAAAGATATTAAGCTAAAAATGATGGAACTAAGCTCTTCCTTTGCTATCACGGCACATCGTAGTTGGAAAATACTTGATCGACTTCAGGTTAGACTGAGTAAAGACAGACAAAACGTCGATCTGAAAGTTGGAAAGTTGACCAATCTCAAAGCATCGAAAGGAAGACTTGGCAAGTCTGGAGAAGACGAATGGACTGGAACTTGTTGGTACCGAAAAGAAAAAGATGCCGATAATGGAGCCAGCTACGCGACATTTTGCTTAGGAAAGATAAATGAAAGCAACAAGGGAGTTTTAACCTACGAAGCCCGTAATCGGATGAAAACGGATCACTTGAGCAACAGTGATTTTGTCGTCACATGGCCCTTGCAACAGTAGTATCGCAAAGGCCATATTAATTGTGGACTTCGTAAGATGTCAGTAGTTGAAGGGTTCTTCGACCTTTATAGATCAAACGCTGTTTTGACACACTACATTTCAACTACTTACCCCTTGCTAATCTTGGCGGACATTAGTATTAACTCTTTTGACGTAGAATTAGTTCTGCTAGCTATAGAGATTAATCACGCGTGATTTAATAGAGTCACAAAAGAAATGAAAATTTTGATTTGAGAGGTAACGACAAAATGTACTTACGTTATAGGACTTTAATCGGACTACAAATTTTTCTGTCTTTTTCCATGATCAGCTGTAGCAAATCAAACGAAGAAGATGCTAGTCAAGCCTGTGAGATTAAGCCGTTTCTTGATTCAGAACAAGACTATTGCGTTTACGATACCCCTTATTCATCGACCAATATGATTGATCCCACCAATCAACCCGGCTTTGAATGCAAGGGTATCCTTTGTTTGGGAAGCAACCTAAGCCTTCAGTCTGATTTAGACGAAAAATTATTGATAACCCCTGGCCGTTGGTTGCGCTATCAACCATCCCCTGCATCGCTAAGTTTCGAAGAGTTTACTTTTCCTGAGCCGACATCGGCAAATACAGCGGATTTTATTCAAATTTTTCGCGAACCAGAATCTGTCGATAATGCCGTTATTTTAGCAGGAATCCTTTACTTCGATTCGGAGTTTCAAGATATCGATAGCACCAACCCTCAGTCAATATCATTCATTCAAGACGGTGATAACTTGATAGTAAAGATCTTAGAAGCCTCCTTTACTCGGGATTCCGATTTATACCGATCCTGGATATATCAGTTCAATTCTAACGAACTGATTTCCAAAGAATCGTACCTGGAAGCATGCCGAGTTGTGGGACACAACAGATGCCTTTAATCATTTTCAACTGGCCCCATTAACTGTGGATTTCATAAGATGTCATTCGAATTTCCCGTAATATAAGGGCAATTTGTCTCTTCTGTTTAATGACCGAAGAGATTAGCCATGCCAGAAATAAGATGTATTTATTGCCAGTCACAAAATTTCGTGAAAAATGGAAGCTATCGCAGGGTTTCCGATAATCGCAAATTTCAAAGATACCGCTGTAGCCAATGCCATAAAAACTTTTCAGAACAAGCCTTCAAACCTGATTTTAGATTGAGGAGACGTAATCTTGATCTTCTCATTTTTCGGCTTCTAGCCGGAGGTATGGCGCAAAGGGAAATCGCTCGTACCGTAGGTGTTTGTAGGAAGTCAGTGGCTTGCAGAGTCGTGCGATTTGGAGAGTATGCTAAAGTCAAACTGAAGTCCTATAGAGATCAGATGCCCAAAGCAGACCTCGTTCTTTTTGACGAAATGGAAACCTTCGAGCACACAAAATGTAAACCTTTAACGATGCCAATAGCAGTTGAAGAGAAAACAAGAAAAATTCTCAGCTTTTCTGTCGGAAAAATCGCAGCGAAAGGTCCCTTGGCGAAGATCTCCAGGAGAAAATATGGTCCGAGACGCTGCGAGAGAAAAGAGCTTTTAGCCAAGCTAATTAAAGAACTGAAATCTTGCTGCAGCCTAAGTCCAACGATAAAAACCGATTTTTCTCATCATTATCCAAGTATCATCAAAAGCGGCTGGCAAGGAAAGGCAGTCCATAAAACATCGAAAGGGCGACGAGGAGCTGTTACAGGACAGGGTGAAATGAAAAAAGGAGGCTACGATCAGCTTTTTTTCCTAAATCACACTTATGCCATGATTCGCGATAAGGTCAAATGTCTATCGCGTAAAACCTGGTGTACGGTCAAGAGAATTCAGAAGTTTGAATACTTAGTCTATATTTACATACATTTTCATAATCAGCGTGTAGAAGGAATTAACAGGCCAACTTTAGTCAATCCACAATTAAGGTGACCAGTTTATGTCGATTACCATCGGAAACTTTCGAAATTCTGAATACCATCATTTTCGACTTCACAAGGTATAACGTCTCTTCTAGTGTCTGCGAACAGCTGCCTGTAATGGCGATGACTACCGAGTCAAGAGTCCAAGTTTATATGATTAGTCACGATTTAGAGGCTATGTAACGGTTTATTCTGTGCTCTTATAAAGTCATCACTGCTGAATTATTCTAATGTATTTCGAGGAGATCCCATGTTAAAGACCATTCTTTGTGCTGCCATGACACTCAGTGTTTCGACTGTTTCCTTAGCCGACTCTTTCGGAGGAGCCGGTGGTCCAGGTGGAGTAACCCCAGAGGTACCCTGCGAATATCGCGCAGAAACCGACGCCCCAAACTTTTTCCGTTGTGAGGCTCGTCGAGGCTCGCAAGCCATTGAATTAGCCGCAAAATCGGAAAAAACACGCTCCTGCTTTCGCAACGGTAAGTTTGCCTTCACATTTTTCTCCTTTAGTTTTGCCTTGGAGAATGGTTTTAAGTTTAAAGACAGAGAGACTTCAATTGTGGCTGGTCGAGAGCTGACCAATCTTAAATATGCCAGAAGCGATGCGGCTTTTAGTATTTGGTTGGACGAGGCAAACACGAGAAATCTGGTGAATGGTGAAGATTTTTCAGTGAGACGGTTTTCTGTCAGAGTGAATGAAGATGAAGCCGCTAGACAAATCCTAATCGATGCCTTTGGCTCAGCGAGATTAAATGACCGTACCGAGCTAACCTGTATTGCAATCTAATTGAGATGATAGTTGGTCCCATAACAAGGACCAACTTCGTCATATTTTAGTCTTCCAATCAATTGGTAAAGATCTACGATTTGCTAATAGATCATAAACTTAAGACTAACTTAGATGCTGTAGCGTATGTTTAAACCAAAGTCCCAGACCACAAACTCAGTATCAGTAAACACCCCTTTGGTATCGACAGCAGAATAGGATAGGCTTGGACCAAGTTCCAAAGAGTTAAACGCCCAAAAATTAGTGCTCCGTAGAGAATAGATCACCGTTTCTCCTTCACTCTTTTCTCTCATCCATTGGAATTCGTTGTCAGTCTTAAAGTTTTGGAAAGCACCTTGGGCGGTAAGACGATATCGATTAAAATAGCCGCCAACACCTTTGTCTTCGTCCGAAACGTGATCATTGTGGTTGGTACTGACTCCTAAGCCAACTATGAGATTTTTACCGATCATTTGTTTCACATAGAAGTATTGAGATCGCGGCTGATAAACTTCTGTGCCCGAGGTGGAGTTTTCATCTGTCGCTACAATAAACTCATCGTAAACCCCTTGCCGATAATGAATACCAAATTGGGTTTTCCCTAGGAAGTAATTTACACCTAATTGCAGCTGATTATAATCGGTATCAATCCTAACATTGTTTTCTGTTAGCTCGTCTTTGTCTTTCGTATCAACAGAGACAGTACCGGCAAAAACAGTCAGTAAACCAGGCCCAATAGATCTGTGGAAATAGAGTCCTGGCAAAAGTATCGTTGCGGCCGAGCCCTGGGTCTCAGATAACCCTTCTCTTGTCGTCTTTGTTTCGGAATCAATTTGTGCGACGAATAGCTTTGGCCGAAAGACCCCAAAGCGGGTCTTAAAACCATAGTGCGCGCTGGCTCCAAATGCATTACCTTCAATACTAATATCCAAGTCGGTAGGAATCTCCACCTCGGGGTCGTTGGCACTCACCTCAATGTCACCACTGAGCAAGCTGAAATACCCAGAAACACTCAACTCGGAGTCAGAAAGTGAATCGGAAAAATAGGATTCACCAGCGAAGTTGGCTACACGGTCAGATGATTCCGGGTGAGAAATTTTGGACCAATCTTGAATGTCAGATTTTAATGCAGTATTAGCCAGCAAGGTTGGGCTAAGCAAATAAATTAGTCCAGAAATTTGAAGGAGACTCTTGAAACGCATGGTCGTTACCTTATGTTAAAAACGAAACGCGGCCGATTATGATTCAGACTTTCGACTTTGGCCACAGTTTTTTGTCCTAAACACAAGGCTAGCAGAATCCTTTTCGCTACCACTTCATCATAGGCGCCGGGTTTGTTGGATGCTTTAAAAACCAAGACGAGGCTTTTTTCGCTAGACCCCAATGAAATCCAGCATTTGGAAACTGAGTTTTAAGTTCCTTTAAAAATTCTTTATCAAGACCAAATCTAACCGCACCTAGAGTAAAGTCCACAAGGTCTCCTTTTCGAAACAGCTCCACCAATGGGTAACGCGGATCTTGGAAAGGACGTATCTTGTGATGTTCCGATATCAAAAGTCTGACTTCATCTTGCCAGTCATGTTTTCCCTTCGCCTGTAAATACTCCATAGCTGGTGGTATCGACGGTTCAATATAATCCACGGTATTTTCGATCCAGATGCCAATGTCGTGAAAGCAGGCCGCTATCACCACCTTATCCATCTGGCCTCCATCTAGATCCCCCAATTTTAGAGTGATTTGAACCATACGCTGGACATGATTGCGATACCCTAAGTAGTCTTTTCCGATAATTTCTCGCCATGAGTCTAAAATTTCATCAATGGACGTTACCACTTGCTTGTTATGCATAATTTCCTCCTTGCTTACCCGTAGATTATCGACGGAATTATGGTATGTTAAGATCGGCGTAAATGACAATGATAGAGGCAAAAGTGACAAAATCTATGATTCGTATCTGCCTACTCGATTACCCAAAAGCTCAGCAATCTGCGTTGCATGGGATGAGAGAGCTATTTACAGTAGCATGGAAGCAGTACAAGAGTCGGCAGAGAGGTCGAGGACTAAACATCGACATACTAACAGTTGAGCAAGTACTAGCGTCTAGACAAAACTTCGCCTACCTCATTATCCCACCCAATATAGAGGACAACTATGTATACGCACCTCACTCAATACTCAAAGAAGAACTCCATAAGCGCTACCAGCAAGGAACGACACTAGTCGCTATCTGCGCCGGTACGTTTTTATTAGCTCAGACAGGATTATTAAATGGTCGACCCGCAACCACCCACTGGGCGCTAGCACCTGCTTTCGAGGAAAGGTACCCTGAGGTTAAATTGGATGCGGATAAAATCATTGCCGACGAAGGAGACCTGATAACTGCAGGCGGCGTTATGTCATGGATCGATCTTAGTTTATATCTGATCCAAAGGCACATGGATATGGCTACCGTGAGACTAGTAGCTAAGCTTTTTCTCATTGATCTTACCAATAGAGAGCAGCGGTTTTATCGCGCTTTTTCTCCTTCGTTGCAGCATGGGGACGATCAAATTATTAGAGTCCAAAAAAGGATGCAAACTCAATTTGCTGAGCCTTTCAGCATTCAAGACATGGCCTCCATCGCTTCCATGAGCCATCGCACGTTTCTGCGACGCTTCCAGAAAGCCACAGGGCTACGCCCGACAAAATATCTCCAGCAACTTAGGATTCAAAAAGCCTGCGAAAGATTAGAGAGCACACAGGATAATATTTATGCCATATCTCTGGACGTCGGCTACCAGGATATCGCCTCGTTTCGAAAGACGTTCAAGTCTATTGTTGGATTGACGCCAGGGCAGTATCGCAGGCGGTTTTTTGTACCAGCGGAGGTAGAGTAAATTAGTCATCCGACGCAGTTTGCTTTATTTTAGTCAGCCTCATGCATGAATGCTAATCTAAATACTATAAACAACCAGACCGCAAGCTACCATCTTCAGCAGCAAACCGCACATTAGCTTCATCAAAATCGCGGCAGTAGACTTCCATAACGAAATCTCGCTCATCAACGATACTATCGTATTTGATTTGAACCGGTATCTCGTTGTTTAGGAAGCGGGCTTGCCTATCTGAAGCAAAAAGATTACCAACAGAATCTACATGAAGAAAGGCAAATTCGATTTCGGTTGATTCCGTAGCAAAAGAAACAGACGCCGTTTCCATCTCGTAATTGAGATTACTTCCATCGAGGCCATAAGCAATCAGTAGTGATCCATTAACAAACGATACCGATCTGACTTCGAAGAAAAGATCCCCTGCACGCACCCTAGTGCTGGAGAGGACTTCAAGCTCAGGTTCCGGTTCTGGTGTCGGAGCTGGCTCTGGCTCTGGCTCTGGCTCAGGAGTTGGTGTCGGTGTTGGTTGCGACTGAGGTTTTGGCGTTTCCTCAGGGGTCGTTGTCGAGCCACCTTCTTCCGGAGTCCTAGGGACTTCCGTAGTGTTGGTTTCCGGTGTTTCTGTGGGTTTATTTGATTTTTTATCTTCACCACATGCCTGAAGCAAGGTCAGACAGACTATTATAGGGCTTAATTTTCTCAGGTTCATGGGACGTCCTTTCACACTGGTCCTAACTAACTGACCCTCGAAGACCAGATAAGTTGCAGTAAATTCCTTAAATCTGAAAACTTAACGGGCAGCCAGAATCGTTCAGATTCCCATCAAACACCCTAAACCACTCAAAATTTTGGGTAGACTCACATTTACAAGCTGAAGGATTCATTGTATTCACTTCTGTCTGGCTAGCAGACATTAGCCGGTACAAGATCTATTGCCATGCGCCCTTTTTAACGATAATCGTTAATTCAAAAAGCCTATTGATCTTAAAAAATTGAGACCTAGCTTAAAAAATGAGACAGTCTCTAAGGCATTGCGCCTACTGCGACATTAAAGGAGTGCTCTTTGAAGAAAAAACTAATCACCTCGGCCCTACCCTACGTGAACAACATTCCACACCTAGGCAACATCATTGGTTGTGTGCTTTCGGGTGATGTCTACGCTCGGTTTTGTCGCATGCGAGGCTATGAAACCCTTTATATTTGCGGGACTGACGGTTACGGAACTGCCACCGAGACAAAGGCTCGGGAGGAAGGTCTAACCCCAAGAGAAATCTGTGAGAAGTATCACGTCTACCATGACGAGGTTTATAAGCATTTTAATATATCCTTCGATGCCTTTGGAAAAACCTTTGACGAAGGACATACCGACGTAGTTCAGGGCATGTTTGAGGACCTTCAGAGCCACAATCAATTAGAGGAGCAGACCACAAGTCAAACGTTCTGCAAAAGCTGCGATACCTTTTTGGCAGACCGATTCGTAACAGGAGTCTGTCCAAAATGTGGCTACGACAAAGCCCAGGGTGATCAATGCGAATCTTGCGGAACCATGCTCAACCCGTCTGAACTAAAAAGTCCACAGTGTGCCTTATGTGACGATGTTCCAGAACTCCGAGACACGCATCACCTTTACCTGAATCTACCAGAAATTAGTGACAGTCTTGAAAACTGGCAAAAAGATTCCATCGAAAAAGGCAAATGGACCAACAACGCAAAAACCACAACAAACTCGTGGATGCACCAAGGTCTCAACCCAAGACCTATCACGAGAGATCTCAAATGGGGGGTAGATGTTCCCAAAGAGGGTTATGAATCCAAGGTTTTCTACGTTTGGTTTGATGCCCCACTAGGTTATGTATCCATCACAAAGTCCTTTTTCCCAGATACTTGGAAGGACTGGTGGTTTGATCCAGAAAATGTTGAGCTTTATCAGTTTATCGGTAAGGATAATATTCCCTTTCATTCCATCATATTTCCAGCTTGTCAGATAGGCTCAGGGAAAGAATGGACTAAGGTGCATCAGATCAACTCTACAGAGTACCTTAACTACGAAAATGATAAGTTTTCAAAGTCTAAGGGCACGGGCATCTTTGGCAATCAGGTGAAAGAACTAGATCTTCCTATCGACTTTTGGCGCTTTTATCTATTAGGCAATCGGCCCGAAAAGCAGGACGCAAACTTCTCTTGGCAAGAGTTTTTTGACAAGGTGAATAACGATCTCATCGACAATATTGGCAACCTGATCAATCGCGTGCTTGTTTATACCACCAAGAACTTCCCAGCTCCGCTAAGGGAACCAACACTCGATGACCCAGCACTAAAGGCTTTTAAAGAGGAAAACTTAAAAATCAATGAAAGGCTCACGGAGCTCATGGAGCTGGGACAGATAAGGGAATCTGTTAAATGTGTTCTTGCCCTGGGTAAGCTTGGCAATGCCTTTTTCCATGAACAGGAGCCTTGGAAAAAAATCAAGGAGGATAGGGATCACGTTGAAAGAGTTTTGTTTCTCTTAGTCAACTTAGTCCGTGATATTGGGATTGGGTTGCGACCTTTTGTTCCCGAGACCGCTGACAAGATCCTGGCTATGGTAGGGGTCGATAATCCTACTTGGAAGGATTTAGGTAACGATAAGCAGCTTATCGGCACCGAACTCACAAAACCTAGTATTCTTTTTGAAAAACTCGATGTCACCCAGGTGGATCGCTTAAAGGCAAAATTTGCAGGTGAGGCAACAGGATTCGAAGTCCTCGATGTTCGCATTGGTCAAGTCAAAGAGGTCAAGGATCATCCTAAGGCCGCGCATCTTTACGTATTGCAAGTGGATATCGGAGAAAGCAAAGCTCGTACTGTAGTGTCTGCTCTTAAAAAGCATTACACTCCCGAAGATCTCACGGACAAGAAAGTTGTGGTCCTAAGTAATTTGGAAGCTGCTGACTTCAGCGGCGTTGCTTCCGAAGGCATGCTACTAGCTGCTGAAACCCGCAAAAAGCTCGAACTATTGAGTTCCAATCAACCAATAGGTAGCCAACTTTACCGGGAAGGCTATGAAAGTAAGGATAAAAAACAAATCTCTTTTGATGAGTTTAAAGGTATTAAACTCGAAGTCAAAGAGCATCGGCTCCTGTTCGAAGGGCAGCCCATTCTTGCTGGTGGCAGTGAGATTGCTACAGAAAATCTAAAGGCTGGAAAAGTTAAATAAACCATCTAGGTCCGTGTCCACGGACCTCTTTGTCTTCAGTTTTTGGTTTCCCAAAGCCGACTTACGCCGACCTCTATACCATGATTTTTTTTGTAATAGGATTGGACCAGCTCGTGATATTCCTTTTGTGCCGCCTTATCTGGAATCCATTCAGCATAATAAACTAATAGCTCTGATAGAACATCAGGTTTCCGCAGGATGCTATCGACGCTCGCTTTCAACTTTTGGCCAAAGTCTGTTCCTGGAAACGCTATATAAGGTTTCGTATATAACTCCATGCCTTTGATTTTCAGTGGAAGAAAGCGATCAACGGGTATTTGAAGTTGCCTTGCATTATAGACAAGCTCGTCGGGAAAGTTGACGATAGCATCCACTCGTCCAGCATTGAGCATAGCAAATAGCGAGGAAAAGTTTTTAGCATTACTGATCGACTGATTCGTTTTATTATTTGTTAAGATGTGATCGATGATTCCCGAGTAGGCCCGTCCAGAATGGATGCCAATCTTAAACTTTTGAGAGCGGACAAACATTTTGAGATCGATGGCATCACCTTTGATCCATTGGGCTAGCCTCGATCGGTCCTCTTTCCGGATGATAAGCCGGTTCGGCATGAGTAAATGGAGCGGAATCTCGGAGTACAAAATGCCTTTTTTGAGACGTTCCTCTGTTCTGAATAGCCCTACCATAATACAAGGATTGCCATTCTTTAGCATCGAAACGATCCGCTTAAAGTTGGCGCTCAAATCAACGTGCTTGTACTCCGACGACAGGTGCTGACGCAATAGATGTATGCTTTTTTGATGGACGCCGTCACGTAAGGGACCCTCGGTCATGGACAGCGGGGGAAAGTGTGGCTGTGGCCAACATATCCTTTGAGGCTTCGCTAAGGCCGAAGCGCTGATAAAAGCAGCTATAAGGAATAAGCAAACAAAGATCTTGTCCCATAGAAAAGGGAAGCGCCTTGCATATAACCTGCCTTTTGCCGGTATAGGTCGGTGATCATCACAAACAATTTTAGAATACCTAGACAAGTGCAGGCCCAACGCAGCTAATGAATAAATTCCAAGGAGTTTAGCGAAGGTTAAAATACCCTTGCAAGCTTAAATCGGATAGTCAAACATCTAAATCTTGTGGATCTTTACCCTATTATTGATTGCATTAGGAGATCATGGTGGAGCAGTACTTTGAAGAGGTCAAACAATGCCGAAAGTTTTTACCACATCATAGGGTCGAGCCGGCTCACCGTCATATGGAAGAGATCGCTGACTTCATGAAAACCAAAGGGATATCGTCTGATTTCTACGGGACTGGCGCATTTATTAATGCATTTGAATCGCAAATCGCCCAGTTATTGGGCTATGAGTCTGGGCTTTTTGGTCCTTCAGGCACCATGCTACAGGGGATTGCCTGCCGGATATATAGTGAACGAAAAGGATCCAAAACTTTGGCATTACACCCTAGCAGTCACCTGTTGAGTGACGAGCATTTTGGCATTCAGCACTTGCATGGACTGAACTGGATCTATATGGGTCAAGCAAATCGCGTGCTATCCAAGGACGATGTCCTATCAACCCCAGCGCATATTGCTGCTACAGTGCTAGAGCTTCCGATGAGGCGCTTAGCGTTCCAATCCATACCCTGGGACGATCTAAGCCAAATCGCTAGCAACAAGACCTGCCCCATTCATTTGGACGGGGCGAGACTATGGGAAGTTCAACCCTGGTACGGTAAATCCTATCAAGACATCTGTCAGGCCTTCGATTCTACCTATGTATCCTTTTACAAGGGTATGGGAGCTTTGCCAGGCTCTATGCTATGCGGTAGTTCTGATTTTATAGAAGAAGCGAAAATTTGGCTCCGCAGGTGTGGTGGCAATCTTTTTCAACAGACAACAGCAGTGGTATCAGCTAGCCTCCAGGTCGAGAAGCGCCTAACGAAATTTAAAGACTATCACAATAAAGCAAAAGACATCGCTGAGGCTCTGATCTCGTCGGGGATTGCGGTGAATCCAGAATCTGTCCAAAGCAACGCCTTTGTGATCACCCTTCCCATCTCAGCTCAAAAGGCAAATGAACGATTAAGCCTTTTGCGACGGCAGGAAAAAATCCATCTCTGTCCGCCATTTCAAGATAATCTTCTTGGCGGCACTGCGAGTGCCGAATTAGCTATCGGAGACTGTGCTTTGGATTGGGGTACGGATAGGGTTTTAGATTTATTTTGCAGACTTAGCGAGGGCTAAACCAATAGCCCCTCGGGATTCTCAAAGAGAACTATTTCACTAAGGCAGAACTAAGAAACCTGCGGCTCTCGGGAGAGTTCAAATCAACATAGTGGGAGACCTTGATAAGACTGTCTCCGCTTCCCTGACTTAAGCCACCGCCAGAAGTGACTCCGACTAGTCTATTCCCAACTATCATGGGACCACCTGAGTCGCCCGATGCGCTTGCAGACTGCTCGCCAGCCTCAACGACTCCGTTTGCTTCGGGCAAGCCATAGAAGCTCAAAAAACCGCTGCTATTAGCTCTCAAGATATTGTCACCAACGCGCTTGGTTCCCGCACCGGATCCAGAAAGTTTGCCATTTTCTTCCATATAGTTGCGGTTGTTTCCGTAACCGACAATCGTCAACTCTGAGCCAACAGCAGGCGTCTTGAAAGAAATCTGGGATACGGCCGGTGCTGTATCCTCAGGAAACGTCACTACAGCTAGATCTTGCGGGTTGACGCCGTTATTGACGGTCATATCGTAGTCAGGATTGATGGCGAAGCTCTTTGCTTTAACGCTGTACTCGCCTTCGCCTTGCTCATTAAGATGAACATAGTAAAGTGAAGGCTCATTTGGGTCCAAATCGTATACACAGTGGCCAGCTGTGACCACTTGCTGATCGTTAACAAAGGTGGCGGTACATATGCTTTGTCCTTCCTCTGTAACACTGACAAGTAAAACGACTGAAGCATAGGTCTCTTCCGAGATCTCGATTCCGTTCGTCACATCAAGGTTAGAATGGATGGAATCTGACTCCACGCCACATGCCGTAAGGATGATGGATAGGCTAGCTGCTGTCGATACTTTAGTAACTGCTTGTCCAAATGTCATTCTCATCATCCCACCTCATTTCTGTGATTCACTTTATCTCAGTGAAGTTAGGTATATTTGAGATTGACTGGACGGTCAACTAACAATTGGCGGAAACTGATAAAAAACTGCATAAATTCATTAATTACCTGTATTTATTAGGAAAACAAATTCAACGTGTTGCATATTTTACAGCTAAACAAAGTACCAGTACGACAAAAAAGCTTTCCCATTCCGCGGCACTATGAGGACCTCTCTTTCGGGGAAACGCCCCTTCAGAGACTAGGCCTCCATGCTATATCCCTCCTAAAAAGCAAATCCCCAGTCAATCATCACTTAAGACTCAGCCAGGTAGTAATAAACCGTTGTTTTGATTACTCAATAATAATTATTCAATATGTTCAGATCTTTGTTGTCCAAGTAGTGAAGAAGACATTCACCCAACACCAATCGAATAAAACCGAAGTTATGGAGAACCCAACAATGACATCTACAGCTAGCATCCAGCGATGGCTACCAGCGATCTTTTTGATCTGCTGGGCACAGACAAGCTTGGCTAATCTCAATTTTCCTACTTTGCCAGTGTCAGACCGGGACTTTCCGATCCCAAGTCTACCAGATCGCAATTTTCCAGACTTTCCTGGAATCGGCGGATCTGGTCCGACGCCCACTTGCGTCGATGGCTACGTTTGGAATCCTGTGACACAGCAATGTGTGAATTTAAACGACGATCTTCCACCTCTATTTGGGGGCGGCAGAAATCCTCGCTGCATAGAAGATCTTATCTGGAACCCCATCACACGCCAGTGTGAAGAAACACCACCCATCGACTTTCCTGATTTCCCAGATTTACCGCCCGATCTTCCTGATAGAGGGAATTCGTATTCGAGTCGCACCAACCTATTTACCTTTTGCCATAAGTACTGGTGCTCCGTAAGATCTCGGTCTGCAATCCCTGGCCTTCCCTTTCCTGATCCAAGGACCGGGCCTATGTCAAACGCGATTCTTCCTTCACAAGATGGACCTTTAAAAAATTGGTTTGAATTTAAGGAAGATCTGCCAGAGAGATTTCAATGCGCTATGATGTTCAAGACAGATTTTGATCTTGACATTACAACGTTTTCTGATTGGGTCCAATGCGATCAAAGTTTGAAGCTTGCGGACGAGGTGTTTAGCGCCAGACGCCAGCGCATCTTTACCCAAACAGACAGGACAAAGTGGTCCCAGTTTAGCCTGCATCCAGGAGTCCGGTCAAGAATTGAGAGCTACTACAGAAGATGTGGTCACCCTGACCTATGTCCCTATATTAAGAACACCCTTGACGCGATGAATCGCTGATTGACGCTTACCGGTGTTGCGCGCTAACTCCTTTACCAACCCCGACTGTCAAGTGAGGTTGGGGGTCAATCTCCTTGCGTGTCTTTTGAGGATCGTTTAAAACAAGCAAAGAGGATCCAAGAAAACAAAAGAGCAAAGCAAAAGGCGATTGATTATGCTGCGTATATACCTACTATTCTTTTTCGTAGTGTCCTGTGTTCATCCTACTCTGAAGCCTAGATCGTCAGGGCTTACAGGTGATGAAGCTCTTTCCTACGCCAAAACCATGGGTACTGTTCCCACGGAATCTCTTGAAGCATCTCTCCAGGGAACGTGGAATATACGTTTTAATGACGGAACATCGGGAATCTTTACCTATTTCCCGAACGGAATTGGTGCATTTACTTTATTTGCCAAGGATAATTTTACTAAGCCTATGTATATGGATGGCTTTGCTTACACGGTCCATGAAGGTTCCCTGAATGTCGTAACCTTTTTGCCACCAGTTGGAGAAAAAATCATCATCGATCGTTGGGATATTCAGGGCATCAATAGCGAGGAGAGTGTTGCAACTCATCACGAGACAAAGGAAGTACAGCTCGCAAAAAAACGGGCCTTCTACGATCACTCTCCCTTGTATAATAAAGCATTATGCGATGCACGTAAGACCCATTTTGGTGAAGATCACAGTATCTGTCAAAAAAGATTACAGTACCTCAACCGGGTCAACCCCTCTCATCTGCAGGATACCTTATCAAACAACATCAAAGCACTGTTAAGCAAACATCGAGATGACGAAGCCCTCCGGCAGATTCTCGCGCGATCTCGGTCATCGGTTTTTGGTTCCACCAAAATCTAAAGGATTCTGACATCAAACGGCTTTTTCTTTCTTTAGCAAGCATATACGGAGTTTGGCTTCTGCTTTTATATTTTATGCAGAATCAGATGATATTTCCCATTCATGCTGTTCCAAATATCAAACACTTAGATCCACCGGAAGATATCGAGCAAAGATTTCTAGACACGGCTTCTGGTGCGCGCGTCGAATATTGGTTTTTTCAAGCTCCAGAAATTCAAAACAAACCGACCATCGTATATTTTCATGGGAATGCAGAGACTATAGATTTTGCCTATTTGCAAACAGAAGCCCTCAGGAGAGAGGGATATCCTATGATCTTTCCCGAATATCGTGGCTATGGCCGATCATCAGGAAAGCCTAGCCAAGAGGATATCACCAAAGACGTGAGCGATATACTGGCAGTTTTAGAGAAAGAGGGACTGATCAAACGCGATCAATTGATTTTTATGGGCAACTCACTGGGTGGCGGGTTTGCCTTCGATCTCGCCCGGCAAATATATCCCAGAGCGATTCTGGTCCGCTCCACATTTTATAGTGTCGTGGATATGGCCAAAGGGTATTTCGCTCCTAGTTTTCTCGTAAAAAACCCCTTCCGTAGTTATGAGGTTGCATCAAGCTTTGATGGACCTGTTTTTATTGCCCATGGCAGACGCGATCGCATCATTCCCTTCGATCACGGTCAGCGACTTCACGAAGCAGCTAAGAACTCTGTATTCTATCCAGTGACTGCAGGACACAATGATTTTCCTCTCAACAGGCCTTACTGGCAGGCTGTAAAAGGGTTTTTGGAGGAGCATCGTCTTTAGCTTATGGATTTAACGAGACGTTGCTTAGACTTGTAAGTTTTTTGCTTTAAAGCCTTTTAGCTTTTCATCTCTATTTTCCATAGTGCCTAGCAAAACATTCGGCCTCGGCGAAGTCATTGTTGTTTATGCTGAGATACGTACGGCCTCATAAGTTTTGCTAGGCACTATGGAAAATAGAGATGAAAAGCTAAAAGGCTTTAAAGCAAAAAACTTACAAACCTATTACGTAACGAGATCCCCGTGAAGACTACCGCGCAACTAATTTGGGAATGCAAAACTGGCGATAAAGCCAACGCAGAATTTTTGCTCGTACGTGACGCCGAACTTAGTCGAGGTCAAGGTCGCGATACATACAGGTTTCGACTAAAGCCGACTCAAGCCCGAGCTGCTCACCAATTTGCCTTAAGTACTCTGCCTGTGCCGGATCGAGCTGGCTGTCGGCCCATGCTACCAAAGTTAGATCACGCATAAGTTGAACCAATTGTGCTGTCGACGCTTCTGCCCTTACTGCTGCCAGACGTTCAGGAACGGTAGCCATAATTTTTTCGGGATCCAGATGCTTGGAGTAGCTATCATCGCCCAAAAGTCGTTCAAACGCAGCAATCTCAGCATCTGAAATATAGCCTGTCGCACACATTGTCGCAATGCCGGCGGCAAACAGCAGTTGACGTAATTTGAGGGAGGTTTGGTCAGTCTTTTCCAGGTAGCTTGGAGCCATGACTCCGAGGACATCACTAACTTCGGCTTCCAGTTGATCGGGAGTGGTGTCGTTACGATGTTTTTGGAAGAGTTGAAGAGCCTTAACGCGAAGAGGACTAAAAGGATGGGTCATAAACCAATCTTGCTGATTTCGCTCCTCAGCATCCCGATCCCACTTTTCTAATTCGTCAGCTTGAGCTACAAAATCATCTAGCTCGATGGTTAACCATTTACTCGAAACGCCTGACGCCAGTTTGAATAGCGCCCTTCCAGTAGCATCGCGATCTTCACAGCAGTAGGCTCCAGCTCGATCAGCAGAGATTTCGGCAAATCGAGACCAAGCAAACAGGTCTATGGCAAGTTGCGGAGATACCTTTGCTGGACCTTTTACCAAGTACCCTATAGGAATATCGTGGTGCTGAAACATATAATGTCCTAGCTCATGCCCAACGACAAAACGCATTTCTTGCTCGTCAAGTTTTTCCAAAAGAGCGCTAGAAAACATCAAAATCAAACGATCGTCTTCGGGCTTAACACAGGCGGCGTTCATCTGAGGCGAGTTGTACACATAGTTTTCCACTTCAATGTCTATGGACAATCGCTTACGGCAGTCTTCCATCAAATGAGACAACTCAGGCGCCATCCGTTTGGTAAGTTTGAGGGAGGTTGCCAGCAGCTGGCGCCTAGCACCTAAAGGACCTTGTTTATCTAAGCTTGCGACGACCTGCTTAACCACTCTGTGCTTTCCCAACTTCTCGGCAAGTTGTTTATCGCCTTCACACCGTAATATAGACACACTCATTCCATACCTCAAAAATATTAGACCTTAGCTTTTCACGATAAGGCATCAGAAGCTAAAAATCAGCCACATCAATGACCTTAAGGTTTCTATCAGAATTATTAGAAGCAACAAAGTCAATCTCAATCTGTCTATTTACACACAAACTAACTTATCATAGACCGTAGAGAGCAAACTCTCTAAAAATGACATAGAACAGTGAACTCGACTCAATCAGGAGATTTCCTATGCCAAAGCCCATCATGTGTGATCCTAAACTGTTTCAAAAATCTCTCGACGGACTCGTCTATATTGTCACCGGTTCCAATTCCGGGATTGGCCTCGTCACCGCCAAACAATTGGCCAAACAAGGTGCCAGTGTTGTGATGGCCTGTCGCAGGGTTGCCGAGGCCGATAAAGCCATCGCCGAAGCGGCAAACGAGGGACTAAGTAGCTCCTTACTCAAAACGATGTACCTGGATTTAGGGGATTTGGAGTCAGTCCGAAATTTCTGCCAGGAATTCGTCAGTTCCTACGATCGACTCGATGGTTTGGTGAATAACGCTGGAGTCATGAATACGCCCTTTCAAAAAACCAAAGACGGTTTTGAGATGCAAATAGGAATCAACCACCTGGGTCACTTTCTGCTTACGGATTTGCTGCTTGATAGACTCAAGCAAACCCAGGGTTCGAGGATCGTGAACGTCTCCAGTTGCTATCATGATAAAGCCATGGGGAAATCTGGGTTCATTGATTTTGACGATATACACTTCGCAACCCGCAAATATGATGGCTGGACGTCCTACGCCCAGTCAAAGCTCGCCAATGTTCTCCATGCAAAAGAATTAGCAAGGCAGCTGAAAGGTACGGGTGTAACGGCAGTATCTCTTCACCCTGGCTGGGTCAGAACCAACCTCATCCGACACAGCATGCCAACCTGGTTGCAGGATACGCTTCTTAAACCCATTCTTAGACTTGTAGGTATGATAGAACCTTGGGAAGGCGCGCAGACGACACTTCATTGCCTACTCGATGACTCGATTCCTCAGCATTCTGGAGCATTTTTCAGTCAATTAGGGATTTACTCCGATAAATCTTTTAACAAGGGGGGCTGGCCTATGACCTCGCCGTCAAAGCAAGCCAATGACGACGATATTGCCAAGCGTTTTTGGGCTTTCAGTGAATCACAAGTTGGCTTGACATAGTCTTTTTAAACAGTACCTACCCATTGTCCGGCCAAACTGCGGCCGGATTCACTGATCGATGAACCAAATCCGGACAGGGTCACAAATTTTCAGGACATAAAGCACCTAATCGGCTCAAAACCCTTGGCCTGATACTTGCTTAGCCTCCTACCTAGGTCACAATCAGTTTATGACCGAAGAATTTTGTAAAACCATTAATCATGAGGGTGGCATGCGAGTCATAACATCGGCGCAGCGCAATCAACTAAGTAAATATTTGAGTCTAGTATTGAGGCATAGGCCAGATATCATTGGGATCGCTTTAGATGCCCAGGGCTGGACACCAGTGCCTCGTTTAATCAACGCCTTGCAAAAGGCAGGAAAGCCCATTGATGAAGACATCCTAAAAATCATCGTGGCAACCAACGATAAAAAGAGGTTTCAAGTTTCGCCTGATGGTTCAAATATCCGCGCCTGCCAAGGGCACTCTGTTAACGTCGATCTGCAGCTTAAAGGGCGTAAACCACCTGACATTCTATACCATGGGACGTCTACTAGGTATCTTGATAGTATCTTAACAGAAGGTATCAAGTCCAAAAATCGTCATCATGTTCATTTGAGCGAGGGTTTTGAAACAGCCCTAACAGTGGGAAAGCGTCATGGTATGCCCGTTATCTTGAAAATCAAAGCAGGACAAATGCACCAAAACCAGTTGCCATTTTATCGATCGGAAAATGGTGTCTGGCTTACTGAATTTGTCTCACCGAAATGGATCGCGCTATAGCGATCCTTCAAGGTTTCACTTGATACTTTATGGTCATACTTGAGTGAGAAAATGAGGAGCTGACTCTAAGAATCCTCTTTCAGCCCCTACGAATAGATTCAAGGCAAATCGATCCAAGTTTCTAGTTGCTGCTAGCAGTCCCTAGTATGTACCTAGTTTTACTACCAACATGATAGCCAGCGGCATGGGTGATCCTGAGGTTGAGTCGAACAGCCGTCTCAACCTTTCTTTGATACTGATCAGACTTGGCGCTATACTCCGAAAAGCCTTGTCTAGCATTGTTACGCTCAAGGATGACAGCAAAGCGAATTTTACCGCGATCACCGTAACCTGTGAGATCGGTGATCCGATACTCTGAACCAAGCTGATGAGTCAATGCAACTAGACCATCTTCGGAAATCCCATGACGCACCAAATACCGCGGCCCCGAACGGCGCTCCCAAATACTAGCAAACCTTGCTTGACCACCAATGGAATAACCGCTGACATTGACTAAGCGATAACCGCGGTTTGAGTAAATATCAAAATCTCTTTGAAACTGGTCATTGCTCCTATCGGTAAATACCAGGGTATCTCGATTACGATCGCGGACCCAAATAGCCGCAAACCGAGAGCTTCTGTTTTGTTCATAACCCGAGATGTCTTGGAGCCGATAACCTTGGTCCTCTAATCGCTCGGACTGCAGCTCAAAATTGAGTTTTGTGAGTCCGTAGCGCACCACTTGGTCGCGGCGATTGCTATCCCAAACCGCAAGAAAACGCGGCGACCCGTTCACCGTATACCCGCTTAAGTTACGCACCTGAAACCCTTGCTCTGAAAACTGATCCAGATTGGCTTGAAACTGCCCATCTCGCATATTGTGCCGGGCCTTCCACCTACCTGTGGTGGCATCCACCACCGCATCCAACTCAGATACGCTTTCTTGACCGCATGATGCTAACAGGACTGTCATGGCTAATAGCTTTAAATTACGAAACACGATTCATACTCCTCATTGTGGTTTCTAATAATTTGATTTGCTCTGAGTAGACGCCTACTGAAGAGAATCTATCCATATAGGGGATATTTTTTTCGAAGCCTATAACTGAGTTCCTTAATTATATGTAATCGACTAGACAAAAGACTCGAGATTCTGAATACATCATTTTGCGGTCCCCCTAGGCAAAAAATAGAGCTTTGCCAAGGTGGAAAAATCCGATCAAGAGTTGGGACAGCTGAATGTATGTATAGATAATGTGTAGATCTCAGGGAAAGTATTTGTGACCGAAGTCAAAGCCAAGGATCCGATATTTTTTCATCTTCTTCTCGTTAGTACCGCTGTGGTTTTAATGTTCAGCCCCTATTATTTTTGGTTGGGCTCCATTACGGGGTCATTGGCATGTTTGCTGTTTTCCATGGCAGCTGCCCCCACGATATTCTACATCTGGGCAAAAACAACCTACCAAAACCAAGCAAAACTTCTCTACTGCCTAGCTGGTAACGGCCTTGTTGTGTTGAACAGCCTGCTGCAAGGTGTGGAGTCTGGCCAATATATCTATTTTCTGAACACCCTGATGATCCCTTTTCTTATTTTTGACAACAAAAACCGGCGTTATCACATCTACGGAACCATCATCGCCATAGGCTCCTGGGTTCTGACCGTCGTCCTCGACGCAACCGTGTTTGTAAACTTTCAAAGGCTGCAGAGCCTTCCTGCAAACATAGCTGTACAGCTAAACTTTTTCCTCTGTATCCTGATTTCCATCATTGTTATCAATATCTTTCTCAGAAATTTGCGAAAGAAGGATCATGAAGCGGCTTCAGCAATACAAAGATTTGATCTTGCCGTAGACGGGACCAGCGTAGGCATTTGGGATTGGGAGGACCCGAGCATCGATGCATCTTACTGGTCACCAAAATTCTATAGCTTGCTGGGTTATAGGGAAGACGAGTTGACTCCTAGCGTCTCCACCTTTCAGGAAAAACTTCTTCATCCCGACGATAAACAACGTTCCATCGATGCTGGAGCTGCCCTGCTTCAGAATGATCAGGCCTTTGATATCGAGTACCGGCTTCGTCATAAAAAGGGTCACTACCTTTGGTTCCGAGCAACAGCAACGGTAACTAGAGATCACTCAGGACAAGTAACTCGTATGGTGGGATCGATTCAAGATATCCATGACAAAAAAATGCTAGAGTTGCAAACCCGCAGACTCACCAGTGTCTTTGAAATGTCATCGGACCATATTGTGCAAATAGATCCTAATGGGTCGGTGATTTATGCAAATAAGGCCTTACTGTCATTTTCGGCGAGTCAGTCAGAGGAACTATATCTCTCTCGCTGGCACAATAAAGATCAAATTCAATTACTGCTAACAAAAATACTTCCCAAAATAATCAGGGACGGATCGTGGAGTGGTGAATTAGGGCTACAAACTGTCGATGGAGTCGAGACGCCCTGCTCCTTTTTAGGAATATGCCACTATGATGAAGCAGAGAAAGCTCAATACATCACAGGAATCTTTCGCGATATCTCGGAACTCAAGGAAAAGGAAAAGCTCGCGGCGTCCAACGCAAAAACGTTAAAGACAGTCCTGGAACTCATCCCCAATCAGGTTTTCTGGAAAGATAAAGATCTCGTTTATCAAGGTTGTAGCCAAACCTTTGCAAAAGTCGTTGGCTTAAAAAGCCCTGATGAGATCGCAGGGAAAACCGACTTCGATTTTGCTCGAGATTCCAAGCATGCTGAAGACTATCGCCAGTGGGACCAAAAAATCATGGATACGGGACAATCCGTGATCGATTTGGAGGAAGCCTTTGATCATGCCGATGGCCAACAGGGATTCGTTCTCACTAGCAAAGTCCCGATTTATAACGAGAGACAAGAGGTTGAAGGTATTTTAGGTATCTGTACAGATATTACAGACCGCAAACGAGCACAAACACAACTCGAAGACGTAAATTTCAAACTTAAGCTTTTACTAGAAGCCTCCAAAGATGGCTTCTGGAAATGGGATATTGTCACCCATGAGGTTGAATGGGATGATGGCTTCTTTAAACTTCTTGGTTACCGGCCCCAGGAGTTTCCTGTTAGTTATGAGCACTTCACTCAGATGCTCCATCCAGATGATGTGGAACCAACAAAGGTGGCTATAGAGAAACACCTAAACCACCAAGAACCCTTCGATGTCGAATACCGATGGCTCGTTAAATCTGGCAAATACCGATGGTTTCGTGGCAAAGGACAGTCATTTCAGGATGAAAACGGAATTCCCGTGCGCATGGCCGGTTCCATAACTGATATTCACAAACAAAAGCAGCTAGAGCAAAACCTGAAACGATCTGAGGAGCTCCTTAGATCGGAAAAACAACATGCCTTACAATTGTCTGACTTCAAAACACAGTTTCTTGCAAGGATGAGTCATGATATCCGAACTCCTCTTAATTCCGTCATCGGGATGATCGATGTGTTGCAAGAAACCAGTTTGAATACCGAACAGACTAGCTGCCTTAAGACGATATCTAACTCTAGCAATAATTTGTTAAATCTCATCAACCACATCTTAGATATGACAAAAATAGAGGCCGGTGAACTCACATTAAGCCTTAGTGACATCGACCTAGAATTACTTTTACTAGAGGCCATTGATATAGTTTCGGTACAAGCTAATCGCCATAATACTAGAGTTTTCCTCAGTGAATTTCCTCCCATGATACACTTTATCCAATCAGATGAATTACGGCTCAAACAGATTATCCTGAACCTCTTAAGTAATGCGGTTAAATTCACTGAGGCGGGAACGATAACACTGTCTGTACGGATCAAAGGTGAGAGCGACATAGTCATTCAAGTTTCTGATACGGGTATCGGAATTCCAGAGGATAAAAAAGAATCGATTTTCGAGTCATATAAGCAGGCTGAAAGCAGTACTACGACTAACTATGGTGGCACCGGCCTAGGACTATCTATTTGTAAACATTTGACAGAGTTAATGGGTGGTTCCATAGGGGTCGAGAGCAGCATTGCCGTAGGCTCCACATTTACGGTCCGCATTCCTCTGACTCTCGGATCCGAAATGGTGCAACGGAGTAAGTCTCTTCATGCACTAGACACCTCCACTATCCTTATTGTGACCGCTACAAAGGCCGAGCAAGACTACTATTGCAGTATGGTTCGTCATTTTGGTGGCAAATCTGTTTCTGCGGTGGGAGCCCAAGAGGCAAAAGATAGGCTGGAAAAATCTCGGTTTGATGCCTGTATAGTTGTCGGCGATGACTCTATCAAGCATAATCTTGACCCAATTCTAAAATCAAAAGTTGAAGAAAAGACGATACTACTGAGAACAGGCAGCAATTCATCGCCCACAACAGCCCATATAGCAAAACTAAAGAAAGCCACTCATTTAGTCACTTCCGTTTCGAGGGATAAACTAGTCAAGGTTTTAAAAGGCATCCTAGCTGGAACTGCCCATTCTGAATCAGGAAAAAAGAAAAAGCATAAACGCCCCGTCATTAATCTCGAAGGTATCAGTATTTTGATCGTCGATGATGTTGATGCCAACAGGGATATTTTGGAAGCGTTCTTACGGGGAACAGGATGCCTAATAACCATGGCACAGGATGGTAAGGAGGCTGTGGCTGCCTTCTCCGATGGTACCTTTGATCTGGTATTTATGGATATGTTTATGCCAGTCATGGGAGGTATTGAAGCCGTTATTGAGATGCGGCGCTGGGAATCCGAAAACAGTAGAAAACCGACTCCAATCCTAGCACTCACCGCAAACGCCTTTGATCAAGACGCCAATGAAATGCTCATGGCGGGCTGTAACGAATTCCTAACCAAACCTATCCGGAAACAACAATTGATCGAAAAAATCTGTCACCACACCAACACTCGGATGAGATCAGAAAAGGTAGCGCCAGGACCTATCGAACGTACTAACATAAAAATAAGCACTCTTAATGAAGTGCGCTCTTGCTTTAAAAAAGATGACTTTATTGAATTAATCCAAACGGCTATTGAACAGATCGAAAGCCTTCCACAAAAAATTGAAGAAACTTTAACTCAAGGAGACATCATAAGATCTGGCGAACTCGCTCATGAACTATGTGGCTTATGCCGGAACCTAGGTGCTGTTGATCTTGCTGGGCACTGTAAAACATATCAAAATACGACAAAATCCTTTGAGACCAATCATGCTACAAATGATGATACCAACCTAACCGAAGTCCTCGTACACATTCATTCACACGCTGAGTCAGTCATAGAGTTTTTTAAGAACGAGATTACGGAATCAGCAGCGTAACTAACTTTTTATGGGAATTTAGTCCTAACAACTCTACCTTAAGCGAATAACTTGAGGTTCTTTTCGGCTCAGCCTCTCCAAGACAAACTGCAGTTTAATTGCTCGAGGAAAACCGTCCCAAACTATGGGAACATTTGATGAAGGCACCTTTGGTGAGGTACAAATGATGGGATTTGGTCGGCGATTTCCTGCTGTTTCGCTGTCAGGGAAGGTCCACCCGTTGGCAACAGAGGAAAAGGATTCACAGAAGCACCGTTTTTGTAAATACTAAAGTGCAGATGTGGGCCGGTACTAAAGCCACGACTTCCCATGGCAGCGATCAACTCACCTTGAGAGACTAACTGTCCAGGCAGAACATAGATTTCCTCATTGTGAAGATAGGTATGCACATAACCCCCGTTTACTCGAACGACGACTTTGCCAATTGCGGGATCGATCTCCATCACCTTTCCATCTGAAGAAGCTATAATAGGCGTACCAACGTCAGCCGCAATATCTACTCCATCATGATCCGGTCGCCATCCATCTTTATAACAACTAACGATATTACCTTCCGTAGGCCAGATTTGGTCCTGAGATAAAGGAGCTCTATCACCAAATAGCTCAGTTGGACTTTCTGAGATTCTCAGATTGGAAGCCGCAAGACGACTACAGACCACCAATGCGAACACGGTTAAAAAAAATGCCTTCATGATTCCCTCCACGATTAATGGACTATAAGTTCGACAGGAAAACCACTTAAAACTACTCTTTTTACATCCGCACTTCAATACGTCCTTCAGGATCATTTCCAAATTCTAGAACGACCTCGCGATATTGCGAGAATGCCTCTGGAGCCATCGTCCGCCGCAATCCGTCCAAATGCTCGCCTATATTAAAATGAAGACCGGGATAGATAACATGACAGTCAATAGTCGATTCTAATTGATGACAGGTAGCAAATCCAGATTCTGAAGACAATACGAGACGTCCATCTTCGAGATATTCGGGATGATCTAAAACAATATCACTTTGATGATCGGGTACCAATACCGAAGGTAAGGAATATCGGATGGACACAATACGACCCTGATTGTGTTCGATCTTGTACTCAACAGAAAATTTATGCCAGGGAGTCTGCTGATCAGAAGGCACGGTATAGACACCCTGAACGTCTGCCGACAAAGCAAGCCGGGGGATCCATAAAATACTAAGTAGACATAAGACAGTGCGACAGTTCATAATACGTCTCCGTAACTGTTGGAGCAACGTCGATACACAGTTGCTCGAGCCATTCCATATCTTTCTAATACCCCAAGCCCCACAAGTTCCGACAAATCGCGTCTGGCCGTTGCTGAGGAGATTCCGTGGGTCTCGCGATAAGATTTTGGATCTAGAAAATCCAAATTTTGATCTTCAATGATTTTGATCTGTCGTGAGTTAAGAACACGCAGACTACTGCTCATATCTTTTGGCTTTTCGCCCGATATCACGACTCGGCTAGTACTATCCGAAACCCTAGGAGTTTCTAATCCAATACTGCCGAGGAGAATATGATCGACGTCTTTTGCAATCCGATACTGTTGTTGGTCGCTAATCAGCCAATGGCCATAGTCTCCTAAGACATGACGTAGTCTTGAGACGAGTCGGTACAATAACGGATCATGCTTCCTTGGATTGTACCTGTAGTCCCAAATTAATGTGACAAGTTGCTCTTTCGTTTTCGGCCCTCTCGACACGGCCCGCAACAAATCACGCATAGGTTTACTAAAACCCGAAGAACAAAAATGTACCTGCCCTTGATCCACAATAAGCAGTGTTTTAGGTATTGGATCAGCATAAATCGTTTTTTTTCCAGAGGAAAAGCCAAGGGCTCGCGGTAAAAGCCCGAGATAACCAGATTCAATGATTTTATCCACTGCTATACGCCCTCTAGCAAAGGCTTCGTCCATCAGGTCACCAAGTAAATCCTCACCGACCTGCCTTCTGAGACCAGAGGGAATCTCTCCCCGCCTCAGGGCATTTCTGAGACTAATGGCACGAATAGGTTTACGACGAAGTCTTTGAAGGAGAGTTTCTTCATCTTCCCTAAGATGCCCTCCAGCATCATGGCAGTAGCCATTTTTTGCGCTTAGAAGTTGGAGCTGAAGTGCTTGATCTGTATCTGGATCGATTTTGGTTAGAGCGCGATCAACCTTGGCTATTGCTTCCAAATTATGCCCCTTAATATGAGCGATTCTTGCAAGTTTAGCATCTAGCAGAGCTCTTTGCCTAAGACTGTGTCCTGCAGAAATGTGAACCGCCGCCTGACTGAGGACGTCCTCTGCTTCTTTCCGCTGCCCCATATGTAAGAGTTGATCGGAAAGTTCAAGCATTAAGTTTGTCACGGAATAGTTATTGTTCCGATTTCCAGTTCTAATCAGTTTTCTAAGACTCTCAGTACAATCATCTAAGATGCCGTGCTGAGCCATATAGATTTGACTCGTTAGCTTTGTCGACTGAACGAACCCCCCAGAGCCTAGACATTCGGCAAGTTGCCTAGCTTGCCTTAACTCAGATAAACCTCGCCCTACCTGCCCAACTTGGACTAAACTATGGCCTAAAAGATCGTGAGCCAAAGCGCGTCCATAAAAGAACTCAGCAAGTAACGCCTCGTTTGCGGCTCGGGAAGCCAGCATTCTAGATAGATTAAAACGACATTTAAAATAAGCATAGAATGCGAGCCCTTGTAGAGCAAAAAATCGATCGCGGTGTGAGCCTCCGCGACTTTCCTGAAGATTTTTCATAAAGAGTTTAGCAGCTCTTTGATAGTCTGAATGGCGACAAGTTGTAATCGCGTGATAAAAACGAGCTTCTATTTGCTGACCAAGAAGCATTTCGTCCCAAATATCACTTTGGCAAAGGAGTTTGGTTTCCTCTTTACGCCCAGTGAAGCTCAAGGCCCCAATCACCAAATGTGCAATGACAGGAGTCAGAGCCTTGCGTCCACTGTCGATGGTGGACTCGAGAACCGAACGATAATCACCCCGATAAAACTGAGCTTCTAGCTGGGACACGATGTTTCCTCCTCAGCTCACTATGCCTTGGAACAAAAAAGCTAAAAATCTTGCGTCATACGATCTAACTCTGTCTTGTCACAGAAGAGGCTGGCTGTCTCCCCTTCTTAACTCTCCATTTATGAGCGGATTTGAGCGAATTTTTCTATTTCTACCGCGACTCCCCACCTTTGTCGAGAGCCAAAATAATAGGACTTACCTCGATGCTCACATTTCCCGCTAAGGCCTGGGACACAAGGCACATCATCTTGGCCCTCTCAAATACGTCAATCTTTAGTTGGTCCGGCTGATTAACCCTGACAGTAGGTCGTAATATGATACGCTTAACTTTCGGTGGAGGGCCTAACTCGGTATCCATATGAGCCTTCAATGCCAGTGTATGTTTAATAGATCGTTTCTCTAAAACGATTCCCAAGGTGATGAGATAACACGATCCGACGGCATTGAGTAATAAGTCTTCTGGACTAGCTCCTAAGCCTATTCCGCCAAACTCTCTAGGTAGGCTGATAACGGATTCAAATCCTGGATTTTTGATAAACCCTTCACCCGCAAAACCGCCGCCCCATACCGCGTTTAGTTCAGTTGTGTGCATCTTTAGTCTCCTTTTTTCAAAACGAGGGTCAAACTCTGTGGATGATACTCGCGCGGTCCCATAAACTGCCCTTCTATACTATCGAGGTGCTTTAGCGGCTTGAGGATATCTTTTAGCTGAGCCTCACTGTAGCGATGAGGCCCTACCCCTGGATCAAGCTCTGAGGACGCAGCAAAGGATTTTAAAATAAGAATTCCTTGATCTTTTAAGTTCGGTAGAATTCTATCGATATAAGAGAATACTTGAGCAGGTGAAAGGACATGAAAGCAGCCCCGATCGACTATAGCGTCCACGGCTCTAACACGCCTTGCCGCAAAAACATCTTCAACTAAGAACTCGAGTTTTTCATGGGGTAAGAATGAATCTTGAGCCATAGCTATGGCCTCTTGAGAGACATCAGTGCCTATGATCCGATAGCCCCGATCAGCCATGAGATGAGATTGGGTACCCTCGCCACAACCAAGGTCCCAAACAAGCGAATCAATTGGTACAAATCTATCTAAAGCCTTTACCACATCAGCATCGAGTTCTTGGGTGAACCAAGGCAGCTGGTCACGGGATACCTCTGAAAAAACCGTTTGCCAATCGGGATGCCTCTTTGTTTTTTGAGAGGCAGTTACAATTTTCATTTTCAAGCCTCCTCTAGTATTTGTTGCTCAATCTCCAGTGTTAATGATCCTGGCCCTTTTAAATAAGCCGAACGCACCTTCCAAGGACGGGTTGTCGGTTCCTCAATCACTTCGTTTCCTTCCGCCACCAATTCCTTAAATCTCTGATCGCAAGATGCCGTTCGGAAAGCCAATGTCATTTTAGTATCAGTATCGGCATCTTCAATTACTAAAGTCATTGACCCTAAATCAAAGTAGGCGAGGCGATGATTCTGAAATATTGGCTCCTTTTCTAATGTTCGCTCAAACCATATTTTTGCTTTCATAAACTCTCGAAAAAGCACATGGCAATGATTTAATTCCATGACGGCTCCTCCGGAGCGGCCTCTTCCCTAAGAGCCAAACCTCCTAGATTCTGCAGAAGAGGGGTGTTCTCGCAAGCGATATACTCAACATCCTGATAGGACGAATCGTTCACGTGACGATGCCAGCTCCAGATGGGAACGTAGATAGCGTCTCCTTGTTTCCATAAGATTTTTTTATCACCGATCTCACTATATCCAGATCCTTTGGTCACATAAATTAGAGTCTCATAACTATGGCGATGACGATTCGTTGCTTGTCCCGGGGTCAATCCACCAATCGTCATACTGATCGTTTTTGAAGGAAGATCGACGATACCAACTTGATGACCACGCTCAGACTCAAAATCGTGATTTTTAGCCGATTTTAACACCTGCTCGTGGGTAAGTTTCTCAGGATACTCCACTTCGATGGTCTTTTTAGTACGATGAAAGTCTTTAGAGCTATAATTCATGTCATCTCCCTTTGCCATAGACATGAGCTTTCGTCAACGCACACACCATCTAACATGGCACAACGCTGATGAATGACCCTATCCGCAGCTGCCCTTAGTAAATCGATACCCTCTGGATGAGTTTTTAGCTCTCTATCAATGATGGTCTTCATGATCAGTGCATGCTCGTCATCCTCATCCCTATGGAGGATATAGAATCCTAAAATATTTCCCGATACTCCCACCTTTTGAAAGCCTTCTATGATGCGTCCATAAATCAGAGGAACGATAGCCTCTGCTCCTAGACAAAGAGCTCCCAATCCAGTCCACTGATTCTCACGACACTGCTGCATCATCGTATGAATCATGAGGGTGGTTTGCGGAAAAGGCTGATGATGACTGGGATCGATCTGTAATTGACGCAACATACCGCGAAATAGCTGTGCATGGGACACCTCTGCCACGTTTCCCAGGCCTAGTTCCTCAGCCAGGTTTTCTGCTAAAAGCGAACGACTTTCCTCATGCTCAATATGTGACATTAAAGCACATAGGTACCGAGTAAAGTTTCTAGCATAATAATAATGTTGGATCGTAAATCGAATGAGCTCATCTTTAGCAACGGACCCCTCTCTACACTTGGTCAACAACCTAGTATTGTCGATTCTTTCGATCCATTTCGGATCGATTAGATGATCCCAATGCGAGTCAATATAAGGATTAGACATGGGCTCTCCCCTCTTCTATCTGCGATGCCGCGATACGCAATTGCCGTTTCAATACTTTCCCAGTGGTTCCCAAAGGAATCCTAGAGGTTTCCACCAGAGTTACTTTTGAAATTGGGTTCAGCTTGCAACTGATTAAATAGGTATTAAACGTCTTTAATAGCTCTTCACCATGATAACGATCAGAGTTTTGGCAGCGTAGATACACTTCTGCCTGCTCACTATTGTCTCGGGAATGGCTCTTCACGACTGAGCAGTCGATAATAAAAGGAAACTGAGACATGAGGTATTCTTCTGTTTGAAGGCTATAAACAGGCCCACGACTTGTGTGAATCACATCCGGAATACGATCGACATGATAAAAATAACCTTCTTCGTCATAGTAGGCTAGATCTCCTGTCAAAAAATACCCTTGAATTTTGGATCGCATGGTCAAGGCAGTATCATTCCAGTAGCCGGATGTCACAGATGGTGCTTTGACCGCTAAGCGCCCTACTTTACCTGGTCCAAGAGATTTGTCTTCGTCAGAAAAAACGGATGCTTCAACCCAATCCAAAGGTTTACCGACACAGCGATTATAATGATTAGTTGAAGGTGTATGAACGTGGCGAAATAGGGAAAAGCCCATTTCGGAGGATCCCATTCCATCGATAAAAACCGATCCTGGACGCATACTCCCATCTTCTTCATGTTGGCCGTAGGAAATCAAAGTTCGTATGTGAGTTTCATGAGCAGCATCGCCACCATTAAACCATAGCCGAACTGAAGACAAATCAAAGGCTGACATACCTTGTTCAGTCATTTCTACATAAGTCTGTGGAAAGGAAACTATCATGGACGGTCTAAAGGATTCGATCTCTTTAACACTGCGGCACCCGAATGGTCGGAACAAATAAAGACTGGTGTCCCGCTAAGCAGCGCTAAAGTTAAGTAAGCAATAGCACAATTATGGGAATGCGGTAAAGAGGACAGGATCCGTTCGCCTCCATGAATCCGGGGAAACTTCAATCGATAGCGGATACCATAGAAAAACTTTTCGTGTTCTAGGATGACGGCTTTAGGCACACCAGTGGTCCCTGAAGAATGAGCAATCATAATAGGATCATCGGCAGCATGCTTGTAGTCATCACGATTAGATAAAGGCGTTGCTTTAGGATCAATGTCTTGCAGGGAAAAAATTGGTGCCTCAGATTTCAAACGTAGACGCAAAAGCATCGGCAAATGATGCTCATCGGAGTAGATGGCACGACATTGGACTCTTTCTAGATATTTTTCCAGTAAATCCGCGGGCATATTGCCATTGATCAAAACCGGAATAGCTCCCAGAATAACAAGAGACAAATAATGAACCAGGTATTCAATACCATCATCAAGATAGATGGCTACGGGATCTCCGGTAGATATCCCTTGCTTTCTATACCAAGAGGCAATCTTTCGGGATAGATTATCGATTTGGTTAAGGCTAAGGGTTTGGTAAGCCCCCCATGGGGTCTGTAAAGGTAGCTGTAAAAAAAGAATAGGATCATCTAGTTTTGAGTTCACTTGCATGGCTGTTCTTAAGAAGTTACCTGCACCGATTTGCGGATCCGCACTTATGGTAGCTCTGAGGTTATCGGATACTAACGTGTCTACATGGGTCGTCATAGCCTCTCCTTTAATAGGTTATCGCAGAATGCCAAGAATCATCTGCTGATAGCAGGTACTTTGGCTTCGAAAATTTTGTTTCTTTCATGAGATGGTCTCTAGGGAGTATATCTTCCACATAGCTGATGGTTATGGGTAATCGCAGCTTCATCTCTAATTCAGCTAGGGCATTAGAAAAGGGGCGATCAACTTCGACCTTCAAACGATCTCCCATCCATTTAGCACGCCATAGACAATCTCCAGGCAACTCTAGCAACGAGAACAATGCCTCTTCAATATCTATGGGAAATACAGGACCATCAGGCCCACTGATGGCCGATTCTTTACGTCCCAGGACTTCGATAGTACGGAATCTTGATCCACAACCACAGGAATCTGCGGCTCCCAACCTTACCACATCACCTAGGTTATATCTCACAAGAGGCATAGCCTGCCGGTGAAGACTCGTCACTACCAAGGATCCACAGTTTTGCGCGACCTTATCGACAAGTTCGAAATAGAGACGATCCTCCCAAAGATGCATGTTGCCATGACTACACTGACCGCCTAAGCTACCGGTCTCCGTACTACCATAGTCGCAAAAAATCGGACGCCCCCAAAACGATTCCATTGCTTTTTTCCGACTAGGTGCCAAGCTTTCTCCTGCCACCAGGAAAGCTCTTAGATGCGGAAACGATGTTATAGGATTGAGATTTAGCTGCCGAGCAGCCTTTGCCCACAAACAAACCTCAGTTGGAAGACACCAAACTGCTGTAATGGGAAGATCAGAGAGCAGACGTAGGACTTTCGGATAGGACATATTTGTCGTTCGATTGCTTCCTGGAACTACGGTAGCCCCAACCATCTCAGCAGCGCGATGCATTTGATGAGCTGTTGTCACTAAGGAATAGGGAGTTTTTATGAAGATCCAATCGTTTTCTGAAACATTGATAGCATTTCTCAGGAACCTACTTACCACATCCTGCCAATCCGCTTCGGTAAAAAAGCTAGCTGTCGGCTTTCCACTGGTCCCAGATGATTCATGATAGCTTGCTATTTGACGATGAGGCAGTGCAAGCAAGCCAAAAGGATAGCTATCCCTAAGATCACTCTTCGTGGTAAGAGGAATATTCTCCCATGAAGAGTTTGGCAACCGATCCTGATAAAACGCAGTTTTCCTAGCTCTATTGAGAACATCGCTCAATATAGGATTTAGTGTTTCCATTGCAACACCTTATCTAGAATCGCATTTGTATTCTCATAAAGCATCATGTCTCTCTGAGATCTTGTCAGGCCTATCTGATCATACTTGCTTAACTCTACAAGAGGGTGTTGCAAGGGGTATTCAGATCCAAAAATAATACGATTGGTTGGTAGAATATCGATCGCCTTCGCCAAGGTGGCAAAAAAACATCCCGATGTTTCGTAGAAGATATTATCAATATCACGAATGAGATCTATGGCATGAAAATCCATAGGTCCCACTCCCGCATGCCCCAAAATGAATACCATATCGGGGTGGGCTTGGGCCATTGTGACAAAGTCTTTCACCTCGACGCCAACCCTTGTGAGACAGTGACTATAGACTGGATGACTAGCCTTACATGCGATTTCCAAAAGACGACAAACGCTTTCGTCTCTAAAAGAAAAGTCATGGATGATAGGCGCCAACTTTAAGCCATAAAAATCTGAGGCCAAGGAAGGGTAAACGACTTGATCTACTTCGGGATTAGCAAAGAAGAATGGAAAGAGTCTTTCACTATGCTGCTGACATAATTTGGCAATCAACTGGTTGTCGCAGGTAATCTCGTTGGATTTTTTTGATCTAAGTTCTGTCGGTAATGCGAGCTCGTTTTGATGCAACAAACCACCGCCGACTACGAAGCTTTTTTCAATATAAGATCGATCCATAGAGGACAGGAGTAAGTCTAAATGCTTTTGAGTCGGCTTCAGATGACAGTGGCTGTCAAAGTACTGCATAGCGAACCTCGGTTGACGTATATGGCTGTAGGATTTCTTTTTTCATCCTTATAAGCAGCTGAGATGGATCCTTCTGACAAAATACATTCCTTCCAATACAGACCCCCTTAACACTTTCATACCGTAGGCATCGTTTAATCCCTTCCAAAAGATCCTTAGAAGACATCATATTTCCCCCAGCAATCAACAAACGAGACGCCAGTTGATGCCCTTGGAAAATATCATGAATGGCCTGAGACTCTGGCATGGCTATTTTGATAAAATCACAGCCTAACTCGCTGCTAGCCCGAATGAGGTGTCGTTGACGTTGAATGGCCTCCTCATACTCCATATTGGTCTTTTTATCATAAATCATCGCAAGTACAGGCATCTGAGATCGCTTGGCATTATCGGTGATGGCCCCTAATGATTCCCAGTTTTCATGATCGTTGTCCCCATCAAAGTTAAACTGAACCGAAATACCATCACAGCCCATATAAACAGCTTGTTCAACCGATGAAACAAGTCTTTTGTTATTGACTCTGAGAGAGAGCAACGGCATTCCATTTATATGGAGGATTAGGCCTTTGCCGAAACTTAAGCCGGCGTCGACGATTCGTTCCATCAAGCCTTTATGCGCAATGAGTGCCTGATGAGGACTATATTTTAGCCAAGCCAATTCATGTATCGAAGCAAGACCCGGCACATCTCCCATGGTGAATCCATGATCCATCGGGATCACAATAGAGCTGTCAGAATCAGCATGAACCAATCGGTTCAGCCTAATTTTTTTAGCGGCTTCCATGATGACCTCACTGTTCCAAAATATTTTCCTTAATATTGATTCCCACATGACGACCAGGATCTGCCTGATATCCAGCAATCCGATCACCAGTTTTTATTTCCGTCGAATTGAGTGGTTTACCATCGGCTCCGAAAACTCTTACATGCCAATCATCTTGCAATAGGATATTAACCTCTGCCTCACTGGCAAATCGGCCTCGAATTAAACGCAGTGGTCTCAACTCTGTTTTAATACGCCCCACCACAGCACGACTGGATTGACCACTTAGATTTACGACTAAGGCATCGTCACCAGCTTTCAATTCTGAAAGATAGTTTGTGGTATCATGAATTCCATAAATGTAACTGTGAATAGCCCCAGCGTTGATGCGAAATGGCCGAAGCTCCATATAAGGTAAATGAAACACTTCCGGACAGCATAAAATACCCCCTTGGGAGGTGGATCCTATTAGCATTCCTTCGTCTTCTGAAAATAGGGTCGCTAGATCCACACAGGCACGATAACCCATACCCACAGGTCTACTTTCCACAACGGTAAGATCTTCCAGGCTAAGGCTTTCATTTTGCCCTTGATGCCAAAGCACCTTAAGCCGACTTAATACCTCAGGATCTTCAGGAGAAAACATCACCCCATCTGCACCATACTCCATAACTCCAAGGACCACGACGGCCGCATCAACATCGGTACGGGAAACGATTTCATTGATCAGTATGGTACCTGTAGCCTGAAGCGAGGCAATAACTAATTCTAATGGGATATTAGTAGGATCCTTAAAGCGGATACATAGATAAGCAAAACGTTTACCGCGATTGATCGCCTCATGTAGGCTTTCCGAAGAGTCGACAAACGCTTTATAGCAAGTCGTCAATCCTCGATTTTGAGCAAGTTGTGCCAACTCAAAGTTATCGGCTAGTATTATAATATTTAAATGCCTTTGATCAGCAACAGCAGATAAATCCGACTCCTTTTCAATGGCTACAATTAGTTTTAAGGGGTGGAGCTTACCAAAATCTTCCAGATCGCCAGCATCAATAACTGCGCCCGAATAGGGAAGATCTGAGATTGTATCCTTAAGAGAATCAGCAGATAGACTTTTATTAGATCTGGCATCATACCAAAGCTCTCTCTCCTGATGTATGGATTTTTTGTTAGGTACAGAAATTTGACTAGATTTCACGATGGTTTCCATCGCATTTTCTTCATTATGACTAAACAAGACATTTCTCCTGAAATTGAGAACTCCAAGCCACCATAAACAGTTATGGCTTCACATTTCCGTCGCATAGGCTAGGAGTTCTCGAAAACGAGTTTTCTAAATGATATTGCTACTAAGCCATCGTTTACTTATTAGCGGTAATCCTACACAACTAATAGAAGCTTAGAAAAACTCCACTATCTGAAGGAAAAGCCGATTCTAGAAACGCCTTAGTGTCTTCGTTTAAGCTTCTATCAAAATCTAAAACGCGAAGATTTTGCAAGGCGGCAAATCGCTCTAAAATAGTTGAATCAATTGTCGTCAAGGGATTGCGAAAACAGTGACAGTTTTCGAGAAGAGGAGTATGCTCAAGAAAATCATCTGGGTAGGTTTCCAGACCGGTATCGATGATCACTAAAGTCTTCAAATTCACAAGGTCTTTAAACAAACCCTCAGGTAAAAATTGATAAGGATTGCTTCGTATATTAAGTATTTCGAGACCATAAAGACCAGAAAAGTCATCAGAATGCAAAACAGTTTCTCCTGCAAACGCAATAGAAACTCGATTGATCTCCAAAAGATCTTCTGAAGTGATGTCCTCACAGCTAAGCTGAGTTCCTTTTTGCCCAGAAACTGTCTGTGTAATAAATTCGGCTACGCTCTCCGTCCTATCACAAACGGAAACAAAATCTTCTGCCATTCCGGTATAGGACCAAATCCATAGCAACGCAGTTATACATCTAAACATTTTGAAAGCCTCCTTAAGTTTTAATATCTTCTAGGCTTTCAATAGCAAATCTAAGCTTATATACTACGAATCTTAGCTAACAAAGAATGAGCGGATTTGATTTAAAAAGTCACTGTTACCATTCAAAGAAACTAGATGTAGCATCCCCTTGGATAGAGCTTCTTAAATAGGTTTATCTAATTTGCACCTCAGAGATTTTTTATGCAACGATCCAATATTCTATTCAGTTTTAAAAAAGCCGATAGCTCTTTTTTAACAGGTCGCCTTATCGCATGCCGAATCACCCAAAGGTTCTCTACTGTATGTTTCATAGACAGCCACGTTTCAAAGGTTGCCATTGCTAAGTCCTCATCAATACGAATCAGATCACCCATAGAGTTAGCCACTGATCTTCGAACATAAAGTACCTTATCATTTCGTAGTCTCTGATAAATAGGTATGGTTTTTTTGGGAGTTGAATCTACCCAATCTATCTTCATTCCCCAGGGGAGCCTGGCCCTTAATCCTTCCGAGGCTAGACGTCTGACATGAAAGTTATTATGTTTTGCCCAAAGCTTACATTGATCCAGCACTCGTTTTGGCTATTTGATTAGCCAAAGGTCGGATTGCCCATTCGCCAGTGAATTGCATGGTCAGGGTTTCGATGGCCCCAATACTGGCATCCATATCTTCAGTACCAAATCGTTCAATAAACTGTGAGATTGGATATAGATAAAATCCATAGGTGAACATTCCCGTTTCGTGAGGCCAAGGATCTCCAAATAAGCGGGATAAAATATCAAGCTGCTTTCTATAGGGCCTATCAATATGCTGCCGCAATAGTTCCGCCATAAGATTGAGTCTGTCTTTTAATTCGAGGGACTTAAAACGCTTTCCATAGTCTGAGATTAGCGCTTTAGAGCTGAAGTATTCCTCCTTAGGGTTTATTTGCTGACAGAATACAGTCAAAAACTCTTTGGTATACCAGTCCTTATGCTTCCCTGTAGGATTCTTCAAATGGGAAAATGGGGACTCACCATCTCTTTCAAGCTCTTGCTTTGTCACTTTGTTGCTCCTAACGGGATAGATTCACTTTTAGATCAAGGATACAAGTTCACACAGACTCTCTAGTCAGATATTTGGTAAAACCCAATTTTCTACGAACTTGATTCAATTTGCAATTTTCTTTGGTTTCCCTATGCGCGCGTACGGCTCTCTAATCTGCCGTCACAAACAGGAGTTAGCTGTGCTGACAGAGAGCCAAACCAATCTTGTAAGTATCCAACATTTTAGCCATTGAGCTCGCGACGCGGCCGCTAAAACCTTGGATGAACTCTGCATTTTGCTTCAAAACCGGCAAAAAGAAAGCTAGACTAGCCGCCAGTTTCGGCACAGCTGCAGGCTTTTATGTTATATTACGAGCAACTTAATCGTGGTAGCCGTTGTCTAGACGGCTTTTCCGATAGAGTTCTTTAATTTCGATAACTTAGTCGCTAGCAACAGACTAGGCAGAGTGTAATCATGGCCGACTTAACGCTGAAGCTCTCTGCGCTAACGATCATCACTCACTAGGAAAGAGAAAACCCATGAAGACAAGATACTTCTTTTCGCTTGGACTGGCCTTAAGCCTTGTCGCTGGTTGTGAACAAAAGGATTCAGACGACGAATCAAGATTTCCGAATCCTGGCCAAAAAAACTCAGACGATGGCGGAGATAAGCAACCCCTACCCGTTGCCCCAACCGACGATATCGAAATCACAACATCTCTTGTAGATAATGATCAGATCGAGATCACCTGGAAAGCCATCCCTAACGCTAAATTTTATAGGGTTGAGCGCAGTGGCAGTAGTGATGACCTGAAAAAAAGTTTCGTGGATAAAGATTATGCCATCTACTACGATCCACGACCATGTGGATGGGAGACGCCTCATGTTCATTTTGGCGATAACGGTAGCTGGACCAAGCCCCCAGGTATTCCCATGGAGAAAAATCAAGCCGGAAATAATCCGGAACTTTTTTACTTTAGTATTGAGGGCGCTGAGCAACTGACACTGACCTTTAACGATGGAGACGGGGACTGGGATAGCCGTAATGGTCAGAACTATACCTTACCATCGCCAGGGGTTTACGAGCTAACCTGTAAGAAACCTGAGTCTCTCACAAAACTCAATGATTCGAGCAATCCAGGTATCAGATCCACCGAAATACGCGATACGAATCTCCCCTACGAAACCCAATTCAGGTATACCATCACAGCTATCGATGAACTAGGGCAGGCGATTTCACAGCCAAAAACGATCTCATTGGCAACTGAGTACCGTCCGCATTCTATCTATCCGTATTTAACCTGGTCCCAGTCGGATGCTTCAAAAAACCCCATCGTGATCCACTACGAAACTAGTGTGAAGATGAAAGGCACTGTGGAAGTTTGTGAGTCCGAAGCTGCAACTGTTTGCCAATCTTTTGAAGGGGCTGTGGGCAATAAGCACCGGATTGCACTATCGGAATTAGTGGCAAATCAAAAGTACTATTATCGGATCTTTAGAGAAGAGGGACCGTCAGAGTTCTACTGGTTTAAAACACTACCCGAAAACACCGATAATATTACCTTCGCTTTGGCCTCGGACATGCAAGATGGTGAAGATTATAACGACCCTCCAAGAAGGTGGTCTGAAGTCGCCGGAGCGATTCGCACGTTGATGACGACTCAAGATATTCACTTTATGCTTGTACCAGGCGATTTCTTATCCAATGACCGCGCCATCAACTGGAAACACTTTTTTGATCGAGGTAAAGACCTTCTGCCGTATATCGTGATGATGCCTGCTGTAGGCAACCATGATACAAAGGGGGATGCAACCCACAATGAAAATACCAGTAATCCTCACGGCACACAAAATTTCTTAGACTACTTCTCTTTGCCTAGCGATGAGGAGCATTACTACTTCCAGGTTGGAAGCAAGCATTTTTTCGTACTCAACTCTGAAAGGGACTCTAACTCTCCAGAGGTCCCCACAACGCAGCAATATAGCTGGTTCAAGGACAAACTAGAGACCGTACAGGCTGAGGATCCCAACAAAAGGGACTGGTACTTTACGACTCAACACATACCTCTGATTTCGGCTCATAATCGTCACAGCCATGCAACAAAAGGCATAAGACCATGGAGCCAACTTTTTGATGGCGCGATTGACTGGAATTTTGCTGGTCATGTCCATGCTTACCACAGGTTCCAGCCATTAACCTTATCTAGTGGTTTATCCGAGGTCCAAGAGAGCTATTCGCCAACATTGGGCGGAACGGGGTATATCATTCTTCCTCCTGCTGGCCACACCCCTTCACGCTGGAGAAAAAGTGACGACAGACCGGATTATGGCTCGAACGCCGCGCTTTTAGCCTTTCCAGATGTTGAGGGTAACCCCCTTGCAAACCGATCACAAATTGGCTTTGCTACGATTGAACTTCGTGGATCTGACTTTTCATTGAAGACCTATGGCATGGGTACGCTAAAAGAGGGCGACCATTTAGAGGCCTCGTTAATTGACAGCCTTGAATACAGCAAGTAGTGCAAGCTTGAGGATCCCTTCTATCTCTCGACAGCTATGAGATAGATTGGATCCACCTGACCTCCAAGCTTCCGCGCCCCATACCGATGACAACAGCTCCGACCTTCGCTAACAAATAAGACTAAATTTTTTATTTTATCCGTCAGATTGAATTTCAATCAGAATCTTAACTTGCAGGACACCCAGCGAAATCCTCCTCGCTTTGTATGGCACATTTTGGTATGCACTCTGAGGGAATCTGCACCTCAAGAGGACTGGAAAGGACTGCTACATGGATCAATGGCAACCCTCCCTAGAATATGATGAGCCTGGTCAGTTTTTACGACACTGCTACGAACTTGAGCGTAAGGGCAATCCGAAGGCAACGTATGAAGCCTTCTCTAAAAAGATTGGCATTAGTCTTTCTCTTTTGAAAATGCTTCTTGGCGGCAAACGAAATTTCTCGACACAGCATGTCCATCAAATTGCAAAGGCTCTGAACTTTGCTCATACGGAGCATGAGTACTTCGAGGCTATCGTGCATCTAAATCAATCGAAAACGAAAGAAGAAACCGCCTTCTACCGAAAGCGTGTCGAAAAACTTAGAGATGACCAAGACGAGAGGAATCTACAGTATCTGAGAGTTCCGTCGCATCTTTTCACCTCAGAATGGTATATTCCTTCGCTAATTGTTTATCTTATTGATGTTGAGAATTTAAAGGAAAAATCCGTCGAAGACATCAATTGGCCAGCTATTGAAAGGAAATTTCAACTTTCCCCCGCAGGTGCAAAAAGTATTGTAGATGCTATCGTCAAAACAGGAATCATCGACGGAGTCGAACAACAAAAAAGCTATATCACCACGGATCAGGTAGCAGCCCTTCGGTCCACCCGTCGATTCTTGAAAAAAGTAGCAGAAGAATCGATCAAACGCTTAGAATCTTCCTACGGTAACAAGGAAACGTTTTTCCATAGCCATGCCTGCAGCCTTTCGGCAAGCGCTTTTCATAATTTTTTAGGGGAATATAAGAAGCTTCTAGAGGCTTACAACGAAAAGCCGGATGACGATCGGGCCTCAGTTCATCAGATTATGATGCATGTTTGGCCTGTTTAAGTAACGAATTTTAAATCTTTTCTATAAAATTTCGAGCCATCACGTAAACGGTGCTGCTTAAAGACCAGACCAAAAAAAATGGAGCTTATGAGTATCGCAAGCTCCATTTTTTTCACAAAAACCTAACTAACCGGAGGAGCAAATTGTGTCAGAACAATTCCATTCACAGCCTGCTTGTATTCATCAATACTAGGGACCCTTCCCAATATAGTCGAGAGAACCACAACAGGAGTTGATGCCAAAAGCGACTCTCCCTTTTTCTCATCCGAGTCCTCAACAACTCTTCCTTGGAATAATCTTGTTGACGTCGCCATGACAGTATCACCTTTAGCGGCTTTTTCTTGATTGCCCATACAGAGGTTGCAACCCGGACGCTCGAGGTACATCATGTTTTGATAGGAGACACGAGCAGCGCTTTTTGGTGCATTATCGTCAAACTCGAAACCAGCATACTTCTGTAGGATAGCCCAGTCACCTTCCTCTTTGAGTTCGTCAATAATATTGTAGGTTGGCGGAGCTACTACCAGTGGAGCATGAAACTCGACCTTGCCACTGTCTTTTTCCACATTGCGAAGCATATGCGCAAGAATTTTCAGATCACCCTTGTGAACCATACAAGATCCGATAAATCCAAGATCAACTTTTTTGTTAGCACCATAATACGACACTGGTCTCAAGACATCATGAGTGTAGCGTTTAGAAATATCGTCGTTGTGAACATCAGGGTCAGCAATGACAGGTTCAACGATTTGATCAAGATCCACCTCAAAGGTAGCACTATACTTTGCGTTTGCATCTGGTTTCAGAGCCGGGCTCTCGCCACTCTTAATATCGGCAATACGTTTGTTAGCTTTGTCGATAAGCCCCTTTAACACCTGAGCTTTGTTATCCATCCCCTTATCGATCATAATCTGGATGCGATCCTTAGCAATCTCGAGAGATGCGACAAGAGTATCATCTTCCGAAATACATATGGAAGCTTTGGCTTTCATCTCTGCCGTCCAATCGGTAAAGGTAAAGGCTTGATCAGCTAACAATGTTCCGAGATGAACCTCAATGATTCGTCCTTGAAACACGTTTTCACCAAATTGCTTAAGCATCTGAGCTTGGGTCGCATGGACCACATCGCGAAAATCCATGTGGTCCTGAAGTTTGCCCTTAAAGGTCACCTTTACCGATTCCGGAATCGGCATCGAGGCTTCACCAGTGGCAAGCGCTAAAGCTACTGTCCCTGAATCTGCTCCGAAAGCGACCCCTTTAGACATACGCGTATGGGAATCACCGCCAATAACAATGGCCCAATCGTCGATCGTAAGATCATTCAGTACTTTATGTATCACATCAGTCAGAGGATGATACTTGTCTTCGGGATCTCTAGCTGTGATCAAGCCAAACTTGTTCATAAAGCTCATAAGCTTGGGAATGTTGGTTTGCGCTTTTCGGTCCCATACAGAGGCCGTATGACAACCTGATTGATAAGCCCCGTCCACCGAAGGTGAGATCACGGTTGCTGCCATGGACTCCAGTTCTTGTGAGGTCATCAACCCAGTCGTATCCTGAGAGCCGACAATATTAACTTTAACTCTAACATCAGAACCTGCATGAAGTACCTTACCAGGCGCTACATCCATTGCATTCTTGTTGAAAATCTTCTCAACTGCCGTCAAACCTTGCCCTTCGTGGGACACTTCTTTGGGCGATGCAAATGCTGATTGCAACGGAACACCTAGAGTTTCAGCTGCAAAGCCCTGAAGTTTTTTGCCAAAGACAACGGCATAGGAACCACCAGCTTTGATGGATTCCAGCTTCTGAGGTGTAAGGGCTGAGCTTATATCTACCAGCTCTTTTTCCCCCTGGAGAAGTTTCTTTGTCTTTGTATTGATAGTTAGGCAAGTACCCGTAGCCACCGAATATGCCATGCGGAGGATGGGATCACCATTTGCGTCTAATTTTGGTTTCCCATCTTGATCCAAGTCTTTGACCCAATTTTTGAGATCAATCCCGATGCCACCGGTTACGTTGACAGTCGTTAAGAAGATGGGAGAAATTCCGTTAGTACCACCAACGATAGGTGCGATATTAACAAAAGGAATATAAGGACTGGAAGGCTTTCCCGTCCAAAGCGCGACATTGTTAACGCCTGACATGCGAGACGACCCGACTCCCATGGTACCTTTTTCCGCAACAATCATAACGCGCTTATCAGGATGTAAGGCTTGCAAACTCTGGATCTCTTTTTGTGCCTCTTCAGAGATCATGCACTTACCATGAAGCTCTCGGTCAGAGCGGGAGTGAGCTTGATTGCCTGGCGAGAGTAGATCTGTGGAAATATCTCCCTCGGCAGCAACGTAAGTCACGATCTGTATCTCTTCATCAACCCCGGGCAGATTTGTAAAGAATTCCGCCTTGGAATAGCTTTCTAGAATGTCTTTTGCTATCGCATTACCATTCTGGAAAGCAGTCTTCAACCGGTTCGTATCTGATTCGTAAAGGAATACTTGAGTTTTCAAAACATCAGCAGCACCTTTGGCGATACTTTGATCGTCACCTAGGGCAAGATCTAAGAGTACCTCTACAGATGGTCCGCCTTTCATATGAGACAATAATTCGAAAGCGTAGCTAGGTGTGATCTCGTCCACCGCCACGGTACCTAACACGATCTCTTTGAGAAACTTTGCTTTTGCTGCGGCTGCTTCAGTGGTGCCAGGTAACGTGTTGTAAATGAAAAACTCAAGAGAATCTTTGCGATACTCGGAAGAGGTATCTTTAATCTGAGAGATAATCTCCTCAGTTAATTGGCTACCGTCAATGGGTTTTGGCTTCAGTCCAACATTTTTTCGTTCTTTTATTTCTTTTAAATAGTCTTGGTAAGCGCTCATGGGTTTCCATACTTAGAATACTGTGATTACAATTGGCCATAACAACATACTGGTCGGTGTACACTAGCATATCATGAGCACAGATCTTAGCAGAAAAAATACCAGCACTATATGACATGCCAGTAGGAACTAGAGGGTTCCGCTGCTATGAGACTATAGGAGTAGACCTTTCCGAGACTCCTGTTTTAAATTTTAAAAAAAACCAAACAACTCAAAGATTAATGATGTTTATCTAATACCTAAAAAGTTGTCAAACGCATTGATTCGTCCAATAGGTGCAATCAAAAAATGTCGGGGCTTTGTCTCAATAAAGTTCTCCGATATATCTTCGAAACTCCAACTCGAGCTCTTCGAAAGTAAAATACTCAAGATCTACATCCTCGTTAGCTTCCTGGAAGTAGTCGTAAAGGGAGTCGATTAGCTCCTGTTTTGTCATAGATTGCTCCTACCGGATCTCATTAACGTTTCAACTGCCCTAGGACAAAAGATAGTGATTATGATATTCATTATCATATAATTCTAAGCCCTGTCATCTACAAGTTTTGAAGGCGCCAAATTAGCTAAGCAACTAAAGAACAAGACCTAATATGGCAACGCCTATTTTGGACTAAAACATGATCAAACGAACATGCACACACGAGATTTCAGATCAGAGTTTGTTTGAAAAACTATATTGCACTTGAACACTCAAATGACTGAGTTTTGAGCTCAAATTGCTTTAGGATTCCTGGCGAGTCAGCTCCTTTTGTATCGAACACCTTGAGGGTCCAAATACCCTTTGTATCATTGGGTCTGTGCTTAAGCTCAAATTCAAGTGGAAACACAGGAGGAAAGAGATCGATTCCTGACTGTATAATTTGATGATTCATTCCATCAGGACTGACAAGAAGTATATTTAAATCCTGCGTTTGACTATGGTCTAAGTCCAATGAAAGGATGATAGGCTCCTTCTCTTTTGTAGCTCTATCGATTTGAAACCTTTTTTTTAGTAGGGAATACCCATTATTTGGAATTTTATCCGACAATCGCTGTGAATAAAAAGAGTCAATCGATTTAGGTCCAAGATCAAAAAATATTTTCTGAGCAACTGCTCCTTGCTCAGATTGTGCTATGAACTCGATTGAAATACTGCTACCACAAGTAGCTTGATGATTGAGCGGTAAGGGCAAAACGAAGGCCCGTTCCTCACCCACTTGTAAGTTTTCTATTTGTTTTTTGTTGGTGTTTACAAGTCCTCGATAGCCTGAGCGAATCTGTAGTGTTGCCTTGGTAGCTGGTACATTACTTTTATTCTCTAGCTGAATTTTTAGCCCGATAGCTTCATGAGCTTCAAAAAAACCATCAGAGTTTCCTTCCAATTCTATCACTTCCAAATTTTTGATCGCCAGACCAACATAATTAACTTCAGGCGCAAACCAACACTGAGGCCGAAAACCCACCAAATCCCCCTTAGCCAACATACAGGATGACTTTGCTGTTTCTTCTTCCGCAGCTTTTAAGTTTTTATTACGATGAGCATCAAGACCCGGTATATCGCCATGTTTTGGATCTTGTTTCATACAGAGAGATCCAGCAAGAAACGTATCCAGACGACACTGTGCAGGGGGGTGAGAATGAAGGGTCCGTGTAGTCACCCTTGTTGAAGGCGTATTAAAGCTCGGAGCCTGCCTCTCCCTTAAACTCGCAAACAGGTTACCAATCGACAGCCCCGCATCAGCAATGCGGTAACATAAATCCCTCTGCCTAGCCGTCGGCCAAGACTGGTTGCATTGCTTAGTTGCCGTTGATTCAGCAGCTTGACTTAATTTTATGGGTTCATGTTCCCAGATTTTTGGTAAGCAAATGTGGGTCGCAAAGTAGTCGGCACTCCCCTCGTTTCCGGCCCAGCTAGAGTCTGGATAAAAGGGATATCCACCCAGATGATGGCCAATTTCGTGACAAATTACCAAAGTAAAAGCATCTTTTGTAACTTCCGGTCGTCGGGCCAGACCTCCAAACATATTTATCGTTGCTGTTCCTTCAGACTGGATGGTAGTGGCATTAACCAGTGTGTTATTCCATAGTCTATTAATCACTAATGTCAGATTTCGTTTCTCAAATGCGTCTCGGTAGACAGTTTCAGCGTGAGAGATAATTTGGTTGAATTCGTCCTCATCGAGATTAACGAGGGAACGATTGTCTGGCAACTGATGTAAGTTGTTATCAGGAAGAAAACTCTCACGATGAATGGTTTCTGCTTGAATAGAGCTAAAATGAACTATACCTATCGCCGTCACAAGAGCTTTTTTAAAATACATTATTGATCCCCAAGTTATTTTTTTGTTTGAAGGAACCTTGTACCAGGTAATAAACAAATCGAAAACCTATAAATGATTGATCTATCGTTGATCGCCAAAGGTTATCTGCTGTTTGAAAATTAGTTATGAAAGAAGTAATAGATTTACAATCAGGAGGATTCCTAATTTAATAAATGGAGCATAAAAACTAAGGGAGGCTATGCTCATCTTAATATATAATAAGTACTTTCATTAAAACTCTAACAACTTAACAATGTTTTCCATCGACTAATAGGAGTCATCAACTCTGGGGAATACCATAATACGGTTCGAGGTGACATCCTCTACGATATCAAAATCTATATCAAATACGACCTTGAGAAGATCTCGAGTCATGACCTTTTTTGGAGGACCATCTGCGACTACAGCTCCATTTTTTAACATAATAATTTCATCACAAAAAGCATTGGCTAAATTTAAATCATGGATCACACAGAGAATAGCTGTCTTATTTTTAGCTTCTTCCCGTAGTTGCTTGATCAATTTGATTTTATACTTAGGGTCTAGACTAGACGTGGGTTCATCAAGCAGGAGACAAGAAGGATTTGTTCTTTCTTTTTGCTGTAATTGTACCAAGGCTCGACAGAATTGAATCCTCTGAGCCTCACCACCTGACATGCCGATAATCGGCTTTTGCGCTAAAGAAAGGCATTCGGTTCTCGACAACATATCTTCGATGCGCTTCGATCTCTCACGATTACTTTCTTCTAGTGAGTAAGGATAACGACCGAAATCTACAATTTGACGCCCACTAAAAGCAAAAGGTACGTGTTGATGCTGTGGCATGACCGAGCGCTGACGGGCGAGTTTTTGTATTGACCAATCACCTAGACTCTTACCATCAATTTTTATCTCACCTGAATCTACCTTGACTTCACCTGATACAGCTCGTAGCAATGTAGTTTTGCCAGCTCCGTTTGCCCCAACTAATACACAGATCTTTCCAGGCTCCACCTTGAAAGAGACTTTGGTCAATACCGCCTGCTTTCCCAAACTAACGCTAATGTCATTAACTTCAATCACAACGTCATCTTCCCTTTTTGCTTAATCAACAGCCAGAGAAAAAAAGGGCCGCCAATAAATGACGTCAGGATACCTATGGGTAATTCAGAAGGTTCCACAATGATTTTTGAAAAGGCATCAGCCAGATTCAAAAGACTTGCTCCAAGGAGCATTGTCAACACAAGTAAAGCCCTGTGGTCTGGGCCACATATCAGTCTAATGAGATGAGGTGCAACCAACCCAATAAATCCAATCATGCCAGTTGCCGACACAGCAGTACCGACACCCAAAGCAACTATAACAATAGACAAGAGCTTTGTCTGTTCTACAGCTACTCCAAGATGAGCCGCCTGGGACTCACCCAAAGTCAAGGCATTGAGATGATTTGAAAGGAAAGGAATGACTCCAATACAGAGTAAAAGAATCGGAGCGCTGTATGAAAGTGTTGTCCAAGACGCTCCTCCCAAGGAACCTAAGGTCCAAAAGGTAAGAGTTCGCAATTGCTCGTCATCGGCAACATACATCAAAAGCCCTGTAAATGCACCAATGATAGCGGATATTGCTACACCAGCAAGGAGCAAGGTCATCAACATAGTCTGCCCTTTATGTCGTGACAGCTTAAAAACTAAAATTGTCGTAGCTACCCCACTTATAAAGGCACCTAGCGGAGTTAGGAGAGAGCTATCAAATCCTCCCAGCCTACTTGCGACAGAGTTCCCGAGTACAATGGCTATCAGTGCGCCTAATAGAGCTCCGGATTGGACTCCAATGAGACCAGGGGAGGCCAGGGGATTTCTAAAAATGGCTTGGGTAATAGCACCAGATCCCGCGAGTACAGCTCCCACCAGTAAGCCGAGTATTACTCTGGGCAACCGTACCTGAGAAACAATCACAGATTCTGTAGTAGTATTCGAAGATAACGTTATAAAATCCCAAACTGCCGAGATGACTTGAAACGAGTCCATATTGTAGGCACCAGCGGTAAGATTAAAAATTAGAGCCACAGAGCATAACAGCATAAGAGACATCAAACACACTTTGGTTATGGCGAAAGAAAAATCAAAAAAGTTTAAAAAACGTCTTATTTCGTCACCTATTTTGATTCAGAGTGTGGTTATCATAGTTCTAGTCTTACTTTTGGCCAGCATGCTATTTATTATGAATTTTAGCGTATAGTTCGTTTACAGCTTTGCCTAACCGCGGTCCAAAACCCAATAACAAAAGATCATCCATCTTAACCAAGGATTTCGTCGAACCTGCTTTAGTCATTGGCGCTCCCGGTATGGCTGAAATACTTCTTTCACCTAACCGTTCGTAACCCTTGTCGGTCATCAAAATTATATCGGGGTTGGCTGCTATCACAGCTTCCTTAGTTATTGGTTTGAATCCTGTAAATTCAGAAATTGCGGGAGTCCCGCCCGACAAAACTATCAATTCAGCAGCTGCTGTTTTCAAACCAGCAACATGAAGTTTACCGGGGCCACGGGAATATATAAAAAGCACAGTAGGTTTGCGTTTTATATTCTTTATTTTTTCGCCCATAATCTGCAGTTCTTTTTGAATGCCATCTGACAATCGTTTGCCTTTTTCAAGAACATTGAGATACTTAGATATTTTTTCAATAGTCAAGATTGTATTCGCCACGTTCTTCAAAGAAGGCAACTGAATCACCGGGACCTTAGCACTTGTAAAGATATCCAGAGCAGATTTTGGTTCGATGGCATCAGTAGTCATAATAATATCAGGTTTCACAGAAAGGACTCCTTCGGGAGACACCTTTCGAAAATACCCAACTCTTGGTTTTTTCAATAAAGATTCTGGATAAAGGCTAGACACGTCACTCGCTACTATCGAGTCACAAAAATCTAAAGCACATACAACTTCGCTGACAGCACTTCCAATGGTGACAATTCTTAGGTTATTGCCATCTTTCGCATGAATCGGACCATCGACGAGAATGAAAATAGAAGCAACAAGAATATTCATGCAAACAAAGACCGTTTTAATATTCAAAGTAAACTCCTACAGATTGACGGAAAATCCGGAGTATATGTTTCGAAAAATAAATACCTTATCATTTGCCAAGACTGCGTAATCAGCAACTTGTGCATAAACCTCGGGTTAGAGAGGTTTAATTTATGTTTTTACCAGCTTGCTTTTTTCACTCCCGGCAATTCACCTGCCAAAGCCATCTCTCGAAAAGCAATACGAGACAAACCAAATTTTCGCAGATTGCCTCTTGCTCGCCCTGTCTTCATACAACGATTCTTAAGCCTTGTGGGACAAGAATTCCGAGGTAGTTTTGCTAGTTTTGCTCGAGCTTCCGCTCGTTCATCTTCCGAAAGATGTGGATTCTTAGAACGAGCTCTTAGCTCATCACGCTGACTTCTATAACGCTCTACGATCTGGCGCTTTCTATTGTCACTCGCTATTTTGCTTTTTTTTGCCATTGGACTACTCCTCTGATGGATACCTAAGTGTTCAAAACTAGGTAAGGTTAGATTAGATCGAAAAATTCTCTCTAAGTTAAATAAAATAATTTGACACTGGCCCAAGTTAAAAGAGATCATTAACTTCCTGTAACCGAAGACTTTGATACTCTTCCTCATTCTTTTTTCTTCGCCAGAACGGTAAGATAAACATTTCCTTTTTTGATAGACCTAATAGGCCACGCAAGATTTTCCGCACAGCTAAGACATCAGAACTCTCGCCTGTTATATATGCAGAAAGCTTTTCTTGGCTTGGGAAAGGAAATACTTTGATCTGGTTTAAGTGTTCATGCTTTGCGTAAGCCCAAAAGACTCGAAATAAAGGTGGAACCTTCAAATCCAAACGACAGCTCTCGTCTGGAACATACAAAAAAATAACTCCTAAGGAATCAGCAGGCAAGGACGAGACAAGTGCTGTGATACCAGGCAAAGAAGATAAATCACCAACATAAATCTTAAAATCACCATTAGGTATCAGCGGCAACTCTCCTCCCGGCCCAGCAAAACCTAACTGAGATCCGATGGCAGCTGTCTTAGCCCAGGTTAAACCCGGCCCCATGTCATCACGCAGGACAAACTCAATGGACATTCTTAATTGCTGACAATTGAAAGTTCGAATTGTATAGGAGCGAACTACCGCTTTATCATCGGGGTTAGGCCATACCGTCCCATACGACGTAAATCTAGGGAGCGGAGGCAAGTCCTGATGAGCTTTCGGAAAAAAAAGACTGCAATGTAATCCGGCAATATTTTCAGGAAGGCTCTCGAAAGCATCACTGACAAAATATAAGCGTAACAGCTTTGGACTCGTCAGACGCCTCGATTCCAATTTGATTAATTGTGCTTGGGTTAACAAGCTATTTTCTTCCGCCATATCGTTGCCAATCTGTTTACTATTCAAGAGAGCTTTGAGAATGTAATTAAATATGTATTTTTTGACAATGATAATCATTCTCAATTTATTTGATTCCCTCTTTTTCTTGAGTCAGCCTTAGGGGAAAGCGATGCAAGATACTGATATATTTTGATTTTTTAAGATGATATTAGAAAATGAAATTGATCAAAAACTGCGCAGACATTTTCCAAACTCAGAGAAAATGCGCAACTAACCTGACATATTTGTGTTTGGTGAAGGTTCAATAAGTCACTTTAAACCAAGATGTAGGTAGTTCGCCTTGTGACGGTCGCGAAACTCAATGACGGGCATGTCAACACCTTCCGCTTTATGTAAATAAAGCTTCATAATAAAGAGATCTCTTTCCGCATACAAGCTAATCCGATTACCCTCGTGCTTCCAACTACCAACCCCATCGCCCAAGTTTTCCAAAAAGTAATAAAAGGAACCATCACTACGCAGAGTGACTTCAATGGGATAGGCGTGATTCACCAAAATCAAATCTGATTCAGGTTTACCATCTGCGTCATTCATGAAAGGCTGAAAAAAGTCGATGTTAGCATCCTGATAATTAAAGGGATTTGTCTCCTCGTAAGCAATTTGACAAGACAATAGCAGCGAACTAAAAAGCCCTAAGATGATCAAAACTCTCAAAGATCTCTCCTTTCCGAGAATTCTACGGATACCCGATCTTACCACTTTTCATCCCTACCCATCCCAAAAACTAAAAATACCATCTCAACCTCAATGGAGAAATCTACCTAGGCAAAATTTTTCTTAAATCTGTACTCCAAATTTACCGCTAACTAGAAACAGATTAGTTGAAAACGTTTCCAGGAGTTACGGCAGGTTTGCGAATCTTGTTCAAGATGTCTTCGTCGAAGACTCATGTAATCGAAGCTATAATCTCAATGCTATGGATTGTTGCGACTTATTTACTGATTTCGACAATCTCTCTTAGTGATATCGCGTTTTCTCTGAATCAAGAGCAACGGAAAAACTGCAAGTCCTGCAACATACAAATACAATCCCTCACCAAACCCATCGATTTGAGTGGTACATGGCTCTTCACCCGTGATGATGCACCGTCAAATGCCGAACCTAATGCTGATCTAAGTCGGTGGACAACCATTGGGACCCCAGGTCCTTGGTCTAAGGCCTATAACGACGGTCAAAATTTTGAGATAGGATGGTATCGCGGGCACTTTCATTTTCACGAGGATCTAATCGGAGAGCGAAGCACGCTATATGTCGATGCATATATGTCTTTCGCTCAGGTATTTATCGATGGAAAACAAGTTTTCGAACGCACCGGTGAAAAAACTCACGAATCCTATCGATCGATCCAGCCGATCCCTATCAACTTTATAATAACCAAAAACACTCACGTGATCACAATCAGAATCAAGACTCGTCTTATGACGGGAATCTATCAATCTCCGTTCCAACTAAGGCCTTTCCAGGAAAATGACGCATTTATCAATTTCATGGAAATTTTCTCTGGGGAACTACGCTATATCTTTGCTTATACTTTTGCGGTTCTCGGCCTGTTCTTTCTATCCATCTATGCTAAAACGAAATATCCCCTCTATCTCGTTGCAGCCCTGACAGGAATCGGCGTCTTTCCCTTCTATGCAATGCCGAACGACCTAACTCTCAGATGGATCAATCCGGAAACCGCTCTCGTGTTACACTATCCCGGATTGGGTTTTATGGCTCTTGGTTATTTCCTTTTCTCTCAGTTTTTTCATAAATATAACCGTCGGGCCTCGATCTTCTATTCAGGCATCATTGTGGGCTACACAGCAGGATTCATCTATTTATCGATGAACTTCCATTTAGACGTGTTTTTAGTCTTAAGGAAAAGCCTTTTTATTGTGTCGTTTTCCATCGCCACCCATGGGCTGATTAATTGTTTTTACGCTTTGAAAAAAAACAAACAAATAGCTGTCGTTATCTTTGGACAGGCTTTGTTTTGGATATCTGCTGGTCACGATATCTTTCTAGCGCTGGGTCTCATCCGGTCAACCAGTTTGATTTTCTTTGGGACCTTGACTGGAATCCTATCGATTATGCTAATTACCATTAACATCTTCGGTCAAACCTTTATCGAAAATCGAAAACTTTTGAAAGAAGTCGAGTCGGCTAACCAAAGCTTAGAGGTCAAGGTTAAAAAACGAACTCAGGAACTGCGGAATCGTTCAAACGAAATGATTGCCATCCTCAACAGCCTTCCTGAAGCCGTTCTAAAAATCGACAGGAACTTAAATATCGAGTCCAGTTTTTCTCTCACTGCAAAAAAAGTCTTAAACTGTGATGCCATCGATGGTAAAAACATTATGGATTTGGTGTTTTTATCAGCACAAATGCTCGAAGATGAAAAAAACTCTATTAAATCTACTTTAGAGATGTCCATAGACGAACCTAATTGGACCTTCGAATCAAACCTTGAGTCACTACCCACTGAGATTTCAAGAAAGCTTAATGATTATGTTCAGTTTCTTTCGCTCGGTTGGAACACCATTCTCAACGAAGACGAGCTGGTCGAAAGGATTATTGTAACGGTAGCCGATGTCACAGCAGTCAAACATCACAATTCTCAATCTAACTACTGGCAGCTTAAGTCCACTATTCTGAACGCTGTCATTAAAAATGAGTTTCACAAATTTAAGAGATTCACTGAAAGAAGCCTCTCAGCCTTTGCAAGGCATAATGATAAAACAAGCCATTGGGACGAAAGCTATAAAAAGACTCTTTACCGAGACCTGCATACCATCAAAGGGAATGCTCGGACTCTAAAAATAGAGTTCTTGGCAGAGCTTTGTCATCATGCAGAGACCACATTAGAAGCATTAAAGGTCCACGACACACCAAGAATCGAACAGTTTGGACTAATGATACAAGAGATCTATGAATCTCTTATAAATATCGATGAGCTTTTAATCTCGGTCTCAGAAAAGTTTCAGGAATCTGGCGACTACCTTCAAAAAGAAGAAACCTATCTATCAGTTTTCCAGGAAATCGAAAAAGATCTCACTGATCAAAATGTTTACGACGCTATGCTCAAAATCAGATCCATGACTTTCCGTAGTCCAAGTTACTTGAAAAAATCGATCCCTGACGAATATGCGAGTATTTCTCAAGAATTGGATAAACCTAATATCAATTTCACCGTCAATATTGATAAGGGACTAAAACTACATCCAAAGTTTCTTTCAGACCTCGAGGATTCTCTCGGGCATCTAATCCGCAACAGCATCGATCATGGAATCGAATATGAGTCTGAAAGACGTCTTCAGGGAAAGCCTCCAGAGGGCAACATCGAAATCTCTATTGCAACTGACCTGCCGAGTAATACTTTATCCATCATTTTCCTTGATGATGGAAAAGGCTTAGATCTTAGCGCAATAATCAAAAAAGGAAGACTACAAAACATTGACTTCGACGAGACAGATATCGGTGAGGTCAAAAACCTCATTTTCAGACAGAGCTTTAGTACTGCAAAATCTATTACTGCTTTGTCAGGTCGCGGAGTTGGCATGAGCGTTGTCGAAGACTTTTATAAGCAATGGAAAGGGAAGATAACTTGGGTAGAAAGCTCTGCAGATACAGAAACTAGCCATCAATTTTCTCTAAAATTTGAGTTTCCCTTAGATTCCACAGCCATCGGATCTCAGCCCGAATTATCCCTACCAAAAACTGCATAATTATGAATTTAAGCTTTCGCTAACGGGTGTTATCTCTTGAGAAAAGATAATCAATCTTGGTTGCGTTAGCTACACAAGTAGGGATTCCACCTCTCCAACCGACTCTAACGACATCTCTATTTTCTGCAGCTTTCAGAGCCATGTTTATGATCATAGCTGAAGCAACATCATTAGGGTAAACAAACACATTGCGATCACCGCTATCACAGGCACTAATACGATCATTAGTGACGAAACTTATTGTGCATACAGATTTACCTTGATGTTCCGGCGACTCAGTCTCGCACATTACGTGACTAACAGGACCAACGAATCCACCTGCAAAAACTGAGCTACCTACAAGCATCGACCCTACAATCGATAATAGTAGACTTGTCTTTTTATGTTTCATAATTAAACTTCCAATCATTAATCGTTTATTAAGCACCCAATAGAGCAAATACTGAAAGATTTGCTCTCAATAGCTATAAAACCTATTGACTTAACACCTCTATCCAAAGAACAGGCGGGAATGTAAATTCAGTTCTACAATCTCCTTCCTTCTGATAGTAAATCGTCGTCTTTGCTCCGCTAGCTAATGCTTGACGTGCCAAGGATAGGAAATGCTGTCCGTGAGTTTTCCATGTATATTTTACATTAGAGGTCACACCATCTGTAAAGGGAATAGAAACTCGGTTGCCACCGACACCACAGTGAGGACTAGGTATATTTGTATCAAACAGGAGTTCCTACTGATTTCTAGTATGATCAAAGTAAATCGAACTTATTTTCACCTCACTTATTCTCTGATAAGGTATACTCTGAACGGGATCAGAAAAAGCTTTAGTTTGTAGCCCCATTATTACTAGGACAGTTAAAAAAATCCGCATATAAAACTCCTAAGTTTTGGATCATTCTTCGACAATCATTAACAAGAAACTTAAGGGACATTTTTATTTCAAGTGAAGGCATTGTTTTATCAATGACTCAATAATCGAAATAGTCAATATGACTTATTATTAAAATAGGTTCCTTCTACTCTTGATAAAAACTTCACACGAAAAACAGTCGGGTCAGGGGATACCTTTCGGTTCCCCTTCCCACAGAACCCATCGTGCCGATTTCCAGCAATAGGCTCTTCAAATCGGATCTTACAACGAAGCTAGCTCGATCATACGTGCATACGTAAGGTAGGTCTTTGGCTTCGGGATTGGGTAGTATCTGAGAATCTTATCATACTTTTCCCAGTTCAATCTTCCACTCTGACTTCGACGACTTAGGCATTTCCTCCAGGTTTTCAGGGTATAGCGGTATATCCTGTATAAGGATAGATGATTACCACCCACACCGAAGTATCTGAAGTGTCCGTGAAGAATCTGCTTGATGCTCTTGTGCTGAGTTAGAAGTGGTAAGTGACGTATCCTAACAAGACATTCTTTGATCTTCAACATGCTACGATTGAGTCTACCCTTTTCGGTTTTCAATCCCAATCGGAAACTTCCTTTCCTCGTGGTAGTGCAGTAGAAGGTGAATCCAAGAAAAGAGAATGTATCAGGCTTTCGTCCGTACATCTCTTTCATCCTCATTCTAGCGGGCCTCCCAAAACGCATAAGTTTCGTCTTAGTTGGTTCCAGACTGAGTGAGAATTTCTCTAGCCTCTTTTCTATTACACTTCGGAAACGGTTTGCGTCAGACTTATACTCAAAGCAGAGAACAAAATCATCTAGATATCTTACATAGTTGATTGCCCCTTTCATTCTAGGCTTCACAGCCTTTTCAATCCAAAGGTCCAATACGTAATGTAGATAGATATTACTTATGATGACTGAAATTGATCCGCCTTGAGGAGTGCCTACGTCAGATTTCTCAAAACTACCATCGTTCATGACTCCCGCCTTGAGCCATCTCCTAATTAGAGATAGAATGCGGGGATCTCCCACTCGTTCTTCAACAAACCGCATTGCCCATCCATGGTCAATACTTGTAAAGAATGACTTCAAATCAGCCTCGTAGACCCAATTGCACCTTGTCGCTGAAATAGCTCGTTGCAATTGGCTAATTGCGTGGTGTGCCCCTACTCCTGGCCTTCCACCAAAAGATGAAGCAAGAAAATCCTGCTCGAATATCCCAGTTAAGATATCACCAACTGACTTTTGGAGGCATCTGTCACTTATGGTTGGTACACCAATTGGCCTCTTCTCTTGCCTACCCGGTTTGGGAATAAATACTCGCCTGACCGGTGGTGGCTTGTAAGATTTCCGATGTACCTCAGTTAGCATTTCCTTTGACCACTTATCAAAGCGCAGTCTAGTTTCCTCGACTGACTTGTCATCGACTCCGTGCCCACTATTTAAAGGAATACGCATAAGATTCTTATAGAGTAGTTCCTTCGAAAGATGATGCGTCAATGAAGTAAACTTTAATTTGCTGTCTGAACGAGCTTTTGCTGCTACTCTTTCAATTCCTGTTGTCACGATGTCTCGATTCCTTTCTTTGCATAAAGGAGACCTCCTTCATTGAATAAGGTTCGTGTTGCCATTGAATAGACTTCCAATTTGTCAGTCGCTTCCCCATGTACAGGCCTTTCTCCTGCTCCGAGTACTATCAACTGATCCGACTCCCACGAGTGCATCCCAACCTCCTTGCTTTCTGAGCTTGTTAGTCGGTACGACCTCCTGTCGACATTCGTGGGTCTCCCGTGTTCACGCAAATTCATTTGTCAGCATGCTACAGGTTCAAACCCCGAGAGTACTCCACTACCTCACCAAAGTGGTAGATTCGTTCTGCCTTCCCTGTGCTCACATATAGGTCGGCTACTCCAAGCACCGTCATTTCGGGGCTAAATCTCCTTTCACTTGCGTTGTGGCCTACTGACGCCCTGTCTACGCTTTACAGATTTCGTTCCACGTGATATTCGTTTGGTGTTCCCAAACGGGTTCTCCATCCGATATTCATGTCCTACATCTGCACAAGACTCGGTTTCCTGCTGTTGGTTAGACTTTGCAAGAGTGTTCTTCTCATAACACCTGAATTTGCGCGCCTCACGGCGCGCGTGAGCTTACGGCAAGGATGTCGCTATTTAGAAAGCATTAACTCACTTTGAAAGGAATATAAAGGATGCAATCATTGCGATGCAACGACACCTGGCATCAGCTACGATATTTTCTACGGCTCTAAATCCATTATAGATTTGTTGTCTTGAATGATTATGAGGAAAAAAAAGCGTTTACTGACTATCTCACAGGTTTCATTAGCTTTTCTGGCAAGCTCAGGGCTTTTTGCTGCACCGACAGACATTTTGCAAATCGAAGTAAAGTGTAAAACTGGGCCTTCAACGACAACAGAAGTTTACCAGTCTTTGGAGGAATTGAACGCCGCAAACGTTTGTCGACAACCCGACGAAGAAGTCGCTTGTGAAGGTTCTTATGACTTTAAGACCGTGATCGAGGAAGGTTGTACTTCGCTGAGAGGGAGTCTTACAATTCAAGACATCGAGACGGAGACTGGGGATCTATCACAACTAGGTAAACTTAAGGCATTCCGAGGAAACCTAACCATCTCTGATAATCAAGATCTAAAAAACCTCAAAGGGCTTCCAAATGATCCATTTGATGTGAAATACGAGACTGTTCGTATCTCCAACAACCCAGGACTTGTTAGTCTCGAAGGATTCGAAGCATCAAATCGCGCTAAACTCATCATCATTGAGAAGAACAAGAATCTGCAAGAGCTCCAAGGATTCTCTTACCTTTCTATTTTAGAAGGTCTCATTATCAGTAGCAATGAATCACTTGAAACATTTTCGATTCCTCACGAGGATGGGGCGCGTAACCTCTTTCCACAACTAGGCTTTGTTAGGGGAAATGTTAAAATAACTGACAACCCTGCTCTAAGGGATCTCAATCTTTTCGGTCGCTTGATGCCAAACCCTTCGAGTCCTTCTGGGCTGGCATTCACTGATACTACCATTCGCGGATCTGTTCTGATCCAAGGGAACGGTGTGAGGCAATGCTTTGCGTCAGAACTGTCGAATTGGGCACCAAGTACTACAATTGGTGGAAGTCTAGTGGTCGAAGGCAATAGCAATATCACCTGTGAATAAGCTGGTATTAAAGCAAATTAGGTTAGCTAAGTTCCAGATACGGCTACAAAGTAAATCAGTAGAAAAACTCCTACCTTTTAATTCTTAAAAAAACAACTTCAGATCTTACGTTTGTTTGATGGGGGGCGGTATGAGCTGAGAAGTTCACGTACCGTTCTGAGATGGGCTGAGAGGTGAAATTCCTCTCGGTCTACTCACCACTACTTTGTGATGAACGAAGGAAACAATCGTGTCTTTTTTCTTTCCTTCCTCAGAAATCTTTTCGATGGTTGAAATGAAATGAAGATGGTGATCCCGAGCTTCGCTGTGACGAGAGCTGTTACCTTACCATTGAGCACTTGCCGCTTGTATCTAGGTCCATTCTGTTTTCGAATGAACTTTAGCGTAGAAAGATGAAGACGCTTCAAGAACTTGAGTTGGTTAAAATCCAGCAGTATCGTCGATCCTACCTTTCTCGTTAAAGAGTCGTTCGAGTCATCTATGTATCCCGCTTTCTTGTCGAACCCCATAATCCGGGCTTATTAGAACTTGGATTATAGGAATGGATTTAACTTGGGGTAGGCTGACTGCTGTCAGCCTAAGAATCTATAACCGCAAGGCTAAAATATCTGTTTCCGTAATCGCATATTCTATCCCGCCCTTCCTAATTCTATAAGGAATATCGGAGGTTAAGTTGGGTGCTTTGATAAAAGGCTCACTTAGATACCATTGCCAAAAGAAGTCTTGGGTGAGTCCGTAATACATCTCATGAAGTGCAAAGTATTTAGATTCATTCTTTATCCAATGATCGCTGATATAATCCTCCACAGACTCCATAAAGTTTGCGTGCACTCCAACCCGGGCCTCTTCGTACTCGTCCCTAGAATTTGTAAATCGAAACCTCTGTAGGTCAAGTTTAGCAAACCACAAGCATTCCTTGCCACTTTTCAGCACAGATCGCTTTTGATCTAGGTCTTTTTGAATCAATATTTTGAGTTCATCATCTGTTAGTCTATGAATGGGCTCGAGGAAAAAATTCCTGAGACGACTAGACAGTTCCTCTTTCTCTTCGAATGTTCCTAATAGTTGTTCCGTCAACTCAGGAGAGTATTCCCTTTCCATCAAGAGTGTATAGAAGTCGCAATAATCATGTTCTACTTGGCCTAAGCAGTATGCTTCCCACTCCTCAAATGAGTCTATAAATCCCATAACATTTACTTCCCTATATATTGCCATTCAAAGTCAGATCCCTATTTACTCTTTGTGTTAGAGTTTTACAACGGTAGGTTGCAAGTATCTATACCTAATGCATTCGGTCCAAAGTCCCAGCTTGGTCACATAGGAACATGAGCAACAAGCAGAAGGAAGAAGTTTTTAGAATATTCACGATTTTAGGGGTAAGACGTATTCTAAGTATCAGTCTTCCATAATCTCTAAAAGTACTTGTTTGTACGATTCTTGGTGACTATCAAAAGGTTGCTTTAAAGTCTCCCCTCGTTCTGCAAGAAGCTGAACGCAGTGGAGAAAGGAATACCTCAAACCAAAGCTCCATGATTAACGCCTCTCTAATTCAAATTTAATAAATCCCTGGTCCAAATCGAAGTTGAGATTCTTCTTTTTGTTGTAAAGGAATGATGCTTTCCTTTCCACAATAGGTACGGAATACACCAAATCACTATAATATTTTGAGATATTTCTGATCAACGGAGTCTGATCGCTTAAGGATATAGTTTTCTTTGCCATAGATAAAAGTGATTCATAATCACGATCGTTCTTAGGGTAAAGGTTAATATTTGGTCCTCCCTCCGCAAAGGCAGAGAATATCAGCCAGGGATCACTGTACTCAGTCAAGATTGTAACTAGTTTAACAGGGTTCTCTGGCTTGAAGTAAAAATCGTTTCTATCTCGAGCATTATAAAATTTCGGGATGATCCCAATTTTGGTGAGTTGCTTTTTTAATTCAGATAAAAACGGAGATAGATTTCCCCTTATATCCATATTGATCATCGGAATATCTAGTTCGATACCTTTTCCTGACGAGAGCCCCATAATTAGCTGCCTTGCTAAAGTTGGGTTGTATTTGAATGGACTCGTTTTTGCCCCAGGAAATTCTTGCGGTAATAAACACTTTGCTGGTTCCAAAAGCGGACTTACGGAGGCAAGTTTTGAGCGATCAAGGCCCATTTGCAGTGCAAGGCGAAAATCTTTGTTCTTAGATAAATGAGCCGTAAAATCAAAAAGAAGATTAACGGTGCCGATGGAACGTTTGCTAATAGAGCGGGACATAGTATTGGAAAGATTATCCAAACTATTAATATTATCGAAGCTAAAGTCAAAACTTTCTTTTGGATTAGCGGTAAATCGGATGTGTTTGGGAGCAGTGACTGAGGAAGCACCTCTCTCGAGAGTTAAGGATGCTTCATCTGTACTCTTTGATAATACTTTATAGGTACCGGCACCAATAGGCCATTTGTTCCAAGTCATAAGGTCGTTAGCAAGCTCTTCTTTAGGAACAAGGGGAATATTACTGTCTACTAGGTGGTATAAGAACCTCGGATTAAACGCTTCTAAATAAATCTCAATCTTGTACTTTCCAGTTATTTTTAAACCTGAAAGGATACTTAGTGTATAAGGAGTGTTGTGCTTGACTTTCTTAGCTCCTTTTATGTCCCCTAGCATATCGGCCTCATCTGCTAACTCGGGGATAAGAAACATGCGGGCTATACTGAAATGCAAATCTTCGATACTAACTTTTCTACCATTATGAAATTTAAGATTTTTTTTCAGTGACAAGACATAACTATTTGTTGATTTTTTGAAGGAAAAACTTTCGATATGGCCGCCGATGAGTTGTCCATCGGCCTTATTGATTTTAAGTAACTCCCCAAAGATTGTATTTGCTATGTGCCCTCGATAGACGTAAGACCCGGCCTTATAGAACGGAACTTTCTTATTGTCTGATACACGAATAGTGACAGGTTGACCAAAGCCTATTTCGGAGTTCAGAAGAAAAACTAACCAAAAAAACATTTCTAATTTTTTCAAAATTCAACCTCTATAGTATTAGTTGCTGTTTTCTGTGAATTTTACAGCTTGGCTCTTGGCACTTGGATCGAAGGAAGGGATGCAGACGCTTTGTTTCCGGATCGAGTGACAAAAGGCAAGGACCAATACAGTCGTTAAAACTATTTTTAGATCACTGTTAATTCTACCTTATAAACTCCAAGAGACTAGCCTTTTTTAGTCAGTGGTTAGCCCAATTTTGAACAAGACTCATTTTATTCCCAATATGACCACGCGGCAGATCCCAAAATATTGCAAGAAAATTTAAAATAATTTTTCTTTGACAAGAAAGATCTAAGTGTGCGCTGAGTCTTGATACAAGTGTCGGGAAGTTTGGGAGAATCAGCAAGTCCAGCAATCTAATTCCGAAATTAGTTTTTGTTTGTATTTAATTTCAAATCAAAATAGATCTTAATAAACCCCTGTTCAAGAAACTTTGGGGGCAAATTGATGTAAAAGGTTTCGAGGAAAATATGAGTCTTCTTACTGCTGAAAATATTTCACTACGCAGAATGAACTCGGATGATGTGGCCTCCTTTGTGGACCGGTATGATTCGTTCAGCGAGGATGATCCCTATTGGCCACATTTTTTTGCTAGCGAGTCAGCTCTACAATCCAAGATTGCAGAGGATGGCTTCTGGTCGGAAGATCGCGGACTGTTGTTGATCTGCCCCAAAACTTATGGAGACTTCATAGGATTTGTAAGCTTTGGCAAGACCATTGCCTATTACCCCCATGCACGGGAAGTCACCATTCGCATCTTCGAAAAGGAAAATCGTAGAAAGGGCTACGCAATGGAATCATTAAAGCTGTTTAGCCGGTTTTGTTACGAAAGCTTTCCTTTGGAAAGGCTTTGGGCTGGTACCAGTACCAAAAATCAAGCGACATGCAGACTATTTGAATCTGCAGGGTATAAGCTTGAGGGGGTTTGGCGAAAAGGGTTATATATTCGAGGTGAATATCATGACGAAAACATCTATTCATGGCTTCGCTCAGACTATTTAGGGAAAGACCTACCGCAGAATTGATGGCATTTAGTGACGTTCTTCAATCGATTGTACGCTAAAAGATTTGGGCCTTAATGAGCGTAGGAAGCTGTTGCAAAATAGGTTATGGCAATACCTTTCACAAAGCTCAAGCTGCTCGAAATAACAATTTGATCATTACGCTAGACCAGCGTTCGGTTGTCCATTGTCAGCATTATGGTATCAATGAATACGAGTGTTTTTCAGAACTTCTCTTGTGTATAGCTGACAGTCACTTGTAGTCAAAATTGGATATGCAGCGATGATGCATAACTATTTGTCTTGGCACTCTTAACTAAAAAAGTGCAATTTTTAGGGAGTCTGAACGTCAATATATTAGGATTTGACTCATTGGAGTATAAAATTGAAAAGTATATTTGCCGTTCCATTCATTGTTGTTTCGTCGATCTGCCTTGCCATTCATGACTCTCCAGCTAAGCAAGGGGCACAGTGTCAAGTTTGGGATCCACAAACAAAGACCGAACTTCCGCAGTCTACGCTGATAGCTGGCTACCTCTATCTTGAACGTAACATCCAACGTGAGGAAACCCAGAATCAAGAACTTGTTGATGCAGTGTTGGCCAAAGACTTCGATGCGGTTTCGCTGCTTTTAAGTCGTGGTGCCAATGTTCATGCGGCTACACCAGATGGTATACCTGCTATATTTCTGGCTGCCATGTTTGACAATGTCGAAATGGTAAAGCTTTTTCTTGACTTTGGGTTCGATACCGAATTTCGGGTTCCTGAAAACTTTGTTACAAGGCTCTCCGACATCTCGAATAAAACTCTGCTAGAGGCATTTGTCGCGAGCTCTGAAAGAGGTTTCCCCCTTTCGCGTAAGCAGCGAATACCTTACGTAAAAATCCTTCTGGAATACGGCGGTAGAGGTGCATTCACTGAGTTGATGCTGGCGACTTTTTTAAGTGACAAGTCCGCGATTCGGTGCGCACTGATTTCCGAGAAGGAGCGCATCGATGAAGTTCATCCACATCTGCAGCTTACGGCTTTGCATTTGGCTGCCAAGAATCAGGACGTCGAAGCTGTAGATCTCCTGTTGACTGCTGGAGCCAGCCCGGCTGTGAAATCCGGTTTTGGCGATACAATTTTACTCATCGCAGCCAGGTCGGATAATCTGAGCATCGCGCAACTCGCTATAGAATACGATACACCTATAGATGCACGGACGAGTTCCGGTTGGACTCCTTTGATTTGGGCTGCAGCCAACGGCTCCCGAAATGTGTTTGACTTGCTTCTAAGGTCTGGTGCCGATATCGATATCAAAGGGGACCCGGATCCTTACACAGCCTTAATGGAAGCTGCAGAAAAGTGTCGACCTTATTTTGTAGCTGAGCTCCTAGCTCGAGAAGCTGACGTCACGATTACCGGTGGATACGTTCTTGAAGGCAGTGCTACAGCACTTTCCATGACTTGCTTTTATGATTACGACGGTGGCAAGGCACTGACGATTGCAAAAGCTTTGATAGCTGCGGGAGCAAACCCTCACCATGTTAATGGTGATGGAAGCACATTGCTGAGTCGAGTTTCTGCTGAAGAAAGTACTCCCGACGAATTGCTTCAGTTGCTACAATAAAGCTAAAGTAACGTGTTTTCCAAGTGTGGTAGTGTTCCTGGTTAATTGATGTTTTTGAGGTTTACGACCCTGTGCCAAACCAGATTTGAAGACTCTAAAAAAACCTTTTTATAAAGGCCGATTTTTTTTGTTGTGCAAGAAAGTCCTTTAATACGCGAGATGCGTTAATCTCAGGAGAAGTTATTATTCTTATCGACTCCGATTTTGTTTAATTATTCTTTCAAAACTGGATGGGCTTTTTTTCGATGGGAAAACCAAAAATTTCTGATGATCTTAAGCACTTTTGCCAAAATGCTCTTCAATTAAAGCCCTTAGTGTTAAAGAAACACAACACGATCGAACTAAAACTCTATGATGCTTGGATTCAGGTTTGCCTAAATATGACTCTGGACCTTTAAAACCTTTGGTGATCAAAAAACGAAAATCATCCAAAGTCCTTCATAGACATTAGTATTGACTTCTATATGGTTCAACTTTGTGGTCTCTTATGGATAAAGTATTGAAAAAGCTGATTCTAATAAGGTAAATCTTCTAAAAGACTTCCGGGGTCAAAGAGTGCGATCAACGTTGTTAGAGTTGAAAAACCTTTTAAAATTGAAGTGATTAAAGTTTTTCGATTACTTTAAGGTGAGGTGAAAGCTTAGTCAATGAACTACCAGGAACTTTAAATCTGAGGCAAGAAATATGCAATTTGGAAAAATCCAAAGAGTTGAAGGTGTTATCCCTTTTGATGAGTTCGAAAAACTAATGGAATCTGAGGACCAACTTGTTCAAGTGGAAGATCGAAGAGGGTTAAACCCTTTTACAAATGAAGAAGTCATTTTTTCGGGAAAAGGCAAGGCTTTTTATAGGGTTGATGGTGAAGACCTAGGCAATCTCTCTTTAGAATCAGGCGTAGTATTAACAACTGGGGTTCCGCGTGATGTTTGCGAAAAAATCGCGTTATTCCTCCGTGCTGACCTGTCAGAAGATGATAGGAGCTAATACTAGAATTTATTCCTTCAGGTGATTTGAAATCGTTTAGTTGAAGAGTTAACTGTAGCACTCCCAAATTATTGGTTTCACCGTCTGGAGTTTAAATGCACACTACAGATGTACCCTTGCCTTATCTGTGGGATGGACACGCAGCTTGAGGCTATTCAGGTTTAAGTGGAGGCGTTCTGATCAGTGAAGACATATCGTTGATATCGACCTATTGGCTATTTGGACCCGAAGAAGTTGCTGTTAGTTCTAGCTAAGCAAAAAGAATCACTGATTTCAGCAAAAATGTGGACCCAGTAAGCACAGATTAAATCTATTGATTAAATAGCAAGTTTAGTTTTATTCCGAATGAAGTATATGACACACCTTAAACCACGATTACTTTGCCTGTTGGCTTTTTGTTACCCGTTATGTAATTGATATAATTTACATATCACAGATTAGAAACAGAAATGACTGTTCCTATTCTTGACTCTTTCTGAGTGTAGTACTCTCATCAATAAGCGATCGGCAAAGGTACTATCTAGATTCAACCATGAGTGATTTGATCGTCATCCATACACCATGAAGTAGGTTAAGAATGTTTAGCAAGAAAATTGAGACGAATGGTAACCGTTGCGCCTGAGTGGGGCTAGCCAGAAATCTGCCATTCGATATCCTGTGATCATCGGTGTCCGCACAGAATCGCGTGGGATGACTGTCTATCGTCGTTGTGATGAAATCTCCGTGAACCTAAACCACGGAGTCACAATGAAGATAGAACTTGAAAACCTCTCCCAAAAGTTTGCTCATCATCGATCAAGATCAGCGGGCAAGAGGACCATCTACCCACCGAGGCTAAGAAAACTCGCTGCAGCTCTTTCCTGTGAGCACTCCACCAAAACACTTGCGAGCACCCTTGGTGTTTCAACGGCGTCTATCAAGCAGTGGAAGGAAAGCTTCGCGCCAGCCGTGACTGAAGCGGATTTGGTGGCCGTCGAAGTAGCTGAGACCAAAGAGCAGCCTTATCATAAAACAGAAGAGATCAAAGTCAGAATCATCACAATTGAGGTGAGTCTGCCTAGCTCGGATCTAGCCAAGACTCTGGCCGATGTTATCCAAGGGATAGGAGCAAGATCATGCTGACAATGGGACATGCAATGAAGCTTTATATGTGCAGAAAGCCCGTGGACTTTCGTTACGGCTTTGATGGCCTAGCAAATCTATGTAAGAGGCTTGCCTCGATTACCTCAGACCTGGCGATACCTTAGTAGTATGGAAGCTCGATAGGTTGGGTCGAAATACAAAACACTTAATTGGTTTGATGGAAGAGCTAGAGTCAAGAAATATCTATTTTAGAAGCCTGACCGAATCCTTTGATACCTCTTCACCAATGGGAAAAGCTGTTTTCACATTTCTTTGTGCTATGGCGCAAATGGAAAGGGATGTTTTAGTAGAGCGAACAAAAGCGGGATTAGTCGAAGCTAGAAAACGTGGGAAAAAACCTGGGCCGAAACACTCCCTCACCAAGTCTCAAATTGAACAAATTAAAGCTCTGAAAGCAACTCCTTCTATCTCAATCCAAGATATTGCGGATCAGTATGGAGTCCATCGAACCACCATTTTTAGAGCCTTGAAGCAAGATCTTTGCTCGTGAGGATATTCTCAAATAATGTGGGCCGAAGATTATGTTATCGGTCTCATTATCAAATAATCTGGTCCCATTATCATTTAAAGTGGGCCAGCCACCTCGATATTATCAGTTAATCTGGTCCTCGTTATCAGTTAAAGTGGGCTCATTATCAGGATAATGTGGGCCAGCGATTTATGTTATCGGGCCGAAAATAGCGGATGTTATCAGGTCCAGGCGATTATGTTATCAGGCCGCTACAAGTATATTTTGACGAGAATGCAGAGTTTTCTGATGGCGGAGCTCAGATTTTTGAGCATGCCGCACTTTCTCCCTGATCTTTGACAATTGAATCTGAAATCGGCTAGAAAATGCTCTGGCCGTGGCGAGTTGCACCCTCGAAATCGATAGGACGAGGACGGACACGATTGATCCAGTCGCTCATTCGCGCTGAAAGTCTACCGATCTATTCTTGCGGTTATCCACTTATCAATAAGGACCTTCGATGGTCCAAGGGACTCTATGTCACGGGAGCGTTGGCTGAAATCCAGATCGGTCCCCTCGCCCGAAATATCGCTGGAGCTCGAAAAGCGGCAGAGTGCATCACTCGAGCCGAACTCGCAAGATAAAAGAGAGTGTGATCTTCTGAGTGTTTGTAAAGCTGCAGGTTGGAGTCGGGCTTATTGTTCGTGCTCGTCGGCTGCATTGGTCGATAAAAGTCTTGAAGTATTCCCCCAAGAATTACGACAGCTCAAGCCACTAAATTCAAACTCTCCCGGTATTGACAGGTAGCAACGCAGATTATTTGGGTAGCTTAGCAATAGATTTAAACTGCCTTGGCCGCTGTAATCTTTTGTTGGCCATTGACGTTCTGAATATAGACTTTTTGAGCTGCTGGATCATCTCTTACAGTAATGTTGTCGATTGCGAGGTCGATTTCCTGAAACTGACTGCGATAATCTGGGTCTAACGAGTTAAAAACCTTGCCTTGAATCATAATCACAGATGTTGTTGGCGCCTTTTCTAGTAGAATTTTCCGAAGACGCTCATACCGTGTGGCAAGGACAATCGCACGACCATAAATGTCATATTCTTTAGTGCCGCTCTCAGGATAAAAACCCTGTAGATCTCCGATGGCAATGCCGATACCACAGCGAATTTGTTGATCCATTTGCAAAATCTTTGATTCTTCCTCTAAGGCTTCTATAAATGCGTAAGATAGTTCCAAGGCTCCATTGGCTATATTTTTGTGAGGTGATTGAAACGGATACCCAACGGAACATAGAAAACCGTCTCCCATCTCTTTGATACGGTAAGCATTAGAAACAAGAGGGTCCATATTATAGTTTTCATTAATCAATTGATTGCATCGAATGAACAGATTTCGCAGGAAATTCTTCGTTTGAATATGCTCAATCTTGGTGCTTTCAATAATGTCAAATGATATGACGCAGGCCTCATCTCGATATTGAGGCATTGTGTCCTCAAGGGAATCACCTTTGGTAATCTGCATAATTTGATGAGGATAGGCGACTTTACTGAGTTGATCGAGGATATGGTTGGTCGTCTTAATTTGAGACTTGAACTTTCTCCTTGAAATTTGGCTAATGTGGTTTGGAAATGCACTTGCAAGGCAGCTCGTAAATACGACTCCGAAGAACATGATATCGTCTACTTCAATCGCATAATCATATGCCGCGTAAATGGTATAAGGAAAAGCCAGAAAAACAGCACCAAATACGACAGTACCGAGCCAACCGATCGCTGGAAAAATATATCCACAACCTAATATGAATACAAGTGATAGAATGTAGCCGTTAAAATCGGGAGAGAGTGACGATAGGTAAAGGACAGCGATGGCGCCGTGAATGTAGGAAGAAATAATTGTCAAATTGATCGGCTTGATTTTCAGGTGATCTCTGTCTCTAAAGATTTGTGCAGCCATCGTCAGAGCGACGATTCCTAAAATAGTGAAAATCAGGAGTGGGTTGACGGGGTTAAAATCTTTTGCAAATAATCTGGTAAAGAAGTAGTGAGTCACAAAAATAACCAACCAACAGGGAATGGCGATCGTACTCAGCACAATATCTTGGGCCAGCTTTTTCACGCAGTCAATCACAACTTTCTAGGTTACAAGTCCACAAAGGCACGCAAACCTCATATGTTGAAGATCGGATCAAAAAATACAATATTTAGTAGGAATGTTTTTCCAGTCATTGCTAACAATGCTAACAATGCTAACAATATCGGCCAGTTTAGCAAGTCGGAACGGGCACGATACTTACGATGCTCCAAGTTGGAGAGTGGATTTGGTTGAAAAATACTAGTGAAAAAATACAGGGAATAAAATCTTTGATTTCAGATAGTTAAAAGTGATTTTTAGGTTATGAGATGGCCGAAAAATATAATTATTACAGTGGTTTATATTAAACTTGGCAGCTCAGAGTAGCTATGCTCATTTTGGGCCTTCAATGGGCAAAAAAAACTTCTTGATTTTACAGGAAATCGGGGGGCACGTATACAGTACTGATGGGTCTGATCTATACTGCAAACAAAAACTAGTTGAGCAGAAGATACCCTTGGAGAATATCCAATACTCATACGGATACAACGATGACCACATATGGCTCAACTGTGAGGAAACAAACCTGAATCTTGTAGCTGTCCTGCGTTTGTTCATATAAACAAACAAGTGCCCTGAAAAAGGATCTTTTTTAAGAACTGTCTTAGCCTTGTTGAACAAAGTATCGTAGGAGGCACGCATATCCGTGGCCTCTTTAGACATATAAATTTTGGTACGACGATTAAAAGCTAGCATCAACCTGCCTGTTTTAAAAACTCGATGACTTGCGATACCTTTTGAAATCGTAGAAGCTTGCCGCCATCTAATAATAGCTCGATTCCTTGGCATTCACCTTTAGAATTGCTAGCTGGCTCAGTGTGATCATCTTCGGTGTGCAACTGAGTAAACTCTTCCGAACCGAACGAACCCTCTCGTTTTAACTTTTTAGCTTTACCAATTAACTTTGCCATCTGCTTTGGCGAAAAACCAATAGAGCGGTAGAACGAACTAGCAGTACCCTCCCAGTTTTCCCAAGCATTCAATACTTCGCATAAAACCGGCTCTGAAACATTTCTAAGACGACCCGAGTCACTCACATACGTACTGAGCTTTTTACGTAAAATTTGATTGTCCATATATCCTCCTTTTCGTTGATAAGGATAATATGACAGATTATTTTAAGGCTTGGAATGAGTGGTAGAGTGATGATTTACGAAGCACAAAAAAAAGCGTCAAGCTAGGAAAATCCACGCAAAGATTCGCAATAAGAGAATAGACGATCTGCATAAAGCTTCCACTGAAATCGTCCGAGAAAACGGCCTAATAGTTGTAGGTAAATTTGGAGCCAAAGGCCTAGCTAAAACTAAAATGGCGAAATCTATTAATGATGCGGCTACCACCGCATTCAAAACGATGCTGAAGTATAAAGCGAGCGCGCAGCAGCATTGTATATTCGTAGAAGTGCAAGAACACTTCTCAACTCAAATCTGTTCTAGCTGTGAAGAAATTCCAGATAGCGCTCCGAAAGGAGTGAAAGATCTTGGGGTAAGAGAATGGGTGTGCAGCAGTTGTGGAGCGGTCCATGATCGTGACGTAAATGCTGCAATGAACATTCTCCGATTCGGGCGGGAATCGCTGGTGCCTAAAGTGGCCCAGGAATCCCCCCACTATAGCCGCGTCAGCGGTTTAGTGGCGGGAGGCTGTCAATTAGGGACTCGGCTGCGTTAAGTCTTTGAAACTGTGGTAACGTTCCGTTGTAGAGAATGTGAGCCATACCTTATTAGAGGTCAAACCCTCTCGGATCTTAAAGCCGGACACTTCCTCGCCACCGATTTTTATCGTGACCTCACCGCCCGTGTAGGCTTGACTAATCTCTTGGATGCTGTCGAATTCATTTAAAAAGGTGATCCCAACAGCTTCTTTTTTGTCAAAATAATCAATCAGGTAGTCTTCCAAATCCAGGACAACGTTTTTTGTCTGCTGCTCGGCCACGTCTCCCTTCTTGAAACTTAGGGTTAAGCGATCCTTATTCAGGATGGATGATCCTAACAGATTGCCTGAGATTAAAAATGCGATAATCGTATAGATAAAGTACTCCATGAGTCACTCCTAATCAGTCTTAAAAGCTAATTCCACAAGATTTACATGTAATTGATTTACTTTTGTATCGAATGATTAGACAAGGGGAGGGCTGAGACCAGTGCGGAAGGCCCAATAAGAAGACAAACTGAGTCGTTCGGCAAAAGGTTTTATCCGATGGACAAACAACCGGCCCACGCTAATTAAAGGGGACACAGATGCTTGAAGGCAGTGGTCAGAATCAGAAGACGTGTTGACGTCGCTAAGGATCAGCCCTTTACAGAGCTGAAGCTTGAACCCTGTAGCCTCGCCGTGACTAACCGTACTACCGTGGCATTTGCTCGAGATAGCTAGTAAGCAGAGGATAGGGCAGATTGTTAGCATCAACGTTTTCATAACTACAACGTAAGTCGACTTAGAAAACAGTCAAGCAACTCCCCAAAAAAACCTTCAAAAAAATATCTATATCTATGAAATGATTGATATAAAACCAGTACTCCTCCGCTCGCTATGGGATGGCTTCGGCTGGAGCCTCTAGAGGCTATCGGTTGAGTCTATCCTTTATAATAAGCAGTCAACCTGTCGTTAGCCTGACAAGAGGTTTGCCAGTCAAGCTGATGCCATCCATTGAGCTGTCGAGTTTGAGAGGCAGTTTTTACCACAAAACCGACTATTGCTGGCATTGATGACATACATAAAGGCGCGAGCCAGTCAATTCATACGATCTTTATCAAAACCTTATCTTTCTGCGAATTCCGGCTGTTAATGTCCGGCCATCACGAAATTACTCAGTTACGAGTACGACAGGAGTTAATATGAAAATCAAAAACGTAGCTTTCGGTATTCTGCTAACGGCCTTAGCCATCTCTTGCTCTGATGATTCCTCATCAGATAACCCAGCGCCTGCTCCGACCCCTGAGCCTGAGCCGTTGCCATTGCAAGATGTTTGTCCAGAATCAACCACCGTTGTTTCTGACGAGCCAAAAATCTGCTTGCTCCAAGGTGTCTACACCCAGGACCTAACCCTAACCGCTGATACGACTTGGGTTCTGAGTAACGGTGTTTTCGTAGGTGAAGACAACGCGAACAGCGCTGTTTTAACGATTGAGCCAGGAACAAAAATCATCGGACAATCAGGTGCTGATTTCTTGGTAATCAACCGTGGTTCTAAAATCATGGCGGCTGGTACAGCAGAAGCTCCTATTGTATTCACCTCTGCTAAAGAGCCAGGAAGCAGAAGCCGTGGCGACTGGGGTGGATTGATTATCAATGGTAACGCGCCTATCAACGGCTGTGACACAGGTGTTTGTGTTGCTGAAGGCGAAGGTAATACCGGTGTTTACGGTGGTGATAACCCAGAAGATAACAGCGGTATGCTCAAATATGTTCGTATCGAATTTGCTGGTAACGAAATCAGCCCTGACAACGAGCTAAACGGAATCGCATTTCAAGGTATCGGCTCAGGAACTGTTGTTGATTATATCCAAGTACACTACAACGCCGATGATGGTGTTGAGTTCTTCGGTGGAACTGTAAACGCTAAGCACATCGTCCTAACGGGTAACCGTGATGATTCTCTTGACTGGGTTAATGGCTGGAACGGTACGGCTCAATACATCCTTGTCGACCAGGCGGACGATCAGGCTAACAACGGTATCGAAGGCGATAACCTAAAGCAAAACATGGATATCGCACCACGCTCTAACCCAACACTTGTTAACATGACGTTCGTTGGTACTCAGGGTGAAGCAGCCAAGGGTGGACACGGTATCCTTCTTCGACGCGGAACATCTGCTAAGATTTACAACTCAGTTATCGCTAACTTCAAAAACGCTTGTATTAAGATTGATGATGCCGCGACATTCGCCTCTGATATCCAAATCTACAACACAGTGTTAGCTAACTGTAAAGAAGGTGCTACAATCGCTGAAGAGGGTGATGGCTTTGTAACATCTGATTGGTTCAGTGCCTTTGCTGGTAACAGTATTGAGAATGCTCTGACAACAGTCGACCGACTATACAGCTCTCAAATTACTGATGGCCAAGAGCTACCAGCTAATGACTTCATCGAGAAAACTAGCTACCGTGGCGCCATCGAAAGCGCTGAAAAAGACTGGACAGCGGGATGGACAACATCAGCAGCCAACTAAAAATACCTACTGAGTAGACGTCCTATTCTACTCGAGGTGATGGGGTGACGAGGTCTGGCTCGTCACCCTTTTTCGTTTCTAACGGCATGTTACCATTTGTAGGCAATGAGAGCCGACACATAAAATGAAGCCAGGCTGAGCACGCCCGATAGAGCTATTTGTCCAGTAAGTCCGCTAAGTTCACCGCGGTCAAAGCCTCCGTCGCTCCCGAAGGCAGACCGCCAGGGACCAGGTACCAATCCTCGATCGGTATTTAGCTCTAGAGAGTTCCATGAGGCGATGGCACCAAGGCCAAACCCTGTTGACTTTTCTTTTGCCGGGTCAAATGCGGCATCAAAGTCAAAGTTCCATCTTAGGGGAAACAGATAGAGATTTGCTGACATAAATCTCATAAACATGCTGTCGTTGAAAATCTGCTCGTCTTCTAAGTCTTCGGCGAATCCATATGAGTCTTCAATACGAAAGCGGACAAATTCAGTAAAGTTAGCTTCCAACCCAATCCAACTAAAATAGAGGCTCAGCCGATAATCGGTATAATCAACCGCGCGCTCGTCATCTGATGGCACATCGAAGGAGACGCTAGCAGCAAGTCCCGACCAGGATCCCCCTAGTTCTAAGATGTCTGGAATTTGCGGACCGTAGATGATGCGGTTGGAAGATTTGGTCTCGGCTGTATCGCCTTCGTTGTCGATCATAAGATCTAACGCCGGTTGCCGGTACCCTAGATAAACGGAGCTGAAACCTTTAGACTTAGCAAAAAGCTGATACGGAAGAAAGCAAGCAATCAGACAAACATAGAATGTGCGCAAAAGACAAAGCCCATTAGTTATGCCAATGCCTTAGTATAAACTAATGGGGGGAGACATGGCAGTCTTAGCTCACTCCTGCCGTTCGTTGAAGAATAGAGCTAATCAGTGTCATTAGCTTATTAGCCCCTAACGTCAGAGATTTTTCCAATTAAATCCGATCGATAGGAGTCTAGGCTTACCTGGTCTCAAGCCGTAGGGTCTCAGAGATACTTGATAGACTTCATCCAACACATTCTCTGCCCTGAGGAAAACTTTCGCATTCATGGATATGTATTTGGCAAAACTCAGATCAACCACGGAATAACTTGGAATCTCACGCCTGTCCTCGTCCACGGTCTGGTCGAACATCTTGCTTTTATATTGGTACGAGGCAACAGCCTCATAAGAATGCCAATCCGCAGAAAGCTGAAGGGCTAAGTTATGGTTGGATAAATAGGGCAAAGGATCGCCAGAATTGATATCACCGATCCCCCATTCAGGGTTATCCGATACGGTATCGCTGGCAAACTCAGCCTGAGTGTAAGTGTAAGCAAGACCTTGGCGCAATGAGAGTGGGCCAATATTGTTTTGATTTTGGATCATCAGCTCTAAGCCTTGGATCAAGGCTTCGCCACCATTGAATTCTTGGTCCAGGTTAGATCCAGAGCAGCCTGACGAGAAGGAACAAGTCCCTTTGATGTTGCTATAATCGGATAGGAAAGCGACAGCATCGGCATTAAAGGAGCCCTTGCGAAAGCGTAGACCTAGCTCGTAATTGAGGGATTCCTCAGGTTTGACAGAATCAAGTTGCCCAGGGCCGACGACGGTGATCCCCTGATTCACGCCTGCAAACACTAGCCAAGGCTGACTTATTTGCCAGGATAGACCAGTACCAAAAACCGTAAGCTCGTCATCCCGTTTGATGGATGTTGACTCACTGGCTAGGGGGTCTTTCCTTTCATCTGCAATAGCCTCAAAACGACCTCCGATAGTCCAAGAGATTGCGGAAAAGTCTTGTCTAAGATTGAAGTAAAGGCTGTTAGAGACAGAGCTGTCAAATGTCCGGTTGGTACTCACTTGAGCTGAGTCTTGAGCCAGGAGAAGACTTCCATCTTGCATCAAATAGGCCTGCTCTGTGTGATTGCGTTTAATCTCATCCTTATGATGGCGTAGGCCTAAAGAGAGCTCACTGTTATCCGACCAGGACAGTTCTAGGGGAATCTGACCGTCCCATTGCACACCCTCGCTAACATAACTCCGGTCATTGTCACCAATGATGACGCGATCGTTGGTGGAAGAGGTGTCTTCTTCCCCTTTGAGGATACTCAAGAATAAAAGGTTAGAACCATCGGGCCGTAAGATCACATCGAGAGGTACAACATTGCTATCTCCAAACCCATTAAACTTAGACCAGTTACGATGAAACCAATAGCGATAGACTTTCGTTGTACCAGAAAACAGCTCACCATCGTAGACGTGAGTCAGCATGATCTGGTTTCGTGTCCACGCCATATCATCCTTCGCACTGGCAGCATAACGCTCGTAAGGATTCCTTTCGAAATCCTCTTCAGTCAGCCCGAGATAGGTTTCGTTGGATTTTTCATGAGCTCGCACGGTTTTTAGCTCGAAACTGTGCTGGGGATTGAGGTCGTAACGAAGTTTCAATTGAAGATCATCGCGACGAAATCCCGTAGGTGCATCGTCGTCTGGTAGCTCTTTAAAGCCATCGCTTTCGATGCGAGCTCCGTTTAGGATAAAGGAGATGTTATCGTAGGTGCCGCCGACATCAAATTCGCCCTTGTAAGTCTCAAAGGTTCCCACCTCACCGCGGAATCCATAGGTGAATTGATCAGGAATCGGGCGTGTGATAAGGTTTAACGCACCACCGATGGAGTTTGGTCCAAAACGCACGCTGCTAGGGCCTTTAAACACCTCCACAGTACCGATCCTATACATCATGGGAAAGTAGTAGGCCGCAGGAGCCGAATAAGGAGCAGGTCCTAGTAAGACGCCATCCTCTAGCAAGGTAATTTTGCGACTACGGTGCGGGTGGGCTCCTCGGAAACCGATATTGGGACGCAGACCAAAGCCATCCTCCTCCTGGATGTTAACCCCAGGGATGTCTTTAAGCACGCGATTGATATCTTGGTACTGAAATGTATCGAGATCGTCTTCATCCAATCTATAAGCAGAGCCAGCTTGCTTCTCTAGGTTTTCTTTGCTGCCAAATATGGAAATATGCTCGATGGTTTTGTTGTCTGCGAAAGCTAAGCTACTGGCGGAACAGGTCAGTATCACCAAGCCTAGCCTGTGATGGGAAAATGACAAACTCTATCCTTTCTGTCGCGAGGCCGACGGGAGCTCCGTCGAAAATATTGATAATTGTTATCATTATCGGTCGATGGATTCAAGTCTTTGAATGATTGCGTTAAAAAGCAGAATAGGGCAGTGTTTCTGGCACAATACAGTCTGGTTTGTATTTTAATGTTACCTATGGTTACATTTGAGCGTACCTTACAAGGCTCTCAGGGAGTGCCTCTAGATACAGAGCGGCATTGGGAAGAGGCTTATGTTTTTGCCATAACTGTCCATAACCAACAAAATAACTAGAGGAATATCATGTTTAAACATGCGTTCATCGAACGGATGGCAGATCTCTAACGACGGGAGTCTTTGAGCTGCTTTGACGAATGGAAAACCATGGAGGGGGGAGCGGAGGCTCAAACACTATAAAAACGGCCTCGAGGAGATCGGAGTCTCATCAATCGCAGAGCAAGTTAAGCTCAGTCTACCTCAACACTACCGCAGCTTATTGAAGAATTGGCAGTGTTATCACCCAGGCTGTCCACACCTGTTGCAACAGTTCCATCGGAAAGTCCAGTAAGTATCGTCGCTAATTCTGTTTGAATTTCTGAAGTCACAGCATCTGAGTGGTACGCAGATAACCCTACACCCCCATTAGCCGCATTAAAGACTTTCGTGCCTGATTCAAAACCTCCTTCTACAAGGCTGGTAATCTCCTGGAAAACTGCCTCATCGATTTTCTTAATGGCACTGGAAAGCAGTCTTGTCGAACTGGTCTCAGCGCCGCCCTTGTAGGTGGTAAAGAACTCGTCTGTATCAACACCAATACCGTAGATCCCGTCGTTCGTCGCCTGAAGCACACCTCCCGATCCGGTAGCACCACCAGCACCGAAAATAACGTCGACATTGTTCCCTGTGATCATTGACTGGGCCTGCGCTACCCCAGTTTCAGCTGAGGTAAACGAATTCACAAATACGCATTGCGGGGTACAATCTGAACATGTAGCCAGCAAGCCATTGACAAAGCCATTGACAAAACGCTTCACAGGAGGAATTGCGATACCCCCAATAACCCCAGCAGACTTGGTTGTGGTTACTTTTGCGGCAAGAGCTCCGGCCATATAGCCAGCTTCATCCTCAGTGAAAGTCAAACCTGTAAGATTCTCCGTGTACTCATCGTAGGCAACATCCACGATCGCGAACTTTACGTCTGTGTGTTCCGCCGCTTTCTCCTTGGTTATATCGGCCATTCTGAAACCGACCGTCACAATCATGTCGTAGCCTTCTTCGACAAAAAAATCGATTTCCGTTGCATAGGACGCTTCTTCCGCTGATTCTTTGTAGTCGAAAAGCAATCCATATTGCTCCGATCCTCGAACTCCGGCTTCGTATGCACTCTGGTTAAAGGTACCATCATCTATTTTTCCGATATCAGTCACGAGGGCAACTTTTAAGTCACTCCCCGCGGCACCACCACTACTGCTTCCTCCGCAGGCGACCAAACTCGACACTAACCCTGCTAAAAAAACAAATCGTAACACCATGGCCGCCCCCTTCTTTACGCTGTCTTTATCGCGCTCATCTCTAGGTTTCGTCATAGATTTGATTTCGGTAATCTCATATTGGTCATGGCGCCATTCCATATACTGTTGAGGCTGACATCACCCTCGAAAATGATGCCCAGTTGGACACGGAATCAGAGCATAGTCGGCATCGGTATTATTTATGGGGACTTAAGTTCGCTGGTAACTTATTCCGCGACAGGTATCTGTTTAGCTGCCTTGGGGTTGAGTTGAATATTGAAATTCTTCATCTTTTTAGCATTTCGGAGTTTTTCAACCGCAATAATGCTTTCTACACCAATTTCCTGGATGCTTCTCTCCCCATCCACAACCGCAAAAAACATTCCAGCCAACTGCGAGCCCAGGTCGGTATGTGATGGAAAAGCAGAAAAAACACAAAGATCAGTCTCCGACGTCACAAATTTCTTCAAAGGACAAATCAACGGTATCTTCTCAGATAGTGGTTTCCAATGCTTGTTGAAAGCCCGCCTATTGAGTATGACGTTATCCGCAAGCACCCAAATAGCGTCTAGATCACTTAAACGTTTAAACTTTTTCCTCAGAAAGGAGTTAATCCTTGATTTCCCACGTCCCTTCTTTTCGACGTTGTAAGCCACCAATTCGATTTTGACTCGTTTGAGCTGCCGCTTCGTATTCTCAATCAGCTCATCATGCTGGCTCTTGCGATAGAATACTCCCACCCTTTTGAGTGGTTGCGCAGTGAGAAAGTTGTAGCTATTGATGACCGAAAAACCAGGCGCTTCATATCTGATGCCTGCTATGTACGAGTTTTTTTCTAGAACTTTAGGGAGATTGAGCGCCATTGTGGCTAACGTTGGAATTCTCATTTTTGGGTTTTTCTTGAAGTACTCCTTAGTATAGCTAACCGCCTGGTTATCCATCACGATCAGTGCATTTGGGTTCACTGACCTCACTTTTTTCTCGAAATTGTTATAGGTCGTTCTATCGTTGATGACATAGTCGTTAACAATAAAGTCTTCCGATGCTTCTTGGGAAAACGAGTCCGAAACTTCTTCAAAATTTTCGGAAGCCTTCCTAACGACCAGGATCGACTTTGCGAGCAAAGAGTTTGACAACGAAAGAATCAGAACTAACGAGGCTAATTTCATAGGTTTTTCCCTCACTTTGCAACTTCGATAGTGGAAAACCCAAGTATCTTCAGGAGTGATGCATTAAACTTACTGAGGTCGAAGCTTGCCCCATCTTTTACACATATAAATGGGTAATTCACTTCAGATGATTCTTCAATCTTAAAGGTTTGAAAGTCAAACTGCGCCTTCAAGCCATTTCGATGCTCTAGGCGTATCAGAACATAGTTTGCACCCTCAAGTGCCATCATCGCCATGAGATCTTCGAGCTTCCCAACTGATTTGATCTGTTTGAACTTGACACCAGGCAGGATGCTGGAGAGATATTGCCTCATTTTTCGCCGACCTGACTCATCAACAACCCCCAAAATTCCGTTGGAGGCTTTCGATAAATCCCAACTCTTATCCAAAGTCAGGATCTGGTACCTAAACTTCCCCCTCCCAGACAGAGTGAATCTATTCTTGCACTGGTAGCCTTTAAGAGTGCGAGCATAGGCATCAGGTATGATCAAAATATCGGCAGGCTTTAACTTTTGAAAGGTGTGGAACTCGCGGAACTTTGCAAAAACCATAACATTTTTCACCTTGAGAGGAGAGGCTAGAAGTGCTTTTTGTCGATCTTGCACCGAAACAAGAGATGGATAGAAAACATTCATCGACATCGAATACAGCGGCACAGCAATCATCATCATGCATAAGAGCAGCAGATATCTCATCGAATAACCTTCAAAAAGGAGTAGAAAAGTTATACAAGAATTCACGCCCTTTTCCCGACTGCAAACTATTGAGATTTCCTCGAATATACTCTGGAACTAGTACGCGTTCATCTCCCAGATTCTTGACTTGAAGAGTATGCTTACCACTTTCAGCAATATAAGATATCTCAGCATTGACTGTAGATTGAGCCTCAATCTTTTCGATAGCTCCATCCGTTTCACCTAAATAGTTGGCTTGCGTTGAAACCACGAAATGATGAATCATTCGATTGAGACCAATTGAAATGGTTTCCTTCGGCACAAATTTATAGTTCCATCTGTCATTGAGCTTGTCTCCTGCGTCTCCATCTATAACAGCGGCATTGAATGAGAGATTTACGATGTCTGGATTGAAGTACTTCATCTCAAGCTCGAAGCCCGTGGCTTTAAACAAGTTTCCATTTTGGAACTGTAAGGATAGATCATCAGGAATCGCGGGGTTTTGGCGAACGCGAATGATCTTATCCTCAAACACTGCGCTAAAGGCAAGGAACTGCAAGAAAACAGAGTTTGTCGGTGAAATAAGATAGGCGATTTCTATACTTGCACTCTTTTCCGGCTTTAGTTCTTCGTTTCCATAGATTTCGTTGACGGAACGAGAATCTTGATAATATAGCTCGAATAGACTCGGTGCTCGATAGGATTCGCCATAAACAAACTTCAAACTCGAGGTCGGAGAAATGTTATAGACCAGAGTACCACGTAGGGAGAGATTGCTATCGAATGACTCGTTGTTAGTCTGACGCGCACCAAAAAGTAAGCGAATGGGTATCTCAGCAGAAGTTTTTTCCCCACTGAATCCCAATTGAACTGCAATTGAGTTTTCGCTTACCGATCGATCCGTCATGTTGTTTTCGTTAAAAATAGCTAGGTTCTTAGGATTGAATATCTGAAACTTCTGGCTCGTGCGTTTTTCGTAGTCAGCAGACAGGTCCAAGCTAAGATAGTCCGTAGCATTCCAGTACAATTTCGCTTGAGCGCTATTCCTAACCCCCTCTACAAGTCTCCTCACCGTATCATCATTGATTCGTGAGAAGTCCCTTGTATTCGCATCATAGGTCATTCCGGCTGTCACAAATGAGTCGCCTATAGGAACTTTCAACTGATAATTGACCAAATCACCTGTAACGAGGTAGGGGTTGCCGGTTCCGGATGACAGTATGGGGCTAGCACCGAGAAAACTCATTTCGTTGCGATAGCTATTGATGACAAACTGATGAACTCCATAGCCCGTCTTGTACATGACTTTTCCGGTTAGGCTAGAGAGGTTTTGAAAGTCTTTGTGATATTGCACTTCGCCAGCTTCGTCAGTGAAGAACCCCTGTTCGTCTCGTGTATTCTTTCCGTTGTACTCGTAACCATCCTGAATCTGCCCGTTACCCGAGACGTAGTAAAAAACCTTGTCTGTAGAGTAGATAAGATGACCGTTGGTATTCCTTATCTTGGAGTCGAAGCCGATTGTTGTGCGAAATTCGCCAATCAAATCGTCCTCCCACGCTTCTTCTGGCTTCCGAAGTACGAGGTTGATGGCACCTGCATAGGCGTTGGTCCCATAAAGGACCGAAGCTGGTCCCTTCAGAACTTCAATCCTCTCAAGATCGTGCACGTTGATGCGCTCTAACTCGCCATGCCCCGTAACAGAGTTCCAGCTCGGAACGCCATCGATTAAGATGAGGACACGATTCACGAAGTTATCTTGTAAAATCCCCCGTATGGACGGGAGATTCTGCGCAAAGAAGGTTCGATTTACATTCACACCTGCCAGTGTCTCGATAGCTTCTGAAATCGACAGAACACCGTAGCGCTTGATCGTATCTCGATCAATAACAGAAACCGAAGACGACGTATTGAAGATCGTATCAGGTGTCGAAGACGAGACTTCAATCTTCAGATTGAAAAGTTTTTCAAGAGATAAACCCTCATCCTGGGCATGACTCTTATAGCTAATGAGAAATATTAAGACGGTCGTGAGGCTAATTAATTTCAAATGACAGAACTTCACTCGAAGCCTCCTGCTTGAGATTACCAAAATCAATAGATCTGGATGTATATCGTCGATGGTATCGTAATCGTTGCGTCAACGCATCTTTTTTTTTCAAACCGAGTTGATCCCATGCAGATGCTAGTTTGAGAAAGGTAACTGAGAATTTCGGCGGTCTCCGTCATCTACAAATGCCATTTTTTATAAAACACATTTGGTGCGCGAGATAAAAAAAGCGTCACGTTCCTCAGTTTCATGCAAATAATCCCCTCTATTTAGAGCCTGCTGAGGGCTATTGGGGGGGGGCGAAAATATCGCTAACAACCTAATATTTAGGTTGTTTTTGTGGTCAATAAGAGCCTCTACTAAAGGGCAGAAAGTTTGTACTGGACAATCCAACTAGTCTTAAGTACCTATGTTAGATGCGTCTATCGAGTCGGCTGACGCAACCTTGATTGGGATGCGGTGATTCCTTATGAAACCTTCTTTTAGTTTTAGTTTTAGTCTCAGCTTGGCCGTAGGCATCCACGTGCTGCTGCTCTTGATAGCGAGCAAGCTTGCTTTGAGACCAGATGACCGGACTCCTGAGGTTGGTAAGAGCTATATCACAATCAGAACTCAGACTCCCGAGCAAGATTTTACCAAAAGCAAAGAAGTACCTACAAAATTATCTCAGGAGACACCTGCAAATCAAAGTAAGACTAACGACAAAACAAAGAATCATACGAAAACTGTATCGGATTCAAGGCCCAATAAAAACGGCTCGTTAACGTACTCCCAGTTACTGCCAGGATCTGGTGATATCTCCATAACCCCGGATGCAACCGGTGGTCAAAATTTGGGAACTTTTGATGATGAAGAGCGGGAAAACATCCTGATAGGTCGCTTGGAGCCCATTGCGAACCCAGTGGAGAGGCAAAGAGCTAAGTCCCAATCCAATCCCATTGAAGCCAATCTTGATATTCCCTTAGTATTGAGGCGGCAGCTTCCCAGAGGCGTTGCTACCATGAGGATCAAGATTGAAAACGACCAAGTCACGATCCTGAAATTGCAGGGCCAGCCGTTTTTAAGGGCAGTATTGTTCGAAGGACTTTCGGGCAATCTAAACAGTCAGCAATGGCGTTCCATTTTTTCATCTTTCCATCGCAGAGAGATGACAGTGATTTTAAAGTACTCCCAAGTCTATCAACCTGATGCGTCTAGAGAGTTTAGCCAAACAGTAGAGGCCTATCGAGGAAAGCTGATGATATCGATTCAGCGCAATCGAGGAGTATCCCTTGGGAGCTCGGGCGGAATCCCCTTACCTGATAAGCACGCCGAACTAGCTAAGCAACGCGACCGCATGCACCTCAAACGCCTGCGCGAGAGCCCGGCCTATGATAGTCTCATGACCGGGGAGATACTGTATAAATAGGTTCTCAAAGAGTCGGTCCAAAGTCACCGAGGTTACCGAGGTTACCAAGATCCCCTAGATCAAAATCTCCAATGGGATTGATCAGATCAGGTCGATTAATCAGATCATCCCGATTAAAAATATCATCGCGGACAATATCAGGACGAATGATGTCGGGACGAATAATATCAGGTCTGGTGGTATCTGGCTTCGGTCTGGCATTGAGGATCTCTCGAATAATATTGGTATCTCGTAGGGTATCGCGTCCCTCAATGTAATCAAGAGTTTTGTCATAAGACACGCGATCCACCAAAAGGCCATTGAAACCAAGGCTATCATCTAAAACCGTATCTTCCCACGGCGATAGGTTCACATTAGCCTCATCCATAACATTGCGAAAATCATCGTCATTGGGAAAAATAGGAATGAAGTCTGGGAGTGACGATGAGTAGTCGTTAATAAAGGTGGGCACTCCTCCACTTTCCTGGGATAGTTTGGTAAAAAATTCGAGGCTTCTCGCATGGATCTCAGCGCGGGTTGGGCTGCTAGAATTCCCTGGTCTCACTCTGGCAAGTTTTCCAAAGAAATTCATATTCAGTTTGATTTCAGGCGATTCGTTAAGAAATTTTTCTTTGACCGAGTCTTGCCAAGTATCGCCGGAACACTCACCTTCACTGTCGTTTTCCTCTCCATCAGTGGCTGCGGCAACAAGTAAGTGATCACGACCTGGTCGCAAATCGGCTCCAAATGTGGCTCGGATTTGATCGGCAGCTTCACACAGAGACTGAGCCAGCGCAGTAGCATTACCGACACAGTGATCCTGAGGCAGGCTGTCAATGGCATCGATTGCTTTGCTTTTGTTATTCGTATACCCCTCGGTAATCGACTTTGAGTCCCCGCTTTCAGAAAACACGCGGATATCGATTTGTCGCCCATTCCATTTTTCGAAAAAGTTTTTAACACTTTTTTTGGCGATGTCCTTAGAAACATCACAGCGAGAACGGCCATCTTGCCTTTTACTGTTCATAGAAGTGGATTTGTCTAAAAACAAAACTCCGTAGTTCACAGCGAAAGCATGACTAGAAAATAACAGACAACTAGCACATAGTATCAATTTTAAAAGCATCATAATTACCTCAGTCTACAATTGGGCAAAAAAGATCATCAGGATCACAGATAGGCTGACCCTCACCTCGCCAAATCATGCCATGGTCGTTAATTGCAGATTCGATGGAGAAAGGTAGATCCGTGAGTTCGTCGAACTTAGCTCCCAACCAAATGGTAGAGCGCGAGGAAATCACACGCATATCAGCGCCGCGGAGGTCGGCATTTTCAAAACTAGCAAAATCTACGGTGGCATCTTCAAAAAGTGAGTCTCTCAGGTTTACCCCGGAGAAGTCACTGCGATTAGCGTTCACACCGATAAACACACTATAGCGCATATCGCTATCGGAAAATCGAGTTCCCTCTAATTTCGCATCTTCAAAGTTGGCATCAGAACACTTGGTATTGGTAAACGTACTAAATGAAATAGTCGCCGATGCAAAATCAGCGTTACTGCAAAGGATGCGTTCAAAATTCACCGATTCAAACACGACTTCTGATGCAATAGAAGATTGCATATCAACACCTTGGAATATGGTGAATCTATACTGATTTTCGGGCGAAAAGATAGAAAAAGAAAAAAGGCTTCCCGAGAAATCTCGTTCTACTGTCTCAGGAATTCTTTGTCCTGAAAAATCGGAACACTCTCCTAGATCACGGTTGTAACCAAGACGATCACGATGATCTTTGCAGACGCCGGTAATATTATCGTAACGAAATTTCGTTGCAGAAAATAGAGGCGTAGCCAAAGTTAAATAAGCCAATGGTATGAGTTTGCTTAGATTCATAGTTTCCTCAGGGTAGATATCTGTCATAGTTGATACGAAAGCCCAACGGAAAGGTTGCAGTTAAGTATCAAAAAATCATTTCTGTTGTGTCGAATAAAAAAAGTTGCAATCAATTTTGATTTTCTCGTCAGAGAGCTAGAAGATCAACGAACGGAGACATACTTTTGAAGTTAATCAAAAATCTTAGCTCTATTAGATTATTCAACCTAATAACCCTAATTATTATGCTTAGCCAGAGTCTAAGGGGTTTTGCCTTTGACCTAGATTCCTACCTAGATGGCGAGTTTATTGCTGGCCGTGATCAGTACGTTTTCTTTGAAGATGATCTTAATGTTGTTCGTTATATCCCGCGGAACGGCAGTATTTTATCTCGAGGTCGCTACCCGCATCTATATATAAATAGCTTGGAAGATGGCAGGATTCGGATTGCTGGTCGCCTTGTTGCTGAGGCCAACGAGGTTACGATTCCAAGTATTCGCGAAAAACTACGAAATTCCGGAAGAATCTTGGCTCCAGCTGTTTATGGCAGTATTGAAGTGGAGGCATCAGCATTTGGCCTGATACTAGATAATCACCCAAGGATACAATGTGATGATGATGAGGGTTGTCTGATTTGGAATCCTTACACCTCATCCTATGGAATACCGTCTCAAGGCATCAATAGTTTGAGCTATACGGCTCCAAGAAGGCAAACCATATCTGATCCCATTGACTTCCAATTTACGGTCAATCGAACCGACTATGAAGAAGAGATTGCATACCTACTAGATACTGGTGAGCTAGCCGATGTATTCTCTATGTATATCACCTGGAATTTTTCAACGAAGGACTATGAAAAGGTTCCTGTAACCATTATGCCAAGAAAAATTAAATCTCTATGGTTGACCTACTACCGCGATCACTGTTTTCTCGTTTGTTCGGAAGATCTGGTAGAAAACTTTATACGAGAGTTAACTGTGGATGCGCAAGGTACGCGCGGTGTTGCTGGCAGCTTCGAGATAAATTCAGAGGTTTTCTATAAGGCCCTTAGCCTATATCTAAAACCAAAACTGACTGCAAAGATTTATAATATATTTACCGGGCAGTTTGTCTATATTCCTCGCATAAAGGGTCCCATGAGACAAAAAGAACCTTTTTCAATCCTCATAGATAACCATCCTTCCAAAAGGGTTGTAACGATGACGACCTACTTCGATGTGAATTGCATCGAAGGTAACATCAATGAACGTTTGGCATGGACTAGAGATGCTGAGGAGCGTTGTCAGTAAAAACCTCCTAATAGCTTGCTTTATCCTCTCGTCAGGTTTTTGACGAGAGGTTTTTTTTTACGATTTTTTCCTGCAACCTTTCCACTAAAAATACGTTGCTGATATGTGATGGAAACAAACCATTAAGGAAGAGACCTTGAAACTATATAGCCTGACAATGTTGCTAATGATATTTACTAGTCAAAGCTCTTTGGCTATAAACTTGTTTGGCAAAAAAAATCTCTCTCGCTTAGTTTATGAAAAGCAGATAGAAGACAGATTTTCTGTTAATGAATTGAGAGATCTCGACCAAGTCATCGGCTATCATACGATGGAAGGCTCTTCAGAAACCTTTAGTTTACTAGTACCATTAAATACTCAGGGAGAGAACGATCGTTATTGGACGATTCGAAAAAGTCCAGAGTACTTTGGTATCGAAGAGTATTTTAAACGCACTCAGTTAGTTATCGAGGAAAGTGATCTTTTTGAAGGTGTATCGGCAGGAATTGGGATCGAAGATCGGTACCTACAACGCATCAGAGAGCATATTCGTGATATTGCCCCCATGATTGCCTATCCTATCGATGCCGACAATCTTAGTTATCAAGAGATCAGCGACTTTGTTTCCTATATTTTAAGTCTGCCCGTTGCAAAAGTCATCGTCCCTGTTGAGTATGCTTTCGACGACTATCAAAGCCAGCTCATTGCGAAAGCAAAAAGTATGTTACCTCAAATGACTTTTAGCGCTTTCCCATATCCGGAGACTATGTTCATCGATAACAGAATTCCAAAGACATTGCTTGGTAGAGATTTGCACTCCTATACAGTGAATAACTGGAATCGAAACCGGATTCGTTTAGCCCAATCATTTTCCCAAGAAACATTTTTCATGCCGTCAGGGCAGGCAAATATTGTCATCAATGTTCCTTACCGTGTCTACAAATCATGGGAGTACGAGGAAAACGGAGATACTACGGTTCATCAGCTTTTTACTAGATTGCCAGATATATTTTATGCGAAAAGTCAAATCACACTACCCATTGATTTAGCCTTACAATGCCGCATCCAACCAGGTGTGGAAGCGCAAAACTACAGCTTAAATCCAGATGCTTTATTGCTTCCCATTGAAGCTCATAAACTACTGCAATGCCTTATTACAGCTGATCATGGCAGCTTTTGGCTTAAGGATGGCGTGATAGAATCAGGGTTTTTCCTTGACGATCTAAGCGCCGAGCAAAGCAAACAATTGGCGAGTTACATCATAGAAGAATCTGCTGACTTGGTTCGTAGCCAACTAACTCGACGATTAGTCACGGCAAAAGAAAAACTAGTCTTCTGGAAATCCCTTTTAGGCACTGAGAGAGAACCGCAATCGCCCTTGTCATGGATGAAAACCCAATGCCGAGACGTATCAGTAGCATGCCAGACTCATTTGACGAATGCTGTCATCGCTGGAGACAAAGCCTACTGTAGCGAGCTTTCTGTATCGGATGATACTTGCAGTGATGATTGGACATTAATTCAGGATCAACTGCTTCGTGCGCAATATGCTTTCGAAATCACCAAGACAGAGTTTCGATCACTTCAGAATTTAAACGACGTGGTAGATCTTGAAACTGCTGGAGTTATAGAAACCCATATCCAAATCCCTGTGATTGCCTGTGTGGCTGGTAAAAAGGGCCGTGGTCACCGCTATGAAAAAATTCCATGCAACAGTCTTTCCACAGATGTTGGACTGTTTTTTGGACATATAAATGATGAAATCAAGAATCCATTTAACGACTAACACTCATGAGGTTTACCGTGAAAAAAGTAGTTGGAATATCTTTACTTGTGGCTGTATTGACAACTCTAGTCTTTTTATCGCTTTCTAACGACGAGGCGGATGTAGCTGAGCTAGAAGTGAAGCCTTCTGGGAAAGAACTTGTTGCCAAAATGCAGAAGACCATCGAAGAGTTTGATAAACGATTACCCGAAACTAAAAAAACCATTTCTGTTGAAGAAGCCATGAAAAAGCTAAGGCAAATGAAGGAAGAGCGTGTTGCTAAGGCTGTCCACAACAAAAAGAAGCCAGCCCAAAAACTGATTCATGACCCGGAAATGGGGGAAGTCATTCAGTTGACCTATGAGGATGGATCTATCGGATACGATCTCAATCTACCAAGTATTGATCCGGCAACCGGAACTGTTACGCCCAAACCATTTTCTGCGGGGTCTGATGATTCCGAAGACGATACATATGAAACAACAGAAGAAATATAGCACTCTTGCTAAAATCTAAACTCAACTTAAGGAGAATTGATTGATTAAACGACTTGCCAAAAAACCTCTGTCTTTGATGTTGCTAGGAGCATTATGCCTTAGCGGACAGACTCAAGCTGATGAAAGCCGATATATCTCGGATACAGGTACTCACTTTCAACCAACGTTTTCGACACTAGGTGATCTAGTGATCTCTCTTCCTGACCCGGTCCTAGAAGCTGACAGGCTTTCAGAGGATATGATCAAGGCCCTTGGCACAGTCAATGTGGTTGTTGATCATAAGGGAAAGAAGATTGTTCACTTACCCCCAGTATCTCAGACTATCGAGACAGACCGTACCTTTAACTACTCCAATCATGAAGACGTATGGTTTGCCATTGACCTGATTTCAAAATCTCTAAGAAAAGAGATGCTTTTGATACTAGAAAGCCGCGCTAATGTTGAAGCTCTATTGAATCCTGCAGAGAGCGAAGACACTGAAGAGCAAAACCAAGCCGCGTCTGAGCTGCTTCACCTGAAGCGTATTCAAGCGATCAAAACAGCAGTCAACGATACTAATTTTGACGACGTATTTATTCAAATGGTAAAGCGTGGCGTTGCCCTAACAGGAATCGGTGGCGTTGAAGTCAACAATTTCAACGATGCCGCTAGCCTCTATGCCCTATTAAAAACACTACCAGTAAAAACCATCAATGTACGCGCAAGTACGACTTATGATAAGTTCCAAATCTTTGCGATCAGAAAGTTTAAAGAAGCCTATCCTGGATACACATACGAAAGATTCAAGACACGTCCTTTCTTTAAATTCAATAAGAAAGGTATTTTGTCAACGGCTCTAGACCAAGGTAACGAAGATAACAGAAGCGCCAGAAACCGCTTTTTACTTGGTCTAACCGCAAGATCACAATTTGCTGGTGACCTTTCTACGCTAGAAGTCTCCTCAAATGGGACAAACCTAAGCCTTCCCGTCAAGTATGACTATGCTAATGGTGTTGGCGATCACTACGAGATGGATCAGAAATCTAACGAAGTCGTATATGACCTTCCTGGATCATGGACGCAGGAAATTCCCATGTCCAAACCAGTTGACCTAAAAGGTAAGTTAAAGTGCTCATTCAATGCCGACGTGGTTTACAAAAAGACCATCAGTCTTAAAAAAGATACAAGCTATGCTATCTTTGACAATAGCCGACCTTACGCTGATGAAGAGTCGACTCCTATCGCATCTTGCGAGCTTTTTGACGAGGCCGGTGTTCAGTTAACTAACCAAGGTATCTTGAACAGAAGCGCACTTCCTTCATGGGTTTCCGAAGCTAATTTTAGCCAAATTTCTGCAATCATTAGCTCTGCGACACAAAAGTTCATGGATCGTAATCTCGACAAATACGAAGCATCCATCGATCTTAAGAATCAAATGATCGCCGAAGCGACTCGTAGAGGCGAAGAGTTTGCGGCTAGCCCGATTCCTACCACTAAAGTTAGGAAGTGGAATACCGTACGCATGACTCAATGTCGCAACCAAATCGTTGGTCGCCAGTGTAAGACTAAAAAGAAAAAAGTCGCTGGATTCACATATAAAAAGAAGAGGAGTTGCTGGGATGTTTGGGATAATGTTTGTACTCCCTACTGGCACACTTACTCCTATCTAGAGACGAAAAAACTTGATTCTTACCATGTTGATCGGATTGATTACGAACGTACGATTCAGGAAACAAGCGAAATTAATCTGGATATCAATAACTTGGAAGATGTATCTTACCAAATTGATAACTCGAGTTCTCTATGTATCATTGAGAAGGTTGCTACCGACGGTAACAGCAGCAAAAAGCAAGCTTGTACTCCTTTCGACCGTGTTATGGCTCAGGTTGTATCAACCACCGATGCACCTACACCAACCACTCAAGTTGGAACTGACGATGATCCAGCTCCTGCATGTGATCCGTATGAAGATGCCAATTGCGAAATCGATACCACTATCGATCCATTTTAATCCATTCTGAATCGGAGGGGGTAGCTTGCTACCCTCTTTCATCAGGTTTTTTTAGAGTAGAGGAATTCATGTATAGAACGTTTGTAAAATCGGTACTGCTGTGCTCAGCAGTATTAGTATGTCCTAAAGGATATAGTGGTACAGTAAGCATTAAGGTGCAGGAGAACAGCGAACAGTCTAATGAGCTGATCAAACGATCAAGCATACGGCTGGAAGCAACGAGGTTTTTATCTGAGGACTCTGCTGCAAAAAGACTTGATTACTATAGAGACTTGGTAGCTACGGGGCTGTCTGATTCTGGCGAGATCGACAGGATTGATACCAATAGCCCTTTAATCTCGTTAATAGATTTTAATCAAAATCGAAGGCAGACGGAGACCAGTGTGACCCGTCAAATTCCTTCGATAAAAGCCTACGAAGCGATCATGGGTTTGGCCTTACGCCAATTCAATCGAGAGTCCAATCGTTCAGTGGAGCAGCGCTTCACCAGCTATGATCGCTATCTGCGATTTTTGGATCCTCAGGCCAAACACAAAATCGATTTAATCACAGACTGCATTGTGTTAGAGGCTAGCTCCGATAGCCTTCCTGCATTTATTAAAGGTTATATAGAGAAAAACTACCAAGAAACGACGCATACAGCAAATTTGGATTACGAAAAGAATACGAGATTAGTCGAGCATGAAGAGCTTGATGACGATATTTTTGAAGAGTTAATCCTAACGGATAGCCGCTATTTAGGTCTGAACCTAATTAGTAAACGATACTGCGATCCTCACTGGGTTAGGAACGTGACAGATTTTACTGCTTTTGACTGGGCAGAGCAACTTGCGGCTCAGGGTTGGATCGATGCGGAGCTACTTGAAAGTGATTTTTATAACCCCTTTTCCAAAGACATCAGGGACCAGTGCCATATCTACTTTATCGAGTCTTTTGTGAATCAAATAGATAAGATTTTTTCCGATTTTTTCCAGATTGATTCGCAATCTGTAAGGCGTAACCCTTTTGCTCAGAGCTTGTATGTGGCAAGTACCATTAGCAATACGACTGAACTATCGGATGAAGACCTCACTCAAAAGCTAGCCCAAGTCTTGAAGAATTCGGTATTTTTGCCAGAGATGACTCGCGTTCCTTCCGCTTCAGATTTGAACCTAGAAGGGTTTCATACTGATGGACAGATTCTGCAGGGTGAGTATCTTCTTGCCAAATTGCTGTCTCCTCCAGCTCATGAATCTCCTTTTTGGGCGGCACTTTTCGCAATGCAAGATGAGCACTTGGAGCTTGCAGAATCAGTTTATAATGCGTTGAAGACTCATTTTGTTAAGGGCTGTGAAGACGTAGTTGATTATCGCTGTGTGCGTAAAAATCTTACAGGATTTTCGAGGCTATTCGATAGCATATCAATAGAACTACCTAACCAAGCACCTATGACAGGTGTCGGCATGATGATCGAAAGACAAAGCGAAAGCGAGTAGGACCTATGCTAATGACTATAAAGAACTGGTTACAGTGTCTGATCTTGGCTGCGATATCTGCCATGACTCTAGTGTTATCAGGGGACTCACTAGCGGATGTCCTTGATCAAAGAGAGCGAACCATTCGCCAGGCAGCCCTGCGTTTGTCCTTGGCCGAAAGACGATCTTGTATATTACAGTCGTCTCTTGGATTTAACAACGGCCGCACTTCCTATCTGTGGAATATTCCTAACTGCAATGAATACTATTACCTTTCTGATGGAACGGTTGGGATATTTCGCAACATCAAAATGTGGACAAGTGATGAAACCGATTTTTTCACCTCCTGCTATAACTCAGGCTGGCTAACTGGTTTTCTCGAAAGGCATCAAGAACGCTGGCAGCCATGCCTTGAGCAGCTTAACGAAGAGCGAAAAGTCGCATTAGAAAAGAAAAAAGAGGATTGCCGTAAGCTAGTCGCAGACAAAAGCAGTCTTGCCGATGTCTTTGCTATGGATGACGAAACGCTCGATGTCTCCAAATTACATTCATCATATCTGGGACTCGAAACCACCGCCGAAGAATGGGATCTGATCTTGACGTTTGAAAGCGAGAGTACTTATCAATCGATACCATGCTTCGCCGCATTATTAGGAGAAAAACCATGAAACGTGCAAATATAGCTATGACAGCTTTTGCCCTCTCTTCCTGCTTATTTCTGAGCTGGTACCTTTGGTCTGATTCTAAGACAGAGATTCTGCCAGAATCTATATCTAAGACAGAAGTGAAGCCAAAGATAGAAGAGATAAATACTCCTGAAACTTATGTTGCCCAGCCAAATAGTGATCAGGCAAAAGCCGAGATACTTCAGAAGAAACAAGAATTTCACCAAAAAAAAGGTGCTGTCATCGATCGTATCCAAGCTGTCAGATCTGCTCACGGAAATCAATTACTAGATATTTCAGAGCGTCGGCAAGCCTTGATCTCAAAACTCAGTGAGAGCGAACGCCTAAACCTTTCTGGAGACAATCGACTCGCCATTGAGTTGATCAATGAAGAGGAAGCATTACTTATCGAAGAATACCGCAAAACACTATCTGTGTTATTGGCAGAATTTAATCATATTAAGGAGAACAATCAATGAAACATGTATTATGGAAAGCACTTTGTGCTGCTGGCCTAGTAGGTGCAAGCCTTAGCGGACAGGCTGCGGAATTGGAGCTACCAATTGTCTATGGCGACTCGCCATATAGCTACGATAGCCTGGGTAAGAAAGTATTTGTCGGTGGTAAGCCAACAGTCATTAATGACGAGTTGACGCTAAAGGCAAGTAGAACTCTATTTTTGGTTCCAACTCAGGGAAAATTAGTTGATGCTGGACGTAAAACATACGAGTCTGCAAACTGTTCTGTCGTTCAAGATCAGTATGCCATCGAAGATTTAGCTTCTGAAGCCATCCGATCCTATGCAGAGGTTCTGAATGAAGATGCAGCATTTGTCGCTGAGTTAAGTGCTGAGCGAAGAACCGAACAACGCCGATGCTTAGAGGCTATCCGGTCTCGTGCCTCCGATAGACGTGAGGTTTGTGAATACAAATCGGAGTTAGCTACGGCGATTTCGGAGATCCAAGAGTCCATGTCCTTCAACCGTGATAAGATCGATGCTTACTACGACGAAGCCAATGACAATCTGCGCGCATTTAGTGAAGAGCCTGGTGGAACACTTACTGCGGTCGCTAGTATCTACGGAAGTGGCGAGCTCGCTGAGCTTAAAGAGGCCAACCGCTCCTTCAATGTCAAGCTAGTTGATATCAAAGACATCCACTTTAACCTCGATCTCGATCAAGATGATTACCGAAAGTTTAATCGTCAGGCGATCCTAGGATACTCTCTTGCTGGAACTCCTGTTTCCGCAGATGATCCAAGAAGTCAGACAGTGGTCACGACTCTTAAGAATGCCGGAACAGCGTCCATGCTTTTCTCCTTGTCTCGTGTGGGTGCCTGCCAGTCGACTGGCTTTGAGCGTGCCGCAACCATTACCTATTCTTACAATGCTTATGGGTTTATCAAAGGTAGAGCTGAATGGAACAAATGGCAGTCGTATAAAAAAATCGAATCTACTACAAAAAAAGGTGGATTTTTCACGACAAAAACCGTTCACAAGTTACATGAGGACATGAAGGGTGAGACGGGGTTCAAATTCTATGCTTATAGCACAGAAGCGGATGATTTAGATGAGATGAAAGAGAAGCTGCGTGCCGAGCTTTTGACCCAAATGCTGAAGGACTGGGCTGAAGTAAAGCAACTCAATAGCAACCCTAATTATGTGGCTACGCTTCCTAACCCACCAGCAAACGGTGCTGATGTTACGGGAGATGCCTTGTTGAAGTGCCCTCATGTCTACTGCCAAGTTGGTGGCTATGCATTGAAAAGCCTAAGCGCCATTTTTGGACGTGCTGTCACAGAGCAAGAGGTGAAGCGAGACTGGGATCAAACCACCTCTGTCGAATTCTCGAACACCAAGACTCTTAAGCGTGATGATTCAGCGTCGTTGATCATTGAGTGGGAATAATCGTCCAAAGTCTCAATAAGAATTTAACTTCTATTGGTGAATAACAAAAAAAGCCACCCTATCTCGATGGGGTGGCTCTAAGCGTGTTTAGAAGGGTATGTTTTAAGGCTGAGTGAAAAACTCTCTTGCCTTAGTAAAGTAATCTTCATAGTCGAGATCATCTCTTGATTGCTGAGAGATTTTTGAGTACATGACGCTTCTAGGATTGCCATCGTGATCCATCTGAAGACCATGTCCCACTTCGTGGCAAAAAAGATGATAGAGGTGACGCCACTCGACAGAGCCTTTATCGAAACGCCCCCTAGTTTTACGCTTAAAGTTTTCCAAATCGAAAATCATATGCATAGAATATTGGATAACAGTTTTCCGTTCAGACATGGCTGCTTCGAAAGCATCGCCATTGGTTTTCTTAAGTGTCGACCAGCGAGCGTGACCAAGACGGTGCTCAGTGGCAAGCATGTTGCGTTGAAACCTGATGGAAGAGTTTGCTTGCTCTTCAGTGTCAACAAGATTAAGAACCTGGCCATTGACATCAGAGTTGTATTGATCAATCAGTTGTGAAAGGGTCTCTTTCACCTCTGGATCATTGGTTTCTGCGTAGATATTAAACTCGCGAACATGAACGATAGATTCCTTACCACAGGAAATCATAATCAAAGAAAGAACAACGAAAATCCATAAACTTCTAACCAACAACATCTTCAGCCTCGAACAGTATAAGAACAATCAACTTTGGAAAAAGAGGTCCCCAGCTACACTTTATATTTCAGTGGGACATTTCACTTATTGCAAAGCCCTTGCCAAATGTAACATTCTGTTATTACGGCTTATGGCTCGGGGCAAAAGTGTAGAGAATTTTTGACACTGTAAAATGCCAGTAAACACCGAGGCTGGTCCGTCGGATTGCTAAGCCACTGTTTTCAGTAGCCCTGAGGCCTAATTGTTGTATGATTGGAGCTGTTTTGTGTAGGCTCTTTTTGGTGGAACATGTTACTTTTATTCATCTATGTCGGTATTGCTCTAGGTTTCTCATTTATTTGTTCGGTGGCTGAGGCGGTTTTGCTTAGCATTACCACGTCTTACATCGAGATGCTGGAGCAGGATGGAAACGTCAAAACTGCTAGGCTTATTCGTCGATTAAAAGCCAATGTTAACAGACCCTTAGCTGCTATCTTAACATTGAATACCATTGCTCACACGGGCGGTGCTGCCGGTGCAGGAGCTCAGGCCACATCCTTGTTTGGTGACCAATATCTAGGCATCATATCAGCTATTATGACGGTAGCTATCCTCGTCCTCTCAGAAATTATTCCCAAGACCCTGGGGGCAACCTACTGGAAACAATTGGCACCTATGACCGCCGTTAGTCTCAAGTACATGGTGATCATACTGTACCCCTTCGTGATCATGTCGGAATTTATTACGGACAGAATCGCCAAAAACAAGGGGCACTTCAAAGGCCTGAACCGTGATGAGCTTGCCGCTATGGCTGAGTTAAGCACCAAGGAAGGCCAGTTAGGGGCCAAGGAATTGGAGATCATTAAAAATCTTTTATTTTTCCATACCCTCAACGTCAAAGAGATCATCACCCCCCGGACTGTGGTCTTTGCCGCCGATGCGAATCTCACGATAGAAGAGTTTTTCCAACAACACGGCGACGAAAAGTTTTCTAGGATTCCCATCTACGAGGACGAGCATGAGAACATCATAGGTTTTGTTCTTCTTAGTGACCTGCACGTTGCCAGAGCGAAGTCGGGTGGTGAGATGAGGATCCGGGAGATGAAACGCCCCATCAAAGGGATTCCCGAGTCAATAAGCTTGACCCGGGTATTTCAGTTGTTTTTATCAAGGCGCGACCAAATCATGCTTGTCATCGACGAACATGGTGGTTTCGAGGGCATCGTGACACTAGAAGATACCCTCGAAAAGCTTATTGGTCATGACATTGTGGATGAATACGATACTACACCCAACATGCGTGAGCTGGCAAAAACCAAGGGGAAAAAGTGGGCAAAAAAGAATAAAGCCACCCACTTTCCCGATAGTTGATAGGCGGCCATACCCTCTCGCCTAGAATTAAGTATCAGACTTTCTTTTGACCGAACACGTCGGTGACGTAGCGTTCGTCGCTCTCGAGGGACGACAACCACAACTCGGCTTTGGCCGCATCGTTTTTGCTAAATTCTTGATAGATGCGCCCAAAGCAAGCTCTAACGTCTGGTGCCATATGGAGACCGTCGCCGCAGACGAAAATCTTGGCGCCTTTTTCAAGCAGCTGCCAGACCTTTTCTTTTTCGTGCCACATCCGATCCTGTACAAATTTAAACTTAGGGTCTGGAACGTGTGAGTGGGCGGTATATAACGTAATAATATCATCGTCAGCAGCCTTTTCGAGGAGATCTTTATAGAGGAAATCGTGCTCAGGCCGCCGGCAACCAAAAAATAGTAATGCCTCTCCCAAACTATCTCCCTGTTTGATTAAATGCCGCCTATGCTGAATAAATCCTCTGAAGGGAGCAATTCCTGTTCCGGGTCCAACCATGATAATGGGGGTTTCATCTGTCGGAACTCGGAAGGAAGCCCCAGGTGTTTTGACAAATCCATAGATTTCATCACCGAGCTCGCGTGTTTTGAGAAAATGGGAGCAAACCCCTTTAAACTCACCATTACCGAGGTGACTTTTTCCTTCCAGTACTCCTACGGTCATGGTTAGTCTGTTTTTATCTTGTAGCGGTGAAGACGAGATGGAATAGTATCGTGGCCTAATGGGCTTGAGAATCTCTAGAAAAAGACCAAAGGGAAGGCTACATCCTGGAAATTCCTCTAAAATATCTAGCAATGATTTTCTCATAGCCAAAACATTGTTGTGAAAATGATGCTTACCCTCGTCTGTTGGAGCACTCCATTTTTTCAAACGAGCAATCTGAAGCTCATCCTTCATGAAAGGAATCAGTCTTTCTAGTTGCCCTCGACTGACGGGGTCTTGTAACTCTAGATACTCTCTGATTAATTTGCCCACGGTGATGGGGATACCAATAGGTAAAAAGCTGCGTGAATCTTCGTTATTTTTTCGCACTGTAATTGTTAAGTCGGCCGTCATACCGAAGTATTTACAAACCCGCTCCACCATAGCTTCGCGATTCTTAGCAAAGATCCCAATATGGTCTCCTGGCATGTAGCTCACATCACTGGGAATCCTTACTTCGATGTCGCGCGTAGACCTCTGTGAGCCATCGGCGCCTCCTGTCGATTGTAATTCCTCGTTGGTCAGGATCGTCATGGGGAAGGCATCTAACTGCTCGTGCAACGGACGGTGTTTATTGGGCTGTCCGTAATCAATGCTATAGAGGTCCTCGCTCGCCAAACCGGTAGGTAGGTCTATTCCTAGACTTTTGGCTAGGTTCGACCAAAGATCCTCGTCAAATTTGTCCAGAGCCCCAATAAAGTCAGCATTGGCGTCTGCCTCCGCTGCCTTCTGCAAGCGGCTGGCCCCCATGTTTGCCAAGGCCTCGTCCACCTTACGTGGGAACGCCTGGTATGTGGTCCACTGGGTGTTTCCCGCGCCAAGGACAATATAGCGACAGCCTGAAAGATTGACTTTTGCCTCATCAAGCCACTCAGAAAATCTCACAGCGTTGTCGGGAGGTGCTCCATTGTAGGTAGCAGTTATAATAACTGTGGCTGCAGCTGTTGGGATCGAATCGATGGCCTCGTCCAGGGGAGCCACCGACGCGATAAATCCGAGCCGTTCTGCATTCTCTGAAATTTTATAAGCAAAATCCTCACAAGATCCCATGTTAGAACCATAAAATATAGCCAAGGGTGTTCCATGTTGAGGGACTTTCTCCTTCTTATCCTGAAGATTAGATCCTGAGACGCTGCTATTCTTTCCATGATCGTTCAGGACGAAGGGGGATTTTAGGTGATTTCTCACGGCCACCCTCAAATAAAAATCCTTAGGTTTCAGAGTCAAGGCCTCTCCCACGAGCAAGTTGTAGTTATCGTCTCCTTGAATTTCAAAATTTTGTAAGATGGTGGCTAGGGCTATGGTCGCTTCCACCATGGCAAAATGCTGGCCAATACAAGAGCGTGATCCATGTCCAAAGGGTTTGTAGGCATTGCGCGGTAGTTCGTTGTATCTCTCGGCCGAGAAGTTATCGGGATTGAATTCGTGAGCGCGGTCGCCCCAGATGCTGGTGTCTTGATGCAATGCTTTCGGAAGGACGAGGCAGCGTCGATTTTTCTTGATCAGATACTGACCACCGATCGTGATATCCTCATAAGGAGTCAGGGAAAAAGCAGGCGCTGTAGGCCAAAGCCGTAAGGCCTCCTGCAGTATTTGTCGGCAGTAGACCAGCTGGTTGATGGTTTTGAAATCTGGACGAAAATTCGGGTCATTTCCCAAGACGCGATCCACTTCATCATAGGCTTTGGCTAAAACATCAGGATGCTTCGTTAAGAAGTAGAAAGTGAATGCAAGCATGCCACTCGTGGTTTCGTGGCCGGCGATGAGAAAGGTGATCAGTTGATTTCGAATATTTTTATCGTCGAGCTTTTCCCCCGTTTTCTTATCGATTCCCTCCAGCATTAGGGCTAAAAAGTCGTTTTTCCCCAAGTAGTCTTTTGGGTTTTCAAGCCTTTTCTGAATCACCTCGTCGACAATGCCATTCATTAAATCGATATCAGCAAAGTACTGCTTTGTTTTTTTGAAGGCTAGTTTTTGCTGTAACGGTAAACGTTTGACGCGCTCTAAAGACTCTGCCAGAGAACGGCCCATAGCATGAATAAATGGATCGAGAGCATCTTTTCGGAAGCTGTTAAAGGTATAGTCAAAGCCGCATAAAGCGATAGTTTCCAAAGCTAAACGAGTCATATCATCAGAGACTTCGATAGGTTCGTTTTGTAGGTTGTACCATTTAGCAACAAGCTCTCTTGCCACGTCAGTCATGGTTTCGACATAGGACACCATGGACTTCATCCCAAAACCAGGCATAAGAATGTTGTGAGCCTTAGACCAATTGGGCTCTTCTTTTCTAGCAGTGAAAAGTCCGTCGCCAGCAACGTTGCGAATTTCAGCTAACGCGCCCTCAACAGTTTTGCGGAATTTTCGCTCGTCACAGATTTCATTGACTAGCTGGTGGGAGTACACCACGTAAAATTTAGAACCTGGCAGGCGCAATGAATAAATCCCATCAAATGTCTCACATAGTCTCACCAACTTTTGGATGGTCTCGTTACCAAATACTTGAGGTAAGTGACCAACAATAGGTTTACTAGGGGGCGAAGGAATCTCAATCGTCATTTCAAGTCCTCTTTTTTGGAATTTGCATAACAGATTATAGTCAAAATTATTTGATAATATCTAGGTTAAGCTAGCTATTTTAAAAATCTTTTCTTTACCCCCTAAAGTATTGCATACAAAAATCCGATAACGCACTCACACAACCTGTATATGCGGAATTACTTGTATGGAGCAGACTATGAAACGGAATCATTGGATCATTCTTTTTACCTTCTTAATCTTTTTGACAAATTGCAAAAAATCAGAGCAAAGCGAAACATTAACCTACTCATCAGTGGCCTCAGATCATCCTGCTGATCACCCATTTTTGGGCACAGGGATGGAAGATATCGGTTTTGTATCAAACCTTGCGTTTGAAGCCTATGAGCCTAGCCCGACATACATCAGTGGCTCGCCAAACGAAACAGGTACAATTTCGGCGATTGGCAAAAACATGGAAATCATCTACGACTCACGCATGCAGAAAGACTTTGCCTATAATGATTTCTTTGTTCTTAGAGCAAAGAGAAAAGGCAGCGATATTATCAATCAATTTGTCGTATTCCGCGGGACCGCAACAGCTGACGAATGGCTGAGTAACTTTAACTTTCTGCGAACTCAAGAGGGAACCACAACCAAACAGTCGTTAGGCTGGGGGTCTGTTCAAAGGAGTTGGTTTAGGCGAGCGGAAGCTATCACGCAAGAATTGGTAAAGGGTTGTGACGAATCCTCTCTATTACAGCAAAGTCGCAAAAATCCTGTTTTTATGATCGGGCATAGTCGCGGTGGGGCCCTAGCACTCCTAACTGCGGCGAATTTCCTCATGACGATTGAAAAAAGAGACTGCACTACCGGCGAGTTAAAGATCAAACAACAACCGACGCAGAAGAATCAGCCTAGCACTCAGGTGGGAGGCGTCTCCGGTCAAGATTTCATCGTCAGTCGGGTTTACTTACTTGGGACACCAAAAGTCGGAGACCAACGCTTTGCTGATCACATCAACAAAGTCTTTGGCGATCGCGTTATTGATATTGTCGCTGAGGCTGATCCTGTCCCTCACTTGCCGGCCACGAAGGAGTTGGTTCACGAGTTAGCGGGAGAAAAAGATGGTATTGCTTCCATGGTGGCTGATATCGTCAACGAAAACATTATTACTGGTACCATTGCAAAGATTTTAATTAACACAGCTGACTCTTACAAGCGTATTGGACTTGCTGATCAACCTAATTGCTACTTCGATCAAAACAAATATAGCTACGTAGACGATCAAAAGCCGATGACTTCTGGCTTTTGTGTCAGGCTATTAAATCATTACCTAGGGCAGGTGGTGCTCGAGGCCTGTAAAGGAAAACTTTGTGGTGGCGAGTCTCCGGGATTGCTAGGACTAGAGGAAGGGCGTGCTTGGCTCGAACGAAATCGATGCCCAAACTCGCAATGCCGCACCCTAGCTCAAAATTTTGACTATACAATCGACAGGATCAGCCGCTTAAAGGATGCCGAGAAAGAGCAATTTAAGACAGTGCTTAACCAATGCCTCGCGGTGCACACAGCTAGCTACCGAGTTCATGGCATGAGCGGCAAACCCTTATGTATGAGGCCTTAGAGGCTTCATACATATTAGACTAAGGAGGTGTTTGCCCACTGTCTTTGAGTTGGATCCATAACTGTGGATCCTCTAGTGGCACATTCGTTGGCAAGTTGGGGTTTTCTAACTCGATGATCTGCCTGCGATACATTTTCGATCTCTCAATATCGTCCTTGTAAGTGGCGTAAAATAAACGGTCAAAACTACCTGATCTGATGATGGAGCGAAAGCCTTCAAATAGCCGCTTGTGCAAGGCCTGAGAGTTCTTGTTGAGATAAAAAAAATCGACCTGTTTATAGGGTAAGGCTAAATGGTTCTCCACCACCAACTGTGGGTGAGACTTTCGACGAAGCTCGATCTCCGTCCAGGCCTCATGGATGGCCCTGGATAAAAAATCAAAACGCCTCTCTTGGAGCATACTAAATAGATTTTCGTACTCAACGCCAGTCACGACCTTGCCGAAGGCGCTTTTCATGACAGGCAAGTCCTGCCAATCGAAACCAAAGCCTGGCCTCATTCCCTTGAAATCCGCTAGGCTTTGAATTCTGCTAAATTTCTCCTGATCTTCACTGCGGATGAGAAGTAAGCGCCAACCGAGTAAGCCTTTTCGTATAGGTATTTCTAAAGGCAAAAGTTGATCTTTCAAGGCACTATGAGCCGGCAACCAGGCGACGTCGATTCTAGTTTCTTTTAGTCCTTCGATGATACGTTTCTGTGAGGAGACAGAGACTTCTGTAATGTCACAAGGACCGTAGGCTTGCTCAGTAACTTTTAGCAGCCTTAGCAGAAGCTTTTTCGGGTACTGATGCCTTAAATCCTGAGATGACTCATGGCCTGGAATGGTGAGCTTACACTTACCTACGGACGGTTTTTTTGAGTTGTCCGCCAAAACAGAATTATGAAGCCCAAAAGCTAACGTAACAATTAAGCAAATGGCATAGTTCTTCATGGAAGGGCCCTCAATGATATCAACCTCAACTGGTGCAACTTGCGACATACCCTAAGCAGACTTAACGTAACTGAAATGAGGTGGATGTTGGGCAAAAGATAAACGATAGTTGCGAAACGATCAAGACATTCAAGAAACTTTTCTGGAAGGGTTCAATAGCTGGAATGGTTCAACAAAACACAGCTTATCGGAGGATCCGGGATCCGACAAGCTGTTGCCAGGAATTAAAGGGCTTCGCAGCTGAAAAGACCTGAGTTGAAGGTGCGGCCTGTATTGTAGATTCTGTGGCGGATTGAGATATCGAAACCGCTTAGATCCTCTGCTGGGACCAACTTAAAGACGAGACCGTAGACTGATTGATCGACAACTGCTTGCAGCTCACCGCGAGCTTTAACTAGAGAGACTAATCCTTGGTCAAGGTAAACTGTTTCGTCTGCGCCAACTAGATGGGAAGCTGTTACAGTGGCATCATCGATAACTTCTAGTCCTGCAAAATCCTCAGCGTTGTTCACAGAAAAAGAAACATCGTAAGAAAAGGAGGTCCCATCGCCTAGATCAGTGGAAGCTGTACAAGTATAGTCAGCTGCTTGGGCTTGAGATAGACCTGTAAATAAAAGTGCAGTGCCAATTAAGAAAGCGCGTTTCATGGAGTCGTCCTTTAAGTTGAGCTTTAATTAAGTTGAGCTTTAAAATTCTCGAGGACCTTAACAGCGACTTTGCGAATCTCGATAAAATTTGCTAAAGGCAAAAGTAAATTCGCTGTTAAGACACGATACGACGCTAATCAAAATCATCAGATTATCTTGACATGGATTCTCTATGCTCAATTAACCATCTCATGCCTTCGTCCTTGGATCGCCACTGACCATTGCGATAGGATCGTTTCAGTTGGGTCAGAGCTTGGCCTAATTCGGGGCCTGGGATGAGGTTCAACTGGATCAAAACATCCTTAGACTCTATGGGGATTTTTGCCAGTCTCAGGCTTCGTTGTGTCTCCTCGAGCAACTGAAAATCTCTAACAAGAGGCGTATGGATTGCCTCGATACAGCGCCAGTGAGGAATCACTGATTTTAGAAAAAAGCCGTTTTCTGCCGTTTCACAAAAATCGATTAGGTCCATTTTTTCCGCTGTCTCAATCGATGAGGCAGAGCCACTAGCTAAGAACTGCGAAGTGCCAATCAAACAACCAAGTTTAGTATGCTGCTTATTCGACAGCTTTAAGCGCTTGGCAATTTGGGTCAGCTGTTCGTCGGCGTGAACCTGCTCTAGCATCAGTGCTAAGCGAGATAGATGCCTTTCGTGGCTGTCTTGCGATCTAACGAGTTGTTCGGATGTCAGCCTTTGGGCCTCGGGCAAAAAGATCTTAACGATTTGACTGTCAAACAGATGCAAAAGAGCCTGTTCAGGAGATGTGGCAGCGAGAATCCCCATCAATTCCTGGGTAATGCGTTCTTGGCTAATGCGGGCTAATCCGGCACCCATTTCGGCAACCGCTGTGAGGGTTTGTTCATTTGGTAGGCAGTCCATCCGCGCCCAGAAACGATAAAGCCTCATGATCCTCAGATAGTCTTCTCGTATCCGTTCCGTAGCATTGCCGACAAATTGTAGCTGCCTTCGGTCAAGATCTTGTTTGCCACCAAAGAAATCGTAGATGACGCCATGGCGATCTTCAAACATGGCATTCATCGTGAAATCCCGACGTGCAGCGTCCTCTTCGAAAGACTGCCCAAAACGAACAGTGGCATGACGTCCATCGGTTTCAATATCTTGTCTAAGGGTGGTGATCTCATAGGAGCCAAACTTTCCGATGACAGAAACTGTACCGTGCTCGATTCCTGTGGGAATCACACGATAGCCTTTCTGCTTAAAAATGCGGCAGACCTCCTGCGGGTGTCCCACCGTTGCTATGTCAAAGTCTTTGGGAAGCTGATTTAAATAGCGATCACGCACGCACCCACCAGCAAACCGAGTCTCTAACTGGTTTTCCTCTTCTAGGATGGTCAATAAGACTAAGGCTTCTCGGTACTGTTGCTCAGTTTTGATCGCGCTCACGCTCGCCCCTGTTTGGTTATTGTGAGTAAAATATAGGCAGATTTTTGACACTGCCGGCCTACATCATATCTGCTTCCTCAAAAACTTCCTACGCTTAGATATCTTGCTTATTTTTTGATCACCAGGCGGCTTTTTAAGTCATTTCAATCTAACAACAGTAACAATATCACTACTACTAATTCAAATATATCTACCAGCACCGTTTTTGTTATTGCTGATGAATTCCTTTTAATCACAAATGCTTACAAATTATGCAGAGATCTTATGCGGGCAGGTATCCGCGATATATCGCGATCATTAAACAGGTGTTTTTTGTCTAATTCTGATCACTCAAATATATCAATGAATACAGTATGTTACAGGCCTAATAGGGGTATAATGATCGCTGTATAGAGCTGTTTTTGGGTAGATTATGAGTGTTTTTGATCAAGTTTGACCACTATCTGAGGATTCTGCTTAATATTTAAACAGAAAGACGAAGAGGATGACCTAGAAGGCGTTCTAAATAAAAAAACTACCCCCGGCGAAACTTGCTGCGGCCGCTCCAGGTAAATCGCTAGCTGCTTAAAATATGAACAGATTAACCGGGCGCTAAATACAGCAAAAACCTAGTTAAGGCTCGTCACCTTGGGAGTCGGCCGAAACACTCTTATCAGCCGTGTGCATCGGTACGGGCGCACAGGAGTACATATAACCCTTGTGAACATTGATGACCTTACCAGCATCAAGTTCGTAGTAGACATGACTTGCGCCATGGTTGGCAGATGTATTGCGGATTTCGTTTTTGATCTCCCATCCGTAAAGAGCGCTTCCCGTCTCGCTGATACGATGCATCGAGATAAAACGGCAGTCATCTAAGAAGGCGGCTTTTTCCTCTAGCAGGACAACGGCTTCACCTTGCTCTGAGACGGTAACACAGCCATTCATCAGAGAGATGAGACACACGATAAAAACGATGCGTTGTAGGATCCATGCACACTGATACATTGGATGAACTCCTATGAAAAAACATGACCATAAAAGGGGTCTTCCTTTTGTTACTTGCAAAAGACGCTCCAGCCTTACCCTATGGGCGGGGCATGCGAGGAATAGACTTAAATAGGGATTATCTTTCGATCGTTCATACCAGCGCAGATCCTAAAGCGAAAAACAGTTTTGCAGGCGCGAAAAATATGCCTATTTTTTAGACATTTAAGCCTAAAGATTTGACGAGAAAACCTACAAGAAAATTTAACCCCTGTGTAAAAAATATACAAAAAGGCGGAAGGTATTGATTTCCTTGAAGTCAATCAGAACCGCAAAAACCCCAATATCCGCATGTCTTGTTGAAATTATTGGAATTATTTTTGCACTTTATCTGTATTATAATAAGAAGAATTAGAGACTAGATTGGGGTTATGTATGCGCGTTTGCATTTTGTTTTGTCTTTCATTAACCATCGCATGGGCTTGCACACCGAAGCCGTCGCCATCACCCGATGCCCCTAAAACCCAAAATCCTCAGGATAATAATCAAGGCGATAAGGACACTGAACGACCACCAGTCGACGAGCCCGAAACGCCAAAAGATCCTCCGCCACAGCAAGCCTTTGACGAATCCAAGCTAACAGATGCCGCCGTAGTTAATTTCACCTCAGGGTCAACGACCGATAAGGCCGTCAACCTAACAGCCGGTGCTGGCGGGCTACTACTTATGGGAGGGGGTTTGGATGTTGACGCGGCCTTCTCAAACAGAGTGAAAGCTCATTTTGCTAGTAGCGCCGCCATCGATGTCGTGGTTCTACGAACAACTGGCACCGATGGATATAACGACTACCTACTAGGACTGCTGGGAGCCAACTCGGTTCGAACGTTTGTCGCAGACTCCAAGGATAAGGCTAACAACCGTGAGCTATATCAAGCCTTAAAGGGTGCGGAATTTATTTGGCTGGCTGGCGGGGATCAGTCGGAGTACCACAGATTCTGGACCGGCACGGCGATTCAGTTTTTCATTCAAGATCTCTATCAGCGCGGCGGCGTCGTCGGCGGAACCTCAGCTGGCATGGCAACCCTTTCGCCCATTAGCTACAATCCAGATGGGGTAGCAGGTGCGATCACCGCAGAGGTCATTCCGGATTTTTGTCATGAAACCGTAAAGTTCACGGAAAACTTTTTTAGCACTACGTTTCCTCAGTATCTAACGGATACCCACTTTGCCGAGAGGGATCGGCTAGGCCGGCTGGGAAACTTTCTAGGTCATCATCCAAACGTCACCCCCATTGGGATCGCCGCCGATGAAAACGCCTCTATTTTCCTCACCACTGATGGTCGTGGAGTTGTAGACGGGGCTGGATCTGTTTATATTTTAGACACAAAAGCGATGGACGCCAGCGGCTCGGCCTGCGGCGGCGTTACCTCGGTAAAGAATATACAAAAAACCAAGCTAGTCTCAGGACAGGTTTTCAATGTGAAGACTGGTTTGACGGATGGGACGACGGAAGTGTTCTCTATCGATGGGGCGTTGGACCCGTCATACAACCCCGAGAATCCTTACTAAGAGAAGAAGCCGAAAAACTCGAAGATATCTGCGTTATCAACGACCTTCGCCATCCTCACTTACTGGTGTAAGCTGCGGTGGCTCAGATAGTTCATGCCTTGATCTCTTCGAGTTTTTCGGTTTCTTCTTTCCGGACTTGTTTTTCGCTATTAAAACAGTCTTCGTCTAATTATTATTACTTATATAAACGCTTGAATGTGTTAGAGCCAATGATGAGCAATAACATTACGAAAACAGAGACATGTATGAGGTTGTAAACGTTCTCATCATTCTTGTTGGCGAAAATACTTTGAGAATTAGCAAGCGGTAAGTAAATTGCCTTATAAATCGGTTTGTAGAGCAAATACAGTATTGCGCCTGATAAACAAGCCTTGTCCGCAGAATAGAATTTAATGTCGCTTGTTGATCTATTTATCATACTTTTCCTTAACGAATTCTAGAAATGGAATCTCACTGCATAGTATAGCGGCTTGCATGGATCATCTTTGACGCTCATTAGAGCATGCATTCAACATGGTATCCACCCATTGCGTCGCTCGGGTTTGCCCCAAGGAGTTGGATAGCTCTTTGATCTGCTGCCCCTTTATCTGAGACCCTAATACCATACCCTTTGTCCCGGTTAAAGTCGAAAGAATGACTCCCTCGATTATGTTTGGTTCTTCTGTTTCTTTCCATCGGACACCAATGGCCGCCATAGCGTCCCGCAGCCAAGGAGTCCTGCTGGAAATCTTTCCTTTGTGGATTTTACCTTCCGCAAACCACTGCGGAATCTTAGGCGAACGATTTTTTGTGGATTTAATGATGTACCAGCTTGTTTGATTGTTTTCGTGGCACAGTAAAATGATATCTGACGCCTCAGTGACACTGTGAAATTGAAAAAAGGAAAACGATGCTCTCGCCAGGTCATCACCTCGATAAACATATCCTCCGGCTCTTACGGAAAGACCAGGAAGAGACGCGCCCGCCAACAGATAGGCAGCTTGGACACTATAAGCTTTCTTTTCCGAACATGATAATGGCAGGAGCAATAGAATCGTAAGCCCTAGGATTCGGATGCCTCTTAAAGGTAGAAATTTGATCACTTGTCTCCAGATGCAAATCACTTGTAGGTTTATCTAGCCCCCTTGGCACTTACACGCCCTATTTCTTAGTTTGGATTTTTGACAACTCCCTTTCAGCCCTTTCTTTAATGCTCTTTGAAGGATGGGAAAGCCCACTATTTATAGATAGAGCCTTCTCCAAGTACTCTCGAGATTCTTGATAGCGTCCCATCTGAGAAAGAGTCCTGCCGATCAAAATGTAGTTTCCAGCCACCTCTTTTGACGATTCTCCATAGGCTTTGCGGTCGATCTCTAGTCCTTTTCTGAAGTATTCTATCGCTTGCTTAAAGTTTCCCAACCTGTGATGAGTATCTCCCAGATTTAGATACTTTATTCCAATATTGATATCAAAAGGGTCGCGATATCGCAGTTCAATATTTATCCCTTTATTGAGGTACTCTATGGCCTTTTTATGCCTTCCTTGCCGGTTTAAAATGGCTGCCATATTGTTATATCTTGTGGCAAGACCAATGTACTCCTCGCCAAATAGTTTTAACTCCAAGGTGATAGCTCTTCCAAGAAGTTGAACTGCCTTGTCAATGTCTTGCAGGTGGATATATATCAAAGCTTGCTCGTTATAGATAATCCCTAGTTCGGGTGATTCTCCTCCCAGTATTGTTTCGACTATCGCTTCGACTTCGGTATAGATTTTAATGGCTTCCTTAAACCTTTCTTGTTGTATATAGTTATCTGCGATACTCATTTTTACTTTAGATAGTTTTAACTCATGATCATCTAAATCTCTATCTAAGATACCCTTCAGTGCTTCAAGTAAATCTAAAGATTTTTTATACTCACCTTTGAATCTATAGTATTCAGCAAGTCCGAGAAAAATATCATAAGTAACTCTTTTATCATCTGGATTAGTTGATCGGTGGATCTGCTCCGCCTTGCTAAAAGACTTCAATGAGTCCTCATATTTAGATTGAATCTGTTCAACCTCACCTCGAACAGTCAAAATGTCAATTTCTAAACACGATTTACAAGTTGATATACCACTAGGAATCTTTACAAGGCTGTTCTGAGCCTGAATTAGAGTATTAATACTATCTTTTGGAAGACCCAACTCTTTCTCTGCTTTTGCTCGGATCACCAAGGCTTCAATTTTTGATCCATCGATACTCTTATTTGTTTTATTGGTCAGGAGAGATTCTATGATATTAATAGCCGAGTCATATTCGGCAAAATCAAATTGCACCTGTGCCATGGATAACATGATCTGTGCCCGAAGCTTAGGCTGTTGCGGGAATATAGTATCCAATTCATTTGCCTTAAGCTTAATCAGATCCTTCGCCAAAATTGGCTTTCCCTTACGGACCTCTAGGCTAACAGGTTCGAATATACTTTGAAAAAACTTACTAGTTTCTTGACTCGAGCGGAGCTGCTCTTCCGTATTCTTAAAGTCCCTGTAGATGAGACTTATCTGTAAAACGGCAAGTAAGAAGGCGAATGCACATACCATAGAGGTAAATTTATTTCTTAGGATGAGTTTTTTGCCAACGTAAACTAGTGAGTCCCCCTGGGCTGTCACTGGCTTTCCACCCAAAAATCGTTCGAGATCCTCCCTAAACTCATCGACGGAAAGGTATCGCCTTTCTGCTTCCTTTCTGAGCGCCTTCAAGGTGACTTTATCCAAATCACCTTCTATTAACTTGCGACGGACTCTGTGCTTACGCAATTCCAGATTTTTGGAAGCTGACGCTGGACTTCCCGGGACTTGGGTTTCTTCCAGCTGATCAATATGAGTCACCATCTCACTAGGATTTTTTGGTGTCTCTGCGATAATATAGTTGGCTAATTCCATATCCGATTTTGCATCGGGAAAAATTCTAGATCCTGTGAGAAGTTCATAGAGAAGCACCCCTAGAGAGTAGATATCGCTTCCAGTCGTCAAGTTTTTTGCCGTGAGTTGCTCGGGGCTCGCATAGCGTGGAGTAAATGGGTTTGCTAAAGTCGGGTTGATTTCAGTACCATCTCCAGAGTCAATCATTTTTGCGATTCCAAAATCCAGCACTTTTACATCACCCTGAGTATCCACGAGTATATTACTGGGCTTTAGATCACGATGGATAATAAAGTTTCTATGGGCAAAGCTTACGGCATCACAAACCTTGATAAACAGATGAATGATCTCTTCGACGGTCAAATTTTTACTTTTGCAGTAAGTGGCGATATCGACTCCATCGACAAACTCCATGACGATATAAGGGGACCCTTTGAGCTTATCGATTCCGGCATCTATGAGCCTAGATATCGAAGGATGCTCGAGTTTCGCCAGTATCTTTTGTTCACTGACAAATCGAGATCGAGCGGCATCGTCGAGACGGTCTGCTCGAATGAGTTTGATCGCGACATTTTTCTCAAACATCCCATCTGACCGCATTGCAAGGTGAACCTCACCCATGTTGCCGCTGCCGATACGCCGTGTTAGCCTGTACGGACCAATGGTAGTCTCAGACATGTAATTGATATCTCGCAGTTAATTAATTATTGACGGATGGTTAATCGGAAATTTGTTGTTCACGACCTAGGAAGGTTTTACTGGGCTGAAACTGGTCCTATTAATTGTTGATAAGGCCGATGGAGGGCTGTAACTAACTAAAATGTACGCTAAAAAAACACCCACACGACCTGGATTACGTAAACTTCCCAATCAGAGCGTCTTGAGTCAATGAGATCTTAACATATGAAATAGAAGAAGTTATTTGGGCACTGTTGTCATGTCGAATAGTATCCACATTTAATGGGACCAGTTTACAAACTCCACCGCCAGCCTGCGAAACCGTTCAGGATCCTCCAAATGAGGAAAATGCCCCTGGTCCTCGAAGTGCTCAAAGGAGTACGGCGCCTTAATCCCTTTTTTCAGCCGAAAGAAATGACCAATATCGACTGCTCGGTCTTTACCGCCGGCAACTGCCAGCGTTGGCACCGTGATAGGTTTGCGCATCAATCGGTAACACTCATGGAAGCGTTTTTTGTGAATAAGAAAAAGATTGCGATAGTAACTTAACGCAGCCTTACGCGCAGCCACAGGCTTTAGCGCTGCTTTGGTATCTGTAAATACTTGCTGATAATCCCATTTTGGCGACCAAAGCCTGAGAAATATCTCGAATAACGCACCGTCCTTCAGACCAAAACTCCAAACGGGGAGCTTGGGTACACTCAAAAATAAGAAATACCACGATTTCAGAAACTGAATCGGTGACGGAATCAAAGAGTTAAAGGGAGGAAACCCGATGAGGATCATCTTTTCCACTGTCTCTGCGTACTGTATGGAATACGCAGACACCACTGCAGAACCCCAGTCGTGTCCGACGAGTATCACTCGATCAAAACCCAGTTTAGTCACGAGGGACTTAAGATCTCTTGCCACGCTATCGACATAAAAGTCTTTGTCGTTGTGCCCTGCGCTAGGGCCATAGCCTTTAAGGTAGGGGCAAATAACACGAAAGCCTTGCTTACCGAAGGACGTTGCCAGGCTTTCAAAAGATTGAGGACTGTCTGGAAATCCATGTAGGCACAGGATCAAAGTCTTAGAACTTTGGCATTTAGGTCTAAAATCAAGATAGGATACCGTATTATTCCCAATGACTTCCGACTGTATATTCATCCTAACCTACTGTAATAACGCATATATAAAAATCAATTTGACTAGTTGTCAATATGCACGCACCAATGGTATACCATATTTAGTAAGGTTTTCCACCTAGATAATATAAACAGATGTTCAAACTGAAACTAAGGAAAGACGCCAGATGCCCAGCCAGATAAAAGCGCGAAAAGCTCCTCTAACTGTAGAGCATAAGCCTAACTACAAATTTTGGGTGCGCAAAAGTCCTTTGCAAACTCATATGCTTAACTCGGTTTCCTTGCTACTCCCTAAGGCAGAGGATTGGTTTTGTAAAACCTTAAGGCGGTGGTTACCAGAAGTTACTGATAAGAGTCTTCAACAAGACATGAGAGGATTTATTTATCAAGAAATCCAACATGCTAAGGGCCATAGTGCACACATTGATATTATGAAGGAACAGGGATATAAGCTTGATGAATTAGTGGCAAATAGCTTTGACCTTGGTCTTGGAAAGATCTCAATAGAAAAGCATCCGAAGCTCGCTCTGGCTGTGACCGCAGGTTTTGAGCATTATACTGCAATCTTGGGGCAAAGCATTTTGGAATCGAAGATCCTCGACAAGGCTGACTCTGAATTAGGTGTCTTGTTTCGGTGGCACGCGATCGAAGAGCTTGAGCATCGTACAGTTGCCTTTGATGCTTTGCATGCTGTAGATCCTAGTTATGGTTTGCGAATCTGGGGGCTTCTTCTTGGTACTTATTGTTTAGCAATATCCTTTCTTTACCTCTTCTTTGGTCTTATGAAACAGGATCAGCAATGGCAATGGTCCCAAGCCAAACTTACCCTACGCGACTATCTACGACTCTTGGCTCATTTCAAGTTCTTTATTCCCACAATGATCCATTTTTTCAAATACTTTGGACGTCACTATCATCCAGGAGCTATGAAAGTAGACAGTCTGATCACACGTAATACGGCGATCCTAAATTTATAGTTCCCATGCCCCTTACTGATGCCTTTAGGTAAGGCCTGAATCAGATGGGCTTAGCCTTAAGAAGTGAATAGTAGCCAAACTTTGCAGCTGTCGTTGGCTTAGAAAATCCCGCCTCTCGAAGTAAACGAGTTAAGTCTTCTTTAGTGAATTGTGATCCACCAAATCCCATCTGCATTTGTAGATGAAAAATAGTCACCATCAAGGGACCATTACGGCTTTTGTCTAAGAGCGCCTCGTGAATAAAGAGAGAACTGTCCCGAGCATTTGAATTTATGTATGTTCTTGCTCGATGTAGTAGCTTTTTTACGTCTTTGAGGGGCCAGTCGTGCAAAACGTTGCTAAAAAGTATACCATCACAGTCCGACGGCCAATCATCGACAAAAAAATCCGCATCATGGGTGCTAACCCTTTGTGAGCCGCGCTTGCGAAAAAACTTCTTAGTCTGATGACACATAGAAGGAAGATCTAAAACAACAGCCTCGAGGCTTTTCTCCCATTCGGTAATTGCTGATACATAGGTCCCAGATCCTCCTCCCACATCAAGTAATTTCTTGATTCCAGAAAATGCCCTGCTCCGCGACATAGATATGGCAGAGGCTTTGATGACGGCATCCATTCCTCTAGCAACAGCTTTAGCCTGCGTATTTTCTCCTATTCCTGATTTCCAGGCATCTCCGAAAGTTTGCTTGGGTATGCGCTTTCGTTTTAGACGATTCACGATAAACTTAAACTGATCTGTTTCAAAATGCTCCCAGAGCTGATACCCACGATAGAGTTCGCTCTTTGGATTCAGGTATATTTTGGTAACATTCGTCAAATAGAATCGTCTAGTCCTTTGTTTGACGTATCCCAAGGCAACCAGAACACGTAAAACAGATTCTGTCGAGTGAGGATTGAGGCCGAGCCGATGGGACAACTCCTCTGCCGTCGTGGGATGTGTCGCCAATGATTCTATGATCCCCGCTCTGATGGCAGCAGCCACCGCTGCAGTTGCCCAAATCGTCTGCCAGAGATCATCAATGACCCGATCATCCGGTGTCAGTAGGCCTTTGAAAGATACAGCCATGGTTCGACCGCCTTTGCTATGGTTTCGAGGTTGTTCGAAACATATCCAAGTTTAATTCGTAGGATCTTCCCATCCAAGCCGTGTATTTAGTGTGGTCAAGGAGATCATCGCCAGTGACGCCATGAATGAAAATATCTAAATCGCCTCGCTCCTCAAAAAACCATAGCATCATCTCTTCCATTTTGCCCGCGGGCACCTTGATCTGACAGGAACCTATCGGATGTGGACCAACGGGGCGGTCGTGAATGCGTCCAATCTCAAGTTCGCCTAATACTTTAAGCTTTTCCACGAGATCCTTGGTCTGCTTTTGCTGGGACTTATCGAAATAAATATGAAAATGATAGTACTGTATAGCCAAGTAAACTCCCTTTAGACTGCGACATCGAATCTTATTGGCAGATTGACTCCTGTCTGTATTGTAATGAAACCAACGGTCAATGCCACAAATTAAAATTTTTTTGGGGAAACTAGTGCTAATTGCCAGCGACGGAGTTACTGTAATTTAAGATTAGTCAAACGTCTCATAGGGAAGAGTCGTAGAAATATTTCATCTTGGCTTGATAGATGTTTAAGTGAGCAGATATGATTGCATTCGATCTCAGCCACAGGACTTGGTACCAATTTTTGCTGCGCTGCCTTATACTTCTGGGGAGCACTAACAATTGCTTAGCCTCAGATCAGAAGTGGATTGAATGGGGCCTCATTAACCTTCCTCCTTACCATATCATCACAGGCAAACAAGAGGGACAAGGCACCTACGATAAGATCTTATCCTTATTGAAGGAGCGCCTACCGCAATATCAGCACAGGCACAAGCTCTACCCCAATCCCAAAAGGGTACTGACTGCTATGGAACAGCAAAAAAACATTTGCTATTTGGGGTTGGCAAAAAACCGCTCCCGCTTTGGACGATTCCTTTTTTCAGAGGTTATGAGCTATGAGCCCTATCCAAAGCTGATGTATCAGGCTAAGCACCAGCTAGCGATAGATCCTTACATCTCTAATAATGTTCTCAACTTAAAAAGACTTCTGATCGAAACAAACTTAACCTTAGGTCTCAATGCAGGACAATCCTACGGATATTTGATCGACCGTTTGCACCAAAACGGCAAACAGGTGACAAAAAATATCGTTCTAAGAGCAGGCAAAGACAATAAACTGGGAATGATGGAATTATTTAAAGCAGATAGGGTGCAACTCATGCTGGTTCAACCTCCCGAACTATTATATTTGGATTCCTTACAAACGAAGGATTATCGAACAGTATCAGTATATGGGAGCGGTTTCGTTAAATCCTACGTTGCTTGTTCTCATTCCGACTTTGGCAAAGAGGTCATGGTGCACATTGATCGTATACTAAGGACTAATCGCCTATCCGTGGCTTATCAGACGATCATCAGTAGTTTTTTGAAACAGGAAACGAAAGAAGAGCTTTTGAAAAGCTGGAAAATCATGCTGGAACACAGCGCTCATTGATTTTTTTGATTCTTTTTCACAAAGAAACGGTTCCTTTTACTAGAAACTTTGTCTAACATTTGTTGGTAACTGTTAAATAGAGAGTGAGTTTATATCTAAACATGTCGAAGAAAATAGCAGTAGTAACAGGAGCGGGAAGTGGTATCGGCAAAGCCATTAGTTTGGAGCTTTGTCGCTCAGGATATCATGTCTGGCTGCTTGGGCGCAACGGAGCGCGACTAGATCGTCAGCAAGAGGCTTGTGAAGCTGTCGACGGAACCGCCTCGGTCCTCGAATTTGATCTAATGGCACCGGAGACCTTTTCAGAAAAGCTAAAGCAAATGACTGCATCAACTCCTAATATTTCCGTACTTGTCAATAACGCTGGTACCTCGGGGTATGGCCATATCTTAGACGTCACTGAGGATAAACTCTCGCAATGTATGCATGTCAACGCTGTCAATCTTATGCTATGGACGCGAACTCTCGCGCCGATCATTTGCGAATCCGAAGATAGCGCCATCATCAATATTGCCTCGGTAGCCTCAAGAATCAGCTACTCAGGTGGCGGAGCTTATGCTGCTTCAAAGCATGCGGTACTAGGGTTTACTGGCTGTTTGTTTGAGGATTTAAGATCTCATGGTGTTAAGGTGAGTGCTATTATGCCCGGATTTGTCAATACAGAAATGGTACAATTGCCGGAATTAGATCGACAAAAAATGATCAGTCCCGAAGATATTGCCGAAGCTGTAAGCTATGTGTTGCGATCGTCGCCTCGGGTTTGTCCGACCGAAATAAAGCTCATGCCGCAGATGTCGCCTTACAGATAAATGGGTCGTTTTTGGGTTTATCGCGTCGAAGCTAGGCAGCTTCAGTGCCACCACGATCCGACGATCGGTTTATGTAGTATTTACTGGGTACTGTCATAGTTAGCTGAAAGCGCATGGAGTCATCTGACAAACCATCACGATCATCAGGGAAAATCTCAAGTGTCACCCGACCTTCATGCTTCTGAAAATATTCCCGAATGGCACTCATACCGACTCCCCGACCCGAAATATCGGATAAAGATTTTGAGGTTGAAAAACCGCTATGAAAAATAAGCTGAGCTAATTCTTCTGGAGGTAAGGATTGTCCTTCATCAATAACGCCTTTTTTCACAGCCAATTCATGAATTGATTTTAGGTTTAGTCCAGCACCGTCATCGCCATAACAAATCTCAAGGTATTTACCTTCCGATCGCGACTTTTCCTGTAACCTAACAAAAATATGGCCTGCCGGAGACTTTCCGAGCTTTTCACGTATGTCGGGAGTCTCGATTCCATGGTCCATGCTGTTCCTGATTATGTGGACAAAGGCATTTCTTAGCAATTTTTGGCCTTCTATTGAAAAATGAATACCCTCTGTGTTGACTTCGATTGTTGGATATTCCTTGTCAAGGTCACGAGCCAGCATTTCTACGTCCATCAGGATTTCTGAGAAAAGATCACCAGCACACAAAAATGTCATCTTTTCGATCTCTGAATTAATCTCTTGAATTTCTAATCGCTTTTCTACTTGAACCTCGTCCATGACATCGCAATTGGCTCGATGGATGCGATTGGCAAGGTCTTGAGTAATAGAAAGCACTTCACCAGAGCTACGCCCAAGTTTTTCTGAGTTTAAGTTCTGATAGTAGTCGAGTAAAGTCTCAACTTTAGCATTTTCTGTAATGCAGAGATCTCGATTTACAGGTTGCTCGCCTGTCATCATATCGGAAATTGTCTGTTCTGCCTCGTGAACCACTGGGGTTAACTGATTTAGATCTAATGCCCGTGCTGCACCTTTGATGGTATGTAGATTAATAAATATTAGCTTTAGGGAGTTTTGATCAATGTTCTGGTTTAGCTGCAAAACACGTTTATTATCACTCATGAATCCGACGCTTGCCTCCATGAATTGAGAGAATTTACGCGGAGAAATACTTAGTATTTCCCCAAGAAATAGTAATTCTCTTTCACGATTTTTAGACTCTTCTTCCAATACCTTAAGACTTGTAACGTCTTTTACTGCTACAATAACTTTCTCGATTAAATCATTGTTATCAACCACAGGCTTCCAATCAAATTGAAGGATTTTCTTTTGCTCATATTGATATACAACCTCCGTCGGCAGGAGATGCTCGTTGCATTCAAATACCAAGGGATCTTCATCCAATGAGGTACTAATGATAGTTGCTATTTGATCCCTTAACTCGCGACTGACTAAGGCTTGGTGGAATAACAATTGTACCGCTTCCATGCCTCCTACATCGCGAACTTCAAAGATATCTTTCACCGCATCCGAATATGTCCCTGTGATATGAAGGTCTTCACCTTCTATCACAACTATTCCAAGCTGGATATTTCTCATGATCGATTTTATTTCCCTTGTTTGCTCCTCGACGCGCTCTTCGAGATGCTCATTGAGATCTCTGACTTTTTGAGATTCTTCCTTTAACGTTGTGTTAAGACTACTGATCCGTTCTAGATCTTTCTTCTCTCTTAGCCTGATTTTATCGGCTAGACCGAGAGAGATGAGAACAGCCTCGACGACAAGACCAAAATGCACACCAAAATCACTAAAAATACTTGGAGGTAGATTACCCGACATCACAAGCATTCGTGTTAGGTTTGCAGCTAGTATCAGAATCCAAGCTGCTGTGTAAAAATACGCTGGCCGGAACCTTTGAGCAGATCTAACGACTCCACTAACAATACAGAATAGAGACAGCGAAAAGGAGACAAGCACGGAAAGCTTCGTTCCGAGGGTGTAGTCGAAGGCGGTAACAATCATAGCTACCATCACAAAAAGGCTAAGGCCGACACATATTAGACCCAGGACTTTTGACCTGTAAAGCTCGAGGAAATAGTAAACGAACAAATATACTGATAAAATCGCGCCTAACGACTGCAGATTGAATCCAAAGTTAGAGATAAAGGTATAGTTTTCGAACATCAGTCTATAGAAACCAACCAATCCCAGACATTGAAAAGAAAACATCATTGCAAAAAACACATAGTACAAGTAGATCTTCTTGCGAAGCTGGAGGAAGATACAAAGGTTGTACAACCCCATTATGGTGATCACCGTAAAGGTCGCTATAATGATGCTGTAGTCGATGACTTTTTTGTCTGAAAAGGTTTCTGTGGATAATGCATGAATATCCAGGCTGACAGCACCTCTTGATTTAGAGGTAAAATATACTTGGTGGTCTCCAGGTGGAACGTCGACTTGGAAGGTAGCCAAGCGATGCTTGAAGGTATTCTCTTGCCTTTCAGCTATATCACCGCTCCTACCGCTAAAAATCACCTCGCTGTCACTATCTACTAACCAAATATCGAATATATCCGTGGCAGCATAATTGTGGGAAAAGTAAACTTTTTGCGAGATCTTTGTGGGATTGCTTACGGTTGCTGTTAACCACCACGTGGATGTGGAAAAGCCAAGGGATGCCTTCTTTCTTGGCTCAAAAGAGAATTGTCCTTCGCTGTGTAAATTGATGGCTTCTGAAATGGTTAACTTAGATGTTGGATCTTCTAGAATTCCTCCAGTTGTCCCAAGCTCTTTCGATGAAAACTTATCGTCAACTACTATGTGAGGCTTTGCAAAAGCAATATTGGATAGTAAGCAAATAAACAGACAAGCGTACCGAATCATTTCTATTTCCTAATATCGATAATATTTTTTGATCACGTTTTTAGATTGATTTTAAAACGATTGTAACACAAAGACCTGCTTCCTGGCCAAATAGATACAAAAAATGAACTGATGTTCTTATGCTACCTTGGGAAAAGTGATAGTGAATTCGCAGCCCTGATTATGACCTGGAGAAGAGATTGCCAAGTCCGCATGAATCTCACTAATGAAATGCCTGAGTATCCGACTCCCTTCTCCCGAGCTTGATTCTCCAGCCGTGGGTTTGTTACCAACGTTAAGTCCATCCAGGAATGATTGAATCTGCTCGCCACTCATACCAAGACCATGATCTCGCACATAGAAGCGAGGTTTGTGATCTTCGTCCATCTCGAGGCAAACATGTATCTTAGAGTGGGAATGGGAATATTTGATTGCGTTGGAAATGACATTGACAAAAATTTGGTAAACGATAAGCCATTGGCTCTTGTAGGTTACGGCAGCGGGACACTCCACCACAATCTCGATTTGCTTCTCCTGTGCCTGCTCTTGAATACTATTAACAGCCTCTTTTAATACTAGACTTAGATCCAATAACTTCCACTGGCGCATGTGTTCGATTTTATTTGTACTAGCATCGAGCGTGTCTTCTATGATTAACTGAATTCTCTTAGCATTCTTATCCACGTTTTCCACTTGGCTTAGGATTTTTTCTTTGCTCCACTGTGATGACTTGTTGGCTAAGAGGCGGCATCGCCCAATGATGACGGCAAGGGGATTTTTGATATCGTGAACCACAATGCGAAACATCTGATCCCGTTCTTTTGCCGAGTGTTCCACAAGAGAAAGACTCTTCGCACCCCAGTACTCATATATATGTAGGACCACAAAGTAGTACAACAATACTCCAATATGAATAATGCTAGAGAAGATGATAGTGCTATCTTCAGGCATGACGTAAGCATAGGGATAGATATATTTGCCTGTGAAAAAGATTCCTGTCATAACTAAAATGCATAAAACTGACCAAAAAATCCCGGATCTCTCGCCGTTGAACCAATACGCTCCTACTTTAATACTAAGAAACCATGCGACAATCGGGGATTGAATGCCCCCAGAGGTGCAAGCAATAATGGAAAATCCTCCCAATGCCATGGCACAAAATGCATCGGTTAGACCTCGCCAATGACCACGGCGAAACAGTGGAAATAAAACAAAGATATGAAAAAACACGTAAAAAGATACGACATAGAAAGCGGTGTCATACGCAATAAGATAGAGGATTGGTAGATATAGAATACTGAAAAGCAAGGTGGACGCCAAATGATTGGCAATAAACCTCTCGCGCCCCATCCTATGAGTCTTTGCAGTCTGCAGGGCAAGATGTTTGGTCGCAAACCCTTCCAGTAAGTCTAGTGATTTCGTTATCATACCTATAAAAACACTTTATTTGGGATCGGAACAAATGGTTCCATTTCGGTTCGGGAGGAACCTACTCTCAATCAACCGGAAGAAATTGCCCAAAATTATCGCCTCACCCATTTTTTTGGCAATTTTCTCATACCAGTTGGTGGTAGTTATTCTCCGCTTCAGGATTTTGATGGTTTGGTTTGGCCTATCGAAATGCTATGGTCCCGCCATGCAAAAACCCATATGCGGAGACAGCCCCATGACACCGACCTACAACAAAAAAGTATCAGTAATTTTGGGATCTTTAGCCTTTGTCGGAGCTTTAACAGCTTCTGGCAAGGAAGCCCATACATCTCGGCAATCAGCGAGACTTATAGCTGCCAGTAGTCTGCCTAGTGAGCAGACAGATTTGGTGGTAACCGTTAAAAGCGAGGCTCCCATTGGCAACGTGGAAGAGCTATTACACCGCTTTGGACCTTATTTAAACGGACTTACCAATAAGCAGATCAAACTTTTGTTGTCCGTAGCTAAAGATGGGCAACACGAGCAAATGTTTACCATAAGTGGCTTGAGCCAGGAGGAAACAATGATCTTGCGACAAGGCTTACAAGCTCAGCCATGGGTGACGCTAGTGGCCAAAAATCGGATTTACAGGCAAGATCCACTGGATATCGAATCTATCTCATCAACTGCCCAACAAGATACTAATCTTGGTTGGCATCACGAACGGATCGGCACGCAAGAGGCATGGTCCTACGCCAGAGGACAGAGCATGGTGGTTGCCGTGACGGACGACGGCCTAGACTATAGACATCCCGATCTTCTCGAAAGCGTGCACTATAGCTCCACTGAGTCAGGAAAGCGATCTAGCAATGGCGTCGACGATGATCATAACGGTTACATCGATGATTTTCGTGGGTGGAACTTTGCTGACCAAGGCAGCAATGATCCGTTTCCTAATCAGTTTTCTAATGGCTCAATCGACGGTCATGGGACTCATGTGTCTGGAATTATAGCAGGACGAAACAACAGGGGGATAGGTACACCAGGAGTGGCTCCGGATACCAAAATCATGCCGCTACGATTGGCTAGTAGTCGTGAATCGACATTGTTTTCCTCAGCGCGGATTGCAGAGGCCTATGGCTATGCTATAAGGCAAGGGGTCAAAATTATAAATACGAGCTATCGGATCGATCGCTTCGCGGAATCAGAGGACCCTATTTTCAAGAAGGCCATAGAAATGGTTTATGATGCCGGAGCTATTATTGTGGCCTCAGCTGGTAATAGCGGCCGCAATAACCCGGCAAGGCAGGTTTATGACGAAATAATTTTTGTCGCGTCGACAGCTCGCCAATCAGACTATCGCTTTCCCTCATCAAACTATGGCAAAGGTATTGATATCGCGGCTCCTGGGGATCGCATCCTTTCTACATTGCCCGATGGCGCCTATGGTGAACGCACGGGCACTAGCATGTCGTCTCCCATAGTAGCTGGCGTTATTGCCTTAACCTGGTCCAAGCACCCGGAGTGGACACGGGATCAGGTGATTGCACAGGTGTTAGGGACAGCGGTCAATATCGATGAAGAAAACCCTAATCACATAGGTCTTCTCGGCTCTGGGCGAGTCAGTGCTATCAACGCAGTAAGAGATCAGCTAAAACCTCCCACTCTAGATCTTAGCATAGGGGACTTATCGGTAACATCAAAGACTCTTACAGTTACGTTAAATCACGTATATGATCCAACCTCAGTTCACAATCAGGCCTTTGAGCTTAGGCAAATCGATACTGGTGACGAAGTCCCGATCGAACTATTAACTCAGTATAAAGTAGGAACCAATCAACTGGAGTTTGCTATTGCTGATGATTTGACTGTCGGTAGATATCAGTTTATAGCAAAAGCCTCACTACGAGACCCATTTGGTCAACCCTTAGACGGCAATCAGGATGGATTCTCTGGAGATGACTACGAAATTTTGGTGGATTTGGATTTTGTTGATGAATTAGATCCCAAACTTATCTCATTTTCTGGCCCAACTGGTGTTTTAAAAATAGGTGACCGGGTTCGCTATATAGTTGAGGTGAGTGATGATGTGTCTGGCGTGACCGAAGCCTCCGTCTTGCTAAGTAGTGGCCAATGGGGGCTTGAATTAACAGCCGTAACTGCCGAGCCCATCCTCGATGGCGTCGTGATCATCGAAGGAATCTTATCTGATTCTTCTGTCAGAGTCGCTGAAGAGGTGTATATCAGTCGCCTCACTCTAAAAGATGGATCTGGAAAAAGGCGTGATTATCAAAAACGTTTTGGTGGCTATGTCTTCCTTAACACGAAGATCGAAGTCCCTGTATTTCAGTTGATAGAATAGACTGGCAAAGTATGAAAGAAATCAAAGCTGGTTCCATTTGGGTTGTATCGAAATTGTACCCAAAACGTTAGTTTTTGTTTTCTATGGAGGGGGAGGACAAGGTTTGGCTGCTTTGTTTTGTGCTGGAACATATTTATGATACAAGGGAGCTAAACGCATGATTTTCCCGTTTCTCTCACCTATGAGTTGTCCTGTCTCCTGATCGAAAGAGAGTCGCCAAGGGATCGTCTTGATTGTTTGACTGACCTGCTTTCCCGTCTCTCTATCCCAGACTGTGATGACTTCTTCTGCATCAACAGACAAAGTATTCTGTCGGCGCGATCCGATTCCACGCTCGTATTGGGAGACTTGCTTGCTAGGTAGATCTCCACGCGAAGCCGAAGAGTGCAAAAAATATAGAGAGACTCTACTGTCCTTTTGCTCAATTGCAAGCCAGCTTTTCATTTCAAGATTGCATGCAGATGGCTCCATCGAATGGTTTTTAGATTTCTTATCCTTGATTTGATGCCAAAGTCCGGAAAAGTCATCCTGTGTTGGTAATGGTGATGATAGCTCGCCCTTTGCATCTATGGAGGGTGCCTCGAGTCTTGCCAATCGATTGAATACTTCCTGATTTACGTACTTGGGTTTGTTCGTACAAGATAAACCACAGGCAGCTATGAGTAAAGCGAACTTGCAGAGTCGAGAGTTATGATAAGACATTATCCATGATAAAAACTGCGATGGGCGCATTGAGATTTGATCTCCTAGCTTCGGCATGACATTAGGATCATATCATAATTTATTGCCAAAGATCTGGTCTCAACTAATTCATTCAAAATATAGGCAATTGCATGCTGTTCTTTTAGCACTTAAGCTTATCGTGATTTAAGTCTTTCTATCGTCGTGGTATCTTACTATCATGAAGTAATCAGACCAATGAGGTGTGTCCTTGTCAACGAGGCGTTTCTATGCTGAAAGCTGTTGGAATGAATCCCATCGGAGTATATACTGCAAAGATTTTCTAGTTATCGGCTTATTGTTCTGTTGATTTTTTCTATGACAGATCGTGACTCATTGATGGTTTCTCTAGCTTTTATCTCTGACAAAGAGTTACCCAATATTTGTTCGATGGTACGTTGTTGCGCTTCTCGAGATTTTTTGATTTGAAGGATTTCGTCCTTACTAAAGTTAATCATATCTAAAACATACTCCTCGCAACACAAACCAGCCTAGAATGGATAAAATGCATCTACCGACGGTTACATCAACCATAACCGATGTCTCCTAGGTATAATAAATTTATTTGTTCAACATGAACAAGTAAATTGTTCGAAAATAGCCATCGTTAGATATATTTCATTTTGATTTTATGAGCCTGAGCTGCGGCTTTTTAGGATTCTCACCCGAACCCAATTTTCGAATGACATCGTTTTGTAATTCGATTGTTTTCGAAAGAGATCTGATACGTTCTTTTTGTTCGCAAATGGTTTTTTCATAGAAGACCATCTGCCTCTCCAATATAGCGACTTTTTGGCAGTATACTTCAAATTTTTCCTTAATTTGAGAGCATCGTTCCACAGCGCTGTGCTTGTCGCGGAGTAGTATAGTACTAAATGCAATTAAAAGGGCTGCTACAACACAAAGAAGGAAAAACACCATTGTCGGTTCGATCAAGCCGTAGGCGCCAAAACCATAAATTATGGGAACTAGTAGTCCAAGGCCCATCTGCTGCAAATTACCCACATCATTCTCCATAGAAGATCAGTTTTTTAGATAAACATGATCATCGGCTATATATAAAATTTCTTAACTAAATAATACTAGCATGACTAAATTGCAGCTTAGGTTTAGGTCATGAGCCTCGTATCTGATTCAGAACCGGCACAAATAAGGGAGGTACAAAAACCTCCCTGACATGCTTTATATTTTAGGTTCTGTTCTGTATCGTTATCGTAGCGTTGACTGTGCCGGAGAGTTACTGACAATCACGGTTCCGCGTGGGGTCATCTCACCCTGAATGACAACACTGCTTTGGAAGGCACGGCCACGGATACAAGTGGTCTGATAGCCACAGTAATAGTTATGGTAGGTTTTATCGTCGATCACTGATTTAATAATCAGCTCTTTACAAAAAATCTTGTTGTTATCAAAGCAAGTAGTATTGTCTTGATCTAAACAAGACTCGGTGGTTCCACTGCCTTTTAGGGCAAAAAAATCTAACTTTGCTTGTTCACCGGTAATAAGAACCTGCTCGTTCTTGCACTGGTTATCCTTCGAGTGACCATCAAAGGAGATTAAACTTAAATCCAGATCAACGTCGGAAAACTCACTGCCTCGTTTTTGAAGGGTGATCTTATCCCCTTTTTTATAAGCTAAAAATTCGTTGCCGTCAAAGCCGAAAACACTGGGTGCACTTTGGCGAGGACCAGCTGATTCACTGCCAGGTCGAGCGGAAGCTCCAGGGCTAAGTATGGCCGAAGTTAGAGTAAACAACATCATCAGATTTTTATACGTGTGTTTCATTTTCATTCCCTATAACAATTCATTTAACACCGAAGAGTTATATATCATACTAAGTATTAATGTGTAGTCAAAAAAGCATGCTTTAGGAAGTTTTACTCCCCGGTGACGATCCAGGGGAGCATTCGAAGATAATCATAGTCATTGCCGAGACATATTGTCATGGTCACTGTCCAATCAAACCATTATAAAATGAGATGAATCAATATCTGTGCTGATAAACAAGCTAACAAACAAATTTTTTTTAAGCCAGTATGGGGAGCTGAAAACAACAGATACTTACTTTCCCGACAGAAACAGCCCAAACAAATCAATAACTTAGACCTTACCTAAATCTAAATATCGAATAAACGAAGTGTACCGCATAAATTATTGTTCATTAATGACCATCAGTTACGCAAGCACCCACCACTCCAACTAACGAATCAACAGTTCTTGACGATTGGCTCCACCAAGTCACAACAATTAGGTGAGACATTGGCTAGCTACGACACCGACGAACTCAAAGAAACCTTTCTGATTGAATGCGAGGAAAGCCTTGATCGGACTGAATGCTTTTTTATGGATCTCGAAAGCAATCCTACTGATCGAAACATAATCAACCAGATTTTTCGCCTGGCTCACAGCATCAAGGGATCGGCAAAAAGCGTTGGTTTTGATCAATTGGGTGAGCTGACCCATGCCCTTGAAGAACTATTAGTACTACTGCAAAACGGACAGATCCAGCCCAATCAATATGTGGTTGATACGCTGCTGTCTTCAAACGATCTGCTTAGAATGATGACCAGTAACCTACGTGAAGACTACGAGCATAAAACAGATACTAGCGTGGTATCCAAGCGAATAAAAACAATCATGGATGGTTTTTGCGAAAGCGAAGTCAATTCATCATCTAACGATTCAATTAGTGACAATGGCCTAACTCTTTTTTCAGAAACTGAGACAGATTTAATAAGTAAGCGAACGGATCATGAACCATCGAAATTACGGGAAAACCAAAGGCCAATGGACCGTCAATCTGAAGATAAAGACGAGTTCATTAGGCTATCCCTCAAAAAAATCGAGAGTCTGATCGATAACCTGGGCGAGCAGGTGATTTTGCAATCGTCACTAGAGGAAGCTGCAAAAAATCCCATACTTAACGAAGACCTCATTAGCAAAACCATATCTCAACTGGGAAAAATTACACTAGATTTACAAAAATCTGCCATGGCTCTGAGGATGGTTCCCGTCCAAAGCCTCTACCAAAAGACCAGAAGAATAATAAGAGATACCTCTAGGTCTTTGGGTAAACCCGTTGAGATTATGACCAAAGGTGAAGAGACCGAAATCGACAAAGTATTTGTCGATGAACTGTCATCAGTTGTAAGCCATATTATTAGGAATGCTATCGATCATGGAATCGAAAACCAAGAAGAGCGCCTCGAAGCCCGTAAGCCCGAACGAGCAAAAATTAAACTTAATGCCTACCAAAGCTTTGGCTATTTTCTTTTAGAAATAGCAGACGATGGTCGAGGAATTGATACCAAAAAAATATATCAAAAAGCCATGAGTAAAGGCCTGCTTGATGATCAAAAGAGCTATTCTGACGAGGAACTTATCAATCTGATATTCACCAGCGGGTTTTCCACCGCTCAATCGGTGACGGACGTATCAGGTCGAGGCGTCGGCATGGATGCGGTACTCAGCAAGGTCAAGTCTTTAAAAGGTGATATTAAGGTTATTTCCAAACCAGGGATCGGAACCACTTTCACGATCCGGCTCCCCCTATCTATAGCGATATTTAACGGAATTGTTTTTACATTGTGTGGTGATCGCTTTGTCTTACCATCCACAGATATTCATGAGGTCTATTGGTTCAGTGAAAAGCAAATTAGCCGGATCAATGAAAACAAGTCAATTATTACTAGGGGTGATGAGGTCATCGAGTTGGTCGACTTCGAAAAAAGTCTAGGAATCAAAAAGCGTCCTTTCAACGATAGCAAACGGATGGTGTCATTGATTGTAGAAATAAACCGCAAAAAAATGGGATTAAAAGTGGACGATATTATTGGGCAAGTAAGGGTAGTACAAAAAAGACTAGGTCATGAGCTAAAAGAATTACGTGGAGTCTCTGGGGGGGCGATACTTGGTGATGGCGAGGTGGCTCTTGTCCTAAACTTATCATCTCTCCAAGATGATATTAAGAATGCTGCATAGAGTAGAATAAAAACTATGAGAAAGTCTTGAGGCAAATATGAATGCAAGAAGCTTAACTGAAGAAATTGAGTCGCATAAGTCCGATAATCAACCTTCGCAACTATCAAAATCTTATAAGAAGTATCTTATTTTCACACTAGATCAACTTCAGTATGGATTTCCATTGTCAAAGATTAAAGAAGTTATCGGCTACAACAAAATCACGGAAGTACCTCAGGTCCCTAGTTTTTTTAAAGGCATAATCAATCTGAGAGGACGTATTATCTCCATCGTTGATCTGCGCGTGAAACTTGGACAAAAAGCCCGTGAGTGGGAACCAAAAAAAACCTGTATCATAATTACAGAAACGGATGACCTCACTATTGGAGCGATTGTCGACACAGTTGATGAAGTTATGGGCGTAAATGAAAATGAAATTTGTGACAAACTAGAGTTATCTACCAATATAGACCGATCTTTTATTACGGGTGTGACAAATACGGGTGATGATAGTGTTGTTTTGTTTTTGAGTTTAGAGAAGCTTTTCAGTCGAGACGAGCTAAAAATCCTAAGTTCTAAGAATTAACTTTTCTTTGTTGAGGAAATTTATGAGTTATAAAAAAAATAAGTCGCTAAAAACCAAGGTGCTTTCCGGTAGTTTTCTCACCATGATCTTTCTTCTAGGTCTCGGCATAACCGCTATATTAGCCTTGAGATCTATTTCCAACACCAATGAATGGGTAAACCATACCCACGAGGCAATCGGGCAAGCCATCAGAGTCAAAGAAGACGCCATGAATATGGAGACAGGGATGCGAGGCTTTTTGCTTTCTGGTAAAGAATCTTTTTTGGAACCATACAACCAAGGTCTCAGTGACTTTTCGAAGGCAATAAAGACCCTTCAATCCAAAGTCTCAGATAATCCAGGTCAAGTTGAGAAAATGGGCGAGGTAGAGAAGATCATAAAGGAATGGGTTTCTAATGTCACGGAGCCAGCCATAGAGTTGCGAAGAAAAATCGGTGATGCCCCAACTATGAACGATGTGGCCTTACTTGTTGGAAAAAAAGAGGGTAAGAAGTACTTTGATAAGTTTCGGTCGCAAATTGGTCGTTTTATTGAGGTGGAAGAGGTTTTGTTGAGACAGAGAGAAGCAGAGATGCAAACCAGTAGTGATCTTGACACCATACGAAAAAATGCTAAATGGGTAATTCATACTCACAATGTGATCGCCGAAGCACGAGGGATTTTAAACTCCGCCATCGATATGGAAACCGGGCTCAGAGGATATTTACTCGCAGGACAAGAGGAATTTTTAGAGCCTTATCGCTCAGGTAAAAATAGATTTGATACAAATCTAAATAAACTTCAAGAAACTGTTAGCGACAACCCTCCGCAAGTAAGGTTATTGAGTCAAGCACAAGACACCCTGTCCGAATGGGACAGCAATGTAGCGAATAAAATGATCAGTTTAAGACGATCTATTGGTGATGCGCCTACCATGGATAATATGGCTGATCTTGTTGCTGAAGCTCGAGGTAAAACATATTTTGACCAATTTAGAACACTGATTGACGAGTTTATTGCCGCAGAAGAAAAGCTTATGACAATCCGTCAAAGCGATGCCGAAACGACTCGTATGGTTAGCGTTTGGACCATAGTTGTCGGCATTTTGGTGTCCGTCTGCATATCGTTACTTTATTCCCTAAGGCTGAGTTCTAATTTAACCGGACATATTCATAAATTTCTTCACGATATAAGGAAAAATGCAGAAAAGCTAGATGATGCTTCCCACGATCTTTCTGAAAATAGTCGGGAACTATCAGGATACGCCGCTGAACAAGCTTCTTCCATCGAAGAAACATCATCAAGTATGGAAGAGGTCTCAGGGATTGTGAGGAATAATGCGCAACTAGCAAAAGAGTCTTCGGAACAATCCTACAACGTAAATCGACAAATGGCAGAACTATCTGAGGCCATGTCAAAAATCTCAGATTCCAACGAACAAAGTGATGGACTAGTGGATATCATCAATGAAATTGGTGCAAAAACGGAAGTTATCGACGAAATAGTCTTTCAAACGAAGCTTCTTTCGTTCAATGCATCAGTGGAGGCGGAGAGAGCTGGTGAGCATGGTAGAGGTTTTGCTGTAGTCGCTCAAGAGGTAGGAAATTTAGCTCAGATGAGCGGTAAGGCTGCGATGGAGATTGCCGGGATCGTTCAAAATAGTACCAGCAAGGCCGGTCAGATCATAAAAGAAAATTCCAATCGAGTCACTGAGGGAACTCGTATCGTTCGTGATATTCTCACGCAATCGGAGACGGTTGCTCAGTCATCGAGCAAAATTTCGGAAGCATCAAATGAACAGTCGAGAGGAATATCTCAAATAGGAATTGCGATAGAAAATATCAACTCCGCTACTCAGAAGACAGCATCCATCGCAGAAGATGCCGCTAGTTCTAGTATGACATTGAATCAACAATCGAGCAATCTGATTAGATATGTAAATGAAATGCACGGATATATCAGTGGTAGAGTTGGGTCAAGTAGTGAACAAGATGAACATCTATTCCGGACTGAGAACAGTGAAGTGACATATCTAGACGAAAGAAGACGTCCTCAACCTACTCCATCAAGAATGCAAGCAAGAAGCGAGACAAAACATCCACCGCTACGGAAGGCTACTGGAACTGACGATTTATCGTATCACCAGGAAGAAGGTGATGAAGATAAAGTTTGGAAAGAGTTATAGCCCGGATTTTGAGTGGAGCTTAACATATGCAAGAGTATCCAAGTCTCAAACAGACTGAATTCTATTTCTTTCGTAATTTGATTAAAGATACGGCCGGCATTTCTCTAGACTCCAGCAAAAAAAGACTGGTGGAATCCAGAGTCCTTGGACTTCTTAAGAGAAAAAAAATCCCCAACTTTGATGCATACATTGAGTTTTTAAAGACGCATCCTAATGAAATTGACGATTTCGTCAATGCCATGACTACGAATCTTACCTCATTTTTCCGTGAGAATTCTCATTTCGACCATCTGACGCAACATCTTACTAAGAATTTGAGGGGACGAACTATCAATGTATGGTCTGCAGCTTGTTCGAAAGGTCACGAAGCCTATTCCTTAATGATGATTTTGGAAGACCTTTTCGAAGTTCATACCGACTTATCATATCGATTACTAGCTACTGATATCAATACCGATGTTTTGAATAAAGCCAGTAGAGCTGTCTACAGTGAAGACGAGATTAAAGACATCCCAAGAGATAAACTCAAGAAATTCTTCGACATGAATCAGAACAAAAAAGAGTTTCGCATCAAACCTTTCTATCAGTCGAAAGTAAAATTTCGACAGTTTAATTTGCTACACCCTCAATATAGTATACCTCTAGAGTTTGACATCATATTTTTACGAAATGTTTTAATTTATTTCAATGAGGAAGATCGTATCCAAGTGACTAATAGCTTGGTCGATAAATTGAAACCATCAGGATTAATGTATCTAGGCCATTCAGAGTCAGTGGCAGAATTGAGGTCGAGGTGCCAAATAGTGGGAAACTCGGTATTCCAGAAAATAAAGTAAATCATTCATTTATTATTCAAGGCGAAATCAAGGTTGGTTACTCACCTACAGTGTTTTCTACCATTGTAGGCTCGTGTATCGCCGTGTGTGTATGGGATAAAAGATTGAAACTAGGTGGAATCTGCCACTTCTATTTACCAAATGCACCCGCAGACGACATTAGTAGTCACTATGGCAATGTAGCGATTGTAAAGATGCTTAGGATAATGAAGCAAAAGGGGACGAAACGCTCAGACCTGGAAGCAAAAATCCTCGGAGGCGGACATGTAATTGAGTCTGATCAAACAAGTTTTGCTGGTGGGGATATCGGTCAACAAAATATAGCTATCGCAATGAGCATACTCAAACAGTACGGTGTCAGAATCCTTGCTAAAGAGGTGGGTGGCACACATGGCCGCAATATTAGGTTTGAAACAGAATCTGGAAAAGTTCTTTTTAAAGAAGTAACAAAAAACAAACTAGAAAATCGGAAGATAAAGGTTTTGATTTTGGATCAATCAAAATCTTCAAAAAACCTGATAAAGTGTGCAGTAGAAAACAACCCTCGTTTTCAACTAATTGGTAAGCCTAAGCATCCAGCTGAGGCAGTAACCCTAATAAAGAGGGATCGTCCCTCTGTGGTTATCGTGGACGTAGAGAACGGCAAGAGACAAAAAACAGATTTTTTGAGAGGCTATCTTTCCAAAGTCAAAATTCCGACAGTCATAGTTTCTACTGCAGATAACAAAAATTTATTAGAAACTCTCGATTGTGACAGCTTCCATTACTTTCAAGTTAACCCATTCATGGATATGTCTTCTTTGGCAGATATGTTGAGAGAATCGCTACTGGTAGCAACAAACACATACCGAAATCATGCCTACAATAGAAATCTTCAGGATCCTATTCTAACGAAAGGCTTCGGAGCTAGGGAGCTTGAGAATACAATTATTGCTATTGGAGCTTCCACAGGGGGAACCGTGGCAATTAGAACAGTTTTGTCTAAGCTACCAAACAAGTTTCCCCCTATTGTAATCGCATTGCATATACCAGGAGGATTTTCGAAAGACTTTGCAGTTAGTCTCGATAGTCTATTCCCTTTTAGAGTTTGTGAGGCCTCTGGCGGCGAAATCATTGAGCCAAATACCGTTTATCTGGCTCCAGGGGGGCGGCATTTGCGATTGGTCGATAGCCCTGCAAAAAAAATATATACTAAAGTCACAGATGATCCACCCGTAAATGGGTTTAGACCATCAGTCGATTATCTGTTTGAATCTCTAACAAAGATCAAAAATAAAAAAATCATTGCGGTTATTTTAACCGGCATGGGAGAAGATGGAGCCAGCGGCGCTTTAAAACTACGTAATATGGACTACCATACTATTGGTCAAAATGAATCCACTTGCGTTGTTTATGGAATGCCCAAGGAAGCTAGGGAGCGTGGAGGAATTACCGAGGAGTTACCACTTGATAAAATCACTGGCGCTATGCTTAAGGCTATTTAATTCATATGTAATTATAGTTCAACGATACTCCACTCTCGACCCGCCTCGTCTTCGATTCCAGACAAATGAATCAGACGGGCCTCAGTTTCTTCGAAGTTTATCTCAAAAGAATAGAAAATCCCTCCAGCGATAAACGACACGGTACCGTTTTCAAAGAGTAAGGAGCTCGCCTCGAGTCTATTTTCTCGCGGCTCGTTGCTGCTAGGACAACGCGGTCCAATAAAGTTTTGCCCAACGATAAAAACATCGAGCTCAGCTAAAGGGTTTTCCTTTTTGACTTCAAGTCTGTAGCGGCTACTTCGGATCGAGTCCTGTGTTGTACGGCAACGCGAATGCACCGCTTTGTTTACGATTTCGGGGTAACCTTGATCCCATTCGAAGATCTCAAACTTTTCTGAGCTAATATTATTGGCATCGATAGCCTTGATGCAGAGTTGTATTTTTCCGTGAAAGTCCTTGAGATCGATCTCCAAAGGTTTATTCATGTCAGTGTGGGGATCAAAAGCCACGCTTTCGGTGCAGGAAGGCCCAATCGAATACTCGATGCCCTTGATGTCCTTCGGATCACTAATCACCAATTCGATTTGGCTTTTAAAGAATCGACCCTCTGGAATACCGGAAATACTAAACTGTCCAGCGAATGTTGCCTCGATCGTGACGCCTTCCGTAGGTCCTGAATCGGCAACAGCATTACTGTCGTCAACAATGATTTCAGCCGAAGTCGGGGGAGTTGATTCCTCAACATAGGCGTCTCTTTTTTTCGATGCGCATGATACAAGTAATGCCAGCAGTAATAACCTGGTCAGACAGTTCATCTTAGTTCCTCTAGAATTTAAGATTTTGTTCCGTATCGGTAATTGATTCGTCTGGGTAAAATATATACAACTCATATGAACTATCATCGAGAATTCAATAGCTTACAGCTCAGCGATAAAAGTATTTAAGTCATTGTGTTAAAAAAAACATGGCAAACAAAGAAAAGCCTCGACCATCTCTCTCATGCGTGTGCCGATGGAGCCAAATCTATAAAGGAATGAAATCATCATGAAGTCGACAAACCTAGACTTAAAAAACAACTTCGACCAATGGCTTTCGTACTTTCCCAAAGCCCTTGATCAGGTGGTAGAAGCCTACGACATGACCGAAGTGATTGAGAAAGCCGGAGCCGTGACAGCATCCCGATTAGCGACGATATTGGGCCTACAGCCGAAAACTTTGGATGTGTTTTGCCGCGCTCTCGTTGCTAGCGGTCGCTTAGCCAAATCAGGCTTGAGTTACACAATAAATTCTAAGGCTCCCTCTGATCACTCTACGAATTCTGATACAGAATCACCAAACAGCAAGCAAGTAGAAAGCCTTAGTCAGCGGATCATGACAGTTCTCAAGGGCGGCTCTTCAGGGCTTACGGTAGATCAGCAAGATATCACCAGCATGTGGAAACAGGGCAATATTAGCCCTAAGGTAGCTAATAGCTTTACCAAGGTAATGCACGAGCAGATTCAAGATGTGGCTGACCTAATCACCACTCACGAGGGCTTCCAAACCATCGAAAGCCTAACAGATCTTGGGGCGGGGTCCTGCGCATTTGGAATGGCGTTGAAACGACGACATCCTCATATTACGGTTAGCTGTGCTGATCTACCAACGGTTTGCGCTGCCGCTTGGCCCTATCTAAAGAGTTCGGCAATGAATGACAACATAACGCTTCTACCGCTTAACTTTTTCGAAGATACATGGCCTAAAGACACCTGCCTCCATTTCGGCAATATTTTGCACGACTGGTCAGAGCCTGAGCTTTCGTTTCTCATCGAGAAAGCCTACAGCAGTCTTCCAAGCGGAGGCAAGCTATGGATAACAGAAGCACTGCTCACCCCGGATTCCTGTGCACCTGCAACCGTGGTATATTTTGATCTTCTTATGCACATAAATCATGGATCTCAGCAGTTTACTCAAAATCATTTAACTGAATTAGTGGTTGGCGCGGGCTTTAAAAATCTAGAAAAAATGACAGAAGCGGGATATTATTCGCTTCTGATGGCCATCAAATAGGGTAACGGATTGTGCTTATGACCCAGTTTAGATTTATTCTTTGGGAAAGTTTCCTAGGTAAACAGAAATCCAGCTTTGCGTGATACCTACTGAATTGCCGGTATGAAAGACCAGGTGGATTTCATTCCCTAGGATGATGTAGCGTATATCCAGGGCATTGACGCATCCCAGCCCTTCGGAAAGAGGGCATCCTGCAAAACTTTTGGTATCTGTGCTTTCGTCTTCTTTATAATAGGTTTCTGGAAGATTTATCAGTTCCGCGTTGCCGCTGTTAGGGGCAAAATCTCTGTCTAGAAATCTGACATCAAGTTGTCGATCATTGGGTTTAAGAGACAGGCCTTGTGGCCCTAAACCGAGAGTTGTTATTTGATTTACGTAGGCCTCATAGTCGATCCCAAAAACCTTGGCTGGTTGATTTCCTTCAAGCCACATGGCAAATATCTCAGGCAGTTCAGTCATGCGGTTGCCTAGATTGGTATCAAAGTCTTTGGACTCATCGGTGGTTTCTTGACTCGAAACGATGGAAATACTACCAGTGCTTTTACTAACCGCGGCCGCGATTGCAATTTCGAATGACTGTAGATTGACTCCATTGCTATAAGTGAAGCTATAGGAATATTGAGACGAAGCAAGCTCGGCAGAAAGTCTTTGTTTTGCACAGGGACTAGTGTCTTCGATAGCGATATCGTCAAGATAAGTGGTGGCAAACGCAACCACGAAGGATTCGATGGCATCGCATTTATCTTGCCACTCGGCGTTTTGGAAAGACGGATAGGTAAACTCCGCAAAAGCCTCTTCCATTTCTGTATCCGGCTTGGCGATTGGCTCGCTTGATTTGTCGTCAGAGCCATCTTTTGCACAAGATATCAAAGTGCCAAGAAATAAAAGACTTACGAATAGTTTACCTGTCATATTCAGCCTCAACAGTAAGAGCTAGACAATTAAGAAAAATGCGCCTAAATGACATTACCATACCATTTAGGCTTATTCAATAGAATGACAAACCTATCGATGTTGTCATGTAAATCTAGATAGTTAAAGGCACCCTTAGGCAGAGAGTTGAATCGATTCGATAGATCGTAGAAATTGCATCCGAGGGATGCGCATAATGATGGTCATGGGTAAGGCGCTTTGATTTTCTAGAGCACCGATCCGCCCAAACTCGATCTCAACATGACCGCCCAATTGCTCAATATGCTCTTGAACAGACGACATCCCCACCCCTCGTCCTGAAATATCGTTGGAAACCCGCGCTGTTGAGAAACCGGTATAGAACAAAATCTTACTAATGACCTCGTAGGTTAGCGGCTCCTGCGCCCCTATGATGTTAGCCGCCCTAGCCTTCTGAAAGATGATATTGAGATCTAAGCCTTTGCCATCATCTGAGAATTTCAGTATCAGCTCTTCGGGAGTCGTTTCTACCTCTAGATGAATGACGCCCTGGACATCTTTTTTAGCAGTTCGTCTCGTCTTGATATCCTCCAAACCATGGTCCATCGTATTGCGGATCAGATGAATCAACACACTCGATAAAGCGTCGTGTATCACCTGTGGCAGAATATGGTCGTCGCCTTCAAACTCCAGAACAGGGGCATGCTTCCCAAGGGCTTTTGCCAATCGTCTGCTTTCATCTTCAAAAGAAAGAAATGTCGATTTTATCGTGGAGAATACCCTTTGTTCAAAGACGCCAAGAAGATCGAACAAAGTTTCCTGCGTCGAAGGGTTTCTATTTTCAAGAAAGTCAAGTAAGGCTCCTTGTAACGTCTCTAGTTCTTCGATAGAAATAGAAACAGGGCTCTGCTCGCTATATCTAAGTTTTTCCATGGCTATTTTTTTGTAAACATTTAGAACGTCTTCCATCTCTTTATGAAGCTCTCGTAAATCCCTAGAATTGACTTTCTTGTTTGACTGCAGTGATTGAAACACGCTAAATTCGATCCTGTGTGCCGCTTCCGAGAGTTTACTCAGGTTTGATGATGCCGAGTTTCCTTTAATCGTATGAAGATTGACAAAGATCGACTGTAGGTTTTGTGTCGTCACTCCTCGCCCACTCGCTAACAGCCGCTTATTGGTTTCTATGAATTCGAGACTTGTTTTGATGGTATTATTGAATCGCTGCACAGGTGTGCTGATGATTTCGCTAATCAATTGCAACTCATTGGATTTTTTAACAGCCTCTAAGCGCAGCTTTTGCGTCAACGTCATATCATAAAGTCCGACGATGTAACTGCTTATCTTTCCCTCTGTGTCGAATAGTGGCTGCCAAGATAGTTGAATAAACATATGGTTTGAGCCAACCTTCCTTGACATGTCAGTGACTAGCAAATCTTGATTGATCAAGAAGGTTAGTTCGTCTGAACCCAGAGCAGCGCGGAGAATGGATTCTGTTCGATCAATCTGCGAACGAGGTACACTAGAGTTATCAAATATCGTTTCAATGGCCTTGCAGCCTTCAAGATCATCGACACCGAGCATAGTTTTCGATATAGCTGAGTAGGTAGCCATGATCTTTAAGTCTTTCCCGCCAACAAGGAGAATACCTATACGGATATGATCGATGATTGAGGAAAGCTCCTCCGACTTCTTTCTCACACGAGATTCTAGATCTTGGTTAAGATCAGAGAGCTTAAGGGATTTTTCATGGAGTTGACGATTCAATTCAATCGTCTCCTGCCTTTGGCCTTGATCATTTATCCTGATTTTTTCGGCTAGACCAAGTGAAATGACGACAGTTTCAACAACAGCACCAAAGGGCATAGACCAGAAAAAGAAAGAGTTATAGCTGACGATATTATTGATGAATAGGGACATTCCTAAGGATCCCAGTAAGAATGTCGACCAGGCGAATAGATAGAAGTAGGCTATCCGGCTGCGCCTCCACGCCAAATAAATCCCAAATGCCATGCATGCAATAGTTGTGATCTGCGCAGCCACATGAGTTAGGTGAGACGTGCTGATTCTTGGTATCAAAGGAATCAAAACCATTAACACAAGCATAAGTCCCATAAAAACTTTTGATGCAATAGCCATGCGCTTATATTCGCGCAGATTGTTGAAGCTATAGCAAAACATTAAAGCAAGAAAGCAGGTTAGATAGGTTGCAAAAGAAATAGTGTAAAGATTGAAGGTGTCGGGTAATTGGAAGAGCTTTTGTGTTCCAATAGGGAATTGAAAAAATAGGAATACTAAAGAAAACACGTAAGCTGTGTAAATCAAATAGGTGGTTTGTTTAAGCTGGAGAAATAGACTGAGGTTGTAAAGGCCCATAAGGGTCAAGACGGTGTACACAATGGTAACGAGAATCACGCGACTTTCTTGACGACTGCTGTAAGCTGACGGTGTCTCGATAAGTTTTGTTTGAATCTGAACAATTCCTGAGACTTTATAAAATATGAGATGAGGCCCAGGCGGCACAGTAAATCGGAATGAAAAGACCGAACTTTTTACTGAGTTATCTGAGTTCAACACACCATCACTGGTCATGAAACCATGGGTTATTTGCCTCCAAGACTCATCGACAAGAAAGAACTCTCTCTTACCTACGGTGGGAAAGACTTCGCTCATAATGACTTCAACAGGTTGAAAGCTTGTATTGGTCACAGATTCGACAAAGAATACGGTACTGTCTGGATAATTTAAGGGAGTCCCGCCCACGGTTTTGAATGCTCCATCCCTATAGCGCGTGATCGCCTCCTGGAGGCCGATATCTTGGGCAGAGATATCGAGGTATGTGCGATCCTCACCGTCTATCACCCAATGCTCGCCAACAGCTAAATCAACAGCCATCATGCGGGTTGGAAAGACCAAGAAAAGTAAAAGAATTTTCCAAAAAATTAACTTCAAACAAACCCCAATGATTCAGTCGCCGGTATATCGGAGTTCATCCCAAAAGATAGACTAAACAAATTACCTAGCATATTACGATCGTTACGACTCTTTTTTGTCCAGAAAATATGATTTGGTCTTATGCGAAGGATTCGATCTTTCCCAATCTTATGAATAGAATCCGTGACCTACTTTGTTTGCGAAGATTTCCTGATAAAAACCCTACGGATACTCGTTGAAAATTGCTTACAAATCACTAATATGTTCGTGAATCGATAACGACACCCTAAACGAGGAGAAACCCATGAAACTTAGCTTTTTGATTCCGCTACTAAGCCTTGGTCTAATTCATACCAGTTGCGGTCAGCATGATGCCTCTGAGTCACGCCTTCAGGCTGAGTTTTCAGAACAAGCTGCCAACACTTACAAAACTTGGCAGATCACTGAAAACGTAACGAGCTGGTTGAACTGCCGGGAAAATCCAACGGTTCGGTCTCAGGTTATTTTCGAATTACGAAACCCACTAGCAGTGGACTCAGAATTTGAGACAGCTCGTGATGAGCTCGGTCGCTTGTGGATGAAGGTGAATCCTCGCGGCGATATTGACCATAACCTTTGCTGGGTCATTGCAGAAGATCGCTACCTACGTCCTATCACTCAATTCCAACCTCCTATCTATATGGAAGGCGATACAACTTGTTATTCCAGAACTCGGGGCGTAAATTTTGGCTACTTTGAGACTTCAAATCATTACGTCTACCTTTGCCGAAATAGCGAAACTCTGTACTACTTGTCCTTTGATCGTCGTTCTTTAAACTCAGATGGTTCGCCCAACTTGGTTTTAGAGAGTACCGTAGCTGAGGCCGTTGATTTTAACCTCGTGACGTTTACAAACGGCGCTTACTCCTACGTGGCTGAGATCCCCTTTGAGGATGCCGATTTGCTAACCTTTGATATCCTTTTCCGCGGTCGTGTGATTCAGTCAGACGATATACTACTTTATGCAGTCGGTGATCTAGGACTATAGGACATTGCAGTAGACGAAGTATGATAGATTTGTCGCTTCCGTTAGGTTCCATCGTGTGAACCATGGGTATATGAAGGGAAGCTAAACGGATAGGTGACTCAATCATGCTTCGGTTTCTGATAAAATGGTCGGTTGCAATTTTTTTCTGCACTAACATTTTCGTCCTAGGACTTGCTTACTATTCTAGTGAATTGCTTCTATTTCCAGGAAACCTAAAGCATCGACAGAAGTCCACTGAGTGTGACGGCTTTTTAGAAAATCAAGCTTTTCAGAATATCAGTGGTGGAGCGGCTAATGGGCCAAATATTAGCAAATCTTGTGAGGACGTAGCCAGCTCCCTAACCCCTGAAAAGGTTCCTCTGCCTCATCTAAATACTGGTCATACAACTCATCTATTCGACCTTAAGACAAATCCAGATGGTGGCATTTGGCTTCATCTTAGTGGGGTGAATGGCAATTACCTCCACGGCGCTCGCTACTTAGACATGGCCAAGTCCTTTGGTAAACGACTATTTGCCCTTGAGTATATAAACCACGGACTATCTGATAGCGACGGCAAGGGGACCGGATGGGGGTGTAAAGAACGTCATGATGTGTCTGCTGCGATAACCTATCTCGCGCAAACCTTTCCCGAACAAACGATTTTTATCACGTCCACCTCCATGGGATCCATGGCGACGGCATTAGCCTTACAGGATTTGAAGGGCTCTTCGTCCATCGAGCAGATATCGACAGTCGTTTATGAAAGCCCTATACCCAATGTGGAAGAGCTCTCTAAGTTTACCTCGGAAGCTCCTCCCCTACCCCATTTATTTTTTGATCTAGGTATCTGGATTGCAGGGCTACGCTCTGGCTTAGACTTTCATAATGATAGCTGCAACCCTAAGGTGGCACTTAAATCAACGGTGGTACCAGCCTTTGTCATCAGCAGTCGACTTGATAAGGTGACTCCAACAGCTTTGGTCAGGAGTTTTGTCGAGAGTATCCCCAAGGAGAAACTCTTGGGGTGGACTGAATACGAATCGGGTTTTCATAGTACGGTATATAACGGTCAGCCTGGCAAAGTAGAAGATCTGTTCTTTGAGCTCTCCCAGAAATAAATCGAAAAAATGGCCGCTACTGCGGCCAGATCTGAATCAGTTTGCGTGGTCACGACGCAATCGGTTCGATATATAGGTATGGGTCACGAGCAGCGAGGCTTTCTAGGCTGTAAAACTTGAGCCCACGAATCTCATCAAAGTCTCGACAGAGTTGGATGCGCGAGCCCTCGATGGACTCAATAAACTCCGTTGGGTAATAATTGTCATCGGGCTCGGTGGTAGAGTCGATGGTAAAATACTTGGGCTTTCCGTTAATGTCCGAGTGAAAGTTTTTGAGAAAACCCAGTTTTTGACCTTTGTGATTCACAATCACATAGGTTCGAAATTCAAAGGGTACTAGGCTTTCCGAAAGACTCTTAGGGAACATTTCCTGATTATTTCCAATGTCGATGTTGACGCTTTCAAAGATCATATCTCTATCTCCTCTAAATCGTGAATGTTAGTGCAAAACCCATGGGGACCATCCACCCGTTCTTTTTCGTGAGCAGAGGAGTATTCTAGGTAACAAGCAAGGTTTGTCCTTAACTCCTCTAGCCATTGAAGATCTGCTTGGTGAAGCATGTAAACCTCCTAATTGCGATTGAAGTAAAACCTTAATAACTCACCTCGAAAGACTATAATGCCGGTTTGATTTATGTCAAGAAAACGGATGCAACAATACTTTCCTGAGTAAATCCCCTCATGATAGGGAGACGATGTACCTACTTTAAAGGCTGCCTAGATAGTATCCACTGTTAACTTTATCGATAGCTCACCCTTTCAATCCTCCACATAATCTCGTGTAATCACTACATGATCTGAGAAAAATTCTCGGTTCAATCCTTGCAGCAAAAGAGAAAAATAAAAGAGGTTTACTTCATGAAATACTTGTCGCTTGCAATTCTGGCGATTTGCCTTTGTATCCATACGTCTTGTAAGAAATCCTTTGACGATTTTAGAGATCGCTTTCAGTCAAAAGAAAACCGTGAGTCATCGGTCAATTATATCTCTAAGGAAGCAAAGCTTTTTTGGGATAGTTTTGAGTCCGGTAGAAGAAAACAAAGGTAAGGTCGGAGGATCGGTCAATCATGGTGTCGTCTGGCGGCTGAGCCAAATGCAAACAGATGATGCAGCTAAGGTGATAGCAGAAGGATCTAGGCACGGTAAGAATCACGTAAAATTCACTTGGAAGCGCGAGTTTTATGGTGCAAGACCTGGAATTAGTGAAAACACCTCGAAGAAAGCGATGCTATTCGCACCGCGTGAGAGCACAAAGGCCGTTAATGGCCAATATCGATTTTACCGTTTCAGTTTTTGGCTACCAGACTCTCCTGACGGACGGGGCGATACCAAAAATCAACTGATCGTACAGTGGCAGGCGTCAAGAGATCGCCTGCGAAACGGGGAGCTAGGCGAACCGGCAAGGTTTCCTCCGCTGTCGATTCACGTGATAAGAGGCAGGCTTAAGTTGCGAGGCTTCTATCAACAAGAACGCTACTCGGGAGATGAGATCATAGCCTTCACTGAAGTCGATCTTGGAGCAGCTCGAAATACAGTTGATAACAAAACCAAGCGATGGGTAGATTTGCAGGCTCGGATTCGCTTCGACTGCTGTAGCCAAAACCCCTCAGGCAGTGTTGAGATTTGGCGTAAAGATATTGGGGAGGCAGGCGCACTTCGTAAGGTAGCCAATGTTCGCAATGTACGCCTGGGCTACAATGATAACTTCTATCCATTCTTGGGGGTTGGAATCTATCAGTATTCAGAAACATCTGACTTTCCAGAAACCGTGAATCACTTTGATAATGTCAAGGTGGGAAACGAAAAGACAACGTTTGGTGATCTTAAGTGATGTCGTTTCTTCAGATTACTAAAACTCCCCTTGCTTCTTTTGCCAAGGGGCCAAACTCATTTTGACTTTACCGTTTTGTCTCGTTGCTTGAGCTGCGCATTTAGTTAAGAAAATATTAACTTACACCTCTTGTTGTGTGAATAGACTCAGCCTTAACTCAAGACTTCTCAAAGAAATTTAGGAACTTAGTCTTCCGACTGTGAGATTTCACACCAAATAATCAATTGTATTACTTCTTTAAGATAATGATATCTCAGTATTTTTTCGCCTATGCCGACATATATAGATTGGCTAGCCAAGTCTGGAAATGGAATTTGATATCGCTTACAAAGAAGGTGTTGAGACGATACTTAAATTGAAGGAGACGGTGATGAAGAACTTCGTAAAAAACACAGTAGTCGCATGTGCAGCCTTGTTACCTCTTAATTTAGTCGCAGACGCTCAAAACGAAATGCAAATAGACGAGGCAACCTATCTAGGACTAGGTAAAGTAGAAGTCAACTTTCAGTATGCGGGTGGATGCATCGATCGAACTTTCGAGTTAGCCTTCGACAACTTCTGTGCCGAAAGCTACCCCCAACAATGCAACGGTTACATAAAGGACGTGACAGAACAAATTGATCCTTGCGTGAATACTCAAACCACCGAAGAAACCATAATCTTCGATGTTCCGGAAGAACTTAAGAAGGTGCGAACGATCCTTAACTTAGACGGAATTGATGTCGCTTTGTTTGCAGACATCAAAGATGAAACAACTATCACAAACCTAGAAGTTAATCGCTTTGATCGACCAAATACCCCGGAGCTAACGGGCTTTAGAGTGACAGGAAAGGTCATGCTAGGAGGTAACCGCTGCCTTGCAGAAGGAGTGCAAGCCGAATTGAATGCAGAATTCAAAGATAACGAGCTAGTTCTGACACCATACCTGATCATCGATGAGTACGCTGCTTACAGGTTCTGCACAAAAGAGTTTATGCCGGTTTATAGAAACGTGACAGCAACAGTAAACGCTAACTTTACAGAAATCGATGTGATTCGGGTCAATCACTACGAAAACTGGGAGCAAGACTTTATCTTCCCAATACCAGAAGACAGAGTCGACATGGACATTACCATTCGCAACGTCAACATAAACCCAGTCACTGATGTAGATAAGACTTACATGGTCACTGGCACTGTAAGACTGGGTAACAACCCTTGCCAAGCACTCGGCATAGAGGCGAAGCTTGTTACAGAAGTCGTCAACGGGGAAGCCCTAATCACACCTAAACTAACGGCACCTAACGACTACTTCACTCGCACCTGCACCATGGAATGGGCGCCAGTGGACACGGAAGTCGAGCTCAAACTTGACCTGAGAAACCAAGAGGTTGAGCTGGTTAAAGTCATGAACTTCGAAGACTTAGGAAACGAATTCATCCAAGAGATGTAACAACTACACTTAGAGAATCTGACGAAGGCCCCTTTTTAAGGGGTCTTTTTTTTGAATTGTGAATGCTCGATATACTAACTAAGAGGCACCGTGCCATTGCCTGCTACATTTTTTGGCATTACTTTTACGACTTTCTCGCCGCTAGTATGATGAGGTCAACAGAATGAGGTAACAATGGACATCGTGCACAAACAACAGATAGTAATACCGCTGCTCTCGTTGTTCCTTGCGAGCTGCTCTGTATTTGGTATCAGGCATTTGGAAGAGCCTAGGTTCACGTTGGTAAGCCAGCAAGAAAATATTGAGATCCGCGATTATCAGTCCTATCTCGTTGCCAAAACTAAGGTTGAAGGCAGCTACTCTGATTCCCAGTCTAAAGCGTTTCGCCGATTGGCCTCCTACATTTTTGGGGATAATCAAAGCCAATCTACTTTGTCAAAAACAACTCCTCAGTCAACCACTAAAAATTACCAAAGCATCGCAATGACAGCTCCTGTCAATCAAGAGGTGCGTGACAATAGCTTTTTCATGTCGTTTATGATGCCCTCAAAATTTTCGATCGACACTCTGCCTGTACCCGATGACGATCGCATCTGGTTCGAGACTGTTAATCCAAAAACAATGGCAGTGATACAGTTTACTTGGCTTGCTTCTGAAACACGCTATCAAGCCTATGAGCAAAAGCTTTTAACTTGGCTCGATCAACAAGGTACCTACGAGCCGGTAGGAACTGCCAACTATGCTGGCTATGACCCACCTTGGACCATTCCTTTTTTGCGAACCAATGAAGTCATGATCGAGGTGCGACGACGCTAAAAGGCGCCGTGCCACTTACCATAATCGTCAAAACTCTCTGCGCTAAACCCTAATGTTTTGACAGTAAACAAATCAAGGCCTTACTATTCACTGGAAACGATGCGATCAGTTTGAATCATTCCGCCTTATTTTTTATTCCATAAAAATAAGGGGTTAAGAAATCCCAAATATCTCAGTCATTTGGCTAAAAGTTTGCATGCAAACCTCTATAAACATAGATATGAAGGGGATTTTATGAAAGAGTTAGGTTTGGTTTTGCTAGCGTTAGGCTTGATATCCTGCCAAAGCGAAGAGGAAACACGTACTCCAGTTTCGGCTGCCGCAGCAGAACAATCTGCCGATGTTGACACCGAAGAACAAACGTCTAGTAGCGATGCTAACGATCAAGATTTAGAAGCGCTTAATGCGAAAAAATTTGCCCTCGAGGAAGAAATATCCAGCCTCGAATCACAAATCTCTGACGTCAACGAATCGTCCTCCCAGGTTTCTCAAGACTCTCTCGGTGAAGGCAGACTCCCAGAAGGCATCGATCCGGCAGCCTTCCAAGTGGATCAACAGATCCTGGATGATTTAATCCAAGCCGCCCAAGATGGAGACTTAGATGCTGTGCAAGATCTGATTGCAGACCTGATAGCTGATCTTCAAGCCAAAATAGACGATCTTAAGGCTGAGCTTCCCACTGTAGAGGAGCAGATTGAAGAGAAAAAAGCGGAATCGGAAGCGTAAGTCCATCAAAATTCATCAAAAAAGGTGGGCTACCTAAAGCCCACCTCTATCATATCATTCAACTGCCTACCTTAATCTCTGAAAAGGTAGCGAATCAGTCCACGTATATTATCCGGGCCAATGAGTTCCACCCGTTGCATATTATGATTCCAATGATAGCCAAAGGTACCTGTTACCTTTACATCTTGCAGGAATGCCAGAGCATGGGGCTGAAATGGTGATATACTGGCTCGTTGATCCAAATCGAATAGCTTACCCAGTTCGGCAGAACTTCCGATGACGGTATCACTATTTAAAGGATCGAAGTTTAGCTCAACTTTATATCCAGGTCTGACGCTAGCACTATTAAAAAGTCTAAATCGACAAAGATTTCCCCGCGGATCCGTAACCGATTCCAAGGCAAATTTTCGGTTATGCTCGGTCATCCGGCAAACGCCGTCGATCCCCTCGAATAAGATAGTGTGAAAGCCTTCTCTCGCCATAATATCCGAAAAATTGACCTTGGTATCTTGAATCGTGTGCTTTAGTTTACGCTTTGGGAACTGGCCAAAGTCATAATCAAAAGGAATATCCAAGACGTCGAGGGGATCTTCGTCACCAGCATCAGTCGCTTGCTGCAAACACTGGCTCGGGTGATCGATATAGCTTCCCGAGCTTAAACAATTGATAGCCCTAAGTAATCTCAAGAAACGGCGTTTAGCTGTTGCTGTCTTGGCATGATCAGGCTCACCTATATAGCGGGTTTCGTAGTCGGAAAAGTCCGATTCAAGCTCTAATTGAGATAGTATGGTATAGGTGGACCAATGATATCTGAGTTTGGTCAAAAGGCTTCCCATATAGACATTCGCCTCCGACATGAAGTCTAAATCTATGAGATCACGATTATAAAGTTCAGAGGAATTTAGAGCTGTTTCATAGCGACTATACTCAAACTCAAGAGGTTCCATAGTCTCCTGATTGTCCAAGGTCTTATTGATCCAATCTGTCACTCTCTTATCTAATGTCTCATGGTTGGGGTTACGCTCGTCTTGGTCTTCACCAGGAAAGACAACGCCGCCTATCCTTGTTACCGTTTTGTAGAAATAGACCTTCTCCCCTTCATAGGTATAGCTAGCTTTAGCCTCTCCTTCACGGTCAGCCGAGATACCGATATCGCCAATCATATCGGAGAATGAACCGACACCCGCGCCTACTGCGTCAGAAATCTTTCCGCGAAGTTCTGCTTCGAGAAGATGATCTTCCATTGATAAACTCATGGAGACTTCGAGATAGGCTCCCAAATGGTAGCCAGTGACAAATGCCTCCCCACAAAGATTACGCCATGCTATAGCCTTGCTATTGCTTGAAACATTATCAATATTCTCTAGTACTTCAGGATGAATCCGATAATTGCCATCCGTCACAATCTTGCGCCCCCCCACTTCTGCGATCAAAGTAAAGCCAATTTTTTCCTTGTGGGACTCATGCTTGAACTTTCCTTCTAGCTCGCCTTCTCCAGAAAGCTCTGCCTCAATAGGAACGTTCTTGATATTCACAGATCCTTCACCAGACAATGACATTCCAGCTGAAACTCGCCCTAAAGCTCGTGTTTGAGATAGCTCATGATTAAATTTGATGATTCGACGATCAGAAGTGTGACCAGTTGGATGCACACCTTCATAGCTGACACAGTGGGCAAAAAGACTTCCATTTGTAGGATTCGTTACACCTTGTTGACCAAGTCCCCGACCTAAATAAGGGTTATCCACTGACGATCGTATTCTGAGATTTTGGGAGATCCCGATATGAGCTCCCATGCCGATATGATCTCGCATGCCTAGGTTTTGGTGATCGATGGGTTGCGCTAGACTTGTTATGGGAAAAAGACTGGCGGTTAAGCAGAGTATCTTTGCTCGGTAGTATTTCTGTAAATGTTTCATGTTTCTTCCTTTACCAATTAGATTGACAAGGTTCTAAATAGCGAAGTCGCTCACTTTATGTCGCGGTACAAGTTTGTTGATTGGCATATTTTACTCTCTCACCCTATCAATCTGAGAGTGAATCATCATACTGATGATATCTCTGCAGATATTAGCTACTTGTCTTTACTCCCGAATACCGCCTTTGAGAGAGCAAAACCGCTAGGAAATCGATGTTTTCTCTCAACCACCTGCCGATTGATTGCTAAAACGTACATGTAGAAAAACGAAGTCGAGAGAGGAGAGATCAATGAAAGCATCGAATTTAAAACAAAAACTAGTGCATTCCTTTTTTGTGATAAGCTATTTTTTACTTACAAAGGATCTATACGGTTCTACAGAGAGCTTTGACTTTAGTATTAGCAAGCGCCTTTGTACTGATGACATCAGTATGTGTCAGCAGGCACTTATCGAATCAGAAAACAGCCAAAGTGTATTATTGATCGATCTTGAGTTAAGCCCTCCAGAAAATCTACCAACGCAAAGCTTCGAGGTCATTATCAATAGAGATCCCAACGCTCCAAGCTCCATGACTGGCTTTGGTTTTCACATGTATCAAATTGATGAGTCCGGCCGGACTACCGTTCCTTTTATCGCCGACTTAGGCAATCATCGATACTACGTTCACATTCTATGGCGGGATTTAACCGAAGTCGTGACGACCCCTCCGGAGGGATATCATTTTTTAAACTCAAATCATCTCTCATCCGTTGGATCATTATCTTTAGGGAACACTACTTTTGCCGTCAAATCCCTCACGAAGAGCTTTAGACATGCCAGCGTTAGGCGGGTTCCAAAACGAATCATTCGCATTGCTTCTGTTGGAGATTCCTATGCCTCTGGGGAAGGGACCCATAAAAAAGAAGAGGAGTGGGATCCCGACGATTATGAACTTGAATTTTGTCATAGGACTGAAACAAATCGAGGCTACCTGGCGGTTAATAGGTTAAGAAACGAACTAAAAGAGGAGTATGGTGAGGATCAGTTTACTATCGAATACTACGACTATTCATGCTCAGGCGCGTCCATCCATGAAGGATTGATCGGAAAACAAGGAAACCAGAAAAAACAGATCAAACGATTGGCCGATGAACTAGACGGCAAAAAACTAGATTACCTCCTGATGTCGATTGGCGGCAATGACGTCGGTTTCTACCAAATGGTAATCAGCTGCGCACTTTTTAATCACCTATACTGTAATTTGGATTTAGGCCTTAAAAACTATATTTATGAGGGACAAGGCCCAGGTCTTGGCAAATCCATTGGGCTCAACAATTTACCCTATGCATTTGACGAATTAAGTGAATCCATTAACAACTTACTTAATGTCGAGCACATCATGATCACAGAACTGCCTGACCTTACTAAAGATGAAAACGGAGATTGGTGTGGTTGCTACCAAAACTTTTTTTCATTGCCTTTGGTTGATGGCTGTATTGACGATAACTTTTGGATCGACATTACTAAATACCTAGAAGAAGAAGAACTAGAAGATGCCCCCGACTTCATGGTGGACCTTGCGAGGGAGAACGAGTTTGGCCTGAAATCCAAACACCTATGGCAGCAGGAAGTCGTGTGGATTCACAACGATGTTATCATTCCTCTCAATAGGACCATTAAAGATGCGGCTCAGAAGCACGGTTGGCATTACGTTGAGGGGATTAAACAAGCAAGCACACGCCATGGTTTATGCTCTAAAAATCGATGGTTTCATACGTTTAAAGATTCATTCTTCTTTCAAGGAGACCTTAGAGGCGCTATTCATCCTAATCAAAAAGGCGTAAATAATATATCAGATATTTTGTTTAAAAGATGTATAGCATTTTTTAGTTTTAACCCTTCATGGGAATGTTCTGATTGGGCTCGGCTGATGATCTTCAATGCCAAGATATAACGACTCAGCATGTCGTTCCTTCATTAAGGCTGTCTAGTACGGAGTAATCTCATTATTAGACAGTCATTCTGTCAACTACTTTAAAATCGACATACAGATTTACCCCCTAGAGTGCCCACTAGAGTGTGAAAAAAACCGCTTTTTTGAAAAAATTTTGAGACATAATCTCTCTTGAGGCCTACTATTTAGGGCAAACACCCTATTTTGGAGGATCCGATTCTCAAAAGTCAGAATGAGTTCAAATCATTTTATCTGGAAAGCTTGCGCTATACGAATTCTCTACTCATCCACTGGGGCGTCCGCGATATCCGTGATCGAGAAGATATTCTCCAAAGTGCATACCTTGAAGCCTTTCGGTCGTGGCATACCATTGCTGATGTCACAAAGCGTCGAGCATGGTTTCGCACCATCGTGAGACGGCAGTATGCGATTTACGTCTCCGGAGGGGTTAAACTCAGGGAGCTTATGGATACTTTTAATGAAGATGCCAAGGTCATTGACCCTGAACAGACCTATTCGGGGCGTGAGAGGTGTTTGCGTATTGTTCAAAGAATCTCTGATGTCCGAGATAAAATGAAGCGCAAGGCTTTGTCACAATTCTTTATAGAAATGAAGCCGTTAAAAGAGATTTCTCAGGAGCTAGGTGTCAAACTCTCTACCTTAACCACTTGGTGTCATCGCTTTCGGACTGACATGGTCAGCGAGACTCAGGATATTCGTCCTGACACAAACCATAAGACCGAGGATGTACAAGCATCAAATAGGAGGCATAGCCATGGCTATTAGAGAAGCGCCGTCTTCAGATACCCCTGCCTCTGAGCTTCGGACTTTTCTCCTTGATGACCCTAAAGTGACGGATTTAGATATTGATCAGGATCAACTATGGTCATCTATTGAAACTCAGTTACACAAACCTAGGCAAGGGCATCATGTCTATTGGCTACTGCCTCTTCTTGCGAGTGCAGTTGCAGTGCTTTTAGTCTTCTATGGAGGATTTTATAACTCTTTAACTCCCTCTTACGACGGTGTAAAGTCTGCATCCAATTATTCTACATCGCCCATGGTACGAAGTATTACCCTGAACTTTGCTGTTTTAGACGGCTCGAAGCAAGTCAGGCGAGGCTTCGATGGAATGTCAATAGCTTTGGGGGAATCTCTTGTCTTCACTCTGAGAGGTGACCTACCCCATGAAAACGATTTGACTGTTAGTATCCTAGCAACTCATAGTCAAGGCTACAGAGAGGTGGTGGTCCATAATTTTACCGTTTCCGGTGGTCAAGGGTATGTTGAAGATCAAAACGGTTTCGTGACATTCACCCCTCCATCCCAGGGAAGCTACAAATTTTCGGTCACAACTCCCCATGATGGGCAAAGTTATAGTTTTAGAGGTTTCTCCATCAATGTTCTGCCTTAGTCTGCGAATACTTTTATTATGTTGCGGTTTCTTAACGAGCATAAGTATGGCTCAATCAACCGCAAACCGCGTTAAAATTGACAAAAACATACTTGATCCACTTTTTGAGCCGCGTCGGATTTTTCTTCTGGTAGGGGTCAACGAATTCAAGGATCAGGACTTTCGAAATTTACGATACACCAGCAAAGATACCACAAAGCTAAAAAGCTTTCTGAAGCATCATAGAGCCCAAAAATCCGATATATTCATAAGCCTAAACGATACCCAGGCGACCCAGAAAAACATCTTAAAAGCCCTAGGACAAATCGAAAGGCTTAATCGATCCCCCCAAGACACGATTTTGATGTATTTTTCCAGTCATGGCTCTCTCGATTATGGAATTAACCATCAACTTGAGCGTTTTATCGTCACCCATGATAGTGATTTTAAACGGCTTTCTGCTACAGCATTATCAATTAATTACATAGAAAACCGTATGATGCGACTCATATCGAAGAAAAAAGCTTTGATATTAGCTTTATGCCATTCAGGAGGCGGCAAGTCCAGGCTGCCGTCTGAGATCAAAAAAGAGGCCGAGTCACTCAAGGCTCATAATTTTCCAAAACCGATTCATGAAGCATCTGGGGCATTTATGATTTTATCTGCCTCCTCCTGGCACGAGGCGGCGCGCGAGGACGCTCAGCTTGAGCATGATATTTACACCCATTATCTCATCAAAGGTTTGGCATCTCATGATACTAACCAAGACGGAGTCATCAGCCTGTTTGAAGCCCATGAATACGCCAGAACTCAAACCTATGATCACACTCAGGGACGACAGACACCGAGTATTTGGGCAAACATATCGGGTGTTGATCCAATCATTTTGAATGGGCGGGAAAAAAACCTAGGCTTGCCCATGATTTATGCTGATGATGAGCAATGGCGGCGGATGCAGGTTCAAGTAGATGGCCAGAGTCGCGGGAGCTTATGGCAAGCGAAATCCGCCCCTGCCGGCACAGTGCACTTAAAGGTCTTTCACCCCAGCCGTCCCGATGAGTACGTAGCCGACCATCAGGTGCACCTGGAAGCTGGACGCAATTACCCGCTTTCTGCCCTCTTAGTAAATAAACCAAGGGTTCATTTAGGCCTTCGGCTCTCGATGTTCTATCTTTCTTCGACACCAGATAACCTATCCGTTTCAGATCGTTTTGCGCCAGGAATGGAAATTCAGCAGGAAAACCTTTTTGGTCGCTCATTACGATTAGGCGGAAATATCTCCATTTATACGCAGGAAAAGTCCTATGAGCTGGATCAAAACCCTATCGATGTGCTCTTACAGGGGTATCAGGCTCAGGTATTTGTAGGAAGCCACCAAAGGCTTTTTAATCATCAAAACGCCAGTCTCGATTTAGGAATACAATGGGCTAGGCTAGCAAGGTCCTTAGACAATGCTAGCTTTGCACAAAAAAACCAGGTGGTCCAAAGCTACGATTTGTTTGTTAGGCTCGCCTATAGCGCGCGATTCTTCGAAGAGAATCTGTATGCTACAGCCGGTATCGAACTTTATCCCTTCAATCATCAGACGGAGCAAGCCACTCACCGAGTGATACCTTACTTAACCACAGGAGTCATACTATGAGATCCATTTGCTGTGTGTTGCCGGTTGCTTTCATCCTGCTGCTGACCAGCTGTGCTGACGGTGATTTCAATAACGACCGAGACCAGCTCAAGAGTGTTTACGGCTTATATGAAGCTATCGATGAGGATGCCGCTGGCATCGTCGGTCGGATACTTGATGAATCAGGTAGTCCCATAAATAAAGTCAAAGTCTTTGCTCACGGCGATAAACAGTTTGTCATATCAAATCATCAAGGTGGGTTTTACCTACCTTTTTCGGGTTCTGTAGATACTGTTTATCTTATGACGGACTCAAACCTTGGATTATCATTCAAACTGCATGATCAGGACAATAAATTATTGATTTTGGGTGATCTAACTCTAAAGCCACTAACTGCCCTCGTGGGCAAAGTTGAATCGGGGGCAGCCCCGCTAAGTGGTGCAAAGGTATCCCTAGAAGGAACTCCTTACCATACAGAAAGTGACATTGGTGGGCGATTTGCTCTAGGTGTCCCTCCCGGGGACTATACGATTGTTTGCGAGCATCTGCTCTACGAGGCTATTAGAGGCCTGCAGATAAATCTTACAGAAGGAGACGATCTACTCATAAAAATGGAACCTTTAGAATTCCCCTCAGCTCGCATCGAATCCCAAAATACGAAAAACGGCGTACTTCGTGGTAAACAATTGAAACTAGCGATTCGCGCCAGCTCGGGCGTGAGGTACATGCGAATTATTGAGTCCTACGGTCAACCGATAAAAGGTTTTGAAAACTGGAACCTTGTACAACCCTTAGTCACACTTGAACAAGTCGACTTCGGATATAGTCAAATCAGAATGCAGTTTATGGATCAATTCTCACGAGTCACGGACCCGATAGATTTTGCTTTTTTTTCCACGCAATATGACGAGAGTTATCGGGTGTTTTGGGGGGATTACCGTGAACCCGTAACCATTGGGGAAGGGGAAAAGGCCATTTTCATGGGACAAAATTACTATGGCTCTGATCAACCGACTGTCCCCGTCGACAACTGCACTCTTTTGACTTGCGACAGCGTAGCCTTGCCCGATGCCCCCATGATGGTGCAAACGCGCTTTCTATCAGGGCTTAAAGTTTTGCCAGGAGCTACTATTATAGGCGCGGCAGACTTCTATGGCGACACTGAGATGCTAGGGACTCAGGACAAACCCATCACATGGAAAATGGTGGAGGATCCCTTGGGTCGCGGCGTCGTAAGCTTTTTTGGAGAAACGCACCTTAATCACCAATCGATAAGTCATGGTATATTGAACAATCACAACGCGTCGAAACTGTCTATAGGATTTAGTGAGTTCGATGGAGTGGAGATCTCCTACCGATTTGATCAAGGACAGCTGACTCGCTTCGAGAGAAATTCATGGACAGATTCCCGCCTAAGCTTTGTCCACCCTAACAGTAGTGTTGGCAATGGAAGCTCTGGTGGTGAGAGTGAGGCACCACCCAACCCAACTCCTTCACCAGCAAACGAACCTCAAGGCGGGCTTACTTTGATATCTAATACATTTCAAAACACTATAATCAACGGCTACGCCTACGAGACCCAAAGCAATTGGAAGATTCGAATAAAACAAAACAACTTCTTTCTGCCTCTGGAAACAGAGTTTTTTATCGAAGCAGCTCCCTACTTCGCATCCGAGCCAGAAGGATTAAACCTACAATCAGAAGACAATTATTTCGAAAGCAAAGCCAGGATTATTGCAGACTATTCTATTTGGCAGGCGATACTTGGTCCTATTGCCGAAAAACCTCATAGCCTTTGAGACAAATGTCGCTTTTCGGACCACTTATATCATGACAACACTGATGAAATATAAGGACTTCCTATGAAAACCATCGCTCACATCTTATTCGGTCTTGGACTGGCACTTCCCAACGTGGCGAGTGCCATGGACAATCAATCACCTATCTCAGACTCGCCACCAAGTAATGGCTCCGGAGACGGCAACAACGGATCCATAGGAACACCATTCCCGGACATGCATCGGAACAATAGGGCCATAGCATTTGCCTCGGCGATCCTGGCCGGTTCTGGTGATCTTGTTGAGGATTGGAAGGCCATTCGGTATTATCCCGGATACTCTTGTTACCCATCAGAGCCTGAGCAACCGATCCCTTTGCCTCCTCCTTCAGTTCCAGGCGGTAACCCCGGAAACGAGAGCGGACAAGCCGATGACCCGGCTCCGCCTTCTGAGGAGGACTCTCCTTCGGACCCTGCTGATCCAGTTGACCCTGTGGATCCCATAGATCCTGTCGATCCACCTAACTCGGCCTGTTACGGTGATGTCCTTTTTACTAAGACTTATCAACTAGTAGAGTGTGCTGATGGCCGTGCCTATATTGTTAGATCTGGCACCGGAGTCTCTCTATCAAGTCCAACTTCAGGTCAAATTTACGAGTGGGGTGAAGGCGTAGCCTGTGGTCCTTTTATTCGTTCAAGAAAAGAGCTACCATCCGGCGCCTTACAGTTTCAGGGTCCCATCTTGGAGTCCAACATAGAAAAAGACTACCAATAGACCTTAGACTATGGTCTGAGTTTAGTTCATACGTGCCTATGCGGTACGGATGAACTTGATTGACGCATACAGGTAAGCTATAGTTTTGACATCCACATCAATGATTATAGAAAGCTGCCTGTATGTCACTTCGCGCTGTCCTGATAGCGGCCTCTTTGTTTTGCCCCCTATCTCCCGCTCGCGGAGAAACTCCGATTAGGCTGCCAGGCAATCATAGCCTTCCTGTCTATCAAGTCGCCATGGATGCTCTGAGGGAAGCCTATAAGAGAATTGACACTCAGGTCGAGTTTATCGATTACCCGCGGAATCGTTCCCTCATTGATGCAAACAATGGGGAGCATATCGATGGCGAAACCATGAGAATTGTTGACATCGAAAAGGATTTTCCAAACTTAATACGGGTAAAGGTTCCCGTCAATGAAGTCGAATTTATGGTAGTGACACGAAAAGACTCGTTCCATAGAAAGCAGCATTTATTGGATTTTCGTAGTCATCGAGTTGGGATCCTAGCTGGTGTCCTTGTCGCAGAGAAAGCCACGGAGGGCTTTATCAACCTCTATGCTGTAGCCAAACCCTCACAGTTAAAGTTGATGCTAGAGAAACACCGTATTGATGCTGTCTTTTCCACAAGACTAATCATAGCAAATTGGCAGTTGGACTCTCAGGAATTCATGATTAAGGAGCCCCCGGAAGCCATCGTTCCCTTATATCATTATCTCAGTAACAAGCATGCTCATCTTGTGCCCAAGTTAGAGAGAGCCTTGATGGCGATGAAGGAAGAAAACTGGTTTCATGAACATCGTAAAAAGCTGCTCATTAGGTTAAGCCGAAGATCAAAGCAGTATCATCTAGATCAGCAGAAGTCACAGTTTTTTAGACATTGAGATGGGAACGCAAAATAAAGACCGATCCGTTTGTGGGACCAGTCCATAAGAATCGATACTAGTAATCTTCTTTACATTTCTTGGTATCGATCTGTACTCTGTATCGCATTTCCACAGCATCAGCTGCTAAGAATAGGTAGTCATTTCCACCGGAATTAACGCTTCCTTCAATCGTAAGATCAATAGACATCGTTCTAACTTTGGTCCGTCCTCGATTAGAAAAATCATGCGGCTTAATACAAAGATTTTTGCGGCCACGGGACTGCTTGCGCATGGGTATATAAAACTCACGTTGAGTTAAAGGAATATTCATTTCGCCTTTGCGAAAGTGTTGATTGATCATTTTACTTTTTGAAGCTACACCTGCGTTGACTTCGATTTTCCCAAAAGAGTTTTTGGATTTTTGCACCCCGTAGGTTAGGACTTGTTTCATAGCAAAGGCCGTTCGGCTCTTACCAACCTTCATCGGAATTCTGATCTGACATCGTTTTGTTTCTTTGTACCTCTCTGCGTATGGCAAATCCAAAATCATATCAAGAAACAAGATGGAAAAGCCGTCGTCTTCCTCTAAGATCAGAGTACTGGATTGGTCATAACCAGATCCTGAGACTTTTGCCTTATCGACTAAAAACTCTGCTACTGGACCGCGACTACGAGCCTCTCCCATGGTTGACAAACATAGCCCAAGACCAAGCGTTAATGTTACCAATTTTCTGTACATGCTATTCCCTTTCACGTTTTAAGATGACTAAAGAAAAGCAATAACTATTCCTTTTAATTGGAAACATGAGATAAATTTTTATTTTGTTATCGTAGGTATTTAAAGTTGAAGACCTAGTAGTAACAGCAAGGAACTTATTATCGCATTAAACTAGGACAAAGATCTTATATAATCTTGCAACCAGGTCATTCTAAATTTGAAAAATTCGGACTAATAAAAAGGAGGTATGAAAGGATGCGAAGCCTTAGCCTCTAAAATATTACATGATCCCATGGTACAATTAAGTGCTCAACAAGATATTGAAGCAAGACGTAAAGCATTACAAACTTTACAAACTCTTTTCAATTTAGAAATCACCGAACAATACAGTTAAAGTTATACCCGTCAAGAGCATACACAGAATCTTGCACCTTGCTGAAAATGGACTGTTTAAGGAGGGGCAAAGGAAGACAAGGCTTTCATCAAGCGATGATTTCTTTGCGATGGAGCTGGGAGTCAGTTGCCACCACCGGTGGCTTCAATTCCCGACGGATAGTGAAGAACGTCTCCTTGAGTCCATCGAAGCCTATAATACCGATCTTAAGAGACTCCAGGAAAAGATCCAGGCACTCATAAATGATCAGACGATAACCACCGCAGGTAGCCTGCGGTTAGCCCAACGTTACAATATCTGCGAAACGAGTTTCCATAGACAGTCAAAAAGTAGCTGGCACATCGCCATTCCACAATAAAATAGGGCCAGACCCGAGGCGATTTGAGACATAAACAAAGTGGAAGCAGCAGCCATGATGATGACTATGATAGATTGGGAACGCTCCAAGGGGATCGTCGGAAAAAGGAGTTGGATACTGATCAAAACAGTGCCCAATAAAAACGGCAAGAGATAGAAAGGATCTGGCAGGCTAAGACTCTGCAGCCACAAGAAGGACTCCGTGACGTTTAGAATCGATGATTCGTTAAATACCAGATAGGCTCCATAGATCGGAGGAATAGAAAGCAACTGCAAGCATGCACCCTTGATGGGAGAGACATTTTCCTTTTGATAGATCTGCTGTTGAGCCAGCAGCATTCGTTGCGGTTCCTTTTGATATTTAATCCGTAATTCTTTGAGTTTTGGAGCAAGTCTGGCGAGTTTTTGTGATTCTTTCTTGCTCTTGATATACAGAGGCAAGAGCAAACACTTAATGATAACGGCAACCAGTAGAATGGAAATGGGAACACTCTCCGTCAAGAGATTGATTTCTGTAAAAAGAGATTCTAAGGGACAAGCTATAAAGCTCGCCCAGCCATATGCTGAACACATGCGAAAAGCCTTTCGGTGTTGTCATTTGGTTCTATGTTTTCATAAAAAATAGGAGCATTGTGCAACAGGACACCCCCTTTTCTAAAAAGTGGGTGCTATCAAACAATAGAGGGAGTATTTCTTATGGCAAAGGGAAGAGTCTAGACTGATTCAGTCTTTCGGGAGTAGGAGTTTCTCCCGGAAACAAGAGGCATAGCGCCGTGCAAGCTGGTAGTTCGTAGGGATAGCGGGAGTGAGATGAAAAAAAGATAGCAACCCTTGAACAGCCACCACAGTATCGAAAGGCTAGCCATCAGATTGATTATCTCTAATAAAGTCATGGTTGCAATGGTTCCCTAGTTAGTACCTGAATAATAAGATAGGTCCGTTCAGAACTTTGTCAAGAGCAAGGGCGGGTAGGTAAAACGAATCAGGAAATTCGGATCTCTGACTCTTACCAACTATTACGTTATGGCATAATTGGTGGGAATCCACTCACTCAGTTTCCCGTTTTTCACCTTGTCGTAACAAATCCGCGAAAATCCATGGTAATGTTATCATAATATTAGGCACTTAAAGAATTTGCAGAATATAGAAGATTAGTGGCTTTACTAGTAAAAGCTCTCATACACATACTCTTTGTCGACCTTCATTGCTATTTGTGGTGGGGCCGCCCCTACGCCAACATGATTCAGAATCTAGAAGACGGCGCCTGTCTCTATAATCGGGGCAAAATGTGTTGTGGAAGGACTCCTATGTAGACTTTCCTTGACGGGAGACGAAAATGGAGGTTAAAGGTTGACGAGCTGAATCCGAACTAACAGACAATCAAATTGAAATGTCAAAACAGGGCTAGTGTCAGAACTGATTCACGGCCTGTTGAAAAACAGGCGAGTTCTCAAATTCAATATTAAGTTAACAATAAATGCAAAAATCTGGACCTGATTA
>JABSRP010000019.1 GCA_013215145.1 Pseudobacteriovorax sp.
GCCATGACCAGAGTTAATAATCATAATCTAAAGCTCTAGAGGAAACAATGGAAGCAATACTAAGCCGAGGAATGGTACCGGAGCCCGTAGTCAGACTGGGCATCAAGCGTTTACTTAAGCAGCGGATTCGTGACGAATCAGACAGTGATGTTGAGGTGGCGCAAAACCGGTTTAATACCCTCATCGAAAACCTCAAAAATTCACCCATAGCTATCGAGACGAAGGAAGCGAATCGTCAGCACTACGAATTGCCTGCCCAATTCTTCGAATTAGTCATGGGGAAGTACCTTAAATACTCCTCCGGATATTGGAAAGAAGAGACCAAAAGTCTCACCGAAGCTGAAGAGGCTATGCTAAAGATCTATTTGGAGCGCGCTGATATTCAATCGGGACAGAAGATTCTGGACTTAGGTTGTGGCTGGGGATCGTTTAGTCTCTTTGCGGCTCAGGCTTACCCTGACTCAGAGTTTACAGCTATTTCAAACTCAGCGATTCAAAGGCGTTTTATTGAGGGCCGTATTTCCAGTCTGGGGATCAAGAACCTAAAAGTGATCACCCAAGATATTAATCATTTAGACCTAGAAACTAAATTTGACCGCATTATCAGCATTGAAATGTTTGAGCACATGCGGAATTACGAAAAACTCTTGGAAAAAGTGTCCCACATGATGCAGCCTGACGGGAAGCTTTTTGTTCATATTTTTACTCACAAGACACTAGCCTATCTTTTTGAGGATAACGACAGTACAGATTTTTTGACGCGAAATTTCTTCACTGGCGGTACCATGCCGAGCGATCACTTGCTACACTATTTTAATAAGGATCTCTCGGTGTCGAAGCACTGGGTCGTCAATGGCTGTCATTACGGGAAGACCAGTGAGGCTTGGCTAGAAAATATGAAGTCCCATGAAAAAGACATCATGGCTATTTTTCGAGAGCATTATGGCAAGGAAGCCCGTCGCTGGTGGCACTTTTGGAAGGTGTTTTTTATGTCTTGTGCAGAACTTTGGAACTTTGAATCGGGCAACCAGTGGCACGTTAGCCATTACCTGTTTCAAAAGACTGTAAAGTGAGGGAGTCTCCCTCTATAGTTAGTAAAAAAATCATAGCTCTCTACGGAATGGCCGAATGGGGTGCCAATGCCGTAGAGACATTCTTTCGTATAAACCTATTAATTTACTGCACTGACCTGTTAAAGATTTCCCCTGCTACGGCGGGTTTAATTGTAGGCATTGGAGTGGTTTGGGATGGGTTCACCGATCCCATTGTCGGAAGAATCTCCGATCGGATGACCTCGCGCTTTGGGCGCAGGATACCCTTGCTTTTACTTGGGATTGCCCTACTGCCACTCACAATTCTTGCGATGTTTTATATCAGCGCCGATTCGGAAAGCCGCGTTATAGAATTGACCATCGCTTATCTTTTCGCCAATACAGCGTTAACGTTGATTTCGGTACCTCATGCAGCTCTAGCAGGTGATTTGAGTAAAGATAGCAATACGAGAACACAAATATTTGCAACGCGATATTTTTATACCATACTTGGTCTTTTGACTGGTATCGTGCTCCCAGGCTACTTTTTACAAGCGGAAGGTAACAGCATACTTAGTTACCAGAAAGCCACATGGGGGATTGCATCTGTTATCGTTATCAGTGGACTATTCTCTTGCTTTGTTGGTCGGCAGTTTGATGTGGTACGCGATGAGACCCACAGACCTCAAGCTAATTGGATGACCTCCATCAAGCAAGTGACCCAAAATAAACCCTTCGTGATTCTGGTGTTTGCTTACCTTGCGGCAACCATTGGCCAATCCATTAATTCGAGTTTGGCACTATACTACTATCGCTATCGACTCAAACTAGAAGAAGATAATATCCAGTTAATTCTGCTGGGTTTTACAGTGATCATCTCTATTTCCCTTCCTGTCTGGTACAAGTTAGCTGAAAGGTTTGATAAGATTACGCTGCTAAGTGTCTCTATTTTTCTTTTAGCCCTACTGGGAGGCGTTGGGTATCCTATACTTCCTGAAGGAAATCCCTGGCCCATATTTGCGATCGCAGCTATTGGTGGAATACTGGTTGGTAGTGTGTTTCTTCTAGAGGTGATTCTTGCCAATCTAGTCGATGGTGAAGACGCAGAGAGTGGCGAGTATGGCACTTATTTTGGTTTGTGGAAATTATCTGCCAAAATAGCTCGAGCTGCCGCCATTGGTTTGTCGGGAGTTATGTTGGGATATATCGGGTTTGATACCGGTACCGATACACCTTCCAGTGACGCAGTCTATAACCTCGGTTTGTTGTTTGGTCCAGGGGTTAGCATATTTTTTGTTCTAGGTGCTCTACTGGTATTGGCTTTGCCACGGCAAAAGATACAGTAATCGTCAGCCCCCTCCCAGCTAGCGTGCGGTGGAATTCAGGGATTGGCGTCGCTAACGGCATAGTACTCCAAGGATGGTTGCTGCAGTATTTTGTAAAAATCTGACTTGTTTTTTTGAGAGGTATCGATCCATTGCCTGGCATGCTCGCGGGATAGGCCTATGGGAGTGCGGTCGTGACCTGCTTTTAGCACTTCAGGGTTGGGATCCGTGGTGATGATGGCAAAGGAATACAGTATCGGGTCCTCCTTGCTGGCCTGCCAACTATCATATAATACCGGTACAAACTGATACTTATTACGGGTTCCGCTAAACGCGACTACTTTTTTTTTGCCGGTTCTTTGGTCCTGCACCCACTCAAAAAACTGCTTAACCAAGACGATACCGTGATTCTGGCCAAGCAGTCCGGACCAACTACGGCGGGTTTCCAAGGCATCTAGGCGTGCATTAAACACGTTGTACTTACTTGGTATCTCCTTGTCCGACCAGTTGGGTCTGAGGCGGTACCGCATAGGGGAGATTTGCCGATTCCCGGCATCGTCCAGACTGATGATGAGGCCCCAATAGTTGGGGTAAAGCCTTGGATGACTTTTATAGTCCTTGACCTTTTTTGGATCTTTAGCCTGAAGCGCTTCATACTCTGCAAAGTGACTGACGTTGATGGAAGATCGAAAGTCCTCTTCCAGCGTTTTCAAATCTTGCTCTATTAATACTGAATAACACATGCTCATCGTTCCATGGTTTGCTGCGACAGTAAGCAGCTTGAGCTTAGCAGGTTGAGGGTGGCTCGCTAGTGGTTTTTTTGGGATCGTATTGGTTAATGTATATTTACCAAATTAATTAACGCTTAATTTTATTCCCTTACTTTTTTTAAACAAGTGTTCTATTTTTGCAGAGGCGTTTAAAAGTGGAACCTTAAACGCTCGCCAGGCCGGAGTTAGGGATATCGCCCCTTACTTTGGCCTGGTTCGGCTATGTGAATTTGTTATGCGCTAGGTTTTCTCTAATAGATAGCAGGCACTCAAACACAAGCATCTTTGATTTAGTTTGACGACTGAGGGGTCCTCGTACTTGACGCGACGGTTGAAGAAGCGTTTTGCGTCGTCACAAATTGCACGATAAACTTAGTAAACCTTTCGTTGGCATCATCATCGAAGATTGTGATGTTTTTGACTCGGGGTTGCTTAACACCAGCAGCTCGAACGAGTTGGGCGAAGGTCCCGCCTTTTTTAATGTCGGAAAATTCAAGGCGACCGGAATTACCGAAGGTCTTAAAATCAAACTCCAGTAGACCAATGTTGAAGTCATCGTTATTGATCAATTCGAATTTGACATTCTGTGCATCGCTTAATCTAGGGTTCAAGTAAACGTTCAGGACGACGTTTTTACCCGCGAATACCTGAGGCTTAAGTTTGCTCACAACAATTTTGGGACGTGTCTTTTGACGTGTCGAATCGAATCCATAAGAATGCATACTAAAAGATACAAATAGGGATAGGAGTAATAGTCTAAACATTGCAGAATCCTCTAAGAAATTGGCTCACCCAATCATCTTATCGGTCGGCTAAGTGTCCAACTTTAGGGGATTTTAGATGTTACTTATTTGAAAAATTAAGTCATTGAAATCATAGAGATTATTCTGATTCCAACAACTCAACGTAGCGATACTATTTGTCGTTTTTCTGGTTTTTCGATTGCTCGTATAGTTGATCGAAGTTAATTGGGGCTAAAACTAGTGGAGGGAAGCTGCCTTTCAAGCACATACCGTCAATAGCTTCTCGCGCATAGGGAAATAATACGTTCATGCAGAAAGTCCCAAGAACTCTCTCCAGATTGTCCCCTTCTATCCCTTTTATCATAAAAATTCCGGCCTGTTCGATTTCTACTACAAAAGCTGTTAGCTCGCCAATTTTGACAGTAGCTGTAATCTCAAGGCAGGCTTCGTAAATATCATTTTCAACTTTTTTATTTTGATTCCGAATATCCAGATTAACTTTCGGCTCCCACTTGGTCTTAAATGCCGCCACGGGATCCGGAGATTCGAAAGAAAGGTCTTTGAGGTATATTCTCTGCAGTGCCACTTGGACTTGGTTTTCGTTCGCCATGGGTTCTCCTTTGGTGTTAAACAGCGTTGAAACGCCCTGGCAACTTAGTTCAAAAAAACTTTTGGAACTAGGACTTTTTTTGACAGCGGGCTGATTAGAGGAGACACTTGCGATTTAGTGAAGAAAAAAAGGCTTTTATATTGGATAGGTTTCCATTAATACAGCCTTCCTAGGACGTAATTTTTCCGATATCAACTGGGCTTTTCGGTACGGGTTGGGTTGGTAAGGGACAGATGTAGGATTTTTGATCATGTTGACTAAGTTACTTTCGCTGAGATCAGCTGCTGTTTTTACTTTGATAGCGCTGTCGTTCTGGTCGGGTTCTAGCCTAGCCGCTGAAATTCCTGATGAGGCGTTTCCCATTCCCTTACACATGTACAACGATGCCGAAGCTCCGCTGCTTGACAAGTTGATGGGCCGTATTGAAGCTGACCCTTTCAATTTGGTGGCATTAATTATCTTTCTCATGGCCATCGCCCACACGTTTATGGCTAGTCGATTGATGGATATGTCCCACAAAGTTCAGCACGATTACATCGCAAAACGAATCGCCTCCGGTGAGGCTGGCAAAGATAATCAAGATGTCTCTTTTCTTGGTAAATTGCTTCATTTCCTAGGTGAGGTGGAGGCTATTTTTGGGATATGGGTCCTCGTTCTTATGGCAGCAATCTTCAGCTTCCGTGGTTGGGAAACGGTAGTTTTCTACGTCAATACCAAGGTCATCTACATCGAACCAATGTTTGTTGTGGTAATTATGACGATCGCTGCCACGCGGCCGATTCTAAACTTCGCTGAGAACCTGCTGCGTCAGGCAGCCAAAATCGGCAAGGAAACGACAGCAGCTTGGTGGTTTTCTATCCTGACTGTTGCCCCGATACTTGGGTCATTTATTACCGAACCTGCAGCTATGACGATTGCTGCCTTGTTGTTGGCAAAGCAGTTTTATCGGTTGAAACCGAGCAATACCTTTAAGTATGGAACTCTTGGTCTATTGTTTGTCAACATTTCTGTTGGCGGTACCCTGACAAATTTTGCTGCTCCTCCTGTTTTGATGGTTGCGGCTCCTTGGGAATGGACCACCGGCTTTATGTTTGCCAATTTTGGTTGGAAGGCCATTGTGGGAATTATGATCGCCAATGTACTGTACTATTTCTTCTTCAAGAAAGAGTTTAAACAGCTGGACAAATTTAATAACGATCACAAACAGGGCGACATCGAAGTCACTGCCGAAGACCATACCGACCATGTTCCTTTTTGGGTGACCTTCGTGCACATGTTGTTTCTTCTATGGACCGTTGTAAACGCTCATTATCCAGTTCTATTCATTGGCGGCTTTCTATTCTTCCTCGGGTTTAAGGAAATGACGCCACAGCACCAAAACAAACTTGAATTAAAAACAGCGATTCTTGTCGGATTTTTCCTTGCTGGCCTAGTGAATCATGGCGGTGTGCAGGGTTGGTGGATTGCGCCGGTCTTAGCGAGCTTGACGGAAGTACCGCTAATGGTGTCCGCCACCGTGCTAACGGCTTTCAATGACAACGCAGCCATCACATATCTTAGTACCTTGGTTCCTGGTCTGACTGATTCGTTAAAGTATGCAGTGGTTGCAGGTGCTGTTACCGGTGGTGGTTTGACGGTGATAGCGAATGCGCCGAACCCTGCAGGCCAGTCGATACTAGCCAAGTTTTTCGCGAATCGAACCGTCAGTCCCATCAGTCTAGCGACTGCGGCGATCGTCCCCACGGTGATCATGGGACTTTGCTTTATGATACTTTAATCGTTCGTTCCGACTTCAAAGATCATTATCGCCTCATTTTGAGCCTAATGAAAGCCTAGAGATGCGCTTCATAGCCACTCTAGGCTTTTCAAAAAAATGCCCCAATATAAATTTTATTCCAGCAGTTTAGATCGGCTATCTGCGCAGGGTACTGTCATTTTTTTGGCAGATATTAAAGGTTTTTCCTAGTGTTACGATAACGTGCACAGAGAATAAGAACTTGTTGGGTACGGTAAATTGCGAAGGTTTGCAAGCATTGGTCTAGCGCTATCGATTGCCTCGTGTACAACGGGAAAGATCTCAATTACGTCTTTCCCTAGTGACAGTGAGGTTATCCTTAAAGACACCCGGGGGGAAATCATCGCGACGGGAAAAACACCTTATTCCCTCGATCTGAGTAAGGACTTTTTCTCGCAAACAGATTTCGCAGTTGTCGAAATTCAACGGGAAGGTTTCGAAAATAGGAATTTTATCATTCCAAAAACATACTTCACGTCGGATCACTCCATGGATGTTACATTGGTGAAGAAGAAGGAACAAAAACTTCCCGAACCTAAACTCGATATTGATCAATGTGAAAAAATATCCAAAGAGGGAATGAATCGCCTTAGTAAAGGGATTGCTCTGGCTCAATCGAATATGATGCGAAATCAGTGGAATGTAGCCACGGTGAATCTTGCGAGTCTAATCGCTGAGTATCCCTTTGTGAGCGTCCTACACGACCTCCAAGGGAATGTCTATTATCTCCAAAAGAATTTCCGTGGAGCATTGGCATCTTATGAACGTTCGCTGCAAATCGACCCACAAAATGTAGAAACCGCCATCATGGTAAGGAAACTTAGGCAAATCACTGGTCAATCGTCAGCTGGGGGTGCGCCATGAGTTTTATCACAGGGATCATCTTTGGTTTCGTAGCGATCCGTCTTTCCTTGATGTTTTTGGATCAGACCTTTGCTCTGTATTTTGATGATGTTGCGATAACTATGGTGATTGGTGGCACTATTGCTGTAGGAGTGATTTCTGCGCCTTGGCAGCACAGAGAGTATTTTTTTAAGTCTCTTGCTAGTGTCTTTTTTGGTTTTCAGAAATCTCACAAGAACCAGGTTTTTGATGCCCTGAATTTTATTCGCAACCCCCAGTCTGTTTCCAATAAAAAAGCAAGGTCCATAGCCGACGAGCTTTATCAAGATGGAAGCGAATTGATCGCTCTTCAGTTTAAGCCAGACGACATTGAGGGGATTTTGCAAGAAAGGCTGCACCAGTCCGTTGCCAAACGGCATCAGGTGGCTGATTTTTTTCACAATCTTGCCAAATACCCTCCAGCTTTCGGTCTCGTGGGGACGGTACTGGGACTGGTCAATCTCATGAGGGCGATATCAGAAGGGTTAGATCCGGCTCAAACAGGTACTAAGATGGCTCTTGCGCTCGTTGCGACACTGTACGGATTACTGTTAGCGAACTTTATCGTTTCCCCTTTTGCAGAAGCTTGTACGAAAAACATCGAGAAGGAGCGGTTTCAGGGTGAAGTCGCACTTCAAGCCATTTTACTTGCCGCCGAGGGTGAATCTCTTCTCAAAAGTCAGGAGATGCTGAATTCATACATCTCTCGTAAAGATCGGGTGAATATTCTGTCCGAAGTGATGAAGGAAGGTCTGAGCGCGTGAGACGAACTGGTAAGGGTCGCATGCATAGGCGGCGAACATCTCACGAAGGCACTTGGGCGCTAAGTTATGGCGATATGATTACACTTCTATTAGGTTTCTTTGTCTTATTTTTTTCCCTAGAAAAGCCTCAAGAAGGAAATGTATTGCTGAGTAAATCTCTTATGATGACTTTGGAAAAGTTAGACGATGACGTCAGTCGTGTCCCCCTAGAAGATGGTGTGACCCAGCAAGCTCCCACCCAAGAGGGTGTTAATAAAGGCCGCGGTATGGCTCGCGATGATAGTTCTGAAGACGCAACTTCCGACCGAGGAAATACCGATAGCGGTGATTCGCTATTCACTCAGATTGGAAAACAATTCAAGAGTATCTTGAGTTTTATTATTCCAATGCAATCAAGTGGCGAGAAAAAGTTTAATGCCAAGACACCGCCTCCTCGGGTGAAAAAGATTGAATCGAACCTTCCTTTTGTCAAGGATCCCGACGGAAGAATTGAACTTTCTAGCTTGCAAGCAGAGGCTATTCGGCAGGACGATAAAATCTATGTAACTTTCCCAAAAATTTCTTTCTTTGACTCGGCTAGCATAGATTTGACAGAAGAAGGAGCGAGTGCCATTAAAAAATTTACCGAAGCCTATCTGCCTTTTGCAGGAACCATGCAGCTTCATATTGTCGGCTTTTCCGATAAGCGCCAAGTAAGACCAGGGGTTCACAGATTTAAAGATAACTTAGAGCTTTCCGTCTTACGGGCTGTCAGTGCCCAAAGGATCATCTCAAAAGTTGGTGTTCCCAATGCCAAAACCCGTTTGTTGGGGCATGGAGTCAATATTCGTAAGCTTCCAGGTGAGAATCCTGTCACAGTCCAAGAAAAGTGGGCGCTTGCTCGTAAGATTATGTTCATCATAGAGCCCGGGAAAAATCGATGATTAGACTGGCCTTTGTCATAGTGATAATATCCTTATTTTTGCCGGAGGTGGCTCATCCACAGGCGACCAAGAATCCTAAAGTCGCAGAAGTGGAGGCTCACTTGACACAAAAAACAGTGTCGTTCGTGAAGAATCGCTTCCCCGATGTTCCTATTCTTGTGAATTTAACCGTGACTCCTTTGAGACGAAGCCAGAACGAATTGAATCCCACGGCTACCACTGAGGAATTGCCGTATTACAGTATAGGCTTTGGCGACAGTATACTTGACGAATGGGATGACCCCAGCAAAAGTATCCACGACTTGATTCCAAGGATCCAAAGTGTCTCCTTACAGATTACCATGCCCCAGTACGTGTCGGACGATGAGTTATTTGAGTTGCGGGATGCTCTTTATTCCAACCTAAACATCATACCAGGGCGCGATAAAATTGAATTTGTGCGAAAAAATTGGCAAAAAGACCGGGCTCTTTCTAATGATTGGATCATTTTTTTAAGTAGTCTCATTGGAGTGATTTTTATCCTATCATTCTTTAGCTTACGATACTTCGTCACCCGTCTGGGAGAAGGATTGGCAAAAGGCGGCGGTGACAAACCTGTGGCATCAGCCCCAGCTCCCATGCCGCAGCAAAATCTCAGTCAAAACAACGATAAGCGTCCGGCTGGGCTGTCTGAAGGGAACATGCAATTCAACGATACTATGCGTGTCGAAGAAAAAATTGTCAGTATTCTCGAGCGGCTGAATAAAGACCCCTGCTTTCCAACACTTGAAGATATGATCGATATGGAGACGGAGGTCAAAAAAGATCTAGGGTTTCTTGGGACGATCCTGCAAGAGATGCCAAAAGACGTGCAGAAAAAGGTCTTTGCTCGCAGTTCGGATCCCCGTTGGCTTGAGGCTTTTTACGAACAGGCCCCCACATCGATCGAACACTATCACTTCGTGAACAAGCTCGCTTATCGTAAGCGAGAGGAGCAAAATATTAAATGGGAAGAGCTGTTGATTTGTCTCTGGCGTCTAGGAGATGAGTTGAAACCCTTTATTCGAGAGTTGGAGCAACGAGATGCTCTTGGCATCCTAGCCTGGATGCCGACGACGATATCGGTGCCGACGGCACGAGAAACCTTTCCTGGTGGCTGGGGGATCCTTTTACGGCATGACTTTAAACCGCCACCATTACCAGATGGTATCTGCGAAGAGATGATTAAAACCTGCAAAGGACTCAAACCCTATAATAAAATGATGATGCTTGAGCGGTTTCAGCATGAGCGAGGGCTGTTGCGCTACCTGAGAGAATGTAATCTCGATGAAGAGCGTGATATCTACAAGGCCTCGAAGCCCGACGCAAGTATTCATGTGGTGAGACCGCCCTTTTATCCGATATTTGAGGCTGAGGAGGCCCTCACAAAGCGTCTTGCCGAAGGTATTGCCCCAAGAGACTGGGGTGTCGCCTTATTCAACGTCGATCGCGGGTTGCGTGGTAAAATCACGAAGTTTTTGAACGACAACGAAAACTACATCCTGATTGAAACCTTAAAAGCCTGTGATCAACAGGGAATTCAATCGAATGAAATTTGGGCTATGCGCGAGAAGATCGCTAAGGTCTTTTACAATCTCAACAAAGCGGCTGAGGAAGAGGCAGCAGAACCAGCGCCGAGTCCTCAGCAAGCGAAAAAACCAAATACCGACAAAGGGAGTGGACCCAAAGTTGCCTAAGCTTGTGATGCTGATATTATGGTTTGGTCTAGGTTTATCTGGGAGCGCAATGGCTCAGGTGGGCTCAAGCCTAAGTTATTTTTCCATAACTAGCAAGACCTCAGCCGGGCAACGTAATCTGTCAAATCTTGGACATTTTATGGTGAGCTATGAGATACCGGTGCTGGATCGTGTTACGATAAAGCCCTCATATTCACTGTATATTGTGGGCAGTGATCTAAGTGATTTGGGCTATGGCTTAAATTTGGAATTTGATTACTACCCCTTCAGCTTCAACCGGAGACTTATTTACAAGGATCAAAACTTGTTTGTTAGTAGCAGCGAGAAATTGCGTCCTTATGTAGGCTTGTCTTTTCATCAGCGGCAGTATCAGTCGATCCAATCGAGTTATGCCGGATTGGGCATCAATGTGGGAGCTGACTACCAGTGGCAGCAAGACACCAAACTCAATGTCTGGTTTGCCAGTTTGTCTCTATCTGGACCACTGGACTCTGAGATTTCAGAAATCCAATTCGGTGTTGGGACGACACTTCAGTTTTAGAGCTTTAGCATCGCCATGGCAATGGGGGCGAGGCTAGCGAGCCAACCCAAAAACCAAAAACTAGAGCGAGTCCAAGCTAAATTTTTGATATAGCAAAACATATAAGCAAATCTAGCAGCAAAATATGTGCTCCCGCAGATGACTATCTGAGCTTGGCTTAACCCGTATTGTGCAGCTACTAACATGCCTACGGAAAAAACCACAAAAGACTCAATCGTATTGGAATGTGCAGCATAAAGACGTTCGACGGTTTTATCTTCCTGAAATTGGAGGCGTGGGTTGTAATTATTGTAATACCCTTTTCGCTTTACCACATAAATGACTGCAGGGAATTTTGTTAGTATCGTAAAAACGGCGGCTGCCAGGATGAATGCATATGCTGCCATGAGGGAACTCCTTTGGTCTGTTTGTCGCCAATGTCTATCCGGAAGCTACCAGTCTCCCTGATGCAGATCAAGTCCAGAGCTCAAACCTCTGGGCAAGGAGTTGTTTTCTAGCAATGTAGAATCAAAGCTCGGGCAAATCTTATGCTTGATAGCTATTTCATGTGAGATTTTTTGGCCAACTTTATCGATGTATGCTTGCCCCCTCTCACGTTTCGTCGACCAAAGCGTCGCCACAGGTGCTCAGTGAGTTCGGTTTCCATCGACTCAGCCTTCTTACGGCTGCGAACTCCAAGCCTTAGGACTCCGACATAACGCTTGGGCCGGTGGCGTTTCATCCAAACCGGACAGCTGTTTCCTCCGGAAAATTGCTCGCTGCGCCGTCGCTTCAGGTTTTTGGTGATGCCCACATAGTATTTTCCCTTTTCACAGGCGATCAGATACAGCCAGTAATCTTTCGTTGGTCGGATCGATGGCCAGTTGGGCCGTTTCAGATGGTGAAGTTTGGGCTTTTGGGTGATACGCCAACTAGATCGGCGCCAAAGGAAAAGGATCTTGATCAATCCACACAGGCTAAAAAATATCGCATAGGTAATCATAGTGATGAGTCCTTCGGTTTTTCACCAGATTAACCTGAGTCAAGCTTTTGATAAAGTATTGAAATTGTTTCATAAAATGCGAACCTGTGAGGCCGCTGACTCGTTCTCTACCTGAGATAGTTGAGGGTGGGGATGGGAATTCATAGATAGCTCTGTACTTTCATAAGCTCAGAGATAGAATAGGAAGATAGAGAATTTTACCAGGATGACAAAATGAGGCTGAGCCATCGCATCAAACAATGGGGAGCCGACCGGCTACTCAAGGCTACCTATCGTGTCACTCAAAGGATGCCTCTGGAAGTTGTCCAGCCGCCTCCCGGTGCCAAGTGGTTGGTGATCGCTCCCCATAACGATGACGAGGTGATTGGCGCTGGTGGTTTATTGTCGAGGTTGCCGGGTATTCCCTCTAGCCTTTGCGTGTTGTTTGTAACGGGGAATGAGGACGCCGACGCCGATCAAGATACCAAAACACGCTGGCAGGAGAGTGAGCAAGTCAGACAAATAGTCGGATTTAAAAGCCAGCATCTCGCATTCGATGACGGTGCGGTAGAGCGTAGGGCGGATGAGCTGAGTCGTGTTTTGGCCAGTAAAATAAAGGAATACCCTCCTGACTTTATCATAACGCCGTTTCCCACAGATCATCACCGCGACCACCAGGCTGTTGGGGTTGCTGTGGGCCAAGCCTTGTCTCAGGTGGACTATCAGGGTGAGATTTGGTGCTATGAGATATGGTCAACAATTTGGCCCAACATGCTTCTTGATATTTCCGATGTTTGGGAAAAGAAAAAACAATTGATCGAAACTTACCAGTCGCAAGTCTGCGCCCTACCTTACGGCGAGGCTATTTTGGGTCTTAATCGATATCGCGGTCTGAAGGCAGGAATCGATTATGCTGAAGCTTATTATCGTTGCCGTTCGAAGCAATATCAAAAGATTACCAACGCCATGACACGTTTATAAGGTTTAAGAACCATGAAGCTTGCTTATTTCGTTCCGGCATTTCCGACTCAGACTCATGGTTTTTTTTGGCAGGAAATCTGTGATTTAAGATCGGCAAATATTGATCTGGTGATTTGCTCGTCAAAAAAACCAAAAGCTTGGAAAAATGAGCATGCTTGGGCAAAAGAAGCAAGGTCGGAAACTCTATACTCCGTTCCTATCCTTAAGTATTGGCAGGTTTTTTACGAACGCTGCGATCATCAACTTATTAAACGATTTCTTTATCTATTTCGAAGGGTGCTCAGAACTAAAGATGTTGGTTTCCTGGAGCGATTTAAACTCTTATTTTTAACCTTTGTTGCCTTGGTGTTTGGAGCTCATCTTGAGGCCGCTGACATCGATCATATACATTCGCACTTTCAGTTCCATGGCGCAGATCTTGTGTATTTTATCAATCAACTCTATGGCATCCCATACAGCATTACGCGGCATGGCGAAAACTGTGGTGTCGGTAATCAGTTAGCGAAGTGGCGGCATGCTTCCTTTGGAATCATCGTGACTCAGGATATGTACAAAAAGCTGTTTCAAGAGATTCCCGATTTAGGGACCCCTCTAGCCGTGGCGCCAATGGGAATTGATACTGGCTTCTTTAAGCGGTCAAAACCGTTTCAGCCTTTCAATCGAGAGGGAACGATCAAGCTTTTTTGTTGCTCGCGGCTCAATCCATCAAAGGGCTATGTAGAACTATTCAAGCTAGTGATAGAGCTAAAATCCCGCGGCATGGATATCGAACTCAAGGTTGCTGGCCAAGATGAGAAGAATGGTTCCGGATACTTCCTCGAACTTAGTATTATGCGTGAGCGATATGGTCTCATGAATAACATTGAGTTACTAGGTGCTGTCACTAAAGACAGAATAAAAGAGGAACTTGAGCAAACCCACTTGTTTGTATTGCCCACTAAGCAGGAGGCTCTAGGAGTAGCCTACATGGAGGCCATGGCCATGGAAGTGCCTGTTATAGGTTGTAGGACTGGTGGAGTTCCCGAACTTATCAAAACTCAAGTGAACGGTATCTTGGTAGAACCTGGCAACGTTAAAGCCCTAGAGGAAGCCGTCCTGCAATTGGTAAAAGATCCCCATAAAGCAAAATCTCTCGGTCAAGCTGGTCGTCGCACTGTATTGAAAAGCTTCAGTAAAGAAAACAGTGTACGGGCATTACTGGCCGCTTTGGAGACGAGGCCTTTGGACGTCTAGTTACCTTATTGAGGGACTTGAAGGCCTTACTTCTTTGGGTATTAACACTCATCCACCTTCCGGGACGAAGCTATGGGTTAGGAAACTATCGTTGTCACTCAAGGGGGCTGCCAAGCTGCCGATAACCCCTCTATGAAACCAACGACAGACCTGAAAATTAAGTTTAGACGTGTTCTGATCACCTCTTTTTTGTTTTTGCTTTCGGACTATGCTTTTGCTCATCGAGCGAACGGTTACCTAGCTCATGGACCCGGGGGCCTCGGGTTTGCGCTTGAGTACGAGAGAGATCTGACAAAATATGCCAGTTGGGGTGGGTTTCTTCACAATTACGCTGGGTCAGACGATGGTATTGGTCTCGGGGCTGCTGGAGCATTCTATCGACCTTATCTCAGGCGTGGTCCCTTTCTATTTTATATGAAGGTTGGACTTGGCGGTTATAACATCGCATTTCCTGATGAGTCCAAATTTGCCATCGGTCCGATGTACTCGGTAGGCTTCGAGGTTCAGTCGTCGAAGTTGATTCACTATCATTTCGCTCAAGTCTCCTATCATGGATGGTTTAGTGAGCCCTCTGGTGAGCTATTAAATTCTGTGCTCATTGGGGCTTCCTATTTTTTGCCCGCTAAATAGCCTTAGTATTATAATTTAGTAAAGATAGCCTTGTGATGAATCAAGAAGCTAAAAGATTCATCTAAGATATTGGGAGAGTCCTTTGCCGAAGATCAACTAAGATTTTATCTTTCAAAATCTTATATGTTTACTGAAGCATTATGGCTTGTGTTTCCAAAACTGTCGTTGTTAGCATTCACTATTTTGCGACTATAATTAACATATAAAATCAAAGTATTAGAGACTTCCCAGGCGTTCACAGAACACTCGTCTTCACCAAGATCAAAAACTGGCATTCACCCTGCAAAGACAATTTCGAATGGAATCGAGTTTTTCACTTGAAAGGAACATAGCATGAAATACATGAAAATCGCCGGAACTATGATCGCCGCCTGCTTAATGTCAGGCCAGTCTTTTGCAAATGATGAAGTACCATCATATGTAAAAATCAATAGCATTGCAGCAGCAGGTACTGGTTGTCCGCTAGGAACCATTGCTAAAAATGTATCGTCTGACAAAAAAGCATTTACCATGACTTTTAGCGATTACATTGCTGAAGTTTATGATGGTAGTCTTCCTGCAGACTCTCGTCGTAACTGTACACTAACTGTTGATCTCGACTTCCCTGAAGGATGGAGTTACTCAGTCGTAAACTTTGATTACCGTGGTTATGTTTACCTGGATGAAAAAGTTAATGCGATCGCTAAAGCCCAGTACTACTTCCAGTCTCAAGAGCAAAATGCTGAGTTTGTTTCGAGGCTAACAGGTGAAACAGATCGTGATTATCATTTCCGTGATAGCCTAGGTTTGGACGCTGTTATTTGGTCACCAGACTGTGACGGTGCATCGCGACCGCTTAACCTTCAAACACAAATCCGTGTCAACAACAACCGTAACAAGAACGGTGAAGGTTTCATCACAGTTGATTCCATCGACGGTGAATTCTCTCAGTCTTATGGCCTTGTATGGAAAAAGTGTCCAACTAAGCCCGAGCAACCGGTTGATGACTGGAGACCAGATTACGACGATAGATTCCCAACTGCTCCAGCTAATGTAACGATCTCTGATTTGACTTACAATGGTTCAGGATGTCCACTAGGAACCATCGCAGAAACTATCTCTGGCGACAAGAAAGCCTTCACTCTTGCCTTTGATTCTTTCATTGCTGAAGCTGGTCCTGGAATCTCTATCCGCGAAAGCCGTAAAAACTGCCAAGTGACTATGTCTCTTGATTACCCAAGCGAGTGGACATTTGCCATCGCCACCTTCGATTACCGAGGCTACATGTACTTAGATAACCGCGTAGAAGCTAGCCAAGGTGCGCGCTACTACTTCCAAGGACAGCCTAACTCAATCGATATCTCTGAAACGAAAAAAGGTCTTGCAGACGAAGACTACCACTTCCGACACATTGTTCCAGTTGATGCTCTAAATTGGGCGCCTTGTGGCGCAAAACGAGCACTTAACATTAACACTGACATCCGTGTTAACAACCGAAGAGCAAGATCTAAGGAAGGTTTCATCACTGTCGATTCTCAAGACGGTGAGTTCAAAGCCTACCACGCTCTTGTATGGCGTAAGTGCTAAGAACAAAGCATTCTCTTGAATTCATAGCAATTAGACACCTATAGTTGATATCCCTAGCACTCGTAAGTGCTGGGGATTCTTTGATTAAATTACCAAGATGCGATCTACCAGAACCCTCCAGCATATTTAAATGCCAAAAATCGCGGCAACGGACTTTCTGCCTCAATTATTACCACTCTATAAGGCATATGGATTATTGGACTATATAGTAGGTAGTTGAGTCAGGGTGTTTCCCCCCGATGAGTCCCTTAGGAGGACAAAATATATGCATGCTGATGATATCAAGATCGACTTTGATGGTTGCCCAGTTGTTTGGAATCGCTCGAATTTTATGGTTTCGTGCTTTCTGGATTCCTTGTCATTGATCATTCCAAGAGGTGAGCAAGTTTTTATGGACTCGGTGCAAAAAGCCAGCGAGAACAGTGACAATCAAGGCTTAAGTGAAGACCTTAAGATCTTCATTCAGCAAGAGGCCAATCACTCGAAAGCTCATTTAGACTACAATAACTGGCTGTTCAAGAACTTTGACTTTGTCCACAGACATGAAAAATTCTACGATCGTTTCCTTAAGACGTTTATCTACGGTTCCACCAAGCATCAACTGGCTTGTACCGTCGCCCTTGAATATCTGACTTATGGTTTTTCTAGAATTATTCTCGGGGATCGGATGCTGAATGACGCCCATCCGGCCATCCGCCGTTTTTGGACCTGGCATGCCATCGAAGAAATTGAACATAAGGGTATTGCCTTTCGGGTCGCCGAAGAGGCAAAGCTATCTTACATCCGACGCTGTTTGACTATGCTTTGGGTATTGCCTCCCCTTGCCATTTTGTTAGCTTATGGAATGATCGGCCTGTTACGGGATAATAAAAGCTTTAACTTGACCAGTATTCGTCTTGGGATAAAGTTCTTTTTTACAGAAGCGAAATTTATTCCTAGATTGATTCCGATTTTAGGATGCTTTTTTATTCCTTTATTTAAGCCTGATCACCTGTCTGATGATCACATTATGCCTGACCAAGCAAAAAAAGAAGAGATCACGTCAGGCAGTGGTTCAGAAGATTCTCCAAGCCACCTGCGACTTGTGGGTTAGACGTACTGCTAGAAGATCCGAGGCTCTCGTTTCGGATCTGCCTTTTCTATAATCTTGAAGCCTATTGCAGGCTCTCACCAAAGGCACTCCAAGGAACTATAACGAAGTCTGCCTCCAAGAGATTCCAGATTTTATCTATCGTATTCCCAATAAAATGAATCGGTTGAGGTATCTAGTCGAAGGCCTATTAGACCACCTAATAGCTCTCTTAAATCTTATGATTTCCTTTAGGCTTGCTTAGAAGGTAAAAGCGCAACATCCATAGGACTTCATTAAAGGACACAATCATGAAAACTATCGCTTCACTTCTTATGTTTTTTCTAGGTGCTACGAGTTATGCCCAAGGTATCGAGCTTTTTACGTTATCGAGCTCAGATGTTGCCCCCACTCACATCCAATGCCAAGGGGTCTTTTACCAGCACAATGCTTTTGAGGCGCAATACTCGGCAGAGTTAGCTGCTGGCAGTCTGCTAGTGCCCTTCGATAGCTTCGGTCTAGCCAATCAATCAGTGCTTGGAAAGCACTTAGAATTCGTTGTTTATGGAAGCTTTATTGCCGACCCATCTTCCACTCGCTCTCCCTCTGGTGTTGAATCCCTCTCTATTACCGTTGAAGCAAACTTTCTAGGGACTAGCTTCAAGGCCCTTGAACAAATTGGTTACCTTAAGTCGCAGCATCATCCGGAGTTAGAGATTGCCGGCATCGAGCATCTGGTAGTAGGTTGTAAGCCAGTTATAGTGAATCAAAACGATTAAGAACTGGTCACTTTATTAAGGTTATGTTAAAAGGCTAGAATCTCTTTAGAAATTCTGAGATAGTTAAAGGCTATAGGCATGCTAACTGGGAGTCATTATTACTTTTATCGTTTTGTTTTTCATACACGTGACCATATTTCTCTTTTTGCAGGACTATGTTTCCCCTGGCCAGTCAGCACTGGCTGCCTTCGCGGTGTTTGCGATTGTTGTGACAATAGCCGAACATAAATGGCCATATAGGGATAGGTTTCAATACAAAAAACAAGACTATATTTGGGATAGTATCATCCTCTTTATCAATCGTGTTGTCATTGCGCCAGTTGCTTTAGCTGTTTCCACAGGCTTTGTCATTCCACAATTATCGCTGGTTTTTGGTGATCGCTTATTAACGGGGTTTTGGCCCACCGAAGCATCACTGTGGCTGCAGTATCCATTGCTAATCGCTGTGGTAACTTTTATTCCTTATTGGATTCATCGCGCTTTGCATGAGATCGATTTCTTGTGGCGGATTCATCATCTGCATCATCTGCCCAGTAAACTAACCTGGGCAAAGGCCACTTGGGGCCATCCCTTCGACTTCTTACTAATATACCCTGCTATGACGGTTGTTCCATTGGCTTTGGGAGCACCAACGGACATCGTGCAAAACACGGCTTTTAGCCTCAGCCTCATAACCTTGTTAAACCATGCAAATATTCCCGCTCAATCAACCATGATAAACCTGATATTTGCCGGATTTCACGAGCATGAATGTCATCATCGACTGGATATTTCTAGCGGTAACAAAAACTATGGGACATCGTTTCTTGGTTGGGATCATCTGTTTGGTACCTTTGAAAAGCCCAGTGGTGAGCCTGTAGCGGTAGGAGTGCCAGAGGGGTTAGAAGATCAGAGTCGATTTTTTCCAAAGATTATGAAAAGTCTGAAGCTACAAAAATAGCTTCAGCTTTAACTACAGAAGATCTTGTTTAACTGTGCTTCTGCTGTTTGATACCTTTAGTCAATAGCAGGTAGGGTTAGCTCGTACCGACCTTGGAAAACCAAGCCTGCCTCAGAATAATAGGAATCTATTCCTGCCTCTTCGAAGCTAATCGTTACTTCTTCACTAACGATAGCTTTGCACGTATCGTTGCTAAAGTGTCGTAACCTTGCGTCTGGGCAAGAAACGGGGAACGTCTCCTGACACGATCCTGTATCGATTTGAAATTTATGTGCCTCGCAACCTCCCGCATAGCTCACCTGGAACACAAAGAGCTCATTTTCCGTATCGACCTCTACGGATTGAACTGCGATACTTCGCTCCTCACCTTGCTTTTTACTTGGTTTTGCTTCGAGCATTGGGCTCATGGCTAAGACAAATAAGGGTAGTACGCGGGATTTCATTGAGTTAAAGGTCATCATTTTCTCCTACAATCAAAAAGACTTTGTTTGAGCGCACCATTTTCGAACAGATCGGTGCGTCCGCTATTCCTCGTTACTGTAAGAAACGTATCCCAAGCTTAAAGGTTGCACAGGGCTTAGAATAATCTGCAAAAGTCTGAAAATATGAATATTTTTTTCAAATCTAGGGTGCGAGGGGTGGTCACCGAGAGTTAGATCTCGGTGAACTAAAGTCTTTGCTGCCGTGGGGTGGTATGAGCCGACCCTTTGGACATTGCGCTATGCTAGCAAGCGACAAGGTCGACATAGAAGGCATAGTAATCGACGATAGCCGTTGTATCCTTACCACCAAGTGGCGCGTAGTGATGATTGAGCTTGATAACGGTGTCCTTGCCACATTCACTGCCATTCCCTCTTTTATAGGTACTGGGTCCCGTGCTAAATCTTTGTGATGATTCATATGTTTTCGACGTACCCGTGTAGTTTTTACCATCGGCTGTCTCGGCACTGATTCCGTATAGGGCTGAAGATCCGGAAGAGTATACCGAAACTCTGCCTCTTGCTAGTACCTGCTTCAGCTTGATTTTTCGGTTAGCTGGTACATCCACAAAAAATCTGATCTCACAGCTTTCATCGATATCGAAGGAGTCATTGCCCATCCAAGCTGAGTAAAACTCAGAACTTCCCTGAGATGCATGCATGACCAGCTCCGTGCTGTAATCGTTGTTGCAGCTGTTGGAAATGACCCGACTATTCAAAGAGCCGGTGGCAGAGTACATGTGAGTGCTTACGAGTAAGGACCCGATCAAAATTAGTTTGCTTAATAATTTCATACTTTTTTCCTTATAGTTATGGCTTTTGTTGGACCAATGTTTGAGTTGAGTTTCAAACCTTTCCCAGAGTAAAGCCTAAGGACTGGAGCAGTAACTATTTTGACCTAGTAATCTACGATGTGCATTGAAGCGAAAAATTGTGCCAATGTGGTATTATTTCAAGAACCCATTTTGAGAATAGGTTCTTGGCAAATCCAATTTTAGGTAGGCTCGATAGTTGGTTGAGCGGCAAGTATCGCAGCCCATTCGATCACCTAATATGATCCTTATCGAATCTCACAAGTATAGGCCTCAGGGTCTTCATGAACTCCCGATCGGGAAAAGGCTCTAGAACCATAGTGGCTGCGACAGGCCTCATTCATCGAAAAGTTCAAGTAGTCCCCTGAACGCTCGCAACGCCAGCTAGTAGGGTCATCGGAAAAGAGTTTGACAGCACGGGAACGTGAGCCGAATTTTTGCTTACAAAACCATGTGAGATTTAAGCCAAGAGCGCAGTACCAGTCTCCGGACCCTTTTGCTGGGCCTAAGCGGCTGGAGGCATTGTTGCCATAGTGAGCACGGCAAGCATGGCTGATACTAATCCCAACCAGCTGGGAGCCTTTAGTGCATCGCCAATCCGTATGCTTATTTCCTAGAAGGATAATCTGAGACTGAGATCCGTGGGCATGCTTGCAATACCAGGCTAAATCCAATCCCATTCCCGCAGGGCTACTCCTACCGGCATTACGATTGACTTTAGCAAATGCTTCGCTACTGCTCATTAATGTCAGCAAACTAAAAATCAGTGTAAAGAGTGATGTCAACTTCATAAGTTCTCCGTTGTGTTAGTTTTTGAATTTAGCGCTGCAGCAACTATAGAGTTTCATATTTTTTTGAGATGGGGGAGTTTTTAGTACTAATACATGAGAGCAAGAATTTAGTGAAAGGCAACAGTTTTGCATTAACATTATGTAATTATTAATGTAATTATTAATGTAATTAGCATTGGAATAGGTCGAGGCTAAGTTGGTATAGTCCATTCTTCTCCTCTGACTGCGCCTCCTCATGGATCTCCCGAATGATTTTTAAGATTTCCACCTGTAGCCTGGCGCCTGTATCAGGACCCGCAGCAAACCACCAGTTGTACATAAAGTCATCGATATTTGTCTGTCTGAGTTTGGCCATCGCAACCCTCATTCTTGCGGCTATATGGTAGCACTGTTCTTTAGGTGAATTCTGGGGGGGAGTGAGAGGAGGGATTACGACAGTTATTGTTTTATTCTTCCGACAAATCGCGCCGAGGTTTTCTAAAACTTCAACGATATACTTCCAGCGATCATGGCTTAAGCTCAAAGCCTCTCGAATGAGGTGGGGGTGATCGGCAAATCTCTTAATCTGTAAAAGTCCGTGGACCACAACGCAATCTGGATCGGAAAAATATCTGTCGGAAATGGAAATAGGAATGTCCTTAAACTCCTCCTCCTTCTGACTCATTTGCCTCTTTTTTTCTCGCAGTATTTTCTTTCTTCTGGGAACCGTAGTGACTTCCCATTCCCTTAGTACAAAAGCGTAGTCAATCTCTTTTTTGGTAAGCTGTAACTCGGTACAGACCCGATAGAGTTGATCTTCGTGAAGATGTTTTTTACTGTTTAAGACCTGTGATAAATAGGTTCTGGTGATCCGACAAGAAGAAGCGAGGCTAGTTACGCTGACCTTCTGGGTTTTGCGTAGATAGGCAAGTCTTTCGTTCAAGAGGATTCTGTAGCTATTGTATTTGAAGCAACGAAACATGTTAATGATCCTCTATAAGGGGAATCAAATCTGTGTTTGCAAAGTAGACTTCTGAAGATTCTTGGTAGTCATAGGCATAAAAATGCTGTTCTGCAAATTGCATCACGCGAGCTCTAACTTTTTTAGCGAACTCCTCATTGGCTGCGAAAACAATTGTGTTGATCAAGTCGTTTTTTTTACTCGGGTTCATGATGCTATCGATAGTTTTTAACCGAGAATAGGTGGCATTAGCTTTTGCAGAAGCATTGATTTTGTAAGCAAAGTACCTCTTTTTATTGCGCACAAAACCATTTCCTGAGTTTTCGATAATGCGGCTTCTAATTAAAATATCGATGATCTGAGTCATTCTCTCGCGACTTAAACCCATCCGTATGCGGAGCTTTTCCGGGTTTTTTAGATAACAGTCTTGGGTCAGAAAGGCATCCACTATAGGAGCCGTGCTGTCCTGTAAAAGTTCGTCTAGAGGAGACGTACTATCGATAACGCTATCAAAGGGGATATAATCTGCTACCCGCAAATGATGACGTTGCAGAATACTTATTTTCGCTCTTAAATCTTGCTTGCGGGATTCGTCTTGCGCACGAGCAAACTCTCCTAGTAAAAGGAAAAAATCGCTTGCTTCAGGATCTAACTCAAGTAAATCGCCCATAAGAAACAATTGGTCAGAATTCAAGTTATGGGTTCCACTTAATACCTGGGATAAATAAGATTGATTTATTTTAGCGGCAGTAGCCAATTGGGCCTGAGAGATACTGAGTCTGCTAGAACAGTCTCTTATGAAGTTTCGGTAGTCGATGTATTCATAAATTTTCAATGTTTCATAGCTTTCTGGAGTTGTATAGACACGAATACGACCTGTTGCTTGTAGTTAGATTTAAGAAGCAATCAGTATCATGGATTCTCAAAAAGCAGTAGTAAATTTCTCTTAGCGTGAGTCAGATCGAATCTAAATCTTAGTCATATATTCTCAATCTTTCCGATAAGAATACCTAATAAATCTAACTAGATAAAAAAAATATTGCAACTATTTGGTAAGAATTGCATCAATTGATTGAACAACAATATTCTAGATTTCTTGGGCGATCAAATCTGGTCAAGGAAATCAATGTATAGGAAGTATTTATATGAAACTGCGGATTTTGATGAGCTATATACTCTTTATCCCGATTTTCTTTTCCTGCGGTGATAGTGACTCCAAGGAAAAAGGAAATGAACCACTGTCTGGAGTTAGTTTCCAAGCTGCGGATAGACGAAGCTTTGAGGTGGCGGTCTCGGCGCTCAAAGAATTTGACCAACTGGATCCAGAGCATAGCTTTTCCACAGCGATGGAACTCGATGGAATCATAAACGATATCGCGGCAGCCATTCCCGATCAGGATAAGGAGCAACTCAAAAGCCTAGTTGACTATCTTGATCAAAGGAACTTGAATCGTTCAGGGGGATTTTTATCAAACACCAGTCTGAACCAACAAAATAGGGCAGCAGCAGCTGCTGGCGAACATGAGTCTGTTTCCATACCTTCTCGGCACACTCTGAGAATCCCTGTGCAAACCTTTTGTTTAGATGTTGGTAAGGATTCTCCGGGGCGTAACGTCCGTTACCGATATGAATCCGTCCGAGAAACTAATCCTTTGACAACTTTGGTTTTGCATCATGCTAGAGACATAAACTCTGACGATATCGATTATCAGGATTTAATTTGGGATATTCAAGATGAAGAAGGCTACTATGATGAGTCCGAGCTAAAAAAGGTCTTAGATGTCTATAGTATTTCTATTTCGGAAGACGCGTCAGTTGGGGATTTGAGAGCAGATGTGGGGGTTATTGCGGCGGCAGAACGTGTCATCCAATCAAGCCAGGGCATTGCCCAATTAGATATACAAATGATTTCAAATAATATCTCACAGGGTACATTGGTGGTATACAATCCAACTAACGAAGAGATTTCAATTGCGAAGTCAGATTTGCTAGCGAAGATGAAGCCAATTACTGTACTAGGGAGTAACAGCTCGTTTTTGAGACGATCTAGATTTTCCAACTCCTTCGATTCACCACAAAATCAGAGTAAGCTGGAATACCGATCCCAGAATCATCTCTTCAGTGTTAAGCGAAATATTTCAAGGCAGCGTCTCCAAAGTGTGTCGGGCCCTACTTGCTCAGAGCCGGATGGTCAAGACGACTCTGGGGCGGACGTTCAGCCTATGGGGGTCGCGGGATTTCGTCATGACCTGTTTTTGGGAGGCCAGGCGGAACATGCGGAAAATCTGCGAGGTCTAGCGCGGTTTGCCATGGAAGACGGACGGGATGAGTTCTTCCTAAGGTATGCAGCTGATACCTTAGCTAATGGAGAGATCGCAGAGAGCCTTCACGTGCAGGGTTTGATGAGGTCGATTGAGTTTACGGATGACGCAGGTGTACAGCCGGAGATTAAGCTGGAGCGCCGATTGTATCAGATAGTATTGGGCCAAAATAATGAGCCCATGGATAAGCGATCCTTAGCCCTGGCATTGATTCAATCTACTTTTCGCGCTAACCCTTTGAAAGTACTAGATGCCATAGCGAGATCCGGCGCGATGTCGATGGCGGATTACCAAGAGTTGCGTTCTGTTACTGAAAACACCGTGCTGCATCAATCACTGCGTCGACTCAGAAATTCACAGCCATTAGGAGGCTCGTTTCAGGCTAACGAAAGATCAGGTGAGCGCACCTGGGCAGAGTTTATTTCTGATTTGCTTGGTGCTGGGCTTTCACTAGATCAAAACCCCAATCCTGGCGATGTCCAGTCAATTTTGGAAAACCCATGTCTAGTAATCGACTTATATAATGCCTATCAAATATCTAAGACTGCCTTTGATAAAGCACGTTCGTCTTATCCCAATGGGATTGAAGATGGCTTTGGCGATGCCTATCGGCATGCCCTTTGGAATGCGATGATGGCCAATGATTTGGGGGCTGAGACAGCAGCAGAGATTGGTGACGGTCACGAGAACTTTCCTGGTAACGATGATCTGAAAAAAGAGATGGATCTTCATAACAATCAGTTAGGCCGAGATGTCCAGAAAGAGCTTACGGAAACCCTGGGACGCAAGCCGACTCAGGAGGAGCTAGAGAAGGGCGTCGCAGATGCGTTGAAAGAGGGGCGGGGAAAAGTTATTGTCGAAACAGAGGGCGGTCGCAAAACGACCACCAGCGATAAAGCGGCTCCTTGAAGGAAATGATGCTGTGATGTTAAGGCATAAATCGATTGTTGGTTTTATGTTGCTCGGATTTATTAGTCTGACGGTCGTGTTTCTATGGAAGCCAACTATGCACGAGTCCAGTGCACCTCTACCGAAAATACTGAATGAGATTATTTTTTTTGAGGACGACAACAAACAAAGGATCTCTTCTGATTTTGACCAAATTTGGATTTTTGGTCCCTATACGCCTGCCGAAATCGTGCGGGATAGGCTTGGGGAGTCCTGCAAGCTGATAGATTATTGTGTCGATTTTTGGGGGCAACGAAGCCTCTCAGAGATTACTGTTCCGGAAAACAGATACCTTATCGTATTTGATAGAGCCAAGGTTCAGCAGTACTATTTGGCTCCTGTTAATGGCCAGCCTTGTTTTATAAGTAGAGACTCTTTTAATCGTGCCCTGAATATTGCTGATTTAAAACGTAAGAGACGTGGCGATATTTGTATCATCAATGAAAAAACAGATAGTCGTTGAAGGGAAGAGATCCCTCCCTCCCCTCATCCACTAATACTGGGAGGTGTTTTCGGTAGCAGCAATTCCCAACCCCCTCATTAGGGTCGTGTTTTTCCACTGGTGCTCTTTCATACGAGATAAGATATCGTCAACGAGAGATATGGCCTCGCCTATGTGCGGTCCTTGGTTCAGCATGATGCATTCGGCCCTTTCAGCCATCGTCACATCGCTTAAGTCACCGCGGCTGGGAATCCCTCCCTTCGCAAGGGATTCTAACACTTGGGTCGCCCAAATAACAGGGGTATGGGCTGCGCGGGTCAACCACATAATCTGTTCCTGGAGTTCTGCTAATCTTGAGTAGCCGACCTCTACCGCAAGATCTCCTCGTGCGATCATAACTCCCCAGGCATTGAAATCTAATGCGCTACGAATGATTTGGGATAAATGATCGATAGCCTGGCTGGTCTCGATCTTGATTATAATGCCTCTCTCACCTTCTTTTTTACTGAAGATCTCTTTGATATCTTGAATATCATGGGGTGTCTGAACAAAGGAAAAAGAAAAGATATCCGCATCGACCCAAAGAGCTTCTAAGCAAGTACGATCCTTGTTTGTAATGGCTGGCAAGGAAGAAACGGAATGTGGCAGATTTACCCCGCGGTCCCCCTTCATCTTAAACCCTTTAAGAGGAGCGTGAGTCACTTCCAAAGTTACTGTTTGATCGTGATGGGAAAGCTCGCGGATAATCGTACGCATATTGCCGTCATCAAATAGAATGGGATCTCCCTTTTTCAGTGAGCTCCAAAAACAAGCTAGATTTGCCACGACAGCGTCTTGTCTGGGTTCATCATTTTCCGTAGAAAGGATGAACCTGTCGCCAACAAAGTAGCGACGATCCACCTCCATATTTGAGATCCCGGTAATTGAGAGCTGGCCCTCTGGCCCCTCGAAGGTTAAATCGTTTATGAGGTAGCAGGTCCTGCTGGATGCGACTGTTAACGCATCCTCGTCTTTCGCGATGATGACAACTTTGCGCAAGCGGTTTCGGGCATCACGGACGGTGAGAGTCTCTCCTTTTTCGAAAGCCTGCAAATCTCCTTTTACGGGGATATCGTCCTTTGCTAGGGGGTTCGGATTCTTTGCTAAGCGAAATATACATTTTTCTAAGCAACGTCCATATTTATCTCGCTTGGGTTTAACCTTGATGACACCTGGCATTTGCCCAAGAGATGAAGTGCGAATTTTCGGACCTGACAGATCGCACATGATTTTAATGCTAGCATTCTGATCGCGGGCGATATATTTAACAGCTCTAATAGTTTTTCTTTGGTCTGAGAGGGTTCCATGACCACAATTGATCCGAAACAAGTCCACGTTCTTATCTATAAGAGTCTTAATTTTTTCCAAGTCTCGGTAAGCACAACTATCGAGGGTTGCCATAATCCTTGTGCGCCGATGGGGTCTCTCTTTGCCCAGAAGTTTTTCGGCATTTTTGCGGTAAATCTGATGACTTGTCTCTCGGTGCGTCTCCAAAGATCGCATTTTCCTTTGCCACCCTGTCTTCATCGGCTCGTCCAGAAGGCTTAACCATAAATTGATGGTTTCCATCCCGACTGAAATCGTATCTTCACTTCGGCCTAAAGATGATAGCCCAAGTGATTGTAGACGGGCTTGTAATGGACGAAGATCCAGCTTCCGAATATTGAGATAATTCTCAAAATTGGCCCGCGACCAGGCTTTGTCTGACAAACACAACGGCTCCTTGGTCTTGCTTGCAGCATTATGTATCAGGCGATCTACCAGAGTTTTGATTTCGGGAATCGTAGAGTTGCGGGTAAGCGTAGTATCCATGAAAACCTCCTTAAGTTTCGCTAACAGATCGGCTTAAACCTAAATGAAGGGGTCTCGAACATAACTCTAGATTGCTCCTAAAGTCCGGAAATTTCAATAGTTGAATGGGAGTCACCTACGGAAACGAAATAGTCATTAATGCCTGTAAACATTTGAGTTAAAAATCAATAATTGACGCTTGGGACACGGCATCGTAGTGGTAGAAAGAACATTTAACTGAAGGTGTCAGTATGGAAGCGTCTTTCAAACCTACCAACCGCGAATTTTTGCTGTATGTAAAAAGAAGTCTCATTTATGGTGGTATCGCATTTGTTTTACAGGGATTGATTGCTTATTGGGTCAATGCGGGTAATGCGGAAGCACTGCGAATGAAAGCTGCCTTGTCGAATGGGGCCTTCTGTTTTGGGATGACCTTAGTCTCAACCACAATGATGGAAACGCTGTTTAATAGTAGCAAGCACGTAAAGGTAGGGTATTTTCGGGCTCTGTTTGGGGGAGGGGGCATAGCAATATGTCTGGCGTTTGCGGTGCATGCGCTACTTGATACCCCTGAAGTTGTCTATACTGTGGTCACAACAGCTGTTATCAGTTCTCCTTATTATATTGCACTGCCGTTTAAATTCATTCATGAGAAAAAGAAGCAAGCGCTTTCTGATTGAATCGAGACATGGAATATTTCGTGTATTCCATTGGATTGCTCTTTGCTATGGGGTCCGTTGTGCACTTTCATAGGCCTAATCGCGATTTTATTTGTCCAAGACGATCGCGGGCAATGGCAACTTCGTTGGCCCAGTGATCGGTAAGTACTGCTTGATATTTACGGTCTCCAAGTCTCTCTAAGCTGCCAAGAAACGTTAGGTTGATTATAGCGCTGCGATGAACTCTAATAAATTCTTTTTCTGGTAACCGTTTTTCAAGGCTATCTAAGGATTCATCAACCAAGATTTTTTTGTCCTTAACGTATACGGTTTGATAGTCTTGTGTTGCTGAGATTAATGAAATGTCACTAAGGTCTAAGACCTGATAGTTCCCTTCGCTGCGGAATGCAAGTCTATCGAGGGGAAACGTCGGGGGATCAGGCAGCTTTGATGCCAATCCTTTTGTAAGTCTTTCAATAGTACCTTTAAGCCTATCTTGCGCGATGGGTTTTACTAAGTAGTCAACCGAGTTTGCCTCAAAAGCCTGAACCGCATACTGATCGTAGGCAGTGACAAAGACTATAGCGGGGCCGTCTTCTGAAAGGCTTTGTGCAATCTCAATTCCTGTTAGTCCTGGCATATCGATGTCAAGAAAAACTACGTCAGGGTTCTTATTATGGATGAGTTTTAGACCTGTGATCCCGTCTTCAGCCTCTCCGATACATGAGAGCTGAGGGTAGTGTTTCATTAATCGGAGAAGTCGTTTTCTGGCCGCTGCTTCGTCATCGATAATGAGGTAGTTCATCTGATTTATCCTTTACGGGAAGTATTATCTCAACGATAGCGCCTGTGCTATCACGAGAAAAATGAAACTGAGCTTGCTTAGAATAAAGTAAGTCTAAACGTCTAACGCAGTGGTCATGGCCTAGCCCAGTTCCTTTGCTTGGTTTCGCCTTCGATCCGAGGCCAGTATCGGCTATTCTAATGTGCAGCTTATTAGCTTGGGCCGCAATTGTAATCGCTATATTACCCCCATCTATTTTGGGGCTTATCCCATGAATCATAGAGTTTTCAATGAGTGGTTGCAGTAACAAAACGGGAACTATTATCGTCTCTTGGTCGAGGCTATCTTCGATATTAAAGGAAAACTGTACTCTTTCGCCAAATCTTGATTTTTCAATACTGAGATATAGATGCAATAGGTCTAACTCATGTTTCAGCGAATGAAAACTTTTGTCAAATGTTGCCAGTGTCGCACGATAAAAGTCTGCTAGCCTAACCACCATGTCTTCCGCCACATCGGGGTCTTCGTGAATCATGGATGCTATAGTATTCAATGAGTTAAAGAGAAAATGAGGGTTGAGCTGAGACGACAACGTAGAAAGCTGCACTTTAAGGTTTTTATTCTCAATATCTTTGAGACGAAATTGCATAGCTTCGTTTTTACGTCTGTATTTTATGAGTTCTTCATAACCCATGACAAATAAAAGAATCAGTAATCCATATACAAAACTTTGTGAATAGTTTTGCAATTCAGGTAAGAACGGTTTATAGCCATTCATTTCTAAAAAAAGATTGGAAAACTGAAAACCAAGATATAATGCAGGCCAGGTCAAAACTATGCCTAGTCCTATATCTATGATTATATTTCGCTCAGAAAATCTATCCTTTGATAGTATGGAAAGTAGCATTTTGATGCCTATACTGCCCCATTGAACAATCGTATTGCATGTGATTCCGATTATTAAAAAAACTGAAAAATTAATACCAAGATGCTCGTTTGGGACCAATGCTAGATAGATCAAAGAACAAAGTGGGATCCAGAATAGAATAAAACGGAGATAGTTGCGAAAACTCGTCCATAGACTTTCGCTATACTCAATAGCTAGAATTTTTTTTAATCTCGATATCATATAAAGACCTCGATGGAGGCGGCATCTGCCGCCCTACAGTATTAGTCAGTTAAAACCAGTTTTTCCGAGAAGAAGCTAGTAGCGATACCATGTTTCATTTCGGTCCTGGAAAGTCTCATACTTGACGATGAATCAAAGATAATCGTTGTTGCATAAGACGTTTCTCCAGTAACGGTATATTCCTGACATATATTATTAGCAAAGCAGTACATTCCCCCTTTACTGTTTTTGCAGCTCGTCGTCCAGGCGTGATCCTTTTTTTGACGCTCACAAGTATACTCTAGCGTATCAGATTCAGTAATGACTCGGACATTAGTTTTCATATTTTGATGAGAATCCTCTTGGACGTCCACCAAAAGTTTGTATTGGCTTTGTTTCTTGCCATCTGGGCCATAACGAACTCCGTCTCCCTGCCAGGTTTTTCCCATTCCCAGTGTAGAAACCATTAAGCTTGCCATGATCAGTGTTGTTGATTTTTTCATGATTCTTTCCTTTTTTTGATCGTTTACTCATCAACTGTCATCACTCTTATAGGAAACTCCCGAATTCACTTGTAGCAGGCATCGCCAAACAGCCGTTTTTAGGCGATGAACGGACGAGGGGTAGGGTTGAGTGTTACTCCGAGAGCTGTTTTACGGCCTTTAAGGTTAATGATTTTCACGAGTTGAGGTTGTTTTGAGGTGTTCTGCCGGAAATGCATTAACGATCTCAATGACGAGTGGCCGTAACGTACATATTTCGGGGCCTAATTGATTTCTTAACAAACTTGAAAAACAAAGACTGATGGAGGAGATAACCCTAGAACCTATCCTAAATCTAGAGTCGAATACCGAGGTAAATCTCATTGATGACACTATTTAGCTGATATTCGACAGCATCTAGAGGAACCGTCACGGAATCTTGCCAAAGGCTTGCCCCCAGAAACCAGTACCCGCGATCGAGACCCAAACTTAGCAGTACTACTTCTTTGTTTGCTGGCACCGATGTTTGGGCTGAAAAGGAGATTTCTGAAATCGGCTTTTGGTACTGCCAGGTTCGCCCGAGTAAGATACTGCCACCAAACCAGTAGCCAAATGGATGCTTTAACACGAAGGCATAGCCGACAAGTAGGCTGAATGAATTGGCATCAATTGAGCTCTTTTGGGAGCCTTCGGGTAGCTGATTAATTAAATCGCTTGGCAGATTACGGATCTTGAGGTGATCGAAAGCAGCGCTGAATACAAGAGAATCGCCGCTTTCTTTCTGATATCCGGTTTGATACATATGAGCCGACTGATTGTAGTTTTCTGGATCATTGATATAGAATAGATTCAGCGTCCGACGATTGAGTGTCATGTCGGGGTAGAAGGCAAATTTGGTATTATCCGGTGACGATGTTGCTGAGTCTACTGATAAAAGATCTTGGTTGTTAAATCCCTGGTAATCCTGCCAGGAGACATCCCACCCGATCCACCCTGAGACTCCATGGAGTTGCAGATCTTGGTATTTGGTTTCTCCCTTTTCTTGCGCCGAGTCTTCCGACACAGAATCAGCTTGAGAGAAGGCTAGGCTAAAGTCCCTATATCCCAAAGAGATCCCAATGTTTCCTCCAGTATTTGGCTGATACAGAACTGGTTCGTCAAAGGCTGCCTCCTCACCCTCTGCCGCTGGTTGGGCTGTTGCCGTAACCTTTGCTGCACTCAATGAGTTAAATGGTCGAAATAAATAGGGGTTTTTGTCTTGATAGGACACCGTTGAGCATCCTAGTGTTAACATAAATGGCGCTGTAAAAAACCAAAATTTCATGTATACCCCCGCAGACGATATCGGCCCTCCTTTCGAAAAAGTTAAATAAATATAGATATATAGAAGATAGCTTAGGGATATTAGTGGTTTGTGTTGGCTTTTGGGCTTCTGTCCTTTTGTAATTAGGAGAAAGAAAGTGTATACAATTAGGCTTAGTTATAACCCGAGAACCTGACTAAGGAGATAAGTTGAAACGTTCCGTATTCATTCTTTGGCTCATAGGTATTTTTGTTGTTTCCGCTGAGGCAAAGCCCTCCAAGCCGAAACGTATCGTCTCGACTTTCGTGGGCGCAGACGCAATTTTAGTTGAGCTTCTAAAGAACCAGCATCAGCGTCTACTAGCCCTCTCGCCTCTGTCAAAAGACGCGCGCTACTCACCTATATACGATCAGATTCCTAATGGCATTGGTGATTTTGGCAGCGAGCTAGAAAATCTTTTGGTAAAGAAACCCGATTTGATTATTGCCGCTAGTTACACACGGGCAGCATGGTTAAAAATGCTTGAGGTGGCTGGTGTTCCTTATATCGTTCTTAAAGACTTTAGAAACTTGGATGATATTCAGAATAACATTGCATTGATTGCCGGAGCGATTCATGAAAAAGAAGCTGGCAACCGCCTGATTGCCTCGATAAAATCTCGACTCGAGGGCCTCAAGGCATGCCCTTTATCGGGAAAGACTGTGGTTAATTATAGTGACGAAGGGGTTTTTATGGGAGGCAATACGCTTTTTGATGATCTTATGAGTCGCGTTGGTCTGATTAATCTGGCTAGTAAACTCGGCTTAAAAGGCTGGTCACGCCTTTCTGATGAGGCCTATGTGAGCCTGAAACCACAAATCATTGTCGGCCTCGACAAAGACGGCCGCACAGAATCAAGTCTTCGTAAAAAGCTAAGCTCTCACCAGCTTTGGGGGCCTGTTATCAATCGTAAGGGGGTTGTGGTACGTCTCGTCCCTGGTCGGTTTTTATCGTCGGTCAGTCATCATAGTCTGACTGCTTTGGAGATGCTTTGTGCTCAGTAAGGCTATAGTAACTAGATTAGCGCCCATAACGATGACTCTCCTTTTAATATGCGCCTTGGTTTTGGCCTTACAGTGGGGAGCAGCGGGATCAATCGGTGAGATGCTTTTTTCCGATAGTTCTCAGTTGCAGCTGGTTTTTTGGCAAATTCGCGTTCCACGTATCCTCGTGGCTGCTATCTGTGGTAGTGCCCTTGGTGCTGCCGGTGTTATCAGTCAGGGTTTTTTTCGAAACGAGTTGGCTGGTCCCTCGATCCTTGGGACAACAAGTGGTGCCAGTGCGTTCGTTGTTCTCTATATGTTTATTGTGGGTCATCCCGGGCATTGGTTAGTCGTTCCGGTGGTGGCTTTTTTGGGGGCTATCGTCTCAACAAGTTTGGTTCTCATTTTTTCAGCAAGGCATGGCGTAGCTATCCAATCGAGCAGATTACTCCTAGGAGGCCTTGCCCTAAATGCTTTGTTTGGAGCGATGTCCACCTTTATCCTTTCCCTGAGTCTTAAAGACTATTCGTTATCGCAGTCGATTATGTACTGGTTGCTTGGTGGCATCAGTGGAAAAGGTTGGCATCATATATGGCTCGGCTTACCTTTGCTACTCATGGGTTTAACCTTTGGGTTTCGTCTAACCAAGACGCTTAATGTTCTCAATTTAGGCGAAGAAGTCGCATCTACCTTAAGTGTGTCGCTTCCTAGGCTCAAATGGAAAAGTATTCTTATCATGGCTTTGCTCGTTGGCACTTCGGTAGCCGTTTGCGGAGGGATTGGTTTCGTAGGGCTCGTCATTCCGCATCTTACTAGATTATTATGTGGTGCTGAACAGTCAAGACTGCTTGTGCTTAGCGGTTTGAATGGTGCTACGCTACTTATCTTTGCAGACACCTTGGCTCGTAACGTGCTTTTACCTACAGAGCTTCAGGTAGGAGCCCTTATCTCGATGATTGGTGCCCCATGTTTTATCCTGCTTCTATATCTCAGGCAACGGGGGTAGTGACCGTATGTTTGAGATGACTAATTTATCAGTGTCAGTGAATGGCCATCAGTTGTTAAGGATTGATAGCCTTAGCATGCCCCGTGAGGGCTGTATTTTTGTGTTAGGTCCCAATGGTGCTGGCAAATCAACTCTACTGCGGACCTTGGTTGGCTTGCAGGATTATACTGGCCGGATCCAATGGAGCCAAGATAATTGGAACCAGGTGCCAAGTCTTAAAAAATCTAAACTGATCTCATGGGTCCCCTCGCAGACGGTCCTTAGTTTTGATATCAGTGTTTTTGATCTAGTGATGCTGGGTCGATACCCCATGCATGCCGGCTACCCTAAAGCAGACGATAGGAACGCAGTGGATTCCTTGCTGTCGCGCCTTGGTATCGATAGCTTTCGTCATCGATTTATGAGTTCCTTAAGCTCTGGAGAGCAACAGAAGGTTCATATCGCCAGAGCTCTAGCCGCCGAGTGTCGCCTTATGGTATTGGATGAACCCTGTGCGCACTTGGATTTAAAGGCCCGTTTTGAGCTGATGGACATGCTGAAAACCTCAGGGGCTATGATCATTATGGCAAGCCATGATCATTTATTAGCCGAAGCATTCGCTAGTCATAGCCTGCTTATTCGTAACGGGCAGGTGGACGCCCTTCTCGAAGGCTGTCCAGATCGCAAAGATTTGGAAGCACTGTATGGTATTACGATCCCAGGCTAATACCAGCGCTCTCGAGCTTTTTTTTCTAGGTATTTCTTCTGACCAGGTGGGGGCTTGGCCCATTCTTCGTCGCAGTTGATGGCTTTCAGTAAAAAGTCGATCAATGTGAGGTGACGCCTTTGAATCCTTTTTAGTCTATGAGGGAGGATGGGATTAAAGATTCCCAAGGGAGATAAAACTTGTTTTGGATTTTTACGAATCCAGTGCCAAGAACCCATTTCCAAACAAAGGGGGATAAATACCTGCTCTGACCTTCTTTTTTTGTTTTCGAACTCGAGGTAGAAGTAGTCCCACAAATCACCATGAGTGATATAGGTGCGACTTTGGGGTTCGATTTTATAAATATGATCAGGAAAACAATGGTTAAGTAGCTCCATGAGAGCCACGACGCGATAAGCTTCGGGAAATACCTCTTTCGAATATGCGTAGGGAAACCACAACCGATCAAGCAAACCAAAGCCCGAATGGATGTCAAGGAGTACGGTAAAATTCGAAGGCAAAATATTGTCGATGAAAAACTGCTTAAGTATTTGTGTCTCGGGCTCGGGTGTATTGGTTCCTCGGTACCAAGGCAGCTTCGATGATATACTTTGTCCACCAACCAAGGGAAGAGGGTTGCCAGCTGCGTTGACCCCTGAATTTCGCATCAGATCAACACCATTTCCATTGGATCTTGTACGACGGTACATACCAACGGGGTTGGCAAGTGGGATTACGATAAGAGTAGAGCTTCGCAACAATGCCTGCAGTGAGGGATCCCACTTGACCAGTCGAATAAATGACCGGAGATAGGCTGTTACCACATGGGTGCCTACCTTTTCAAGGCCGTGAATCCCTCCAATCAGGACTAATTTCGGTGCGCTGGGATCTTGAAGTCCAAAGGAAAAAGACAAGATGGGAAATCGTTTTCCTTGGTAATCCACCACTCCTTCTTCCTGACAGGTCCCGATCCCATCGAGACTTTGCGCACAGGCATAAATCTCGTTGAGTTCGCTAAAAAAAGATAATTCGGAAATCAATACCGTCTCTACTGAAATTGTTGAACGATGTACTTTTTATGAAAGTCGGGAGCTAAGTGGTTTAAGTCTAACGCTGTAAAGAAGTCGATGCAACCAAAACTGAGATCAAAAGCTGGAGTGCCGTAAACCTTGGCTCCAGCTCGAAGATAACCTTGCAATAAGGGAGGAATCAAATCTTCGTCGGTTTTAGGCTTTAGTCTATCGTTCTCTGCTAGAGAGTGAACATCTAACAAACAATAATCAGGTCTTGGACTGACCGAAATTTCATTGCTTAATGCATCCTTCTCCTTAAGTTGTCTGTAAGCATTGACAACTTTTTCAATATCTAGAGTCTGAATACTAGAGCAACCAAAAAGATACTGTGCATCGGTTGCTTGAAGGTACTGAACAAGCCCCCTCCAAAGTAAGTGTAGGGCAATTGAGGCCCTTTGTCCCTTGCGGACGCAGGCACGACTTAACTCGACCTTCGAGGCGCTACTTGAAAAAAATCCATCGGAGTAAAATTCTGAAGATGAATAGAATTTCGTCGATACTCGTGAGGAAATGAGACGGTAACTTGCGACGATCTCTCCTTTTTGCTTAATGATAAGAAAGTCAGCGTCAAGATCGTAGTCGTCGAAGTCTGATTCTAATGGGCTCCCCCCGGCAAATTCATCTAAAAACACCTCTTTCCGAAGTGCCAAAACCTCGTGAAATTCATCTAAGGAGTCTGCTGTTTTTATGGTGTAGGAGCTTTGCTGAAACTCTATGGGAAATTTAGCCTGCCATTTGGTAACAGGGACATGTGGAAGCGATACTGCTTGTTTAGCTAGATTCTCGTGTTTTATAGGGTTTACCGTAAGCATTCCATAACCTCATTTAGATGCAAGGATCAGTTGTACGTAGTCTGTCAGTTGAACTTGAAATTGGTTTAAAGCAAACATAAACATTATATAAAGTTGGTGACAACGACAGGGTTAGCTTTTTAGTATCAATGATGAGTGAACAACTATACCTCTGGGGGAACTGTGAAAACCATTCGGGCATCTCTCCGTTTTCTTTTGTTTATCCTTATTATTACGCTGCTTTTTATGGTTGCTGGGTGCGTGCCACTGCTCGAAAGGCTAAAACGATTTGGTCTGATTCCCTCAGATATCGATCGGAATTTGATAGTGACGGCGGCGATGAAGCACTTGTTTCGGATCCTACTGCGAGGGCTAGGGTTAAAGGTTAATCTGCGTGATGGGGTGCAGTCCGATTGGCAAAACAGTAAAATACTAGTTTTGTCAAATCATGTTAGCTATTTGGATGTGGTGATCCTAGCGGCAGCTCGTCCCATGACCTTCGTGGCCAAAACCGAGGTGGGGACGTGGCCCGTGCTGGGGCCGCTTATATCGAGAATGGGGACGATTTTTGTTGAGAGATCTGATGTTCAGGATCGTGTCCGCTGCGTGCACGAGATGCGACGGCGTCTTAGTCAGCAAAATATCTGTGTTTTTCCCGAGGGCACGACAACCCCTTTTCTTAAGCCTGATCTGAGCCGTTGGCAGTCGGGGCAGATCTCTGCAGCTATGGGTGAGGGCATACGGGTAGTGAAAGTGGCGATTGTCTATGAGAATCAAAAGGAAATCTCGTGGATCGATGACATGGAGCTACTCCCTCACCTATGGAAAGTATTGAAACATCCTTCTATAAGGGTGTCAGTGGTCTTAAAGGAACTTGATAAATCACGATTTCAGTCAGAGTCCTTACGACGACTTTCTCATGCCATTTGTCACGAAATCAGTTCCGACTGCCAGTTTACCCGAGGGCGGATGCAGCGGAAGCTTTATCCTGCTATCAAAAAGGGTTGGGTGGAGACGGAGGTGGCTAGATCTTTTTCTTGACTCTCAAATTGAACCATGTCTGCTAAAAATATGTTTGATGACAAAGGAGCTCTTTAAGACTAAGATTTGACCGTGTTTTAGTTGGCGGAACTTATATAAAGCAAATCAGGTAGACGATGGGTCAGCTTTCACGTGGTCGAAGCATAAAGCATTCAGACAGAGTCTTACTTTCCAGCGTAACTTCTTTAGAACCTGATGACAATCATCGTCTCATGATGTCGTTTCAGTACAAGAGGCGTCGAAGTGGCCGCAGAGCAACTATCATCATGCTAAACCCTAGCGCTGCTACGGTTGATATGGCCGATACAACTGTACGCCGGGTGGAGGGTGTCACTCATCAACTTTTTCGTCAGATTTCAGAGGTCCACATATTTAATCTGTTCACGGTTCGAGGGAAAAACCCATCCGAATTGAATGGACTTTTGCAAAAAAACGGACGGGAAGCCCTTATACATCCTAGAGCCGACGATTTGTTGAGAACTAGCCTAAAAGACTCCCATCTGGCCATTGTCGCTTGGGGTGGTCCCTGCGGGATTCAGAAGGACCTTTATGTCGATCGACTGAAAAATATGCATGAAATACTTGGGCTCGCCAGGAAGGTAGTTCGTGTCTCGGGAGGTCATTACTCTCCTGAGGCCCCTTATCCTTTACATGGACGATTATGGAGTTATCGCATGCAAGCCTTCCCCTACGATATGCCTTAAGAGCTGTCAGCGCGGACGTTTAGGCCCCACTTGATCTTTGACCCAATCGTAATATTTAGAATTTTGAGCGCTCCAACTGCTAGATAGTATACAGGGTACGTCGTAGCTGTGCAGGGCTTCAATACGTTCAACAACTTTAGGTAGGTAGTCCTCCAAGGTTTTGGCAAGGAGAATCACTTCTTTATCATTTTGAAGTCTTTGTTCCCATTCAAAGATAGATAGATCTGCACTCAATAGGTTTACGCAGGCTGCGAGTCTTTCTTCCACCAAAACTTTGGCTATCATCGCGGCTTCATCTCTATCAGAACAAGTAACATAGAGCATCTGAATAGCGGACATGAGACTTCCTTTTGTATAAGTATTTATTTCAATTGAATATCAAAGTCTATATTCAGCTAAGTTAAAATAATTTCAATGGAATTATGTCTTCAAATTTTTTGATTAATGAGCCTCTCTGAGGCGGTTACTTTGGATGATGGAAAGCACCAATGACAAAATATGTTCCTTGGTCATTGGTTTCGGTAAAAAGATATCAGCACCGAGCTTTAATGCTCTGGGTTGGAAATCAATAGAGCCTCGGTTCGAATGAATACAAATCGTTCCCCTAAACCCGAGATCTCTGAGGCGCTCTGTAGCAGTAAAACCTGAGATTTTACCTGGTCCATAGTCTACATCAACGATTGCAAGATCGAAAGAATCTCCTCTACGTATTCGATTTATAAAGGTCTCTGTTTGAGAGAATGATTCTATTTCTAAAATATCTTGTGACAAACTAATTGAAGATACTGATGCATCAAGTGATTTAATATATATTGGCTCATCATCGATGACGGCAATTTTCAACTTAGTTTTTAGTTTTGATGTATATGTGGAAATTTCTTTTTCGAGCTCAATTTGTTCTTTTGATTTGTCGAAATTCCAATCTTCATTACCCTTTTCTGCGACAGCAATTTTTTTAAGGTATGCTGAAGAATGGTTCGGTATATTCCGATTTTCTGAAGGTTCGCAAGACACAGGAAGGGTGAAGAAAAACTCGGTACCTTTTTGTCTCGAAGATTTACACCAAATTTTTCCATGATGAGCTTCTGTAATTTTCTTAGCGATAGCAAGTCCGAGTCCGGTTCCACCTTTTTTGTTTTTAGTAAAAAAAGCTTCAAATAGCTGATTTATATCATCTGATGATATAAATGTGTCCGAATTTCCGAGGCAGAATCTTATCATGCCATCTTTTTGTTCAGTTTCGATCCATATGGTACCCTTACTTTCCATAAGCTCGACAGCATTGGCTAAGATGTTGACAAAGATTCTTGGTACTTTTATGACGTCGATTTCTAGTTTTGAACTATGATCAAATCTGGTTTCAATTTTTATATCAGCTTCTTCATTATAACCAAAAACATCAGCCAGAGCTTCGTAAACGATGGCAGTTGGCTCTTTCTTCTCCCGACTGATTTTTGACGTAGATCCAACTTCCATGACGTCTGAGATCATTCCGTTTACATCGTTCATAGCTTTAGAAATGGCAGGAATACTCTCCACCAGAATTTCTTTGGTCTCATTGGTATCTTTTGTATCAGAAATTAAGCTAATAACGGCCTGCAAGATGGAAAACGGGTTCCTCACATCGTGGGCGAGCATTTGGGTTGTCTGAGCAATGGCACTATTTCGGTCTCTTTCTCGCTCTGCTTTTATACGCTTTGTAGTTTCCTTTAGCGCTTTGATTTCAGATTTTTTTATTTCATTTCCTAAGGCAAACGAAAGGGTTATCACTTCAACTACGGCGCCGATCTGAATGGCATATCCGGTGAAATAGTTGAAAGGCAAGACCCCGATATTACGCAAACAAATTACAATAATGCCGACGAGAAATGCCGACCATGCAAATAGATATACTTTGGCATTGTAACCTCCATCTTTAATCCTCAATAGCCCTACAAAAAATAGACTTAACGAAGATAGGATAACGATAATCATACTAGCTTTACCCCAGAGTACCCAAGGCATGGCTAGGCTCATTGGTATATTAGCTACATGAACAATCAAGATAGTGATGAGTAACTTATCTAACTTCGGTGAATTGCTTCGTGTTGCGAGAAATATTCGGGTGAATTCAGTCATAAAAGCTAACGAAAGTGGTATTGATAGCTTTGTTAATATATCGGTGTAGAATGGTGTGTCTGGCCAAAAAAATCTGTATCCAAATCCTGTAAAGGAGAATTGAAACACCGTATGAGACAAAACATAGCCCGAATAATGTAGAAATCGAATGTTTTGCGTCGTTGAGAATAGAAAAAGATTATATAGTGCCAAGGCCACCATAATGCCGAAAAAAAGGCCCCCGAGAGTAAACTCGACACTGCGCTTATTCATGATTTCGCGAAGATCGGTATAGAAAATAGGAACTTGAATGGTATGTTCTGAAACGATCTCCAAATAGACTGGTAGCGATATGTCATGATCTTTAACCGAAAAAATAAATTTATGATCGACGAATTCTTTTGTCCCAATGGGTAGCTTCGAGCCTGTACGTACCAGACTCACGTCACCGCTTGCCGTCTCAGTTCGCATGGTCAAATAATCAATCACAGGATGCTCAACCGCGATGATGGGTTCAGCATGATTAGTAGAACGTGGGAGTACTAGCTTTATAAGAAGTTTTTTGTCGATATATCCAAAAGACTTCTCTGTGCACGAAAAGTCAATCCAGTTAACCTTATCCTCATCAATCATCTTGTGTAGAATCGTTTCGCGTTCTACCACAGTATAGTAACACTGGAGTAGGTCGCTATTTGCATTTAGCCGACTTGACGTGAGGGCAAAAGCCATGAAAACCAAAAAATATTTGAAAAATAGATTTAGGTTCACGATAAGTCAGTTTCCTTCGCTGAAGGCATGAGAGATGATTTTCATGTAGTCTCGTGGCCGGGTTGATGAAATCCGTGCATGCTTACAATCTTCATACTCGATAAATTCTGACTCTATGTTACAACGATCTGCGAGAGTTTGATTAAGGTTTGAGGGCGAGTACTTATCGTTCATACTACCTAGTATGACTAACTTCTTCGTCTGCTCGTTAATGTTTTTTACCAGAACATTCGGACTCAAAGCATTATAGGTCTTAGGGGTTACTACCTTGAAAAAACCAAGTGCTTTTTTTGCTACCGGAAAAAACTGCCAATAGTTTTCGAGACTATAAAATGGGCTCTCCAAAATCGCTGCCTGATAGGGACTGTTGGGTTCGGACAAGGCACAAAGACCATATCCCGCGCCAAATGAAACTCCAATGTAATATACGGGAATGTCGGGTATACGCTTTGAGGCATAATTTCCTGCTGCAATGACATCTTTAGGATAAAGGAAATTTCCTTGGGTACTATCGCCGAAGCCGTTAAAATCAAAAACAAGGACATGATATCCTGCTTGTCTTAATTGGTCGGCAAATCCGTTCGCAAGAAAAAAGCCCTTAAAGCTTTTGAGTAAAGGATGACCTAATACTATGGTGCCTTTGACATCAGCCGATGAACTGTTTGACCAAAGTCCAGCTAGAGTAGACTTACTCTGGCTCTGGAACTTCACAGGTTGCCATTCACTCTTGCGCTCATACGCCTTGGGCCATTTCCAGTTTACTTGATAGCTTGAAAAAAACGGATATTTAACTATTTTGTAAACTAAGCTCATGTGGATCCTTTCTTAAGAGTCACTAATCCTAACGAATCAAACAATTTTAAAAGTTGGTATCCAATATCATATTGGCCTTTCTTATATCCTATATGAGCCTTATTTGGATGCTTGTGATGGTTGTAATGGTAGCTCTCGCCAAAAGTCAATATCGCCAGAGACGGTCGATCAATTGCGGAAAACTTCTTTTCCTTTGCCTTACTATAGGAATGTGTATAGCTATTAATGGCGAACGTCACATGCCACGTGAAAACAATTCTTACAGGAAATAAATACAAGGCATCAACCACTCCCATAATGAAGCAAGTCAATAGGAACAAAACCAGATTTATCAATAAGTAGTATTTTTCCATAAACATGAGGATGGGATCTTGCGCTATATCGGCGGCGTAACGCTGGAGATTTTTAAACCTAAAGCCGTTGGGGCCTTTGTGCACAGCCCAACCAATGTGAGTGAAGAACCTACCTTTTCTCATACTATGAGGGTCTCCTCGTCCATCATCATATCGATGATGAGCGCGGTGAACACCAACCCAACTAAGAGGACCTCCCTGCAGAGACAGTGTACCAAATAGGCTAAATAGATACTTAATTGCAGACGAGGTCTTAAAAGACTTGTGAGATAAGAGTCGATGGAAGCCTAGGGAGATTCCAAAACAACCAGTAAGAAAGTGCCCGATTAACACAAGTATCAAACCCTGGAAGCTTGGATAAATGATTAGGGTAGAGATCGCCAATATGTGAATTAAGATATAAAAACAGACTTGTCGTCGATCTACAAGTCTCCGATCCCAGTACCGCTTTATCAAAGTCAAAACTCTACTCCTCTTTCTGTGACAGACTCATCAGCTCGTGATTAGCTCAAGTTAGGTTTTGCGTGAACGGCACGCTTACCGCGATGATTGGCAAATAGACTAAGTGCCCACTTCCCTGCCGGACTATCACGTAAGTCCCGTGAGACTTCTCTAAGTGTATTGTTTGGACCATTCAGGCGCGGAAGGACGGCGCCGTAACCCTCTTCAGGTGTGGGAAGTGTGATAGCTCCACCCATACATGCAAAGCTTATATCTGCCATGGAAAATTGATCACCCAAGATGAATGGTCGCCCGTCTTTCAACAAATCGTTTACTTTATCAAATTCTTGGTAGATATAGTCGATGCTCTTTTTCGTATTTTTTTCCGATACTCTTAAACTTCCAATGATTTGTTTGCGCATAACAGAAAAGAAACCATTAAAAAGTAATCTCTGACTCATACCGACATTCTTCTCGCATAAGAATCGGATCTCAGATGGTTGATTCAATACATTGTAATAAAACAAACGTCTGGTATGTGGCCCAAGGTAGTTTGTATAGTACATGTCAAGCTCAGCGGCCTTGGGATCTTTAAACAGGCTACTAGCCTTATCAAAATGCTTGTTATCGAGATATTGGGCTATTGAGGTCGATTTGGACATAACCCCATCTGGCCCCTTAATTATGGGAGTGGAAAACCTAGTAGAATGACCATCAGTTTTACCTGAAAGGCCAACGTAAATGGGGCTAACTACGAAGTGAGCAACTGGCATCAAGGGGATTTCACGGAATGGGGTCGAGTTTAGATCCAATACCCATCTAATTTTCTCTACATAATGTGAGAAACGAATGGATACCAATGTGTACGGAATGTCGGATTGATTTGTCATTTTGCTTCCTAACAATTGGCCCTAGCCGAAAGAACGGGGGATCGCACGTCTTGAAATTTCACAAGCAGTTACGTCAAATTCCCTTTGTTCGGCGCTAGAGGAGTTAAATCGGACCAGGAATTCGCATAACCAAGTAGGCTCAGATATAGCCCGCTTCGTTGTTTAGTATCAAGTAAAAAGCTTAGTATAAATTGGAGTCGGAACTAGAGTCGGTACAACGATGGCTAGAGCTTATAAAGACGAGGCTCTATGTTTCCAGAGGACATTATCTGAATCGTCATACCTTATTTTGTACGTTCGGCGTTTTACCTAATCATTTCATTTAGGGTCTTTTTTTAGCGTGATTGGGAACACTAAATGGCGAGTCCACTCTATTTTTAAACTGGAATTGCGATCTGGGACCAAATACCGGAGCAGGTGAAAGTATCTGGTTAAGACCAATAATTTATTTAAAAATATCTTATCCAATATGTTTTGGGTTTATTTAAATTAACCGTCGGAGAGTCTCGTGGTCGTCTCTGTTTTCAAGCAGTAAATTGGGTACTCTTTTGCTCTTGTTCGTCTATTTGATTTTCCAATGAGAGGGATCGGTAGGTGTTTTTTCTTTTTTTAGACTGAACGAGTTCTAAAGTTGATTCACGAGATTCAGTGGCTTACGGGCGCAATTTGATATAATTTCTGGACGCTCTGTTCATTGAGAAAGACGGAGCGAACTTGCCTTTCCATCACAGACAACTCTGATAGCCAAAGTTAAAGTGATGTGGAAGGGTGGTAATAGTGAAAAAAACTTAGGAATAGACTTCGAAGCGGGTTATGAAAGGGTCGCCAATGTAGACTGGCTTGCCCTTAGTCTTTGGGTGTTTTTCACCACTTTATCGTTCAATAGAATACAACGGAATACGGTATTTGTTATGGTTCTCTATCGTTTTAAGGTTTTGCACCGTAAAGTAGACCTGAGACTAATTGGTAGGACGAAGGAGCCCAGAAGAATGCGTCACTTTTGCTGTTTACTAACCTGGGGAGCGTTGCTGGCAGCTTGCACCTCCTCAGAAACGTCTAAGAAACCCATTGATAACACGCCAACTGGCGAGGATGCCGTCAGCCTAGGCGCAGCTTCTTCTCGTGTGGAAACTTTCGAAAGCCACGAAGAGTTTCTCTCAAACTTACGGGCCTATGCTAGCAAGTTAAACGAGAGTCGCAAATCAACAGTGGGGGCTCCTATGGAGACCTCAGCACCACAAGCCGACGCTAGCGATGCTTCCAACGATTCGATTACAAACAATCAGGAAGCGGGAGTTGACGAAGGCGGAATCGTCAAAAATATCGGTGACTCGTTGGTGGTGCTCAGGAAGGGGCGCCTTTACGCTATCGATGTTTCTGCAAGTCCAACGCAGACAGACTCTATCACTGTCGCCCGATCAGAAGGGTTAAACCAGAACGTCTGGTATGACGAACTTTTGGTCAAGGGTAATCTAGTTTATGTGATCGGTTATCGCTATATCACATCACCTGGCTTGGCGAAGGGGTGTCGAGGGCCATCGCACGGGGCGACGGAACTTAATTCCTACCGGCTAAGCGAGGGGAAATTTGAACGGCTTCAAACTCAATTCATGGAATCCAACGACTACTTCAGTGGCAGCAACTACGCTTCCAGGCTTGTCGGTTCTGATTTGATCATGTACATGCCGAAGGCTCTTTCGGATTATTGTTTTGATGGGGAACGTTTTGATCCAAAAATCCCACGTTACATCAGCTATGCGGAAGAAACCGGCTTTGTTGCAGGAAATGAAATGTTTTCGGGAATGGATGTCTTCAAGAACATGGAAGACCTTGTTTGGCCAGTATTCCATAGCTACGTAAAGTGCTCCCTTCCCGAAACAGGTGCGTTTGCCTGTAATGCAAAAGCTTATATCGGTGATTGGTATGCCAATCGCTATGTGACGCAAACCTCTGCTTACGCTATGGCAGCCAAAGCGATTTATCGATTTGATTTGTCCGATATGAATTTGACCGTTCATGCGGCCTCGGGAATCCCTTTAGATCGATTCTCCTTTCATGCTGACGCAAGTAGCCTGAACGTATTTGTCAGTGAACGCCGTGAGGCTGGATCTTCTGGAGATCAAGAGACCAAAAAAAGCAAGTGACGGAACTCAATATGCTTAGCATTCCTCACGATAGTTTTTCTAGCAGTCTTGGGCAGGACTTATCTCCGCTGACAACCAAAATGATGGACATGCCCCAAAACTCCTATCTAAACAAGAATAGGTTTATCGGAGCTGATTTGGTGTTTAGCCTATCGGGGCGGGAGACATCTCAACTGGGCCTTTATAAAAGCGGTACCGCTGAGCTCATAACCCGAGATTTACCTCAAGGCGAGATGTACCTTAGTCGGCTGGAAACTCTAAGCGACTCTATGGGAGTTGGCTTTTTCCAAGTTCTGGATAAAACCACTAATCAATACCGCATGGATGCCTACCGCTTTGATACCACAAACTTTGCTTTAGATACCATATTGCCACTTGGTGCTATGAGAGAAGGTGAGAGTCGCAGTCATGGTTTCTTTGCAAAGGCTCAAGAGGATGGATCTACCTTGATGGCGCTGCCCGTGGTTTCCATGACGGAAAATCGGGGGTGGTGGGGATCAGGCGTCTCGAATCTCTTGTTTCTACGTAGCAACGAAACAAATGGCTTAAGCTTATCAGGAGGGATCTCATCTCAAGGTGATACCACAATTTGTGAGACGTCTTGTGTGGATTGGTATGGGAATACCCGGCCGATCTTTTTGAGAGAGCGAATTTTTGCACTTATGGGTAACGAGTTTGTTGAGGGTAGCCTCGTCGATGGAAATATCGCCAAGGCTGGTGAGAGCCTTTTCCTAAACCCGGAAACCACCGAGTAAGTGTCATTTCAGCCCAGTATTCATTACCCTTGAATTCCATCCTTTGATTTTGGCGCAATTGTGTGCGCCAAAATCTATTTTTAGCCTAATCTGCTTTCCCTTCCGGCACAACTATGAAAAAGTGTGAGCGGTGACTTCTTCAGAAGCAAAAAATCTATGTTGACGTAAATGAGGTTCCCCATGGACTTGTTTTATAGTGCGGCATCCCCCTATGCCCGTAAGATCCGCATACTCATGCGCGAATTCGGTGTCAGTGTGAATGAGGTACTCACCGATACTAAGGAGAATGATCCTGCGTTTATCGCGAGTAATCCTCTGGGAAAGGTGCCTTCGTTGGTTCTAGATTCGGGCGAGATGCTATTTGACAGCCAGGTGATTGCATCTTACCTGGACGATACCTTTAATGAAAGCAAATGGTCTCCAGCGTCTTTATCTCAAAAAACTTTGCTGGCCGCCACACAAGGAGTCCTTGATGAAGCGGTGACCATGATCCTAGAAAAACGCAGACCGGAGTCTCTGCGATTTGACTATTGGATCGAACGATACCGGCTTGCGATCCCTCGGACCGTGGCTTGGATTTGGCAACAGCATCAGCCTGCCCTACAAGAGATGTCCCTAGCCAGTATCACCTTTGCTTGCGGCCTGGATTACTGTGATTTTCGCCATGAAGATGTTGACTGGGACAGAGAACTTCCAGAAGCTCGCGCCTGGCTAAAAGAGTTTACTAATAGACCATCGTTCACCGAGACGAGTCCTCACTAAATACTTGAGATCAACAAAAGGAATTTGCCAAATGAGTTTTGCTGCCATTAAGAAAAGACTGAGATTACCTTTGGTAGGGGCTCCCATGTTTATTGTATCGGGGCCTGAATTAGTATTGGCACAGTGTAAATCTGGGATTATCGGCTCGTTTCCTGCGCTGAATGCAAGACCGCAGTCGGAGCTAACTGTCTGGCTGAAGCGGATCAAACAAGAGCTTGCCGATTACGATGATAAGAACCCTGACCAACCTTCAGCACCCTATGCCGTGAATCAAATCGTCCATAAATCCAATAACCGCTTGGATGAAGACGTGGCGGATTGTGTCGAACACAAGGTACCCATCGTGATTACTTCATTGGGTGCGAGAACTGATGTTAATGATGCGATTCACTCTTATGGTGGTCTGGTCTTTCACGATGTTATCAATAACAAGTTTGCTAAAAAAGCTATCGACAAGGGAGCCGATGGATTGATCGCCGTGGCAGCTGGTGCGGGAGGGCATGCGGGAACCCTCTCTCCCTTGGTCTTGATTGCCGAAATTCGTGAGTGGTTTGATGGTCCATTGTTTCTTTCAGGAGGTATGAGTACTGGTGCTAGTATTCTAGCGGCAGAAGCTATGGGAGCCGACTGTGCCTACATGGGGTCAGCCTTTATTGCAACTCACGAAGCCAACGCTGTTTCAGGCTATAAAGACGCCTTAGTGCAAAACTCCTCCCAAGATATCGTTTATACCAATTTGTTTACTGGTGTTCACGGCAACTACTTGAAACCGTCCATCGTGGCGGCGGGCCTTGACCCTGATAATCTTCCAGAAAGTGATCCTAGTAAGATGAACTTTGGGTCGTCCGGCGACTCGGAGGCAAAGGCTTGGCGAGATATTTGGGGATGTGGTCAAGGTATTGGCCCTATTAAGAGTATTGAATCTGTTTCAAACTATATAGCGCGGATCGAGTCCCAATATCAAAAAGCTAGAGCTGAACTCCTGGGGCAATGAGCTATCCCCCCACTGAGTTATAAAAACTTTTAGATGAACTCCCTAGCTGCAGCGCATTATGTACCTTCACCAGGTTCTTGGAAAGGTACCGCGGCGCAAATACTAAGAAAAATATATAAATGCGTTAACTTCCTAAAGTGATAAATGATTCGGCACGATACAGGATTTGATCACGGGTACGTGAAAATTTTGGCGTCTGCAGGAGATGTTCATGAGAACCTTAGAGAATGGTCTATGGCTGTTATTCGGGTTTCTGATCGCACAAATTTCGTTTGGGCAAACAGATATTACCGTAACCAATACTGAAAAATTACCTCCGGTATTAAACTACGTTCCCGAGAACGAAGTCATGGCTTTGATTGAAGCCGAGTTTGCTTTAGCCGAAATTGGTCGCCGTATTCCAACCAATGGTCGGAAGGCCGATGCTATCTTCCGCAGATTGAATAAAAATCACGAAGAACTTCTGGCATCAGGCGATTCCGAAGATCTCACAGATCTGAAAAAAGCCTTTCAACAGGGACTTGCCGTCTACGTCTACTACATGAGTACAGACTTCTTGGGGACACACAGCGCCAAGCTTAATCGCCTCCGAGAAATGAACTACAAAGTTGGAGAGTGGGTTTACCTTAGAGAAGCGGAGATCAAAGAAAAGAATCGACTCCGCATCCTTCAGCTAGCCATGGGCTTAGGACAACCTGCCTATTTGAGTGATTCCATCACTAAAATCATTGACCTTCAGAGGGATGCCGCCCCTAAGTTTAATAAGGCGATCAAGCTGCTGCTTTTCTACAACCTCCAATCTTCACCGTCAACCGCTGGCTCCGCAGATCAGATTTTGGCCGAGATTGGAGACTCCCTAAACGAGCGGCAGAAAGTCCTGGTAGAACTGATCAGAGCAGATGCTAGCTTAGGAACAAGAGGAATTGGAGTGGATGCGGGCGAAGGTTCTGGACCAAAAGTCGATGAACTCCTACAAATCAGCCAACAAGCTCAGACTGTCACGGAAAAAGGAATCCGTTGGCGGATCAATGGGACCATTCTTAATCTATGGCTAGCCAATGCGCAAAACCCGGATTGGCGATCGGCTCCTTTAGTGGAGGTCCAAGAAAAGCGAAAAGATGTGGTGACTCCTCTGAGAGAACGGATAGTTATAGAAGATATCGCAGCAGGCGACCTTAGGAAAGGCATTAAGGTTTACTCACAGCTTTCCAAGGCATTTCGGGGAAAATCCATTTCGATTCAGCTAGACAATAGATTCCTACTGCTAGTTAAAGATTTTGTCGCCTCAAACGGTGCTATAGAATTCGAAAATAAGGTGCTCAACGATCTCGTACAAAAGTATACCAAGCCAAACAAACGCTTTCGTAAGTTATCAAAAAAGGCGCTGTATGTCTTTTTTCTAGAATACCGTAGGTTTCAACAGGCTCTGTTAGAAAAAGCTTTGATTGATAGTTCGACTCCGAAGTTTCGCAATCGCGTGCTGGCCATTTCATCAAAATTTATCAAAGACTACAATCATAAACGTAGTGAAATCCTAGCGATTAAGCAGCTTGTGGCTCAACTTTTTCAAAAGCAATCTCGTCATAAAGAAGCTGTACGCGAATACCTAGACCTGGCGAAAGACGAGCCACTAAAATACTATAATGCTGCGGCGGATTCGCAGAAAATCCTGGCAGGTTGGCCAGTAGCTGCTCCTTGGGGTAAGCTCCCAGCGGGGAGTCGCAGTGAGCGAGCTACACTTATTGCCATCTTCGAAGCAAAGATTCGGACCCAGAAAAAGCTGAATCAACCGCGAAACTGGTCAGATCTAGCTCATCTTGGTCTTCTATATGTCGCTACGGGCCAAATGAGCAAGGCAGAGACTCTTTGGGCTCCGGAAATCGGAACGGCTCAGCCAAATATCAACGTCAACGGTGCCTCCGGAATTCTATTAGGCAACTACTTTAAACAAAAGCGCTGGACTGACTTTATTAACCTTGCTCGGGTGACAAACCAAAGGAAAATCTTAGCAACGCTCCAGCAGCAAGTCCTCGATGTTCCAAAATTCTATAAAAGCGCACTATTGAATCGTAGTACCCAAAGTCAGGCCGCTGGAAAGTGGGATGATGCTATTTTGGATCATGAGGAAATCATTGATCGCTATCGCAAAGATACCAAAAGGCCACAGTATCTGTTAGAAGTTTCTCGGATGTACACAAAAATTGACAAAATCAAAAAAGCCATTGGTTCCATCAACCAACTGGTTCGCGAATACCCAAACTCTCAGCAAGCGAAAACAGCCTTGCTGGAAGGTGGAAGACTAGCAAAAAATACAAGTAAAAAAGATATCTTGTTGGCCTCCTCTGACTTCTATCGGATTTATGTCGAGTCGTTTCCCGCGGATAAGTTTATACCTTTGGCCCGGTACGAGCGTGCTAACATCCTGATCAAACTAAAGCAATTTCCTTTGGCATCACAGTATCTACGGGAACATGCTTTGGACAAACGAGTTAAGCCTGTTGAAAGGGTCAAGGCAGCCCTGTTGCACATTAGCTTAGAAGACCAGTACGGAGAAGGTAATCGCGCTGTGGCCAGCCTCGTTCCTGTACTTGGTCTAGCCAAGCCGAGTTTTGGAGAAGATATCTACCTTACTGCCCATGTGATTTTAGCTAGGGTTGCGACGGAAAAAGTGTCTTTGCAGGAGATGGCAAAAGAGGAAAGGATACTGGCCCCTCATATCAAAAAACGCGCAGACATCGCAGACGTCCTCGGATACCTTCGCATTACCGCAGCAAACCACTACGAGTACGAGATTCCGTTTCCTTCGCAAGCCTTTGGAATCGATGGATTCAAGCCGGCGATTGCAGCAATTTTAAAGTCCTATAACGCCGTCAAACGTGGCTATCTTAATGTTTGCTTACCGAGGGAAAATCGCTACTGCGAAGCAGCTTATGGTCGGTTGAAGCAGTACGCCCAAGATGCTGCTGACGCGCTCAATGCCTTGCAGCTGACCGGACAGGTTCAGCCCAACATGGCTAAACTCCTGCAAAGTAAGCAGATCGAGGCGATCAAAGTCGTTGCCGCAGACAAACGCAACTTTGATGAGGCGTTCGATAAATTCCGCATAGCCAACGAGCGCAAAGAGTTTGATGCGAAGTAGTCTTCGCAGGGTGGTCATGCACCTCCTGCTCACAGAGCCTGAGGTGGGCTCGCAATAATCTTTTCGGTGATGTCCTTAATATATTCGGGTAACTTAGCATAGTTAAGAGTGGCCATGTAGATGGCGGATTGTTCGTGTTTTGGTAGCTCAATGGTGTGTAAGTTTGGCTCGTTTTTCAGTATGTGGTCTGGTAAGACGGCAACCCCCAGCCCATCTTTAACAAAACGCAGCATCGATGTAATAGAGTTGACCTCAATCATTTGTTTGGGGGGGGATAGTTTGAGCTTAAGTAGCAGATCCTCTTGATTATAGATGATCCATCTTTGGCTGCTTAGCTCTTCGAGTACCACTGGTGTGGCAGATGCTATTTTTCGCGACTCCTGAAATATCAAACGTGAACTGACAATATCGCTCTGCAGGTTATATGGGATGAATATAATATCATAACGACCATCAGAAAGCCTTTCCTGCAGCTTTTGAAAGCTGGCGATTTGGATACTCAGGTTGTTCTGATGATTCTGGTAATAAGTTTTGATCACTTCTGGGAACCAGCTTTCCAATAAGCCGTGGATGATTCCAACATGTATGGTTTTTGGACTGCTATCGCTCAGGGAATGATCGATATCATTCAAAAAACTGCGACTTAGAGACAGAACCTCTTGCCCTTTAGGCGTCAAAACGAGTTGTTTTGAGGATCGCAGGATAAGCTCTTGGTCTATGGAGTCCTCTAATAATCGGATTTGGCGACTAACGGCTGATTGCGCTATGTTGAGTTTCTCGGCAGCTTTGGAAAAGCTGCCGTTTTCTGCTGTGGCAATAAAGGCCTTAAGATAACGAAAGTCCAATAACAAGCTCCTCCTACAACTAATGGCCCATTGTGCCATGAATGGAGTTACTTGCCAATAGACTAGCGGGCCACGGCCGTTTCGATCTCAGGATTGACACTGTGATGGCGCCCAAGTTCGGAAAGATTCTCAATCACAATCTCTCTAATATCGCTCGGATCCTTGGAGATCCGAAGCTGTAGATTCTCCCAGACTTCTTCATTATTAGATGGGAGACAGTTTTGATTGAGCTCAACCAGACTATAATTGATTTCTCCTCTTACGATTAACAGGTCATCTTCTGTTCGATAGCTGAGCCTGGGTCTTACACCTTCAGCTTTGCACGGGTTATCACCCTTAAGTACATAAGCGCTAATCATCAGCGAGTTATCTTGTCCGTTAGTCATCATCCTTGGATGGATGGTGATGCTCTTAATAGGGACTGTTTTTCGTATCAAGTCTCCGATGATAATGGTTTGATCTAGGACCGGAAACCGCAAAAGAAAATCTATACCTCTAAGTTGCTCGCTGAGTACAAAGGTCGCTTCTGCCTCCTGATTTTTCGGCAACGCGCAGCTCTTTGCAAAGTCTTCTGTGGCAACAATTTCCGCTTGGCATGTTAGGGGATATGTTGACTGACACGAATCGATACGTAAATCGAATGTTTGGTCTTCACAACCAAAATAGGAAACACTTGTCTTGAGACTGCCTTTATCGAAGGATAATTTTTCAACGCTAGTAACTTTACTAAAGGCATTTTGGCTACAAAATAAGATGGACAATGTTGTGAGTATACCTTTAAGTTTCATGATGGCCTCCTGCTAAGCTGTTGCTTACTGTTAAAATACATTTGACCGAATTTTGTAAGACTTGGTCAGCCAGTTAACTTTAAAAAAAGTTCGCGTCTCAAATAGTTTCGAGGTGATCATCATTATAATCAAATTTATTATGTCTTAAAGTAGGTTTAAAAAGATTATCTCAACTTTTTGCTTGAGGCAAAGTCGACTTTTGAAAGAATGTTGGTTGATTTCAGAGAGGTGGAGAGTTAGGCCTTTCGTTTTTAGAAAGGCCATAAAATGATTCTTTATTAACCCTTGACCATTGCAGGTTTGTCTTTTCTTCCATCGAAGGCAATGCCTAATCCATGAGCTACAGCCGAGTAGACATCTTTTTCTGTCATTTTACTATTTTGATCAGGCTCTCCCGTTTCGGCATTAAAACCGTAGGTGAAACCAGTCGTGGTGTCTACGCCACCAAAAACTTTATTACCTTGCATCATCGGGGAAATAATAACATTTCCATTGTTTAGGTGATGCCCGCTACCGCCGTCGGCGATTTTATCACGACCGAATTCCGTAGCGATATAGATCATGGACTTCGACCACATTTTACCTTTTTGTGGATCGCCATCAATATCGGTCTCTTTAAGCAGGTCAATTAAGGCATCAACACTTTTAAGCACATAACTCCACATAGCGTTTTGAGCGCCTCTGTGATCCACGTGAGACCAATCGAAGGCAATGGGTGTATTAGGCGATCCTGTGGCCTCAATTAAGGGCGCTAAGTTTGGAGAAATTGTGAAGGAGTTCGACATTCCATTTTTGGCGGCTAGGAATGAAAGAGCCATTTTTGCTTCGTAGGGGTCCTTGGCAATATTTGGGAATTTGGCTATTACTTGTTGCATATCGCCGGTCATAGAGGTTCCAAATGCACTCAGATCAGCAGTGGCTGGATCAAGCAGCATGAGTTTTCCAATGGAATCACCTTTTTCGAGCTGACTCACAAGGGAATCTCTATTCTTCATATAGACATCCATAATTTTGGACGCTTCAAATTCTTTGGCAAATCCTGAAACACTTTCGAGCTGAGTGCGTAATGCTCTTGCCGCAGCAATGTCTTTATCGTCCAATGATCCTTTAATACCCTTAAAACCATGAGTTGCGAAAGCAAACATCAACGGATCTGTAATGGGTTCGGCACGTGCTATCGCTGGGATGGTGTCATCGTCACCATGCAACGCGTAGCCGCCAACTCCCAATCCTAAGTTAGGGAGGATGCAGCTACCGCCATGGGCTATGGCATTGGCCTCGCAGATAGTTCGGCCACTATTCACGTTGTCACCGGTGATGGCTCTTTTTGCGGCAATAATATGGTTGACACTGGTGACTTCATTAGTCATCGCCAACGTGTCGGCGCCATGTTTATTTAAAAACGTAGCCTGCTCATAGCCATTACCTAAGTCAATGGCGCCTTGGATCGAGTTTTCAAGTGCTGGCACAGCTACCAAAGGTGAGCCTGGAATCTGTGTTAGGGTTTCAAAGGCAGTTGGGCCAGTTGATTGGGCCATAAAACTATCAAGTATACTAGCACCGCCTGCGGCAGCGATAACAAAGCAAAACTTTTTTTCGCCTCCATCCTGGGCCTGTCCTACAGTATTAAGTCCGAGGGGCATACCGCCTAAAAGAGCACTAGCACCACCGGCTTTCAAAAAATTACGTCTGTTTATTTTGTTGCGACTCATTTCCAGCTCCTAGATAAAAATGTTTTCCACATGTGTACCAACTGCGTAACAAATACCGACGGCTAGGCCGCGGTTGCTTGCGAAGTTTCCTTTTGCATCTACGATGGCGCTTAACTCTTCCGTCGAAGGATCGCGGGCAAGTAATCTTTGAAACAGCTCCGTAGCTTGGGCCTGAATTTGGGCGTCTGTTGGAGCAGCGGCTCCAAGGTCAAAATGCTTAAATACCGAAGCACCAGCTGATCCAGCTTGCAGATCAAGGTCTGCTCTTTGGCTGCAGGCTGCCATTAAAACCCGACTCACAGCCACAGCTGTCAGAACCGATGGTCGTTCGGCCCGCTCATGCTGGCCGTTTTCAAAGGGGTCATTACCACCCAACACTGTTAGATGAACCTTATCGATGCAATTGAAAGTCTCAATCTCTTGGCAGAGTTGGTCTTTACTTAGCTCTAGACCAGCCATAAGGCCCTTTTCGAAGGCTCGGTATCGCTTCCAAACAAGCATCCCTTCCTCTTTAGGGTCGTCCGGTGTTTTGTTTGCAGCCGGGTCATTACCATCCTTTGAACCAGGCGCATGGGATGGAGACGAACTTGCGTTTTTGAATTTCTGTTTTGTACAAGATGCAAGTCCGCTTCCGAGGACCGCAGTTAGTAAAAGGATCGCTAAGTTTTTCACTTGATTTTCCCTCCAAAAGAGCCCATTTCAACAAAACGGTGGATCATGGCGTTAACAGAGTAGTTTTCTGCAGCTAAGCCTTGCCACAGAGCGTCAAACTCCGCCGTCTCATGAGGAAATGGCTTTCGACTCAGTGCTTGTGTAAAAATCATGTTTGCTAGGTTTTTCTTAAAGGCATCGGACTCTCTTGCCACGGAAGCCCATTCCATCAGATCTTGTACTGGCTGGCCGAAGATGACACCGTCGCCACCCCAATCCGTACGTCCTTCGTTGTAAGTACCAATACGATTGAGAAGTAGATCAAAAACGCCAATCTCTATGCCGCGATAGCTCGCAAAGGAATAAGCCAGAGGATCTAGGGTACTATGGCAAACAGCACACTCGGGCTTGGCAATATCGATGTTATCAACATCTCTTGGCTCGTTAGGTACGGGCATTAGCCCTTCACCTTTAGCAAGGTCTAGTCCTAAGTAAGCTCGATAGGCCTGAGAGGCCGAGTTTCGCGGAAGATCAGCAAACATAGTGTTATTTGATAAGAACCACTGAGTTGTGATCATACCCACTCGTCTGCCTACCTCAAGAGGTTGACCACCGGCGATCACAATACGTTCACCAAGCTGGAGACCCTCTTCTCTCGCGACGGTTCCCTCGATTTTATTGTAGTTCTCGTCGACGTGATAATCGGCTGAAAGCAGTTCTCTTGCGTCTCGTCCTCCAGACATGATGTATGAGAATAACCGATAGTCGAATCTGTAATCTCCAATGACCACACTACCACCGAAGCCAATGGCAGCGTTCGGCATGATCTTGTTGTCAGCAAGTCGGTGCAGAGCTTCTTTCACCCAGTAGTCACTAGCTAAACATACATCTAAAGCCTTGTGCATATAGTCTTTCGGATCAGCCGCAGCTTCTAGACCTTTCAACTCTTGATAAGTTGCCGACTCACCACAGTAATTGGCCTTCATGCGCTTAAAGGCCATCTTACGATCGTATTCCACGGTAATGTCTTTGCCAGGTTTGACATCGGCGTTTCCTGGGTGAGCATTCTCTTCAATTTCTGTTAGGTTACTTGCGCCGTCTCCGTCGCTGTCAATGGCTTCGATTTTACCTAGGGCATCTGGTAGATTAGTTATCAGATCGCCTCCGATGTTCTCTTTGATCGAAAGCCCGTAGTCGTTAAGCGATGGTGGTCCTGCATGACAAACGTTACAGGAAGCAGCCTGATCTTCACATAGGCCTGAATTTGGGTATTTTTGGCAAAAAATAGTAGTTGCATCCGGGCTTGCGTAAGCAAAGTTGGATAGTAGGATAGCAAACGAAAATAGAATAGTACGAATCATCACATTCATGTTCCACTCCCTCAGCATAGGAAAAAGTAAGTCCCAATAGCAGTTCAGTAATTACGGTGTATTTGTCGAAGTATGTGCGAGTTTTTATGTCTATTTTGATTTAAGTCTCAAAATAATCGAATGCAGTGGTATAAGTCATATCCTTGGTCCCTCTCGAAATTTTTTTTGGTCAAGGGCTATATCGGGTTTATGGCTTGGAGGCTTAAGGGAAAAATAAAAAATATTCTTTTTGCTAATGAAAGCAAAGGTTTGTGGCTTTGGGTATATGGCGAAACTCTCGCCATTTAGCTTCGAAACTTACCAATCAACGTAAAAATGAATCACTCCAAGAGTGTCTGTGGCTGTGCGCGTACCGGTTTCCATCCGGCGCCAAAGCTCGAGCTGAAGACCGGGAACGGGATGGATATCGACGAAGATACTACGCCTCTGGCTATCTCTATCGTCGTCTTCTAATGTCTCTTGCATCAGACCAGCAGTAAATCCCGTTATCTGTGCGAAGGCGATGGAATGCTCCTCAATGGTTGAACCTGGATGAACATAAACGGGAATGACTTCGGAAGTCTTTGCCGAAACATTGCGCCAGTTCTTTTCCGAGTACCAAATAGTATTAAAAACGTTTAAACCGGCTCCAAAGGCTTTCATTTTTATTTTGTGGTAATCAGATTCTGTATCCCAGTAGCTACCGTTTAGGTGCCATCCCAGAGTCACCCCTCGCACACCTCCGTGCATGCTGCTCCCTTTTTGCCGAAATGGTTTGTCAACGTAGGGATCTCCCGACATTTGAGATACGCGAAAGAAGGGGACATTTGGGGTGCCACCGATCTCAAAGGCCTCCGTTGTTGCAAACTGATCTAGGCCAATGCGCTGACGGATCCATAAAGTGTGATTGGGGCGCTTTAGGCCATACATGGGGGTGCCTCTATAGGCTCTTACGTAGGTATTGAAGGGTAATGCGTCGATCATAATCGAGTATTTTTCTCGGTATCGGCGGTCCCCCTCGTTGACGACGCGAAACTTATTATCTTCTGGGCGACCGAGAAATTGCAGTTCATAAGTGAGATGGAGATAGTTGATGAAAGGACGAATCCGTATCGCTGGTTCGAATGCCATGGGAAACGTTTGGCGATCGCCGCCAGCACGATCCCAATGAATCACTCTGGTGTCCATGTGAAGATCAAAGCGTGAGAGATCTTTTAGGGGGTCTTCAGGTTTCATAAAATTGACAAGCGATGCCTGGTCAAGAGAGTAGTATTTGCCCCACTGATTGCGCGGTCCCTCACCAGCTGGATCCACGTGGCAGCCTTGACAGTCTAGTGTGCAGCGGCGTTCCATGAGGGGGCGTTGGGAGCGACCAGGGGTATGACAGCCAGCGCAGTTGTCAGCCTCTCGAAGAGCGATCAGTGGAGTTGAGCTAACGGGTAACGACAAGAGTCCGGCCATCATTACAGAAAGAGCTTGAAGTATGAGATTGCAATTTGGCCTGTAAATCAGAGGCATGATAAACTTCCTAGAGAGTTCAGCTTTCTTGGGGACAAGCCTATTTTACAGGTATTCAGACAATTTTGCTTAGTTTTTTGTGTGAGTATGACTCTCCAATGTAGCCTAGAACCACAGAGCCTGGCACCGATTCGGGCTCACGATCTGAATTTTGCGGGGGTAGCTCATGCTGTTCCCCAATCCAAGGCCACGCGTTACTGCAGTTATTGTCATGGTGAGGCTTTGGCTGGTGGGGAAGGGAGCGAGCCTTCCTGTTACCAGTGTCATGGCGAACGATGGCTGGACCGCGACCCTGATACTTTGTTTGCTCCTTCAAATCATACTGAGCTGAGAGGCGGGCGCTACTATCATGCTGTGGGATTAAACAATCCTATCGGGACTTGTGATGTCTGTCACGGTCAAGACCTTCTCGGTGATGCCGTAGCTCAAACACCAAGCTGCTATCTATGCCACGAAGCAAAGTGGTGAGCGTCTCACAAATGCCTTGGATAAAGTTTAGTCATGTTGTATCCGATCCTAGGCGGGCTCTGGGCCCTTGGCAATGGATTAGCATCTGAGAGATCACATTGATAGATTATTCTGACATGGAACCCAAGGATCTGATCATCCAAACATTCAATCAAGGGCTAGGTTTTCAATTTGATACGAAACTGATCGATGAAGGAACCGAGCCAATTTACCAGCCTGCTCAGCATCACGGAGAGGCTCACAAGATTTTTTTTGCACACGGTTATTGGAGCAGTGCTCTTCACGAGCTAGCTCATTGGTGTATTGCCGGTTCGGAAAGGCGTAAACTTTTAGATTATGGCTATTGGTATAAGCCAAATCGAAGCCAAAAGGACGATCGTCAGCGATTTTTGCAATCTGAGGCCCGGCCGCAGGCCCTTGAGTGGCATTTCACTGTGGCTTTGGGTCAGGATTTTTTTGTGAGCCTTGATGATTTTAGTAACGATCAAAATATGTTGGAGGAGTTTCGCCGTATGATTCGGAAGGAAGCCATCGATTTACACCAAAACTCACTACCGCCAAGAGCTCAGGTTTTTGTTAATGACATCAGTTCCCGCCTCAAGACTTTTGACCAATATCGCTCTTTTTGGAATCAAGCCTGTTCGGACTTGGTCTTGCCAAGGTAAGTCATAACTATGGCCTTTCTAAACAAAATATTGGTTATGTATTCCGGACCTTACCTATTCTTGGGATTCGTATAACCGGCTGCGCCGAGCTCTTTCAGCCTATTGGAGAAAATAAGGGTGAAATTTTAGGCGTTTATTGATAATAATGGTCGTACCCGGTCTAATTGTGTTTTGTACCCATTGTGATAATCGACTTTCACGGTGCCTAACGCGCGGCCATGCTATGTACTGAGAAGAGAGATAATCATTGAGCGACAATGTTAGGCCTGAGGTCAATAAGAAAGATCGAACCCGGAAATCTACCAAACCCAAACGATCCTCCAAAAAAGCGAGAAAAGACTCTTTAGCGATAACAGCTCGCGGAAAAACGCGGCATCTGAGTCAGGATCTTCTTCGAGGTACCTATGTGGTATTCGATATCGAAACTACCGGTGGTAACCCAGAGAGAAATGGTATCACCGAAATCTTTGCCCTGCGATACAAAGATGGAAAGGTCTTAGATACCTTCGAAAGTATGGTCAATCCTTTAGTGCCGATTCCTCCCATCGTCCGGCGCATGACTGGGATCACCAATAAAATGGTGAAGGATGCGCCTCTTATTGAAGAGGTTATGCCGAAGTTTGTGGAGTTTATTGGTAACGATGTCCTCGTTAGTCATAACACCATAGGTGACATGAAATTTCTCCGCTACTTTTCAGGAAAAGTATGCGGTGAGATGATTGCCAATTACTACCTTTGTAGTCATCTTCTGGTGGAAAAACTCGTGTCTGAAGCTCCAGATAAATCGCTTAAGGGATTGGCTGAGTTTTTTGAACTTCCTGCAGACAGCAAGCTCCATAGAGCAAAGGCTGACGCTTATTTGACCTTAGAGCTACTCATGTGCCTGCAAAAAAGGATGACTGATGCTGGCCTAAAAACCATTGTAGATGGTATTCGTCTGCAAGGTGACTATGAGTCTGGTCTTAGGTTAGGTTGGGGGATTAAAGCTGAGGAAATCCAAGCCATCCCTCGCAGTTCGGGAGTCTTTTACCTTTACGATTACATGGGTAAAATGACTTATCTTTCGGCAGCATCAGATCTCCATCGTGAGGTGAAAAAGTTGCAGAGGCTTTCGGCCTTACCTAAACAACTTCTTAGAGCCGTATTGGGTAGTGTTAAAATAACTTATGAGACAACAGAATCCTCCTTTGCCGCCTCTATTTTGGAAGCGGAGGGCATCGCCAAGAGCGGCCTACGCTTTGACCCAGCCAATTGGCATCAAAGGACAGCAAATTTTCTTTATCTGAAGGTCGAAGACGATGGTTATCGCCTTGCCACTGGTCCTTTGTCAGAAAATGTTGCGATAGCTCTAGGACCTGTAAGGGGTGGCCGCGATGTAACCACGCTGCTCGAACAGTACGCGGATCTATTTGAGTCCAAGCTGCAAAAAAAAGGCATTAAACTCGGAGCTAAAGAAGGTCTTTTGCTGCAAAACTTTTTGCGAAGTAAGGTAGGTAGTGCGCCGTCTCTGTTGGGGCGCGTGGCTGAATTTGCGGGAACCCTGTTTTCCCTACCTGCCGCGAAAGCTTTGCGACAAAAGCTTGAGGCCATTCCCATCCCACGTGAGTTGAAATCTATGAATGATTGCTCCGCTGTGATCGTTGTGCCCCCTCAGGACGAAAGCGAGCAATCACTGCTTTACGGTGTGGCTTCAGGGCTTCCCTGCCATGCTGCTATCACTAAAACGAAATACCCCGAGTGTCTCAGCGACGAAAAGAGTCGTAAGCGGATTATCGCTGCGATTCAAAAGGACACACAGAAATTTCAGAGCAGTTATAGATTGTTACCCCAAAGAGAATCGCTCATTGTGAATCGATTGGTCTGGTGGACTTGTTTTGGGCCTAGACACGAAGACGTTAAGGTCTTCACCGTAAATTCCCTGAAAAACTTCGACCCTGGTCTCACCTAGGTTATTGCTAAGAAACTTTGTACTCGATTAGGTGAGAAATCTCACCAATGGCATTGTAGAAGTCTTCGTAAGAAAAAGGCTTTGAAAGGCAAATATCTGGGCTTTTGCGCCCCGACTCTTCTTCAACGGGTAATTTCAGAGCAGCCAAAGAAATACCAGTGACGGCAATAATGGGGGTTTTGATACCGAGCTGCCGGACTCCATGAATGAACTGATAGCCATCCATTTCAGGCATGCTAATATCGGTGACGATCAGCTGGAATTCGCTGCTTCTCTGCTTGAGGCAGGCAAGTGCTTCGACGGGAGAATCCATGCATTCCGCATCAAAGTTGTTCGAGAACAGGACTTCGGCTAACAACTCATGGATATCAACGTCGTCGTCAACAATGAGAGCTTTCATGGTGGTCACTACCTCCGCTTCGCAGATTGGGCGCAAAGTTCCCTTCAGCATAAGGGTCATCGGAAGCAGTCATAGGTATGTTTAGGTCAGAGTACCAATTCTGACAGGGCGGTGCCCTGTCAGTCAATTATTGATCCATAAAAGGATAACGATAATCAGTGATTGACTGAAAATTCTCTTTGACTGTACGAAATGATACAAATCGCAAAAGATTGAGTTTGCTGCCTGCCTTGTCGTTGGTTCCCGAGGCCCTTGCACCGCCAAAGGGCTGTTGACCGACGACAGCCCCTGTGGGTTTGTCGTTGATGTAGAAGTTACCAGCGGCGTTTTCGAGGGATTTTGTCATCTTGTCAATAACGAGGCGATCCTTCGCAAAAATTGCGCCGGTGAGCGCATATTTTGTGCTGCTATCACACATTTTGAGTGTTTCATCTAAATCGTCATCGGCGTAAACAAATACAGTTAGGATGGGGCCAAAAATCTCTTCCACCATTGAAGGGTAAGTGGCAGACTTTGCTTCAATTATAGTGGGCTTGATGAAGAACCCTTTGCTGTCGTCATACTCACCACCGGCAATAATTTCGGCGCCGCTGTCTGCGCCCGCGCGGTCGATATAACCTTTAATCTTATCGAAGGACCGTCGGTCGATCACGGCGCCCATAAACAAGCTCAAATCGCTAGTGACATCTCCCATAGTGATGCTCTGGCAAGTTTCGACTAGTTTTGGTTTGAGTTTGGCCCAGAGTGATTGAGGAATGTAGGCCCGAGAAGCAGCGGAGCATTTTTGTCCTTGGTATTCGAAAGCCCCTCGGATGAGAGCCGTGCTCAGTTCATCAACATCGGCGGAATTGTGGGCGAAGACAAAATCTTTACCACCGGTTTCACCGACGATGCGTGGGTACTGACGATAGCGATCGATGTTTGTTCCTACCTCTTTCCAAAGATAGTTGAAGGTCGCCGTCGAGCCGGTAAAGTGTATGCTCGAAAGGTTTTCGTTCGGTAGCAAGACAGAGCTAATGTCCTGCGGATCCCCAGGTAGAAAGTTAATAACTCCCTTAGGCAGTCCTGCCTCTTCGAGAATTTTCATCCCAATCCATGCGCCTAACATCGACGTCGGCGATGGTTTCCAAATGACACTGCAACCCATAAGAGCGGGTGCTGTGGGGAGATTCACCGCAATGGAGGTAAAATTGAAGGGTGCTATGGCGTATACAAAGCCCTCGAGACCTCTGACTTCTGTGCGGTTCCACATGCCAGCATCGGATTTAGGCTGCTCGGAGTAGATTTGCTCGGCGAATTTGACGTTGTATCGGAAAAAATCAATCAACTCGCAAGCAGCATCGATTTCTGCTTGATGGCAGGTTTTTGATTGTCCCAGCATAGTGGCTGCATTCATTTCCGACCGGTATTTATGCGTTAGGAGTTCGGCAGCCTTTAGAAATACACTTGCTCTGGCTTCCCAAGGCAGGGCTGCCCAGCTCTGACGCGCATTGAGAGCTGCGTCAATAGCTAATTGCGCATGCTCTTTAGTGGCAAGGCTTGATTCGGCTAAAACGTGCTTGTGATCGTGAGGACATATTACCGGCTCTTTTGAATCGGTGTAAATATGTTCGCCGTTGATGACTAGTGGAATTTGAGTTTTTTCGGCCTTCAAATGGGCTATTGCCTCTTCCAACTGCTTGCGCTCGAGACTACCCACCCTGTAGGGCTTGACGGGTTCGTTTACCGGGTCTGGAATGGTTGATCTGGCGTTGGTCATGTGGTCCCTTTCACTGAATGGTTTCTCGGGTCCACATCTTATGCTACCAACGTAAAAAGGCAAGTGATTGAACCTTGTCCTATGCTAAAATATGTCGATTAAGCGAAAAATCGAGAGGAATTCTCCTATGGCCTTGCGTCTTCTGATCCTAGTTGCGCTGTTATTACCCTCTGTGAGCTACTGCATTCCGGAAGAGGACATTCCCGAATCATACGACTCGTTGGTTTGGGCTTTTTACGAAAAGCATACTGAAGCCCGTCAGTTTAGCTCTCATGATGGCCGCAACATCTATTATTATTTAGTTAATCAAGACGATAAGTCTGCAGAAAAAGCCTATGTATTTGTCTCGCCCGGTCGCACAGAATCCTCATTTAAATACGCCGAGCTTGTTTATGATTTGTATCAAGAAGGGTTCAGCCTAATACTTATAGATCATAGAGGGCAGGGTAAATCCAATCGTTTGAGTGCCAACTTTGGTGTGAGTTATGTTGATACATTCGAAGACTATGTAAAAGACTTAGAAGTTCTTTTCCTGCAGGAACTCAAACTTGATGATAAGCCAAAATTTGTTTGGGCTCACTCAATGGGAGCTCACATTGTTAGTCGATTCATTTTGAAGCATCCGACCTATTTTGATCGTCTTGTTTTAAGCTCCCCAATGTTCGACATGAAAACGGCTCCGCTACCCGAATTATTTGCTTACTGGTTGTTTCGGGTTCCTAGTCTGCTGGGCTTTGGTGAGAACTATTTCTTCGGACAAACCGAGTATATTCCAGGAGAAGTCTACCGGGGTACCAGCAGTACGATAAGGTATGAAGCTATGATTAAAAAACGCAACCAGTACCCGAAAGAATGGATCGGTGGTGTTAGCTTTCATTGGCTAGCAGAATCTATAGTTTCTTGCGAATATATCTTAGAGCGAGCCCATGAGCTGACTCAACCGATCTTGATGCTACAGGGTGGATCCGATGGGGTTGTGGATCTTGAAGGGCAAACTTATGTCTGTCAAAAAGCAAAGAACTGCGATCTCAAGGTGTTTCCCAAGGCGGCTCATGAAATCTTGAATGAGGTCGATGTGATTAGGAAACCAGCTTACGACGCTGTACTGTCATTTTTTAATGAACACTGGCAGGCAGGGTAGTAAGGCGGCTCTTTGACCGCCTCAATTAAGTCTTAAGAGAAGTAGCTTTTTAGGCCAGATTGATCAGGCTTCATGGCCTTATCACCGTCAGTCCAGTTTGCAGGGCAAACCTCTCCGTGCTCCTCAGTGAATGCTAAAGCATCAACCAAGCGTAGAAACTCGTCTACATTCCGGCCAAGTGGTAGATCGTTAACTGTCTGTTGTCTAACCATTCCTTGTGAATCAATGAGGAAAGCGCCTCGTAGAGCAACGCCGTCGTCTGGAATGAGAACGTCATAGTCGCGAGCAATAGTTTTGTTGATATCAGCGACGATGGGGTAGGTGACGCCTTCGATTCCGCCTTCAGATTTTGGAGTGTTTAACCAAGCCAAGTGACTGAATTGACTATCGATTGATACACCAATAACTTCGGTATTTTTGCTGCGGAAATCCTCTAGTTTTTCCTGAAACGCATGTAGTTCGGTAGGACATACAAACGTGAAATCAAGGGGGTAGAAGAATAAAAGCACATTTTTTCCGCGGTAATCGGAAAGAGAGATTTCTTTAAAGTCTTTGTTGACGACGGCAGTGGCTGTGAAATCTGGTGCTGGTTTGTTTACTAGTACGCCCATCGGGAACTCCTTAGCTTGAATAAAATGTGAATACCTAGACACTCGATCGAATCATAGTTCCGAATTCTTGTCAATCATGTCGATTGGATGGAACTTATCTCGAGACATACACTGATAGATTTAACAATTTCTTATGCTTAAGGCTTCACAATTATACGCAGTATGGGGGTTGTAAGAGAGCAGTTTATATACTGTATTTGCTGCTTAAAGTAAAGAAATTTATTATTTTCGGGATGTCTTGACAAGATCCCCAGCGGTATTACCCTATAAGTGAGGGTCATCCTCAAAACTTTCAATGGAGGAATCCATATGCAATTCAGAACTACTTTCCTACACATGGACCGCAGTGAAGCTATTGAAGCCTTTGCCGCCAAGAAAATTGGCGCTAAAATTGAACGTTTAAGTCAATCTCCGACTAGTGTCCATGTGACATTTCTCGTAGAGAAAGATCAGCATATTGTTAAGCTAAGCCTGCAAGAGAGCGGCACCGATGATGTGGCTCTTCAATCTCAAAATGGTGATATGTATGCAGCGATAAACAAATTAGCCGATCAACTAGACAAGTTGCTGCGCCGCAAAAAAGACAAAAGGATCCGGGGTCGTGTCATCGACAAGGAAACCAAACTGGAGAAATTTACTCCAGCTGTAGAGGAAGCTATCGAGGCTTAATAAAATCGCCAACACGCCCCTTGGAAGGATTCTAAGGGGCTTTTCTTTTTTTACATGGAGACTTAATGAAAGACTGGCAAGGTAATATGCGGGTAAAAGTCTGTACCATCTCGCCTTATGACTCAGTTCGCAAAGCCTACGAAGTTATGACAGCAAGAAACATCCGTCATTTGCTCGTCACCGATGCGCAAAAGCTATGTGGTGTGATCTCAGACCGCGACGTCCTTAAGGCAACAAGCACAGATGAAGGAGGAATATTCTCGTTCCCGAAAAAAACCGTTGACCAGATCATGATGTCCGATCTGAAGACTTGCCAATACACTGCAGATACCGAGACCATTTGTGAGGTGATGTTGGCAAACAAAATAGATTGCGTTCCGATCCTTGACGGTGATGTCATCAAAGGCCTTATAACGAGCACGGACTTGGTTAGACTGCTTAAGCAGATAGATCAGGGCCGCAATAGAAAAGCCTTCGATGTTGCTATTGAGGAAAGCACCTAAGGCCTAAACGTCGAACCTATGTTAGGCAAACCTTCATGGACATTCGCACACGGGATCTGAAAAATTTTTTAGCTGCCAGCCGCGCAAAAACCATAAGCCAAGCTGCGAAAACACTTGGAATTAGCCAACCAGCCTTATCAGAATCAATAAAACGCCTAGAAGGCGAGATTGGAACCACATTATTTTATCGCTCCCGTGTCGGGATCGAACTTACACCCTCTGGAAGGGATTTTGTAGCCAAAAGTAAACTGGTATTCTCAGCCATGGCTGATCTTAGACTAGAGCACCATGCTGCGACGTCAGGTAAAAGGCATATCAAGCTTGGTATTCATTCCTCAGTGGCCCAATTTCTTTTGCCACCGGTTTTATCGCAACTCGAGGATGAAGGGCTAAAACTGAACTTGGAGTTGCATCACGACTCCTCTAGATCCATCCAACACGATCTTCAGAATGGTCTTTTAGACCTGGGGATCGTAATCAATCCCAGTAGGGTCCAGGATATTGTCATCAAGCCTATCGCTCAGGATACAGTGAAGGTTTGGGTTTCTCCAGAAAAATCCCCGATTGACTGCGTCATTGGTAATCACGAATTGGTTCAGACACAAGCAATCCTGCGAAAATGGTCCAACAAAAATGCGGAAGTCTTTCATACGACTTCCTTAGAGTTGGTCTGCCGCATGGTTGTGGCAGGTCTTGGGTACGGTATTATTCCCGAGCGGGTTGTGAGGCAAAATACACCTCAGCTTAAAATGCTAGATGACAGTCCGTCTTTCCAAGATAAAATATGCATGGTTTATCGTCCTGAGTTTGGTAAACATCCCGTAGAAAGGCAGTTGATAAGGGCCATGGAAGCCTTTCAATGAGAGGGCTTCCGTTCCAATACAGTCCAAAAAGAGATAAATGCAGGAAGAAAAAACACAGAAAAGAACGTGGCAACGGCAAGTCCCCATCCTAATACCAAAGCAATTGGTTGGACGAAGGGGTCAAAGCCCCCGGCTCCATAAATACTGGGCAAGAGTCCAATTAGGGTTGTGATCAGTATGGGTCTCAATCGTCTGCGTCCTGAGCGTACAATAGCCTCAGTTAGAGAGCGTCCCTTTTTTATCTCTTCTTGAATAAAGCTCAGCATGATGATGCTAACATTGACCACAACACCAGAAAGACCAACCACTCCTATAAGACCCATGAGAGATAGTGGGGTGTTATGAAGAGTTAATGACCAGACCACTCCGATTAATCCAAATGGAATGGCCAGTAATACTAAAAAGGGATAGAGCAATGAGTTAAACGATAAGCTGATAACCATAAAAATCATGAGTACAGCCAATATATAAAGGCGCATGGTGTCTTTGAGAGTCTCTAACCGGTCCCTTTCACCTCCCCCTGTTTCAATTTTTACCGACTTAAAGCTTTTCGAAAGTTCAGCAACCATTGGTGCAATCTGATCATTCGCTAGTTTTCCTGAGGTGACCTTTTCATCAACCTCGCCAAAGAGAGTGATGGTACGGACCCCATCTAGTCTCTGAATCGAGGACGGTCCGAGCTCTTCGTTGACGCTGACAAAGACTTTGATAGGTACGGCCTGGCCAATTCTGTTTCGCACCCGCAAGTCAAGAATTTGCTCTACTGTTCGTGTCGGATCGTCTGCGATGCCAACCAACAACTCAACCTTTTCATTGTTTTTTAAAATCTCGCTGGTTACGATGCCCGTGGAAGCGGCAAAAATGGTCCGAGAGATTTTTGTTGGATCAACACCTTCGGCAACAGCCAGATTATTGTCGATAATAAAACGATACTTTTTAGTGTTGCCATCGACATCGGTTTCTAAGCTATTGACGCCATCTATGGTACTAATGGACTGTTTTAACCTTTCGGCCACTTGCTTAGACTCTTCAAAGTCGCGGCCTGTGATCTGAAATTGTATTGGTTTGCCAATAGGTGGGCCAGGGCGCGAGATACTTACAGACGTCTTTGCATCGAATTCCAATGAAAAGTCTTTACAAACTTGTCTTATATTGGCCACCAGAGCTTTTTCTCTTTCAATGAAACTTGAATCAGAGGGAAAAATGATCGATATTTGTGCCAAATGTGATCCATTCTGTCGACTACCGCCAGCTCCCCCGGTGATGACTTCACCGACTTCAGCGTAGAGACTATCGAAGTCTCCGCCAGAGATGGCTTCCAATCGCTTGCTAAGAATATTGCTCACCTCAGCTGTCTTTTCGATGGGCGTATTGCGCGCAACCTCCATGCGGATATTGAGTCCCGTGAGACCCGTGGCAGGAAAAAGTGTGAACCTTGAGAACAGATTGCCCATTTGTGCCATACTACCGCCAAAAATGCCGATGAAAATGATCAGCATCAACCAACGATTGCGAATAGACCAGTTCAAATACTTGGTGTATTTAGGCTCAATCAAAGTAAAAATGGACGTTTTCTTCTTAGCTCTGGTTTTCATGATCTCAGAGGCGTGGACAGGCAATATGATAAGAGCCTCTAAAATTGAAACCGCTAGCATGACAATGACGGTTAGGGGTATCACGCTAATGAATTGGCCCATGATACCTTTCATAAATAATATCGGAAAGAAAGCAAATACGGTGGTTAGGACTGTGGCCACAACAGGTGCTGCAATTTCGCTGGCTCCCTTGATTGCTGCTTCTACCGGGGAAAGTCCTGCCTCCAAATGAGAGTAAATGTTTTCGCAGACCACGATGGCATCATCAACAAGCATGCCTAAAACCACTATCATCCCAATTAGGACCAGGGTATTCATCGTGGAGCCTAATAAGTATAGAATGGCAATGCCACCAATGATCGCTACAGGAATTCCGATGGAGGTGACTATGGCTGAGCGAAAGTCGAGATTGATAATCAAAACGACGAGAACCAAAAAGAGTCCAAAAAGAGCATTGGTAGACACGGTCGTCAAACTATTTCGGACGCGAAGTGACTCGTCTGTATAAAGCTTGTATGAGAGCTCAGGAGGTAAACTGTCTTTATAGGAGTCCAAGGCAAGCTTTACCCCTTCCACTGTTTCGACGATATCTGCAGTCGGCGATTTCACAATTGTCATAAGCACCGCATTTTCCCCGGCGAAGGAGCTGATTTTTTGCGATACTTCGGTATCGAAGCTTATCTTGGCAACATCTTTAAGCGAAACTGATTGACCGGAATCATTAGATCTTAGGACAAAGTCATTGAGTGCTTCAATGGTGGAGTAATCTCGGCCAATGGTAAGGTTTGTTGCCTCATCCTCACTTTCAAACAGCCCTCCTGGCTTTTGCCTTGCCCAACCACCTACTGAGCTAATCATCTCTATCAGTGTCATATCGAATTTATCAAGGGATTGAGGGTTTGCCTGAATCTTGAGTTGTAGGTCATTTAATCCCGAGTACGAGACACTCTGAACTCCATCAAGTTTATTCAGATAGTCCTTCATTTTTTCTACTTCTAGTTTCATAGCAAGAGGTGCGAGCTCGCCGTAAAGAGCCAATCTTAGAACAGGCAAATTAATTGCCTTGATTTCTGTGACGAATGGATCCTCTACATTTTCGGGAAGGTCATTGACTTCTCCAACCTTGCGCCTGATTTCATCAATGATTTCATCTACATCGGGGTAAGTGTCATCTATTTCTACGGAGATGGCTCCGGCTCCAGAAAATGACACCGACCTATATTCTTTGATGCCATCCACCTCGGCGATTTTTTCCTCGATAGGATCAATGATTAATTCCTCGACATCTGTGGGGGAGGCACCGGGAAAAAATGCTGAAACAGCGACTCGATTAAAATTGACGTTAGGTCTAGCTTCGCGTTGGAGCTCAGTTAAGCTCATGAATCCGAAAATGACAATAATTGCTGTGGCATAGTGAATAAAGAGCCTTCGTTTATGGAGCAGTCTAAAAATATTCAAATTACCACCCTTCAGTAGTATTTGGCGAAGTAATTGAAAAAGTCTGAATACTCAATGGCATTGACGATAAACTGCGCTCGCACGGTTGCTAAACGCCTTTTGCTATCGATCAAGCCTTTTTGAAACTCTGAGAGGTTAGTGTAGTCAAGGAGGCCATTGGCAAAATCTCTTTCTGCGATGGTAAGAATTTGCTGCGATAGACTCACATTTTTTTCGAGCTCGTCGTAGATGATGATGTCCCGTTCAAGTGTTTCCGACAGGGTCGCTACGCGTTTTTGCTTGCTTGACGTCAACTGGTCAATACGATGATTGATAGTTATTTGCTGGATTCGATTGGCTTTAAGGGAATTAATGGCAATCCGATCTTCAACTGGTAGCTTGTAGTTAACGGCCGCCTGAACATAAGGATAGGTAGCGCTAAATACATCTTCTTGACTATCAACGAAGTTAGCATCAAAACCCTGGAGGCCACCTTGGATGGTGATAGTGATGTCCGGCTTTGTTTGAGTGATTAAATCTTTTTCGCGTAGTAATTCTAGTTTGAGTTGTTCTCTCAGGGATTTGATTTGATCTTGCTGATCCAGCGCAATATTACCTCCCTGCCCTTTTAGGCTCTGATAAAGCTCTTTGACTTGCTGATATAAGGTCTCAATAGAAATCTGAGGTATATCTTGAGATTCTAATTTGTTCTTTGACAGCAGCTCCGACTCTTGATTCAACGCTAGCTGTTCCAGGCTCATGACAGCGCTTGTGCACGTATTGAGCTCTTTGCGACTGAGCAAATAGTCTCTCGGATTTATGGTGCCTCGATTGCGCTTTTCCTTTAGTTTCCGTGTTTGGCCTCTGATTTCTACACAAAGACGTTTTTGAAAGCTAATTTCATCATTGGTCTCTAACAGTTGGGATAGGTCTAAGAGAGACATGATTAGGATTTGCTTTTTCTCTAGAGACGATTGGCTGTCGATGACAGCTTTTGATTGCATTAGCCGTTGATCAATGCGGTCTAATCGATCGCTGAGAAGATCTTTATAAAGATTGGTGCTCGCGCTCAGCGCCAGATTAGGGATGAAAGCGCTAACGGTTCCTGTGGGTGTAAAGTCAAAATGACTGTGTGATAGGCCATAGCTTAGGCCGGAGCGCCAACCGCTTTTATGTAGCTTGCTGTAGTCGGCAGACAAAGTTGCTGTTCGAGTCAAGTCCAGGCCTTGCTGTGGTCCAAACTGAGGGGTGGGAGAACTTTGATCTATCGCTGCAGACAAATTCGATTGATAATCAAATATGCTAAGGTCGTTGCTTAGCAGAACTTTCGACTGCTCTCCAGCCGAAACGACAATTTTAAATTCAACAGATCGATCGGCGACCTGCTTTAAAAACTCATCGATTTTTCCCTGTTTGCTCTGGGAAAATGCTGAAGAACTCATAAATAGTAGTAGAAGTATGCGCATGGGACTGTTGGCTCTCAAGAATAGGATTATTGATCAGGTCGATCCTACTTGAAATGGCCTTCAATCGAAACAGTAATTCCTATTGATTTAAGGTAGCCAATGAAAGTGACGTTATATGTTGCGGTTACTTTGGCAAGGTGAATGAAATAAAGATTTAAGCCGAGCGTTTTAGTCGGGCTCTATGGGTAGGAATATCAATCTCGAATTGAGTTCCAACCCCTTTTTCTGAAAAAACCGTAATCTGTCCCGAAAGGCCTTTCACAATATCAGCAACGGCATCCATACCAACACCTCGACCGGACATCTCTGTCACGGTATCAGCCGTGGAGAGTTGCGGACAAAAGATCAGATCGAGTTTGTCTTGAAACCTAGCTTCAACCGCCTTTTCTGGAGTCCAATGACCCAGTAATACCGCTTTTTGGGCCAGTTTGTCGCCGTCTATACCTTCGCCATCGTCTTTGATCACAAGGTGAAGTGCATTTTCATTGGTGAGGAAAACACTAACATGAATCGTTCCTGTTTCGGGTTTGCCCATAGCCCTTCTTTCGGCTTTGGGTTTAATTCCGTGATCGAAAGAATTCCGGAACACATGCGTCAAAACATTTTCCAAAGGTCTAATGTCGTCGTGGGTAATTTCGTCTGACTCGGGGCCGAAAACAATTTCCACAGCTTTATCGGGAAATCTCTGGCAGAGTTCCTTAATGTGATTCTCGTGAGAGCGAAAAAGTTCGTGGATCTGACAACTGGTAAAGGAATCCACAATAGCTTGAAGGTCCTTGTTTTGGGACTGCTCAGCATAGTCGCGCAATTGTCTAAGTTTCAACTTATCGATTGTCACCTTGTTGTTATAGTCCTTCAGTGACAACGTTTCCTCAACGTAGGAGGATTCGAATTTCCACCGGTCTTTGATAGATGTCCATTGGGCATGACACTCTCCGGTCATAAACGAGTCCTGGTGTTTCAATTCGGACTCTAAATCGTGAATCTGGTGAACAAGTTGCTCGTAGCCGAAGGTTCCTAAAATACCCTTCAGCGTGTGGAGATAGTTTTCCAGGCGGGTTAGGTTTGTGCTGGGGTCTGGAACGACTTTAGTGTGCAGATACTGGTCGCAGTTTTTAATGAGAGATATGGCCTCACCAAGGAAACTCTTATAGGCTTCGATGTTACATACGGCCAGTGACATCCTTTTCATTCGTTCCGTCATAGCATCAGCTTCGGCGCGGGCATGCGTCTGTTTCGATATATCAGAGATAGTAACGAGAACCTGACTAAGTTGTCCCTTTCTAACGTAAATAGGCTGGTACTCACATTTAAGGGTCAAGTGCTCATTCTGATCACGCCGTTCGATGGTCTTCGGAAGCATGCTAACGGAGGATTCAAAATCAGAGAAAAACTCACCTTCATCCCAAAGGAGGGCTAGGCAAGCTTCGATATTTTCGTCCTTGGTATGAGCGTAGGTCCTAAAGATCTCATGAATGCTTTTAGTGGATAGTGTTAGAGGTAAAAGTTTTCCAAGGGCCTGGGAACGCTCGTCAGACACCCTCCCGTTACGATCAAACAAGAAAACGCCGTCTTGCAATCCCGCGAGTAACATACTGTGGTTTCCCGTGCCTTTGCCAAAACCGCCAAAGACTTTTGTTATGGCCCAAGTTCCCACAAGTAACCATCCAGCGAAGGCGAAATTTTCGCTTAAAGGAATCGACAGCACGGACCCGACGATCACCGACACCCCAGCTAACAATCCGAAAATTCCTAGATTGCGCATCAATATTTTCAACTTTTCAGGGGTGGCAGGGGTCTGTTTACCCTGGCTAGACGGCTCCATCAAAACTCCCTTCGTTACTTAAGGGTAGCATCGGCTTAAATCTAACTTAGATTAATGTTATTCAGGAGCAGGAATAAATCTTTGTTAATTCAGTGAATTATGAGGTTCGGCTGGAACTCAGCGGGCATTGGTATCAGGAGTCGTCAGCAAATAACCTCATTAGTTTTGCCGTTTGTCCGCGGTTCGATTTTAGCTTTTCAATGTCCGACCAGGTCAACCCTTCTTCGGCCAGAGCAATAGCTATACCGAGACAAATTGCCAAGATACAGGCAATAAACTTCATAGTTATCCTCGCTGGTTAATAACTGTAGTTCCTTAACGGCAATTGTCGAAGGAAAACTTAAATCTTATTTTTATGTAAGATAACTGACCATAATCCCAGGTTTAATAATTGGCTTTTAGGCCTATTTCTCGGCTGGGTTTTTTCACAGCGTCACGTTTTGAGGCGAAAAAAAACTTGGGTATTTGTAGGGCAAGGTACTGAAACAAAGAAAGTATTTTTACCGAGGGAAAAAAAACACTGGCGTTAAAGCCCTGTGGCTTCAGTTTAGATCGTGGCGGCCGACTAACCAGTTTATGTAGAACCTTCTAGCAGGCGCGACTCATGAATGACATTAAAGGCTCAGTTTTGGTTGTCTCGGCGGATGCTGCAAATCAGAAAGCCGTCATCAAAGCCTTAACCTCTCTCGAAATTGTCGACATTAAGGTTATGGACTGTGGCTTGGAAGCCATGGAGATGGTTAAGGCGACTCCTCCGGCCTTGGTCATATGTGACGTCAACATGAAACAGATCCATGGTTGGGTTTTCGTCAAAGAGCTTAAACTAAACGATAAGATTCCTAACCTCCCTATTATCCTGATGGGGCGGGATGAAGCGCCAGATACCGAGGATAAACTTAAGTCCTACGGTCTTGTTAGATATGCAAAAATGCCAATTAAGCCTAACAGTTTAGACTTCCTTATCCATTCGACGGTTACCCTATTCAAGACTTCCGGAACCATCGAGAGTAAATTTACTGAAGCAAAAGATTCTTTGATAAAGCAAAAAAATGACGAAGCTATCGAGCTTTTTTCTGAATTGAAGGGACTTACGGAGAATTCGCTAAGGAGTAACGTAGGTTTAGCGCAAGCATTCTTGCAAGACAACCAAACAGAAAAGGCCGAGGAAGTCGTTGAGGAAATTGCTAAGAGCGACGAAATTACTCCTCAAAAGCTCTTTATGCAAGTGCGCTTAGGGTTGAAGAAAGGTGATCATCCTGTTGTGGAAAAGGCTATGAAAAACCTGCTGGAGGCGACTCCAACAGAGTTTTATTACTCTAGGTGTGTGAAGCTATGTGTTGATCACGGTGTGCCTGCGTTGGCTAAGCCTTTTGCCCAAGACGCTCTAGATAAAGGCTTCGAGCAAATAGAGTTTTATAACTGTTTAGCTCGATGCTATGTCAGCGACCAAAAATACGAAGCGGCTCTTGATTATGTAGAAAAGGCTGCAAAGTTATCAGGTATGACTCCAGAAATGTACAACATCAAGGGGGTTTGCTTTCGAAAGGTTGGCAGTCATAGTGATGCCATTAGTTGTTACGAAGAAGCCTTACGTCTCGACCCGACAGATGCAAAGGTTTACTTCAACCTTGCTATTTGTCATGTTGAGTTAAAGCAGCTTGATCTTGCATTGCAGCATCTGGAATCTTGTCTCGAAATATCTCCTGGCTTTCAAAGAGCTAGGGAGAAACGCGATGAAATTAAAGGGAAATTAGCCTCATGAGTGAAGGATTAGATTTAGACTCTATTCTTGGCGCCATGGAAGATGCCGCTGTCGCCGAAAAAAAGACCGGGAATTTAATCGTCAAAGTTCTTGAGAGACAAAACATCAAGGATACTATCGGTGAAGCTCAGGAATTTATCGAGGACGCAGAATTTAAAGAGTTTAGCCACGACGATAGCTTCCTAGATCACTTGCAGGATGTCGATCTGGTTGTTTTTGAGTGCCGTCTTCTGGAAGGCCTTGCCGACTTAAGGACCATTGGTCAAATAAGGATGAAGCGACCTCAGCTTCCCGTGCTCGTCTTTAGTGCCAACGATGATGTAGAATTCATCTCCTCCGTCTTGGAAGAGGGGGCTGCCGATTGCCTCCCGGTAGGATCGGAGTGGTTGGTAGTTTCGGCGAAAATGAAGAATCTCCTTAAAATATCCAAAACACTTTCTCTTTTCGAATTTAAAAATGAGGAAGTGATCAAGACTATGCGTTCCCTTAGGGAAGTCAATGATGCGATGAAACATGAGAAAATGAATCGTATTATGGCGGAGACGGAACGTGACTTTGCCGAGGAAGCTGCTCAAGTCAATCGTCAAATGAAGGAGATCCTTGACAACCTTCAAGAGGGTTTCTTTTTTGTGAATAAAGAGCTGATGATTGGTAGTTCCACCTCTGCTGCATGCGAGGAGATTTTTGGGGACTCCCTGGCCGAAAGGCAATTAGGAACTATACTAAACCTCTGTGAACCTGAGAAAGAAAAGCATCTTTGTTTGGCATTGGAACAAATTTTTGATGATTTTATGCCAGAAGAGGTAAGTGTTTCTATGTTACCAAAAACAGTAGAAACAAATTGCGGTAAGATTGTTGACCTTCGGTATACCGTTGTGAGAGCTAACGATCAGACCATCGAAAAAGTGATCATCGCCGCCTCCGATATCTCTGAGATAGTCAAAGAACGGAAAGAAATTGAAGCGAAATTTATCGAAAATCGCAGTCTTATCAATATCTTAAGACATATTGATGGTTTTAGGGATTTTGTCGCAGCTTTTCGGAAGTCGATCACCCTCATAAGGGGCGAGACGGATAAACTCATTATTAAAAGAGAGCTACACACTCTAAAAGGAAACTCCCTGTCCTTCGAATTGTATGAACTAGGAGATATTATTCATCATACAGAAACCGCATTTATCGAAGACGAAGGCTTAGATTTAACGGTTGAATTAGACAAGATTGAAACCAATCTATTGTTGTTTCTTAAGGTTCATAAAGAACTTCTAAAGGTAGATTACACTGAGCAACAAGTCAGATTATATTCCATAAGTGAAACTGATTTTGCCAAACTCGTTTCCTACTCGGAATCTATCCCAAGCGATCATCGAGGCGAATGGGATCAGCTTATGAAAAAGATTCACTGTAAACAAATTTCAGAAATTTGTAGCAATTTTGCTCCTTCAGTCCAGCGATTAGCCAACAAACTGGAAAAGAAAATCGACTTTAGTATTGAGGGTGATGGACATCAAGTTGATGCGGATATTTATCATGATTTGCTTCAGAATCTAATTCATCTTATCAATAATGCCTGCGATCATGGTATTGAAATGCCCGTAGAACGCGAGGCTTCAGATAAAGATGATGTGGGACAAATAAATTTGAGATTTAATGTCGATGAAAATCAATCGTTGCAAATCACTCTTACTGATGATGGAAAAGGAATCGATTGGCAAAAGCTTATGGATACAGCCCATATGAAAGGATATTCGCTAACTCTAATCGAGGAGAATATCACGCGAGAAACAGCATATAAGCTTCTGTTCTTAGATGGCTTCTCGACAGCTGAGAAAATCAGCGAGACTTCAGGTCGTGGTGTAGGTATGGCGGCGCTAAAAGCGGAGGTAGAAGCACTTAACGGTACCATCATAGTCGAATCTGAAATTGGTAAAGGGACGAAAACTACGATTACGATTCCTGATCAGGGATTGCGACTAGCTGGCTAAATGGATCTGAAATCCTATTTTGCCACTGGGAACCCTGTTTAGAATTCCAATGGAATCCCAAATTTTTCTCCAACCTCCATGGCAGAGGTGACGCCATTTTCTAAGAGCGGTAGCTTGTCAGCGAGATAGGAGCCTACAAAATGAACTTTCCGTTGTTTGTCAGATAATTGCCGGTGCCGAATCTCTTTCATAGCCTCGAAGCTCTCCAAATTGCAAATGGGTCGCGAGAACTTTACCTTTTTAATGGCACCCCTATAGTCTTTTTCCGGGTTTAACGTTTGGAAGTACTGGGTGTCGATTCCTTTGAAGTCAGGCTCAGAGCGATTGATCCAAATACTAGCTTTAGGAAGGTCATGCTGTTCAGTGAGTTGATAATTGACGGCAGCCCAGTCTTTTTTGTTACGCGGCATAACATCTTCATCTTGATGAACCATCATTTCCGTCTGAGCGTATGGTATTAACTCCAAAAGTGATTTGTCATGGGATAACTCTGGAATATTCTCGATAAGCTTTGCAGCTTGATTGGCCTGGGTTCCGATGATCACTTGGTCATAAACGGAAATATTGCCCTGAGAATCGCGGATCTCGATTCCATGTTCCAACTGACGGATTTGATGAGCAACAGTCTCAAATTTTATCTGTTGAATCGTCTCTGCCAAAGCTGTCTCTAAGGCTGTAGTGCCTCCAGTCCATCGTTTCATGGGGGAGGTCTCAAGAAAAACGCTTAAAAGATCTAGGATCATATTCGCTGGAAAATTAAGTATCTCTTTTTCGGAGCAAGTGGCGATTGCGGAAAATACAGGGATTAAAAACTCCTTTTTAAACTGAAGAGAGTACCTTCTTGCCTCCAAATAGTCCCCGAAAACTTTATCGGTAAAATTAATACGATAGGTCTTCCCAGAAAGATCTTTTTTTAACTTAAAATAATCAGGTAAGAAGATGGTCATCCAAGGAAGGAATCTCAATTTTGGTAGGATATATGTAAAGGTCCTGTCTTTCAGTGAAAGATTAAAATAGCGAAAGTAGCTCCTACCCATATGATCGGAAAATGAGCTGTCATTGTTTAGGTATCGTAAAGGAACATTTAGGTACTGACAGAGAGCATGAAGTTTTGGATAGTATATGCTACTAAATACCCTGATGGGAACATCGATTCGCTTGTTGCCTTCTCTCGTGCTAATATCAACACCCTTTTGTCCAAGACCGAGCTTGCTTGCTTTTTCGTACAAACATACCTCATGATGCTTCGAAAAAATCCATGCTGCAGATAAGCCAGCTATCCCACTACCTAACACCGCTACTCTTTGCTTTTTAGTCATCAAAATATCCTCAATTTTGGCGATGATTAGACCTGCGGCTCTCTTTGGATCAAAATCTTACGTGGAATTTTGTAGCCGATCAGAAGGTTTCGACAGTGTTTTTTTATTTCGGCTACGGAAATATTTTCTCCCTTTTTTAATCTGACTTTAACACTAATTAAATCACCGAGTATCGATTGATTTGTGGCGGAAATATGAAATGTTTTAATCTCTTTAATTTGACGAAATGCCGCCTCAAGCTCACGTTGATAGACATTAAATCCTGAGACAATAAACATGGGTTTACTCCGACCGGAAATAACAAGTCTGCTAGACTCATCGAAGTAACCAAGGTCACCAGAGCGAAAGAAGCCATCGACAAAATACTGTTCGCTTTCTTTAGCTTCTTGGTTCCAATATCCTGTGCATACCTGAGGGCCCTTTATGCAAATCTCACCCTCACGGAGACCTTTGTCAGAATCCTCATCCCTGGGCAAGATTTTGATTTCCGTTTGAGGCAGAGGGCTGCCTACGGTGCCAAGTCTATAAGAATCAGGGTGATTCATACTGATGACAGGCGAGGTCTCACTCATCCCATAACCCTCTAAAATGGGGATCTTAACCTCAGACTGCCATTTTTTAGCTAGCTCAACATCAAGCTTCATGCCGCCGGCGATACACATTTTTAATGATTTCCAATCGATAAGCGCCCGTTTTGGAGATTTTAGTATGCGGCTAAAAAGTGGATTCACTCCACAAAGAATCGTGACGGGACGCTGTTGCCAAACTGAAAAAATCTCATCCAAATCGGTGGGGTTAGCCACCAGCGCTGCATGGTTGCTTGTGCGGATAGATAAAGCGCAGTGAAGCGTAAAGGAAAAAATGTGAAAAAGTGGTAATACCGTTAAAGAGCACTCCTGAGCCTCTTTGATGTTTCCGCCGAGAAAGCTATGAATCTGTTTGACATTGGTAACTAAGTTTTTGTGTCTTAATATAGCCCCTTTCACAATACCATTCGAGCCACCGGTATATTGCAGCAAGGCAATATCTTCTGCAGTAGGTATGCTTTTTGGAAGAGGCTTATCGAATCTGATACATCTACGAATACGTTTTCGGTAGGTATATTTGCCAAAGGTCTTCATCTGAGCTAGTGCAGAAAAACAGGCGTATTTTAAGCGAGTTGTTATCGAAGCAAAATCAAACAAATCGGAGGTAATCGTGTGCCGAATACCTGGGTATTTAGATTTCGAATACCGCCCAGTAAGACAGATAACAATAGATGGCTTTGCATCATTCAAAACTTTGTCAAGCTCGTACTGGGTGTATAAGGGGTTGCAAGGCACCACGATCAATTCTGCTTTTAAAGCGGCAAAAACACTCACCGGGAATGCTAGGCAGTTTGGTAGCTGAACGAGGACGCGATCGCCTTTTTGAATTCCGTTTAATCCTGCCAAATAGCCTGCTAGTTTATCGCTGTGTTCATCCAGTTCTTGAAAGCTCATCGAAGCTGAGCCTTGACTGAAAGCTATGGCATTTGGGGAGGAGCTAGCAGTGATTTGTAGTATATCGACGAGAGTATCGGCTGATTCGAATGCGGTATCCTTCTGCTGTGTCATCTACTAATGGGTACCTTTCCCTTGTTGGTATAAACTCGAAAATAAATGTTTTCTGGGAAACATTCAATAGTCAAGGTGATTTGTTCGGGCCTGATGATAACCATGGAATTCCCATCTGGGTCTTCTTTCGCTATCCTTTAGGTGATAAACTATAACCCAAGCCACAACCGAGGAGTCATTCGTGTCGAGAACCCATAAGCGACGCCTAGCTAATTATCTGCTCGAACCGTTTATCCAAGTTAAACTCGGCCTATATGCAATCCTACTTGCCCTCATATTTTGTTTTGGAATGATCTGGCTGGTCTATGAGACCTTCCATCGGTTCTATGATTTAATTCTAGAGCTTACCGATCTCAGAGAAGAAGTAACTACGATTCTCAACTCGTTTATGGGTGATATGCTCTTTTGGAGCTCTGTCGGTACCTCAGTGTACTTTATTCTAACCGTCGCTATGTCAATATTTTATACTCATCGGCTCATCGGACCGACTTACGCGTTCCGGCGGCATGTCAAGGAATTGACGCGAGGCAATTATAAGTCGAGGGTTTGTTTGCGCAAATCAGATGCTTTTGCGGAACTTGCTGAGGACTTGAATGACTTAGCGGCGACTATGGAAAATAAAGGAATCCGGGCAACCCACCCGCCAAAATCAAGCTAAACGATCCAGCATATCATATAGGACAACGGTAGATGACGGATTGGTTTCTTCCGGCCGTACAACACTCAGGTTCAGTCAAAGACTGTCTCGAAGTCGTCATACGTATCGAGGATGAAAGGGCGATTTTCACTAAAAGCTTGTCACGCAGTCTTTGTGATGGCTCTGGGCTTTATTCAGACGCCATCACCGCAACAATCTCTCGTCTCGTTGATTTACGTAAAACGCTGGATTTAAGACTAGGACTTATGCTGCCGGACAGTCATCAAGCATGGTTTCGCGAAAATACGGCGGAGCTTGGTCCATTTCCAGGTAACGTGAACTCAGCTCCGCTTTTGTTTGAATTCGCCCCCAGTCAGGCACTCAAAATCCGAAATGAATTACTCTCGCTTTGGAAACTGGGGACAAGCTCGTCCCAAGTCATCCCTGCAGGAAGCACACTGTGGTCTCAGCTACTGATGCTCAATGAAAGCTTCGAGAAAACCTGTCAATTGGCTCCTCCATTTGATGATTTGCGCCTTGACGAGCTGCCAGAATCACTACCTGATCATCTTTCGACTCCGGCTTTGTTGGCGTTTTTAAACCGGGTTCAGGTCCTTGCGGTTGATGCACGAGAGTCGCTAAACACCGTGTTTCAAAAATTCTTTCATCAGACAGAAATATTCCTCAGAAACTATCATAAGCAGCATAGCCAGTACTATCGGAAGCAGCAGCAAAACCGCCATTCCGCAGTAGGGTCCAAGCCCTTAGCGTTACAATCCTCATTGCAGTTTATGAATTTTCAAGGAGTTCCTGACCTCAAAGCACTGAAGCGTCGCTATTTTGAGTTGGCGAAGACCTACCACCCTGATGCTCCGCGCGGTAATAGCGACCGGTTTCAGACGCTTCGGGATCATTATAATCGCATAGCAGCATCATTAGGTTCAGCGCCAAGGCCCTAGTAGAATCCAACGACTATTTTCCCCGCTTAATTTCGTAAAGAATCCTATATCTCCAGTGTTTCAGTTGAAAACTCCCGTTCCGTATGACCTTATGCGAGCCGAAACAAAACACCCAAGCGAAAAACGCGTCAAACACGAGTTAGGAGTTATCATGACTAACCGCAAGTTATGAAACGACGGAGGAGCAGATCCTTGTGAAACCCGAAACCACGCGATTGGTAAACGTCTCGGCAAAATATGAAACCGTTAAGGAGCGTGTCATTGACGTTCCTGAGCATACGGTATGGAAAAAGGGAAAGTCACCATACGCCACCGAAAGCGAAGTAGATGCCTCTGGAGATATTCTCTGTAAAGTCAAATTTCCGAGGGTATTTGGGTAAAAAAGACATCGACGGCGTCCTTGGCAAAAAGACTTATGGTGCTGTAAAGGCCTATCAAAAAAGGCATAGATTAGCCACTGGTGGGTTGACCTATGAGACGATTGAAAACTTAGGGGTCACAATATAGTTCGGATGCCGCCATGTTCCGGAGGCTAGATGCCTCTTCTATATCTCCTGACAGTCTCCCATTTTGCGTGTAATATTGGCCTTGTATGAAATGCGAGATCGCCTCGTAATGAGTCTGGACCATTGTTTACCAAAGTGATAAAAATTTCGAGTGAACCCAACGCTGTAGGATATGTACATGGCAAATAGAAATTTGAGTGAGATTCGCAGAGATTTTCCATTATTAACAGGCAACGCCAGTTTGGCATTCTTAGACTCGGCGGCAAGTAGCCAAAAACCTCAGCCGGTGATTGATGCCATTTCTCACTATTACGAAACCTATAACTCGAACGTTCATAGAGGGCTTTACAGTCTAAGCGAAAAGGCGACGAAAGCCTTTGAGGACGCTCGGGAGACCTGTGCCGAGTTTATCGGAGCAAAGCATAGTCACGAGGTCATATTTACCAAGGGCACAACGGACGGGATCAACTTACTAGCGCAAACATTTGCGGGAACCGTGGTCAATCGTGGCGACGAAATTGTGCTGACAGTGGCCGAGCATCATTCGAACATAGTGCCCTGGCAGATTTTGGCGGAAAAAGTTGGCGCCTTGATCAAGTATATCCCACTCAAGTCGGATTACCATCTTGATATTGACGTTGCTAAAGAGGTGATCAGCGATCGGACAAAGGTCGTGGCCTTCGCCCATGTGTCTAACGTACTCGGCGTGATTCATCCTGTCGACATCTTAGTAGATTTGGCGCAGAAAGTCGGAGCCGTTACCGTGATTGACGGTGCCCAAGGTGCGCCTCATCTAGATATCAATGTGAGCGAGTTGGAGTGTGACTTTTACACGGTGAGCGGGCACAAAATGCTGGGCCCAACGGGTATCGGTTTCCTCTACGGCAAGGAAGACTGGCTGAATAAGCTGCCTCCCTACCAGGGTGGAGGCGATATGATTGAAGAGGTTAAACTCGAGGGTTCAACCTGGGCCCCGCTGCCCAGTAAGTTTGAGGCTGGGACTCCCAATATTGCCGGTGCTATTGGCTTGGCCTCTGCCGTTAGTTACCTCTCAGACATCGACCGGTCGTCTATGCTAAGTCACGATCGTACTTTGGGTTTGCAAGCCATTGAAGGCCTCAGATCTCTCGGTGACGTTAAAGTCTTTGTCGATACCTCGTCTAAGGGGCTTAAGAACTGGACTGGAGTGGTAACGTTTGCACATGAACAGATTCACCCACATGATCTAGCGACTATTTGTGCAGAAGAAGGGGTTTGTATGAGGGCTGGTCATCACTGCGCTCAGCCGTTGATGTCAGTCTTGGAGGTGCCAGCAACCGCGCGCATCTCACCTTACCTATACAATAACAGCGATGATATTGAGCGGTTTTTAGTGGCTATGGAGCGGGCTAAAAAGCTCTTTATTTCCTAATCTTAAATGGGGTTTTTATGAATTGGCGGCAGGTCTGCAGCGCCGAGTTTCCAAAGTTCGAGATGAAGGCTATAGAGCTGGACGATAAGCCCTATATTTTGATTCGCCATGATGAAGGGTGCTTGTGCTATTTTGATCGCTGCTCACATCAGGATGTTAAGCTGTCCGAATTTGGGTCTCTCACAGACAAAATTTTGGTCTGCTTCGCTCATGGGGTGGAATTTGACCTGACGTCAGGGCAGAGACTTTCGGGTCCCCAGTGTGGCAACCTTAGTCCTATTCCTTGTAAGGTTGAGGGCGGCGATATTTGGGTCTCCCTTCCCTAAAAACCATCTATGCTCGACAAGCTATTCCGATAATTTCGCATTTGGGGCAGATATGACAGATTTTGTATTGAAAATTGACGACAGTTTGGCCACGATTTCCATGTCCGGGCACCCCTTAAACACGCTGACAACGGAAGCCTTAGCGAGTTTCAGACAGCGTTTACACATGGTAGCAGCAGACTCTCGGGTAAAGGTCGTTTTGTTAAAAAGCGACGCGGAGCAGGTTTTCTCAACGGGAATGGATCCAAAATTTGGTTTGTCTCAGGATCAGGCTGGCCGCGAGAGGTTATTTGCTGAGTTGATGGGACTTCTAGATGATTATGATCGCTTTTCGATTCCTATCGTGACGGATATCAATGGCCCTGCCTTAGCGGGGGGAGCTGTATTGGCTATGATGAGTCAGTTCTCCATAGCTCACGGTGAGAGGGCTAAGCTTTGCTTCTCCGAGGTTAAGGTGAATCTTCCGGTTCCGGCACCTATTTTTCAGTTGTTAAGGCGACGCGTTCCTCAGCCGATAGTTAACGATATGATTTTATTAGGTAAAAATTTAGGGCCCGCAGAGCTCGAGCTGTCTGGTGCGGTTTCGGCTCTTTACTACGACGACGAGCAGCGCGAGGCTGTATTGAAACAGCTGATCGGTCGTATCCTAAGACTGGACAAAGCTGTTTTGAGCCGGACCTTGGCAACGGCCAAACAAGAAATTCCACTCAGAATCGATCGATTTCTTGAAGTGGCTGACAAAGAATTTCATCCCTATTTGTCAGATAGTTACCTAGTTAAAGGTTTAAATGACGTACTTGGCCGTATGTAAACTTGAGAATGTTGAAAAGGCGAGCGAGATTGACTTGACAGTTCCCCTTGCGGTTGATAGAAGTTCTCTCTTTCAGATTGTCTGGTTCTAGGAGTTGGTTTTTATGAAAAAAGATATACACCCTCATTACGATTTCGTCGTTTTTAAAGATATTGCGTCAGATTTTTCTTTCCTAACAAGATCGACTCGTAAATCAAATGAAACGATCAAATGGGAAGATGGAAAAGAGTATCCATTAGTTAATGTTGAGATTTCCTCAGCCTCTCACCCGTTTTACACAGGTAAGCAGAAACTTGTTGATACTGCAGGACGTATTGAGAAATTCCGTCGGAAATACAAAAAGTAATCAGACGAAACTACTCAGTGATGCAAGGAGCTTGTTAATCCAGGCTCCTTTTTTTTCGTCTGCTGATCTTTTCAAGAGTTAGCCTTCGTCGGGAGAGCGGTTGGCGGGAGCGATAAATGATTCTAGCTTTTGCCTAATAGCTCTTGGGTTCTCTCCTTTCGCGATAGAGTTCACACCCTCGCGAACAATCTCCATAATAGTCACCTCTTCTTTGGTCCGATACTTCATTTTTGCTGAAATGGGAACAAAAAGCATGTTGGAGACTAGGGCACCGTAGAGAGTGGTGATAAGTGCAACCGCAAGACCTGGGCCAATGGCATTTGGATCGGATAGGTTGGCCATGATAACGATCAGTCCAATAACTGTACCGATCATACCAAAGGCTGGCGTCCCCTCTGCCATATCATCTACGATCTTATGAAAGTTTTTGTGTCTGGCTTTTAGGTTATTGATTTCCAAATCTATCATTCCATTGATAATTTCGGGCTCAAAACCATCCACGAGTAGACGGATAGCTTTAGCAAAAAACTCGTGTTCGATGTTGACTTTTTCTAGTGCGAGAATGGATCCTTTTCTTGCTGTGTCGGCGCATTCTACCGCGATATCGATGATATCTGTCTCTTTTGTGGTGGGTTGTTGGATGATCTTCATCGCGGCCTTAACGCCACCAAAGAATACATCTAGGGGAAATCTAACCATAACCGAAAAGAATGCCCCGCCGAAAACAATGATAATCGATAGCAGATCCCAAAATAGGCCAAGGGAACCAGCCATGACCATGGAAACCAGAATAAGGCCGAATCCACCGACAAAACCTATTATGGTTCCTAAATCCAAGTCTTCTACCTCTCTGCGATGCCTCTACCAAGCTGTTTGGCAAATGGCATAGATTCGTTTATGCTTAATATATCATTTTTACGCGCTCATATCGACTATATCATATGATGAGCCAAATAGGGGTATTTAGTGGCAGTCGCCGATGAAGAAGAAGAAGAAGGTGCCGGGTGGATCGTCAGCTTCGCTGACCTGATGACACTGCTGTTCGCGGCATTTGTTGTATTGTACGGCCTCAAGCCTGAAGGTATTGGGGACGCGGTAAAGGTCATTACGGCAACCGCAGCGATTCGCGAAACCTTCAACGAGACGCCGGACGAAATCCCTGAAGACAGAAGATCTGGTCCCACCCTTCAGGGGCAGGCTGTTTTTGAATTCTTCAAAGGCGACACCACCGCAAAACCTATTATCAAAAAGAAAGCCCGCACGGAAAATGTCCTCAATATTATCAACAAGGACATGAAACAGATAAAGCGGGTGATCGATCTCAAACTTCAAGACGAGACAAAGCGTTCTCAAAAAAATGAAAAAGACCAACAAACTAGCCAAGGACTTTCGGTTCATCGCGAAACCAATGGCTACGTGGTGCGCCTGGTATCATCTTATTTTTACGAACCAGGCGAGTATCGGGTCAAACGAAAGGATTTGGCTAAATTGAAAGATCTAGGTACTGTCATGAGGGATCATGGTCGTAACATTGTCATCCAGGGCCATTCCGATAATATGCCGCAGAAGGGCAAGTATAGTAACTGGGAGATATCCACTCTAAGGGCGACATACATCCTGAAGTACTTCGTCGAGGAATTGGATTTTGATCCTGAAACAGTAAGGGCATCAGGCTATGCGGACACGAAGCCCTTAGTGCCAAATGATACGCCCGCTGGGCGGAAACTTAATCGGCGGGTTGAAATAAAGGTCGAGTATGATGAATAGACTCTTAATTCCCTTGATCTTAGCGCCATATTTAGTCTCTTGCGACCCAGATAGGCACAAAAAATGTGAATGGTACCTAGTCCCTGAGCCAGATCATCGTGAGTTGGTGGAAGACGGCTGGGTTAGTTTATGTGCCAGAAATTACACGACTAATAAACAACGGTGCTTCCTTCAGGCCAAGTTCGATTTCGCCAAAGAGATGTATGGAAAACCCATCACTTTTGATTCGTTAAAAATGGACAAAAGCTATCCCCGAAAAATATCGGCCGCAAAGGTATGCACGCCGGAAGGCTCATTACCTCAATAAAATCAATGGTTTCAACTCTATTTTATTCTGCTGATTCAGTAACTAGATGATATAGAGAGGGAAACTATCTCAATATTTCTTTGATTTTTTTTGCAATTTTTTACTTCTTAATGCGTCAAATCATCATTCCTGGCGGTTGTTGACCCAAGGGACCATAAATATTTGTAACTTAAGGAATAAATTATGAAACGGATCATTTTAGCTGTATTGACTGTCGCTCTTACGGGAATCACCGCGCCTGCCTTTGGAGGCCCGAAAGCCTGTGACTCTTTGGGTGGAACTATCGTTTTCAAGGATACGCTCTATGGTATAGGAATTGGTGGACTTATTGGCGGTCTTGGTGTGGCCGCTTCAGGTGGAGATTCCGATAACGCTGGTCAAATCGTAGCTGGTGGAGCCCTACTTGGAGCACTTTTTGGTGTAGGCTTTGGTGCTTACGAGGTTTCCAGCCGCGAATGTGGCGAGCCTAAGCCAGATTTCTATCAAAAAAATGAGCATCACTATAAGAGTGGGGCTTACTTACGAGAAGGCTTAACGCCAACAACCCTTGATCTAAATGGTAAGCCTTATCAAAGCCCGGAAGCCCTTCCCACAATTAGCTTTACTTGGGCGCTGTAATTCACAAGAGAGCCCTTACTAATGAGGGCTTTTTTTCTCTAGTTATGACTCCTAAGGTTTTCTCTGTCACATCGTTAAAACATTGCGCCTCACCGGTGCTCTGGTGATTGTTGAAGATCTTCCTACGGCTTCATAAGATTTAACGATGTGACAGAGAAACTCTTAGGAGCCATAGCGTGAGACCGATAATAGTCGAATAAAAACCAGGTGACGACTTTAGTACATCAAGTACTTTCTTCAAACCCAAAGGACAGACTAAGCGACTCGAATAATTTTGAGTGTGTGATGCAGGCAAATGCATTTAAAGAATTTAGATTATTTGGAATCTGGCTTACTCACAGAGCCGAGCTCCCCAAACCAGCCCGCACCTAGGCGACACAGTGGGTCAATCCCCTTTGGATCAATGACAGTGCGACCTTTTGGATCTTGACTCGCGACCTTGTCTGCAACCCATAAAGAAGAGACTTCAAGAAACAGCAAAGACTGTTTGTTAATCAGCTTCTCTTCGTAAAGACTACAAGCAAATGCAACCGACACACCTTCAACGATGGGAAACTCGAGTCCCTCAACAGATTTAAGATTGAGTCCAGCATGCTCTACTTCTGATACTCCGTGAGCTAGAGGGTCCGCTGTGGTTTGAACTTTATTGATCATATCAGACGATGCGATCATCACCGAGGCGCGACCGTTGGCTCTTAAGTTTCGCGTTGTATCCTTGATATCCCCATCGGCGGCTTTAGTGCCGCAGGAAATCATAAGTAGCGGCGGTTCGCTAGAGATAGCAGTAAAGTAGGAAAAAGGTGCAAGATTCCATGACTTATCTTGAGAAGACGTGAGTACCCAAGCTATCGGCCTAGGAATCAGAGACTGCGTCATAAGATGGTAACGTTGGCTACCAGAAAAATCTTTCATGTCGAAAATCATTGTCTTTATGCTCCAAAGTCTACCGAGTCAGCTGGGTATCTACTATCTACTCCCGCTTTCCACATCCACTTAAGTTTGTTGCAGCGCTCGACGATTGGCTGCAATCCTCTCTTGATTTGCCGGGGTATCCCAGACACTGTCTTCGGGGATGACAAACTTTTTCGTGTCAAACACAGGCTCGACACCTGCTCGCTTTTGCTCTTCATAATCCTCCAAGACTTTGATGGCAGGACGTCTCAAGAAGACGAGCGCTACTAGGTTGAGCCATGCCATCAATCCGACACCCAAGTCTCCAAGTGCCCAGGCCACTGAAGCGGTCTTTACAGAGCCATAAAAGACAGAGACGAGAAGCATGACACGTAGCACGTTGATCATGATTTTACTGTCGACCTTTCGTGTTAAGTAGGCGACGTTGGTCTCGGCAATGTAATAGTAAGCCATGAGTGTAGTAAATGCGAAGAATAGTAATGAGGTAGCGACAAACGGGCTACCAAATCCGGCGTAAGCGGAATCCACGGCTTTTTGCGTAAAAATAGGTCCAACTTCAACGGCGCCTAAGTTATTGACGACGGCAGCACCTTCAGGACCAATCACATTGTACATACCCGTGGACAGAATCATAAAGGCCGTGGCACTACAGACAAATAACGTATCGATGTATACAGAAAAGGCTTGAACCAAGCCCTGTTTTGCTGGATGGGAAACCGCAGCAGCAGCAGCAGCATGTGGCCCCGTACCTTGACCAGCTTCGTTTGAATAAATACCCCGTTTGACACCCCAGCTGATGGCCATACCCAACATTCCGCCAAAGGTTGAATCGATGGCAAAGGCGCTCGACATGATCAATGTCCAAACTTCAGGAATTTTGTCAAAATTTATCCAGATAATGGAAAGGGCAACAAGGATATAGGCCACTGCCATAAAGGGAACCGCAAACTCAGCGACCAAGGTGATACGCTTTACGCCACCAAAGATGATGAGGCCAAGTATGGCAACAAGGAATGTGGCTGTGTATACAGGGGGAATGTCAAATGCTTGAGTAAAGCCAGCGGCAATACTGTTGGCCTGAACACCTGGTAAAAGGAAGCCGGCAGCAATGATGGTAGCCACAGCAAACACTGCGGCGTAGGTCTTCCAACCAAGGGCGCGTTCGATAAAGTAAGCGGGCCCACCGCGGAACTCGCCGTCTTGTTCCACCTTATACATCTGAGCCAGGGCAGATTCCGCAAAAGCTGTGCCTGCGCCAAGAAAGGCTATGATCCACATCCAGAATACTGCGCCAGGACCACCAAAAGCGATAGCGGATGCGACGCCCGCAATGTTTCCCGTACCGACACGACCGGAGATCGAAAGGGCTAGGGCTTGAAAGGAAGAAACTCCCTTTTTTGACGAGGATGAATCCAATAGCAATCCGATCATATGAAACAGGTGTCTCACCTGTAGGAAGCGGGTGGTTATACTAAAGTAAACCCCCATGGCAAGACAGAAGCCGATGAGACCCCAGCTCCAGATCCAAGAATTTAGCCAATCAACCGCTGCTTGCATATCGCCCCCAATGATTTGTTCGGTAAAGAGATACATCGAATTACTACAAGGGGAGCAGATTGACAAGGAGAGATCTTCTAAGCTCTGGCAATGATTTGAATATCTCGCGACCTATAGGTGTGAGTGCCTGGCTTTTCGTCCCATGCCACTTCGATCATGGCTTTAGCGACGGCAAAACCATCGATAGAGCGGATGGATAGTGGCAGCCAGGACATCAATGGTTTGGCCAACGACTCGCCTAGGCGGAAATGGTCTCTTTGGCCGGTTAATAGTGAGGGCTGAAGGATACTGGCCGATGGTAGGCTGAGATCTTGGATAGCTAGCTCCGCCTCTCCTTTAGTTCTACTGTAAAAACTCATGGCTTTAGCGTTAGCCCCCAAGGCGCTAACAAAGGATGTATGCTTGGCTCCGATAGCATGGCAAAGCCTTGCGAAGCTTAGGACATAGTCATAGTCAACAGTGCGAAAGGCCGATTTGCTACCAGCTGCCTTCATCGTCGTGCCTAGGCAGCAAAAGCCATAGGTATCAAGATCCGACCTAAGATCACCGGCGAGGTCTTCTAGGTTGGCAAAATCTTTCAAGACAATGTTTCTTAGGCCTTTACCGTCGATTTTGATGGGCTTCCGCGTGATGGCGATCGTTTCTACTAGGTCGTTTCGCTCTAATAGTAATTGACATAAATTGCGACCGATGAGACCTGTCGCCCCAACCACAACGGCTACCTTGTCCATAGTAATTCTCCTTGCCAAACAGATCCAACTGCCTATATTAATTGTAATAGGTAATAAGCAAATATAATCAAATTTAGCCGAATTGGCGAGTCAGAGCGCGGGCGAAAAAAAAGCTCCGCCAAAGACAGAGCTTTTTATGAAGAGTTCAGAAACAGGGAAAGTAAATATATGCTCACTTTCACCTAAGGGAAGCCGAGGCTTCCGGACACTAGGTATACCATTGACACTCTATTCTTTCATAGAACTGGCTAGCCAGTTAATACAATAAATTTCTGTTATACGAATCTAGGGAGTTTTCACAGAATGGCATGCTGGCAAAAATGAGGTATTAGCTAAGTTGTATCGATAAATTACAGTTGTCTCAAGGTGCCGAACTCCCAGAATGAAGATTTTGTTTGCTGGTGAGACTATGCATGGATGGTCCTATCATGGAGCGAAGCTCAAATTTGTTGAATTATAAACTCTCATTCACGCTATTTTTTAGTTTTTTTACGGAACTGTCCTGGCAATCACACGCATCTGAAGGCCAAGTGACAGTACTCGATATCCGTGGAACACCAAAGATCCTACGTTATCCCGTTGAGAGACCAAACGAGGCTTACATTGCCGAGGCCAAAAAGAAAAACGCCGAACTACAGGAACTTCTTGGCAATACGTGGCAGGCATCGTCTCTACAGGTGGAAGAGACATTTGATGTGGGAGAGGTGATTGCAACGAAGGCAAACGAATCTGTTTTGATGTCATGGTCGAAAAGCGAGCGTATCATAATCGGAGAGAATAGCGTTTTGCGACGGTACCGTCACCCCAAACACATTCAAGGCCAGGACTCAAACTTAGGGGGGCATTATGCTTGGTATCTTGAGTATGGTGCCGTTCGTATTTGGTCCCAAACGGAAAATCCATCCTCAGAGGTCTCGCGTATTAGGATGCCTCGTCTTGTGATAGACGCAACATCTGCCGACACTTGGCTGGTAAGACGCAAGAAGAAAATCACGGTCTTGCAGATAGATGGTCAATCAAAGCTGAGTCAACTGAGTCAGCAAGAATCTGATCGATTTAAGAACGAGATTCAGATAGTTGTTGAATCAGACGCATCTAAGGAACATAGTCAGGTCAATACTTTGATCGAGTCGGAACCGATGGTTCTTTCTTCAGGACAAAAAATTCTATGGCGTGAGCCTCTTTCAGAAAGTGAGATGAAGACTCTAGGTAAAACGTTATCGGGACCTGAGTTGGATCAGTTAAAACGTAAGACCCAGCAATTTGTACTCTCAGACACCGAGTCTCAAGATTTAGTTCAGGTCAATCAATTAGGGCAGATGTATCAATTACCTTTGCTTGCAGCTCCATCGGTAAAACCGGATCAGACTCAGCCGGTAGAAACTACCAAACTAATCCAATTGCTTGGTGGTTATGGCGAAACGTCTCGGCTACATACTCTCCAATTAGGAGTACATTATCGAGACTATGATATATCAACAGATATTTTAACGGGAAAGTTTCAACGCTTAGGTTTTGAGTTAAGCTTGTGGCATCGCCCTTATCCATGGCTTTACGTGTCTGCTGGGATATCCTTTGGTTCGTGGTTATCTCCAGATTTGACCGATGAAAACGGATCCTCTAGCGCTAGTTTTGTGATTGAAGATTTCATAGTCTATGTCTTTGGGATGGGAGTGCGCTATGAATTTGCTGGGGTGTTTGAAGCTTTTGCGGGCGTTGTGTTTACATCTGCCTCCGAGGCCGTCGTAACGTTTCCGTTATTTGCCGAAGAGAACTTCGTTTATCTCATAGAATTTGCCCAGACCTTTGATTGGCAACTTGGTTTGAGGTACTATCATTCTGATGACTGGGAAGGGTATGCAGCTATAAACCTGAGTCAAATCCCTGCTGCTGTCAGTGGATTGAACGAGGGAGGTCGCATCGATACTATTGCGCCATCCACACGGATGACGCTAGGTATTGCGCGCAAAATTTAAAAAAGACGAAAAGCCGGTAGGAAACCGTCCACACAAAGACGGTTCCTTCTTAGCTTCTTAGCTCGTCTCGCAGTGTTTTTGCAAAACTTTCTAAGCTCATAGCTTCCAATTGATCACCGTTTACCCGGCGGGGGCTCAGAGTTTTATTGGCTACTTCATCGTCGCCAAGTACAAGCATGTAAGGCACTTGTGTCATTTGAGCTTCGCGTATCTTAAAATTAAGCCGTTCGTTTCTGGCATCCAGCGTTACGCGATAGCCATCAGCAATGAGTCGTTGAGTCACATCCTTTGCATAGTCGGAATGGCGATCGCCAATAGGGATCACCTTGACCTGCTCTGGAGCGAGCCACAAAGGAAAGCGCCCGGCGTAGTTCTCGATCATGATGCCAAGGAAACGTTCGAAGCTTCCTAACACCGCTCTGTGTATCATAACTGGCGTGTGCTTTTTATCGTCGCTACCAAGGTACTCTAATCCAAAGCGTTCAGGCATGGAAAAGTCTAACTGGACCGTGCCACATTGCCAACTCCTCCCCAGAGAATCGATCAAGTGACAATCAATTTTAGGTCCGTAGAATGCGCCGTCCCCTGGGTTAAGCACCCAATCTTTGCCTGAGTCCTTAAGCACAGCTTCAAGAGCATCTTCAGCGGCTTTCCATACTTCGTCGGTGCCGATGGATTTTTCGGGGCGCGTAGAAAGCTCCATGCGGAATTTTTCAAAGCCCATATGACGGTAAACCTTATCGATTTGCCTTAGAACTCCTTGAATCTCTTCCCGAATTTGCTCCTTTGTGCAGAAGATGTGGGCATCGTCTTGAATAAAGGTCCGCACGCGGAACAACCCGTGCGTGGCTCCGCTTGGTTCATGCCTATGAACGCGGCCAAACTCGGCAAATCTTAAGGGCAGTGATCGGTAACTGTGTCTTTCCGCTTTATAGATCAGGCAATGACCGGGGCAATTCATAGGTTTGATAGCTGCTTCTTTGTCATCCACATCTGTGAAGTACATATTCTCTTTGTAATTGTCATAATGACCACTTCGATGCCAGAGATCGACGTTCATGACCAGAGGAGTTCCCACCTCTTCAAATCCGGCTTGTCGGTTACTCTGGCGCATGTACTCCTGAAGGTTATTATAGAGTTGCGTCCCTTTGGGATGAAAAAAAGCATTGGCTGGCGCTTCATCATGGAAGCTGAATAATCCGAGTTTTTTGCCAAGAACGCGATGGTCGCGTTTTTTCGCTTCTTCAATCCGGAACAGATGCTCATCGAGCTGCTCTTGGGTCGCCCAGGCTGTTCCGTAAATTCTTGTTAACTGATCACGGGTTTCATCGCCGCGCCAATACGCTCCAGCAATATGGGTGAGCTTAAAGACCCCTAAATGCTTTGAGCTAGGCACGTGAGGACCGGCACAAAGATCAAACCAGTCAGCTCCTAAATCGTAGATGGATACGTCTTCTTGAGGGTCAAGCCCTTCGATCACTTCAACCTTAAAATGCTCGCCCATACCTTTGAAGGTGGTGATAGCCTCTTCTTTAGTGACAACCCTTCTGGAGAATGGATGGTTAGTCTTCAGAAGTTTACGCATCTCTTTTTCAATATTAGGTAGGTCTTTTTCACTTAAGGTAACGTCCTTTGGAAACGAAAAATCGTAGTAAAATCCATCTTTAATCACAGGTCCAATCGTGACCTGAGTCCCCGGATATAGCCTTTGAACCGCAAAGGCAAGTAGGTGAGCTGTAGAATGGCGGATCACTTCGAGTGAAGTCTCGTCTGCGCTGGTCAAAATACTTAACTTAGTGTCTTCAACAAGAGGGGTGAGAAGGTCTTTCGTTCCTTTGTCGGTAGCCAAGGCTATGGCCTTTTTCGCAAGTTTAGGGCTAATTCCTTTAGCAATGTCCATCCCAGTGATTCCAGGTTCGAAGCTTTTCACACTATCGTCCGGAAACGTTACGTTAATCATAGAATCCTCTTGTCACAAATTAAGCGGTTTTAACTACAACATGGCCCTTATGTCACCAGTCATGAGAAGCCCTTATAGATACCCCATTGGCATCATACCGTCCAGTGGAAGGGCTGGTGAAAAATGAAATTGACTCGCTTTCGTGTCTCTAATCCGCTAAGAATTGTAGCATGACTCCTGAACTTTATGCGTCATTTAAGAATAGGGCGGGTCTCACAGAAAGGCATAAACATGTTAAATCCAGAAACACAAATTGTTAGCACGGCGGGTCAGTCCATTGATATCGTTAGAGAGATACAGCACAAACGATTTGCTAATGATAGTTTGCGACCTCATGCGGCGCGTTTAGCGATTCTGAAAAAGTTCAAAGAAACCGTCAAGCGGTATGAGAGTGAGCTGATTCAAGCCCTCAAGGAAGATTTGGGTCGGAGCGCATTTGAAAGCTATGCCGCAGATGTTGGCCTAGTCATCGATGAGATCTCCTATGCCGAGAAAAACCTTCGCAAGTGGATGAAGCCAAGGCGTGTCCCGACACCTCTGGCACTCATGCCTGCCAAGAGCTTTGAGGTGATGAGCCCGTTGGGTCAAACACTGATTATCGGCCCATGGAATTACCCGATTCAACTACTCTTGATTCCGTTAGTGGGAGCATTGGCCGCGGGTAATACCGTAGTTGTAAAGCCCTCTGAGCTTGCAGCCGCTTGTGAAAGCGTACTTAGTAAAATACTGAATGAGGCCTTCGATGATGATGTGGTAAGCACCTTTACGGGAGGTGTGGACGTCAGTACCCTACTATTATCTAAGCCATGGGACCATATATTCTTTACCGGCAGCACACCAGTGGGGCGCATCGTGGCAAAAGCGGCTGCCGCTACTCTTTCTCCCGTAACCTTGGAACTAGGTGGTAAAAGTCCTGTTTTCGTGACTCCCGATGCTGATCTTCAACTCACTGCGCGGCGTCTTGTTTATGGTAAGTTTTTTAATACTGGTCAAACTTGTGTCAGTCCCGATTATGCTTTAGTACACGAGTCTCACCGGGCAAAGTTTGTTGATCTTGTGAAAAAGGTTGTTGAGGACTTTTACGGACAGAACCCAAAGGAATCTGAGGACTTTGGACGCATCATAAACCAGCGAAACCTGACACGTCTGCTTGATTTAATTGATGCTGACAAGGTGGCATTGGGTGGAGACCATTCTGCAGAGGATCGATACCTTGCACCTACGATTCTAGATGATGTTAGCTGGGATGATAAGGTCATGGAAGAAGAGATTTTTGGTCCCATCCTTCCTATTATCTATTATAAGAACTTACCTGATGCCATCAAAGCCGTAAAAAAACGCGATCACCCTCTAGCTTGTTATATCTTTTCTGAAAATAGAGGAGAGCAATCCTATCTTTTAAACACGTTGAGTTTTGGGGGAGGTTGTGTCAATGACACCTTAGTTCACGTGAGCAGCCATCACTTACCCTTTGGGGGTGTTGGGCCAAGTGGTCAGGGCAACTATCACGGCAAGAATTCATTTGATACGTTTTCTCATAGAAAAGGGATGATGCGTAATCCCAGCTGGCTTGATCTGCCAGTTCGTTATCCTCCCTACGCAAGCTGGAAGTTTAAGCTGATCAAGCTATTGATCGGCCGTTGACCTCCGAAGCGATTTGAACATGCCTTTAAGCTTTCGGATCCCTATATAGTCCTATGAACCTGAGGAAATTCTTACTTTTTTGTTCGAAAGGTAAGAATTTCGCATTTTTGCTTTGTGTCTGAATTTTTACGGCGGAAAATAGACGGAATCTGACTCATTCAACGTCCTGTATATAATGCCTTTTCAAGATATTTTGGACTTACTCATAAATTTTCGATCGGTCCGCCGATAGGTGTTATATCTCACGAAGGTTAACACGCGAAAAAATCATTCATTTGAATTAGAGACCAAATATCATCACGAAAGGGAATATGAATGAAAAAGTTATCTCTAGTCTTTACAGGTTTTCTCCTCGCATCTTGTGGACCGCAACTTGTCAGTCCCACAGAAAGTAGTGGAGACAACGAGCCAGCAGATGGTGAAGAGTTTGTCACCGTTGGTGTTTCCGTGTCTCAGTCAGAGGCAGGTGTGTTCCAACTTACTAACGCCACTGACTTTAAAATGATTCTTGATGGCTGTGCCTCGGGTTTGACTTACTCCGACATCAGCTCAACCAACTCAAACATCGATGTTTACAAGTTTGATCAAAACTGTTTGGTTAAGCTTACCGAGTTCACCTCAGGCGGTATTACTTACGTGCCAAAATCTGGATCGGGTTTTGGTAGTTGGGCTGACGGTGACATTGCCACGTTTATCGATACAACGGATCAAGTTTCCGGTGTCGAAATCAAAGTTGTGGTTGACAATCAGTTAGACAATCCGGTCTCAGGAACTGAGTCCATTGCTTACTCATTCTCTCAAATTCAGGCGGGTGCTGATCGAGCGGTGGCAAGTAGCGTCGTTGGTCAATCACAAGCACTTTCTGTTTCTGGTCAGGATGCTCCGAACTTCACCATTGCTGGTGTGGAACTTGTAGGTATGACAGCTAATGGTGCCGGTGAGTTCAGACTTGACCTCGAGTGTAATGTGGCCCTTGGCGATTCAAACACAACCTGTGATGGATTGGCCTTATCTGCGATCGAGTACAAGCTTGTGGCTGACACTTTTACAGTGGAACGATGACCCTTGCTGAAGCGACCACTCTATTTGCGACAGCAGGATCTGCTCCGAATTCAACGATCAACGTTGGCGACGCTTCCTTTCCAAATGGTGGTTTTGAGTCAATCGACCTAACAGGTCCAGATCAAATGCACCTAAACCCAAATATGATCCTTGTTGTCGAGGCCGATGGCAAATCATATCAGTACTTTAACCTAGACGTGAGTACTCTTTCATATACTCCCTAATCGTTTAACTCATAAGTTTCTGCCCCTCGTATGAGGGGCTTTGTCTTTTGAACTATACTATTATCCTTTTAAGGTGATGACTCGTGTTGCATTATACTCTGAAATCGCTACTTATCTCAGGCTTACTCCTAAGCTGTGTTGATAATACGATTGTTGAGTCTGAAATCCCTGATTTCAACCTCTATATGGAGTATGATGCAACCAATCGCCCTGAGAATGCCCTTATCGTAAGCTCCGAATCACAGGACTTTCACTTTCTTATTTCAGCTAGTAACCTTGACTCTGAAGTCGCTTTGGATGCGGTCCATCCAATCCAAGAGCGAACTCAATTTTCCTTTGAAGAAGAAGGTGATTACGGAATTTCAGTTAAGGTGTTTTTGAGCGATGGGACCTATTATACGAGTAAGGAACTTGATTGGACCTATGACACCTCTTTATCTATGGCCCCCGTCGTTGGCTTTGACGAGGCTGCTACGAATGATGAGAACCTATCCCTGCTAGTGTCTAGTAGCAATGGTGACTCAGCTGTCGAACTATGGATCGAAGGTGACCTCCATCCAGACGAAAACCCGGAAGGGAGTTGGATCGTCATTCCTCACACCAATGTGATTCCTGTTAGAATCTCGGAGGGTGACGGCTTTAAGAAGTTTACAGTAAAGACAAGAAATAAGGCTTTGGCCGAATCCGAAGAGCTAAGCCTTTCTGTATTGAGGAAAGAGAAAGGGCCTGATGGCTGTGCCTCCTTCGTCGCTAATATTACGAAGACTCGCTATATGCAATTTGAAGTCACCGGGATCGACGACCGCAAGCTGTTTTACAGGGTTTTTGGCGATATCGAAAACGATTTTGAATTTCATGAGTTTACCGGATCAGAACAGGTTGATTTGGAGTTGACTCAAGGATTTGGAAACAAAAACCTAACGATACAAATCCGAGATGAGGCAGAAAACTACTGTCTAAAGGATCAGTACGAGATTCTCTATGATCCAGACTATGCCGACGGCATAGTTGAGCTTAAAGGAGATCCTATCTGGACAGACGATCTTAATGTCACGTTAAACGCTAGCTTGGATCATCTTCCGTCTGATGTTATCGAAATGTATGTCTTCGGAGATATAGAAAACTCCGAATATACCAACCAATGGATCCCTTACAACGATGGCGATATCCCAATAGTATTGGACGATTCCGATGGCCATAAGTGGGTGAGGGTCAAGTTTAAGAAGAACGATGTGGAGTTGCCGATGGCTTGGGATGGTGTTTACTACAACCCATTCGTCTCGCTCAGAAGGTCTTCTGGTACACTAATCGTTACCACAAGTAATATTTTGGGATTGGAGTCCATGACGGTTCGTGGTTGTAGCGAAACTGCAGATTCATTAACCGAGATTCTTTACCAGAGCGTTATTACCTGCACAGAAACTGGGTCTACAGTGGATGTGGATTACTTCTTGTCTGATGGTACCACGATCACAAGGTCGGCTTCCGTACCTGACTGATTTCAAAAAACATCATATGGTGAAGTTGATGGTTAAACCGCCATATAGAGTGGTCCAGGTGAAATTGCCGGAGACTTGCTCTTCCGAAACATCCACGGCATTGGTACTTTGATTGATGACGATAACGCGATCGACTCGTGTTGCGTAGGTGTTGAGATTGTAGCGAAGAAACGGGGCTACCCCCATAGTCATTTTCATACCCAAAAAACGAAACTCAAAGATATAACCTAGCGAACCGCCGAGACCAAAGCCCGAACCTGTTAGTTGGGTATGACTCGTACTGGTGAATTGCTCTTCATTGATTTCACTATTTACCTTGGCGAAAATATTCACCTGGTCCAGTAGAGCGATATGTAGATCGAAGGCGGCATAAAAGTTTTTCGTTACGTAAATGCGCCATTGGCTGACAAGATCAAGATGGTAGTGATATCCACGCCTTTGGCCGGAGCTTGATGTATAGATGACATCGCCATTCATGCCTCCCAGACCAACCCATAGCTCCTGAGCTTTGCCAGCCAGTTTCCACTTCATGGGAATTTTACGTGATACTGTTCCGCCAAAAGCTAGTTCGGCCGCTTGCAGGCTTTGTCCTAGATTCAGACTACCTGACAAAGCATTGGCCATGCTCAAACCCAGCTCCCAGTTTCCCGTCGCCGCATGACCCTTTATGCTAAGACTCGTCAGGCACAGGAAGGCAAACAGATAAAATTTTTCAAATAGACGTGGTCTCATAAGAGGTGGTTTCGGAAAAAAAAAGGTAAGTTTGATAATCCCGCCCGGCAGATTTTGCCAGGGCTGCAGCTTTAGCCTTTGCAGTCTGGGTTAAAGAGTGTATTCATCAGTTTGATCTGCTTTCATTAATAGCGAAAGATGTGCCCTGATTCCAAATAAGTTGCAGGATTTAGGAGAGTTCCCTTTTACCGTTGGGCCTATGGTAGGGTTGACCCATGTCGCCTTTCGCGAGTTGATTCGCCAATTTACTCCCCCCAATATAAAACCGTTACTGTTTACCGAAATGCTTTCGACGTTACGGCTGCCGAGTGAAAGGTTTGACCTTGCTGATGAGTTACAGGTTTCGCAACTTGATCGAGGTCGAGTGACTCCGCAGATCTTAGGTAATGACGAAGATTACATAGCTAAATCATTGAGAAAATTAGAGATAATTGAGCCCTGGGGTGTCGATATCAATATGGGGTGCCCCGTGAAAAAAACCCTCCGGCATAACTGGGGTGTACGCTTGATGGGGGACAAGGACTTCGCGGGGGAGGTCGTAGCGAAAGTTAGGCGTCATTATGACGGCCCATTAAGTGTCAAGTTACGCTGTGGCATCGAAGTCGCAGATCTCGATTTTATTAAAGGGTTTACCGAGGTTCTGGAAAAAAATGGAGCTGATTGGATCACCATTCACGCCAGACTCAAGGCTGATAAGCACAAGGGGCTAGCAAATTGGGGCTTGCTGCGAGAGCTAAAGCAGTTTCGCAAGATACCGTTGATTGGCAATGGAGACCTACAAACCGCTGATGATGCCTACGCCTTGGTTAAGGATTATGGTTTGGATGGTGGAATGTTTGGGCGGGCTGCCACCGCCAGACCTTGGGTCCTTTGGCAGCTAGCAGAGAAGCTGGGTATGTCCTGCGAGCGGCCTGAGGCTGCTCTGAGCGATCACCCACCCAAAACTCCTGAGGAAGAAGGTCAGTACTATTTGATCGCAATGGAAACCTTCGCGGGATTATTGGATCGCTATTTCCAAAATGAGGCACGAAAGATGCGTAAGTTTAGGTTTCTTGTGACCACCAGTCATAAATGGTGTGTCTTTGGAAATAGTTTTTATCGTCGTTGTATGAAAATTAAAACATGGTCTGAGATGGCTCCTATGATCGCCGACTATCGCGCATCACTTTCAGGTTTTCCTATGAGATCGCGTATTTCTATGCTCCACTAAAAAAATCTTTCCCTCCTCCTCTTGACCTTCGATTTTTGCGACTTATGTTTTTTTTGTCGAAAGGTAATCACCCAAGGAGGATACTCATATGTTACCTACATCCCTTTATAAAGAACTAGATCGATTGAGCGACCCGGTCCGCTGGAATTTTCATGCAGAACGATCGGATCGTCATATTAAAACAGACATTATCGAGACTGAAGAGTCCTACGAATTGGTCTTAGCTTTGCCAGGTTTAAAGGAGCATGAGATTGAGATCAGCGTCGAACGTACGGAACTAATTATTGCAGTGAACCCAGAGCAGGTTGAGGATGATAAAGTAAAATATATAAAGAGGGAGCTTAACCCTGTTGCAACGAAGAAAACTTTTAAGTTGCCAGATTATATCGATAGAAACAGCATTGGAGCTGATTTAAAAGACGGACTACTAAAAGTGACTTTAAGAAAAGGCGAAGACTTTCAGCCGAAAAAAATTAAAGTCGCGGCCAAATAATGGAGGAGTGTTGCACAGAAAAAAATATAGTCTATCACACCGTTGATCTTGTCTTACTTTGCCTTGATCCAAATATATCAAGGCAAATGTCCCAACTCTACTTGATGCTTACCCCATAAAACTCCGGTTGCAACATACTGGAGTTTTTCTTTTTTGCGATAAACTCCGCTTTCAGCGATTGATAACCTCTTTTATAGCAGCGATAAATTTTGGATCCTCTGGAGATGTAGCTGATCGAAATCGATGTTTCACGTTACCTTTGCGGTCTATGATAAACTTTTCGAAGTTCCATGAGACTGGTTTTCCTCGAGTGGGTTGCGGTGCATGATCTATCAGAAATCGGAATACGGGATCGATTGAGTCTCCTGCAACGCTTACCTTACGGCTTAAGGGAAAGGTGACGCCAAAGTTGAATTTACAAAACTTGGCAATGGCCGCATTGCTACCCGTCTCTTGGTTAAAACTGTTTGACGGAAAGCCAATCACTGTCAGCCCCTCGTCTTTATGCTTTTTATAAAGGGCTTCGAGACCCTCGTATTGACCGGTATAACCACATTTGCTCGCGGTATTTACGATCAAAAGGGGTTTACCTTTAAAAGAATTCATGGGGACGACTTTATTTTTTATGGAAGTCATTTTGAGATCATAGATAGACGCCCCTTGAGCGGTCGTGATGAACGAAACCACTGCGATGCAAAGTATATGTTTGATCATACTGCTAACTCCTTTTTCGGTATTTCAATTTCAGTCAAGTATGCTGACTTTAATCAACTTTTAGTATGTAATATTGGCTTTGTTGTCCGCAACATACTGCCGACTTGTAGCTCTAAGAATCTCAGGCGATACTGAATGTTGTGAAATCTGGACTTCATCGGTACATTGAACAAGAATTCGTGTCCGATTCCCGAGAAAGTGACCATCCATGATCCCTAAGTTGACATATCATAGTGCCCTATCAGAAACGTTAAAGAATCTCCTTTCAGAATTAAGGCATCAGGGGTTCCAAGGCGATATCGAAACCCAATTTGGTGCGCGTATTGTTGGAGCAACCGACAATTCCATTTATCAAATCGTACCAGATGCCCTTTGTTTTCCCAAGACATCTGATGATATTGCCTTGTTATTAACTTTATGTTCCTCAGATCCTTATCGAGATGTTGCGGTAACTCCTCGTGGAGGTGGTACGGGAACCAACGGCCAGTCCTTGAACAGTGGACTGATTGTTGATGTGTCTCGTCATATGAATCAGATTCTCGAGATACAGCCTAAGGAAAAATGGGCTCGTGTACAGCCCGGTGTTGTTCTGGATCAATTGAATGCCTCACTCAAGAGTTTCGGCTTGTTCTTTGCTCCTGATCTTTCACCAAGCAGCCGCGCCACGATTGGCGGTATGGTTGGGACCGATGCCTGTGGCAAAGGCTCTAGAGTTTACGGCAAGACATCCGATCATATCCTCAAATTGGAACTTATTCTCTCCGATGGTTCCCGTTATTTTAGCGAGCCATGTCATGAGGAGGAACTTGACAAAACTTGGGATAAAAACTCCTTAGCAGAGGCAGCCGTCACTACTGTTCGAGATATTGCTCGAGACAAAAAGGATTTGATTAAAGAAAAATTTCCCGATTTGACGCGTTTTTTGTCAGGATACAATCTCAATATGGTTCGCGATGATTCCGGGAACTTCAATCTCAACTATCTTATCTCTGGATCAGAAGGCACCCTTGCGTTTACCTCAGAAATCAAGGTGAAACTTACTCCTCTGCCAAAACATAAGGCTCTTGTGGTGGTTAAGTACCCTGATTTTTCGTCCTGTTTATCGGCTGCGCAAATGCTTTTGAAAACAGACCCTGCAGCGATTGAGACCATCGATGATACCATCTTAAAATTAGCTCGAGACGATGTCATTTGGCATAAAGTGTCGAAGTTTTTTTCTCAACCTAACGATGATGCCGTGGGTGCAGTCAATTTACTGGAATTTATCGCCGACTCAGAAACTGAGTTAGCCGAACAGTTGCAGCATGCCTCAAGACTCCTTGAGGATGCTGAGGCCCTTAAGAGCCATCGCGGATACCAGGTGGCTCATGCACCTGAAGATATTACATCGCTTTGGAGCCTAAGAAAAAAAGGGGTAGGCTTGCTTGGCAACCGTCCAGGAAACAGGCGACCAATCGCATTTGTCGAGGATACTGTCGTGCCGCCGGAGAATCTTGCTGCCTATATCAAAGAGTTTCGTGCTCTGCTTGATTCTCATAACCTAGATTATGGTATGTTTGGTCATGTTGATGTTGGCTGTTTGCATGTGAGGCCTGCACTTGATATTAAATCTCCTGAAGACGAGGCGTTGGTCCGTAAAATCAGCGATGGTGTTAAAGATCTAGTTCTGAAATATGGTGGGGTGATTTGGGGTGAGCACGGTAAAGGCCTTCGCAGTGAGTACATGCCTGAGTTTTTTGGTGAAGAGCTTTATCAAGATCTTAGGCGGATTAAAGGTGCATTTGATCCAGAAAATAGGCTTAATCCGGGAAAAATTTGTTGTCCTATACATCACGACTCCGAGGTGACAAAACTTGATGAGGTGCCCATGCGCGGCAGTCTTGATAGGCAGATCCTTCCCGAACTGCAGGAGACATTTGGAGTCTCTATGAATTGTAATGGAAATGCCGCCTGTTTTAATTACTCCGTCGATGATGTCATGTGTCCTTCCTATAAAATAACCAGAGAAAAGCTCCATTCGCCAAAAGGTCGAGCCGGCATGCTAAGAGAATGGGCGCGTCAGCTCTCTGAGGCAAAGAAAGCACAACCTACAACGTCGGGTCAGGATGGTGGTGGCGATTTGGACTTTTCTCGGGAAGTGTACGAAGCGTTGGATGGTTGCCTCTCATGCAAAGGGTGCACTCATACCTGTCCTATTAAAGTCGATATTCCTGAACAGAAGTCTCGATTCCTCGAACACTATCACACGCGTTATCCAAGGCCACTCAAAGATAAGTTTTTTGCCAGGGGCGAAAGGATTCATTATAGGCTTTTGGGTATGCCTCGGATACATAATAGCCTTATCTCCATCCCTGGGGTGAAAGCCGTTATGAAGCATGTTGTGGGGCTCGTAGACTTACCTAAGCTAAGTGTTCCCAACTATAAATCTCTTGCCCGCGCCGAGAGCCTCCCACTTCTGGACTTAAAAAAGGGGCGCCCTAGCTTAGGCCAAAGGGAAGCTGTTATTTTGCTACCCGATGCCATTACCTCATTTTACGAGGCTGAGGTTTTTATCGCTTCAGCAAAGTTTATTCGAAATCTTGGAGTCGATTGCTATATTGGACCTTTTATAAACAATGGCAAAGCGTTGCATGTAAAGGGGTTTTTGTCGGAGTTTCGAAGCGCTGTCGCTGAATCGATGGAAGTGCTCGAAGCTCTTAATGATACCGGAGCAAAAATCGTTGGCATGGATCCCGCCATTACTTTGACCTACCGTGAAGAATATCCCCGTTACACTAAAACAAAGGTCCCTCAAGTTTACCTTCTACACGAATGGTTAAGTGATTTCGTGAAAAAGCACCCCGTAAAACAGAAGCATTCTCAAAGTGCGGTGGGACTATTCAACCATTGTGGTGAGTCTTCGGCTCAGCCCGGTATTAGAGGAGAGTGGCAGCGCATCTTTAAGGCTTTTGGCTTGGATGTGAAAACGGTGGTGACGGGGTGCTGTGGTATGGCTGGTGCTTTTGGTCACGAACGCCATCACGAAAGCCTGTCAAAATCCATATTTGAACAAAATTGGGCCTCAAAGCTCAATGCTTTCGAAACAATTTTGGCCACTGGTGCCTCCTGTCGGACGCAAATGGATAGAATCGACAAAAATATTGCTGTGAAACATCCTTTAGAATGGCTATCAGAGCTCAAAGACGCGTGATGTCGAGGAAGTCATAAATTAGGCAAACAAAAACGCATCCAGGTTGACTCGAAATCGTAAGTTTACGATGAGCTGCACTGTTTCAGCAACTCCGACTGGATGCGTCTTTATTTACATAGTCTTAAGCGTTTGGATTGTCAATGAGCAATCGCCTTCGCTACGAAGCTAAGTTTATCAAATTGGCGTTTCATGCTGATTTCAGTAGTGATTTCATAGGCATCACTCATTGTGAACCACCTCAGGTCGTTAGACTCGTGGTTCTTACAAAGCTTTGCATCCTCATCAGCAACCATAAGGTAGCGCAAATCAAAGTGTAAATGGGCCGGCTTTGTCTTGCGTTCCGGGATTTCATGGATATCTAGATCAAACGGCAAGGGCTCTCGCATGGTCTGCAGCCCAAGTGGTGACCAATAGTCTAAGAAGGATAGGGTCTCCAAGCCGGATTCCTCGTAAGCCTCTCGCTCTGCTGTCGACTCTGGGTGTGGATCGTTGTCGGCGTGACCACCCAATTGCAGCCATTTATTGAGTTTTTTATGATGAAGTAAGAGTACCTTAGAAAAGTCTGCATTGGTAACCAATGCTGAAGCCGTGATATGGCCAAAATAATTGCTGCTGGAAAAACAGTTTGCGTCTTCCGTGACAAAACGCATGATTTCTTTGTATTTTCGCTGCTCTTCACGCTCGTCCCATTTAGGGTCTCGGAGCATTCCCGCAACCCAAGTTTTTTGGTAAGCGTTAAGAATCCTTTGGATGGGTTCTCGATTCATTTTTGTGTCCTTAAATGGTATAGACAGCTATCAACGTATGTTAGACATGCCTCTTGTTAGGCGTGAATGTGACGAATATGGCTTTGAGGTGATCTATGAGTGCTCCTTTTATGGTAGCAATTTCAGGGGGTTCAGGTAGCGGTAAGACTACTTTCGTCCGTAGTTTAGTTGAGAGACTGGTGGGATACAAGTACCTTATCTTGGCTATGGATGACTACTATCGTGATCTTTCTCACATGACACCTACTGAACGATCGGAGGTTAACTTCGATCACCCTAAGGCCATCGAACGGGAGCTCGTGCACGAACAAGTCAGTCTGCTCCGGGCTGGAGTTGCGGTAGAAAAACCCTGTTATGATTTTGCTAGTCATACACGGCGGGAACAGACCGAATTGGTTGAGCCGGCCCAAATTATCATTGTCGATGGTATCTTCTCACTTTGCTATCCTGAATTATACCGACTCTTGGATCTGAAGCTCTATTTAGACGTAGATTCGGATATTCGGATAGTTCGTCGTATCGGGCGGGATATGGCAGAGAGAGGCCGAAGCTTTGAGCGTTGTGCTCAACAGTATCTAGAGTCCGTTAAAGCGATGCATGAAAAGTATATCGAGCCAACCAAATTTCACGCCGATTTTGTGATCCCTTGGGTCCAGCATAACGATAATGCCCTGGAGTACGTAAACCAGATGATCGTCACGCGACTGGGTTAGCCTCTGTGCCAATTCTTTCCTCACTGTAAGAATCGTTGGGTCTGGGCTGCTCTTGCCTATTTATCCGCTGATACTATGGGATCAGCACCTGGGGTTTGTTACGCTGGTTCTGAGGTTACTGTAAGCTCCTGTTTTATTTGACTCTCCATCAGGATGTCAGAGAAGAAAAAAAATACCCCTATAGTGCGAACCTGTTCCGTTTTCGTGGGTTTCTGACCAAAATTGGCTCGAGAACCTTTCGGGAAAGGAATAATTATGCCCTGATATGTGAGTGATTCTAAGTATATATAAATGTATTTCGTTTGCGACAGATAAGCGGCCGTACAGTGTACTTGGAGGCGGTGAACGATCTGTCCGACAACAGGGTTTGCACTCCACGTCACACTTAGAGGAGGTCATATGAGGCTCAAGCTTCAATCCGCAGTAATTACATTACTGTTTGCCAGCGGCTGCGATTCAAGCCCGCCGCCATTTAAAGAGTTAGCCGCGGACTATACCGGCAACATCGAGGATATCAATCCGTCGGAGGATTTGAAGGGCTATTCTACCCTCGCTTCAGCCGAATGGACGCTCAATGCTAGCGATATCGAGTCGGCATCCGTGGAATTCGATCTGCAGGCAGAGACTGTCAAGCAGTTTAACACCATGGCTAATAGCAAAGCACAGGCTACCATCGAGCACGTTCAAATCGATCGTGCCCAGAGCGTCGAAATCTTCCAGCAAGGTACCGACGAGCAGGCCATCAGCGAGTTCTTCAAACAGAACGAGAATGATGATGCTCAAGGTTTGTTGGATATTCTCATCGTTATCGATAACTCTGGATCCATGGCCGAAGAGCAAAATAACTTATCCACGAAGTTACTTCCCCTACTCAGTTATGTTGAGGAAGCAGACTGGCAGATAGGTGTTGTCACGACTGATGCATCTGACGGGTGTATGAGAGATGTGATTGCTAAGGGGCAGGCAAACATAGAGACAGCCTTCGCTGATGCCATCAAAGCAGGAATCAACGGAACGGGTATAGAGGCCGGTATCCCGCAAGCCGTGGCGGCACTAAGCCCTGGCTGTGTCAGCGCAAACGGTTGGCTGCGTCCTAACTCAACCCTCGCCGTTTTGATCGTTAGTGACGAGGATAACTGCTCAGACGGAACGCAATGTGCGATCGCCGAGCACAACTCGGCAGACTATCTACTCGATCACCTCAATAGTATTCGTGAGCCTGGCATTAATGCGCGCGTATTTGGTTTGATTTGGCATAGTTCTCAGGCGCAGTCGCAGTGCTCGACAGCCTACAGGCAGGGTAACATCTACTCCGACTTGATCGATGCCACGTCGGGAAGCTGGGGATCTATCTGTGACAACGATTACTCGTCAACTCTACAGGCAATGAGTTTGGATTTGTCACTTATATTAAAAACCCAGTTTGCTCTCAATTACGAACCGTTCTTGGATTCCGTCGAAGTTACCATCAACGATCAGGTTCAAACGTCTGGTTATTCCATCACAGGTAATGTCATTGAGTTTGACGATGCTCCTGATCCTGGAGCTCGCATATACGTGAACTATCGATTTACCACAGCGGATCCACAGAGCGCATTTACTCTGCAGTCCGAGGCTGACGCCAATGCCATTAAAGTTTACCTTGATGGTAACGAGACCGATCAATTTACTTATGATGCAGCGAGCCGCAAAGTTAGCTTTACAAGACCACCTCAAGCTAGAGAGATCAAGGTCACCTATCGCGGTGCAGGAGATTTGGTTAAGGACTTTGCCGTAGAAGCAGGGCTGGCAAAAGATGATATAACAGCTTATATCGATGGGAATCAGGTATCCATCACGAACTTTAGTTACAATCCGGAGTCAGGTATTGTTAGCTTCACAGAAGCTCCTGGTGATGGACAAACTGTTAAGTTCGATTACAGTAAAGTTGTGGGTCCAAAACTTGGCTATGCGGTTTTCGCTCCCGAAGATGCATTAGATTCGGTTAGGGTTTATGACGGATTTGGAACACCGATCGAATCCGAGCTTGTTGATCGAGTCATCGTCATCTCTGAAGATGAGTTCGAGCTTGGTCGAGATTTTGTCATTGAGTTTGACAATAATCTCCAAGCTGAAGACCAACTTGACCTCGGATTTACGGTTTACAACGATTCGTTGAAGGTTTCAGGTCAGCTGACTGGGGAATGTGCGGCGCCAGTTATGGAAGGTACTAACGTCGATCTTTCAAGCTGTGGCTTCGATCCAAGCGAAATTATCTCCATGAACTTCGATTTTGTTAAGGAGCATCGCACGTCTTTCGTCTTAGAGGATACGGAAGAGATTGGTCTAGACGAGATACTTTCTGGAGACTTTGCTTACGTGGTCAAAGTAAACGGGGAGGTCACGCAAGAATACAGCATATCAGATTCGGAAATATCTTTTGACGAACTGCCCATTGGTGCAGTGATATCCGTCAAACTATTTAGAGGTCAAGACTCTTAATAACCCTTGTGTGGGTACGCATGCCGGCTCAGATGATCTGAGTCGGCATTTTTTATTTTTTGTTCTTTAGTCTTTGTCATCGATATGCGGATGACAAGAATTCTGCAAATTGCTAACCTCTGACCCCAATAATTTTCAGTGAGTGCTTCGCCATGATACTATCCGACAAAAAAATTCTTGAGAACATCGAAAGCCAAGATATTGTGATCAAGCCTTTTCGACCAGAAGCTCTGGGCACAAACTCCTACGATGTTCATTTGGGCAGAACTCTTGCCGTTTATTCAGATCGGGTCCTGGACGCCAAAAAAGATAATAAAGTTGAGACCTTTGAAATTCCAGAAGATGGTTTTGTTTTGAAGCCCGACTGCTTTTATTTGGGTGTGACTGAAGAGTATACCGAGTCCCATAAGCACGTACCTTTTCTCGAAGGGAAATCCAGTGTGGGTCGGCTGGGTATCGACATCCATGCGACGGCTGGCAAAGGTGACGTTGGGTTTTGTAATTTTTGGACTCTAGAAATTTCGGTCAAGCAGCCGGTAAGAGTTTATCCTGGGATGCCAATAGGACAGCTTATCTATTTTGAGGTCAGTGGCGATGTCGGTACGCTGTACTCATCAAAAACTTCGGCCAAATACAATGGTAAAACCCACCTTCCGGTAGCATCCAAAATGTTCCGCAATTTTGACAAGTTGAGTTAGATGATTGGCTTAGCTAACATCGTCTAGAGTAAAATAACCCACATTGTTGTACGAATCTCCGTCAATACTATTTCTTTTCATTCCGATAACTTTTGGTTTTTGGGTTTTCCATTTGACTCACTTTTGGGGGCAGACCAGTGAAAATCCTACTTTTTAGTTTTTGTTTTTTTATTTTAGCGCTCGGGCGAGGCCATACTGCTGAGGCTCGGATTCAGGAAATGACCGATGCCATAAACCAGATTCGAAGTCAGGCTGGTTTAGGTCAATTGTATTGGGATGACGCGCTTATGACTGCTGCTTTTGTTCACTCTCGTGGCATGGCAGAGCTCGGCTACTGCAACCATGGCGGCCTATATGAACGGGTTTACACCTATGGCTGGCGGGGTTATGGGATTGGCGAAATCGTAAGCTGTGGGGCTGATAATCATTGGACAGCGATATACCGGTGGCTCAACAGCCCAGGACATCGGCAAAATCTTCTCAATGGTTATTATAATCACGTGGGGATATCCCATTATTACGGTCGAGCTGGGCACAGGTGGACAGTCATCTTTGGTCGAAGATAGGGAGTGGGGGCGTTTACTTTGGAATCGCCGTCATCAGATATTTGTTGGTTATTTGGGGTTCCGTAAAGCTGAAGCGATAGTCTAATCTTTTGGATTGAGAGTATCGCTTTTTACTTAGAAAAGTCTTGCTCGCTTTTAGTTTTGGTGAACCGACTTTGCAAAATCAAAGTCACCAATAGTGCTAGATATCAAATCGGCTTCCATGGAATCTTCAGTGAGCTCCCATTTGCTAATGGAGGCCTTAATGTTTTCTAAAGCCCCATCTTTTGAAAATACTCTATTGGTAGAGCTGACCATGACTACCGGAATATCGGGATGGTTTAGATTTAGTTTCTCTGCAACCTCGAGACCGGTGGTCTCATCTAGATCATAATCAATCCAAACGGCGTTGTAGTCTTCAAGGAGAGGGATTTTGTCTACTTGCTTCGCCTTTAACACATAATCCACGGCTATTCCCCGTTTTTCCGCTATCTTTTGGAATAGTTTGCAGAATGTCTCGTCGTCATCGAGTAACAGAACTTTTAACCCGTTTCCTTCTAAGTAAGCTTCGCTTGTGATAGTAGATGTGTTCATAAACCCTCCAAAGTGTTCAACTGAGCTTTCGCAAACTCTAGTCTCGTTCTTTAGCGAAGCTGATTTTCTGTAATGTTTCAGTGATTTATATAGTGTTTAATATCGCAAAAATTATTCACGAGGAAAGATTTTCTACATTTTGTTGGTCTCAATAACTTTAATGGACTTAAAAAGATAAAAAATAAAGCATTAAAGTTGGAACCTTATACGTCCCTTTACTTTTTAGAAAAGATTCGAGGGTAAAACTCCGATTAATTGATTAACCTTTCAGAAAGAAGATGATAGTTGAGGCCTTAGGGAGGCAAATTAGAGTCGTTAGACGCCATTCTCCAAACCCTAACGTCCTGAAGATGGAAGCGAAGAGTTTAGCACTCTTCGCTTTTTTCTTTGCCATTGTGTTCTGGTACGTTTTTGCCGCGGCGTTACTGATATTCTATGAATGGGTGAAGACTTATTACTGGACGCATATGAATCAAAAAGATCCTGCACTACAACAATGGGACCTGTTTGGACGGATAAACGAAGCGTTCTTTAAGGCCTATAAAAAAAATCGAATCGACTCAATGATCGAAACCGCCAAGGAATTGGCGCTCTCAGAACTTGGTATTACCGTTTCTTTTAGAATGAGTCTAACAACCCTCAAACAGCGCCTAGAAATTGAAACCGAGCAGAAACAAAATGATCAAAATGAACTGACCACCGAGAAGAGTATTATATTTCCGCTTGAAGGTAGTATCGGCCAGTCTTACGGCGAGATGGTTGTTCTCTCAGGTCTAAAGGACCACCAAGAAAAAAGCTGTCAATCTCTGGCTTTGGTTTATCTCTCCAAGGAGCTATCAAGAACCCTCGAACACTGGCTGCAGCTGCATGCCTCCAATAAAGAAATCGAAAGCTTGAGGGGAGAGGGGTTATCGACGAATCAAAAACTTAGACACCTACAACTCTTTTATGACATTGAAAAATCCTTTGCTGAAAGCCTTGAAGTTAGTGACTTTCTTGACGTGATTTTCGTCAAGCTTATGGCATTTACGAATGCTAAAAACGTGTTTGTGGTTTGCCAAGAAGGATCAAAGACTCCAAGGGCTTATTCCTGGTCAGACGAAAACTCAGAAGTCGCTTTAATTCCAGATAGACCAATTTATAAAAAACAAAGTTTTGGAATTCGAATAAAATCTGGATTTAGTTGTGAAGAGCTAACGGATATTATGGGCCTCGGTATCAACAACCACATAGGCGTTCCGTTTCACTGCCAGGAAGAAGATCAAGGAGAGATTTCTGATCTTTGGGGACGTATTGAGCTGATAAATCATCCTAGTGGGTTTGGCGATCAAGATTTAAGCTTTTTGAATTTGGTTGCAGATAAAGTCACTGCCGCTTTTGTTCGCGAGCGGCTTCTAGCGAAAAAAGCGAGCTCTCAAAGGCTGGCGACTATTGGACAATTATCTTCGTCTATTATTCACGACTTTCGCAATCCTATGACCTCGATTCGTGGATTTGCCGAATTGATCAAAATAAGTGGCGAAACTATGGGAGTCGATCAGCGAATCAAGATATGTACTATCATAATGAATCAGGTTGATCGCTGCACAAATATGATAGAGGAGCTTTTGTCCTTTGCGCGAGGTGATAAAAAATATCAGTTCGAACCCTGTAAGATGGATACATTTATGAACGAGCTTGCCGAACTGATTAAAGTAGAGACTGAGAAGAAGGGTATCGATCTACAATTTCACTTTGGCTGCGATCTGGTAGCTCACATTGATCGAGACAAAATGATGCGTGTTATCTTAAATCTGACTAATAACTCTTTGGAGATATTAGAAGATGGCGAAACGCTTAAAATTTCGAGTCAGATTAATCAAAGTGGCCATATAGAAATAAGGGTAGAAGACACAGGCCCCGGCGTTCCTAAAGAGCTAAGGTCAAACCTCTTCGATGCTTTTGTCACCCACGGTAAGGAATCAGGCACGGGGCTTGGGCTTCATATTTCAAAAGATATTGTAGAAGCTCACGGGGGAATTCTGCGTCTAGACGAAGACTATAATGATGGCGCAGCATTTGTGGTGTCATTTCCCGTTTCCATGGCTGGCGTCCGAGAGGCGTCATAAGAATTCCTAATGAAACGTAACCGCAAGACACCAAACCCGGCGTCTATGGATTACTACTACAGAGTTGAGAGGCTAATATAAACGTCTCGACCCTTTCGCTATCGCCTTCTTCAAATACATTACCGCCTCCATGAAAGGGGCGTCCTTGAATCTTAGCAATTATCGCTGCTGCGTCTCCATCTAGCATTTGGGCAAAAATTTCTTGATTCGCTTGACTGTCATCACGAATAAAAGGAAACGATCCAGTACCTCCTGGAATATGGCAATTCATACAACGCTGTTCCACCATCTCTTGAACTTCCGTCTGATAGGCTAAGTCGCGGATGCGGCAAGAGTTGCCTAAATTCGGATTTTGGACATCGATGTCGGCGTTTGGTCCTAGATTTTTTTGTTCGTACTCAGTAAGGCCACAACCAACCATACATAGTAAGCAGAAGACGAGCTTCCATCTTATCACGATCATGTGTAGATTCCCCCTTAGTAGTGAACGTGGAGTTGTGTGGAGATGTACTGCCGATCAGTTTTATCTCCGATATCCGGGTTCAGGTCTTCCTGAACCATCTGACTAATAATTTCTATACCGGGAAACAAAAACCACTTAATACCAAATTTATACTGTGATGAGTCGCCGGCCGAAAGATCTGGTAATGCATTGGCACTCGAATACTCACCAATCAGATAGAGTTCCCGGTACAGTTTAAAATATGACTCTAGCGTATAAATCGAAGCCTTTGTGAAAAGATCGCCCCGCTCAACCTGAGCTGAAATGCCCTCTAGGCCCAAATGTAACCTGTTAAGCCATAGAGTTGATGTCAAGTAAAGGTTATGCATCAGCACCCGAGTGTCACGATTGTCTATTTCGGGTGTAGTTTGGTTCCAATAGCTGTAATTGACGGAAGCGCCTAATGTCACAAATCTCAGACCGGTGTTGACCACGAGCCCCTTTGTTTTATTGAGGGGGCGCGTAGAGTCTATTTGATTTGCGATGTAGTGAATGTTTGCATAAGGGACATTAGGGGCTGTTCCTACGGAGGCGGCTCGATACCGGATATTGTAGGTAGCCCGTGAGTTTCCTGTCAGCGTTGAGGCGACAAGCTTTCTTGAAAGTCTAGTGTGATCTGGGTGATCATTTCCAAATAATGGTTTGTAGATACCTGCCATAGCGAAGCTATTATAAGGCAAGTCTGAAACTATCCCGTACAAAGATCTAGTTGTGACATTGTCCACTTGCTCGTCAAGTGGGGGACCATCGAAACGTCCGAGGAGACGACCTTCATAGACGATCTGAGTGTGTTTTGATGTACGGAAGGCAACACCAACATCTGCGCTCATTAAGAACTGCCGTGTGGGACCGTCTTCGTTATCTAAATGAAGGTAGCGTACGTTTGCGCCGGCCTGAACCGGAGCTTGGTTGAGGTAGTACGGGTCGTCTTTGGGTACCTCTTTTAAAAACTGAGCGTCCGATACAGTTTCAAACTCTCTACCATCGCGAGTATAAAGACGTTCATCGGGATGCTGATTTGCGGCAGAGACCACATGGTTAACTTGCCCGCTAGCATTCTTAGACGCTTCGTGCTCCGCAGTAGTGGCGGGAGCAGAGGAGCCTTTAAAAAACTCACCTGTGTAGGTCCTCAACCATTTTTGACTTGTCCATTTGCCGTAAGCATTTCGGAGGCCACCTCCATTCGGGTTGGTGTGGCAGCCTTGGCATGATAGACTACACCTGCGATCTTTCGGAATCAGGTTTTTGCGACCCGGTGTATGGCATCCAGCGCAGTTTTGAGAAAAGCGACTTGCCATCCATGGTTCGGCAAACGCAGGGAATTCAAAGACAACAATCAAACAAAAAAGACGAACAAGCATTTGTATCACAGTATTTCTCCCTCATATTAGCGTATACCTATGCTAAATCAGGTAAAGAGACAAGTGATTTATCTTGACTTAAGTCTTACTATTTTGTTGCGCTCAAACTCTTTGCTAACTTGAAGTTGAAAGAAATTCTTGGTACCTCAGAAAATAGTAACAGGTCGACTTTGTACAGGGGAGAAATATGAAATACCTTAGCCTAATTGTATTGGTTTTAAGCCTGGTGTCTTGTCAATTGAAACCATCCGATTCGGTGGGTAGTGTTGATGCACCAAAAGTGCAGTTTTCGTTGTCAGCGGCATCATTAGGGATATTTAGAGACTCGGCTCAAAAACTCGTCATCGAAGTTTCCGAAGACAACGAGGGTGAGATCGGTGGTTTGCTCGAGACGTCCAGCTTTCCGTTAGAAGAAGACGGGCAATACGAGGTCACTGGTGTCAGCATCGGACCCAAATGGTTTTCCATCTCGCTCCGCGACAGCCAGGAATCTATTTTGGCATCTGGTTCCGTGAGATATGTTGTTGGCTTGGGGCTACAGACCCTTCCTGAAGTTGTGTTGACGCCCACTGAGCCTATAACCCTTCCGCTAAATTTAAGTCTCGCGGTGGAGTTGAATGGCTTTCCTAGCGGGCCCTCAGCCGATGAGCCTGCTCTAAGAGAGGAGTCGTTGGCTATTTTTCAGCAATACTCTTGTATCGCCTGTCACAATAGTAGCTTCCCACAGGGTGCTCTCGACATGGAATCCTATCCTTTCCTATCAAGTTTTCGAACGGAATTTAGCGACATTGTAAACGAGGTAGTGAAGCGGATTAACGATGACGTTCGACCCATGCCACCCAGTGGACCGCGCCTTAACGAAGATGAACTCAGTATTGTCGCAAGCTGGCAAGAAGCGCTATTCGGTGCGCCTGAAATTCTATTAGTTGATTTGGTGTTAAATGGCCAAGAGCTCCGCCTCGAAGAGGTTGATGGTGCCTTTAGATTGCCTTCCGATCAGACGATCGACGTCTTAGCCGGGGATAGCTTGGTTTTAGGTATTAGGGTTTCGACTCAGGCAGGAGTGTTGTTGGCTGACCGAAGCCTGACAGAAACTGTAGGCCTGGACGGCACTGTTAGCGCAGCCCTTGCGATCGATTATGAAGAGCCCGTCATTGTTATACCAATTACGATTGGCGAATAATTCCAGTAAATTTCATCTGTAGTTCCGGTTAAAGCAAGTCTTTAACCGGATTCTTTTTTGTTTTTGTTTAAATAATTTCAGCATGGTACGCATTTTACAGAACAGTGACGACTAAAATATTGCGTCAATGCGCCGACACCCCCCTTGAACCGTCGGAGTTGAATTTATGCGACCTGAAAAGAAAGAAAAGGCGACAGAGAAGCTGGTCAGAGCTGGTACTGCGTTGTTTGCAGAAAAAGGCTACCATGAGACATCGGTACGAGATATAGCCAAGCGGGCCGGGGTTAACCCCAGTCTTATCAACTATCACTTCGGAGGCAAAGAAGAGCTCTACCGGACTATTTTAGAGCAGGCGGGGATCACTAGTGCCAGTCGATTTCACCGCATTCTAGGATCAGTGGATAGCCAGGACGAATTTGCTTTCCGTTTCAAGATGATGGTCGAGGAACTTGTAAAAGGAAGTATTCATAACTTCGACATCCAGAGGATTATCGAGCAGGTGATTCATAACCAGGGTGATATAGGCGAAGAAGTCTTTCGGGAACGGCACTTTTCCATTCTGCAAAACATCATTTCCTTTATAAAAAATGCCCAAGAGAAAGACTACATCCGATCGGATATCGATGCTCGTCTGGTAGGTCTTATGATAGTCGCATTTGTGCGTAATATCTCCCTTATGCGTCATGCTATTAAGAATTTTATGTCCTTAGATATTGAAAACGATGACATGCAGCAAGAAACGGTTAATACGCTCATGAAGTTGGTATTGGCTGGTCTTGAAAAGAAGTAGTTGAACAGTCACTTTCCTCATCTACTATCCTGTAAATCCCTGTTTTAAAGACTAAAGATTCCTTTTGATTGTCCGAATACTTTCCGTGAGGAGTCGCTTTGGACATTAATAACAAAGAAATTAATATTGTCAGCGTAAGCAGCAGTGGAACAAGACGTCAACTGATCAATACGGCTGTGCGAAGCCATGGATTTTCGGAAGTTAATGGCGTCCCAGATCTGAAAACTGTTTTGGAAATATTCGAAACAGGAAAAATTGACTGGATCATTTGCCCTTTATGTCTTGACGAAGAGATTAACGCATTTCAAATACTAAAACTGATCACTGATAATTATTATCAGCTGAACGCAAGAGTGACTTTACTCATCAATGAAGATGAACTCGAACATGTAGGGACTGCGTTCAATCTTGGTGCTTTGTCTTATCACGTTGGGCTTGAAGCTAAAGACTCCGTTGACAAGGCTTTTTCAGAATTATTCGAGACCACAGAGCGGTATCAATCCAAAATGGATCTTGTGGCCGCCTTTTACATTAGGCGTCTTCTGAGAGAAACGAATCATGTCAGTGAATTGATTCGATTTGAAAAACGGCTTTTAAAAATGAATCCCGGGCAAGCTGATCTACTTTGTAGTTTGGGTGAGTCCTACTATTTGAAAAAAGAGGTGGAAAAAGCCTATTCTCTGTGGCAGCAGGCAGAAGTGGTTGATCCAGGCAACACAGATCGTGTTAAAGAGAGTCAAGCCAATGTTGGATTTAACGACGCTGATCTTGAACAGATGGATGAGATAGAAAAAACGAATATTTTAGGAATTGAGCGTTGCCTTGTGGTGGACGAAGATCAAGGGGATCTTAACGCAATAACAGGCTTTCTCGAGGATCTTGCTGTTCCTGATGTGAGAACCTTTACGAACCCAGAGGGACTGTTGGAATTTTTAAAGTCCAAGTTGAGAGTCGATTTGATTATTTTTGAATGGACGTTCAAGACCATGCCAGGACCGATCCTAGTCCAGCGGTTGCGAGATGTTGTTGGGACAGGAATTCCCTTGACCGTCATATCAAAGGACCTAACAGCTGACGATTTACCTTTACTGCGAGAGATGGGAGTCACTGATCGGATCGGGAAACCCTTGGAAAAAGCCGGATTTACCAAGGAAGTGATTTGGATTATCAATCAGGATCGCCATCCCACAGAGCCGTTTATGATCTTTCAGAAGCTCCTCACTGCTATCAAAGATAAGAATAAAGAAGATATGCTTTTGTTAAAAGAGAAGTACCTCCATAGCTCGGCTGTGACGCCAGCACAAAAGCTATATGTCGAGAGTCTGATTGCCTACCATAGTGGTTGTTACCTTGCAGCAAAAGATTATGCTATTCAAACTTTAAAAAGTGGTGGTGAATCCCTGGATGCTCTAAATCTCCTGGGTAAGAGTATGATGAAACTACGTGAATTTGATGCCGCTCTGCGGTGCCTTGAGAACGCACAAGTCATCTCACCTCAAAACATTGAGAGGATTTGTCGTATTGCCGAAGCCCATCTTGAAAATGGCAATGACGATAAATTTGATAAATCCTTGAGTTCTGCTGAAGCATTGGATGGAGAGAACCAAAAAATTGTTGAGAAAAAAGCAAAATCTGCTCTAAAGCACCATAATTTTGATGAGACAAAAAGCCTGATGGCTCGGCTGGAAAATCTTGATGAGATCGTTAGCTACACTAATAACCGTGCGGTTTCACTTATAAGGACTCAATCTTTTGATTCCGGTATAAATCTATATAAAGATGCACATGAGGCGGTACCTGAAGAAAAACCAGTAATTCGTGGTATACTAGCCTATAATTTAGCCCTGGCCTACATTCGGACAGACGAGCCAAACTTGGCTTACGAGACCTTAAAGCAGGTCAAGTTAGATGAAAAAACTCCGCTTGCTGCCAAAATAAAAAGTTTGAAAGTTAGGCTAGGTAAATCCATTAAAATGGAGCAGCCATTCCAACTGCAACCTCCAAAAATCGAAACTCTTGCTGATGAGCAAAGCAAGCTAGAAGAATTGAAAAAAAAGGGTGCGGAGATTTTAAAATCCTTGAAGGTAAGGCCAGGAGATATCTGTTGTCATAAAATTTTTATGGAAGACAAAAAGACAGAGACTGTTATGAAAGCTCTAGCTACCAAATTAGACGTGAAAATAAGGACTCCGAAGGAACGAAAAAAATCGGCTTAATTATGAATCGAAAAAGAAATTAACCAATAACCAGGAGGTCATGTATGCCACATACCCCGTCAACCGACGAAATTATTCTAGAGTCGTCCTACCTAATCCAGGAATTTTTGGATCAGCTATCCGAGAATTTGGATCAGTGTGAATCTGGTGCTGCAACTGATGTGGATAAGGGTTATTTGGAAAGTAACTTGAGAACGTTGCACTCCGACAAAGGGGCCGCAGCTGCTTTAGGTTTCACTCTAATTGTAGAAGCGATTCATCAGATAGAGGATATGCTAATCTCCTGTCAAAAAGGAAACTCACTTCAGACCGAAACTCTCTTTAAGTACATCGATTTTCTGCGGTCTATCATAAGAATTTCTTTGGATGATTCCTTCAGTAAATCGGAATACTTACAGCAGTACGAGCAGCTGCGCTCCTCGTTTCGAGAGTTAAGGAGTCTGGGCCAGCGAGTTAGGATGTTGGTTGTAGATAAGAGCTCAACTACCGTCTTTGTTATGAAAGAAGAATTTAAGACTCTTGATGTGGAGATCGTCTTATGCTCAAGCGGCTTGGATGCCATCAATAAAGTGTTACATGAAAGTTTTAGCATTGTGGTGGCCGGCGGGCAGGTTAGAGACCTTGATGGGATTGCACTACTTGCGGCTTTGCGCCTAAATGCAGAAACCACTTCCATCAAAACAGTGTTGATCACTTCCCTTGCTGCAAAAGATTTTAGCGTAAAGCCTGATGTCGTCATTGGACGGACAAAGAGCGATATTTCCCAACTTCGCAATTGGGTCGAAGCGAGTTTTTTCAAAGACTCCGAGAAAAAAGCAGGTTAAAGCGTCAGAGCAAGCTGCCTATAGTTGCAACAAATACAGGTAGGGGTGCCGAGGAAGCCTCGACACTAGTGTGGCACTGCTATGGGTGCATAGCGTGTATGGAAGAAACGTGGAAGATACACAAGACACCAACAGGTATTTAGTTTTCCAACGCCCTCTTCTCCTCTATTAAATAGGCTTCGGTGACTAGCAATCCGTCGGTAATTGGTGAGTTATAAACAGGTCCCCCATGCCTTCACAAGTTTTCCTGCTTACTATAAAGACGATCGGCCTTGGGTTTGGGTAAAATTAAGCAGACCTCTACCTTCCCGTATTTTTTACAAGATTTGCCATATTTATTGGGGCCACCTCTTTTCACGATCTAGTTTTCTGAAAGGCGACCCATTTAACTGCTCTTGCGCATCGTATAAACACATAAATAACAATGACTTAGCGAGATGCTAGCTTTTTCCTAAACTAGTTCAAAACAGCAATGCGCCAAAATAACTCACCTTTGCACTCTATCCTTGAATCCTCCTATTAGGAATGGTAGAACAGTGCCACTTTGAAGGAGTTGTAAGTGGTAACTGGATATAAAAACTTAATAATTTTAATGGCTTGTATATTTTTTGCCCAAGCCGGTGATTCTGCTACTGTTCTTCCGGAAACTAGGTTGCCACTCAATCGGGTCTCGCCAATCAAGCCTGGTACCCCGATCAAGGTCAAAATCTTTCCCCATAGGCGTGATTATCCGCCTCAAGGACTCGATGTTGTTAAAGATCGTGTTACGATCAAAGCTAACCAGCCATGCTCCATCTATCAGGGTGCTAAAAATAGAGCCTCACGCGTTGGAAAACGGGTCTCTAAAGCTAAAACTATACAATTAGTGGCTAGTCAGTTGAATTCTGCAAAGTGGATTCACTGTAAGGGGCCAGCCACTCTCGTAAGGGGTGAGGGGCTAACAGCATTTCGATACGATGGTAGCTTTTATGTTCATAGGATTGGAAACGGAGCCGACGCGACTTTAGAAGTTATCAATGTCGTATCTTTAAAAACCTATCTTTTAGGGGTTGTGCCGTCGGAAGTTTATCCCAACTGGCATATTGAAACTCTTAAAACTCAAGCCGTAGCGGCGCGAACCTATGCCGTTTTCCATCTTGGACAAATGCGAGCAAAGAATCATAAGCGTCGGCTTTGGGATGTTGATGACACCATTGCATTCCAAGCATATACGGGGGCAACTATGCGCTCTGATCGTACAGACTTAGCGGTAAACTCCACCATTGGACAAATCATCACCCACGAAAATGATGTGATTCAAGCTTACTACCACGCTGATAGTGGTGGTCAGACCGAAGATGCAGTGAATGTCTGGAATCAAGATATCCCTTATGTAAAAGGCCGAAAAGAAAACTTCGAGTTTGAGCTTTCCTCGAGTGCCTGGGAAAAAAAGGTAGCACTATCCCAATTTACGGCAAAGTTGAGAAGTATGGGATATTTGAGAGCAAAGGAAACCCTCAAGGGACTATGGATTCCTGTTGCTGGAACCACAGAAAGCGGTCGAGTTAGGGTCGTGACACTACAGTTAAAAGGTCAAGATAAATACCGTAATATTACAGTTGAGGCATTTAAAAGAGCTGCAGGTCGCCTACCGTCGACAATGTTTTCCATGACGTTGGTTCGAGAAAAGAAAAAGCAAATGATTGCCATTAGTGGCTTTGGTAGCGGGCATGGGGTCGGTATGAGCCAGCAGGGAGCCGCTTTACTGGCTTCTGATAAAGGCTGGACTTACGATCAAATATTGAGTTATTACTATTCGGGCACGGAAATCTGTAGTCTCAAAGACAATGATGCAGAAAAGCCTAACTGCTACCTGAATTTAGAAAGTGCCAGCCCAGCAAAGAAAAAGACAGATTCCCTATCGTCGTCACATAGTTAATGCAAGCTAGTTTGTAAATTGAGCTAGTTAAGGGGCCGTGTTCGGAACACGGTTATAACTACAGTCGATTCTCCTCTTTGAACATTCCAATAATAATTTTGTCAAGAGCCGTTCGAAGATAAGGTAGAACATCTTCCGGTATACTCTTATCTTCTGGTAGAAGCTTAGTATCATAGAAGACGAGCCACTGGGATCCGTCTTGACACCAATCTAGCTTTCCGCAATCCATAACGTGAATATTCCCAACGTGAAAGTCCACTCCTTCTGCGCCCGATAATGGTTTGACCCCTTCAGGGACCTCTACCCGACTTGAGGTGTTGACAAAGAACTCAGTTGAGATCTCCGCACCTTCCCAAGGCCGTTCGAGAATGCGGTTGTAGGTAACGTTACGAATGGGGATAAAACCTGAAGCTTTCGGGGAGTTTGAAGCATAGGAGGCGTAATGTCTTAAATAAGTACCATACTGAGTTTCGACCTCAGTCATAATTTGAGAGTCAGAGAAAATAATATGATCTCTGGCATCGGCTACATACTGAGTCCAGACATCGAATGAGAAGTATTGCTTTTCAATGCTAGCCATAGTTTCGTCCAGACGTAGTGAATAAATGTCTTTTGAAACCAGCGCATATAGCTGTATTGCCGAGTAAGCGTATTGCGGACGCCCCCTGCTGTCGAGAATGAGCTCACCGTTTTCATCACGCTTGTAGTCCACCTGAGCCAGGGCACAGCTTGGCTCGAAGAATAAATTGGCCTGGCATTCTTCAGGGGTCTTAGGAACGATTCCAGTTTCCCCAGGAGTGAAGGGCAATGATGCAAAATCCATAGACAGCTCGCTACCATCGCCGGGTATTGGGTCAGGATCGATGGGGTCGGGATCCACGGGATCGACATCTGGTAGAGGAGGGAGTGGGGTAGTAAAGTCAGGCTCTAGCGAGCAATTTCCGTTGAAATGATAGGTCTTTAGAGGTGCTAACAGCCTGATATAATCGCTGTTTCCTGCGGGTATCGGCAAGATACTCATGTTCCCACTATCAAGCTCGATACCACAACTTCTCAAGCCAACTAAGGGGACTTCCCTAAGGCCGTCATTGAATAGTGGAACAAATAAGGTATCCACTAGGTCTAAAATTGCTTTTTTGAGTTTATCGGTGTTCAGTCCAAATGGGTTGAATCGACTGCCGGTCAAAACCTCGGCAGAAAAATCGAGCTCAGGATAATCAGTTGCGACCTGGACACTGACAGCTCCAACTCCACTGAAACTTTCGAGTCTCATAGGATTCGAATAGGGCAAAAAGCTTACCTTAGACTCTGATTCCAAAGCAAGTTTAACTGTAGTGATGTCGTATAACTGTTGGTCAGGTCTTCGTCCCTTAATCGTAAAAAACAGGTCTCCGATACTTAATACAAATTTTGGGTCACTGTTTTCAGATGTTTCCCCATTCGTGTTCACAATCGATAGTACGGGTGGTAACGAAGGGCTAAGACTGATTATGATGTCATCATCAGCTCCTATCATTTCTATATTACCTGATTGATCGTAGGAGACTAGGCGATCGATACGGCTTCCTACTAAGCGAGGTAAAAACTCAGCCAGAAAAATTTCTTTGCCATTATTGAGATTGTTAGGGTCAAAGACAGCAAATTTTTCCAAGTCTGTAATGAAGGTTTCTGTCAAGGAAAAGCCAAGTAGGCCTTGCTGCCAGAATTGGAACAGCGTTTGATTGATGAGATCAATGTTGATATTAACTAGAGGTCCTGGAGTGTCTCCCAGACCTCCATCTAAGGGAGATGGTAAATCCCATGACTCCAAACGATAGATGACATAAGAATTTGTACCGGCGGGTACAGCGGGCGCAATATTACCTTCATAGCGAGGTAGTTCAATTTGTCCATCTAAAGACGCTGTCAGGTACTGATTCTGCCACGAGAAATCACCGTTTAGTTGACCCCGTACGGTGGCTGTATATTTATTAATCGGATCTGGTAAGAACTCTGGGAAGGGAAGGGTGATCCCCTTTTTAATCTGAGATACGAGAGTATTTAACGTATTAGAGGAAACATTTTGAATCATATCTCGAGCAATACCATTGACGATTCCTGGTGTGAAGGAACGCACTTTCTTGGTCACAGCATCAGATACGACTTGGTTGACCACAGCAGCAAACAAACCACCATTCTCGTTCAAGAGTTCAGGCTTGCTAACGACAACATTCTCGATCCATTCCTGGGTCGTGAAATAATCTCGCGTATTAGCGTTTCCGTTGCTAATGGCATCGATATCCATATCTTCAATATTATTAATACCAATCTTTAGCACTCCATTTCGGTTTTCTAGCGAGGAGTGAGCGATAGCTTTTCGGGGAGGGCCATTCAACTCAAAGGTTGTATTAAATTCAAAAGTACCCTCAGCAGCAGGGATTGGGATTCCTAATCCATGCTTAGCCTCAGTGATGTGGATGACGATTTTTAACGATCCAAGAAATCTTTTAATATCTAAACCTAATTTGAGAAAGTCTGATGCCGTCTCCATAGAGACAGCTAAATTACCCTCATCCTCTGGGATTCTCATATCGGTAACAAAAACATCCACAGTAGATTTGTATTTGACAGAACCGAAAATTCCCCCCAAAAGAGGTTCAGAACCATTCACAGGAATATTGCAAAAAGGCCCTAGGTTACCATTAAAACTAAAATTCTTTTCCAATCTACGTTGACATGGCGACGGAGACTCAGCAGGATACTGCTTGGGATTATGGGCAATGATTTGATTTAAGGTAAATGCTTCATAAACCTCATCTCCATCCAAGTAATCTAGGGTAAATTTACCCGCGGCTAGTCTTGGCAGAATTTGAGCAAGTGTTTCAAAGCTATTTGTTGGGTCCATGGCCACCTTAAGGCTCTTTGGGATGACTGCTCCGCTGTTTTTTGCTGTGTAACCCCAGTTAAACGAAACTTGGTACGTGCTAACCTCGCCATCTAGATCGACAATCTCGTAGACGTAAGTGTTAGCTCCTGGCTCAGGCTCTAGATCAACAAATTTGCTGAGCTTCGTCGTTATTTCAGAGGTGCATGTTTCTTCGGCCTCGTTGCCACAAAGGATGATTTTTGCCGTTGATCCAAGTTTTTTTATACTTAGTTGCTTAATAGACTTTGCTGGAGTTATCTTACTAGTAATGAATACATTTTTATGAGTATTACGATCGAGAATGATTCCGCGGGTACTACTTGCGGTAAAACCATTTAGACTATGCTCTAATCTAAATAAAAAACTACTTTGTATTTGTTTAGAGAAAGGGTTCAATATGCGTTTTTTATTGGAACTTGGACGCTCAACATCTCCCGGCTGAGAATGTATGACAATAGTATAGTTAGAATTCTCTTTTAGTGGCCTATGAGGATCAATTTCTATCGTGCGGTCATCAGTCCAAATCATCGTAATAGGAATAGGCTTGCCTGAAGCATTATGAAGTTCGAGATTTTTTTCAATTTTGGATTTATCAACTAACTCTGCCGATCCTCCGGATTTTTTTGTCGAAAACTGTAGGATAATATTTCCATATAAGCCCATGGATTCTTCCGACTTTAAACAAGCTTCTAGTTTGCCTTTGCCAAAATCTTCCGAAGAACACATGGCACCAGTAATAGGTAGGTTCTCATTAATTGGATCAGGAGCTGGGGCAATAGGGCTTACGACGATATCTTCATCTGGCTTTTTATCTAGATCTTTGTCGGGGACAGGTTGCTTGTCGGGAGTTGGCTCCTGGGGCTTTGCAGGACGATCTGTATCAGACACCTCGGATTCCGAGTTGGGTTCGTTTATCTTAGGATTATCGGAAGAGTGGTCAGATCCGCATGAACTCAAGCCTAGTAAAAAAGCCAGCATCACAAAGGGAAGCAATAGTTTCGTTGAATTTTGCATTATCTTGTTTCTTCCTCGTCTACATTAGTTGTCAACCAATTTTTTAATACACTCACATTTAACTCCAGGTTTTCACCTTGGTTGTCTGCCTGTCGGTTGAGGACAGCTAGCAAGAAACGTAAATCAGTTTCTATTTCGGGATCAATGGTACTGTCGCTCAAAAGTAGGTTGGTTATACTGCTGGCTTCCGAAAGCAAAGTTGTCATTTCATCTGTACTAGCCAGCCACAGCTGGGCATCGATATCGTATATAGACTGCAGGCCTAACTGTAAATCTTTGCGCATAGCTTCAGACTTGAATAGATTGCTGTATAAGTTTGGCTGACGGAATCCTATCCTTGCGTCCTGGAGCATGGCTAAAGATACAATTCCATGTTCCATATTCCATTCATCGAGCATCATTCCCAAGATAGCATCCGAAAATACAGGTGGGGCACTGTTATATGCCTTTTGGATTTTAGCAAACATGGGAATACCATGAGTCAAAAAGCTGGATGCAAGCTGATTGAAATTATGTCCTGAGCTTGGCTGCCAATCATTCGACAGATCAGCTATTGGCTCACCGAGATTGAGGAAAAGACCTGCCAACACCCCCGTTAGTGATTGATTGCTACTATGTCTGATGGCTGTGGCCGATTTCACAAGGTCTAGGTCGGTATTAGATGAACTTGCCGCAAGAGAGTTGCTAAACCAAGATATGACTCTGTTCATGGTTTCTAACCAAGATGTCTGATCTGGAAACGTGCTAACGACCCGAACAAAGGTTTTGAAAATCTCCCCGCCTTCAGTGTCAAGAACACTGGTTAGACCCCTTAACAAGAGTAAATTGCCAGGTTTTAAAATTTCCTTGGCAAGACGGTAATCAGGATTATCCCAATTGAAGTCGCGAAATACGAGAGCTCGAATTGCTTGAGGAAATGTATAGCCGAGTAATATGCCAAAATAAGGATCGTGTGGTTTAGCAAAGACTCTTAAGAAGCTACCAGCTTTCTCCTCGTCTTGTCCCAGTATGATTCCGATCTTCGTGATAAATTTTAACAGGCTATCACCTTCGTATAGACTTTTATCGAATTCGAATAAAATCGTATCAAACAGTTCAGGGAGAGATGTAACTGTCACCCCAAAATTTTCATCACTTAAATTGACAAGGGCCTCAGAAAAATTATTACTATCAGAGTTAGTCTTGACCTGACTAATGACATAATCAATAAAGTTAGGCTGCGCGCTAATGAAGTTTTTATATAAGCCTGTCTGTTGATTTAGTGTAGCGTTGGTCTTACTGTTTTCGAATGACTGAGTGCTAAGGGCGTCTCTGAGCGAATAACGGCTCGGCTTAGCATGCATGGCAAGTTGATATCGTTTGATCTCATTGGGAATATTCAAAATTTCAGTCTCTATTTTAGGCTGAGATCCCACCGTGAGTAATGTCGTTATGCTAGATTCAAGACTCTTTGCAGATACAAGTGCTGAATATTCGGACTGAGTTTTCATAGGTAGGCAAAGGCTATGAAGTTGTTCGATCGACTCTGTAAAATTCATAGACTCGGACATGAGTCTTTGAAATTCTCTTGTAAACAGAGCATCGTCGAAAAACGGACAGAGGTAGAGTAAGGTTTGGTCTTTTAAGAACCTACCAAAAGCTTGATCTGTTGGAAGCTTGCCAGGGCACGAAGACGGAATCCACTGATTTTCTGGACGTCTTGGACAGATATCTGCCTGCGAAACCAGTGGTTGTAAAAATAATTCATCTCGACTTTCGTAGACACCCGTTAGAGCTAAGAGATAACTGAGCTCATGGTACTGTTCGTCTATAGGTGGGGAATCGTCTTGTCTCGCAGCTCCTATAATAACCGTGGCCGGATTGGAAGCAGCTTCGGAAAACTTCTCTTTGAATCTATTTATTGTCGTAGCTTGCGTCCATTGTAGCGACATGCTGCGTAAGCTATCAGGGTTCCGCAGTGATCTTGGAAGGTGATCACGATACGCTTGCCAGGTTTTTTCGGTCCCATATAGCAAGGAAGGTCCGAAAGCGGCTCGAATGGCGGCGTTTTTATTGAGTCTGGGTCCTGTCTCAGCCCAATCAATGCCTTCGATGCGTCGGGTTGGAGTTATGAAGTGATGAGAAACATAGAAAGCAAGTGATCTAACGATGTCAGGGGGTAGTTCTTCAGCCTTCTGAAACATTGCCAAAACATCTTCTGGAGGCGCTATAGTAACTGCAGGTTGGATAAAGTTAGTCTCTAATTGTGATTTTAAATCACTTTTAGCCCAGGTAGCGAAGTTCTGGGCTTGTGATCCTATTAACTCCGATGTACTCAATGCCAGAGTATCCCAAAAACGATTAAAAACACTCCAAGACTTATTACCATTAGGCATAAAAATAAATGCAGCTTCTTGGTCTCTTTCAGGCTTTTGCATGGCGCCTTGATCACTGATCGTTATGGGGTTAACCACAGCACCACTGTAGGGAAACCTAATGGTTTCTTCTGTGGGTTTAAAAGAGACGCTTTTGTTTTTTATATACGAGCTTGAACTATATCCCGGAAACATGATCGCACTGACGTCTTTTGATTGTATATCTAACGTCGCTGGCGCCATTTGAGAGATGGCATTAGGCGAAAGCCGTTCTTGTAGGTGCTGTTCCACCGGTCCGCTAGGATAAACACCACTTAAAATCCTATTTATTTTATAGGATTCATCGACTTCTTGTTTAGAAGAGTAAAGATCACTGAAGTGATAGCTAAGTTCAGAATATTTGCTTAGACTTTGGATAAGCCATCGGGACCAAAAATCAGGTGCTAGTTTTTTTCGGAGATCCTGATGCATAATAGTTTTGTCTGCAAATCTGACGAAAGCTTCGGCATCAGTGACAGGACTATCACTTAGAATCCTCTTAATGAGGTTGATGTCGCTTTGATTGATGGCCTCGTAACCCAATCGAGCAGAACGAAAATAGTAGGGATCAAAACGAATTGATCGCTCCATCTCATTTAAGAGTAGTCCCATAGTTTTGTCCCAATAATCAGGCGTAGGGGAGTTTTCTATGGTTTGAGCAAAGACCTCTGAGCAGTTTTGTTCGCAAGCAACATTAAGTGTATCGCGGATAAACGCAGCTAATAGGCTAGTACCGTTGGCACAAGATGCATGAGATGCTGTAGAGTCTCTCAATCGAGCCAGTAGATCCTCGTGATCGGCGCTATCGCGAACGCCGGGATACATAGTATTACAAGAGCTTACAGGTCCTCCGTTCCATAAAAAATCTTCGATTTTTTCGTGGAGCAGGGTGCTTCCTTGCTTTTCTTGTAGCGCTGAAAAATAAGTAGGATTATTTCGAATTCTCTCGAAACCGGCCATTAATGGCGCAATGGATGGTAAATCAGTTTCGACTAAAACACTAAGTATGCGCGCGATACTTGTGGTTGGCTCAGATTCCCACTGACCAAAATCCGTCAACGTAATCGCTAAATTTTCGATATAGTACTCTACCGTATCTGTATCAGCCGAGAGTCCTGTGCGAATCATCTCTCCTAAAGACGTTGCTAGCGAAGATCGTTCAGATGGGGTCAAACTCGACCAGAAACTAGATAAATGCTCCAAAAAACTGTGACTAGAGTCAACACTCTCGCAGGCCTTGAGCCCGTCCAAGCAGTCAAGAATAGCATCGTTTGAAAAAAGCGGAAAACTGCGCCATTGAAGGGTTTCAAAAATAGCGTCGCGATTGAGCTCGTCTTTCAGTAGCCGATTTGCTGCCTGGGTGAGGTTCTTGTGAAAATCAGGATCAGACAGATAGAGTCTCAGGTAACCAGATATACTAGCCGGAGGTAGCTCATCGATAAGGTGGCCAAAGTCCTCGAGTATCGGCGCTAGGTTCCCTTCGTGGGCCCAGTGCAATGTAAGCTGGGCCAAGGGTTTAGGGTTTAATTGTTTCAGTACGGTTTGAAGTGTATCGTAACGATCCGACCTCTCAGCTAGGCTGTTTCCTGAGTAATCAAATAGTCCACGGTCCAACAGAGTGCTGAACGCCAAAAGGTAAGGGTAAGCAGCAGCAAGTTTTGGTTGCGTTTCTGTTGAGTCGATTAAGAGGCGTTTCCAAGCTTGAAATCCTTCCTCACCGACTGTTTTATGAATGCTAGCAATGTGCGCCAAAGGCTCGTCGCCTTCGTCATTGATGCAACTGAAGAGATTGTCAAGGTAGCTGAACGATATCGATAAGTCGCCAATAGCACGAAAGTTTTGACAACTTTCCGAGGGTGCAGGGACCGGCTCTGGTTCCGATCCCGCTTGGCAGCCAACGAAAAACACGGCCGCTATGACCAGTTTAAGCTTTAGTTTCATACATTTACGTTTCAATTAGTTAAGTTTATCTTAATCCATTAATATGATTAATAGTCATAGCAATAATTTTGTGGTCTCTCAATAAAAATAAGCCAAATGTTTAGGGTTGGACGGCCAGTTACCTTCGGCTGCTTCTCAAAAGCAGTATGTTGAGGTCTAGCTATCTGAATTTATTTAATTTTATGTCAGTTTTTATTTTAGGATAGCAAGGGGATATTGTTCGGGGATGATGAGTAAATCTAAAATGGGGCCTTTGTGGAGGTTGCCAGTCGTCTGGGGAGCTGATGGCTCCCAACTTTCAATGGGATGATTGCGCTTCTTCATATTTTGCTTGGGTATATCCGCAAACACGATCCGTCCTCTGACGGATTCTTCTACTGTCTTTTTGACAAAGCTCCTGCGGAATGTCTATGGCCGTAATCTTTTGAATATCATCAAATATTTTCATGGCTTGCTTAGTCGTCGGTGCGTTTTTGTCGTCACCGTGATAGCAAAGGATTGCAACGGCATGCATCAGCATCGAACACGGATTTCCTTGATCGTATTCGGCCGCCTTTTTGTGGTAACTGATGCTTTTTTCTTTGTTTCCTCGTATACCCCAAAGCCAATCGATGAATACGCTATCGGGAACTAGTCGATAAAATAGTCCTAATCCGTAGTAGGCTGAACCTAGTAGGCTGACGTTAGGGCGAAATTGAAATTGATAATCGCCTTTTTCAATAATGTCCTGCCAGGCGTCGCGAATCTCTTTTCCGTGTTTTAGTGAGGCAAATATTCCATCGATACTTGCAATTTTTGCCAGTAGAGATGCGTTAAAAAATTTACATAGAGAGTTGTCGGGTTGTGAGGACAAGCACTTTTTGGTGTAGCTATGGCCTTTGGCTAATGTTGCACGAACCTCAGGGTCATCCGTCGGGTTTGGCATGCTAGAACCGACAATAAAGGCTTCGCTTGCATAAATCCAATGCCCATCCCACCAGGTTGCTTCCTTTTTGAGAACACCTTCCAAAAGGTTTAGTCGCTCTAGATGCTCCTTCATAGTAAGCGGGCCTTTGTCGAAGATTTTATTGAGAGCCATATAACGTTCGTAAGACTTGGGGTATTTTTTGAAGGGATCGAGGTTGACCTCATATAGTTTTGGTGATGAGTTGGCCATTGAGGTATGTCCCAGTAAAATCCCTAAGGTAAACAAAAAATATATAATAACTTTCAAGAGTTGCAGGTCCCGTAGCGAGTGGTTGATGGTTTTATATACCAGCCTTGCCCAATAGATTCAGACTGGATCGTGCTGGCTATTTTTATTAGAATGGCTAAAAGATTTATAGCATTTTTCGAGAATAATTTCGATTTTTTGTGTAAAAAATCAGTTAAGATCAAACCTTTGACTGAGCATCCAAATTCTTTTGGCTAATGACAGCCAGTGCGGGGAATCTACAAATGATTACGCGAGCCATGTGCTTTGATGGTGGTGGAGTTGGTGGGGTTTTTACCGGAACGATACTTAGGCGAATTCACGAATGGAACTCTTCTGTTTTGGGAATGACAAAAGTTTTTGCAGGAACGTCCACAGGGTCCATCATTGCTTGTGCACTCGCTTTAAAGGAACCCATCCCCCCGGAAGATATTGTGCGCATCTATAAGCAAGCGGCTCCCGAAATCTTCACCAGAAAATGGATTTATCGCACAATCCCGTTTGATCGCATCTTCGGGACTCCTTATCAACTTGAACGACTCGAAAAAGCTCTTTGGGAGGTTTTCGGTGAGCAAAAACTAGGAGACCTAAGAAAGCAAGTCTTTATTCCCACCCTTGACGGCGATCGACGACTCTGGGGAGGAAAAAGGCGCCTTGCTGATGCCTACTTCTTCAATAACATCTCTCAAAGAGATTACGATCTAAACATGCGGATCATTGATGTCATTCAAGCTTCGTCGGCAGCACCTCTTTTTTTTCGTCCCTTTCAGAATCGATATATGGACGGTGGACTCATTTTAAATAACCCTTCTATTGGCCTGATTGCTGAGCTCATGGATCAAGGAATTGCCAGGGAAAATCTTGTAGTCCTAAGCGTAGGTACTGGAAAAATCGCCCCCTATATCGATTCCGATAATCGAAAGATTTGGGATTTAAGGCGTTTTATCAAACCAGTGGTTGCCAGTCTAACTAACTCGAATATGCGCGTTTCCACAAAATTGGCACATAAATTACTAGAGGCCAACTATAAGCGCTTTGCCCCTTCTGTTTCTAAAGACTATCAATTAGATGAAACCCTTGCGATGGACCGCTTAGAATTAGAGGCTAATTCGCTAGAAATGAATAGTGTTTATAAATGGTTGCAAGGATTTTATCGCCTCTATCAACTTGAGGGAGCTAGTGCAATACCTCCCCTCTCGCCCTTGAGTAAGAGTCTCACTGACCTCGATAAGTAGCCAATAACTTAGGTAAAAAAAACTACTTTAGGAAATTCTGAAACTTACCGATAGTACGAATGGATAAGAGACGTACAATAAGGGTTCGTATGCTCCGAATTATTTGTATAGTTTTAACGATTACTCTATTAATCGCCTGTAAAAAATCTTCAATCGATGTCAACGATAATGAGTTGAAGGGTCCAGATGGTGCGGATATTGAGGGGATCAACCTAAACCCTATTTTGGAGAACCTACCTCAACCGAATTCACGATTGACTCGGATTAATGTGCGGGTTTCTGGGCTCAGTATCGCTAATTACATCTATAAGGTGGCTGCTGCCGAAACTTTAGATTGTGCAAATGCCACCGGGTATAGCCTTAATCCCATCGGAACTCCTATTGATATCGATATCTCTACTGTACCAGATGGTATGATGGGACTTTGCTTACTTGCTCAACACGAAAACCTCATTTGGCAAACTTACGATCAAGCGATTCGGTACGAATGGGTTAAGGAGACTGGTGCCTTACCGAGCCCAGAAAATTTAAGATTTATTCATGGTAGTGAGTCCATAACTCTCATTTGGGATGAGGTTCAAGATAGCGAAGGGTTTTTGATTGCCCGAGCCCTCACTCTTGTGGATTGGAAGCCCGAAGACGGCGCTATCTACGAGATTGGTAGACATGATCTAGTGGATGTGATTGCTAGCGGCAGCGAGTCTAGTCTTGTCGATAGTGGATTAGTAAACGACACATCCTATCATTATTACGTGTTTTCTTACGATGAAAACAAAAGGTATTCACCGCCTTCTATCATCAGTGTTATTCCCTCCTTGAACGATTATGCTTGGGTCAAAGTTCAGCCTGGTGCGCATTTAGAGAATGCGGTGGTAGCAGGGACACGATTTGACGGTTCCACTGATCTTTATCTTTGCCGGGGACAACAACTGAATCAAGCTGGACAAGTTGTGGCTCGTTTACCTGGTAAGTTTGTACCCGACAAAAAAGGTGATCCGTCCGAGGGAGTTTGTTACGTAGCAAACAGGCAGCAAACCACTGACTTCGAGATTCTAGTTTTGACGTCTGGCACTTTTGATGAAGCATTGGCATGGAGTAGCGTCTCTCAAGGACCAAGTTTTCCGGCACAAAGCATAATTGGAGGAAACAGTTTAGAGACTGATCTCTTTATCTGTCGATTTAAGACTGGAATGAATGATGTCTATATTCCGGGTTATGTTGCCTTGAATCAATCTTGTGCTGTGGACGCGGTGGGTGTTCCAAACAATACTACGACTTCTGCCGACTTTGAAATATTGCTAGCAAAATGATATTTCAAAACTGATTCCGTTCAAATATCCTGTTTTATCAAACCTGCCGGAATACTCCCACTAGAATGGAGACGACCGAAGGTTGTCGCATGCTTAGTGGGAGATGGATAGGGGCTAATGTGATCCGAGCGAAAGCGAGGTGAGCAATATATCCTTGACAACCATACAATTGTCTAGCAATATCCACCCAACACTTTGTAATCAAGGATGATTCCTGTGGCTCAGATTGGGTACAAATACAAGCTTCGATTGAACTGGAGGACCAAAGATCGTCTCAATCAGTGGATTGGTGCAAACCGCCTACTTTGGAACCTCGCCCTGTCTCAAAGAGAAATGATAGAACATAAAGAATTCAAATTTCGTGAGACCATAGCTGGTAACTTCTCTTCGCTTAACTACAATTACCAGGAAAAACAGCTCAAGGCTTTGAAGAACGAGTATCCCTTTTTTAAAGATCTTCCCTCCCAGTCTCTTCAGCAGTGTTTGATGCAACTAGATAGAGCTTTCAAAAGCTTCTTTAAGAAGCGGGCTGATTTTCCCAAACCAAAGAAAAAAGGAAAACGAGAAGCCGGTATCAGATTTCCTTCGCTTAAAGAAGGAGCCATTGAGTATGATAAGCACTCAAGGAGAAAAGCCTGGGTCACTCTTCCCAAAATTGGAAGGCTCCGCTTTGTCTCTTCGAGGCCCTTTTCAGGGAAAGTTAAGAATGTAACCCTTACCAAAAAAGGTATGGATTTTTTCGTATCTTTCGGTGTTGATCAAGATTTAAAAGTCGTGGGAAACACGTCTGGTTCAGCAGTTGGTATAGATAGAGGCGTCGTCCATACATTAGCCATAAGCAACGGTGAATTCTTAGATCTGCCCACAGAAAGAATTAAAATACTAGAAGACAAAATCGCAAAGCTTCAGGCTAGACTTGCCAAAAAGAAAGAGTTTTCGGCAAACTGGATGAAACAAAACGAGAAAATCAATAGAGTCCATAATCGGATCACAAATATTCGCAAAGACTTCCTCTGGAAATCAGCTCACAATCTCACCAAAAACCACGGTATGATTGGAATTGAGGACCTGGGAACACAACGGATGACCCAATCTGCGAAAGGATCTATTGAGAACCCAGGAAGGAATGTAGCGCAGAAGTCTGGGCTGAATCGAGCGATACTTAGACAGGGGTGGTATGATTTTTCAGTTAAGCTAAAGTGGCAAGCTGAAAAACATGACGCAAGGGTCATTGAAGTTGCTCCTCATAATACTTCAATCATCTGCTCCGCCTGCTCTCATAAATCCTCGGCTAATCGTATTAGTCAGGAGCTGTTTCGCTGCGTTGAATGTAGATATGAAGACAATGCCGATACCAATGCGGCTAAAAATATTCTGGAACGGGCGGCTGGTGCAACCGTCCATAATGCTTTGATGGACTTGGGTCTGGATAAGAATCCCCCACTATAGCGAATGCTTAGTGGAGGGAGGTTTCAATTCGTGAGACGGCTTTCCTGAGCAGACAGGAAAACTGAGATAGCAGCAATAAATGCGCTGTCTGTTCTTACTATTCTAGAGAAAAGTCTGAGCCCCTCGAATCCGTTCGATTCAAACATTTGAATCTCCTTAAAGGTCCAGCCCCTTTCCGAGCCAATGGCGACAAGAATGTTCTGGTCATCCTGAGTTTTCATTTGACCAGCTTGCTGAAATGCAGCGGGGTAATTATCATCCTTATGGAAAAAGTACTTGTAAGGAACAGATTCAAATGTGTGCTTCGTTAATTCGCTAAATTGGTTCAGCAGGGTAATCTCTGGAAGGATCGTTGAGTATGATTGACTCGCGCCCTCCATTAACAAAGGAATGTATTTGCTAGGATCAAGTACCTGGCTGGATACGTAGGATTTTTCGCCCAACTCAGTCGGTAACAAATAAATGTGTTTGACCCCAAGAGCCGCGGACTCGCGAAATACTCTCTTCATTGTGTTTGGTCTTGATAATCCACAAAGCAGAATGATATTGGAAGCTGGAGGAGGCGGTTTTGGGTTTTGTAGGGCGAAAAAAACCCCTTCGGAGGTGATACGTGTGATAGCGCAATCATAAATCATTTGATTGACGATCCCAGCTCGAAATGTATCGCCTTCCTTAAGTTTCAAAACTTTGAAGATATGCTTTGCTCTAATATCGTTCTTTGAAAAAAAATGTGGTTCATTTGAGTCTTTTAGGAGGATTAGATTCATTCGAGTGATTCTACAGTTAGGGATTAGTGAAGGCTTGCAAAAGGATAATAGCCCAAAGTTATTTAGCATTCTGGACTTTAATTGCCAAACAAAAAAAATACCCAGACCTGTCGTTTACCCACAACGCTGGGAATTAATTACCTGTCGAGAATAAAAAAAAGAATCAAAATTCTAAGTAAATCAATGTAATAGGTCATGATCTGTTTGTAGGCAAGTTTTAGTTTTCCGAGGGCCTGGCGATAACTTGTAGGCATCCAGGAGGGATGGCAAACAACCCAGAGTCAGGAGGACAGAAATGGGATTACGTATTAGAACCAATGTTGCGTCCTTAAACGCGCAACGCCGATTAGAGTCTAGCACAAGTGCTCTAGCGGATTCTTCAAACAAGTTGGCTTCAGGGAAAAGAATCAACAAGGCTGCTGATGATGCCGCAGGTCTTGCCATTTCTTCGAACTTAAATGCTGACGTTCGATCACTCACTCAAGCCCGTCGAAACGCAAATGATGGTGTCTCCTTAGTCCAGACGGCGGAAGGCAGTCTGGTGGAAACGACTAGTATGCTCACGCGTCTGCGAGAACTAGCTGTTCAAGGTGCAAGTGATACCATCGGTCAAACGGAACGAGAATTCTTAAACAAAGAATTTGTCGCTCTAAAAGATGAGATTGATCGAATCGCCAACGCTACCGAATTCAACGGTACAAGGCTTTTAATTGGAAACGCTGATGTTGGCGATGAGATTGCCAATGCTGAGGGAACGTTTCCTTTGGAAATTCAAGTCGGTAAAGACTACTACGGTGACGCTGACAATGTTGAGCAAGAAAATCAAGTCAATATTATCAAGATTGATTTAGGCGAAATCAACGCCTTCACATCGGGTGATGGGTCCCTAGATATTGGTACTTCGGAAGAGGGTACGAAAGTAAATACCAAGCAAGATGCTCAGCAGAGTATTATGAAATTAGACGATGCCTTGGTCAAGGTTAGTGATTATCGATCTTACTTAGGTTCTGTACAGAATCGCCTATCTTCCACCATCAATAACCTAGGATCGCAGGTTGAAAATCTAACTGCTGCCAATAGTCGAATCGAAGATACAGATTTCGCAGCAGAAACAGCCCGCTACACGTCGACAAATATTCTTCAGCAGGCTGGTTCTTCTGTACTATCTCAGGCTAATCAGTTGCCTCAGGTCGCACTAGGTTTGGTTAATAACCTCTAGGATTTGAGCTATGACTTCTTTTTGGGAGATCCTTGATTGGATCTCCTATTTTTGCCTTTATGAGCCATAATATGCTCCGAAACGGGTAAAAGAAAATGCAATTTAGTCAAACAGATAGAGATATACTAAAATCTAGGAAGATGGCTCACTTTCTAAGGTTTAGCTTGGCTGCTTTGCATTTACTTCGCGATGTTAGTGGCAAGACTCCGGTTAGCTACCGTTTCCCCAAAAAATGCAGTAAGTGTGGAAAAATCTATCACTCTCCAGACGCTTTTCTCTCGGAAACGGATGAGTTAGTTGAAAACTCAAACGACATCTGTTACCAAATCGCCGGCAAAACCCGAATCTTTCGTTACCGCAATTGTAAAAAACCTTGTATGAGTACTTTAGTGGTTACTTCGGAGGAAAGACGGGATAGTAGTCCTGGGGGACTCGAGAAAAGGCGTTTATTCCAAAACTTGGAATCGTCTCTGAAGAACTCATTCCCGGGCCTCAGTTGTAAGGCGAGGCATGATGGATTACTCTACCTATTTCGATTGATCATTCTTGAGGGGTTTAAACCAGATGAGGCCCACGAATTACTCATTCAGGACCTCGATAGCGGTAGTTTTCAGGGTTTTGTCAATGAACCAAAGGTTGCTGTAGAGCAATTCAAGCAAAAGCGTACGGTTTGAGCTTTAGGTAAGGTCAGCCAACACTATACTATTTAATGCCACATCCCAGTTAGTTACATGGTAGAGATAAACTGGTCGGCCTCTTTTGTAGATTTTTCCATATTATTGACCAGATATCTAATATCTTTCTCGATAGAGCGAAACTCGGCTTTAAACGATCCAAGTGCCGCTGCATTGAGGTTGTGTTTAAGAAAAAGTACCTGATCATTGAACTTATCCAGGATAGGATCGAGAGACGCTTCGACTCGTCTCATAGATGCCAGCATTGGTTTGAATCGTTTTTTGGTAGCAGCCAATTTCCGTCTACTTTCTACACGATACTTTTTGGTTTTGATCTGTCCAATCTCAGTTTGCCATTCAGCAAATAGATCAGTGGCAATGCTTTCTACACGATCGATCCTTGCGCTCAGTGCTTTTGCCTCGCTCTTGGCATCACTATAGTCTTCAGCGAGAGCATCGTAGGTGGTTTCTAAATGACCCGCATCAAACTTATACTCGCTACGAATTTTAGAAATTGTGTCTTTGAATTCTTCCTTTACTTCATTTTGTGATTCTGTTGTTTTCTCAATATTTGACTTCAACAGGTCTCTTTTCTCTTGGCCTAGGGTCTCCCAAACGCTGTAATAAACCGTGGAACAGGAACTGATGAAAAGTAGGCTAACAGAAAGGCATAGGCGGCGAATGATTGACATACTTCATCCTTTTTTTGAGAATGTTCGGAAAACGCCTAGCATAGCCTGAAGAAACTTTCGAACAGATTTTTTATAAAAACGTAGATATTATGCCTTGGTATCTTTGATAAAGCTTTTTAATCATTGGTTTTTTTGTTGTTTTCGTGTGAAGGTCGCGCTATCCTGCATCCTTGATGTCTTCTTGAGTGTGGATATTGGCTTGGAGAAGTGGGAAGTGTAATCGTGTTGTAAATCCGCGCCATTCGCCTGATTTTTTTTGGAATTGTATCTCTACAGTACCACCGATGGAGGCTAAAAATACCTTTATCGCATCCATGCCGATTCCACGTCCACTCATGTGGCTGGCTACCTCTTTTGTCGTAAATCCTGGGCGGAAAAGGATCTCTGACAGACGTTGGTTATCCTCTTCCATTTGTCCTGTGAGATTGCCAATGGATTCGGTATTGATCCCACGCCCGTCATCGCGAAATTCTGCAATCACTTGGTCGTCTGCAATACTGACTTTTAAGAACAGATGACCTTGTTCGCTTTTTTGTTTACTTAACCGCTCCTGGGGTGATTCGATTCCGTGATCCATAGAATTGCGAAGAATATGGATAAAAGCATCTCTCAAGGCTCTTTCCTGTTCTATTGATAGCCAAAAGCTGGGTACATCGAGATGTAAAGAAGGACTCGGTTTATCCAAAAACTTAGCAATATTGGATGATTCGTTCATAATGTCTTGAAATAGCCACAGACTCGAAACAAACTCTACCTGATTCAGAATGCTTTCGATTCCCTTTGTTAAACTATAGTTGCCTATAGCAGTGGTCTCGCTTTTAAGTTTTTGTAAGAGATATTCAGGGATGAGATAAGCCGCCTGATCATGAGTATTCCATTTTAGTCTATCATCAGCCACCGAGCGTAGATCTAAAATAGCTTCTTTCAGAGCGTCTATATTGACTAAACTGAGATCGATGGGAAGATTATTTCGTAATCTTGTCATTAACTGAGACTCGATGCTATGTAACGCGTTCGCAATTTCTCCAAAGTCATATGTCCTGGCATTACCCTTTAAGGTGTGGATTCCCAGATAGGTGTTATGAAATTGTTCTTTATCAAGAGTGCTACCGATATTTATGGTTTTCACTAATTCAAGTAATTGAGCGAGAAAGAGTCGATAGCGTTTTTGTCCAAGAGAAAGTAGTTGTCCTATCGCCTTCAAACTCATATCTTTGGTGGCATTATCCAGCTGAACCTGACGATTCTCCGTAATATCATTCATAGTGACAATGATCTGTGAGATCAGTTTGTCTGTGATGATGGGGCTCCAATCTATGCTGACAATGCGCTCGTCTCCATGATGCTTCATGACCAATTCGCGCGGAAGAGATGGTTGATTGACGGCAAAATTTAGTTCGTCTTGCCCAATGCACATATCCAAAACCGAAGAAATTACCGATTTTTCGTCCTTGGATAGGTTGGCCTTTTCTAACACCTGAGTGAATTGGTGTCCAGCGAGGTCGCTTCTGCCAAGGATTTTCGTAAGGTGTTTTGAGTATAAAGACCCAATCTTCAGGTCTTTACCAATGACACAGATACCTGCTTGGGTATTGTCCATAAGATAGTTCAAAGCTTGTGTGCGATTTTTGACCTTGATATCTAGATTTTTCACATGTGATGTGAGCTCTTGATTTAACTCAAGGATCGTCACTTCGTTATTTTCCACTGTCCTGAATGCTTCAGTGAACCTTACAGATAGAGCCGTAGATTGAAACATGATAAATATCGATATGCCTATATTAGATAAATTGTACTGGTATGAGGAAAAAGACATATACATATCAGCAAAGGCAAATAGGCAATAAATTAGGAAGCCCGCTAAGGTTAGTTTGGCTCCCGTATTTTTATTATTAATCGCTTTGATCACAATATAAATCGTTAAAAAGTAGAACATCACGGCCTTAAACTGGACAAATCTCAGAATGATCGATGCATAAGGGAGTGGAACAAAAAGAGTCAACAGGATACACAATAACAGGACATTCATTCCAATGATATTTGTTATTTTTGGAGTTTCCTGTGGGAAAAGCTCGTTCAGTAGCGCCCAAATATAATAAAATGCTATGTAGAAACAGATGTATTCGTAGCGAAAGGCAAAAGCTGTGGATATGTCGAGGTACTGAAACATGATTTGACTCCCGCCGGCCGTGAAGGCACGGAAGGTATTGGCTAGACATATTAGGCCAAAAACAAGGGCTGCTCGATTCCTTCTTCTAATCCCAAATAAAATGAAATGATAGAGACCCATGGTCGTGGCAACACCTATCAGTGTTGCATCAACAATCGTCTGATATCGCATAAACTTCCGGGAGGCTTCAAGTGATGATACTTCAAAACCTCTGATCATACCGCCATAAGATCGAGCATAAGAGGAGCTGTGCATGACAAGGACTAATCGATCGCTTTTGGGCTGATAGTTTAGAATTTGAAACCCTGCTTTTCCTCGGGCTTCAGGGTTCGGAGTCACACTAATCTCACCGGAGGTGTAGACGCGTTCGCTATTGATAAATAGCTGACAGGCATGGAGGCAATAAGGCAGTTTAAAGGTTAAGATTCCTCTGTATTTTCCTATATCTAAGATTTTACGAAAAGAGGCGTAGCCGTCAGCGGAGTACTTCATCACTGACGTCGTATAAAATTTCGTATTCACGGGTAGAACGATATCTGAGGTTTTTTTTGAATCTGGTGATATCAACTCGTAGGGAAACCACTCCCAATCTTTGGCAATATCTACGATGTGCTCAGCCTCTAGATGTTTTTCTAGATATACTGTGCCTTCGGCTTCTCGTGGAATAAGCCAACTGACTAGCATTATTAGTAGGACAAAGTACATAAAACTCCTAATTTTCCATTTTACTAATCGGCCTATTTTTAGATCAATTGCTAGGTAACGGCTGCACACCCTGGCGTTCTCAGGTTGCGTCATCATAGGCAAGTCCATTGAGTCGATCCTAAAATTAGTTATGGCACGACGGAAAGGTAGCATGGTGTTTTTGAAGTGGATGGTAGAGATGTCCTCATAAATCGGTCAGGTAGTCATATTATTTTTGGAAATTTAAGTTGATATATATAAGATTTTTACAAGGATGAAACCTGAACCTAGTAAGCTACCCAAAAATTTTCAGTCATAATATTTAGGAAGTCATCATGCGACAGATTATTCTTATACTTGGCCTTGTTTGTAATTTTTGTCTAACCACCGTCGCCTACACGAAATCGACGGTTCATCAAGATCCTCAGATACATTTGGGTCCTAGACCGTTTTTTCTTGTGAATCAGATGCAGGATAGCCCGTTAAAGTCCAAACTCAAGTCTTGTGAGCCCAAGACTATGAAGCCTTCACTATTCTCCATAGGGCACCGCGGTGCTCCTCTTTTGTTTCCTGAGCATACTAAGGAATCCTACTTAGCTGCGATTAAGATGGGGGCCGGCATTCTGGAATGTGATGTGACATTCACAAAGGATCGCCAATTGGTATGCCGTCACGCTCAGTGTGATCTGCACGCCTCCACCGATATTCTGAGTCGACCTGATCTAGCAAAAACATGCCGGAAGCCATTTCAACCATACAATGAGGCCACAGGAGCAAAAGCTTCGGCTGAATGCTGCACCAGCGATATTACCTTAGCTCAATTTCGCAGCCTTTGTGGCAAGATGGATGGCGTGAATGAAATGGCAAGTTCACCGGCGGACTTTATGAACGGGACCTCTCAATTTCGCACGGATCTTTATGCGACTTGTGGGACGCTTATGACGCATAAGGAAAGTATCGCTCTGTTCAAGTCCAACGGTGTAAAGATGACTCCAGAATTAAAAGAGCCTATGGTTCCCATGCCATTTGAAGGTAAGTACTCTCAACAGGATTATGCTCAGCAGTTGATCAATGAGTACAAAGCTGCTGGCGTTGCGGCAAATGATGTTTGGGCTCAGTCCTTTCAGCTGGACGATATAAAATATTGGATCCGTGCAGAGCCAGAATTTGCGCGTCAAGCGGTCTATTTGGATGGACGATACAGTGACGAATTCTTTGATCACAGTAAGCCCGAGACCTGGAATCCGTCTATGAAAGAATTATCAGAGATGGGTGTAAAGTACATCGGATCGCCGACGTGGATGCTCTTAAAGACAGGTGCAAACAAGCAAATCGTCGCCTCTGACTATGCAAAGGCAGCGAAGAAAGATGGGTTGTCGTTGATCGCTTGGACAGTTGAGCGCTCCGGTCAGATTTCACAGGGAGGTGGCTGGTATTATCAAACCATAGCTTCAGCCATTCAGAACGAGGGCGATGTGTTTCGCGTCATCGATACGCTGGCTCAAGATGTAGGCGTTGAAAATATCTTCAGTGATTGGCCGGCAACGACGACTTATTATGCAAACTGCTTTAATCTAAAATAGACAGAGAGAGGATTGTTTCGAGGATAACGGGAAAAGTTGGCTAGGGCAGGCGTTTGGTCTAGATAGAGTGAATGGAAATCCCTTCACATCAAAAATTGCGGTGATATTTTTAAGTCGCGATGACGCTAAAATTGCACCAAGTGTGGATGGTGTTCCATCCTCTCTCAAAGGTAAGACGTGCGGCCTAGGCAAATATTGCAAATAAAGCTCTGTCTTTTAGGGTGTTTAATTGGCATGGTGGCAAGAATAGTTAAGACAATTGGAGAAATACAACATTTACTCGTTTATAAATGTTAGCGGATTAGTGTTATTAGCTGTTGGATACAAAGCTGCAATGGCCTCGCGATCCCTTTGTTTTACCTGGTCAATTCCGCTGTAGCCCATGATGGAATCATACAGAGATTCATTAGTCTCTGGATCTCTGGAGAACTCATGACCTAACCCTAACATATGACCAAATTCATGAGTGATGGTCGATACCAATGATGTTTTTACAAAACTGCGCTTATGTGCTGCCAGGAATATAAAGCTATGGCTCGAAACTATTTCTTGGCTAAACTGGTTGATAATGACAAGAGCCGACCCCAATTCGGCTAGGTTCTCCTGATCTTCCATACGGTACTGATCAATCATCTGAATGCACTTCTGATTGATATCACTAAACGGTCTTGGCGTTTCGTCGACGGCGATTGAGTAATCTAAGCCGGATATTTTACCTTCAGAGGTTGCCCATGAATTAATGGCCTCTCTGACATCACGTTCTTGAGCTAAGGCCTCTTTTCCGCAGATGCTGACTTCTAGTGGTTGGCGCCAGCCGATGGCCTTATCCCTACCCAGAAAAAAAGCAAAATTTTCTGAAGTGGTGCGCTTCATTCTTCGATGGTTTTGATCGAAGTTTTTGGTAAAAAACATGGCGGTAAGCTTCTTGCCTTGGCTATCTTCTGATGTGAATAAAATGCTAAACGTGAAGCCATCCTCACTCACACTGTAGTGGAGCGGTTCAACTGGGCTTGTTTGTGTGCTTGCTATAGTCTTCAGGTTCAGGTGTCCCTTGCTATCCTTGACGAAGGACAATGTTGGGTACCCTGTGACGTTGCTGGCTCTGTAGTGGTAAGTCGTCTCCGTCGCCTTCGCAAATGCATACTGAGGAGCCTCGATAAATCGAGTTCTGCCCGAACTACTATTGGCTTTTTCAAGCTCAGCCTGACCATTTATACGATTTTCTGCCGATACCACGCTTTTTTGTTTGATCTCGATAAATCCAGATAGTGCAAACGAGGCAAAGGAGGGGAGGTTATTTTCCTGAAAAGGGCTTGTGCGATTTTGGTCCGTATTTTCAACGAGTTCAAGTGGGTCGCCATGGATAAAGAATTCGACAGGCTGGCTAGTATCTTTATTTTGCTTCTGCTTACAGCTGATCGTAGCTAGTATTAGGACAAATATGTTTAGTAATTTCATCGAGATATCCACACAACAAGAAACAACAACAACAATCTCAAGCCGATAATAGTCGAAATCAACTATCAAGTCAAGCAAAAATGACATATTTTTAAAAATATGTCTTTATACTAGAGATTTCAATGTATTACTGTTTAGAAGACGGTTAGGCCGTTAACGCGACATCTGTTTATCAAGTCGCGACGCATTGAGGAAAGTCTCGAATCTCTCAGTATCAGCGACATATCACGGGAAGACAGGCTATTTATGCGTCCTAACTCCGGGAATTGGCTGACAGCAATTCCCACATAAAAAATTCCATCAGAGCCTCTTACGGACGCCGTAGAGGACAAATCGTGGGTTGGGGCTTCCAAAGCGAAGGCAAAGGGGCATTCAAGTTTCCAACTGATCAGGTCCTGGGATGTTGAATCATTATTCAAGCGTAAGGAGACGCGATCGTCGCTGGCAGTATTTTGGAGTTCCATGCGAAGATTGGGTTTTGGGTCTTCGTATTCCGTCAATGGATAGACTAAAGGCCGAGCTAGCTTCGGCGATGATGCAATAGCCCATGACCGATTACGTTCCCGATTGGAAACCAAACGAAAGGTGTAGCCAAAGTCATTGCAAGTCGCAAGTTGAGTCATACTAGAAAGATCTTCCGTAACCGACTCTGCTCGCAAACTGTAGTAAAGTTGATTTTCAAAGGTCACGTCGAAGGTATTTTTGGTTTCTGAATACCGGAAGGCATAACCGCGACCGAAGCAACCAACGTTGTCAGCCGTTACAGATCCCAACTGGAAAAGCGCAAACTCGCCGGGCCTTTGCCAGGTCAAGAACTCTGTACCTGTTGGTAAGGCTATTAGAGACGTCGTAACATCTTCAAAATAATTATTTTTATAGGTGCAGGTCGTGATGGAGGAAGACGCTGCGAGGATCCCTTCGTATTGAGATCGATCAATTTGACTAAAGGATTCAAATGTCTTGCGTGAGTCTATTTGATTTTTATTAGAGAAATTCTGACGTGATAGAGATACTTTTTTGGACCTTAGGATAAAGTCACAGTGTTGCATAACCTGCTTTTGAATCCTGTCAGGCTGAGCCGAGCTTGTGGGTGAATAATAATCGGCGACGCTATAATCGATCCAATCTAGATAACTTGATATGGACGTATATACACCGGGCTTACCAGCCTGCCCACATCCTTCTCCCCAACTGACGATTCCAGCAAGGCTAGGTAAGTCATCACTACCGAATACTACGAGTGGCCCTCCCGAGTCTCCTTGGCAAGCATCAACGCCACCCTCACTCAAGTTACCAGCGCATATTTGATCGGAACCAATGTTAAACCCTGGGTAAGCGTTCTGGCATGAGCTAATCGGGAGAAGTGGCACGTCTACCTGATGAACATCCTTGCCAATCCATCTACCCATCGATGTTAGGTTTCCTAGACCGACAATTCTTCCTTCAGCAAATACTGTCTCTGGGTCCTGAACCTCACTCAGTGAAATCCTAGAGTTATTGGCCTGGTGCTCCCCTGTAGGGTCTGCGAAGGTTAAGATAGCGATATCGTTTTCGAAGGTTACAGGATCAAAGGACTCATGGACAATGATACCATTGACTAGTAGTCGTTTAGGTTCGCTCGAATTACCTAGATTTTTGACTATTTCGATCCGATCTTGCCGATCGTAGACGCAGTGGGCGGCGGTCAAAATGAGATTGTTTTGTAGAAGCGTACCCCCACAGAAGGTCTGATCGCTGCCATATTCGGCAAGACCTACGTAAAAATTATAATCGCGATCGATAGTAGAACCACCGATGACGTGAATGTCAGAGCTTGAGTTTAGGTCTGAATGACATGACATAAGCAAGCAAAAACTAAGACAGAATGTAGTTCTAATGGGCATGGGTGAACTCCACTAAACAAACAAGGTGTCTGCTTTTTAACCCATTAATTACGATTTTGGTAGAGAATTTTGACTGGCGAGCCGAAAAAAGACTATTTGCAGCTCGTTATGTCATATCGATTATTTTTTCGCGTCAGTAAAGCTAGCTGCAAATCGTTCTAAGCCGTTTTCTTTGAGTTTATCCACCGGAACGAAGCGCAAAGCCGCTGAGTTGATGCAATACCTTAGGCCAGTGGGTTTTGGTCCGTCTTTAAATACGTGGCCAAGGTGTGAGTCACCGCCTTTAGATCGCACCTCCGTGCGAACCATGAATAAAGAACGATCGGTTTTTTCGACGATATTGTCCTTGACTAGTGGCTGGGTAAAAGAAGGCCAGCCAGTTCCTGACTTATACTTATCGAGGGAACTAAAAAGTGGCTCTCCAGAAACGATATCGACATAAATCCCGTGCTCTTTATTGTCCCAGTACTTATTCTTAAAGGGAGGTTCCGTGCCGTCCTCCTGTGTCACATAGTATTGCAGTTCGGTAAGCTTCTTCTTTAAGGCTTTTTTTTCCGCGTCTGATTTTGTGCTAGCAATCAAAGAAAAACTGTAAAATATCATGATGATAGATAATATCATAGCTTTCACTGGGCACCTCCAGGGCTCAAGTTATTGTCCTCAATTACTTCGCTTTTTCGACGCTGCTAGTTACAATCTTTAGAGCGCCAGGTCTAAGAGTCATCTTAATGGTTTACCATGAGTTTGGCCTAAGTTTGGCTAATATCTTGCTGTTACGGGGGGGACACTTGAAGCGCACACTCCTAATTATGGCCGTCGTACTTTCACAGTATTCGTGCAAACAAGTCGACGACAAACGAAGTACTCTTGATTCCATAGTTTCATCGGATCGAGAGGGTGAGACACCAATACTAACAGAAAACCGATCAATGGACTCCTTCCAAACCAATAGAACCCAGGCTGCAGCGAACCGATCCGCTGCAATCGGTATGCTATATTTCCTATGGCACTGCCCGTCTCTCACTGCTCCAAGGAATATAGGAAGCATTTTATCTGATGCTCAAATCAATACTGCTACGTTAGGTGGCTAGCAGGAAGCCGTTGCCTTTATGCAGGCCAACCCCGAAAAGTTCTTTAGCTTTCCCTCAGTTGGAGGTGAGACAGTAGCCAATTTTTGGAGTTGGTGGGCGGAGCCGAGCTCTGGAATCTATTGCCTCACAAGGGATCGCCAAGTCCTGCGACGTCATGCCGAAGTTTTGGGTGATATGGGAGTCGATTTTATCGTCCTTGATATTTCTAACTGGCCTAATGTGAAAGAAGATTTAGCGGAAGAGCAAATTATTCAACCATTACTTGCATTACTCGACGAATGGAGTCGCATTCCTAACGCTCCCAAAGTCGTGGGCTGGACTCCCTTTCAAAACTTCAACTCGAGTCTGCCTAAGGAGAGGCGAGATAAATCAAAGCTCATTCCTGCTATGGTAGATTTGATCGCATCTCTTCTAAAAAACAACTATCCGCAGCTCATATTTCGTGCAGAGTCAGGAAAGGGGTTGCTTTTGGAAGTTGATGATACCGATCGATTTTCTGATCAGCAGCAAAAAGCAGAAGTTTGGGCCAGAATGCAAGGAGATTGGGATATCTACAAAATGTGGGGACTTCGGGATATCAGTCGTAGTGGACGGGAAAAGGAATGGAGCTTTCTCTCTACCTGTTCCAACGAATCAATGTTTCTCGAAAGCTTCGGTTTTGATCATTGCCATCAATCTGTGAGTCGGGTCCAAATTCCGGTGGTGGCAGGCTATCAAAAAAGCTACGTTACCAGAGAACCAACTGTTCGAAAATTTTACGGTCGGACGCTTGTCAGCCAGTTTAGTAGGGCTTTTGATCCTCAATTGGCTCAGATACCCTTCATCTTCATTACCGGCTGGAATGAGTGGATGGCGCAAATCCAAAAAACGGGACCAGGAGAAGGTCCAGCTCAGTTTGTTGATCTTTTCGATGAAGAGCGTAATCGAGATCTTGAGCCTGGTGGTAAAAGTGGATCATATTACAAAGATCTCGTTAAAAACTAATCGGTAATTATCGGGCAGGTCGCGATTTTTACTTGAGTGACTATATATTAACTTCCGAGTATCTCTTCGATCACGAATACTATGCTGCAAAATATCAAGATGTGCGAGATGCATTGGGGGTCGAAAGAGCTGCGCTGTGGAATCATTATCAAAATTTTGGGATCAACGAAAATAGGCGACCAAGTTTGGCCTATGATCCTGCTGTTTACCGAACTCAGCATGGTGATCTAGCCAGCCTTTCTGCTCGAGATCGATGGTATCACTTTACTAAAACGTTTGAGGCTAAGTACCCGACTGCTGTAGAAAAACTTGTTAAGACTAAAGAGTTAACAATGCAATTCTACGATTTTCCAGCTGAGCACTGGAGTCACATCAGATCGACGAACCCAATTGAGTCTATGTTCGCTACGGTTAGGCTAAGGACCCGAAAAACTAAAGGTTGCGGTAGCAGAAAAGCGACGCTGGCAATAGTTTATCAATTGGCCTGCTGTGCGCAGAAAAGGTGGAGGGCACTTAACGGTTCAGATTTAATGGCAGATATCGTTGATGCTAGATTTCGATTTAAGGATGGGATAAAAGAGGCTGTCAGTGACGCTGACCTTCTTACCTCAAACACCAAGTTCTAATATATCCCTTCTGAATCATGTTGGCCTTGGATCAGATCCACCTAAGGGTCAATCTTTGACCAAAGAAGAATATGTTTATGAGAGCTTTTACTAGCAAAGCCAGTCACCTTCTATTGCCTCCAAACTCCTTAATTACCTAAAATTATGACGATATTGACCTGTCTCTCGCCAATTTGTTTCGCCAAGGTGAAAAAATGGGAGGCAGGGTGGATGGATTCCTAGTAAATTATGCCATAATGGAATAGTTGTAGAAATCTGAGATCCGAATTTCCTGATTCGTTTTACCTATCCTTAAAAACTGATTGGAAGTATTAAAAATGACACCAGTTGAGATAGCACTTTCTTATTACGGCCTAGAAGAAATCAAGGGAGAAGTTGATAACCCCAAAATACTAGACATGGCCAAGAGTCTTGGGCTGAGGTGGTATAAAGATGACGAAACATCGTGGTGCGGAATCTTTATGGGGTTTATTCATCAGAAATGTGATCTTGAGATTCCGGATAAGCCTCAAGGTGCAAGAAATTGGTTGAAGATTGGAGAAGGAGTTTCTGAACCCAACCTGGGAGATGTTGTTATTTTTTGGAGGGAGTCATTAAACTCGTGGAAAGGTCATGTTGGACTATTTATATCTTATTCAGAAGATAAAAAGTACATTAATACGCTTGGTGGAAACCAGAGTAATCGAGTTCAAATTTCTAAGTATAAAGCGGATCAGTTATTAGGGTTTCGCAGAATACCAGCCAAAAAATCCAAATATATCCAAGTAAAAGCGGAACAGCTAAACCAAAGAACAGGGCCAGGTAAAAAATTTGATTTGGCTGGAAAACCTCTTGCTAAAGGCGAAATTTTAACAATTGTTGAGGAAGTTCAAGAGTGGGTTAGGGTTGTCCGAGAGAAAAAAACAGTTTGGGTATCCAAAAAGTATGTAGATAGATTACCTAATCATAAAATTGAGGGAAATCATGATAAATGAGATGTTTCGAAAAGCTGAGTCTACTTTTTTAGAGATGGGCTCTCGTAGTTGGGCATCCTACCCCGATACCTTTTCGTAAAATTTTTTAGTCCGTTGGACTTCACCCCCTTTGTATAGAATGTTTTTTATTTAAGGAGCTGCATTTTGCAAGTAAATAGAGTTACGGATTTAAAGCCAGATGGTAAAAGCATAGGTACAATCCTTTTGGGACACGCTATGTTTAACAGTATACTGGAGCTATAGATTTGGACCACTAATTAAGGCATAATCATCCTTGGAAATTCCGCTTATGACCTTAATTTTGTAAAGTGGCAGATTGAGACAAAAGTAAGAAAGTTCGCAACAAGGCAGAGCAAGTCCAATAAGAACGGACGAAGTTGGTCTAAATGGAGCTATCAAGAAATATACGGAAAATGGGGTTTGTACTCAAATTACCGGGTTTCTTATAGCAGTCTAGGCTAATGGAAAGTCACATAACCCTTGAGAGTGAGGCTTTATGGTAGCGCCGGATGCGGGAGATCCGCGAGTCCGGTGCGAGGGGTATTATAGGGGTACGATCAATAGAGCTGTAAAACCAGACTTTGAATCAGCACCCTATTCTGACCCGAGGAAAGTGTTACCTGCACAAAAATCCAAATTTCAAATCTGGCTGTCTATATCTCTTCGAAAAGCTATCAAAATCTCAAAGCACCTTCAAAAGGCATCACAGTAGAATATTTGCAGAAATTACTTTAATTAGAATAATATATTCAACGACTTATTGTTGGTTTTGGCCACGTATGTGATGCTCGCTCATTTTACCCCTTTTTGTAAGGGATAGATTTAGACGGATTTTTTTATCCTTGGCTGGCAGATGCACCAGAACCTTATTTTTAATTACTAAGACGCCGATTTGGCTATATGGCATGAAAAAGTTCCGACTCTGGGAATAATCGGAACTCTCAAACGCCCTAAATTATAGAAATTGATTACTGTTTAGTGTATCTAAGCCAATAAAAAAAGCCGATTCTTTCCAAATCTGGAACTAAAAAAGCGTAAACTTGGTTATCTTCATTTTTTTCGAAAAATTAATCAGTCATTTCAAAAATTAAGTTCAATAAAATTACCTTTTTATAAACATGTCACATTCTGCAGCAACGCTACCTTTAGGCCATCCAGTGACCTGCCCAGTCTACCAATCAACTTACTTACTCGCTAACCTTAGACATATCTTCTAAAAGAGGTAGCTGTTTTGGGTATCGAGAAATAGCAAAATTAATGAGAGAATACGCACCAAAATGCTGAAGGCTCAACATCTGAGACTCCTGAGTGACCTTAAAAACTGGCCAGCCATCGGCACCTATTACGATTACTTTGTCTCCATCACCAAGCGGAACTTCAGTACCGTCCTCCTCCGCGATTCTTTCGTTTTCCAAAATAGCGTCAGGGTCGTAGATGTACTTCGGCTGCATACCTGTGTAATCTTCATCTAAATGTTTACGATCTGCTAGAGTCTCATGGAACCAACCATCATAATGGTTGTGACCATCTGGCTGCATACCGTGTGCAGCTTCATGAATGAGTGTTGCTGCAAGGGACCTAGCTAAGATACCGCCCAGTCTGGGGAAAGTGCTTTCAGGTGGAACCTCTCCATTTAAAGCCATATGGCGGTGTCTAGTGGCTAGGTAATCACCAAAATCTAAGTCGGTAACTTCCACTACCTCGCCATCTTCCGTTGTTACTATCTTAGTCAGACCTGAGTCTGATCTATTGTTTCCTTTCAGCGTTACATCTGCCTTACGAATTTGCATAAAGTTGCTAATATTAACTACGAAGTAACGACTCTTACGCCCTATTGCGCTTAGAGTATCCTGACTACTGGATTTTGGATCAACATAGTAAGCACCATATGCATTTCCATACACGTTCACTTTAAATTCTTTATGCCAGCCGCTACCATCTTGATTAATTACCAGACCTAAGTCTACAAAATCTTTTGGTTGTTTCTTACCAGCGAATGAAGATGCTGTACCGCTTTCGAATAGTGCATCTGATTTCTCAAGATCGTCCTCAAAAATTAGCCGAACGTTAAAGTCTTTTAAACCCGCTCTAGAGCGAATCTTAAAATGCTTCCATAGTAAATCTAAATCTTTCTCCCCAACTACAGCATCAATAACTCTTTCAAAATCACTAGATCTTACGACGTATACAAAATGAGGAACGCTAATCGATACCTTGTGACTTTCGAATACTCTTCCATCAGGGCCAACAGAAGACACCCAGATAAAGCTCTTTCCTCCACGTCGACATTCAATCTCGATTTCTTTTCCTTCAGCATTTCGCTCGTTCTCGCCTTTCCCGACAAAAACATACTCACCTATCGCAGCATCTTTTTGAGATGGCTTAGTCCAAACAACCTTGGTGCCTTGGGGAGCGTCCGCATTGATCTCAACAGAAAGTATCGTCCTACCAGTTAATGAAGGATTATCTTTTTCAATTGTTACATCATTAACAGCATCCAGACTTCCACTAGTTGTATGAAGCAGCGGATCACTGAATATTTCATAGTCACCATAAGAAAAGTTTCTTGCGTTGTCACTTAAACCCCTATCAGCATCCAGAATCAAGTACTTGCCAACAAGTTCGTCCTTAGTACTTATCCAAATACTCTCTTTTGATCCATCAGGTTTCATATGCACTGCACTAGCTTCACCGCCATTTGGAGCGAGATGGTCCAATGCATCAGCAGCACTGGTCAATTTCTTTTCTGTTCCTCGAGAGCTAAAATCATTTTCTTCACTTATCGCTTCACCCAAGGTTGATAAGGACATTTTTCTTGCAACATCTTTGGTAATTAATCCATCTTTCAACATTCGGGTTATAGCTTCCCGTTTCTGATGAAGCGTATTTCCGGCTTCAAGCCTCTTGGCATACTGAGCCATTCCTGCGGGTTGGAGCCCCATATTTTCTGTTAAAGCCATAGATTCTTGTAATCCATTAATAGTGTTAACTTGAGTTTTTGTTAGCCCAGCCATATCCTGAAAGCCCCCAGATGAACTTACAGTTCCGATAATACCATCTAATCCAGATGGACTTGGGGCATTTGGAGTTTTTAAAAGGTTGACCATGGATGGAGGGAGCTGTGATGGTGTTAGTCCTGCATTTTGCCTAGGTCTTGACCCTAGCAAATCACTAGATATGTCATCCAATTGCGGTTCCGGATTTTCCAAAACCCAATCGACAGATCCTTTGTGTTCCTCTAGAGCGTTGCAAGGGTCCTTCAATGCTTGTGCATATAGTCCACCTGTTGGCAAGGAAATTCTCATAGGCTCAGAAGGGGACTGCTGAACACCGTAGAAAGTCCTTAAATCATGGGGTTCATCAAAGTCAGTAGACTTCATGAAGATGCCTTCCGATATAGGAAAAACTAGTGCGTTTCCAGTTATCGCAACAGGATCGCGTTCTACTAATGATGCAACCGATCGATACTCTTCCCCATCACGCACTTTATAGCCTTCTAGAATTGTGTAACGCTCATCAGGATCCATAGTTAACCAAATTAGTTTATGGTACCGGTGCGAATGTTCGTTCAGGTGGTCCTGGAGGTCACGATAGTCTTTTATTAGTTCTTTTCGCAGGTCAGTTTCCTCGTAAGACCTAAGTGGCAAATGAATATGTGCGTTCTGACCACCGGAAAATCCCGTAGCTGGATCCAAGAGGTCATCTCTACCTACTCTGTCAGTGGCCCATGAATATAAATGTTCACCGCGAAATACCATGGAAATTTGAGCTAGGTTTATTCTAGAGCCTCTAGGTAGAAACGCTCTAGGAGCTCGCAATCTCAAGTGTTCATAACTGAGTCTCATAGTCGCAACAGGACTACGGTCGTTTACGGTGAACTTCACACGTAAAGGTACATTTGGTCTGTAGCTATCAATTAGTGTGAAGCTTGCTTCTACGGGAATGTATTTACCGCCTACCTGAACCTCCAGCGATAATTTAGAACAAAAATTACGTACCATTATAGACGCAATTTCTTTTTGAAAAATCCTGTCTCGGGCCCCCGGTTTCGCATTAGCGAGTTTTTGCAAGAATTGCTCGACTGTTGCGCCGCCTTGAGTATCATTCAGCATATGCTGGAACCTAGACCACGTAGCTGGATTAAACACTTCTGCGTCGATAATATTTTCAAAGCTGGTCCCAACTAATGCAGCCAAAGGGTTACTGATAACATCACCCTTGGCACTCCCTGGATCATCTTCGCGAAAAGAGTTTTCAATGTCCAATATACGATCAACCTCAATTTCAGCTTCCTGCCACTTTATCCCTTGCTCTTTCGCAAGCTTATGAACGAGCGCCCACTTATAGCGTTTATTACTTCGAAAAGTCTCGGGAGTAATAACACTTTTTTCGATTGGTCTGGATATCGCAATATCTAGGGTGATAGTTCCAGTAATATTCCATAATCTAGTTTTAGACTTTGGTCCTTCTGGAATCTCACTGTTTTTGAATGGTTCTTTTCCCATAAGATCATCCAGATTATCAAGCACACGCTTGAAACGTCGCGGCATGTATTTTGAAAGGGTGCTTTGCCAGCGCTTGATCCTTTCCGGAGTGAAAGGCTTAATGATGAAAGGGACAAATAAGCATTGTCGAACACCACCTAACTCTGTATCGATTCGAAGGTGACGAAGTATTTTATAGTAAACAACAGTCAAAGAATGGCCATAGTTAATATTTCTAACGACCTCCGTTACGCCCTCAACAGACTCCGCATTATTAGATTCTTGGATTACGCTACTTTTAAGTGTTCTCAGGCTGTCTCCATAGCGCCTAATAGCATCACGTAGTTTTTGCTCCTCTCTAGCGCTTGTCTCCCGACCACCTGACGTTTGTGCTCGACTTCTTGTTGTCGAACTCCCTCCCGAGCCACCTAAAATTCCCCCGACATTTTTGATAAAGCCACCTAGGCCAAAGCCGCCTGAGCGAGTTTTGGTTTTGGAGTACGAGCTTCCGCGAGCCCACTCTGAAAACTCGGCCTCAACCGCATCTGAATAATCACGAACGCGATCTAATGAGTCTGCAACAGACTCTTCTGCTCTAGTATCTTCAGAGCGAGCAGCATCATCCACTCTACCCCAGTCAACTCTGGTAATTCTTCGGGATTCACGCGGTGCTAATGTTAGGGTATGTTCGACATCACCTAAGGAATAGCCATTCGACCTATAACGTACTCGCCAATCTAAAATATGCCCCATATAAATGCTCATAGGCTGATTAAGCCTATTGTCAACTTCCCAATCAATAGGGTTATCATAGCTAGTTTCTCGGCGAGGGTTGGAATAGAATGTAGGATGGACGAAATCCTTCTTTACCAAGTGTTCCAGGTTCACATTTCCATCCAGTTTCGGCAATCCCCCCTGTATCTCCACTCCATCCAGGTTCTCCAGCGCACCAGTGATAGGTACTAGCTCTACGTTAATATTACCTGATTCTATTATCTCAGGTATCGTTTCTAACCTATTGTTTATATTTGTCTTTTTCGGTTTCTCTAATCCCTCCAGGTTCACATTTCCATCCAGTTTCGGCAATCCCCCCTGTATCTCCGCTCCATCCAGGTTCTCCAGTATGTCCTTTGGATTTAGCGTACCAGCATTAGTTGCTAGCTCTACGTTATTACCTGATCCTACTATCCCTGATAGCGTATTTAACCTTTTGTTTTTTTTCTCTTTTTTCTCTTTTTTACCATGTCTTACGCCTTTCTATGCTTTGATTTCATGAATGTAATTAATCATTTTTTATCTATTCTATTAGTAGTATAAGTAATGTATGGTGATTCAACCTGGCGATAAACAGGTGTATTCGCATTTACATACAGTGCATTCACTGCATCGATGTCGATGGTACTGTTCGAAGAATCACTCTGAGACTGAGATGGCCAAAAACTATCAGAATGCATCGTTTCTATCGCATTTATAAAGCGGTTTACTTGAGCTGGGCGATTGTTCTCTATTAGAAACCCATCCAATGCTTGAGGAATACTATAATCAGTACGAGTTTCGTCAACAGGCTGAGGATCAACAGCAGGCCTAGTGGGTCCCGTCGACTCCGACTCATTGGTTCTGAGGTACGTATACCTATAACCTTCAGGATTAATTTGGGGTTCTGTTACCCTCAGTATAGTTTGAAAGCTTCTTTCGGAAACGATTCGATGGGGACTGGAAAAGGGGGTGCACGAACTACCAGGGTCATCACTGAAAATATCTGGGTTTTCAAGCAAAGTTTGTTCATCGACATCTATGAGGTCAGGGTCCTTCCGATCAATGATTCGAACAAAGCCATTTTCATTATCCAAGTCTTCGAACGAAATCGGCGTTTTGTTTTCACTATAAGGTAGGTATAAAGTAATTTCACCTCTATTCGTAATAAGTTCATGTTCAGAGACGAAACCAAAATACGAATCCTCGTCATGTAACACCCAAAACCAGCCTTGAGCTTTATCTGTATCGAGGTAGGTTTCATCTAATTTTCTGCTTAGGGTAAATTTGCCTTTCGGAGTGATTTCTGCATTTTTAAGGTCAAAGTTAGAAAGCTCTGCCAGTAGATTGGGATCGCTATCAAACTTTCGAACCTGATTGCCTATTTCCTCTTCTTCCTGGACTCCAAAAAATCTCCGAACTGCGTGTTTCTTCATCTCAGTATCGCAAATATCAAAATATAACTTAGACTTGAAGTCTCGATTTGGAAAACCAATTTCTTGAAAACTACCGCTTCTTAAGAATAAAACAGAACGACGAATCGAGAAATTTGACTTACTTTGAAGGAAGGTCTTCGCTGGCAACTCGATATTAGTTTTATCATCTCCAAGAGGAACATTATCATAGTACCAAATTTCATTTCCATTTTTGTCTATTATATCTAATGAAACATTTGTCGTACTATCTAGACCTTCACGCATCAGAATCTCAATGTTCTGATCTGATGCAAAGTGGTGTCCCTGGATTGCCAGTGGACGATAGTTTGTACCATTGTCTCCCTGTACTTCCTCTAGCATCATTACTCGAACAGTAAAATCTTTCCTTTGATTTGAACTTAAACTGACTTTTTCTTTGTCAAGAATAACGCTTAATTTTTTTGTCATGATTTATGCCCATATGTTTTTTCGAGTGTTCGAAAATTAAAAATAAAAACCAACTACTGACTTTCAAATGTCCTTTAATTTCCTGTTTATTATTCTAGTCGTGGTAGTTGCTGGATACCATCAGTGATACGAGCTCTAACAAAGTCCTCGTTACGGTTCCTATTATCCCAATAGACACGCCACATAGTGTTTGTGACCGTACCCCAACCTATATTATAGCATTCTTGCATGATTTTTTTCATAGAGCGGTTATGTTGCCCCCTTATATCTCTTAGCCTACTGTCGCTTGTAATAGTCTCGAGATATGCCTTCATTTGTGGGTGAGGGTACCGCTCATTTATTTCATCATCTTCGAATATTAGATCATGTTCATTTGCTTGCTCAATCGTACCTACATGTTTCAGTATATTTTTTAAAACTTTATAATAGTTCGATGGATGATTCACAGATAGTCGAGCCCATAGTATCACATGGCGAAGCTGAGTTATCCTTGTAGTGTCCTTTCCGCCATTATAAAGGTCTGAATTTATGACCTTGTTATTAATCCATAGGACCGCCTCATCGTAGTAGCTCTCGCGTAAGCGGTTACTACAGCGATTGAGCATGATAAAGCGATAAAACCAATGCCAACTTTTCATATAGTCTAATTCGTATTTATGCCTACCGCTTAACGCTCTATCGACCTCCTCATCGGAGGTCATGGGGGTGTTGGCTATGGGAACTCTTTGCGGTCTCGGATTCTCGTAATCTCCACTTTCGCGATTAAAAGCTAAATAATTAATGGTATGGTTACGTCGAATATTAATCCTATCGTCCGTACTAACGCCGTAATCTTCCATAAAGAATTTGAAATCCTCCGGGTATAGCATCTGATGCCGCCTTAGCACTCTTGCCAGTGAACCAACTGCAGCCTGGCGCGACATTTTTGAAACAGCTTTATCTTGTAATCTAGACGTTAGGTCTGCTATGTGCTCACCGTCTTCAGCAAGGATGAAGTGATAAGGGCCTCCTGAGAGCGTTCCTTTGTCCCAACCTTGCACACAATCAAAAGCACCTTTATTTTCTACCGCAGCTATCTCTTGAACAATTATAGAAGCCTGAGTTTCACTACCAGTGCTGCTACCTAGCAACCTCTGCAAGGTAATTCGATGATTAGGCCACAAATGACTGTACCCCGAAGAGGGGCCCTGCCTCCAAGGCATATTGTATTCCCCTTTATTGACATCATTTTGACCTACAACCACCCTATCTGCTTCGATGAAATCGGCATTCCCTTCCACACGCCTGGATTGTAACGGAGGTGTAATGGCGTTCTGAACAGGATTATACCCGCCCAAAGCCGCATCCTCGACATACATGTAGTCTTCCAGTTGCGCTGTAGCAATATCGTATCGCTTCGTGAAATCGGTCACAAAGATTCTGGGTGCTTCGCCAAGCATATCGTCAAAATGCCAAAGGTTATAAGCGGCTAAGGTATGCCGCGGTTGATCTGGGTTTTTCTTAAACCACGTATCTCTCAGCTGTTTTGCTTGTAAACCTTTTTTGTTATTGTGAAATGCAGGAACATTAAATTTAGCCGTCACTGGTTTTGGTCGCGTTGGCAGTTGAAACGGATTTCTCTGTCTCCCTGACAATCTAGAATATTGTTCGACTAGAGGTGCTCTTTTGCTGCGTTGTCCTAGTAGATTATTATTCTCATCTATTGTTACCCTCGCTCCAGTCATGTCGAAGGCTTCAGCAATCACAGGGCAGCGTAATCGGTGCCTCCGCCAATAATTGATAAAAAATAAAGTTTGCCTGTCTAGCCCCCCCCCAAAATGTTTTGGATCAGGTTGTTGGGCGCCACCTGCTCGGAAGTAACCAGGTAAAGATAGTCTTCGTATTCCAGTGTATCTACATAGCGATCAGGAGCTGCCGGGTCTTGAGAAAAATCAAATAAATCGATTCTCTTATCGTTATTCTTAAACTCTTTTTCTTTGATTTTTTTAGCTACACCCTCCTCCAGTTTTCTTTTCAGCTCGTAGTAGGAAAAACTCGCCCCCTCCTTTTGCCGAGCAATTCCATTCATGCAAACACCTTCCCATAGACCATCATTGACAGATAATTTCGCATAAAGCTGAAATTCTCTAATAGCCCTTTCAGTTGCTAGGTCGAATGTCACATTTTTGAGCAAAAATTCCCTCTTTTTTGCTTCATCTGAAGGTAATTTTTGATCCTGTTCCCCAACCATCCAGAAACCGAGCGCATGGAGATTATTCTTTGTATGGTAAAGCAATTCTAGCTCTGCAAGTGTCATTTCTACTTTCTTGGGCCTGCCATCTACCCGTTCATCAGCAGTGGTTGGTAACTCCATTCCATAGACAAGAGAACGTTGGAGACTCAGGGGATTGATCTCTACACCAGAATCATAATCGCGTTCCTCAATACCGTCGTCGTGATCGTGTTCGTCGTGATCGTGTTCGTCGTGATCGTGTCCACCATGACCAGAACTATCTTCTTTGAAAAGAGGCGTATTTTGTGTTTCGTGAGCTTTTGTTCGCGTATCGACTAATACGCTTTCCGTAGTGCCATCAGGCTTTACAAACGTAGCAGAGATAGACCCTTTCCCAGACCTAGAAGTACCGCCTTTATTTTTAAGTGAGGATAGTGCTCCTTTTAGAGTTTCGGCCGCTCCCTCATCTTTTTTACCAGGCCCGGATGCCACTTCTCCCAAAGCCTTCTCGGCAAGTCTTTGGGCATCATCCTTTTCAATGAGCCCATCTTTAAGCATGCGTTGTATAACTTCTCTCTTCTGGTGAATAGAATTTGTTGCCTGCATTTGCTTCAAGAAAGACGCCATATCACCTGCTTTTTTCCCTAACGATCCACTTAACTCCATAGAAGACTTGAGTGCTTGCATAGTATTATCTTGGGTTCCTGCTAAGCCAGCCATATCCTGGAAACCGCCAGAACTGCTAACAGCATCCAGCACACCCTTTGTTCCTGTCGGCGCTGGAGCTCCTGGCACATCGTGAAGATTAACCAGAGGAGACGGCAATTTAGAAGGTTCTAGACCTTGCGGCTGAGAATATCTGGAAGCCAATAGATTATCGGGGAGCTCTCCTAATTGTGGCTCATAGTTTTCTAACACCCAATCCAAAGACCCCCTATGTTCTTCTGTTGCAGTGCAACTATCTTTAATGGCCCTGGAGTAAAGACCTCCGGTCGGAAGTGATATGCGCATGGGATCACTAGGAACTCTTTGGTCTTGATAAAACTTTTTCAACTCTTCAGGATCTTTAAAATCTTTCGTGCCAATGAAAACTCCCTTACTGACAGGAAAAACTAGCATATTACCAACAACTGCGATTGGTTCTGCTTCGATAATCGAAGTAATTGCTGGGCTACCATCAATGTCAAGCTTATACCCTTCAAGTGTTGTGTAAAGCTCGTCACGAGACATTGAAAACCATATTAACTTGTGATACCGGAATGCATGTTCATTGAGGTAAGAAACCAAACCTCTGAAATCATCTTTAAGCTTTTGCCAGGGATTAACCTTGTCGTAAGGCGTTAGGGGTGGAAAGTACCTATCTGTTGAACCTGTTCTATTCGGTATTTCTGTAGCGTATTCTATATCTTGATCGAAAGATAAATAAAGCCTTGATCGGTATGATTCACCGAGAATGGTGAAGGAAGAATGCAAAACCTTAGCGCTCGACGACTCCGGTAAGGGGGCCATTCCTCGAACTCTAGCATATCTCATTTCTGATCTCTTGTTTATGTGGTAGCCGTCGTCTAAGCTATTAAAAGGCTTTGTACTTCTGAAACTGACCTTTATTGGTCGACCTGAGATGTATGGACTAGCCATCGTCATATCAAAATCATAGTAAGAATGTGAGTCCACATTGCCCAACATCAGGAGTAGCTTATTGCAGTAATGCCGTGCAATAATAGGAGCGTAATGACGTTGAAAATAAGCATCCCGTTCACTGGGAGGCAGATCAGCCATGGTTTGCATGACTTGATGGACTGGTTGACCTGGCACAACACCCCTCCAGGTGTCTTCGTTGAAGACTTCCGAATCAACAATACTTTCAAGCCTACCACTTAAGAGAACAGATAAGGGATTGTGTACAATCACATCATCTGGAGCATCATCACTATCACCAGAGGTCATATCCAATACACCATGTACTGCAGTTTTAGCCTCCTGCCAGGACATATCTGATTCGAGCTGTACTCTGCGGATCAATGCTCTCTGATATTTTTCATTTGTTTTGAATGATTCCAAGGTAATGACTTGAGTTTCTTTAGGCCTTTCAATCACCAATTCAATGAATATTTCACCTTTAATTATGTCCAGATGAGTATAAGCTCTTTCCATGTTAGGTAACCCCGCGTCTTTAGGGTTTCCAGATTCAAGAGCCTTTAAGTGATCAAAAACATATTTAAATCGCCTAGGAACATTCTTAGAAAGCGTATCTTTCCATTTCAAGATCCGCTGCAAATCGAAGGGTTTGATTAAAAAGGGTACAAACAGACACTCACTAACACCTGCCAAATCAGTATCAACTCGCAAATGACGCAGTATTTGGTAATAAATAACTGTGAGCGAGTGACAATAGTTGATATTCCTGACTACTTCGGTTGAGCCCTCAGCCGCTTCACCTTGGGTGGCTTCCTCAACGATTGTGCTGCGAAGCTCCCTAACGCTTTCACCAAATCGACGAACTGCATCACGGAGTTTTTGCTCTTCTCGAGCACTCGAATTTCGTTCGCCGGTTTGCTGTGCGCTGCTAGTGGTGAAAGAGGAACCACCACTACCACCGATAACAGCACTGATACCTTTGAAGCTAGCCCCAAGACCAAGGCCTCCAGACTTTGAAGATGTCCTAGAGTACGAACTACCTTGCGCCCACTCGTCAAATTGCGCTTCAACTGCATTCAGGTAATCGTAGGAGCGGTCCAGAGCATCCGCTACAGATTCAGAAAAACCCTGATCCTCTTCGCGACTTCCTTCCTCACTTCGATTCCATTGCACACGCTTAATACGGCGAGCCTGCCTAGGCGCTAAGGTCAATGTATGCTCAATATTTCCTAAGGAGTAACCGTTAGAGCGATACCTAACCCGCCAATCTAACATATGGCCAATTGTGATACTAAAGGGCTGATTGAGCCTAGGATCTCTTTCCCAATCAATTGGTCGTGTATAAGAAGTTTCTATACGAGGGTCAATATAACCGTTTTCAGCAGTATTTTCAGGAAGCGGAGAATAAAACTTAGTAGATTCATTCTGAAGATGTGTACCCACTATTTCCGGATCCTCTTCCCTGCCATCCAAGAAGTTCCTATTGTACCCGTGGGGATCGATTTGGGGGTCTTCACCTGTACGAAGTATAGTATAGAAACGTCGTTCGGTAAGGATACGATTGGGACTTGAGAAAGGGGCGCAACTTGAGCCCGGATTATCTGCAAAAACCTCTGGGTTCTCTAGTATAGTTTGCTCATCAGGATCAATAGGAATATTTTGGCCAAAATTATTTACTGTCTCCGGGAGATAGATAATAACATTATTCCGAATTATTTGCTCTAGACTACTATCTTTTAAGAAACCTACGAACGTCTGTTTAGCATTCAAAACCCAAATCCAACCGTTTTCAGGGTGTGCGCTCCAATAGTCCCTATTCCTAGTTCGACTCATACCAAATTCACCAGAATGTGAAAGAGAAGCAGACTCTAAGGAAAAAGAAGACAATCGATCAATAAGATCGTTTTGGGAATCGACTCTTCTCATTTTATTTGAAAGTACTTCTGAATGCATTTCGAATATATCTCGAACAGCATCTCGTTTTTTATCGGTATTAACTATATCGAAGGACAATCTACTCCCGGCAAAATTTATACCCTTACCAGAAAATGTAATAAATTTTCCTTTCCTGTTAAAAGTCGCTGTAGGAAAAGGTAAGTATTCAGATGATCCATCAGAAGATTTGCCAGTGTTATCCGGTGAAAGAATTGTTTCTTCACTAGATTCATTGTCTTGTTCTAAACCCGTATTAACATGCACTGAGTCAATATTCGTTCGCAATACCAAATCTTCAACGTTCACTATGACTTCTGTGTCTGAAGGCGGTGATAATCGTTGGACTGGACTGGCCCACGATACTACATCCTGAAACTTCTTACTTATTTTCACAGCAAATGCCTCAGCCCATTCGGCATCACTCCCTAAATCGATAATCGTTTCCAAATCAGGAGCGAAGTTGGAAGTTTTAGTTGTGTAGGGTGTGGTAGTCTCGGTTTGAATTGGATCTGTTTTAAAAAGGAACACTTCAATAGAATAGTCTTCAAGAAGACTAAGATAATAATCTTCAGAAGCTTCAGAATCTTCGGGGATATTTATTATAATGTAAATTCTTCTTGTTTCAGTCATAGATAATCCTTGCTTAGCTAACCTAGAATAGGAGACATAGAGCCAATTGAGATTTATTAAGTGAGATCATACTCTGATGGTACCAATTAGGTTTTAGTTTTCCAAGCTCTTGTCCTGCCCCCTTAAAAAAGGAACCTCCGTCTCAATCCAAATAGTCCTGGCAATCTTGATAGATACCTTTGTCAGAAAAAAGAAAATACATTGAAGTGCCCCGGTATTAAAGTTTCCTCTCCTCATGAAATTTCTTTTACTTTCCCATTTCAGAGCGATGCCTTTCTCGAATTTTTGTCTGATAAAGTCTTTGGAATCGTACCGAAAGATGCTTGCGATCCAAAAACTCTGGGAATCGTTGATTATACGCAGAGCTCTGGAGGCTATATTTTTGATCAAATTAGTTCGGATCGCATGCAACTAGTAAAGAGTAAAAGCTACATAGGTCCTGAAAAAGGCTTTGCTGATAAGATAGTATTCGTTAAAGACTTTGTTGACCCTAAGTCAAACGAATTTGTTTCAGATAAATATATCGAGATGGGACGTATAGATGTCAGCCCTTCGTCAAACGTAATGCCATTGGAACAAAAAAACAACTGGCGACTCGGCTGTCAGAGCCTCAGTTTTATGAGGACTCTCGCAACGTTTTAGTAGCATTGCGATTTACCGATCTTGGGATGACAATGCCTAGAGAGACGAGAAAGTCCCTCGTCAAACTACTCTCTCAAGAATTTGATGACTATTTTAAAGTGCACTCCAAATCATTTGTCCCTATTGACCAAATTTTTCCTAAAGCTAGTTTCGGAAGTTTAACCCCTACTCAGGTGGAAAACATGAAATCCCATTTCGATAAATTGTCAGAAGTATGGTCATTAAAACAACCCTTGATGATAGAAGTCTTTGGGAGTCGCTCTTTACCAATCTATCGTGACAAGGTCTTTAAAAAATTTAGGAATAAGATAATATGGGTACCAGTAGATGAATCTCGATATTATAGTAAGGAAACTTTAAATGAGAATTCCAGGGCTCAATTACGGTTTTCCATGTTTACCGTTGATGCTAAAGAAAGCTACAGCAACACGGATTTTTTAGTTAACAGTGGAAAACTCTCTTTACGAGGTGAAGCAGCAGTCACTTGGTTAGGTAGCTTTATGGCTACTGTGCTGTCTCTGAAGAAATCCCACTTCCCTCCGAAAAACTTATATAACTTTTGGAGGACATTCCACATGGCAAAGAGAAAGAAGTTTGCAGCACGAACCAAGGTCGATATACTTCAGCAATATCTTCAGAAAAAAACAGCTATGACAGATATTTGCGAGCAACATAAGTGCTCCCCAGGATCAGTCTACCAGTGGCAAGAAACACTCTTCTCTAGGGGGCATCAGATCTTTGAAAACAAAACAGGACGCCCCATCGACACCCAAAAAAGAGATGCTAGGCTGAAAGAGGCGGAAGAAAAGTTGGCGGCCAAGAATGCAATTATTGCCGAGCTAATGGAGGAACTCCTCAAAGAAAAAAAGCTAAATGGGGTGCTCTAGATAACAAGTGGGTAGCCCCGGAACGACGCGATGAGATTGTCGCAGATCTCGAACGCCTAACAACGAAGACACGCGGGACCATTGCTTCAGCTCTTACCATTCTGACCATCG
>JABSRP010000020.1 GCA_013215145.1 Pseudobacteriovorax sp.
AATGATTTCATTTTGTACTCCTCTATAATCCTTGCCATGGTATTCCCCTCGTATCGATCGCGAATTATAGACATGGTTGATACCCGACACGAGGCAGCTCCTAGGCCTTGTAGTATCCTGCCGCCGATTAGAATCGTAAAGTTACTGGCAAAAATACAGGCTATTGTTCCCGCCAGGTAAATACTAAGGCCAAGATAGATGGCTTTTTTTCGTCCGAATGAATCTGAGAAAGGTCCAAAAAACATAAGCCCCAAACCCATCCCTATGAAGATGCTTGAGATAACGAATTGGACGTCGTTTGGGTGGCCTACTTGTAGTTCGATACCAATCAATCCCAGCGCTGGCATCATGGCATCAATCGATAGAGCAACGAAAGACATAAGCATCGCCATGAGGCAGATAAAAGCTCTGGATGGTGTTTCGGAATCACTTATGGGATGTGGTTTCATAGAGTCTCGTTGACAGACGATTGCCTGTATTCATGGCGCAGGTATATGCGACCACTCATGATGATAACATAAACGAGAATAATAGAAAAAGCTCAGGGGACCTGAGCTTTTTCTTTTGATAAATCTAGAATTATTTAGCAGACCCAGTAGCTGTGTAGAGAGATGACTCGATCAGAGTTATTGTTCGTCTTAATCCCCACCCCTTGGAGCCATTTGTCATGACAACCACCTGGATAATCTGGGCTGTAGTCATAGGAACTCTTGTAAAAATCGAGGTCTGAAGCTGTACCTACTGTAACAGTTCCGTCTTTGTACCAAGTGTATACCCGTTTTGAGGTACCAGCGATTCCCATATCAATGATGTCATCAAAAGACTTGCCGGGAGGCAACGAGAAGCTATGACCCCTACTATAACGATCCAGATCATTGCTCCGGCCGATGCTATAGGTTCCGTTATCATACCATGTGTATACATTATCATTTGTGGGATGAATCGCGATTCCCAATATTTGGTCTTTGCTGGTTCCTAGTGCTGAGCTGTAGTTATATGGGGCTCGATATTGGGTCATATTTGATTGGTTGCCAGAAAAAACTTTACCGTTGGCTAGCCAAGTATAGATCCGTCCTGATGATTTTGCTACGGCAGTACCTACTACGTTTGCATTATAAAACATCTGTGGGTACGTCGTACCTTTTGTACCGAACCTTTCGAGATCCCAAGAATTACCTCTTCCGTAATAGGTGATCTGTGCCGCCTGGGCACTGGTTCCTAATAGCAATAATGGAATGATTGTGTGTAATATGCGTTTCATGCTTAGCTCCTTTGTGATTTGTCAACGTCCTCATTTCATCACGAGATAAGCTGTGAGTCATCGAGAAGGAGCAAGAACTAAGAAAATATGGTTACATATTGTAACCGGTCGCAGGCATAAGTTGAATTGGTGTGTTAAAAGCCATTTAATAACAATAATTTTAGTTAGTTATTGGCAGAACCAATTCTCACAGCCGGTGCTATTGTCAAGTTTAACCGGTTTGAGTGATTTGCTTTCCTCTGCAATCGATTGAATCCTTTCAAATCCTAGAGAGCGAACCTTGTCGAAGAGGTCACGAGGTGTTTTGTTGAATGCCTGCAATGCTTCGCTGTTGCTTTCAATAAACAGGTTGGGTTTGATTCCTCGCTCCCGAGCTCGTTGGATTGGCCTACGAATACCCTCTAGAACCAGACACTCAGCCCCCTCAACATCCACTTTAATCGTGGCGGGAAGACAGTCAGGGGCAGCGGAGTCTAGAGTTTTTGTTCGAATATTGATTCTCTTGATATCGATTTCGTTCCGACTTACGGCCATGCTTGTAAAATCCGATTGCAAAAGATCTGCATTGAGGGTGGCATCGCCATCGGAGTCGGCCAATGCCGTATTGAAGGGAAATATGCGCTTTTCTAAGCTGTTCTGATAAATATTTTCTGTTAGAAACTTATAAGTCCGAGGGTGTGGCTCGAATGAAAATACACGACTATTGTTTCCCGCATATTTTGCCGCAATCAATGAGTACTTTCCCAAGTGAGCTCCGACATCCAGAACATCCCCTTCAGGTTCCAGGTGCTTGATAAATAGCTCCTCAAAGAATGTCTCGTGATGTCCGGAACCGATCGCTTTTAGGAGGCCATAGTCTTCGAAAGCGCCTGTGAGTGTTAGTTCGTTGAAGGTCACGGTTTTTGTTTTAATCAACTTGGCCCCAAGTTTCTTGAGGATACGTTTTGCCGACATGATTATGATCCTTATGAGATTGCCATTCTCGAACATGCGTTTGCGCGATCGCTTTGGTCCATTGAGCGAGTCTAGGCCAATATCTCTTGCCGCAATATGCGATAGTTTTGCCAGACTATCATATAAATAGAGTTCGTGAGCAGCAAATTCTAAAGTTAAATACTGGCTTGCCAAATCGCGCGTGCGTGAAGTTCGACGGAGTTTAGCAGCGGAATCGGAGCGGAAGCGCCCTTCATAAGCATTGGGATTTCGGTGCAGGCTAATATGACTGCATCAACGCCCAAATCCTGATACTCTTTGATATAGCTTAAGAACTCGTCTTTTAGCTCCTGAGTAAACTGACCTTTGACGAGTTGCTTAAAAATCGCCTGATTGACTCTCGTTGCTATTGATTCCGGAGGTAGCACAACGTCAATGCCACGTTCTTTGAGTGAGGCCACATAGGGGCCATCTCGCATCACGTATTTTGTACCCAAAAGTCCCACTTTTTTTAAATTGGATTCAAATAATGCCGCCACAAGCCCGTCATAAATGGTGACAATATTGGGGTTCAAATGTGGCTGTTGTAGGTAGATATGAGCGGTATTGGAGGCTAGAGCGATGATCTCAGCACCTGAGTTTCTTAGTTTGTCTATTTCCTGACTAAATAACTTATTAATAGCATCCGAATTGCGGGCTTGTTGCAGCTCAACCAAATCAGCAAAGTCGAGACAGCTAACTATCATGCGAGCTGAGGCATACGGGCGCTGTTGTTTGGCTGCAAGTTCGTTAATCTCGCGGATATACTCGATGGTGGAGTGCCAACTAATGCCGCCGATTAGACCTATTTGTTTTTCTTGCTTTAGCACGATTACCATCCATTTGATTTTAATCTAATTCTATTATCATAGAGGACGGTAGGCTCATTTATCAATTAAATCTTCAATCCTCGATCAAAAAGCTTTTCCAGGACTCTTTTTATGGTCGTGTAGTTGCAAATCACGTTAAGGAGAAGGAAGGTTAAACTGGAAAAAAAGAATCCGACGATCGGGCCGTCCCAAGGTGAAACATACCCTACCGCAAAAGTAAGTAGAACACAGGTACATGACTTAAGGGTTTCATTGGTTATGATACTACCCAGCTGTTCCTCACGGCATGCAAAGTATATAAACACCGAGAAACAGATCCGAGATAAAATGATGGCGTAAGCGATACCAAACAGTTCGAAGCGAGGTGTCAGGAAATATCCGACAGCAAATATAATAAGGATTTCGAGTGCCAATGCTATGTTGAGACTCCATATCTGCTGTTTCCTCAAAAAATACAGATTGGTGGCAACGATCTGACCAGCCATGAATATCAAGCTCGCCGCCATTAATTGAAACACAGGCGTGACGATTTTAAAGGATGCGCCAATCAAAATTCCAAGAATAGGGGAGCCAAAATAGTAGAACAAAATAGTAATCATACCGAAAGTTTGCATGAGCAACCAGCAGTTGCCCTTGACTAGTTGGTTGTCTCCGACCTTGGCATTTTTTGTTTGGAAGCTCTCTGCAAAGAAAACAGTTGCGAGAAGAAGACCGACATTAACTAGACTTGTATGGACGCGACTGATGCCACTATACAATCCGAGATTCTCTGGACTTGAGACTACCTCTGCTAGGAAAAAATCGCTTCTTAGCAATAGAACAGTAAGGACGAAATAAATACCAAAGGGAAACGATTTTCTCCAGATGTTCCTCATCACGGCCAGGTTGGGCCGCCGTATTTTATAGCGAATAGCAAAAATAAAAAACGAATAGATGTCAGTTAAGCAGTGAGTGCCGTAGAGCACTACCGCAAAAAGAAGCGCTTCGGCAGGAGTCGATACAAAAATAAATGCCGAAGCAGTTAACACGCATCTTACCGATGTTGTGACGACAGTAAGCTGACCAATCTTTTGCTCAATGGTGAAGTAGAAATTCATGTTGAGCGCACTAAGGCATAAAGCAATGACTGCTAAGTAGCTGATTTGTCTAACAATTTCTGACTGACCAGATGCCATCCAAAGGACTAAAACTGAAGCAAACACGGCATGTGCCGCTCTCATGATCAGTAGAGCGCCAGCATGACGTCCGATTGACCTTTCATCAAGATCTTTGTCACCCCCTATCTTCAGCATCGAATAGTGGTGGTATCCGAAACTGACCATAAAGGCAGCGACTTCAAGAAGGCCAACACCGAAGGTTACCTGCCCGAAAACCTCTAGACCAAGACGTTTTGATCCAATATTAACTAAAATCAAAGGGGCAAGTTTGTTGAAAACCTCTGCTAGCCCCACGACTAAGATCGTCTTGAAGACTCTTTTTTTGTTCAATACCATGTCCTACGCAATGTCATAATGTGGTAAGACTATCAAAATAGCATCTAGGTACAAGATTTAATCGGTGTAACCAGTAATATTCCTGGAATTGATACCCGTATCGAAAGATTAGGGGAGTGGCTATGGGTTTTCAGATTGCGCGAATCGCTCCCAAATACGCTTTATCTGCTCATCGCTGATAAAGCGTTTGCCCTCTTGCAGGCAGCCATTCTCAGTCCCGGTGAAACTTTCCCTGTGTGTGGTTGGAAATTGTCAGCACCAAATAATCAGCTAGTTCTTCCTGGCATGAACCTAATATCGAAGGGAGCTCACGAAGTTGGCTTAGAGCATTGCGGTCTGATTGGTTTAGGTCGGCAATTTGGATCTCTATGATTTCCGATTTGTAGTCGGATCCATAGGTAAATCCGGTGAAATGTCGCTCTAATACAAGACTGGCATCGTCAGGGATCGCAATTGGCTTTCCCTCGATAAAATAGAGCATGATCGAGGTTACCAGCAAACCTAAACCAAGAGTCGAAACCAATAGTATTCGTTGATTCATTAAGGCTTGCCATACATGGCTTGAATGGTAGCGATATCACCAGCGCTCAACTGATTATTGTAAGACGAACCGTAGCAATAATTCATAATCGAGTTGGGGTCAAAGCTTCCAACTGTTGTATCGCCATTGGTCCCTTGAGGAGAATCGGTGCAACTAGCAGGTCTGTCGCCGCGGTTATGCTCGTGTGAGAGTCCGATAGCATGACCAAATTCATGGATAGCATTGCTACCAATGCAGTTAGTACGGCTGGCAGTCGAGTTGTTGCAACTTGGACTAAAGCTACCGAAGGTGAAGTTCAGTGTTACATAACCTCAAAGGGAAATATCGTCCCCTAGGCCGTCACTGTGAGGGGCGATATCAGCCACCTCAATATTGATATCTTCATCGCGAAAGTACTCGCATTCGTCCCAACCGATAAACGTAAGGCCAGAGTGCTTTTCCCAAGTGTCGGTGATCCGTTGTTGGACATAGTTTCTGTCGGCAGCCTGACTGTCATCAAGGTCCTCCCAGCACACCCTTAATGTTTTTTTGGGCCAGACCTTGCCGCTGTGATAGTAACCATCAAGGGAAGATATGGAATCCTCATCTTTTCCGCAAGAAACGACGCAGCCTAAAATAATGCAGATAACGGTAAATACCCCTGCTTGTATCCTCATTTTATCCTCCCTAAACCTTTCTTCCTAACTCCAATCCACGTTGATACAACGAAGGTTCGTGAATTTGGTTGCACGGTATTGGGATTAAATCTCTTGCTGCCGTCTAATCTCGGCTATGGCAATGCTAAATGCTGATGCGACATTAAGGGAGTTTTTTCCGCCCATGAGGGGTATGGAAAGGCAATCATCGCAACAAGAAATAATTTCCGGAGAAATTCCATGGCGTTCATTACCCAAAACCAAGGCTGTAGGTCCAGAAAAGTTATGTTGATAGAGGCTGGTACTAGCCGTCGTTTTTTCAAGAGCGTAGACGCGAAAAGACTTTGATTTAAGGGATGCAATGAGTTCCTTAGTGTTTGGGTGACGTTCCCAGGCAACAATTCGTGCGGTGCCCATGGAGGTTTTGATGACCGAGGGGTCATCTCCAGCAGCCGTATAGCCAGACAAATATATTTTCTGAACGGCGAAACACTCAGAACTTCGGAATATCGAACCCACATTAAACGCCGATCTTAGACTGTCAGCAATAACAACGATAGGATTGTGTGCAGTGTCTATTTGGCGCTTGCTATCTCCTTCGATCAATTGAAAGTCGTGATCCATGACTGTCTTGGCGTAGATTCGCTCGAGGGGAATCAAAATGCTGAGATACTGCTGGTGGCTCATTCCAAGCTTTATATGACGTCTCAGCCTAAGTAGATCACCTAGATCCTTGCGATTTTCTTCTTTCAGTGAGTCAAGTTCCTGTTCGAGCTCCGCAAGTTTTTGGCTGCGAATAGGACTGTCCCAGTTGCGGTCGATATACTGAGCATGAGTCAAAAACTTTCTAATAATCGCTTTAAAGTGATCTGCCATTGTGACGTTTCTTTGCCTTTACTTTCGGTTCCTACTTACTCATCTGTTGCTATAACCACTGAATTTGTTACATGCCAATGGAAACTCAATCGCGAGCCACAAATTTCGCCTTCCTGAGATAACTAATTTTGCTAGTATAAGCAGCAGGAACCTGATTTTTATTTGGATTTTTTGACAGATTCGGTCTATTGATATCAGAATACCTTGAGAGGGAATCCTATGAAAAAGCAGCTTTTAATATGTCTTATTGGCATCTTCATCCTGTCTTGTCAGGCCGAAGAAGAATCGGAAGACACCGCCAACTTAGGAGATCAAAATCGTTTAGATGTCCCGACTCTTTTACCTTTCGTTGAAGAAGCTTGTGAAGAGGGGGTGAATAGCCTGGTGGGCCTGCAATACTGGACCTGGGATGGGGCGACAGTTTTCCCTACGGAGTTTTCGAGTAGTTTCTGGGCGTCTCCAGTGACGCTGCAGTCCCAAGCCATCTGGAAAACCATGTATGGTTATCAGGAAATCAATAGCGTGTCTTCCTCATGCTCGTCGTATACCAATCTTAACGATTTACTTTCTAATGATTGCATCGATGAGCAACGGGCAACACAAAACCCAAGAGACCTTAGGATTTGCTCGAATCAGCCTTACGATCGACCTAGTATTCAAGCCGCTGCATTAAGTGTCGCTGGAACCCTCGAAGAAGCCTTTAATTTCGCAGCAGGCACTGGTGGAGTGGGAGCCCTGTCTCCTTTGGCCCTTCTTTTGTTACCTGATATTAAATACGAACGTGAAGGAAAACAAGATCTAGCATTGACTGATAATGCCGGCTGGGTTCTCTCTAATAAATTTCCAGGAGTCGCCAACTACCTTGTGTTCTATCCCATGAGTGAAACATACCTGGCGACAGATAAGCCTCCTTTTTGGGAGGTTCCTTGGGTCATCAATCACGAATATGGGCATCATCTTTTCTACAATTACTTGGGCCAAAAAGCGCGAATCAAATTTGGTTATGCAGGAATTGTGGACAACGCGGCTCATGGCGGCGTAAATGAGCATCATCACGGTCACAGCCATAGCCATAGCCACGGTCTGGCCAGCCACTCTCACCACTCTCACGAGCATCAGGGCGTGATGGAGAGGACTGCCCATAGTCATCACCGAAACCTAGATACCACTACTAGGGAAGGTAAAAATGATGTGTTTTTTACCGGCATAAATGAAGGGTTTGCGGACTTGTTTGCCCACTATTCTTTGAATAACTCCTCGGTCCAAATGACAAGTATTTCCTGTCGGTTTGATTTCCGGGATGTCAGCAATGATCTTTTGAACAATGGTCTTCCCAAACGTTTCGATCGCAATGATTTTCCTCAATCCGATGCCTCTGTTTGTGAAATTGTAGACTATGGTAGCGTTCATACCATCGGATCTATCATGGCTTCGTTTTTCGATCGCATGGTGGAATCAGCCGGTTATTCGAATCCCATGGCCAAAGGTAGGCTATTATTCACTTTCCTACAAGACTTTGCGGGATCCTTAGAAGGTGCGCTACCCGATGACAATCTATTGCCTTCGGATTTGGCTCTCCTATATACCTCTTCAGTGTTTAATACACTCACCATGAACGGACAGGCTATCAGTGCCCGTCAGTGTGAAATCGTTGATGAAGTCTTTGGTGACTCATTTACTTTTCCAAGGCGTTTTGTTGATAATTTTAGCCTCTGCGTTTCTCAATAAGCGGTGGCTCTTCAGGCCAATCGTGTTTCGGGTACCTGCGACGCAGTTCATTGCGGACCTGCTTGTAGGAGCCTGTCCAGAAGCCGCTTAGATCCTGAGTGATTTGAGCGGGTCTCTGATTTGGTGCCAATAAAACACATCGTAAGCGAATCTTTCCATTTAAGATGGTTGGATGATTGGTCTCCTGTAAAAAATCTTGAAGCCGACTTTTAATAGTGGGGCCTCCCTCAGAACTATAATCTATTTTCAATGTCCGCCCAGAACGTAACTTGTATTCATCTGGTAACAACTTCTGAAGTAGTATTTGATCGTTATACTCAATCAGATCGTAGATATAGTCCTTCAAAGAGCGTTTTAGGATATTTTTAAATGAACTATTGCCGTCCACGATATGATCGATTAAAAATTCGAAGAACTCAGATTTGAAATCAGGTATAAGATGAGAGATCTCATGGTTAGTTAATAGTTGTGACTTGGTAGTTATGAGATTTAATGTGTTGTCGTTGTCAAATGGATAGGGCCAATGCTCTTTCATATAATCCTTAAGTTGTTCTGGATTTAAGATGCCAGAAGTCACGGATTCCTCTTCAGAGATTAAAATTTTGCCGTAGTATATAGCTTCTTTTGCGATGATTTGATGTCTGTCTTCGTCAATATCTGTTGTTTTTTCTTTGATGAGCATAGACTCGTGGTTTAGTAAAAGCTCCTTTTTCACGGAACAGGCTATTATAATCTGAGTTTTGATCGCAGATTGAAATTTTGAAGGGTCCTCTTTAGCCTCAAGAGCAATAATAAACTCAGGTTCCTTTAGTACCGAGTCTCTACTAAGGAGGCCCCCTCGTCCTTGACAAAAATTATAAGGTTTTTCCGGATTACCTCGTTTTTTCTTAGCATTTTTCCTGAATTTGGCAACTCTATCGGCATAGCCTGCTAGCAGTACACGACTGACTTTATGAGAGTCGAGATGGTTTAGGTCCCTGAGTCTCTTGTTTAGTTTCAAAAGTTTGGATAGCGATCGATACTGGTCTTCAATCCGCTTGGCTTTCCATTTATCAAAGCTGATATCAGTATTGCGATACTTGAACTCAACCCCTTGAAAGAAGTCGATAATTAGGTTCGCTTGGTAAGTTAAATCGCAAGGACCGTCCTCTTGCGGCTGGAATTGCTGACTCAGGACCGAGCCCTCTCCTAGTAGACTAACGAGTAAGGTAGCTTCGGAATCAAAGCCACATTTATTCGCTTCCAGCATGATAGCGGAATATCTGGGGTGGAGAGGCCATTTTGTGGCTGATCGTCCAAGCGGTGTGATCTGTTTATTTCCGTCGACAAACTCTAAGGCTTGAAGCAGCTCAAAAGCCTTTTGCTCATGTTTTTCTGGAGGTAACGAGAGCCAAGGCAGATCTTTCCACTCTAAACCATCCGTTATCATAGATAGAGTTTGCAGTATCAATTCCGAAAGATCGGTTCTTTGGATCTCAGGACTAAGAAACGAATCTCTTGATTTAAAATCATTTTCCGTGAACAGCCGCAAGGCCTGACCAGGTTTGACTCGCCCGGCTCTACCGCTTCTTTGGATGACTGATGCCTGGGATATCTTATGCAACTGGAGAGTGGGTAACCCACTCCAATAGGCAAAGCCACTCTCTTTCGCAAGCCCCGTATCGATAACTGTGGTTATATTATCGAGAGTTACGGAAGATTCAGCAATATTAGTTGAAAGGATAATTTTCGGAATTGGGCTCGGATGAAAGACAATTTTTTGCTCGCGGGATGATTGTGCACTGTATAGGCAGCATATGAGATATTCGGTCTTCTTGTATCGCTTATTTAGTTCCGTATCGACCGTCAGGATTTCCCTTTGTCCCGGTAGGAAGACTAATATATCTCCATCCAGTTTTTTCTGAATCATAGTTTGGATGGCATCGATGACTTTTGCCGAAATATTTTGTTTCGAGCTTTCCATTGCCTCATAGCTTACTGAAACAGGAAACTGGCGGCCTTTGACTTCAAATGTGGCGGAATCCCTAAGGTGTTTCTCGAGAATTGACGTATCGAGAGTGGCTGACATGATAATGAGTTTAGCTTTAGTTTGTTTTTTATCTTGGAGGTGCATAAGCCAGGCAAGTGCCATATCACTTCCTAGATTTCTTTCATGAAACTCGTCCAGTATAACGAAGTCAAAGTCCAAGGAAGCCGATAATAGCATGCGTTGAAATATGCCTTCGGTCACGTAGGTAAGCTTGCTGTCTTGGTTAGCTTTAGACTCCCCTTTAATGCGGTAGCCAATATCCCGTCCACACTCTTGTCCGATTTCTTTGGCCGTAAACTGTGCGGCTAGCTTTGCTGCTACTCGTCTAGGCTCGACGACAAGAATCCTTCCCAAGTCAATGAGGGAGAGTGGTAGGGCAGTAGTTTTACCCGCTCCAGGCTCCGCCTTCAAAATGATGCGACTACGCTGGCGCAAGGCTTTATGGATGTCAGGGAGGACTTTGGTGATGGGCAGGCTGTTATTCATTTTGTCAATCTTATTAATGCGTTACATGATCTAAAAAAACTTGCTTGCGACGAGTTTCTTATAGCGTCACTTTGTGTATTGTGATATTTACCTGACGCTAGAAAGAAAGGTACCTATGATAGAACATACCTTCAAGGTCAAACAAAACCTCGTGGGAAAGCGCTTAGATTTGGCGATTGTGTCCGCAGGCCTAAAACTCTCGCGTCGGCAGGCTAAATCAATCATCGATGATGGCAATGCTTTTGTAAATGGTCAGCGCATTCGAATTTCGTCAAGAGTTTTGAATTTTGGTGATCAAGTACGGATTTTGTATCACGAGGTGAAAAAAACTCCTTCGAGCGTCGAATTATCCTCTGAAGATATTCTTTTCAGAAAGGATGGAATCCTTGTTATTAATAAGCCTTCGGGCCTACCAACGCAAGCATCCAAGGAAACAGATAAGAATCAAGTTCTCCCCGCATTGTCAAGGCTATGGCAAAAACAAGATTGGAGACGTGAGGAGTTTCATCTCATCCATCGGCTTGATAAAAATACCTCCGGTGTCCTTGTTTTGGCTGAATCGACTGAGATCAGACATCAACTAGAAAAACAGTTCAGAGATCGCATGGTTGAAAAGCATTATGAAGCTATCTGCCACGGTAAAGCAGAAGAGACGAAAAGCCTTTCCTGCCGACTCTCAGCTATTGCGCCTCATTCAGGTAAAGTAAAAGTGGTTTCCAAAGGTGGTAAAGCCTCAGAGACGCATTTTGAACTGGCTGCCTATTCAGAAGAACACGATGTATCCCATGTAAGGTGCCAGCCCATTACAGGCCGGAGTCATCAGATTCGAGTCCATTTGGCCTACTTAAATACGCCTATCGTAGCTGATCATATTTATGGATCAAAGCCCTCTGAATTAGTTACATTCTTAGGTAGCGACTATCCAGATAGACAGTTACTTCATGCGAGATCTATCAAGTTGATAAACCCTGTCACGGGAAGCCCCATCAAAGTTAAGTCGCCTTATCCTGATGATTTCAAGTTTATGTTGGATCACTTAGGTTTACGTTGAGTCGGCTGGCTCTCGGTTTTTTCTGTATGGAGAGCTTCACCTCTCAAGAGAGTTCGCCCCTTAATCGACGAGCCAGGGTACTTTTTCAAGTCTTTGCCCCGACAAACGAGATATTCTGTCTTTTTGATCTTGGCTTGCTTATCGACAACTGGACGACCAACTACCGGGAAAGAACCAGTTAGTATCTTGCTTTCCATGATGTTCATCGCGCTTTCGGAAGCAAATATATAGCCGGCATACTTTAAAAATTCGTGATTGATTTTGAGATTTTTATCAATCCTTTGGATCGCTTTGTTGGTTTGCCAGGTTGTTTCGCTATAACACCAATCCTTTTGGCGTTCAAGCATCGGGCACGGTGAGTTATGGCCACAGGGATAAGCCGCCGTGTAACCGGTTTCAGTGGCGATATTTCGCAGTTCCATGGCATCTCTGGCAATAAACTGGTTGGCTGGTTCAACGACAAGAAAAAGGGTTTTGCGGTCAGAAAGTGCTTTCATGAGAGTCGATAATTTTGCTTTGGCCTTTGGGTTTCGTTTGAGCTCATTCCAAACATATCCAAGTACAACTATATTGAGACGCCCCTTATACTGGCGGAGATCTTCGCTGCTCGGAATAGCTGTTTCTAATTTCGCTTTTATAGTTCTAACCATAACCTCGGTATCTAAATGCTCAAAGCCCTTCCTGCTGGCATCCAAAAATGGACCTTGCTGATCGATCAAGGTCAGGTCAATAGGTCCTGATTTTTTGTTCATTAGGAAGGTTGCTAGAGTCTGACTCATGGCTCCCGTGCCACAACCGAAATCCCATATTTTGATATTTTGTTGCTTCCATAGCGCATCATTTTGATACTTCCGACCAAAGCGATAAAGCAAATTCCACATCCTCGCTGCATTGGGGAGATGGAATCCTAATAAATAAGCTGTTGTCTGTTTCTTTGGGTCGAGCAGGTATCTAGGCAGTTGATCGCGATCGGTTGTGAAGGCTTCCCAGAGTTGTCGAACATTGCCCATTTCTGCTCGCAGGATATGATTGAGCTTATCATCCGAGCTAGTGTGTTCCTTGGAAATACCGCGGATTCGGGCGGTTTCAAGTAGGGTTGATTCCCAAGCGCGTAGCATCTGTTTGGGAAGGACAGTCTCTGCAGTATGTTTCGGTTTTTTTGCGTGCATCAAAGAAGGATCCTGAAGTGGTAATCATTGCTGAAAGGTGTTATCCTGCCAGGTGCAGTGACATAGCATAAATTCAGTTGATAAGCTAGAAAGACAGGTAAAAAAGTGACTTCTGGACCCGAAAGAAAAAAAGATCTCCATATTAATAAACCAAAGTGGTTAAAAACCAAGATCCCCACTGGATCCACCTACTTTGAGATTAAGAAGGATCTGCGCGGAAAAAAGCTTTATACCGTATGTGAAGAAGCTAAGTGCCCTAATATATCGGAGTGTTGGGCGACAAATACGGCTACATTCATGATCCTTGGAGACACTTGCACCAGGGCTTGCCGCTTCTGCAATGTGAAGACCGGTAATCCAAACGGTTGGCTCGACCCATCAGAGCCGGAAAAAACAGCCCAATCTGTTGAGCTGATGAAGCTTAAGTACGCCGTTTTGACTATGGTTGATCGCGATGATCTTCCTGACGGCGGTTCGGCTCATGTTGCTAAGGTTTTAAACAAGATTAGGGTGGTGAGACCAAGTTGTAAGTTAGAATTTTTAGGGGGGGATTTTCAGGCAAAGGATGAATCTCTTCGGCAGGTTTTGTCCGCATACCCTGAAGTTTTTGCACATAACGTCGAAACTATTGAAAGGCTCACTCCTAGGGTAAGAGACGCACGATCAACCTACAGGCGTAGTTTGGAGGTTCTTAGGCGTGTGAAAGAGCTAGCTAACTATAATGTCAAAACCAAAAGTGCAATCATGCTTGGTCTGGGTGAGACGAAAGACGAAGTGATTCAAACGCTAAAAGATCTCCGAGACTATAACGTTGACTTTGTGACAATTGGCCAGTACATGAGACCATCAAAGCGTCATTTGTCTATCAAAGAGTTTGTTGAGCCAGCGGTGTTTGACGAGATTGGTTCTATAGCTAAAGAACTTGGCTTCACAGCCGTAGCATCGTCTCCTTTGGTGCGAAGTTCCTACAAAGCCGGAGATCTCTACGAAAAAGCCATGGAGTCCGAAGACGCTATTTTTGCAGCGGGATCTCAACGTGGCTAAACGAATCCAGCGATTCGCCATTGGGCTTGTTTCAGCTGTGCTAGCGGGGATTCCTAATTTCATTTTGGAGTTCCTTGTAAGAGTACTTACTCAATGTGCCTATATGTTTGCTACAAAGGATAAAGAGAAGCTCTTCTATAATATTTCTTTAGTATACGGACTCCCCAAGCATAGTGTGTTTGCTAGGACTTTTGCTAAGCAAGTTTTCGCCCACCAAATTTGGATTTTGATTGAGTGTCTAACTTTATCTGTGTTGCCCAAAAAGCATAACGAGATACGTTGTGAGGGATTCGAGGAGTTCAAAGACTTTATCTGCAACGAAAAAGCCAAAGGTGATGGTGTCATCGTTGTGACCGCCCACCTAGGCAATTGGGAGTACGTTGCCAAATATAGTGCGCTTGCCACAGGGCAAACCTTTCACGCACTGGCAAAACCCTCGAAAAGCGATGTGCTAACCGAATTTTTAGATCGCTCACGCTCCATGCAGAACACCAGAGTCTTGTGGACGGATCGAAAATCGATCTTAAAGGACATGCTTTCAGTTTTGAAATCGGGGCAAGTTCTTGGTTTTGTCATGGATCAAAAACCGGAAGGGCGACGAGGGCCAATTGTTGAGTTTTTGGGGCAAGATACGGAATTTGTAACGGGACCTGAGAAACTCTCGGGAAAAACCAACTCTCCCATTATCGCCGTCTATTGCCTTCGTCTGGGTTTGTGGCATTATCGCCTTGTCTACGAAAAGATCGAGCATAGCTCAGTTAATGAAACATCGTCCGGCCACGAATTGACGCAAAAAATGAGTCACTCCATGAGTCATTTCATTAAGCTGTATCCTGAGCAGTGGGTTTGGAATTACAAGCGTTGGAAAAAAATGTCGTGATCTCTATTCAAAGTGGTGAGACAATAGGGCTAAATCACTTAGGAGCCCCATTATGCTTTGGCAATCATTCTTCAAAACGAGGCTCGAGCCCCACTATCTAATCGAATTATTTATTGTTCCCTTAGTTCTCTTTGACTTTAATCCAAATATGCTTTCCCTAATCTCGGGATTATTGGTTTTTTTTGTCGGTTTACTGCTCAAACTTTGGCTCTTCTCTTACGCGGCAGACCCCGATGGTCAGTTTAGTATTTTCGGTCCTTTTAGATTCTTAAGATTTCCAAATTATCTTTGCAGCTTTTTGATTTGTATGGCGATTATAATTTGCGCTAGGGCTTTTTATATACTTCCTATATTTTTCATCTGCTACGCTTTGGTTTTTCTATTTGAGACGAAAAAACTTGATAAGAAGCGCTGCAAGGAATTTGGTTTAGACTATCTGAACTATCGAGATCATGTGTCGGGACTGATTCCGGGATTTCTCCCTTACCCGACCAATACTAGTCTAAAGAGTAGTATTAGGCACATTTGGGCGGCTCGCCTAAAACCTGAGATTGATACATTCGCTATCACCATGTTGTTTTTTTGTATATCACTGCTGACCATACAATTTCAGTTAGATCAATTAGTTTTTACGTTGTTACCCTTAGTCGCTCTTTTGATTTCGTTACAAAGGCTTTGGGTCAAGCTTGAAAAGGATACCTTTCGATATGGGACAAATAGAACAAAAATCTGATTTTGACTATTTAAATGTTTTTGCTGAATTGACCGAGGCACAAGAGAATTGGCGACAGGTTGCAAATTCCGTCGTGAGCAAATACCTACAGCCTGGAGTTTCGGAGGCTTTTGATAAAAATCACTTCGATCGAGACATTCCTCAAATTCTTGGCAGTCATTCTTTGATTGGTCCCCACGTGTGGACCGATTCAGGTGACCTTGCTGATCCGATTGCAAGTGGACTCATTATGAGGGAGCTCGAACGCTGTGACTCGTCTTATCGTAGTTTTGCTTCGGTCCAGGGCTCTTTGGTTATGTACCCGATCAAAAAGTATGGTAGCGATAGCCAAAAAGAAAAATGGTTACCCAATCTAGCGGCTGGAAAGTCCATAGGTGGCTTTGCGTTAACAGAGCCTCAGGGGGGATCTGATCCTAGCAATATGCAGACTGTGCTAACTAAATCAGAAGAAGGTTTGCGATTGAGAGGTAAAAAACGATGGGTTACCAATGGTCCGATAGCGGATGTCATAGTCGTTTGGGCAAGGGGAGAGGATGGTATTCAAGGTGTTTTGCTGCCTACTGACCGACCTGGAATCAAGATACGAAAGATTGATAGAAAGCTTTCACTTTGCATTTCTGAATCTTCAGAAATTGAATTTGATGATGTCTTGCTTGAAGATGTCGATTGTTTGCCCGGAGCGAATAGTATCGGAAAAGCATTGGATTGCCTTAATCAAGCGCGCTATGGGATTATTTGGGGTGTTCTTGGTGCGGCAGAGTCATGTCTAGTAGAGACTCTAAACTACTGCGATGAACGAAAACTTTTTAAGAAAAAGCTCTCCGGTTTTCAACTCGTACAAGCTAAACTCTCTGATTGTTGCCTAAAGCTCACCCAAGGTCAATTACTGGCGATGCAGTTGGGGCGGTTAAAGTCTTCTAAAGCGGGTATAGCTCCCCATGAAGTCTCCATCGGTAAACAAGGGAATGTACATATGGCATTAGAGGTTGCGCGGACTTGTCGCGATATTCTCGGGGCTAATGGTGTTTTACTAGACTTTCATAGCATGCGTCATATGGTGAATTTAGAGACTGTCTTTACCTACGAAGGAGCCCACGATATCCATAGGCTTATTGTAGGATTGAATATGACTGGCGAAAACGCCTTTGCTAACTGACTTTGAAAGACGTGTTTTCTATAAAAATCAGATATAATTACAGCTAGATAGCTTTGGTCTGCTGAGAAAAGTTTCAGTTGTTCTGATGAGTTCCGATGATACTTCAAATAGCCGAAGTGGGGTTTTCATTGGAAACTGGCAGCGCAAAAAAGATGCTCGAGCAGGCCAATAAGTTAATATTCGTCAAGGAGTACCAGGAAGCAGGAAAAGTCGTGCAGGCTATTCTTGACGAAGAGCCGCGGACGAGTAACCTACTCATTCATTTGAGACGCATTGAACTCTCCGTCAAACTCGGAACTGTAGAATCAGTTAAAGAAGAATACGAACAAATACTAGTCGAAGATCCATCGAGTACTGTGGCCCAAATCTGCCTTGTATTGGCCGAGCAACACGGTGAATTAATATCCCCCGACGAGTCTCTCGCACGACTACAATCGTTACTGAAATCCATTGGACCACATGCCGCTATTTACTACGGAATTGGCTTTAGTATGGAGATGGATGAAAATTTCGAAAGAGCTCTTTACAACTATCGGCAGTGTATTAATACAGACCATGATTGGTATCCAGGATACTTTGGGTTGAGTCAGATTTATTACCATCTTGGTGATGAGGAAAAAGGTGATCACTTTTTCTACCTTTTTGAGGAGTTAGCGCCTTATAACGTCTACGGAAACTTCGAAACACATCAAAGACTTGCGGCTGAATATCTTCAAAGAGAAGAGTACGAAAGAGCGGAAAAAAGTATTTCTACTTTATCTGAATGGTGGATGGATAATAAAGGGTATTGCCCAATTGAAATACAAATTTACGAACGATTTGCAAGCGCAAAAATAGCGGATCTACAGCAAGATCCAAGCAAGGGTACTGAAAGGCGTAAACAAGGTGAAATTCTGGTTGGTAGAGCCATAACCGACGATGATGAAAACGAAGGCGTTCTTTATTTCATCGCTAAGGTACTAGAGGAATACTCACAACATGAATTGGCTTTGAAAGTTTACAAGAAGATCTTAAGTAACGAGATCAGTAGCCCAGAGATCGTTCAAAAGATCGGAAGTCATTTTTTATCCTTGGGCGAGCATCATTTGGCGGAAGATCTATTCGAAGAAGCCTACAAACACCATCCCGACAATCCAGAAATACGCTTTTGCTGGCGTGTGTCTAAACTCCGAAATGCGGGGATCAACGTCGAGGAATACCTTATCCAAAAGGAACGTCTAAAATCCCTTGTAGAGTCTCAGTCCGATAAAGTTGAACTTCTATCTCTTCTTCATTCCCTCGTGGCCAAATACGACAAAGATCCTGATATTCATAGTCATATGGGTGATGTTTATTTGAAGCTTGGTAATGTAGATCGAGCTCGTCGACATTTTTTGACGATGTACGAGCTTGATCCAGAAAGCTTATTGACAAAAATTAAATATATCACTTTCGAAATTCAGCACGGTGATCCAAAACAGTCTCGCGGAGTTCTCGATTCGATTGATGAAGACAAAATTCAAAACCAATCTCAAGTTTGTGAGATTAAGTGGCTAAAGGCAAACTATGCTTTTCTAGATAAGGATTTTGAAGTCTCACTCAATTTCTTGTCGCGGGCGCTTCAGTTTGATCCTTGGAATGTTACCTATCTGGTTCAACAGGCTTTGGCTCTTTCAGCCTTGGCTGAAGAAAAAGTTGATTTCAATCTTTATGACAAGACCCTAAAGCTGCTTTCCGTCAACAGTGAAGAGGATTTGGATTGGAATGAGTTTCGCGAGTTGACGAAAAAGGTCTCCGATAATCACCTCCTAGAACTCGACTACTGCCGTTCTAAAATTAGTTTTCTATATGCTGACGGGGCGGAAAATGATTTGGTGGATTTGGTAAAGGCTGCTTGTAAACTCGATGCGGGACGCAGTACCTATGATTTTTTGAAGCTGCTAAATACGAATTTTGATAGTCCAAATATTTACTGGGCATTGGGGTACTTGTACAAAGATCTTTGGCAGCTCGAAGTAGCTTGTGTTTGGTTTGAGCAGATTCTTATTTCCACCGATTCTGTTGAATCTCATCACGCCAAAGCTTATCTAGAGTTAGCCGATTGTTATACTTGGCAAAGTCGGCATTTAGATAAGGCAGTTGAGTATTCGAGGATGGCGTTGGATTTGAGTCACTCGACCCAGAAAGATGGCATTCGTATTTTAGCTCATGCGCTATTGCGTCGTGGTGATGTTAGACAGGCTGAGGTCTATCTAGAAGAATTGGATGACGACACAGAAGCTGTTTACTTGAGAGGTTTGCTGCATTATCGCAATGGTAACAGTGAAAAGGCTAATGAAATTTGGAAACCCCTACTCACGATTACTACATTAAATCTGAGAATGCATACGATTAAGCAACAGGTCATGGAATACTATTTCGAAAAAGTTCCCTATAAAGGGATTAACTAAGCCCATCAAGGCGTCCGCAACAATATAAGTTTTCTCGTCGTTTTACAGTTGACATCATTCCTCTAATGTGGACAATGTAGCTCGAGCATTAAAAAAAATTTGGTTTTAGATAGATGTTGCTGGCAACTGCGTGAATGGGCCTTTGTGTATTCTTTGGCGCTTACTTATGAAGATGCGACGTCTATCAAACCTCTGATCTTCAGAGCATGGCAATCTATTTTCTTGTCAAGGGGAATTGATATGAAAGCATTACAGAGGTGCAAGTGTTGCGGTGAGATGAAACGTGTACGTGTCAGGGACTTTAGTCCTCAAGCATGGGCTTATCTATTGCATTGGGAAGAGATTGATAGTTCGGTGGTGGGTCAACCTATCTGTTCTTCGTGCTATAGCGATTTGAGGGAGCTACTGATCGATCGTTCGAGTGAGATGGAACAAGGTCCGGAGCCTTCCATTGCGAGTCAGCAGGCTATTGCAGCAGAAATGCTTCACAATGGGTTGCCGCAGGACCCAATCGCTAGCTAGGTAAAATTTACCTTTAAATATTCACGGGTTGAATTAAACCTTTGGCCATATTTGTCGATGTAAACGCATGACGTTTTAACGGAGACAAATATGGCTTCCCAACAAAGTTCCCTAAATATCGTAGATCCATTATATCTAACGTGCCTAACGCATCATTGGAATGAAGATCTTCCCAAACTGAAGCGGCAACTGTACTCGGCATTGCGCACAGGAGAACAGGCCAGCACAGATATCTATTTGTATCGATTGTGGATCGATATAGCCTCGCATGATGATACTTTCACGGACTTGAGGGCTTTGAAAGATCATTTGAACACCTTAGCCTCTGACTCTGGAGGAGATGCATCTTTATACTACTCGCTCATTGCAATGATCCACTACGAGTTGGGAGAAGTTGAAGCCGCTGAACTCATGCTTTCTAGTATCTCTCGCTCTCAAAGAGATCTTTACTCCGAGGAGTTGCGTTACTACCTTAGGCTGCACGAAGAAGACTCACCAGAATGGGACTGGATTTACGACTTTGCCTCCTGCGACTATATCGTTGTTGAAAAACTTGTAGACTCGTTAGTAGTCCGAGGGCGATTTGCGGAAGCCTGCGAGCTCTCGCAGTATGCTGCTAAATACTATCCTCAGTCTTATATCTACGAAAAGGTTAAACTTGAGGTAGTAAGGGCAGTAGGACCATTTTCCGATGTCATTGAGATTGTGAGCAGTCTTGCGGAAAAATTCCCCATGCGTCATCAGTATCAGTACCTGAAAGGCCTCTCATTGTTTCGAACGAAACGATATGAAGAGGCTGCAAATTGCTTTGAGAGTGCTATCGAGACGGCTCACGAACCCCATCCTGAATACCTGACTCGGTTAGGTCACTGTCAGTCTGAGCTCTATCGCATCGGCCGAACCGAACAGTTATACTCCGGTGCCTTGTCTACTTTGGAAAAAGCAGTTGAAACAGCAATCGAGCAAGGAGTTTCGATTCATGAGGCGTCAAATCAAAAAAAGAGGCTGGAAAAAATGAGAGAAGATGTAGATGTTGAGCTTTCGGAACGATTCTGGCTGGCAATGATGTTGCCGCAGAGTTTTGCTAGTTTACGTACTAACGATTTAGATGATATTCAATATATTAGAAGACCATTGGGTAATAAACCTCAGCCAGGAGATTTATGCTTTTTTGTTTATTTAGACAAAAAATCTTCAAAGTCAGATCAAGACTGGAGGTTGGCTGCTCTTTATAAGGTTGTTGAAAAACCAGAGTGGGACCCCATTCATCGATATCATTCCCTAATGTCCCTTCAATTTCGTCATGAAATCGCTCTGCCGCTCGATATGAATCTTATCGATGAGGGAAGTGATCGTAAATATTCAGCAGAAGATCCGCGAAAGTACTCCGTATTTTCGATGGATGACTCAGCATTTGATATAATTGTGGAGAGTATCCGTGAATCTTTGGGAGACGAGGACGAATTTGCACAAGCTATTCTCAGTCTAAGAAGTGCATAAAAAGGATGATTTTTTGAATTTTATTCGGAAGCTTAAAAAAACTTTATTCTTTTCAATCTTCGGATTGCTTGACGCCTTTGCTCTAGGAGAAACCGTTCAAGACGAGAGAACGGGTTTTTCCATTGACGCTCCGGCAGGCTGGGAGGTTTCTGCCAATACTGACGGCGCTACTTTCCTTTTTCAAGCGCCCTTTGATGAGTCTGCCGCTTACAGACGAAACATTAGAATTATGAGTTTTTCAGGTTCGAGGTACATTGACGATGTATCTCTTAATGAATTCGTCAAAGAAATTGAAGAAAAATCCACGAAGATGTCTAATCTGGTGTCTAACTACAGAGTCAGAGATTTGACACTAATTGAATTGGCCGATCAAAGCCCTGCCGGACTTTTCTACGCTGATTTTTATCTCGATCAAATTGCCATGATGCAAATGAGAATTCTTATATCATCACAGACCAATCATTACCTACTAACCTATACTGATATTCAGGAAAATTTTGAAAACTCTGGAAACGGATACCTGGACGAAGCCTATCAGGCGTTCTTAACTGCTAAATTGCCTTCGAGAGCTCCCGGTAGGAGTGATTTATTTAAGTCAGTGATTCCTATAGTATGTGGTTTACTTGGAATCTGCCTACTTTTTTCGATTTACAGAAGGTTCCAAATAAATCGTTTGGGTCGTGGAATTAAAGAGTACGAAGACGATTATGTGGGTGACCCTACTCCCACAGAAGAAGATCGTATTGATGATTTGTCTTTCAGCGATAGCGATGTGTTTTCTTCAAAGCAATCCCTACGCTTATCGAAGAAGAAAAAGAAGACTCCTAGAAGTGCTAACGACGAGATTTCTGATCATGAATTTGACGATGACGATGACGATTGGAAATTGAACGGGTGAGAAAATGCTTATCTCAACCCTGTGCTCTTTTTGATCCAGCTATAGAAGGTTTCATTTTTACTCAGATTTTTCTTAGTGATCGAATCGAATTCGAACCCCGCTTTCACTTTTTCTTCGTGCATCGCTTTCCAGCGACAATGCATAAATCCTTTAACTTCCTGATCATTGTGACTAAGGATAAATTGAATGGTGGATAAAGCCATTAAATCATCATCAACTATAATACCCATTCCCTGTGTACTCAGATTATCGAGCACGGCGTCCTTAGTTTCTCTGCCGTTTGTTATTTTTAGGCTGAGATCCTGAGAATGTGACATATTTCTAAGGAATTTTCTGTGCTTTATGGTGTCATCAAGATGAAGATCATTCTGCTTTAAAAACTCCGTAAAGCTTTCTGCGTCTATAGGCTTTGACAAGACTCCAGAGATTCCCGATCGATAAATTCTGTCGAACTGAATACTAGGGTCGGATGTCATGATTATCACAGGAATTTCGAGCTCATGGCGAATCATCATGGCAAGTTCATCGCCCCTCATTTTGGGCATATAATAATCCGCAAGGATGCATGATATGTCGCTATCTTCTTTAAGTAGCGTCAGAGCATCGAATCCACTAGTTGCGGAAATGATGTTGAAACCATTTTCGGTCAATGAGGCTCCAAGGACCTCAAGAAAGTCTTCTTCGTCGTCTACAAGTAGTACCTTACCCATCCAAGTTTCCTTTCGCGACTATGCCGCATCGGAATTTTTTAGTTCCATCAATTTTTCGCCGAGTTGATCCCTTGTTTCTTCATTCAGGCCGATAATCTTTGCATATTTTTCAAAAAGTGATTCATCCATTCTTGAAGGCTGCAATAGAATCCAATGGGCGTATTGATTGGCGAGTGCAACACATTGCTGAAGTGAAGGACCTTCTTGTGTCGCTTCATCATCATCATCGAGAAAATCGCAGTCGTCAGTGACAAGATCGGGAACATCCTTGGGGTGCGTATGATGGTATGAAAGTGCGTGAACAACATATTCAGGAAATCCCCAAAGAGCAGCAGCTACTTCTCCCAGTACTACATGAGAGTACGCTCTCAATTGATCTTCACCTTCTGACCATGTTCGAGGGCGCCGAGGGTTTGTTACGGTTTTAGCGACATCATCGGTGACTTCAGGAAAACAAATTGCAGATACGACCTTTCCTATATTACATAAGCTTCCTGCAATATAAGCCTCGTCTTTCGAGATGTTGGGAGCATATGTTGCAGCGATATACTCTGCAATTTTTCCGGTGAGAATAGACTCCGCCCAGTATTCGTCTTTGCTGAAATGATGGGATTTAAAATCAAACTCCTGCAGAGTCTCCGCTAATATGAGATCATTCAAGGTTTTTCTTCCGATGAATGAAATAGCGTGCTCGAGGCTTGTTAGCTCTGGCGATGAGGCCGATCGAAGGTTGTTTGCAGTTCTGAGGACACCGAGAGCTATGTTGGGAGCATGTCTTAGAGTTTCTCCAATTTTTTTAGATGATGCATTGTCATCGGAAATTAGAGTCTGGAGTTGCAAAACCGCGGTTGGAATAAGTGGAATATTTTTAATCTCTTGGACTTTTTTGAAGATCGTTCCAGCTGCTTCAGACATCTTTAAATTAGGTGAATACCACTCGAACTCACCTTTTTTCAAAATCAAACCGCTACCGCAAGAACATTCAAACCAAAGATTTCCCTTGGTGCAGACTCGAAAGCGAGACGTACCCCGAAGATAATCCCCAGGAGTTTCGAATTTTCTTTCACAGCATTGGCAGATTGTGGGTTTCAGTCCCATAGACTCGACTCCGAAGCAAATTATTAGCTATCATGTTTAGTTTCGTACAATCCTATCTATTCTTAAATGAAAAAGCCTTGTCCCGTCCTATTGCTATATTAGCGCCTGACATTATTAGTAAAAATTAAGTGGTTGAAGCCTTTTAATGACCAATTTGTTTACCTACCCATCTGGACTATGGTTCATTTCCCCAGAATGCACCGGATCTGGGAAAAAGTTTTACATCTGGGAAAGACTTTTTGAGCGATAAGGCTTGTATGCACGGAAAATGGGGGGTGTATGCTTTCTGCCGATCAGCTGGAGTCCTTTGATAAAGACGGTTATTTAATTTTACCGTCCTTGTTTACGCCGCAAGAAGTATCTGAAATTATGATGGAAATAGAAAAACTGCAAAAGATTGCCGATTCTCGGTTTGAGACCTTCGATTCTGAAGGGACCCGATTTGTAAAAAATGGCAAACAAATTCAGAGAATTGTCTGGTGTCCTGGTGTTAGTCCAAGGTTGCTCAGGTTCTGTCAGGACCCAAAACTGCTTGGTCCTATTTCACAGATACTTGGGTCACGGGATCTAGTTCAACTGATTTCCCAGGCCCATTTTAAGCTTCCAGGTGACGGGGTAAGTTTTCCTTGGCACCAAGATAGTGAGCATCGAAAGTACGGAACCTCATCTTGGAACGATATCAACGGAAACGGTAGTTTTGTTCAATCCATCATGGCTCTTGACCCCATGACTAGGGATAACGGACCCATCCGGATTATTCCCAACAGTGCAAACGATGGCCATCTTTATTTAGAAAGAGGTACTCTTCATCGGTCTTCATTTGATCAAAGAAAAATTTTAACCCCGGAGCTTTCTCCAGGTTCTGTTTTGCTGTTTGGTCCCTTTACCGTTCATGGCAGTCAGGAGAATCGGAGCAAAACCGCGAGGCGCGTGTTCATCAATGGGTTTACTATTCCTGGAGTCAATTTTTTTGAATATCCCGGCTGTGGTCTCGGACTACCGACTCGATTTAACGGAATTCTTCATTCAAAAGGAAATCCTATTCCCTAGAGTATTTTGTCGTTTCTGTTGATGATTAAGAGAGCAAGGCGGGCGAAAACTTTGGATCGAAAACAAAAAAGCTGAACCAAAGTTCAGCTTAACTAATATTGTATTTGTTCGGAGTCATGGTGGGGATTACAAGATTCGAACTTGTGACCCCCTGCTTGTAAGGCAGGTGCTCTAACCAACTGAGCTAAATCCCCATTAACTGACGACTATAATTAACAAAGTCTACTGGACCTTGCAATTGTCCGAGGCAATGCTTATCGCAAATCATATCCGTCTCGTCAATCACTAATGTGGGAATTCATCCTTCGTCGTGAAGAATTGGTCTTTTGTGCGTAATAGTGACTTGATTATGCCATATTTTAGAGACTCGCATTTGAGTCGAAGATTCTTTACAGTATGGTGGGTCGCTTCTAACACTCCAATGTAATTGAGAGAGATTCATGACAAATTGGAAGATTATCCTAGTAGTTTTGCTAACAACATTTGGCCTGCATTGGCAACGATCCCAAGGTCAAGCCGCTAATCGCTGGCTTGTTGTCGATATTGGACTTATAGGAGCCGGATCAGAGGATATTTTGTCGTCAGCGATGAAGAAGGTCGAGCGTGAGTCAATGACCGGTATGGTGATTCAGTTAGACACTCCAGGAGGAACTCTAGTCGCAACGCGTGCCATGGTTAAAAAAATTCTGTCGGCACCATTTCCAGTGGCTGTTTGGGTGGGGCCAGATGGTGCTCGGGCTGCTAGTGCCGGTGCGTTCATAACTCTTAGCGGCCATGTGGCTGGGATGGCCCCAGGAACCAACATAGGTGCTGCAAAACCAATCCAGTCGAGTGGTCAAAATATTGAGCAATCTGACGCTAAAGAGAAGATTGAAAATGACACACTTGCATTTATGGAGTCTATCGCCGATGCCCGTAATCGCAACAAAGATATGGCCTTGTCCTTTGTGGAAAATTCGATTTCCATTACGGCCGAAGAAGCTCTAGAAAATAAAGTTATCGATCTTATCGTCCCAAGTGTGGCTGAGCTATTGAAGCAAATGGACGGCAAAGAGATAGCGCTGTCGGAGGATATGGGAGAGACTACTATCTTAGATACTCAGTCCTTCGTTATCGTGAATTATGAAAAGGGCTTTCGCGAGCAAATACTCGAAATCGTATCTAATCCAAATATTTTTTACCTACTTTTTGTCGCTGGAATTATTGGGATAGGATTTGAAATGACAAATCCGGGTGTGTTCGTGCCCGGTGTGATTGGGGCCATCTGTATTATCCTCGCGTTAATTGCGTCCTCAACTCTACCCGTAAATTTCGGGTCTATGCTTCTTATCGGAGTCAGTATCGCATTTATGGTGGCAGAGATATTTATCCCTTCGTTTGGGATTTTAGGAATAGGTGGCTTCATCGCTTTTGTTGTCGGTTCATTGTTTCTTATCGATGGATCTAACGAACTGGGGCTTAGTATTTCGCCTCTGAGTATCATTCCCGGGGCCATCGCTGTCGGTGGCTTTGGTGGGTTTGTTGGGTACCTTGTTCTTAAGAGTGAACGACGACCTTCTGACAGTGGTGTCGGTGCCATGATTGGTGAGGAGGCTGAAGTCATCAAAGACTTTGTTGAAGGAAAAGGGAAGATTCGGGTCAATGGTGAAATTTGGGATGCCGTATCCGAATCAGGGGACTTGTCTACCGATGACAAAGTGGAGATTATTGCTGTCGAAGGTTTAATATTATCTGTTCGTACACGCTAAGTGAGAGGGTTATATAATGACGATTGGAATGATTGTAGTACTTTTGATTGCGTTTTCCATACTGTTCTCAGCAGTAAGGGTGATACCAGAATATGAGCGAGCTATAGTGTTTCGGTTTGGCAGATCAGTTGGAGCTCCCAAAGGACCTGGAATCATTTTTTTAATTCCAGGGGTCGACAAAATTGAGGCCAGAGTCTCAATGAGAACGGTTACCATGGATATTGAGCCGCAAGATATTATCACTCAAGACAACATATCTCTTAAGGTGAATGCGGTTCTTTACTTTAAAGTTGTTGATACTATGAAAGCGGTTATCAACGTAGAAAACTATCTCTACGCTACGACCCAGTTAGCTCAGACCCATTTGCGTTCGGCCTTAGGTGAACACCCCCTCGACGACATCTTAATGCATCGGGAAAAAATAAATTTGAAACTCCAAGAGATTTTGGATCAGAACACAGATACCTGGGGAATCAAGGTAGTCAGTGTCGAGATTAAGCATGTCGATCTTCCGCCAGATCAGCAAAGAGCCATGGCAAAACAAGCAGAAGCTGAGAGGGAAAGGCGAGCCAAAGTCATTGCTGCAGAAGGTGAATTACAGGCTGCACAAAAAATTAAAGAAGCAGCTGATAAGCTGGCTGAGAGTCCATCAGCCTTGCAGTTGCGTTACCTTCAGACGGTTGCTGAGTTATCTGGCAGCAATGCAAAAACAATTATTTTCCCCGTGCCTCTAAAAATGATGGAATTTTTGGAAAAGTTGGGCGACGAGGACTAATTTTCAGGCTCCTCCCAGGATCTCTTACTAGGAAATTCTAGCTGCGGGGTGATTGGATTTCTGCTATCAATTCCTGAATGTAGGAAAGCTATTGAGGAGTGATTAATTGACTTATCAAGATGTAAGTAAGCGATCCCATGCCAATTTAGACTTTAAGGATACCGCTGTCGCATTCGAGCGGTATTCTGATAGTGAGCTACGGCGCTCTCTCCTTCTATTCAAAGTTATTGGCGTACCTCAATTAGCTAAATATGGACCTGGTTTGGCTAGTGCATCGTTAAAACTAGGCCTTCCCATCAGGGGCTTACTAAAGGAGAGTATCTTTGGTCAGTTCTGTGGCGGAGAGTCTATCGAGGAATGCCTACAAAAGATCGCGAAGTTATCCGAAGCAGGGGTCGGCACAATCCTAGATTATGCTACCGAAGCAGTGGGATCTGAAGCCGGATTCGATAAAGTGGCTGCAGAAGTAAAGTCGACGATTCATTTAGCAGCCAAAAACAAAGCTGTGCCCTTCGCCGTATTTAAACCAACTGGTATCGGCCGGGCAGCGCTATTAGAAAAATGTGACAGAGGGTTGGAATTAACGTCAGAAGAATCCTCTGAGTATAAGCGATTTGAAAATCGGGTGGCGAGCATTTGCCGACTAGCTTTCAAACTTAAGGTAAGGGTTTTGGTAGATGCCGAGGAATCCTGGATTCAAAAAACAGTCGATGATGTCACCACTAGGATGATGCGTAAGTATAATCAGTCTCAGGCTATTGTCTACAACACTATCCAACTCTATCGGAGAGATAAAGTTGAATTTCTGAAAGAGTCTCATAAGAGAGCTCAGGATGGGGGTTATCAATTAGGCTTGAAGCTGGTTCGTGGAGCTTATATCGAGAAGGAAACCGAATATGCCCATGATCATGGGACTGTATCTCCCCTACATTCTGACAAGCCTTCCGTTGACAAGGATTATGATGATGCTTCTCTTTACTGTCTTCATCACTTAGAAGGTATTGCTGTTTGCTATGGAACTCATAATGAAGAATCTGTGAAAAAAATCTGTCAGACGATGTCTCAGCTTGGAATATCCTCCAGTGATTCGAGGATTCATTTTGCTCAGCTATACGGAATGAGTGACAATCTCAGTTTTAATCTTGCCAGAGCCGACTATCAAGTTTGCAAATACCTTCCCTATGGGAAATTAGAAGAACTATTGCCTTACTTATCAAGAAGGGCTCAGGAAAATAGCTCAATCCAAGGGCAGTCAAGCCGCGAGTTGAAGCTTATCCAAGAAGAACTAAGGCGCCGAACAAATGGCTGAAGGCTAGGTATTATTTTCCCTTATTGCCTTTTCCTACCGTTGCTAAACTCTACAATGCAGCACAGTGTACCATTTTACCAATATCAGTATCTAATTTATTGCCAATTAATGGGCCCGTGCTCCTGTTTATCAGAATAATATTAGTGAATTATTCACAATGGTTATTTTTACTAAGATTATTCGTTTTTTGCGACGAGCTTGTAACTAGTGTTTGCATGAACAAAAAGTTTAGAGGTAGGTCCGATGTTCAAACATACGATAGGTAAACTTAGTGGAATCTCCTTACTGGCTGTAATGGTAGCAGGTTCCGTGTTCAGCGGAAAAGGGTATGGTCTAGAGCTGAAACCCTCCGACATCCGTGGTGAAAAGAAAACGAGTCCAGTTACGATCCTTCAAAATCGATATTTTACCAAAGCCTTCCGCCCAGAAATTGGAGTAACTGCTGGCTCTTTTGTTAACGAGGCCTACACTGACACCTATATGTGGGGAGTTCATGCCTCGTTGTTTATCAATGAGTGGCTCGGATTTGAATTTCAAAACATTGCAACAAATGTATCCGATTCGGATGATCGAAAAGCGCTTAATCAATTGAAGTACAGAAGAATTGATTCGAGCGAAGTTGTCAGTCCCGATCCTGAGGTTAATCGCATACACGGTTCTCGCGACTTAACCGTAATCCTCGCTCCCTTCTACGGGAAAATCAACTTTATCGATTCGTTAATTATCTACTCCGATCTATATGTCGCTTCGGGATTCTCTAAGGTTGATACCGACCAAGGAGAACTAAATTCATTTTCGTGGGCTGTTGGTCAACGTTTTTATTACGAGAAAAACATTTCATTCCGTTTTGAGGTTAAGGACCGCATTTACCAGGAAGATAGAGTTGGTGAGAGCTACACTCGTCACGCCTATAGTGTTGACTTGGGTATGAGCTATTTTCTGTTTTAGAGAAAAGGAATAGGATTTGATAAAAAAATATATTTTTATCCTAAGCTTGTTTTTATGTTGGGATCAAGGATTATACGCAAATGATCGTCGAGTTGCTAAAGAAAGGCTCGAATCTCTCATTAAAAACTACAGGACTAAAAGATCAAGTGGAAAAAGAACTTGGCTTACTTTACGTCAGGTCGAAAAAAAGTATAGGAAATATCTATCAAACACGGGCAAAGTTAGGTTGTTAGCGTTTAAAGCTCAATTGCTTGATAATGCGGGCTATCCGATCCTCTCTTCGATTTACTCAACAGAAAGTATCATGCTGAGTAAAACACCGTTCGATCGAGAGTCAACTGTGGCTTGGCAGATTCTTAAAGAAACCAGCGATAAGCAACCCATCGATTTTTTAGTGAATAAATTAGCATTGAGAATCATCGACTCTGAAAGCATGCCGAAGCCATTCGGTAATGACTGGAACTACCATACTGCACTTGCTTTATCGAGCTCTGGGAAAAAGAAAAACGCGGAAGCTTATTTGTCAAAACTTACTATGAAAGATAAATACTTTATCCCCGCCCAATATCATCTTGCGGTTGCTAAAGTTGAGGCAGGAAAGTATGACGAGGCTGAAGTTCTGTTTAAGTCGGTGCTAAATAAAGTGCCCCAATCGCTTTCTCGATTAGAGCGTGAGGAAAAAGACCTGATGGTGAACTATGCTCATCTAGCCCTTGCCAGACTTTACTACGAACAAGGCAAATTTCTACCAGCGGCTATTCATTATCGAAAAATAGAAAAAGATAGTTTCCTCTATTACGATGCCTTATTTGAGCAATCATGGGCACTTTTTATGGGAGGTAGACCAAAGCACGCTCTAGGTTCCCTTTATGGAGTCCACTCCCCCTATTTCAAGGACCGCTATAATCCCGAAAGCAGAATTTTAGAGTCGATGATTTACTTCTGGATGTGTCGGTATGATGAAGCAAGAAACTCTCTAGCGGATTTTGCAGAAATGCACTCAGCCACTGTAGAGGGTCTTACGAGCTTTTTAGATCGCCAAAGACTCACCCCCGAAGCAAGCTATCAGTTATTCGAAAATTTAATTTCAGGTGTTAGTTCTGCAGCCATGGGTGTGTCCAGAAAGGTTCTAAAGACAGCAGCGGAAAGAGACGGCATGTTACTTATCCGATCACAGTATGCGGCTGTCCTAGAGGAATACGATTTGCTTAAGCGCAGAGGGGTTTTTGGTCTCAAAAAGTCGGATGAATTGCAAGAAACTAAGCTAGAGGAATTATCTGTCAACATTAGGAGACAGATTGGCGAACTCTTTCTGGGCGAGTTAAACTACTTAAGTGAGCATTTTACCGATCTTTATACTCAGGCGCAGTTTTTGTATCTAGAACTACTTATGGGGCAAAAAGAACATCTGTTAGGAAGAGAATTGCATGCCGACAATAAGGTTAGAGGCAACGATAATATTAAAAAATTTCGAAAGTGGAGTGAGAAAACACAAAGTTGGAAAGATAACAAACTAGAGTACTGGTGGGACGAAATAGGCTACCAAATTATCGATATCGAATCACTCTGTAACTAATTGTGAATTAGAGGGAATCAAATGACAAAACATCTATTTAGTGTATTCATGTCTTTGCTATTGATCTTGCTCGATCAGCAAGCGATAGCCAAGAAAAAAAGTAAACAAAAAGTAGAGCAACCAAAGTCTGACCAAATGCAGTCTTTCTTAACTGACAATCAAGCAAAAAAATCCACTCGGGAAGCGATTGAGAAAGCCGACGACTTACGTCTGCAGACAATTCAATCCATAAACACGCTTCTTAATAGCAAAATGAAGGAGGAGCGTAAGTTTGAACTGTATTTGAGGCTGGGTGAATTATACTCAGAGCGACACGACTACATTAGAGAGCTTGAAATCCGCGAATTCGAAAAGAAATATGATCAGTACGTTAAGAATAAAAAAGGGAAAAAGGAGCCCGTACTAACTCACAAAAAATCGAAAGCCCAACTACTGCTTAGCGCGCAGGCGTTTCGAAAAATAGTTACCGACTTTCCTAAGCATCCCAGATCAGACGCAGCTATGTTTGCTCTGGCAAAAACTTTACTGCAACTAGAGAATGAAAACGCGGTCTACTACTTTGAAAAAGTAATCAAAGACTACAAAAGCTCACCTTTGCTGCCAGAGACTTATCTCGCACTTGGTGAGCATTACTTTTACAAGCATGATATGAAGAATGCCCTCAGGTATTACAAGCAGGCTATCCAGTTCAAAGACTCTAAGGTTTATACTTTTGCTGTCTACAAACTCGGCTGGGCTTACTTTAATGTTGCATCATCAGAACCTGCGAAGGAAGAAAGCCACGTTAACAAGTCTATTACTGCTTTCAAATTAGTGGTGAAGCTCTCAGAGTCGCCTCAAATGAAAGGTAAGTCATTTAATCTAAAGCAAGAAGCCATCAACGATTTGATAGTTGTTTTTGCTGACTACAGACGAACGGAAGAGGCCCTTGCCTATTTCCAAAGCATAGGCGAAAACGACGCTTTTTATGATATGCTCGAAAGAATGGGAAATCAATATGTAGAGATTGGAGAAACCAAAAAAGCTGTCGCCATATTCAATCGGTTGGTTACCGAAGCACCGAAGAGATTACGAAACTTTGAAGTTTATGTGACCCTTGCCTCGATCTATCATGACAGTCAGGCGGAAAGTTCTTTGGTCAAAACCATGAAGAAAATGGATTCTCTCTTCGTCCAATCGAGCGTCTGGACCAAATCAAATTCCAAGGAAACAGAGACTTTGGAGAAAGCTAAAGACAAAACTAAACGACTGATTCATCGCTACGGAACCCTCTATCATCAGCAAGGTATGAAAGGCAAAAAAGACAATCTACTCAATGCAGCATTAGACTTATATGGGCTCTACCTTAAGTCTTTTCCAAAAGAAAAAGACGCATACGAGTTAAGATACTATTTTGCAGAGATTCATTTTCATTTTAAGAATTTCGATCGTGCTGCTGACGAGTATGTTCGTGTTTCTAGGATGGAAGGTAAGTATCTCGAACCTTCAGCTCGTAGAGCTGTTGTTGCGATGAAGAAGATCGATGAAAAACAAAAATATAAAAAGCTGCCTCCCCTAGGGCAGGTCAATAAAAAGATTCCTCTGCCAAAAGTGAAGAAAAAATTTATTAAAATCATAGATAACTTCGTTGAACTATTGCCAAAGCACAAAGATGGTCATGCCATGCGATATACAGCTGCCTATACTCTTTTTGAGTATGGACACTATCCAAAAGCTTTGGAAAGGTTTGGAGATATTGTCAATATAATTCCTAAATCTAAACAGGGTAAAGCCTCTGTCGAGATGATCATAGGATACTACTCTGAACGACGGAAATGGGACGAGTTGATTGCAGTATGCCGGAAATTCCTAGGCAATGAAAATATCGGTAAATCAAAGCTTAAGAATAAACTACTATCTACCCTCCGCGAATCTCTATTCGGTCAGGCTGTTCGATTAAGCAAGAATAAGAAATACATGAAGTCCGCTAAGGCTTTTGTAGCTTATCAAGAAGAATTTCCAAAAGCTAAGAATGCTGATGATGCACTATACAACGCAACCTTCAATTACTACAAAGACGGTGCCGTGGAGGCGGCTATTAGCAAAGGTAAGATACTCCTTAAAAAATACCCTAAATCGTCTCATGCCAGTAAAACGATTCTCGATATCGCTCAAACTAATGAGGCTCTAGCTGAGTTTTATGAAGCGGCTACCTACTATGAGATGTTTCATAAACGATTTAGTAAAGATAAAAAATCTCGTTTAGCCTTGATAAATGCTGCCACCCTTTATCGAGGCCTTAAAAAGTACGATCAATCTATAGCGGCCCTTTCGACGTTTATTAGGAAATACCCTAAGAATTCCTTGGCTAAAGATGCCATTAAGATGCGTGCCGAAGTCTATAAGCAAAATAAAAACTATAGAAAGGCGGTAAAAGCCTACGAGGACTATGCGTCGAAACAGAATCCGAAAAGTGCAGAATTCTATTTAGCAAAAGCGAAAGCGGCCGAAATTGAGGGACTTTATGGTAGTAAGAAAAAATCTGCACGAATGTTTGCTAGTCTTTACAAACAGCTTGTCAAAAAAGATTCCACTCCTGCATTTGATGCTAGACGGATAGTTGCTAGAGCTATGTTTCAGGAATTAGACAAGTACTATGTTGCGTTCAAGAATGTCAAAATAAAGAATGCAAAACGTATAGAGCGAGAGGTAAAGACCAAACAAGAAAAGCTCAAAAATCTCGTACAGAAATACCAGAATATTATTGATTTGGGTAGTGGCGAATACACCGTTGCATCGCTCTACCGAGTGGGTGAGTTGCATGAGAACTTTGCCGAGGAGCTCTTCAAAGCCCCGGCACCAAAAGGTGCTTCCCAACTAGAGATCAACCAGTATCGGTCTGCAATCGAAAAAGTAGCCTTTCCCTTGAGAGATGAATCTGAAAAGTACTTTACCTTAGCGCATACAAGATCCAAAGAGGTTCAGACTTTTACGAATTGGACGCGTCTTGCAAGGAATAAAATGACAGTCATTAGCAGCACGAAATACCCGGCGATAACTGAAAAGAATGTTGATCCCGCATATTTATCCCATAGGCTGTTGTGGCAAGAATCCGTCGCAGAGTATGCGCAATAGGAGGAACCAATGAAATTACATCTCTTAATCTTTTTAGCTCTGTTTTGGAGTGTGGGGTGTCAAACCACCTCTTACGTGACTAAAGTTGACAAACAACGCAAAAACATAGAGGTCCAATCTCAAGCAGATTCTGGAAGTGCTATCTTCGCTTTAAATAATGCCGGTGCGCTCAAGAAGATGAAAGAATCTTTGCTAAAAGATGTTGAAAAAAACCCGAAAAATATTAAAAGCTTGTTGAATTTGTCTCAAATTTCATTGGCAGAAGGTAACTTAGAGGATGCCAACAAATACTGTCGCAAGGCCCTTAAGTACGATCTCGATAACAAGGATGCTCGTCTGATTCTGGCTCAAGTGTATTTCCGACGCGGATACACGGACATGGCAGATATTCTACTCAATAGCTTGGGTAAAGCTGCGGATAAAGATCCTAAGGCGCTTAACTTAAAAGCCTTAATAGAGCTTAACAAAGACAACCCTTCTTTGGCGATGAACTTATTCAAGACAGCTTTGCGATACAGTCTGGGAGACGTTGCGACGCGAATGAATCTAGGAGTATTGTTTGTCTATTACCGTCAGATCGATAAAGCCGCAGTCCAGTTTGAACGAGTCCTAAAAGTGATGCCTGATCATATCGATGCAAAGCTTCACCTTGCGGTGGTCAAGACAAGCAAAGGTCAGCTAGAGCAAGCTGAAAATTTATATCGAGATGTTCTCGATGCGGATTCAAAAAATGCAATTGCGACCTACAATCTAGCAGTGCTGGCAGAGAAACGTGATGAGTTCGATGACTCATTAGAATATGTTAAAAAGTACCTAAACTCGAATTACGCGAAGTCAAAGAGTAACAAAGAAGTATTCGCCATGATAGAAAGGCTAAAGGTGAAAAAAGATATGCGTGGGGATCGTGTGTCTGATTCTGAGATTCAAGAGTTAGCCGGAAAAATCAATGACATGGAATCTAATCCAATAAAAACTAGTGCCAATCGTAATACAATTGAAAATCCAGGTTTGGGTGATGGAGACTCCGAGGAGAGAATTGTCAATAGCAATAAACCCAAACGTGCTGTGTCTCAACCGAGTAAAGTCAACAGACCAGAACCTGTTAAACCGAAAAGAACGAGAAAAAAGCCATCACAAGACTCAATAGAGTCCTTGGAAGAGGAGTTATTAAAATGAAAACCTTAAATTTTATTCCGCTAGTATTGGCTTTAGGATTCAGCCAACCATCGTTGGGGGAAGAAACACCGAAACGTGATAAAGTGAAGCCCGAAAAGCTAATGACATCTATGGATTTTGATTCGACTATGGTTGACGGTAAAATGAAAGCGCCAGCAGGTTTTTTCCTCCAGGGAAGGAACAAACAAAGCCTGCAGTCGATGGTGCAACTGAGATCAAATTTCCGGGATCAGTTGCGTAACTCAAAAGATGCCGTTCGTGCGCTAGTGAAGTGACTTAGAGAATCTTTTCTTCAGAGTCCTATAGTTGCTATGAATTACACCCTCATTTATGAGGGTATTTTTGTCTAGTACTACTTGCCCCCTGTTCATAATCATTTTAATAGATCTTTGGGAAGCTTTGTAGATAAGGCAATCGAAAATCTTTTCGTTTGGAACTGCATAGATATCCGTCGAATCAGGATCGAGCAACAGGCCAGTGAATTGAGATCCCACTGAAAGATCTAATTTGAAACTTGAAGATCTAGCACTATTGGCGAGAGCTTGATTAAATAAGTGGTTGCCTGACGAATAGGGCAACGCGTCGGAAGCTTTGATGGGGTTGCGCCTTTTTGTGATAAGGCGTTGTATATAGTCCATGCTTTGCAACTCAATTAGTGGATCAATACAAACCTGAGAATCTGAACCTACTGACCAAAATCCACCTTGCTTCACGTAATCAACAAATGGAAAAATCCCATCGCCTAGATTCGCTTCAGTAGTTGGACAGATAACCGCAGTATGATGACTTTTCGCCAGATTTTCCATTTCTTTTTGAGTCAAATGAGTTGCATGGACTAAAGATGTCGGAGCATCTACATTATCCAATAGCCACGCGACAGGACGCTGTCTATAGATGTTTTCGAATTCAGAAACTTCTTTTACCTGTTCGGCGATATGGATATGCCTAGCCGCTACTGAGCTTGGATGATTAAGTATTTCCTTCGTGTCTTCTAATGACGCTGCACGTAGTGAGTGGACACCAGTACCAATCACTGTATTGGCAGAAAAACCCGCTTCTTCGATATCACTCAAGAGCGAGAGATAAGACTCCAGGTTTTTGGAGTAGAAAGGTTTTTGCTCCTCAAGAATATTTTTACCAAAGCCAGACCGATTGTAATATACCGGTACGAGGCATAGATTAATACCAACAGTATTGGCAGCCTCCATGATTGCCTTTGCCATGATCGCTTGGTCACTGTATCTATCTGCATCTGAAGGATGGTGAAGGTAGTGAAATTCGGTGACCGATACATATCCTGCCCGAAGCATATCCAAGTAGGCCGTACAGGTGATGGTATAGAGATCTTCCGGACTGATTATTTTCGTAATTTTATACATCAGTTGGCGCCAAGTCCAGAAATCTTCCGGCGCGTTGCTAGCCGTCTCGGTAAGTCCTGCGATGAGATATTGAAAACTATGGGAATGACAGTTTTGAAAGCCTGGAATTAGGATTCCATCAAGTAATGTGACAGAATCATTATGATTCGCTGGGCTAATGTCTACGATCATGCCATCAGTGTCGACAGAGATTAATTGATCTTCTTTCCACTGTTGATTGCTGTATATTTTCCGGCATAAAAACTGTTGATGTGTCATAGTCTTTCCAAAATACTTTGAAATTTCTGGAAACTTTCGTTCAAAGCTTCCCTGAGTAAGTGAGATTTTGCAGAGTCAGGTTCGCGATTTTCGTCAAGATAGACGTCCTGAGAGACCTCCAACTGTATACAGTGTATTCCTTCCTCGGGGTTAGCGAAACTTCTTGTGATGTAACCACCTTGGAAAGGGTCATTTAGCTCGACGGAATAGGGCGTTCTCCTGAGTAAGGATAGTGCAGCCTCTTCGAGGTCTCGGTGACAAGAGGTGCCATTGTTTGTGCCTACAATCAAATCGGGAAAGGGGTCAGGGCTTATTTTTGGCACATAACGACGAATTGAGTGGGCTTCAAACAGCAAAACATGGTTAGAGGTACTTTTCAGCCTCTTGATCTCAGATTTTAATTTATCGTGGTAGGGTTGGTAGAATTCGGCTACCCGCTTATTGATTTCTGTCTGATTTGGTTCGAGTTTGTCCTTGTAAATAGGTCTCCCAGTAAAATCATGCGTCGGTACAAGCTGTGTTAGAAGGCGTCCATCTGAGTACAAGCTTTCCTCAGAATTTATCGATCGATTCAGGTCGATCACGTATCTTGAAAATTCTGGCTTAATCACTGTGATTTTTTGGGAATCAGCAAAATCGTACAAGTGATCGACATGCCAGTCAGTATCATCAAGGCCGTCAATGACCGATGGATTCATTGTGTGCTTAATCTGTTCGGGAATTATTGTCCCTAAGTGAGGCATGCTAATCAGAATAGGAGAGATTTTTGGGTCTTTAGTTGTAGAAAAATTGATATTATCGCTCATGTTATCACTTTGTTTTTAGTTTCGTAGCCATTGCCTGAGTTTATTGTCATTTGAAATTACCGTAACGTTTTTTTTTTACAAGTTGCTTTTTTACTCTCACTTCATATGGTCAGTTTTTAACGATAATTTGAGGTAGGCTGATCTTATACAGTCAAGCCTGCTATACTATGACTATATAGTTCTAGGAGTAGTTAGCGGGGACTAAATGACGTATAAGCGTTGTGACAGTTGCGGTCAGGAATTCAACAAAGAAGAAGACTTTCTAAGAAAAGCCTCTCGTTGGAGAGTTTGTGATAGGGGCCACTTATGGTTCAACTGTCACTGCGGATCCACCTTGCTTATTCGAAAAGGCAAGCACGACTGGTATTCACCAGATATGGCTCTGAGTGAAGGAGCAGGATCTATATTTAATAAGCTCGGGATGGGTGATTTGTTACCGAACATTCCCAGTGCAGTGATGCAAATTCAGCAAAAGCTTGATGATGAAAATACAAATTCTAAAGTGCTCGCGGATCTTACGAAAGGCGCACCACTAATAGCGGCTTCTATCCTCAAAATGGCTAACAACCTGAGGCCCGTTCAGGCTGCGGAAATTAAATCACTAGAACATGCCATATCCTTTGTGGGTACGAAGACTCTAAAGGAATTGGTGCAAGCGGCTGGTCTGCAAAGTTTTAAATTCAAATCGGAGATATTTGATAGTCATCAATTTTGGCGTCAAGCAACTTTAAGAGGTATGTTAGCGGAAGCGATTGCAAGGCGCTTCGCTCCCGAACTCGAAAGGGATCAAGTTTATCTATCGGCATCATTGTGTAATATCGGAAAAGCAGTAATGGCGATCTGTTTCCCAGAACAGGTGGATCAGATCGAATCAGACTTAAGAAATCCCAAAATTTTGGGTACTTGGATTGAAGCAGAAAAGCGCCATAACTTTTATGATCATCGTGTTTTAGGTGAAATTGGAGGCTCGTTCTGGGGGATGCCAGAGTACGTTCTGAAAGTGTCCTTAGAGCACCATGATCCAGTAAAATCGGGTGACAGTATTGGATTGATTCATATTGTAGGTCTGGCAAATCAATTAGTCCATTGGATTGATCTGACCCCCCACTTGATGGAACCCGAGTTGGTCGAATTCTACAAGGAAAAGTTCGGGATAACCACCGCTGAGATGGAAGGTTTAGCAGAAGAGTTCATGTCCATGAAGGACAGCGCATAGCTCACGGCTGCAAAAGTGAGCAAACTTTTTGGAAAGACTCCTTAAGGACTGGTAGGTATTCCTGGAAATTTGATCGTTTTTCGTTTCGAGCTGAGCACTCTATGAATTCGCATATTTTCATCATTTTCTCAGCGCCGATATTCCCACTTGTTCCTTTCAGGGCATGGGCAGCCTTTTCTAATTGGCTATCGTCACCTTGATTCATACTGGATTCCATCTTATCTAACAACTCGGGGACTCGCTGTTTGAAAATGTCATACAGTTCAACCAAAAAATCCGGGTCATCAGCTCCCAGTGCCTTAACCGTCGCAAACTTTTGCTGATTCAAGTCTACTTCGTTATATTCCGGACCGAGTTTTTCCGCTGCTCCCATGGTTATCTACCTCTTCTTTTCTAAGATGCCGCCTCAAGGGTTTGTTCTGTATATTTAAGCGCAAATCCAACGCCATACTTGGTTTCGATGGCTACATTAGGGGATATATCCTTCAGTAGCTGTCTTACGGCATGAAGCTTTCTATGTAGGGCATTATCGGTGACTTTGATTTGACCCCAGCATCGCATTTTCAGAGCATCTTTTTCCACGATGGCTCCTTCAGTGTTGGCTAATGTGGCTAGTAAATTAATCTCAATTGGGGAAGCAAATCGTTTTCCATAAGGGCCATCCACAGTGCGGTGGGCGGAATCGATAACGATGTCACCAAACTCGACAACTTCCTTAGCAGCCTTCTGAGCGGCGTCTGCCATTCGTAGTTTCAGCCTTGCGTTCACTTCGTCAGGAATAAGAGGTTTACGCACAAAATCGTCGGCTCCTGAGTTAAGCGCTCTGCTTATGGTCTGCTCCGTGGGAGTACCAGTGACGACTAAAATTGGGCAAAAAGGCCAGTGCGAGCGGAGTGTTGGGATGATTTCCAATCCATTATCGTGACTGCCTAAATTAATGTCGACGAAGATGCCGACCGGATTATAAGAATCGAGATTGTCGATAAGCTCCTTAGGGTCTACCATGCCGACAGTTTTGATTTTTGTTGCCTTTTCGATAATCTGATGAACCATACTGTCGTCATCAAGTGTAATCGTATAGGTATCTTCAGGATGTCCCTTCATAGTCTTCTCCAGTAAGGATTCAGCGTTCTTATAAGTGATCGGTGAACGGATCCAATTCTTTATTTTTGAAAGAATATTTTCGACTTGTATGTCGGGATTTAAACGTAAATATATACAATTATTGAATTATTTGTATTCTTAACCCCAATAGATAGACTTGGAGGAAAGGGGTTTTTACTGCAGAAATAGATTAATGATATTAGGTAAATAGCGAAAAACAGTCAATTTAGACTAAATATTATTGACTTATATATATCAATATGGCATATTTTTCTCAGTCTCCCTCAGAGGCTGTCCTTTCTTCTTACTGTTGTTGTTGTTGCTGTTGTTGCTGTTGTTGTTGCTGAGGTAAATTGTTATGTATCGCTTTTTAAGCCATGGATTTCTCTTTTCTGTACTTTCCCTTTTCAATCTAGCTTGCGGATCATATGAGACGGTTCACATCAAAGACTACAAGGTCTTTGTCGAGACAGACTCCTATGAACTACGTGAGACTATCGATAGCCTAACGGCTCAGTATAACGATGATTTTGGTGGCGAAGCGCTAGAAATCGTCGATGACAGAGAAGAGGCAAACTCTTACATTAGATTTATAGATGGGTTGAAATCTGAGGAAAATAAACTGGGTCTAGGACAATGGATTACTGTGACTGCAAATGAAGGTCAAGACATAGCTTCAGGTGGTTCAGGAAACTTAGAAAGAACAGTTGTCTATTCAATGGAACTAGATTTCGATCTAGAAAACTTTGAGTCGAAGCAGATAAAACGAGATGACAAAGACTCTGGCGAGTGGCGCCACCTATACCATTTGTTCTGTCATGAAGTTGGGCATGGATTACAAATGGATCATGAGGCCTCTTTGGATAGCGTCATGTATCGTTCAATTCCCGAAAACTCGCGTGATTTTGTTAACTATGACAAATATTTTATGAACGCTAGGAATTTCTTTCAGTAATCCTAATGGATGGCTTTCCAGGAGAATGATGAAGTCGTTAGTAAGCATTTTTGCTAAAAACGACTTCTTCTAGTGTCATAAACAAAATCTTGATATCCAACCATAGAGACCAATTCTGAATATAATATAGATCGCACTCTATTCTCCGCTGAATACTTGTGCTACCCCTCCAGCCATTGACTTGAGCCCATCCAGTAATCCCAGTTTTAACCTTATGTCTAAGCATGTAGCCCGGAACCTGCTTTCTGAAGTTATTCACAAATACCGGCCTTTCGGGGCGCGGACCGACTAAACTCATATCGCCTTTCAGCACATTAAAAAGCTGAGGTAGTTCATCAATACTGCTTTTTCTCAGGAATTTTCCAAATGGAGTCGCCCGATTATCGGCAGACGTCGCCCAAACTGCTCCGGTTTTTGATTCGGCATCCGTGGGCATGGAACGAAATTTTAAGCAGTAAAACGTCCGTCCATCGAGTCCCATTCTAACCTGTCTATAGAGAACGGGGCCTTTGGACGTAAGGGGAATCAGAATTGATACTATCGCCATGATAGGGGCGAATAATGCCAAAGCGAGAAGAGATCCGAAAATATCTACAAATCTCTTCAGGATACAGTTAAATCCCTGTAATGGACTTTCGTGTATGTGAATGATGGGAGTTTTTTTAAGCATTGCAATACCCGAATTAAATCTAGTGTATCTCAACACATCAGGTATGATTTTCACGTCTGGAACTTGGTTGGAAATCGAATCCAAGTGCTGTTCAAGGAAAGAATACTCGGAGTGTGGAAGGCAAATCATGATAGTTTGGCAGGGGTTGTCGGTAAAGAAATCAGACCAGTTCTCGCTGAAGCTGAGGCATGGAATTTGCTGCCTTTTACATAGATCCTGATCACTGGACTGGGAATGCGAGCTAGGTAGTATTGCGCCTAAGATTTCGAACTCCTGATCGTATATTTTGTTTTGAAAGAAGGTTTTTAAGCAATCACCAGCGCCGATTACTATGGTTTTTTTAGTGTTAAAGCCTATTTTAAAAATGCCGCATAATTTCATAGCGATTAGCCGCACGAGAACTAGGCCTACTGGTAATAGACTGCCGAAAATAATTGTGGTTAATCTCGAATACTTAAATTCTTCATGAAAATAGATGAAGAGAATAAATACGACAGTAAATATTCCAGAAATTTTTAAAGATTCGACTATGAGTTTTGGTAACGCCCTATGAAACTCCAGTTTGCTATATATATCGTTCACTAAGGCAACAATGATCCAAATCGCCAAGACGAAGGGAATGACTTTGGTGTATAGACTTAAATCTGGAATGCCTAATGGAGCAGAAATCCCCGCGTTAAACCTTAGGAAATAGGCCAGTACCCAAACAGAAGCCAGCATCAATAGATCAAGTGCAAAGCTGATAATGCCAACAGGATTCGGTGATTTAGTGAGCAAAGTCCGCCTCCATTTTATCAAATATTTCGCTTTTCATGCGTTTGATAAATCGCGTCTCCGAATAGGCGTCGGCCATCTCGCTTAATCGAGCTCTGTCGAAAGCTCTAGGTTCGAAGTTTTGCAAGCATTCTTTAAGAGATTCTGAAGATTGTTCGTCAAAAAAGCAGCCATTGACACCAGGTTCAACAAAATCAAGTGCCCCTCCCCCTTTGAATGCAATAATCGGAGTTCCACAACCAAGTGCTTCGATTGCTGTGATGCCAAAGTCTTCTAAGCCAGGAAATAGAAACGCTTCAGCATGAATCATCAAGCTATCCCACACCTCATCATCCGGTGAAATCACAAACTCAGTATGTTTACCTCCAATAGCTCTTAGAGAATCTTCAGCTGGCCCAGAACCCGCAACAATAAGTCTTTTTCCCAGTTGCTCACAGGCTTCAATGGCAATATCGAATCGTTTGTATGACACAAATGCACCGGCAAGCAGATAATAAGGTTTCTCGGTTAATGAGGTTTTTTCAGGGATCTGAGTGGGAGCAGCTTTTACTGGTGGGCAAATCACAATTGCGTCTCTGTTGTAATACTTTTTAACTCTAGATTTTACGAAACTACTGTTGGCTACAAAGGTATCCACTCGATGGCTACTGAGAGTATCCCAAAGTCTCAGGCGCGAGCTGATCATATGGAATAAGGCCCTACCGAAAGGAATTTTCGAAAAACCTTTCATATAGTGCTCCCGCTGGTCCCAAATATATCTCATGGGAGAATGAATGTAACAAACATGTTTGGCATTTGGGTTTGTGATGACGCCCTTCGCGACGCATGATGAGGTGCTGATAACTAAATCATAATCACGCAAATCGAAGGATTCTACTACTGCCGGTAACACTGGTAGAAGTAACTTTCTAAAATGTTTTAGATAGTTAAGTGTCTTAGGAAAGATAATATGACGTTCTCTGATAGATTTCGGAAGCCTACCTGGCTCGTAAAAAAGCGTGTAAATCGGTGCTTCCGGATATAAATGAAGCAGGGATTCTAATACCTTTTCGCCACCACGATAAGTTACTAACCAATCATGAACAAATGCGACTTTTTTGTGTTTATTCAAAGCTTATCCCTACACCACTATTCGAACGTCAATCGCTACCAAACACGGATTTTATTTTAACTATCATTATGCTGTGGCTAATATAAATTCGCAGCAAAAAAGTAAGGGTTTCAGCTGATTTCAACCTGAATGCAAAGTCTGCCGGATTGCTAAAGCTGTGGCGCTATTGCGTCATTCTTAGGTGGTTGCTAGAATTAAAGAGTAAACCCCTTAGTAACATCGCAGCGTATCACTGGATCGTGGAAGCTAAAGGCTCTCGCCCGAACTATGATAGTGATGATTCTTTACAACCAAAAAAAATCTTTCTTTAGTCGTTTCGGCTAGCGAGAGTAGGAGGCATGAGCATCTCTATGGGTGTAGATTCGACTAAATTTGGCTCTGACTCGAGAGACATTCTGGAAATTAGCAATCCCAAACATTCAAACGAGCAAATGGTTTTCAGTAACGTGAGAAACATTCTGAGTGACATTAAGGGAGTTAGTTCGCAGATTGATGATGTTCTCACCACGGTTGCAAAGGTGGCTAGGTCTGATAGTCCCGTTCTGATCAACGGAGAGAGTGGGACCGGCAAAGAGCTTATCGCTAGAGGGATTCATCGATTATCACAGCGAGTGTCGAAGCCGTTTGTGGCTATTAACTGCAGCGCAATCCCCGAAAACTTGCTTGAGTCTGAGCTTTTTGGACATGTTAAAGGGGCTTTTACTGGGGCTGATTCTCGAAGGAAAGGGTATTTCGAAGAGGCTGCCGGCGGGTCAATCTTTCTTGACGAGATCGGCGAAATGCCATGGCGTCTTCAATCAAAATTACTGAGAGTCCTCCAAGAAAAGCAATTCACTCCCGTTGGGTCGAGCGAATCCAAAATTGCCAACGTAAGAGTTATCGCAGCCACAAATGTTGATCTCGAAAAAGCTATTGCTGCTCGGGAGTTTAGGCTAGATCTGTACTATCGTTTGAACGTTTTGCCGTTACAAATCCCGGCGTTGAGGCAACGAGTTGCCGACATTCCTGTACTGCTTGAGTATTTTATAAGTCAGGCAAACAGACAGCATAATTACTCTAATCCGTCCTACATGCCCTCTGAGGTCGTAAAAGTCTTAGAGACACATAATTGGCCTGGCAATGTTAGAGAATTGCAAAACCTCGTAGAGAGGTTGGTCGTTATCACAGGTGGAGGGAAGATTTCCGTTGACGATTTACCGCCCGAATATAGGCATGCAGCGATTGGCGCCAACGATTTCGATGTTGAAAGTAAGGCGCAATTGATGCGCGAGTCAGAACAGGATTCCAAAAGTAGCGACGCTCCCGGGTTGACTGACGATCTGCTTAATACGGGAATGAACTTAACAGCCTATATCGAAAATTTAGAGAACAAACTGATTTTGCAAGCCTTGGAAAAGACAGGTAATAATAAGAATCAAGCCGCCAAACTTCTGGGGCTGAATCGCACGACTCTCGTAGAAAGGATTAAAAAGAGAAAGCTTGCTCCCCTTAACTCACCGTCAAGGGAGCTGTAGAAACTTAGGTCTTAGACCTTCATGACTTCTTTTTCTTTGTTAGAGACCCTTTCATCAACCTTTTTTGTATATTGATCGGTCAACTTCTGGATATCCTGCTGAAGGCTTTTGTTTTCATCTTCAGTAATTTCTTTCGCTTTCTCTGCTTTTTTGGCCTCATCGTTGGCATCTCTGCGAATGTGTCTCAGAGAAACCTTCGTTTCTTCACCCATTTTTTTTATCTGTTTGACAATGTCTTTTCGTCTATCCTCGGTCAATTGAGGAATAGGAATCCTGACGACGACGCCATCATTAGTAGGCTGAATACCAATATCTGCTTTCATGATGGATTTTTCTATGTCTCGTATCAGTGACTTCTCAAAAGGGGAAACCACGATTGTCCTCGCATCTGGTGTCGAAAGTGACGCGACCTGGCTGAGCGGTGTAGGCGCACCATAATAGTCAACACGGATTCCATCGAGAAGAGTAATAGATGCTCGTCCGGTTCTGACTCTAGTCAAATCTTTGTCGAATCCCGCTATTCGCTTATCCATATTTTCTTTACATTGCGTAATTAGCTCTTCCATATCCTACCTTTCTTAGTCGTCTCGATTCACTAGTGAACCAAAGTACCTTGGGACTCACCAACAATCGCGTTGGTTACACAGCCACGATTATCAAGTTTGAAAACACAAATTGGAATTTCCGCCTCCATACACATGGTAATGGAAGTAGCATCCATTACCTTAAGCTTTTTTGAGATGACTTCCAAATAAGTAAGTTCGTCAAACTTTACTGCATTTGGATCCTTTGCAGGATCCTTGTCATAAATACCGTCAACTTTAGTTGCCTTCAAAATAACGTCAGCACCCACCTCTCTAGCCCTAAGGCTAGCTGCCGTATCGGTGGTAAAGTACGGATTGCCGGTTCCTCCGACGAGGATCACGACACGGCCTTTGGCAAGATGTTTGATGGCCTTGCGCCTAATGTAAGGCTCGGCAAGCTCCTGCATATGAATCGCAGACATGACTCGGCTATAAACACTATATTTGGTCTCTAAAATACCCTGTAGCGCTAAACCATTGATCACAGTTGCAAGCATTCCCATATAGTCGGCGTTTGCTCTTTCCATATCCCAGCCGGCAGCAGTCGATCCGCGCCAAATATTTCCTCCGCCTATTACAACAGCTACTTCAACTCCAAGCTTAACAGCTTCGGCGATTTCTCCCGCTACAAAAGATAGGGCATCACCTTGTATACCGAAGCCGTTATCTCCCCCTAGCATCTCACCCGAAAGTTTGAGCATGATTCTTTTAAACTTGGGCTTGGTCATCTTTTGCCTTTATTGATCTGTTTCGTCAAATAATCCATAATCCAAAAAAAACGACCCGTTTGGGTCGTTCACTCTTACTTACTTTAACTGAGCAGCAACTTCTTCTGCAAAGTTCTCTTGTTTCTTTTCGATTCCTTCACCCAGCTGAAATCTGTAGTAGGCGCTGAGTTTTGCTCCTTGGCCTTTTTCAGCGACCAGCTTTTTGATGGTATAGTTGGGGTCTTTTACAAAGGCTTGCTCTTCGAGGCAAATCTCTTTGTAAAACTTGCTAATCTGTCCTTGTAGAATCTTCTCTATTAGGTTTTCTGGTTTACCTTCTTCGATAAGCTTTTTTCGGGCAAGTTCTTTTTCTTGCTCGATTTCTGTAGCGCTAACCTCTCCTGATGTAAGATAGCGAGGGGCTACAGCTGCGGTGTGCATCGCGATATCTTTTGCTAGTTCGATATTGCTTTCTGCATCTGAACCTTCCAGAAGGACTAAGGTCCCAATTTTTCCGCCCATATGGGTATAGCCGTCTACGATTCCGTTAGAAGCCTGAAGTGTCGCAACCCTTCGAACATTAATGTTTTCACCAATGGTTGCGATCAACTCAGGTAAGACCTCTGCAACAGACTTGCCTTCGAGCATTAGCTTGTTCAAGGAATCAATGTCATTAACGTTGTTTTCGAGTGCAAGTTGAGCCAGGTCCTTAGTGAACTTAATGAAGTCAGCGTTTTTACTAACGAAGTCTGTTTCACAATTCACTTCGACGATGGCGCCTTTTTTGTTGTCAGAAGAGGTAAGTACGGAGACGATACCCTCAGCTGTAATACGGTCGGCTTTTTTTGCGGCTCGAGACATTCCTCTTTCTCGAAGATAGAGGATGGCTTTTTCAATATCTCCGTCTGTTTCGGTTAGGGCTTTTTTACATTCCATCATGCCTACGCCTGTTTTTTGGCGTAGTTCTTTTACCATAGCTGCGGTAACTGCCATTTTGAATTCCTCCGATAATATGTATAAAAAGAATTTTTAGTTTTCGCTTGGTGCCATCAAAATAACGGCAAATTACGTTCGTGACTAGAGTTTTTTCCCGACCACACATGGCTTGGCCGGGAACTTATTCGCGGTTTAGACTACTTGGTTTCTACGTTGACCTTGTTGCCTTTGTCGTCGCGGAATGTTCCAGCAGTAATCTTTTTGCCGTCTCCTTCGTCAACTGTATCTTTCGATCTAGCTTTTCCAGCAAGGCAAGCATCTGCCGCAGTACTAATGAATAGCTTCAAGGCTTTGATGCTATCATCGTTACCAGGGATCGCGTAGTCAACGATGGTAGGATCGGCATTCGTGTCAGTGATCGCAACAACTGGAATGTTGAGTCGTTTTGCCTCTTGGATGGCAATAGTTTCTTTATGGGCGTCAACAACGAAGATAGCCGAAGGTAAACCTGGCATATCTCTAATTCCACCGATATTTTGCTCTAGCTTATCTTTTTCGCGGCTAAGTCCGAGAGCTTCTTTTTTGGTTAACTTTTGGAAAGTCCCATCTTGAGACATACGATCAATTTTGCGTAAGCGGTGTATGCTTTGTCGAATGGTTTGAAAGTTGGTTAGGGTACCACCGAGCCAACGGTAGTTGATAAAGTATGAGCCGCTTCTTTCAGACTCTTCCTTGACTAAATCGCGAGAAAGCCTTTTCGTACCAACAAATAGCACGTGGCCGCCCTTTGACGATACATCTTCCAAAAAGTCGCAGGCCTTTTGAAACATTTTGACAGTCTTTTGCAAGTCGATGATGTGAATCCCATTACGAGAGCCGAAAATATACTGACTCATGCGTGGGTTCCAGCGTCGTGTTTGGTGGCCATAGTGGACACCAGCTTCCAACAGTTCTTTCATGTTAATGGAAACACTCATTTAATATACTCCTGATGAAGGTTAGTCTTCGGAAAGTGATTTAAGCTCAAATATCGACCATAAGTAAATATGGCACCTTCTTACCACAATCCTGTTTATTTGATTTGTTCAACGTCAAACAAATCCGCCACAAGCTACTTCGAAATGGAATTAGAAACAACCAATATCTATTCGGGAAGTTTTAGACCCTTGAGAATAGCAAAGGGGTTGTTATCGAATTGCTCTCCGCTTTCAAATACGACATCTTTGGATATGTCTTTATCACATACTAAGCATGACTTTTGATCTTCAGACTTTTTAACCAGTTGGCTCGGTAATTCACCCGCGGTGAAGTCGATCAAAAGTTGAGTTAAATCAATCTTTTCGTCGTCAGAGAGGTAGTAGGTTTCTAAATCCTGGGGGGGCAGGTCTATTTGGCCTTCTGAGGCTTCGATTGCGGGACGGTAAACGACTTCGAAGGCTTTATCAAGCGGCCAAGGAATCGCTTCTGTACAGCGACTACAATCGACTTTTGGCGTAAATGAAATAGTCCCCTTGACGCTAATGCCATCATATTCCGTGCGTGATACCAGTATCTTGCCGGTTAGAGGTTGTTCGTATAGCTTTGGAAACACCTTGTAAACAGAGTTGAGAAACTCTTCGTTTCCAATAATATCAATTACTTGTGAAGTCCTCAGGTCTCTTGTATCGATCAACAATGGTAATGCTCCAGACGTTCTAATTTAGGTCGGTCTCGTTGTATACCCTTCTGGCAGATTTGAGGCAACGGTAAATTGACCCTCTATGGTGCGCGATGCTAAAAGATTATTCCAATCTTTTTAGAGGTTTGGTGTTTCTGACTGAATTTTCCCGCTCTTGGACCGATCAACAGGATGACAAAGATTACGTACATCAGGGAATGGTAGAGCTGCGCCTGTGAAAAAATGGGAAGTCTTTAAGGACGGTAAAAGTCTCGGTTTAAAAACCGCCGGAGAAATTCGACAGTCTCTGCGGGAAGGCGCTATTGACCCATTTGACATGGTTTGTGAAGAAGGCTCCACGATTAAATCCGAGCTTGTCGAGGTGGATGAAATTTTCAACGAGGACGCGGATTCCGATTCGGGAGAAGCCAGTTCACAGGAAGTTTCTCCTCCTGATCTTCCCTCTCGTATCATTAATCTGGATCAGGCAACAGGCACGGGACATCGACCTGCTCCTCAGGCCCCGCCACCTAGGCAATTTCCAGATCCCGCACCTTTAGATCAAAACTCGAAAATGACGGCAAGTGCGATGAATCGTGCTATCAAAGCCGAGAGTCAAATAGCCAATCAGTCTTCTTCGAACACAAACGACAAGAAAAAAGCCAAAAAATTTGAACTTATCGATGAGAAAAAGCGAGTTCTCGGTCCAGTTAGCGCCGTGGAAATTCAATCACTGTTTCAGAGAGGTATTATCAGTACATCGGTTAAGGTGAGGAAGGTTGATGGCACGAAACTGATTCCCGTGCGTCAGTTTATCTCAAATTATTCGGATAAACGAATAAAAGCCTTGTCTGACAAAGCGTCGGCATCGAAAACAGGAAACCCTTCGAGCAAAGTCCTAAACGAGCTGTATCAGAACATGAACAGCAAGAAAATGGCTCAGAAGAAACCACCTTTGGGAATTTTTGTCCTAGTTGGAATTGTTGTCCTGGGGGTGGCGTTTTTATTCCTTTCACAGGATCCGGATTCCTCTGACAAGGGTAAAAAACGTGTGATCAAAAAGGCAGAAGCGCCAACAGAAGTTCAGGCACCACCGGTACCAGTAAAAAAACCTGAACCGGTGCGGGAGCCGGTTGTCAAGAAATCTGCACCGCCTCCGGTGCCAAAATCTAGTCCCCCTCCTGAAGTAAAGCAAGAGCCACCGCCCAAAGTGGTTACCAAGCCAAAACCAAAGCCTGCACCTCCAAGACCTAAGGCGCGGAAGCCCATTGCGACTCCTAAGCCACGTCCAGCGCCGGTGTCGAGGCCTAAAGCAAAAGTGGAGGCAGTACCGCCAAAACTGCCTAGCAGTACCTCTCGGCCTGCGAATCCTCAGCCGGCTGCTAACACCAAAGGACCGATAGCCAGGGCATTGGAAAATGTTGGCAGTGTGGCGACCATCGGTCCATTGAAGTACCGAAACAAAGACTTAGAAAACTGTGCTCTAAAGTGTCGACTCAGGTTTCGTGATTCTGCAGGGGGAGCTTTAGAGGCTGTATTTTTCAAGGGAGCTTACTACGATATCCTTAAAGCTAACTCAGGTGGAGTAACAATCACTGGCAGTACCAAAATTGAAGGTGGTGGCCTAGTGGTATTTATTCAGGATGTCCGGTAATTAGCATTCTTTGAAGAAAATATTTCCCTTATCTACTTCCGTACTTGACGCCAAATTAGCAAACAGGTAATAGGTAACGTTCCAATTTGTGGCTGATTCGCAAGTGGAAAAGGAGTCAAAAAATGCCAGTACCAAAGTTTAGAACGTCGAAGTCAAAAAACAGAAGCCGACGTGCACACCATGCCTTGAAATCTCCAGGTATGTCAATATGTCCTAATTGCGGCAGTGCCAAGCATCCTCATAGTGTTTGCGAAGCCTGTGGTCACTACAAAGGGAAGCAAGTTATCGAGCCTAAAGCAGATTTAGGAATCGATTCTTCATTCGAATCGGCTGAGGCTTAATTTGAATACGCTGGCTATGTTCCCAGGACAGGGAAGTCAGTACGTTGGAATGGGTAAAAGCTTACTCGAAGAGTTTCCCTATTCTAAGCTTGTATTCGAAGAAGTCGAAGATGCTGCGAAGTTCCCTGTGCGCAAGCTCTGCCTTGAAGGCCCAGAGTCTGACCTGACCAAGACAGCAAATACCCAACCCAGTATTCTAGCTTTAAGTATCGCGTACTGGTCTGTATTGCGAGAAGAGGTGGGATTCGATCCGGAATATTTCGCCGGTCACAGCCTCGGAGAGTATTCTGCGTTAGTCGCTGCTGGAAAGCTTGCGCTGTCTGATGCAGCCGCGCTGGTGCGAGCTCGCGGTAAGGCCATGCAGGCAGCAGTCCCAGAGGGTTTAGGAGCCATGGCAGCGGTCCTCAAGTTGGACGCTGATCAGTTAGAAAGCTTATGCCAAGAGATCTCAGTTGACGGATCAATGGTTCAGATTGCCAACTACAACAATCCTCAGCAGATAGTTGTGGCAGGTCATAGCAAGGCCGTTGAATTGTTGAAGGCGAAGATTGAGGAGTTAGGTAAACCCTGTAAAATGCTTCAGGTGAGTGCTCCGTTTCATTCTGTGCTAATGAAGCCCGCTAAAGAAGAGATGCGTTCTCTTATCGAATCTACTGCGATCCAAAACAACGACGCAAAAGTCTTTTCGAACTTAAATGGTTCTGTTGTTGATTACGATCATAGCCATCTGATCGAGCAAATCGATAGTTCGGTCAAGTGGACGCAAACCATACTCAGCTCAATGAACGACCATAACCTAGATGTACAAGTCGAGATTGGTCCGGGAAAAGTACTCTGCGGTTTGACGAGGCGTATTGTTCCAAGAGGTGCGGCGAAATGCTTAGGTACAGACGGAGACGACCTCATCTCTACAATTAAGGCATTAGCCAATTAGTCTCGTTTAACTCGTGCAGTGACATCTTGCACGAGGCAAATTTTCCTACAATTAAGTATTTTCTTTAGTAGTCCATGTTTTGTCTCGACAAGAATTCAGTCTATTATTACCTTAGTCCAGCTAACGATGGAAAACCTTCCCGCTCTGATACGTATTGAGGTTCAATGTGACTATTTTTTCAAGTGTCCTATTTACTCTGCTGCTACTTGGCACCGGGCTGTTCTTTGCATTTAACTTACTAAGAATTTGGATCAGGGTTCATGAGGCCGTTGGTCCTGAGGAAAACCGTTTGGACAATATTCCGAGGAGGCTTGCGGAAGTTGTTAGGTTTGGTTTTCTTCAAGAGAAAATGTTTCGCGATAAAAACTCTGGCATCATGCACGCCTTTATTTTTTGGGGTTTTGTTACTGTCACGGTTGGTACCTTAGAAATGATTATTTCTGGAATTATACCGGGGTTCAACTTTGGCTGGATATTGGGCGAAGGGCTCTTGTTTAAGACGTTTCTCACGAGCCAGGATCTCGGTAATTTTGTCGTGGCAGCGGCCATAGTATATGCCATCCTTAGGAGAAAGTACTTTGCTCCAGATCGTTTGAAGTCTTTGGGCGAAGCATCAAAATCTGATGCTATGGTTGTATTGGGCTTTATTTTAGCGCTTGTCGTAACCTCTCTGGTGTCACTGTCTGCAAAAATCTATACAGGGGAACTACCAGGTGGATCAATGCCTGTGTCTAGTATGGTGGGTGCATTTTTCTCCTTATTTATCGATTCTGGATGGCATTCCTTTGAACGGTTCTCTTTTTGGATTCATGCTTTGACCCTGTTTTCTTTTACGACCTTCTTGCCGTTTTCTAAACATCAGCACCTTATTTGGGTATGGCCAAACATATTTTTCCGGAGCCACAAATCCCGTGGCCGTCTGAGGCCCATGGAGTTTGATGAAGAGGCTGAGAGCTTTGGTGTCGGGAAGCCTGAAGAGTTTACTTGGAAGCAAATGTTAGATGGTCAGACCTGTGTTGAGTGCGGTCGATGTACTGAAGTTTGTCCTGCTAACACAACTGGCAAACCTCTTGATCCTCGGAAAATCATTCACGATATTAAATACTCAAAATTAGAGTCTGAGAGCCCGGAGGATCCAAAAAATCCTAAAGATCTGATTAGAGGGTTTATCTCGACAGAGGAGCTATGGTCTTGCACTACTTGTGGTGCTTGCATGGAGGCCTGTCCTCTATACATCGAGCACATACCGGCAATTGTCGATATGAGGCGGTACTTGACTCTAACAGAAGGAGACTTTCCCGAAGAACTCGCCAATACTTACAAAAACCTTGAGAATAACTCAACGCCTTGGGCGTTTTCCCCTTCTACCAGAGCAGACTGGGCAAAAGGCCTCGATGTGACAACGATGTCAGAAAAAAGCGATGTGGAATATCTTTTTTGGGTGGGCTGTGCCGGTAGCTACGATGAACGCTATAAAAAGGTATCAAAATCCATCGTTGATATTATGAACAAGGCGAATTTAAGCTTTTCCATTCTCGGAACGGAAGAAAAGTGTAATGGCGATACTGCGCGTCGTCTGGGTAATGAGTATCTAGCCGATATGCAGATCCGAGAAAATGTAGAGACCTTCAAAAAATACGGGGTCAAAAAAGTTGTCACAGGCTGTCCTCATTGCTTCAACACAATCAAAAACGAATACCCAGATTTTGGCTATGAGACCGAGGTGATTCATCATAGTGAATTGATTAAAAACTTAGTAGCAGATAAGAAAATTCAGCCAAGTTCACTTCCTGAAAATGCTGAGGAAACAACCTATCATGATTCCTGCTATTTAGGTCGGCATAACGAAGTCTACAGTGAGCCTCGGGAGGCAATCTCTGAAATCCCAGGAATCAAACTGAAGGAGATGCCCAGGAATAAAGAGAATGGATTCTGTTGTGGAGCCGGTGGCGGGCGCATGTGGATGGAAGAGAATACAGGCACTAGGGTCAATGAAGAACGATCGCAGGAGGCTGTCGATACTGGTGCAAAAACTGTTGCCACAGCTTGTCCTTTCTGTATGACAATGATGACTGATGGGGTTAAGGCTAAAGCACCAGATAAAGGTGTTCAAGTCAAGGACATTGCTGAATTGGTTTCCGAGTCTTTGAAATAGTGAAATCTTAGGTTTCGTTTAGGGCTTTTTGTTGGATTGGCTAACCATTCTGAAAAGCCTAAGACTCTGGCGGGCTTGAATAAGCATTTTGTGGGTTTCGTACTCGACTTTTGCTTTATTTCTACTAGTCGAAATATTTATAAGTTCGTTTAGGAACTCCTGATATTCCTCATCCAGATAAGCCCTTATTGTGGAGATATGGGCCTTATGTTGGCTGCGATATTTCGAAGCAATTTGTCCGATTTTTGGTCTCTTTAGCTCTCTGAATCGAGCCGCAAGCTGCTTGTTTTGTTGATAAATTCGGGCAAACTCCCGGACTTTTGTCTCCAACTTTTGATTGCTCTGAAATAAATCCATCTCCACCTCAATCCATGGCTTTTGTGCGAGTCAAAAACTTGCCGCCACAACGTTGTTAGAAAACTTGACAAGAAAAGTAAACATTTCTATTCTCCAACTGATTGCACAAGGTATGATCACTTGAATTTTACCCATGGAGTTCAACCCTTGCCATGAATCTGACCTCTAAAAGCCGTTACGCACTCAAGGTGATGCTGGATTTGGCGCGTCATGATTCCGAGGATTTGGTCAGGCGTCAAGATATCGTCCGCCGCGAAGGAATTCCAGCGAAATATTTGGATCAAATCCTTGTGAAGCTGCGTAAGCACGGGCTGATAATTAGTACACGCGGACGATCAGGTGGGTTTCGAATCGCTCGGCCACCTGCCGAAATCACGATGTGGGATATTTTTCACGGAGTGGAAGATGGTATATACCCTGTAGCCTGTGTTGACGAGTTTGAAGACTGCCAATTTACGGTTTCTTGTGTAGCTAGCGAACCGTGGCAATTGATATTCGATACTCTAAAGACTCAGTTGAATGCGATGACATTAGAGCATTTTGAAAGTCAGTACGCAAAAGATAGCAATATGTGCCCTATGGCTGGAATTAGAGAATGCCGCCCCGGACGGGAACCACTGAGAGGTGAGGCTTAAACTATGGAGATTGAGATGATGACAGAATCGTCAGAGGTTTTGAAGCGCCGTGATTATAAATACGGCTTCGTAACTGACGTTGAAACTGAGGATTTTCCTGAGGGCCTGAGCGAAGATATTATAAATCACCTTTCTGATATTAAGAATGAGCCAGATTTTATTCGCGAGTATCGGCTTAAAGCCTTTAGATATTGGCAAACCCTAGAAGAGCCGGAATGGGCTCAACTTAACTACCCAAAGATAGACTTCCAGGCCCTCAGGTACTACAGTGCTCCTAAACAAAACACTGATGGTCCGAAAAGCATGGATGAAGTTGACCCAGAAATTTTGGAGACTTTCAAACGCTTAGGAATTCCGCTGGGTGAACAGGCGCGGTTGGCAGGTGTTGCTGTCGATGCGGTTTTTGATAGTGTTTCGTTAGGAACGTCCCATCAAGAAGAGTTAGAGGAACTAGGAATTATTTTTTGCTCCTTTTCAGAGGCGGTAGAAAAGCACCCTGAACTTGTGAAAAAGTATCTCGGAAAAGTCGTTCCCTATAAAGACAATTTCTATGCTGCGTTGAATGCGGCTGTATTCTCTGATGGATCCTTTTGCTATATTCCAAAGAACGTAAAGTGTCCATTAGATTTATCGACATACTTTCGGATTAACTCAGCAGGAACAGGGCAGTTCGAGAGGACGCTTGTAATTGCGGATGAAGGGGCGAGTGTTAGCTATTTAGAGGGCTGTACAGCTCCCCAAAGAGACGAGAATCAGCTTCACGCGGCAGTGGTGGAATTGATTGCGATGGAAAGAGCTTCGATAAAATATTCTACCGTTCAAAACTGGTATGCAGGTAATGAGAATGGCGAAGGCGGAATTTATAATTTCGTGACTAAGAGAGGTCTCTGCGCAGGTAATCACTCTCACATCTCTTGGACTCAAGTAGAAGCAGGGTCAGCGATCACTTGGAAATATCCAAGTTGTATCCTGAAAGGGGATTATTCTAGGGGAGAATTCTACTCCGTTGCTTTGACTAATGATCATATGCAAGCTGATACTGGCACCAAAATGATCCATATCGGCAAACATACAAATAGTAAGATTATTTCTAAAGGAATTTCTGCTGATCATTCAGTCAACGCTTACCGAGGTCAGGTAAAAATCCTCCCGTCAGCCGATCATGCCAGAAACTATTCTCAATGTGATTCTATGTTAGTTGGGAAAAACTGTTCAGCTGATACTTATCCATTTATCGAGATCCAAAATAAAACCGCTACAGTTGAACATGAGGCCACAACCTCTAAGCTAAATGCAGATCAATTGTTTTATCTAGAATCCCGTGGATTGGACGAAGAAGAAGCTATTGGTCTTCTGCTCAATGGCTTTTGCAAAGATGTCTTTAAAGAACTGCCTCTCGAATTTTCAGTGGAAGCGGTCAAACTATTAGAAATGAAATTAGAAGGGAGTGTCGGATAAGATGCTAAATATATCAGGTCTCAAAGCGAAGGTAGGTGATATTGATGTCCTCAAAGGCTTAGATTTATCTGTTTCTGCTGGTGAAATACACGCTATTATGGGGCCAAATGGTAGTGGGAAATCCACTCTTGGTAAGGTGCTTTCAGGTCACCCTGAGTATGACGTTGTCTCCGGTGATGTGAACTACGAAGTGAATTTCAAGAATAAAGATATCACTACTCTGAGTTCTGACGAACGAGCTAAAGAAGGTATCTTTCTGTCGTTTCAATATCCTGTTGAGATCCCTGGCGTTCCAAATGAAGAGTTTTTGCGAGCATCGTTCAATGCATTGTGTAAGCATCAGGGCGTTGAAGAAATGTCTGCTGAAGCTTTTGCAGATTTCGTTCGAAGCAAAGCCAAAGATATGAAGGTCGATGAAAGCTTTCTTACTCGTGATTTAAATGTAGATTTATCGGGGGGAGAGAAAAAAAGAAACGAGCTACTACAAATGGCTGTACTCTCACCGCGTCTATCGATTTTAGACGAAATCGACTCTGGTTTGGACATTGATTCTTTGAAGATTGTTGGCGAGGGAGTCAACAAACTGCGGAATGAAGAAAACTCTTTTGTCCTAATTACTCATTACCAAAGACTTCTAAATTATATTGAACCTGACTTTGTTCATGTTTTGCATGATGGAAAGATAATTAAAACAGGTGATAAAACGTTGGCTCTCGAAATTGAAGACAAAGGCTATGACTGGCTGATTTGATAGTCGTTAAGGATGCTGTGATGGAATCGTTAAAAAAAATATATGAAGGTAATCGAAGAGAGTTTGGGAACATTGCTCGGTTAAAAAACTTCTCTGCAGAAAAATTCCAGGAATTCGAAGCTTTAGGCTTGCCAAATCGCTTCAAAAACGACGACTGGAAGTACACAAATATCAATCGAGCCTTTCCCGAAGATCTGAGCTACCTCGGGCTTTCTGATACTCCGGATACGGCAAATGCTCCTGAATTGGATAGCCGATACTACGACATTCATATTGCAAATGGCGTTATAACGAACCTAAATTTCAAATTGGATGGTGTTAGTGTCGGTCATGGCCTGAGTGAGTCATGGGATTCGATAGAACAAAGCCTCTCGCGTTATAAGATCAAAAATGGTGTGGAAGCCCTCTCACAAGCAATTGCCGGAAATATTGTTACGTTAAAGGTTGATCCTGCTACGATCGTTGATAAACCAATCAGGCTATTCTTTTACCATGGTCACCAACTTGAAAAGTCACTCGTAAATTCTTTGGTGTTGATTGAGGTCGGACGGAATGCTGAGGTCAGTATTTTGGAAGATCATATTGGGCCAGTAGAGTCAAAAGATACCTTAAATCACTCGTTTTTCATCAGTATAGATGATAACGCATCGCTGAATCATGTCAAAATTCAGAATACTGGATCGCAAACAAGTTTCATCGACCATAGCAAAATTACCTTGAATCGCCATTCGCGGTACAAGGCTTATAATTTAGCTCGCGGATCACATTTTGCTCGCTACGAGCTTTCTATGCTTCTGCAAGGGGAAGGTTCAGAGGCGACTTTCAATGCTGCTTATACCACTGTTGAAGGACAGCATTTGGATCATCATACGATTGTGGATCACGCGGTACCTAATTGTGTCAGCCAACAGCTCTACAAAGGTATAACTTCTGATGGAGGTCGAAGCGTTTTTAACGGTAAAGTCTTTATTCGCAAAAATGCGGTAGGAACTGATGCCTCTCAAATGAATAAAAATCTGTTGCTCGGAGATCAGGCGGAAGTAGATACCAAACCTCAAATGGAAATCGATGCGGACGATGTTAAATGTGGCCATGGAGCTACCGTAGGTGGAATTGATCCTGACCAAATTTTCTATCTTTTGAGTCGTGGTGTCCCTAAAGACAGGGCGATCATGATGCTTGCTCGCGGATTTTTAAGAGATGCTACATTAGATTCGTTGGATCCGTTGCTCAAAGAACGCATAAATGAAGAGCTAGAGCACGGTTTGGCGGCCTATGTCCAGTGATAACAAAGCCATGGAGCTTTACCAGAAAAAACTGTTAGATCTAAATCGAAATCCAGTAAATTATTTGGTACCAGATACTTACTCCCACAAAGGCGAAGCTATCAATCGAAACTGTGGAGATACAGTAGAACTGTACCTTGCCACAGATGGCCAAAAAATTGTAGAAGCATATTTCGCAGGTGAATCCTGTGCCGTATGTAAGAGTTCTGCTTCGGTGATGGTAAGAGAGATAGCTAACTTGACTCTTGACGAGGCGAAAGCCCTTAGAGAGCAGTATGTTTCCTTCACGGAAACTTGGGATCTTGAGGGTGTGCCCGAGTCATTCGAGATGTTTCTCGTGATGAAAAAGTTTCCGACAAGGAAAAACTGTCTACTGTTGCCTTGGGATGCCTTGAAAAAAGCCATTGACAGCAATGGGTCAAAATAGATCCAGGAGATTTGATATATGGACGTAAAAATGCTGGTGCAATCGACACCAAACCCTTATGCGAAAAAAATCGTATGCAACCTTGATGTCAAATCTGTAGGGAAGTCTAGTTTTTCAAGCGGAGAGGATTGTGTCCACATTCCACTTGCCAAGGTTCTCTTTGAACTCGAAGGAGTGAGCCAAGTACACTTTTTTGAAAACGTTGTGACTATTACCCAGGACGGATCTGTCGCCTGGGATGACCTAATTCAAGACTGTAAAGAGGTGATTGTTAAGCTGCTCCCCGAACATGATCCAAACTTCAAAAGTTCTGAAGAAAACAGACGTGAGGAGCTTTCGCCGGAACTCAAAGCAATAGAGGAAATCTTAGATCGTACCATTCGACCAGCGCTTCAGGGGGATGGAGGAGATCTGCAATTATTAGCCTTGGACGGCCATCTTTTAACCATTCGCTATGAAGGTGCATGTGGCTCTTGTCCAAGCGCCACAAGCGGTACTCTGGCTGCCATTCAGGGGATCCTGAGAGACGAGTATGATCCTAAGCTAGACGTTATCCCCATTTTCGACGATCCCTACTAGGAGTAACCAGTCAACTCATCTTACCTAGAGTCTCGGAGCTACATGGCCGGACATCATCTACATGACTCCGGTGCCTTCAACCTTTGAATTTAGATGATCGATCTGAGAATCGGAAAGTTTCACAAACAAAACTGTTGCTTTTGCTAGCAAATCTCCTTCCGGGAGAAAAAGAGCACCTTCCGTAAATACCTTACGGTTTTCTACCTTGGTGATCTCTGCTGTGGCGTACAAATCGGTTTCCAAGGGAACCATATTGAAGAACTCAGTTTCAAGTTTTGCCGCAAGAGCTTTATGTCTTTTTAGCCAGACAATACCGCCACATACCTCGTCGAGTACTGCCGCCTGAGCCCCACCATGAGCATATTTTGGAGGGCCTGCAGCGAAAGCTCCAAAATGAACCTTGGCAACGAGTTTGTTTTTATCTTTTGACTCGAAGTATTCAATGTGAATACGATCTCGGTCTTGTATTCCGGAAACAAAAGACGTGGAAAGCTTCGCAAATGGCAGAGTAATAGGACTCCAGTCGACAGTATCAGGTGAGAAAGGAATTTTCATAATTGAGCCCTCTTTAATAAGATTTAAGGGCCTCACTTTATCATACTGGACAGGGCATTCGAAAACAAAAGAGGTAAACCAACGGCCAAAACAGCTAAGATAACAATCCCAATTCCCATGATCAGAAATTTTCTAAATCTGGCACGCTTTTCGATGGCAATCCGCTTTTCGTATGCAGCCATTCGCATCTTTTCATAAACGGCCGGGCTTTTCATAGCCAAATACCTAAGGTTTGACATGTTGACCTCACAATTTCAATTGGTAAGTCTTAATAGCTAATCATTAGAAGTAAGTCAAGATATTTTTATATATTGACAAAATGGGAATGATTGTATAGTCAATATAGCACTATAACGGGAGCAAACATGGGCGGAATGCGCTTTGGGTTGTTTGCTATTCCACTACTCATTGCCGCTGTAACTATCTGTTCTGTAAACAAAAACTCTAGAACGACCCAGGATAACACAACATTTTATACGCTGGATTACAGCCACAGGACCGAGCTGTTAGCTGAGGTAAAACAAACCCTCAATGCTCGCTATGGCTTAAAGTTCATTAAAGAAAGACGACTCGGCATCAGCGTAGACGAAGTTTTCGCCGATGCCATGGCGGTAGAATCGGAAGTTGAGGATGGTTCGACTGCCTTAGAAAAGGCTCAAGGCAACTTGCGATTTTTTGATCGCGTGCGACGTGTTCTTGCCAGATTTGCTGATAGTCACCTACTAATGAGACCTGTCACTGCCTTGCCAAAGGTGTATCTCGGCTTTCAAGTCAGACAGGTTGGTGGCAAGTATGTTGTCAGTGAGCTTTCCGATAGAATAACGAAACTGGCCTCGATCAATGGGTTCGACTTAACTATTGGGAGTGAGCTAGTATATTTAGATGCTCAGATTCCAAAAGTTAGTGTCCAGAAGCTATATCCCTTAATATCAGGCAGCACACCAGCCTATCGCAAAAGAATAGCCGTTGAGGCCATGACAAAGCGTGACTTCCTTTATCCTGAAAACTCCACTACGACTGCGACCTTCCGAACAAGGGAAGGTAAACGTTTTCGATTAAAACTTAGATGGAAGTATAGCTATGATGATGTGCGCTTAGATGCTCTGTACTTTCTCGAAAAAAAGGGTTTTAAGCATATTCCGCTTGAGGATCATAGTTGGTTTCAGCGTCAATATTCTAAACTTCGCAGTAGTCGCGAGTGGTTTGGAGTCGAAAACCCGGAAAAGCTAGTTTTGCGGACCGGTTTCGTTGACGGTCTAGACTCTCAAGTAGGTGTGTTGCAAATTTTTTCCTTTTTTGAGCGACAACTTGTCGATGTTAGTGGCGATACACTTTTGAGTTTTGAACAGGCCGTTGGTAAGTTCCTCCAGCAACTCGAAGAGAATAAAGTACCTTTGATTATCGATATGCGAAATAATGAAGGCGGGCATGTAGAGCTTCCAACGTCTCTTTTAGAGATGCTCGCAAAGAATGGTGAGGTGTATCCCACTTATACAGAAAGCTTTCGATTAACACCTGGTATTTGGCAAATGTGGCAAAGGATTGATCCTGGCCTGAACCCTTACACTGATGATGCGGTTACTGCTGCTATCGTACAAGAGGCGGCGAATAAAAATAGCCGTCATGCAGGTGTCTGGGCGAAAACTCTTCCTATCATGGCAGGGACTGAATTTGGGTCGTTTAATCAACCCATCGTTGCCATGCTAGGACCAAAATGTGTTAGCGCCTGTGATATACTTGCGATTCTTTTTGAGTCGAGTTCTAGAGCCATTATTATGGGTCAGAAGTCAGGTGGAACTGGCGCGGGATACTTAAATTGGGAGCCTTATAGAGATAGTGAATGGACAGATTATCGTCATGTCATAAAGCTCAACATTCCCAATATGCTTTTTGGCCACAGTGAAGATAAGCGATTCCGGAGCTCCACTGATGAAGACTACTTATGGCGGCTCAACAGGGAAAATATTCCCGTTGTTCCAAACATCCCCTACCAAACCACCTTCGAAGATATTGTCGATTGGGATAGTGGCTGGTATGATAAGGCTCTAAAAATACTGGATAAATCATCTCTTTCATTCTCTGAATAAAACAATTAGTTAATTTTTCTCAAAAATATCCGATAGTTGGTCTGGAGGAACGCGTGGGAAGACCAGATTCGGACGAAAAGCAATCGGTAGTCAGGAGAGTTGTTAAGAAAAACAATCGCTTCTACTGTGGTATTTGTGGTCGTGATCATGCATACAGAAAGCTAGCAGAGTCCTGCGTGGAAGCGTGCCTCGAGAAGGAATCAAAAAACGCTCGGGTAAAAATCCAAGATAAGAAAAAAACAAAAAAATATCGATGTAGCTACTGCAAACGAATATACCTTCAAGTCAATCAAGCAAAGAAATGCGTCGAAGACTGTAAAAATCGAGCCGCTGAAAAGCATGAACTTGAAAAAAAGTTTGGCATTCAATCCATGGTTCCTGATTTGGCAAAGGCTGAAAAACTTGCTGAACTTGCCGAAAACATGAATCAATCGTTTTTATCGGGCATGTCCGATGGTGATAAGATCATTAAAAAGGGCCGACAGTATCTTTGTCGTCAATGTCGAAAGCCTTATTCAGACCGTCAACAGGCCATTGATTGTTTTGATCAGCATCTTAAATCAAAAAAACAATCAGCCTTCAAAGACCGCATTGTAAAGGCAAAAAAACAAATCGATCAACAAGCAGTTGCTCTCAAAAAGCAGGAATCAGCACAGGTAGCGCACGAAGCTAAGGTGGCTCAGGAACGAAAAAGGTCCTTAGAACTGGCTCGTCAAATGGAAGCTGATAGCAAAAAGTTTAAGATGGAAGGCAAGTTTTATGTTTGCCAGAAATGTCATGAACGTTACGAAACCCGTAAAGAAGTTATTGCTTGCTATAATCGTCATGCAACTGGAGAGGATGCCTTAGTTGGTAAAAAAGCGGGAGGCAGAAAGGGTGATCCCAACGCTATGCCAGTGGCGGAAGAGCCAATTTTTCAAAGGCGCTCACCAACGCAAGATCCTGCCGACTTTGAATTGGATGTTACCAAACGAAAAAAGAAAAAAGTTGCGCGAGGCATCCCTGATAAAGATAAGTTTATAAGGGATGGTGCGAAATACGCTTGTCGTCAGTGCAATCAAAAGTATTTTACGAAGCAGGAAGTTATCCGATGCTTTGACAGTCATGACAAAGAGTAAGTTATTTTAAAACATCTAGTTGAGAGACGAAGAGAATTTTTTTAAAAGTCCTATTCAGCGCTTTGCTTTTGAAATCATACATTGGATAAGCCTTCATGAGAATGACTTTAGTGCCCTTCGGTAAGTCGAGCCTGGAGGTTGCCGCCCAGTTTTCCTCATCTTCATTTTTGTATTTAAAGTAGGTATAGCCGTCGACATCGATGGTTTCGATGATCTCTCCCTTGGGGAATTGATCAGATGTTTCGTGAAGGGCTTGATCGCTTAGCATTTTGGAGACTTGAAATCCCTGCTTGTTTTCTGAGGCTAAGGCGGAAACAGAACTGAAAGAAACGATACAGATAATGATTAAACTGATTTTGTTCATGGCATCCTCATTTAAGTGGTCAAACTGTCGCATGAGTATTATATCAGTAGTTAACATAATGCTGTACGAGAGGAAATCCAATCGAATATATCACAATTCCGATCTCTCCAGTTCAGGTGCAACTTAAAAGCCACATATGTTTTTTTATGACTTTAGCTAAGTAATTGTAATTAAAAGATTATTGGGTGGCAAAGTCTTTGCTTAGCCATGAATAAGGCTACACAGCCGCTTATTAAGCAATATCTGAAGGAGAATGAAACATGAGACATTTGCTATTTATAGTTTTGGGTTTATCCCTATCGGGCTGTATCACTACATTTCGACCTCTGCCTGTTCATCAAAAACGAATCATCATCAAAAAGCATCATGGCGGGCATGGACATTATCATGGCGGTCATCATCGACATACCAGAATCCGTGTAAGATAATAAGATCAGGAACTTTCCAAGCTTCTGAGTAGGGGTCTTTTTATCTCCTCAAGATAGGTATTGTAGGTATTTGGTAAAGTCGAGAGCTTTACCAGTGCCTCTTTCTTTTCCTCTTTGCTCCATAACAGCAGGCTAGACTTGTTCGAAGGGTCATAAAAAGCAAACTGCAGTTCGGGTTCGATTCTTCTTTGAAAACACATCTTCAAAAAATCTTCAATTTCATGAAAGTTTTGTTTAACGACACACATGGAGGCCACAAGTTTTAAATCTGGTAGCTCTGTCTCCCTAAGACTTTCAAAATACTCTAACGTATCGATGACTAACGAAAAGACTCCGCCCTTTCGAATTTGGTCGTAGGTATCGTTCGTGACAGCATCGATACTTATTTGAATGCGTCTCAACTTGATTTTTGAAAGAGTCGACTTTAAGGTTTTGGATATGGGAAAGGACCCATTCGTTACGAAAGAAAACTGACAGTCTGGATTTATTACAATCATTGCGTTGATAAACTTATAGGTATCTCTTTGAATAAGAGGTTCTCCTCCGAGAATTTCGACCTCTTTTATAAACGGAAATATTTTTTCCGGACCTTCATTCCAAAAAAAACTGTCGTTGTAAAGATTGTTAGGCTGCTGCCATACATCACACATGATACAAGAAAGATTGCAATGCCCGTTTAATCGTATATCGATTTTCTGGATGTTGTCCCGGAACACAGGTTTTAATCCAGTAGGTACTGGAAAGTGTTCAAAATTTTTATGGCATTGTAGGTTATGGATACGAGACTTGCAAATTTTTGGAGAGTGGTCGATCAACTCTTTCCTAAGTTTTTCTATGCGTTTACCGTTCCATATAGAATCAAAGGAATCTCGAAAAGTCCCGAGTTTGTATCCAAAATGATAGCAACAAGGATGTATATTTCCGTTCGGCGCTAGCAGTAACTGGACGAAGGGAGCTTTACAAAGAGGTTGTGGCGACGGTTTCATAGATTATAGGGTCCCGTTTTAAAGTTAAAACAGGTCAAGAAAGCATCAGATCAACCTGCCGTTCCAATGTATAGCTCGAATTTTTTTTGGTCGCTAGTAATATCGTATATTTCAAAATCAGTATCAAACTGCCTTTTCTTTTCGAGACTTGGCATATCGCTAACCTGAGACCATGCTTGAACCGAGAGTTCATCAACTGGTGCTGCTTCGTTGGTTTCGATAATGTGATAGGTTGCAGGGGAAACGGTTTTACCGATCATGCCGCTCGGAATTTCGCTAAATTCAGCCACTTTCAATCCAATCACGAAGGTGAATTCGTCACCTTGATATTCCGAGTAGACCGCATAGTTTGTTACTTTCCAATTGGTTAGGGATTTTCTCGTGGAGTCGTTCGTCTATGAATCTTTGCCATAACTCAGGAATTCTCTGTTTGATACTATTCTCTAAAGCATGGCTCGTCCTGATTCCAATTCCAATGATTCTAAACCTTTGTATCTCTTTTGTCGTCATAGATCCTCCTACATGATCCCTTCAATACAGCGATAGGTATCACGGGCGATTAAAAGTTCTTCGTTGGTCGGTATGACTAGGGTTTTTATTGAGGAGTTTGCTGAGGAAATGTCACCTTCGACCCCTCTAACCTTTTCCTGATTTTTTTGATCGTCCACCGAAATACCGAAAAAATCGAGACCTGCTGTGATTTTTTTTCGAATATATGGTGAATTTTCTCCAATTCCACCTGAGAATATGATGGCATCGGCTCCGTTGGAAATCGCAAGGTAGGCTCCAATATATTTTTTGATGCGCTCGCAAAAAATATTAATGGCTAATTTAGCCCTGCGGTCCGCGTTCTCTTCTTCTTCCTCAATTAACTCACGCATGTCATTGGTTAATCCAGAGATTCCCAACAGACCTGACTGTTTATTGAGCATGCTAAAAATATTCTCGTAGGACATGCCTTCTTTAAGGTTCAGAAATTCTATTATGGTCGGGTCTATGTCTCCCGCCCTGGTGCCCATGGCGAGCCCTTCAAGGGGGGTCATGCCCATCGAAGTCTCTATCGATTGACCGCCTACAATGGCGCATGCACTACATCCATTTCCAAGATGTAATGTAATGATATTCGTGTCTTTTTTTTCCTTTGCACCGAGTTGTCTATATCGATATGAGATATATCGATGAGAGGTTCCATGAAAGCCGTACCGGCGGATTTTATGCCTTCGATAAAATTGGTAGGGAATGGGATAAAGGTAGCTTTCTTCGGGCATGTTTGAATGGAATGCGGTATCAAATACTGCCGCTTGAGGGATAGCACCTAAGATTTCGCTGATGGCTTCGATTCCGCTTAGGTTGGCAGGGTTGTGAAGAGGAGCGAGGTCGATACAGTCTTCGATACCGGTGATAACTCTTTCGTTTATCATCACCGATTTGGAAAATTTTTCACCTCCGTGTACTACCCTGTGCCCGACCGCATCTATATCACTCAAACTGCTTAGTTTCGGGATCTTCGCCTTGGGGCTAATAAGCCATTTAAGAATGAAATCGATGGCTTCTTTGTGATTCCGAAAGGGCGAAGCACTTTTCTGTGTCTTCTGATCCTTGGCTGTTAAGGACAACAAGGATTGGCTACCAATTCGTTCAATCAGTCCTTTTGCGAGAACCGATTCGTTATTCTGCTCGATGGATTCCTGATCTACCGAGATGACTTGAAACTTTAGGGAAGAGCTTCCGCAATTTAATACCAAGACGTTCATTCATTATCCTCCAACACTTAGTGTATCTAGGTCAACTGGGCAATTCTTGACTCTTGCGAAATTCTTACGCAAGAAAAAAATACAGATTTGATTCATGGTTGTAGCTTGTTACGAAAGTTTTTTGATCTTTCCCAAGAAAATCCGATATAGAGAGAAACCGGAGGTGAAAATTGAATATTATTGAACTCAAGAGCCATAGGCCGAACCTAGAAAAACAGGCAAGCATTCAAGGTAAAAAACCCTTTACCGTGAATGAAACGGACAAAATTAGCTGCAAAAAATCTTTGCTGTGGACGATTTAGGGTTGTAGTTTTAGAGATCTCAATAACCCCGTCCTAACTAATGCTTTAAATGACTTAGTAGCCGTCTAGATGCTATACTGTAGATTCGTCAAACATCGAGGGGTCTACAATGAAACTTTGTTGGATGGTTCTTTTAACAGGAACGGTTCTCATTGGTTGTGAGAAAAAACACGACCCCCTTTTGAAGCAATTAGTAGTTTTACAAAACGCGGCAAATCAGTCTTCTTCGTCCCAACTAAGGTCTGGGATTGATGGATTCTCGAAATTTTTAGAAACATCAGGTTACCTTTCAAAGGAAAAACCTCTCCCCGAGCCTGCACATAAAGGCCTAGTCTCCTACATCGATTGTCTTGAGGCTCTTGCCGGTACATTGGAAGAAAGAGAAAAACAGTCGGGCAAAGTAAAAAAATGGTCGAAGCATCTTGAAGATGTTATGAATCCGTTGAATAAACTGAAAGTTAAAGATTATGAAGCTGCGGTCAAATCGTTACAGTCAAAGTTAGAAGCATCCGAAGCTCTGGTAAAAAAGATAGATAACGATCTAACCCGAGAAAGCCTATTATGTAGTGACTCTGAGAAAGCCATTCGAAATCACACAGAGTAGTGCCGCAAATTCCAGTATTCCCTAATCTCATCCTATTTGCTAGGCTTTAGCTTTCTCTAGGTAGGGGGCGTGGACTAGTTATGGTCACTAAAAAAAAACTTGTAGGCGGCTTATTAGGTCCAATAAGTCTGGTTATGATGATTGCCGGATGCTCGTCTAATAGCTATCGAAAGACCGTAGAAAGTGTAGATCTGCAAAGGTTCATGGGTGATTGGTATGTAATTGGTGGACGATTCACTTTTCTAGAAAAAGGCGCTCACAACGCTATCGAAACCTATTCTTGGAACGAAGAAGAACAACAAATTGACATCGCTTTTAGCTTCAATAAGGACTCTTTCGACGGTGAAAAGAAGTCAATCCCCCAGACTGGTTGGGTTGTAGACAAGCAAACTAATGCGTACTGGCAAGTCTCTCCTTTTTGGCCGTTAAAGCTGGATTACCTCATCATTGCCTTAGATGACAAAGACTACAGTTGGACGGCTGTAGGGGTTCCTAGTCAGTCTTACCTGTGGATCATGGCTAAAGATGCCAAGCTTTCAGATGAAACGTTTCAGAAGATCGTCCAGGATATAGCAAAAACAGGCTATGACGTATCAAACTTAGTTAAGGTTCCCCATCGATAATATTTTGGCGGGGAAACCCTGCTTAGAGGGTCTTATTCGTCGATGGCAATCACGGGAAAATGATCGCTAACAACTGACTCATACTTTGACAAAGGTACCAGGGGTTCTGGAATTAACATCTCATCTACCGAGAAGTTAACCGTCACTATATGATCAATTAAAGACTTAAAATTGGTATAATAAGATATTTTGTTGGCAGATTTCAGAGGAGTGGTTTCTATTTCATAGGTGAATTCCGACTCTCTCCAAAAGTCCATTTCGCTAGCCAATAGGTCTGAATTAAAGTCTCCTAAAATGACAATTTTTCTATCTGGATTATTTTCGAGTAAGCTATCCGTGTATTTCACAAGAGCAGCGTTTGCTAATGTACGACGTTCGACATTGCTTGTTCCCGACTTTGCTTTTAAGTGCACGACGATAAAATCGATGGATTCACCAGTGGGTAAAAAACTTGTATTCACAAGTAAAGGGTCGCGAGGGAAGGCGCGGCTTTCTGTTGGCAAATACAAGACTTCTTGGCGATTCACTTTGAGAGTATTGCTTTTGTATATGAGACCTGTCTTCATGAAGTCATCATTGTTTATTAGCTTGCCCTCATAGCCCGGGAGTGCCTTGACCAAATCAGAGAATGCTTTATCTGAAAGAATCTCCTGAACAGCCACGACATCTAAGTCCCAGTTGAGGATGTGTCCAGCAACCGTCGATATGGTTTCATTATTTGCCTTTGGGAACTCCCGTAAATTCCAGGTAGCAAACTCGAAAGAGGTGTCGTCGCCAATTTTGTTGGCTCCATCATCTTCCACCGGCGGGACTATTTCGAGGTCATCTGGGTCTGGATTCGTCTGTCCAGGGTCAGTTTCTTTTGGATTTTCCGTATCTGCAGGGTCAGTGGTTTGGTTTTGCCCAGGAACTTCAATATCTTCCTGGGGAGACGGGGAATCAACACAGCTGAATAGTGCAAGGGAAAGGAGAATTACTATGTATTTGTGGTAGGTTAGCATCTCTTCTGATCCTTAGTTTGGGAGTTGGTCGAAGCTGAGTTTCAGCTCGAGTGACTAGTATTTATAAGTAATTTCCCTAGTAAATTCAATATCGAGGTCTTTTTCTAATGTAATCATTGAAGAAAAACTATTAATTATTGACGCGCTATAATAATGTAGCTATTATGGCGTTGCAACGATAGGAGACGATATGTCACGAATATTATTAGTAGTACTGATTTTTTGGTCGAAAACTATTGTGGAACGTCCTGTGACACCAAAAACGGGTGTTATGATGATTGCAGAAAGTGCCAAGCAATGGGTTTTGCCCATGCTACTTGATGAAAATCAAAAGACTCCCATGTTAGTGGCTCACCAAGATTAGAACCCTTTTGTTGAAACAAAACATGAAAAACCAGGACCCTTGCGGGTTCTGGTTTTTTTTTGGTAGGGAAATGGCAGGTTGATTATTGAGGAATTAGGACGGTGTCTATGATGTGAATAACTCCATTGGACGCTACGATATCAGTAGCCGTAACCATGGAATCGTTGATCATCACTCCATTTTCCGAAGCATTTATGGAAACAGTTTTTCCGTTAGCCATAGTAGCCTCAGTTAGAGTAACAACTGTTTCTGCTTTAACTTTCTCGCCAACGATAACGTGATATTTAAGAATATCTTTTAGTTTTTCTTTATCGGCTAGAATCGCTTGAAGATCGGCAGCAGGAATTTTTGCAAAGGCCTGGTCACTAGGTGCAAGCACAGTGAAAGGTCCTTCGCTCATGAGAAGCTCCTTTAACTCAGCTGCTTCTAGAGCTGCTAGTAGAGTCCCAAAAGCGCCCGCAGCCTTTGCTGTTTCGATAATGTTGGGTAACTCTGGAACCGGATCTTCACTAACCGGCGGTAATAAAACAGTATCGATGACGTGAATGACTCCGTTTGTCGCCAAAATATCTGTAGCTGTGACCATGGCGTTATTGATCATCACGTTTCCCTCGGAGACAGTAATCGCGACTGTATCGCCATTTGCCATAGTTGCCTCAGAAAGAGTGACTACGGTTTCTGCCTTAACTTTTTGTCCAGCGATCACATGATACTTAAGGATGTTTTTCAGCTTTTCTTTGTCGGCGATAATGGCTTCCAAATCAGCAGCGGGAATTTTAGCGAAAGCATCGTCACTTGGGGCAAGAACTGTGAAAGGTCCTTCGCTCATGAGTAGAGCTTTTAGCTCGGCGGCTTCTAAGGCTGCTAGTAGTGTTCCAAAAACGCCTGCTGCTTTAGCCGTTTCCACGATATCAAGTAGCTCCGGCTCTGGTTCTTCAGAAGTCGGTGGCAGTAGAACAGTATCGATAACATGAATAACGCCGTTGGTTGCTATCACATCAGTCATTGTAACGACAGAGTCGTTGATCATGACGGTTCCTTCTGAGACACTAATCGCAACAGTATCGCCATTGGCCATGGTAGCCTCGGAAAGTGTAACCACTGTTTCTGCTTTGACTTTTTGTCCAGCAATCACATGATACTTAAGGATGTTTTTCAGTTTTTCTTTGTCAGCAAGGATAGCTTCCAAATCGGCGGCTGGAATTTTAGCAAAGGCATCATCGCTTGGCGCCAACACTGTGAAAGGTCCTTCGCTCATAAGTAACTCTTTGAGCTCCGCTACCTCTAATGCAGCTAGAAGGGTTCCAAACATTCCCGCGGCCTTAGCTGTTTCAACGATATCTAGTAGGGCTGGATCTGGCTCAGGCTCTTCACCGACGGGGGGTAAGAGAACGCTGTCAATGACGTGTATGACACCATTAGTTGCAAGGATATCTGTGGCGATAACGTTGGAATCATTAATCATAACACCGTCGTCAGTAACGCTGATAGAGACATTATCACCGTTGGCCATGGTTGCTTCCGTAAGTGTGATCACGGTTTCTTTTTTGACTTTTTGTCCAGCAATGACGTGGTACTTGAGAATATTTGTTAGCTTTTCTTTGTCCGCTAGGATCGCTTCTAGGTCAGCTGCAGGGATTTTAGCGAAGGCGTCATCGTTGGGAGCCAATACTGTGAAAGGTCCCTCACTCTTCAAGAGGTCTTTTAACTCAGCAGCTTCTAGTGCCGTAAGAAGTGTGCCGAACGCTCCTGCAGCTTTAGCCGTTTCAACGATATTGACTAGCTCTGGTCCTGGTTCTGGCTCTTCGCCTGCTGGTGGAAGTAGTACGCTATCGATAACGTGGATCACACCGTTAGTGGCTAGGATGTCTGTGGCGACGACGTTTGAGTCGTTGATTTTTACACCGTCATCAGTCACCGTGATCGTCACGTTATCACCATTGGCCATGGTAGCTTCTGTAAGTGTGATTACGGTTTCTTTTTTGACTTTTTGTCCGGCGATGACGTGATACTTAAGAATGTTTTTTAGCTTTTCTTTATCAGCTAGGATAGCGTCCAAGTCGGCAGCTGGAATCTTTGCAAAAGCCTCATCTTTTGGTGCTAGGACTGTAAAAGGTCCTTCGCTCATGAGTAGCTCTTTTAACTCAGCCGCTTCTAATGCTGTAAGAAGTGTTCCGAACATGCCAGCGGCCTTAGCCGTCTCAACGATATCGAGCAGTTCTGGCTCTGGCTCTGGCTCTTCAACTGCTGGTGGAAGTAGTACGCTATCGATAACGTGAATCACACCGTTAGTCGCTAAGATGTCCGTAGCAATCACGTTTGAGTTGTTGATTTTTACGCCGTCATCTGTCTTTGTAATAGTGACACTATCACCGTTGGCCATGGTAGCTTCGGTAAGTGTGATCACGGTTTCTTTTTTGACTTTTTGTCCAGCAATGACGTGGTACTTGAGAATATTTGTCAGCTTTTCTTTGTCGGTCAGGATCGCCTCTAGGTCAGCTGCAGGGAGTTTAGCGAAGGCGTCGTCATTCGGAGCTAATACCGTGAAAGGTCCCTCACTTTTCAGGAGGTCTTTTAGCTCAGCAGCTTCTAGTGCCGTAAGAAGTGTACCGAACGCTCCTGCAGCTTTAGCTGTTTCAACGATATTGACTAGCTCGGGAGCGGGCTCCGGCTCTTCCGCAGAAGCTGGTAAGAGGACACTGTCGATGACATGTATGACGCCATTGCTACCAACTAAATCTGTGGCAATAATTTTGGAGTCGTTGATAAAGGCATCGCTATCTTTCAAAGAGACGGAGAGACTTTGCTCAGAAGCTGTAGCGATGGTCTCTAATCCAACAACGTCAGCTGCCAGAAGTTTTCCAGGAGCTACGTGATAAAGTAGGATAGATTTTAATAGTTCTGTATCGTTTTTAACAGCGTCCAGTGTTGCCGCTGGCAAGGCAGCAAAGGCTGCATTCGTCGGTGCAAATACTGTGAAGGGCCCGTCACCTGCAAGAGCTTCTTCTAGACCCGCGTCTTTTATTAAAGACACTAGCGTTGAAAAATCTTCGCTACCGCCTGCCAAGTTAAGTATGCTCTCTTTTGGCATCAATACTGAGTCGATAGTATGAATCACACCGTTTGTAGCGGTGATGTTTGTGGATAGAATTTTAGAGTCGTTGATGTAAGGCTCGCCATCTCGTAAGTTAACGTCGATCTCGCGACCTTCTACAGTTGTTATCGTGTCTAGTCCTAGTACTTCAGCAGCGAGAAGTTTGCCTGCAACGACGTGGTAGGTCAAAACCATTGCTAGTTTATCTTTATCGCCTTGTAATTCGGCTAAAGTCTCAGGGCTTAGTTTGCCGAAAGCTTCGTTAGTTGGGGCGAATACAGTAAAATCTCCGCCTGCTAGAGTCTCGGCTAGTCCTGCATCGATGACTAAGTCGCGAAGAATAGAAAACTGTTGAGCGTCCTGTATCGTTTGTACTAATCCGACTTCGGTAACAGGGGGCTCAGTGGGTTGGGGAGCGGGTGGAGCTGGATCATCGCTGTCGTCGTCTCCACAGCCTACCAGCAGAACACCTGCCGCGAGAATTGCCGATAACATCTTAATTTTCATGATTTATCCCTTTCTTGGAGTCAGTTATCGAAAAACCAGTTTGCGAGAAGCATTCTGGATGTATACAGATTTCTGTATACGACCAGTCTCATTCAGTTTGAAATCCCGGTCAATCTATTTTATTGACCTTGCCACAAAACGTTGCAGATTTTTGAAGAAGCGTCTGGACAGGGGTACCAGGTTAAGGATAATTAATGTCATGCTTCTTTTGAGTGTGGGAATCTGATGACAACTGTTAGAAACAAAAATTCCTTTAAGACTAAGATAAAACCAAGCGACTATATGAGCGGTCGTGAGTTTCTCCAGGCTATCTACGGTGCCCAGAAGGAGCAGCAAGGTCAATACTCTTATAGACAACTGTCCGAAGACCTCGGATTTAATAAGAGCAATCTCCTGCATTTGATTATCCAGGGAAAACGACCCATCACTACTGATGCAGCTGATAAGATAGCTGTGAGCTTAGGCTTAAAAGCCCGTGAAAAATCCTATTTTTTTGCTCTTGCCGAAACGACTCGAGCCAAGTCCACGGCTGACATAAAAACCTGTGTAGCTAATGCCGTAGCCATTCGCGCTGGAGCTCTCAAAACACGCCTCGATCGTGATAAGTTTGCTTACTACAGTCACTGGTGGCATGCAGTCATACGGGAGATGTTTGCCTTAGAGGGTTTTGTGAAAGACGCTAAGTGGATTGCCTCGAGGATTTGGCCCCGTGTTTCTGTTAAAGACGTGGAAGAGTCGTTGACCCTGTTAGAGAAGTTGAATCTGATTGTCTACGATCAAAAGGAAAAAAAGTGGATCCAAACAAATGCCACATTGCTAACAGGACAAGATGTTTTGGATCTTTCTGTTGCTAGCTATCATACCGCTTCAATTCCCCAGGGATTAGCAGCTTTGACTAATTTTTCTCAGGAGGAAAGACACATCTCTTCGTTAACTCTTTGCCTTAGCGACGATCAGATTGGAGATGTAAAAAAGAAGATTCAAAAATTTCAGGAAGAATTACTTGAACTTGAGCAAAATACTGGAAAAGTAGCACCGAATAATGTAATTCAACTAAACATGCAACTATTCCCGTCTGCCAAATCATGAGGAAAGTTTGATGCGATTAAAGAACAGCTTGAAAAAATTTATTGTACTCGCTCTTCCTGTAACGTTGTCTGCGTGTGGAACCCAGACGGGAAATCCACCGGCCCCAAAAGATGGCCCGTTATCGAGTGATGTCAACGTTAGTCAATTGTTCACTAACGCATACCTGAGTATCATTGACGATACAAGTTCTGGCGATTCTATATACAGTCCCGAACCGTTGAGAGCTGGGTTGTCAAAATCCTGCGGAGATTCCCAAGACTCTTTTAGCCTTGTCGTGTCAAGTAAGTCGGAACATTCAGTTAATATTGAAAAGTCAACCTGGAGCGCAGTCTCAGATTTAGTTATCGACAGAAATCTTGATTCGATCATTGATTTGAGCACGAATACGGCTAACCCGTGTGGAATAGATCAGGACTTTTTGCCGTTGAATCAAATTGAGCCGGGACTTAAGATCTCCAATAAGTTTGTCGATTTTATCTCTCGTGATAGTGAATTTATGTTTGGTCAAGGGACTCAGAGTCTATTCACCGAGCATAAGAAAGAAGGTTCGGTAGATGTGATGTTTATCGGTTCGGAAGCTGAGTCAGATACAAGGGTTATAAAGGCAGAAGGGTTTTATAACCAAGACTTGCTAGTTTCTGCTGAGTCTGATGACATAGCTTTTAACTTTAAGGGTGTGGCCACAAAAATTACAGCTGCAATTCAATACGATAAAAGTAGTCAAATGCCTCTGTCATACTACGTGCAAAATGGAAGTTGGGTCGGTTCAACTGATGATGAGATTACCGTTACGATGGATGTTTCCGATACAGCATTTTCGGTGGGCGATTGTCTTGCCAAGTCAGGTTTGATCTCCGGTCAGATTTCGGCGGAAGGAGTAGAGCTAACTTACGAAATAGATTTTTCTCAAGATAATCCTCGAATTATTTTGAGTGACGGGCGTGATTTGATGTTTACTCCGGTTGCCTGCGTCCTGAATGAGCAATAGCCGCATTTTTATGAGTGCGAAATCCTTTTTAGCTCCAGGCTCCGAAACTAGTTTTCGGAGCTTTCTTTTTGACTAGGTCTCAATTCTAGATAGCTGATAATTTCAGTGAATGCGCGATCTCGGATGTCGTCGGTCTCCTGTAAGATCTCATGCATAGCATTTTCAAAAATCACTTTTTGACAGCTAGTAGTTTTTCTACACAATTCATCCTGACCGGCGGTCTCTACGACTAAGTCTTTTCCTGCCTGAAGCATCAATATAGGAATCTTAACGTCAGCAGGTTGTTTTCTTGTGTCTTTTGTAGCCTGAAGACTGGCAAGTAACCATGACCATGTTGCGCCGCTAATGATCACTTCGGGATGCTTTTGTCGATACGCGTGATTCGTTTTGTGTCTGACTTCACTTGATGTGACCCGGTTTCGGGTTCGTCCTTCGTAGGGGCCATGTCCAAAAACATAAAGATTTCCCAGTCCAATAGACGTCATTAACCAAGACACCATGTAGGCGAATGTTTCTGGAAACGGGTTTGTGGTTATATCTAACATGGGAGATGACAAAACCAGACGCTGAAAAGGCGACTCCGATCTACTACTATAGGAAAACAGGATATTAGCGCCCATAGAATGAGCTAAACCAAAGATTGGTTTTTGGGAATTGTGGGATGGAAGGACAATATCTCTGATGTATTGTGCTAGGTCATCGGTATAAGTCTTGTAATCGTCGATATAGCTTTTTTGCGGATGATCTAGGATTCGGCTAGATAGCCCTTGTCCGCGCCACTCTTTTATAAAGATATTGGTATTAAAATCTTTTAAATCATAGATGACTTCGGCGTATTTAGGAGCGAATTCGGTCCAGCCGGTAAGTAAAACGATACTTGCATCGGGATTATCTCGTATTAGTTTGTAGTGACTGATTTTTTTTCCATCTGGTGTCGCAAAAAAATCATGCTGCATTTCCGTCTCAAAGAAAGGCAAAACTTTGGTTTGATATAGGTCTGGGAAGCTAGTTTCGTCAATGGTGAAAACTCTTGTCGGTAATGAAAAAGAAAAACAACACAATAAGAGACCAATTGATACGCGAGACATTTACGCCCCTTTTCATAGGTAGAAACAGTTAATGTGATTGACCAAATCGCACTAAAATATGCCACATGAGTTTAAGTTGTTGTTGAAAGTTATCATAGGATTCCCAGTCTTTCCAATACTCTCTGTCTTCTTTGGCGTTTCTATAAGCCTCCTCAAGTACCGCCGGGTTGATTCTGCCATTGATAGCAATTTTTTCTGTAAGTTCGATCATCTTTGGTCCTCGGAAATCCCTAGGCACATCTCTGGCTCTAATAAATAACTCTGAAATCCATATGATGGGTATTTGGTGTTTTTGAGCAAGCTGTACGAGAGTTTTTCCGGACTTTGTTGCCTTCAAAGATTGGTCTATATGCAGACTTTCAATATCTCTAGAGAGATCCACTTCACTATGAATCTGTGCTTCAATGTATTGGTCAAGACTGCGATGATTTTTATCCCATTTTTTTGCTTCACTTGAATTCTGGTATATGGACAAAAACAATCTATATAGTTCCGGCGGCCTAAGGCTTTTACGATTCAATACGATTTCTTTTTGGAAGCTTTCTTTGAGTATAGCAGCTACAATGGAATCGAATTCGTCGATGGTGCCGCATTCCTCTGGTATGATACTAGAATCTCCGAAGGTAAACCTACACCTTGACGAAAGCTGAGTTTTTAGGGAAAAAAAACAGCAACCGAACCGAGGGGCTGGCCCTCTGGTACTTGGGATGAGATTTAATGCACCATACTTTGGTCTATCACAGGTTTCCAACTGAATTTGCGAATAGGCTTGATTGAAAAGTTTGTCTTCCCAGAGAAAACGTTTACCACCAGGTTGCGGGCTTAGGCTCCCGTTTGATACAAGAGTTTTGAACTGACTACTATACAGACCAGTCTTTAAAAGCCCCTCCGCAACCAACCCCCCATTTTGATCAAAACGGAATGGATGAAAATGCAGAACAACATTAGCCTCTGATAGCATTTGTTGGATTAATTCGCGAAATTGCTTGTGATCGATGTCACTCATAGTTAGAACGTGTTTGATTATATTGGCATCTTCATCTTTCCTGGTTTGCGCTTTTTTGCGGAAAAAGTCCAATGCGATCTTCGCGTTTTCACTCAGCTCCACAAGAGTCTCCGTTTAGAGATGAGCAGGGCCCTCGGGTTTTCTTGTAATTCTTCTACAACTAAACCTTGTCATTTATCTCAAATTGCTGGGCTTGCTAGTTACACTCCGCTATCATTGGCATACTACTAAATTTTTGGATTGCCTGCGAAAAATGATTTGAAATAGTGTTTTCTTTCCGAAGAAATATGCACTAAGTTGAGCCGAAATTTTAGAAATAACATCTGAAGGAAATCCTATGTCTCTCTTAAAGGACCCCGCTGACGCGACTTTGAAAGCTTGTGAAGCTGAGGAAATGATCTTAGCTAAAAAAATTGCCATGGTAAATCCTATGTACTTTGATCTCAAATATGCAATTAATCCTCATATGAAAGACGATGCAGGTAACATGCATTCCGTTGACAGAGACGTCGCCCTTGGACAGTGGCAGGAGTTAAAAGGAGCCTACGAGTCCCTTGGTTTTGAAGTTGTGGTCTGGGATGGTGAGCCTGGATTTCCGGACATGGTTTTTTGTGCGAACCAAAGTTTACCCTATATCGACCAACAGGGGAGGCCATCTGCATTGATGAGCCGGATGGCCTCAGCTCCCAGATCGGGGGAGGTTCCGTTCATTGAGTCTAATTTGCAAAGCATGTCAATACAGACTAATAAACTCACGGTATCTGATCATCCAGAGCTTTATTTTGAAGGGACCGGCGATGCTCTTTGGGTGCCAGGTCGTCGACTGATTCTTGGTGGCTATGGATTTCGCACTCACCAGTCTGTCTACGAAGACGTTGGCAGAATCGTAAATAGTCCGATTGCTTTGTTCGAGCTGAGAAATCCTAAATTCTATCATCTTGACACCTGTCTTTCGATTCTTTCGGATACTACTGTGTTAGCTTGTCGAGAAGCCTATACAGAGACAGGTTGGAATCTATTGTCTTGTCTATTTGAAGACGTGATTGAAGTCAGTGTTGAGGAATCAGATAGTCCTGGTTTTGCTTGTAATGCGCATTGCCCGGATGGGAAACATGTTCTGATTCAAAAAGGTAATCGTCAATGCTTGGCCCAACTCAACGAACGGGGGTTTATTCCGATCGAGTTGAATACCGACCAATTTATTCTGTCTGGAGGATCTGTTTTTTGTTTAAAGCTCGTGTGCTTTTAAGATTCTTCTTTGCTCATATATCTATGGAGATTTGATTTGATGTTGAAATGTAGGAAAATTACTACTCTTGGCCTTGTCTCTCTGGTCATTGGCTTATCATCCTGCCATAGCCAGCAGGAACAGTCTAGGGTCGATGGACACTACGAAGATAGTTCTGCCGAAGAAATGGCGAACTTTATTGGTGCTCAAACCGTAGTTCCGGAGTATGAATCCAGTAGTCGGGTGATCATTGGCTCGCCACTACTTCAATACTATAACAAAGTTGATTTAGTTGAGGCGATTTTAGATGCTGGAGTTGATGAAGTTCTAGTGACGGTAAGTCAAGGAGCAAGTACAAGTACAAGTGGCCCATTGTTTTCACGGCTACGGGCAAAAATTGGATCAAGGATTGATCAGGTAAGAGCAGTTAATCAAGCAGAGCGCGGAGGCTTGACAGTATGGGCACGCGATTGGGCCCCTTTGGGTGCCGAGACTTCTGGATTAGGAACGTTTGGCGATGGTTTGAGCTTGGTAGATTTTAATTACTACCCGAGAAGGCAGGCGGATGATGCCACTGCTCGGGCGCTAGAGACTGTGTTCTCATCAAAAAGGATCAGTGTCCCTGTGTATAACGAGGGAGGCAACTTTATGATCAATTCTAGCGGAGACTGTATGATGTCCGATAGGGTCGTTCAGGCTAATGCTCGCAAGTTCTTCCCCAATGATCTCATTTTAGACGAAGCGCAGATCAAAACCTATTATAAGCAGTTTGCTGGTTGTAAAAGTGTCTATATTTTCCCTCGCATGCCGAGAGAGGGAACGGGTCATATAGATATGATAGCGAAGTTTCTTGATTACCAAACGGTAATGGTTTAAGAAATGTGGGTCGATACACTTATGACAATGCCTGCTACCTCGTCTAATAGAGCATTAGCCTTGCAGGTTCAGAAATACCTAAACGACCGAGCCGATGAGATCGCAGCTTTGGGATTTGACGTCGTTCGCGTGCCTATGCCGAGCCCCATAGCAGGACGTTTAGTGGTGATGCGTTCCTACACAAACTCACTTTTAGCAAACGGTACAGCAATTGTACCGAGATATGTGAAGCCTGCCCTTGGATTGGGTACATACCAAGACTTAGAGCTGATCGAAGCTTATGAAGCTGATGTGACCTTAGCTTATGAAGCAGCTGGCTATCGAGTGGTATTTGTGAACTCTGATCAACTGATTGCGGCAGGTGGCGCCGTTCATTGCGTCACCATGCAGCTTCCTTAGGCGAGTATATCCTCGACAAATGAGCTAGGGGAGGGCCTCACTCCTCTAGTATCATATTTTCGATCTCATCCAACATCACCGTCATTGTTTTCTTATGAGGTGAAAGGTTTCTGTGATAGCGATACTCGTCTTGATCAAACTCTGACTCTGTCATGATATAACCTAACCAATCGTTTCCAATCCCTGCAAACATGACTTGAACGCTTTTCTCTTTTAGGATCGACCGAATCTTTTTTGTACCGGAGGGAAATACTTCACCTGGCAGCGTTACTATGTAAAATCCACCTAAATTTAATATAGACACAGAAGATTCTGTCTTTCCATTTGAAAGCCCTCTATTATCAATGACATTGAGTCTCTCGGCAAGTTTGAACAGAGAATTATCTACTGGGATCGTAAACTTGCTCTGAGTGAATGCGACGATCGAGCTCTTAATTTCTTTTTGATTGCCTAAGGAGGAAGAGACCCTGTCCGCCAAATCTCGGCCATGAAAGGCCATGATATCATAATCCTTGAGTGCATCGGGATCCTTATCCCCATCCATGAAAGGATCGGCTAAGGATGATTTTGGGCCACCAACGTACAGATCTCCCAGAGCACCGTTCATATAAATATGAATTCCTGAGGGGACTTTTTGTTTCATATAGTAGCGAAAGGCACCAGGAAAATCGGAGCTTATCGTATTGTTATTGGAGCCAAGAATCGTCGGATGGGCATTCCACTGTGTTATTGATCCCAATATCTTACCTGAATGACTTTTTGCCCACAGTGTCAGTACCTGGTTGCTTTCTTTGTCGTCAAGATTGGTCTTTTTTGATCCTGCCGAAAACGAAAGAGAAAGGCACTTAGTGGTGAGAGCGGCTCCTACTGCTGACTGGGCTACAGTTGTTTCCATATTAGCCATATAGTTGTCGTCGACTCCTGATTGAAATGGCAGAGCTCCCCAAAGACCTAGAGTGTCAGGACTATGGTGAGTGTGTGTAGCTGTGATGATTAAATGATTTTCCGTGTCAGGAAGTCTCTGATCAATCTCATCTTGAATGCGGTTTATGGTCGCCAAAGATATACCAACAAGGTCAACACTAATAAGTAGGTTGATTGAGTTTTTTGAAGGATGATAAATGGCTGCGGTGGAAACCATAAGATCGTCATGGATGCCTTCGCCATTTTGCCTAGTGGAGGATTGGAATAAGAAGTAAGTACCAAAGCCACCCATAGTGAGCTTACCTTCTGGGTTGATGGGTCTTTGGTCAAAGCCCATTAAAAACTCGGAATTTTTGCATACAGAAAATGCCTTACTTGGGAAACTGTGTAAACCCATTAAACATAGGATCAATAATAGTCTCACGGTACCCTCCTTTTCGAAATTTGAAGGGTGATAATAGCGAAAAAAAATGTATGCGCCTATTCAAATCTACGCAGATTTAGATAGTTGGGCTTCTCCGGAGCGGACAATAAAATAGTCCTTTGGCAATGTCATAACTAGAACAAAATCGATAAAGCCAGACTTAGGTTTGGTGGAGGATTCATCGACTTGAATCTAGGCGCTGCCCCCCTTCGAGCGAAAGTATTCGCGCACGGCACTCATACCTACACCCCGTCCAGAAATATCACTGAGTTGAAAATCCACTGTGAAATATTAGTTCAGCTATCTCCGCAGAAGAAATAGAGACGTCATCGCTGACGATGTTTTTGGCTTTGGCTATGTTTCTGATAGCTTCAAGATTTAATCCAGCGCCGTCATCCCAGTAGCGAATTGTTAGGAAGTTCTCGTCGTGAACAAAGTTGAGGCTAATCTTTCCGACGGGATCCTTGCCGGCTGCAATTCTATCGTCGGCTGTCTCCAGACCATGATCCATACTATTGCGGATAATGTGGACAAATGCATTGCGAATGATTGCCTGACCTTCGTGGGAGAATTTTAGATCGATGTTCTCCACCTCAATGGTCGGATATTCTTTATTTAGATCTCTGGCCAGCATCTCTGCATCCGCTAGGACTTCCTGAAAAAGCTTGCTTGCCGAAATATAAGTCAGATCTTCTAGACTTTGATTGATTTCTTTCAACTCATGGGAGTGCGAAACCGAAGTCATTTGCTGTAAGGACTCATTTGATCTGTGAATGGACTCAACCAGTTTTAGAGGGACAAAGACAGAATCTCCAGAGTTTCGACCTAATTTTTCAGAGTTGAGTCTTTCGTAGGTCGATAGGATTCCTTCAATTTTGTGGTGCTCCGAAAGGAGAAAATCTCGCGATTTTTCTGTCTTGTTGTTCATGATATCCGATACCATCTGTTCCAGTTCGTGAACCTCGGGGGTGAGGAGTTGTAGCCCCAGTGCGCGAGCAGCCCCTTTGATTGTGTGCAAGTTTATGAAAATGATCTTAAGTGATTCTTGGTCCAATTTTGCATTTAAGGATAGCAAGCGGATGTTGTCTTGCATAAATCCAATCCCTGACTCCATAAAGGTACTGAATTGCTTGGCCGTTACACCGAGAATTTCACCAATATAGGCTAACTCGAGCTTTTGCTCCTTTGCATCTTCCTCGAGTGCTATTAATGCTGTTACGTCTTTAATCGTTACAATCACCTTTTCAACAGTGTCGTCTGAGTCAACGACTGGCTTCCAATCCATTTGGATACTTTTTTCTTCATTATCGATGATGAGTGTGGCTTCGAGTGGTAGCAAATGCTCGTTACTCAAAAAATTTAGGACATGATTGTCTAAGCTTGTCGAAATAATCGAGTGTATTTGGTCTTTCTGTTCTCCCGAAAGACTGACATTTTGCATAAGCAGTTCGATGGCCTTACGGCCTGAGATACTTGTGGTGTTAAGAATCTCGAGGGTTGCATTACTGTAGGTGTCTGTTAGTAGTAGTTCGTCGCCTTTAATGACCACGATACCTAGTTGAATATGCTGCATGATGGATTTGATTTCTCGGGTTTGTTCCTCTACTAGCTCTTCCAGATGTTCGTTAAGGTTCTTAACCTTGTTTGACTCTTCTTCTAGATTGGCGTTTAATTGGTTAATATGATTAAATCCCTTTCTCTCCTTGATCCGTATTTTATCGGCGAGGCCGAGAGATATGAGTCCCGTCTCTATTACGGTGCCATTAATACACCCCATTCGGCAACAAAATTCATCGGTACCGCTCCTGAAAGAGCTGTCATGCGGTAGAGATTACCTCCCATAATGGTTGCCCAGGCTATTGTATAAAAGTAAGCTGGACGATTCCCTTCAAGCTTAGTGTGATACCGCAGCCTAGTGAGATTACCGAGCAAAGCATACCGTTAAGGACTCCAATTTTGCCACCTAGATTGTAGTCATACATGGTTGCAGCGACTAAGAGAAAGCTATGTAGATAACCAAATCTAAGCAAATAGGTTAGCCATCGATGCTTGTGAATTCCAAGAAACCTATTTGCAAACATATAAATCGAAATAGAAGCGAGTGCGGAAAAATGTAAAAAACCGTCATTCATAAAAAACGTGAAATCGGAGAAGATGTGTTTGAACATTCCTGTATAGACTAACGGAGCATAAATCTGGGTGCAGACAAAAAATACATAGAGTAGATAAGTTGTTCGTCTTAATTGGATATACATACATAAATTGTAGATGGCCATGATGGAAATCATACCAATAAGACTGCAGACGAGAACATAACCCCAGACGTTGTTGATAGCATAGGTTTTTGCATCTTCGACCCTGATATCGAATATGACACTACCGGATGTGAGGATTTTTGTGAAGAGGTAGTACTTGCCCTGAGGCAACACACCGTTGAGCGTCACAAGGCGATTCTCGATGGCCTCTGGATTGTTGATAAGCTTATCACCACCGATTTTTTGGAATAAAATATCCCCAGTCTGAGACACTAAATACATTTCTATCAGGTCTGCATTGGCATATTTATGGATAAAATTGAGCTCGACTGGTTTCTCCGAGTCTTGTGTGATAGGCAAAGCGCTCCACCAAGTCGACTTGGAAAAACCAAAGCTATTTCGTTTTTTGGGGTGAGGTTTGAATGCTCCCGACTGGTGTTGGGAGAAAGCTTCTTCGAGATCGAACTCCGAATTGACATCTTCAAAAAATATGCCTTGATCTCCGATGTCGGCACTGATCTTTCCATTACTTACGTCCAGGCTCTTGCTGCCCTTTGCATGTAGCAGGTTTGGCAATATGGTTAGGAATACTAAGGTAATCCAATGAATCATTTTATTCCTCACTTTTCGTTCGCCTCCATGATTCGACCATTTCTAACGTCTATTTAGGAAAAAGGATGCATATCCCGCTAGGGGTGTCGGTGGCTGTTCAAACTTACTGATATTCTTGTTTATTATTCTATTGATTCACAAAATCGGTAATTTTTTACGGCATAGTGAGTCTTAGAGTAGACAGTCGAGGAATTTATCTGATAGCTGGGTAAGGGTTCACTTGTAATGTCTCGTAATAGAGTTCTTTTTTATCTCTAATTGCGAAAAATACTGGAATATGTATTGCAAAAGATTGCCTGTCAGCTGTGATTAACTACTTGGAGCCAGAGATATGAAACCCGTTAGTTTAATGAAATACGTGACTTTACTTGCCTTGACCTGGAGTTATCAACTCGTTGCATCGACGAGAGCACAGCCGATTAAGCCGGGAATTACCTATGATTTACGTTCCTGCGGAGGAATCGTAAAAGCCTCTCCGGATAAAGACCGCGGATTCTTTTTAGATTTCACCGGAGTGAAGCGTTGCTCGTTTATGACAAGCGCTGGATTTACCAAAACTCTATCAAAAAAATACGATACCTATAACTTTGCACTTTATATACCGCGTGGGGTTTTAACCCTTCCTATAGTCATCCATAATCGTAATTCTAGGTTTTACGACTCTGTTATCCTTCGTATTCCCGGACAAACATCTTCGGAACAGAATCATTACCCAATAGATCCTGTGGATGGTCATCCCAAACCTCATAAGCCGTTTCCCGGTGCTAATCGGCCACCAATATCTGCAGATAGTTCTTCTGCCATAGAAAGAGCATGTCGCCTTGGATTTGATGGCAAAAAAAATGAGAATCGTTGCCTTCAACTAGCGATCGGACTTTCTCAGGCCGTGGTAAAAGCCTGTGAATCAGGTTTTGATGGTGATACTAACGAGCTGAAATGCCTTCAATTGGCTAACGAGATTACCGGCGATCACATCAGAGTCATTCGAAGTTGTGAGATGCAATTTGATGGTGATCAAAACGAACTGACTTGTCTGGAATATGCAGGATCTTTGGGCGGATCTGTTTTCGAATTAATCGAAGACTGCGCTCAAAAAGAATCCGGTGATCAGGCTGAATTGGCTTGCTTAAAGAGGCTTAGTGATTCTTTTAGGCCTGGGCGCGGTCAAGGGGGTAAAAAACAGAGTTGTTGGCGATCCTGTTCAAGAATTTCAGCGAGTTCACCAGATCTTTGTACCAATATCGGTTGTGCCTGGGAAAGTCGAAAGGGGCAATATTTCTGCAAAGGTCGCTACAATATTTGTCAGCAGTGATGCCTTTAGTATGTCAATATCGTTTTGATTTTCTTACATAATTATTATTACTAGATAGGTAGGGTAAGTTTCTTAAGTTTTATGACGATGGCTCAGGGACTGATATGATTGGGCTGTGCCATCAGGAGACATCGGAGGAATTATGACCCTATACTTTAAGACCCTAATAACAGCGTTACTTCTTTCAAGTCTGTTCCAGAGCTCGTGCACCACCACGTCGCAAACCACTGGTGCTCAAGGTGAGCCCACCATGCTCTGGAAACTTAGTAAGGACGGTGTTCCGGCATCATTTATTCTCGGAACGGTACATGTTGGTTATGGCTACGAAGAATTAGAGCCGGTTGTAAAAAAATCCTTCAAAGAAACCGAGCAATTTGTCTCAGAGCTGAGTCTTGACGATCTATCTCCTCAAAAGGCCATGTCTGTAATACTGGCGAAGCCAGGTCAAAGCGTATTTGATAAGCTTCCTAAAGAAGATTTTAATCTTTTGAGTGAGCAGCTTGCTGCAATGATTCCCCCGCAGTTTTTGAAGAAAATGTCTGTTGCCGGAGTCATGTCTATTCTTACTGTGAAAGATGCCCCCAAATCGGAACCGTTAGACAGCACCCTAATGAAAATGGCCAAGGAGCTAAACAAACCTTCCTTTCCTCTCGAGAGTCTGGATCAACAGATGATTATTTTGGAGGACGTCTTTTCCATTGAGATGCTTAAATTTGCGATTAAAAATCCAAAAATCCTAAAAGAATCTATTACGGAGCTTTTAGAGGTCTATCGCAAAAAAGATATGGACCGACTATTAGCCCTTGCCAAGGAGCCTGGACATCCAGAGCTTGCCATGGACGACAAAACGATTAAGCTTATTCTAACTAGTAGGAACGAAGCATGGGTCGCTCCGCTCGAAAAGCATCTTAGTAAAAAATCGACTTTCGTTGCAGTCGGAGCAGCTCATCTACCCGGAGACAAAGGGGTGTTAAAGCTCTTGGAAAATCGTGGCTTTAAGGTTGAGCGTGTCTACCAAAAGTAAATCTTTGCTGCACGTTAAGCGAAAACTTATCATCGAAACGGCCACGACGCGGCCGTCAATTTTTTAGACTTAAAACATACTTGGCAACAGCGAGACGCGTTTCTTTGGAAAGATAGTCTTGCGGTGGCATTTCTGGGAAGTTTTGTCTCTTTTTTACCGGATTCGAGATGTAGTGAGCTAATCCTATTGGGTTGTTACGATAGATTTCTTGAATATCCTTCATGGGCGGTCCAATGAGTCTCCCAGTATAAGAATGGCATCCGGTGCAGACACCTAGGTAAGTGAGTTTGCCCTGTGCAGACTTATCAATTTTTCGCGGAGGTACAGGAGTCTCAAGTAAATAAGATCGCGTAGCGTCAGTGTTGGTAAAAGGGCAATTGGAATATGGGTCTAGACCTATGGTTACATATCTATGCTTGTTGTTGATACAGCTACCCTTGCTCTCTCCAACGCGAACTATATCAGGTGAACCCATCGTAAGCGAGACTGCTTTTAAAGCCTTGATTTCATCAATGGTGTCATAGCCATTGTTTATCATTTGGTTGTCTAGAATGCGAAAACTATCGGCATTTGGCTCAGACTCTGGATCAAATGTTATATTAGCAGCATGACCGTGATCGGTAATTAAGATCCCTGCTGTCTTATTCCCTGAAATGATATTGCGATCAATGATCACATCATCTGCGGCCATAATAAGGATTCCTGTTCCTGACGGAATGCCCGCAACTGTTGAACCAGGAGCTCCAAAATTTTTGTGATTATTATTGTTAACGAAGTTTTTACGAATGATGACATCGAAGGTGGTTTTTATCGGTAATCCAGGAGTTACAAAAGCTAGGATACCTCCGGTGTTGTTGTAGACAAGATTGTTCTCAACTATAGCATGCCTTGTGTTTTCTATTTCGATTCCTGCTACGTTATCGAAGACTTCATTGTGAGCAACATGTATGTTGTCGCTCATGCCAACGTATATAGCAGCATCTGCTATTCCCGAAATTATATTGTGCTCGACAATCCCGTTTTTTCCTAACTGAGGGAATACCCCATAAACCCCAGTATCAGTAATAATATTATTTCGGATCTCAAAATTGTTTCCGGCCTGGCCCATTATGCCATTGCCCTTGTAGTTTTGAATCTTGAGGTTCTCAACTTTAATATTATTTCCAGAATATAAAATAGCATCATTTAGTCGTTTTTCACCTTCAAGGACCGCTCTTTTACCCTCCTTAATCACTCCTCGCAAGGTAATATCATCTTTGTCTATATAAATGGTTTCCGTGTAAGTTCCTGGGTAAACCAAAATGGTATCACCGGATTCTGCTTGCTTCACCGCATCCATTATGGACTCATCTTGGCGAACGGCAATGATATTTCCTGAAGTGTTTGAGCTGACCGTCGACAGCGAGGCATTCTTACCAACTTTGGATCTAAATGAAGTTTCTTTCTGTATGGTTTCTATGGAACTATTTAGGTTTTGCTGACGAAAAAATAGGTATCCAGAGATAAAACCAATACCTATACATGCTATCATTCCGACACCGAAAAATACTTTCATTGCTTTGTGACTCCTCGTCTCTCATTATTTAAAATCAGTTTTGAAATGGTGATGTTAGGTCTTTTGGGCTTAAATGATTCGTCTTCAAGAGCATTCAAAAAACTCTTAAGATCAGCTAACTCACTTTTAGCAAGGTCTGGAGATGTAATGTGCCAATGGAGGTATAAACCTCTTCCCTCTTTGGCAGCACGCCCTTCATTGTAAAAAGCCAGCACCTCGCTAAGATCTTGAAAACCTCCAGAATGCATGTAGGGTGCGGTCTTTGTGATGTTTCTAAGAGTCGGGACTTTGAACCCACCTTTGAGTCGCTTGGATCCGAATACGAGCTCTGCTCCATGATCGAATGTAAGGCCTTTGCGCTCTGGAGCGCCAATGACAGCCATCTGCTGATTCGTGAAAAGGGGAGGGGTATGGCATTCGGAGCAACGTGCGACAAAAGACCTAAAGACATTCAAACCTCTGATCTCTTCCGTTGACAAAGACTCATGGTGCCCGTGAACGTAGCGATCGTATCGACTATTGAGGCTAATCAAGGTACTTTGAAAGGCTGTTAAGGCGGTAATTATGTGTTTTTCTGATATTTCAAACCTGTCAGGATCTTTTTCATATACTTTAGCGAATAGAAATCGATAAGCTTCAGAGGTATTTAGTCTATGGACTAAGTTTTCTTTGGTGTTTCCCATTTCCTGAGGATTGTATAAGGGGCCTAATATCTGGGTTTCGAGAGTAACCGCAGATCCGTCCCAGTTAAAACGGTTGAGAAATCCGAGATTCCATAATGAAGGAGCGTTTCTATCTAGCGGTTGCCTACTTATGCCGATGCTATGAGCTCCGGGATCGGCAAAGCCGTGATCCGGATCATGGCAACTTGAACAAGATATGGTTTGATTAGGGGAAAGGATTGGATCGAAGAACAAATGACGTCCCAAGTCTATTAATGCTGGAGAAAAACCATCGCGAAATGATGGTAAGCCGGTCCTAGTTCCTCCTATTCCCCTATCCAGTATCGATGGATAAGTTTGATATTGATGGAAAAACTTACAGGTATTTTGTTGCGATAGTTCATAACCCGGAGGGCAATCTGAAGTCAGTAATCCCAAAATCTCCCTTTGATTTCTTTCGATACTATCGGGAGATTCCCAAAGTCCACCGGCGATCAAATGGTCTGAGGTCAAAAGTGCTAACCAAATCAAGTAATTCATTGTAATCACAGATCTATTGTCTATATTTTGTTTATAATTTGAACTGTGGTCAGTATGCTACAAGCGTAAAAAAATCTCGAGTTAGTTTTCCTATATCTATGGAATTTTAGTCCGGTGTATAGTCGATGTAACAAGCTGAAAAGACGAGGGAAAATGGATGGTAGGATTTGATGAGCCATTAATAACATGTTATCATCTAGCAGTGACGATATGCTTCCAACCTAACCATAGGAGAGCTTTCGGTGGGCCGCATTCTAGTTCTCGACGGTGATCCAAATACCTTAATGTTCTTGAGAACGCTACTGGAGGATAATGGATATACAGTATTCTCTTCTAATTCCTATTTGAAGGCAAAAAACTTACTGAAAGTAGAAGACGTTGATTTGGTTATCCTTGATTACCTTCTTCCCGAAAAGACAGGCGACCTAGTTTCCTTGGAATTTGGCGATAGTTACGCCTACCTATTTTTATCTAGTGCCGACCCCATGACTCTTCGCAAAGTGGATTTCATTGGACCAGTTGTTTTTAAACCCATAAACAGTCAAGACTTGCTAAACAGAGTTGCAAGCCTACTTTCCTACAAGAACAAGGGGTTTCGAGAAGGAGCTTAGTATCAATCCATGTTTAGCTAAATCTGTAACTCAATAATAATATGAGAATATATTTATTTTATTTGGGGTCTCTAAATTTATTTTCAAAAAATCCGATACTAAGGGAAGGACTGGGTTAGAGAAAAAAATTCAAAGTCATTTAGTAGTTCTTCATTCGCGTGTTGTTCTAGATTGCATCCTATTTTCTCTGATGAAAAAATCGAAAAATGTGGGGAGAAATCGATGAAAATTCGCGATGCGGTGACTATGCTAATGTTTTTGATACTGTGCTTATCATGCAACAAGTCTAAATACAAAGATGTGGAATACATTGAAGTTGAAAAGAGTATCGTCCCGGAAGAGCCCGAACAGCCGAAGAGTGTTGATGCCACTCCCCCTCCAACTACGGCTGAACTTGCAAATGCAATTCTGACAGCAAAGTGTGCGTCTTGTCATAGCATAACTAATCCTCAGGGTGGGTTTGGTACAGTCTTAAACGTTGATGAGATGATAAAAAGTGGGATCTACGTTAGGCCTGGTAATGCAAAAGAATCAAGCCTTATTACTCGCTTGGCACCTGCTGGCAATATGCCCCCCAACGGGTCTATTACACCAGAAGAAATAGAAATCCTATCAACATGGATCAATGAAATCGAAGTGGATCCCGTCATACCGTTAACGGACCCCGGTATGATCTCTTTGATTCGCACAGATCTTGAGACTAATGTGCAAGCAGCTCAGCAAGTTTCCACTCGTTACTTTAATTTACAAGTATCGAATAATGCTGGAATGGATGATGTCACAAAGGATTTTATGATTAAGGGTTTGGCTAAAGCGCTAAACTCTCTGTCCAACTCACCCAACATTGTCATCCCTCAAGCAATTGACGAAAACGGGCTAATTTACAGGGTTAATCTTACTGATTACTTGATTGATCCCGTCAGATTTGATGAAGTTATGGCGGATTTTTATCCCTTTAGCTCTGAGTTTGTCGCCGTTGCCGGCGACAATCAGTCGGCTGTTGTTGCTGCAGATCATGCGGCTGTAACAGCCAACACTGGTACGTTCCGTTACAACATTAGAGCCGATTGGTTTGTAGCTTCCTTTGGTCTGCCAGTCATTTACGCTAGGCTGCTGAATCTACCCGCAACTCTTGGTGAGCTAGAGGCAAACCTAGGAGTGGATAGGCTCGCCGGAATTCAGGCAAATCTAGCCCTTCGATCTGGGTTTCGGAATTCTGGAGTCTCTAGTCAGAATCGTGTGATCGAAAGACTAAGGTCGTCGACTACCAATCGTTTCTATTGGATCAGCTATGACTTTGCCGACAACAATGAAGGTCAGCAAAACCTTTTCAATTTTCCTTTGGGTCCTGCTGGAATAGGTTTTGAAGAAAAGTCTTTTGACCATGATGGTGGAGAGGTCATTTTTCAATTGCCAAACGGGATGTTCGGTTATTACTTAAATCTCGCCGATGGTTCGGCGATTCATAAAGGGCCCGTTAATATTGTGAAACAGGAGGGTGGACCCTCTCAGTTTTTTCAATCCATTTTGAATGGTGTGAGTTGCATGTCTTGTCATGGTCAGGGTCTTCTATACAAAAAGGATGAGATACGAGGCTTTGTAGCGACATCAAATGATTTCCTTGCGGCCGAAAAAGATAAAGTACTCGCACTTTATCCGGAAGAAGCTCAACTTAAGGCAGCCATGGACGAAGATAATGCTCCTTATTTCAAGGCTCTAGAGGAGATGCAGATCCCCTTGGGAAGTCCGGATCCAATCGATTCTGCCTTTCGGTACTATTACAAGAATCTATTCAGAAAAGACGTGCAGGCAGAGTTAGGTGTGACAGAGACGGTATTAAATACTCTGTTGGCTCAGGAGCCGTTCAAACTATCTTGGGTTAGTATCGTTAATAATACTGGTTCTATCACGCGAGAAGAATTTAACATTCTGTATAACTCTGCGATGACCGCAGTTCGTACTACAATTAGTCATACTCCACCGGTATTTGGCGATCATCTGGTGACGCCTGCCTGTATGGTTGCTGATCCTGCACTTATGGATAGCTGTACAAAATTAACAAATCCTCCGGAGGAGCCTCCTCCGGCCGCAGCTCAATAATCGCGTGCTACTAGCATTCGTTTTTGCGTTTAGCTTGGATTCTTTTGTTGTTTGCATTAGCCTATGTTCGTTGCAAATTGAATATGGGCGAGATTTAACATGCATTGGAATCATGTCATAAAGTTTTGGTTTGAGGATATCGATCGAAGTTTTTGGTTCAAGAAAGATAAGGCATTTGATGAAGAGGTTCGCTCACGATTCGGTGACGTGATCGAAGCAGCTTTGCGTTGCGAGCTTTACAAATGGCGGGATGAGCCTCAGGGTCGCGTGGCAGAAATCATAGTTTTGGATCAATTTACGCGGAATGCCTTTAGAGATACTAACAAGGCCTTTTCGGGCGATCAGTTAGCTCTATGCTTGAGTCAAACAGCTCATCAACTGAAAATCTATGAAAATCTAGAAGAGGCCGCGGTAGCATTTCTTTATATGCCGTATATGCATAGTGAGTCTCGCGAGATTCATGTGACGGCGCTCGAGATCTATCAGACAAATCCTTCTCTGCAACGGACTTTAGAGTATGAAATAAAACACAAAAAAATCATTGATCGGTTTGGTAGGTATCCTCATCGCAACGCAATACTCGGTAGGCAGTCCAGCGAGGAAGAGATTCTCTTTCTCAAAGAGCCTGGTAGCTCTTTTTGAAAGAGAGATTAGCCAAGCTCCAAATTCTTTTCATTTGCAAATGCAATCCATGCCTTCTTTAAAATAATACGAAAGCGACTCATATGAGTTAGTACGGTGTTAATATTCAAGTCCAGTTGGCTGGCGATGTCTTTTACTGATACATGATCTATGTAGTACATTCTTGCAATCTTTCGCCGATCTGGATTTTTTAGTTTATCTATGATGGTTCCTAACTGGTCGATTGCGATTTCAAAATCTATGGCATATTTAATCTCTTCTACTGTGGTTGCATGAAGAGTTTCTTTGTCAGCCATTAACTCGCCAAGTTGGAAAACGTCGTCAGTTAATACCATTGACTTTGTTTTACGGTAAGTATCAACGCAACGGTTTTTTGTAATGGTTGCTATCCAATGGTTCATCTTTTTCTCGCTTTTTAGAGACGACGAATTTTTCCATGCTAAGAGAAAGACATCTTGAAAAATATCGTCTTTTTGTTGGTTGCTGAATCGGAACCCGTTTATGATTTTATAAACAAAGCCAGGTTGGTTTTTAAAAAATCTCTGAATGGATTCCTTCGGGTCAAATAGGCTTATTGGTTTATTTAAAGCTAGTTCTGACATGTTGCTTCCTCCAGTTTTGAAGTCGTCGTCTGTTACCTCAAGTAGAGCAAGGGCCGTTCCAAAATATTGTGCCGGTAAAAAATAACTGAAATATCACGATAGCTACCTAAGATTTCAAAAGAATCTAAAGTATGTCTAATTAGCTTATTCATAAAAATAGTCGAAATATTCTACTATTTATGTCATTATTCCATGCTCAGAATTAGGCGGAAAGTTTGTTTTTGGCAGGAATTTATATCAAATTTGGGCGGCGGGGCCAGTTGATGGTCCAAATTTAGCCGCGATCTAATCTTGGCGGTGCGCCGATATGTTATGGTTGTTTCAAATGAGGGAATGCGACGAGCTTGGGGGAAGAGCCCTAGTCGATAGGTAACTCATATCTATCTATAGTGAAGTTAGAATAAGAATGACGGTAGCTATTAACACGTCATTCTTATGTTTCCGATCATTTGCAACGACTTATCATTTGATAAAATCTAGAATGGTCGCCAAATAACCATCTCGTGTAGCATCATCAGAAAAGTAGATTTCATGCTTAGTCTGTCCGTTGATCCCCTTCACAAGAATCAATTCGCAATTTTTTGCTTGTTTGCAGAAAGCTTCTTGGGGTTTTGGTCTTACAAAAGTATCATTTTCTGCTTGTAGAATCAGTATAGGCGTTTCGATGGATTTTGCCCAACCAGGGAATGTCGCAACAAGACCGAAATTCATGACCTCGCGTAACCATTGAAAGCTCGGACCGCCGATAGCAAAATCCATTTGCTTCAGTCTATCTTGGAAGCGATAGTCATAGCGAACCTTGGAACTTGCACCACCACCTGGGAAGTCGTATTCAAAGTCGGCAGGGCCCCTTCCTGGGACATACTGTGTTTTTTGTCCGGGGATCCAACTGCCGACGTTAGCTATGATTTGAGAGATTGCTGCAGGATAGTTCCCAGTGTCGACACCGAACATAGGAGCTGAGAATACTGCGGTTTTAATATCGTTAGGATACTGTTTTAAGTATGCTGAACCGATCAGACCTCCCATGGAATGCGCAAAAAAGTGAATCTCTTGAGAGAATCTAGGCCTGACAATGGTATCGATTAGCGTTTTCACATCTTGAACATAGTCGTCAAAGGCTTCGACATAACCCGAGTCATTATCGTTGTGAAGACGTTCCGAGCCTGCTTGCCCACGATGATCTAAGGAAACGACGGTGTACTCGTTTTGATTGAAATCAAAGATCAACTCCTTGTACTTTTCCATAGGTTCAGTACGCCCCGAAAGAAGCACTATCACACCCTTTGAGTCAGTGAAGGCTGGAAAAATACCGTAGCGAATGGATTTATTGTCTATGCCTGCGAAATAATCAATTTGACCGGCTCGAAAGTTTGGTTCGGCAAACTCTTGCATGGCTTCGACAAAGTTCGACTCACGGATCTCGGGTGCGCTAAGTGAGATGGCCGACTGAACGAGCGATAAGGCGATAAAAGCTGATTTCACTAAATTATTCATAGGAAGACTCCTCCTGGTTTTGCGGTTAGATGGAATCGAGTACCACAACTGCGAGTGGCTTTGAAGTTTCTTTGTCACGAAAACCCGCCTTTGCCAGGATTTTTTATACCGAATTTGCTGCCCGATTAGATGGCAGTTTTGGCTTATGTCTTCAATATCCTGTTATTATGTGAAAAGTTTGACAGGCTCCTGTTTCGAGCCATTTTTGGGTGCTCGCTGGAGGCTTATTTCATCCCTGGAAATGATGGACTAGGGAATCGAACTAAGGCAATCTTAAAACTGCATAAATTTGTATGGTGATTATGGGTAAGTTGCGAGACAAGTTGGCAATTTTGGCGGATGCTGCAAAGTATGATGCCAGTTGTGCGAGTAGTGGGGCACGGAAAAAGTCCAGCCGAAACGACAAAGGTGAGATTGGTAGTACAGGTGGGGTAGGAATCTGTCACAGCTATACTCCTGACGGGAGATGCGTCTCCCTCCTTAAAGTATTGTTTACGAATCATTGCATCTTCGATTGCTCCTATTGTGTGAATCGAGCCTCGAGTCCAAGCAAGCGAGCTAGTTTCACTGTGGAAGAACTCGTTTGGATTACGATGGAGTTTTATAAAAGAAACTACATCGAAGGACTTTTTTTGAGTTCGGGCGTAGTTGGATCTTCCGATGATACGATGCAGCAGTTGGTAGAAGTCGCACGTAGGTTAAGGGTTTCCGAAAACTTCAGAGGATACATTCATTTAAAGGCCGTAGCTGGCTGTTCTCAAGAGCTAATTCGTAAAGCTAGTCTGTTTGCCGATAGAATTAGCAGTAATATCGAGATGCCTAAACAAAAAGATTTAGATATTTTTGCTCCTGGGAAGAGTCATAAAGTGATCGAGAAAGGTATGTCAGCAATTTCTGATGTCGTTGCCGAGGCAAAGGAAGACAGAAAAGCGAATCGTTCGAGCCCGATTTCAGCTACTGGTCAAAGCACTCAGTTTATTGTGGGGGCAACGCCCGACTCGGATGCTTCGCTATTGTCTAAGGCCAACTACCTCTACCAAGGTTACCAGTTGAAGCGTGTCTACTATTCCGCTTACAGTCCCATACCTGATAGTGATCATAGGTTGCCTGGAAAAAGCCCGCCCCTACAGCGAGAAAATAGACTGTATCAAGCAGACTGGCTCATGAGGTTTTACGGATTTTCCGTTGATGAGATCGTTCCGGATAAGCACCCTAATTTAGATTTAAACAAGGATCCAAAACATGCCTGGGCCCTTCAAAATCGAGAACTTTTCCCCGTGGACATCAATAGGGCCGAACGGGAGATGCTTATGCGAGTGCCTGGTCTTGGTATTAGATCTGTCGATAAAATACTAAAAGCCCGTAGATATAGGCGATTGACCTTGGATCATCTGCGTGAGCTTAAGGTTAGATTGAGTCTGGCTAAGTTTTTTATTCTTGTTGAGGGGCCAAATCCATTCCTGAGCCATCTTTTGGTAGAGGATCTGGACCAAATTACTAAAAAGACCTACCAACCGTCCTTATTTGATAGTGACCAAGCCGCGAAAACCGGAGAGGTTTGATGGCGACTTTCTCCAGTTTTAATTTTGACCAATGGCGAGACCAGGCAAGGTTAGCACTCTCTCAGGATCTAGGACCGGAAACAGTCCACTGGAATGATCTTAGGCATAGCAAAGATATGGATCTGTTTCAGTCTTCTGATACCCAAGAGTACAATATCAGATCGAAACAGTTTCATTTGAATCGCCAGTTCATTGGGACTCTAAGTAGGCTAAGCTCGTACCGAGACCCTCAGCGTTGGAACTTCCTATATAGACTTTTATGGCGGTATCTGCATGAGGGTGCAGAGTTTTTGGATGACCCGTTGGACGGCGATGTCAGACAAATGCATCGATGGTCGAAAGAATTAGGTCGCGATAGCCATAAATGCAAAGCGTTTCTGCGTTTTCGCAAGCAGCCAGAAGGATTCTATCAAGCTCGATACGCCTCAAAACACTATGTATTAAAAGGATTAGTTGAATATTTTAGCACGCGTTTTGCTGCTATGGATTTCGAGATCATCACTCCTTGGGAGTCCTTAAGATGGTTTGCTGGTAAGGCTCAGTATACGGAATCCGGCGAAGTATTTGATGCAATTGATTCCGATGATTTTGATGACCTATGGTTGACCTACTATCGCAACACTTACAACCCTGCTCGCCTTAACATGAAAGCTACCTTGGCCGAAATGCCAAAATATTTATGGAAGAATATGCCGGAAACGGAGCTTATTCCTGAGATGATCGCCACTAGTGATCAACAGGTAGATGCTATGCTCGAGGCAGCGCCAAAGTTCCAGCTTGATACATCCTCCCTAAATTCCTTAACTGATGTATCTCGAGCTGTATCCGAGTGTCGAGCCTGCCTTCTCTGCGATGGTTTTGGAAACGCTGTTCCAGGACGCGGTCAGAAGGATGCGGCGATTATGATTGTCGGAGAGCAACCAGGAGATCATGAAGAAAAGGCTGGCAAGCCGTTTGTTGGTCCCTCTGGCAAGCTTTTAGCTAAAATCCTAAGAGAAGAGTCTCTCGGAGAGGAATCGATATACCTTACAAATACTGTAAAACACTTTCGCCATCGCAAAGAAGGGGCGCGGCGTATTCATATGCGTCCCAGTCAGACATCTATTCACGCTTGCCGGGCATTTCTCATAGCAGAAATCCAAATAGTTAGGCCACAGGTCATTCTTTGTTTGGGCATCACATCCTCTCGAGCTCTGCGAGGGGTCTACGCTCAACTTAACGATGCTGAAGAAATATTGGATTTTGGATTTGGTGAGGTGAAGGTTATCTCTGGTCCTCACCCGGCAGCTATTATGAGAGCTGCCGGAGCAAAAAGAGAGCAATTGCTGTTTGACTTAAAGCAGAGAATCCGGGAGGCCGTTTCCTATCCCGGGACAAATGATGAAGCCCCTTCGGGTTTACTGTTCCCTGATTGAGAGCCTTTAAAGGGGTTTGATGGGATTTTTTACTCGGTATTGGCGTTCTCTCATTTCTTCTAGAACTTCTTGAGCATTTGTTTCGTCAGCTGTCGTCTTTTTGAGTTGGCGACACTTGATTCGTTTGATACGTGAGCCGGTGGTTCGAGGTTCGGCGCACTTTAAGACGACATCGTTGGGCTTTGTATCGCCGGCCACAGGAGCATTTTGCGTCGTGCTGCAGCCGATGCCTGTTATGCTGACTAAGACTAATAACGTGATAATTCTCATAGGAAGCTTTTCCCTCAAATAAAACAATCTTACTATTACCACGTCTTAATTACATATTATATTTTTCCTGTCAACAATAATTAATGAAATTGCCTAGTTTTTTTTTAATTATGTAGTCATTTCATGGATCTATGTCATAGAAAAGTGTTAGCCTTTTTCTTCAGCTCAACTTTCATTTTTCGTCGAGGTGTCCTTGAGGAAGTTCGTTAAACTTGTCTCGAAGTGCTTCGGGTGGGGCTGCAACACGCCTTTCACTAAGGTTCATCCAAGCACCTGTAGTTGTTAACACAGCGGCTAGGGTCTTCGTATTTTTATATATTTCGTGTTTGAATTGCCACTTGTGACCAGACTCGGACATTTCTGCAAGGTAAGTATGGACGATCACCTGGTCCCCCAAAAGGGTTTCCGCATGGTAGGCGGCATGTTCACTGAAAATAATTGGACCGATCTTAGCAGCAGCCAAGTCTTTCATGGTAAAGCCCATTTCGTGTAGGAGATTGAAACGAGACTGGGCAGCAAACTCACTATAGGCTGTGTTCCGTAGGTGTCTATTTGCGTCTAAATCTGAAAACCTGACTTGGAATTTATGTTGATTTGTAAGAGTCATATTGTCCTCGGTTTCTATTCTGTAAGCAACGTTTCTAACGTAATGGACTCAAAAAGACCATGATCTTTAGGCTTAAGGAAACGGTTTTTTTGGAGATGGGGCAGTATGAAATCATCCTGAATTTGATTCAGTCTTATGTGGCGGGCTTCGCTCTGACATCCCCAGCCTTCCCAGCATGGGAAGTTTTATCGCTGGTCGCAGAAAGTCGACCCCAAAAGAGAGGCTGAGTATGTTAATTTCTAGACCGTCATAAAGACCAAAAGTAAAACCGATCAAACCAAACAAAGACATCTGAAGTCCGGTGCCAGATTCAGACTTGGCAAATAGACCATGATCGACAATGTAATCTCGTCCTATCGCATGTGGTGGAAGTTCAACTTGTAGTTCAGAAGTATTTCGTATCACCCAAGAAACGAAGGTATTACTATTGGGTCCTGGCCACACCCGATACTCAAATCTATGAGGGTACTTTGGCACGAGTTCCTGAATCCTTTTAATGGCTCGTTCAGCCGTCTCCCCTCGGATTTCATCGATAAGCTCTGCATCCGACCCAAACCAGCGTCTGTCAGGAATATCTTGCTTTACCAGTAGAGCCTCTCTACCGTAGCGAGCTCTCCAACCAATAACCTCATAAGTAGTATATACTAATGCATCGGCTTCTTTTGTTGCGATCCAAGTGTGGACAGCAAACGCCCCTCGTTTGCCGAATGTTCTCGCGCCGAAAACCTGGACGATGGCTCGCGATTCTTCAGACGGGGAAGGGGAAATTCCCATACTTGCGCGACTTGATTCCCGCCATCCTTGAGAAAGAGCAGGGGCTGAGACAGACCCAAGTATCAAAAATATTAAAAGATTTTTCAAAATAGAACCCTTAATGTTTGGTCGGAACTAAGCTCAGTTTTCCGAGCTTAGCATAACAAAATTAAGGGGTGGTAAGTCTTCGAAGCAATGAATCAAGATCGAGCAATATCTATAAAAAACTCTGATACTGACTCCAAAGAGTGTTCATAGGATAAGTCGGTTGACCGTAAGGTGATCCTGGTAGCGATGCCCACTCTAAATTTAATTTATATACAGTTTGAGAAAACTGCTGAAAGGTTCTTATATTATTGACTTCTTGCAAACTGACACCCCGTCTTGCCATGAGTCGTACAGCTCCCTTGTCCTGATTTGCAGGGGTAAAGTCTGGATATCCAAGTCCATCCCAGGTGGTCGATAAAAACTGGTATCGTCCAGCCGCGTCTGAGCAAAGGCTTCCTGCACAGTAGACGATCCTTGGATGTCTGGCGTAACCATTAAAGGTGAATCCACCAAAGCGAATGTTATAGCGACTATGTGTGCCCTCAGCATAAGCCAGCATCGATAAGAAGGCACCAAGACGCCCTCCTTGACTGCCGTCGATGCGACTCGTAGCGACGACGTGTGGAATGTAAACGTAACCTCTCGAAAAAGAACAGCCGGGTATGATTCTTCTTAGGTTCACACGATAGTGATTTTGGCCCGCAATGAGAGCTGGAGTTTGAATTGGGATATAGGTGTTTTCATAAAGAGTGCATTTTTCAGAACCAAGCTCCAGGGTCGATGATTGATCCTGAGTTTTTTTAAGGTAGGTATCTCCGCTACCTATAAGAATATAATGCCCTGAAGGAGCGTCATCCAGTTTTGACTTTGGGATTTCAGAACCACAGGAAATTAAAAATAGACTACTAATGATGAGTAACCATAACTTACGCACAGAAATTCTCCTTAAGAAAAGTATAAATTGATTGGTATCAATATTAGAGAAATCGGTAAAAATTCTTCTCAAAGATTCAAAAATTTTCGAAAAAATTTTACTGCAGGCTGTAGGAAAAAAAAGTGACCTCTCAAGGAAACAGCATGAAGTATCTGTCCTGTCTCGACTTCACGGTTCCTTAGTATTTGTTGACTAGATAATATGAAAGGTTGAACGTGCTGGCTCTGGACGACAACTGCCCAAAGGCTGCAAAACCCTTGTGCAGAACGGTATAAAATAAATCACATTTAACCAATGGTAACAAAAGAAGGGACGAGGATAGAACCTATCCTCTTTTTTCTAGGCCTTCCCGAATTCTCGAAGGCGCTTTCCGGTTAGTGCAAATATTGCATTAGCAATTGCGGGAGCGACTGGTGGTACGCCTGGCTCTCCCACCCCACCTGAAGGCTCCGTAGACGTTACAATATCAACGTGAATTTTGCGTGGTGCCTCAGGCATGCGGAGAATTCCTGCATCATTGAAGTTTGATTGCTCTACGGCTCCATTCTTATGGGTAATACCGCCGTGAAAAAGGTGGCTCATTCCCTCGATGACAGAACCTTCCATCTGGGAAACGACACGATCAAGGTTATAAACGATACCGGCATCAATGGTGATCCATACTTCGTCCACAATAATTTTGTCTTGTTCTTTTTTTACAGCAGCCGCCACGGCCACATAGCTTAAAAAGCTTCTATGTACCGCAAGACCATATCCCCTGGTTTTATCCTTGGCTCTTGACTTCCAATTTGCTTTTGCAGCGACCCGACTGAGAGCCTGCTTTAACCTTTTGCCATTTACAGGGTGTTGTTCAATGTCTTGTTCGTAGTTATGCATCTCTGTATTCCCCATCTCTTTTGGGGTCAAAACACGATCAGCATAAACAGATAACATGAAATCGAGAGGATCTTTCTTTTCTTTGCGAGCAATCTCGTCCAGAAAACAGTTGGTAGCAAAACTGTGGAATAGATTGTATACAGCTCTTAGCCAACCGATCCTGACATGAGCCTTTACTGTTATGGCTTGGGCTTCAAAATTATCTATTCCCATAGCTAAATCAAGTATGCCTTGCTGGAAGTCGCGTGCTTGTGGTGGGACTTCAGACTTATCCATAAAAGTCGAGGCAATGGGAGGAAAAGCCGATTTCATCTGCCATGCTTTGAGCATCCCCTTTTTATCGGTTCCCGCTTCAAAAGTCATCAGAGCTACGGTATTGAGATAGTCATTCTTAATGTCATCTTCCCTAGTGAACTGCACACGGACGGGCTGTCCTGCAGCTTTAGATAAAAATGCTGCCTCTGAACAAAAATCTCCCTTAGACTTTCGACCAAAACCCCCACCCAATAAGGTGACGTTGACTCGCACACGGTCTTCAGGTAAGCCGGTTGCTCTTGCTACCGCAGAGCGAGCTGTTTGTGGATTTTGCGTTGAGGCCCATACCTCGCAAAATCCACCATCTTTTTCTGTATAGTTTGCGATGGCAACCGGTGGCTCCATGGACAAGTGAGCGAGATGAGACACATAGTACTGTGCTGAGTGCTTTTTGTGAGCAGTTCTAAGCGCCTCGGAAGGATTCCCTTTTTTACGATAAGCTGGTCCAGATTTTTTTGAAGCAGTCTCCATCGATGCTTTGAATGCTTTAGTATTGTAAGAGGCATGTTCTCCAAGGTTCCATTGGATGGCAAGTGCTTCACGTCCCTTCATCGCTGCCCATGTATTGTCAGCTAGCACGGCAACACCACCCCAGCCTTGAAAACCGTACGGTTGTTTTGGTTCGGGCATTTTTATGATTTTTCTGACACCACCTACTTTGGTAGGCGCCTTATTATCGAAACTTTTTATTGTTGCACCCATGACTGATGGTCTCTCAATACTTGCAATAAGCATGTTCGGTAGATCGACATCAGCCCCGTATCTTGCATTTCCAGTAACAAAATCCTTGACGTCAACAAAGGGCATCTTCTTGTGAAAATGGTCGAGATCTGAGTTTTTCCTTAGTTTGACTTTACTCTGATCTGGTAGGGCTAGTTTGCTTGCGTCAATAACAAGTTTGGCAAATTCGATCTTTTTATTTGTTCCTTTTTGTATGACAAAATGATCTTTGGTATCACAGGTTTCTTTTGCGACGTTCCATTTTTGCGCCGCTGTTTGAATCAGCATGTCTCTTGCCATTGCGGCGGATCCACGAATTTTATCGAAGTTTTTCCTGATACTCGTCGAGCCATCCGTATTTTGATCGCCATATTTCTTATCGCCGATTGCCTGAATGATTTTCACTTTGGAAAAATCGGCACCAAGCTCATCCGATAGGATAATGGGTAATGTGCTGCGGATACCCTGGCCCATCTCCGATCTGTGACAGTAGATGGAAACTATGCCGTCTTCACCAATGTGAACAAAAACATTAGGTTTAAAAATGGGATCGACAGCTACAGTGCCACTCGGGGCTGCTTTTGGTGTAGATTGACAGGACAATGTCCCCAAGCACAGCCCTGCTGTTGTTATGCCCGTTGCCTTAACAAAGTCTCTTCGGCTTATTTTTCTAATTTGATCGATCATCATTGTTTATCCTTTCGCCGCGTCTTTGATGGCCTCGCGTACCCTCGTGTAGGTTCCGCAGCGGCAAATGTTTCCAGCCATGCCTTCGTCAATCTGAGTATCATTTGGCTTTTTGTTTTGGTTCAAAAGTGAGGCAGCATTCATAATTTGGCCTGGCTGGCAGTAACCACATTGAGGAACATTGTGCTTGATCCAAGATTTTTGGAGTGGGTGATCTCCATTATCCGATAGCCCTTCGATAGTTGTGATACCTTTACCATTTGCTGCCTCGGATGGTGTGATACACGATCGAATTGCCACGCCATCCAAGTGAACTGTACAGGCACCACATAGGCCTTTGCCGCAGCCGAATCTTGTACCCTTTAGATTGGCAACGTCTCTTAGCATCCATAGTATTGGCATGCTTTTGTCGACGTCGAGTGTTCGTTCCTTTTTATTGATCTTAAATTTCATTTTCATGTGAATCCCTCTGGTCTGGGTAGTTAGATAGGTGTCGCGGCAGCATGAGGTCTCGTTGGCATTGAGCGCAGTACCTAGGTATACGACATCGTAAAACAGAAAATCTTCAAAACGATACAATAGGCTTGAAGCTTAAACAATCCAATGCTTATCAATTAGTGGCAGAATTTGGTGAACTTGAATGCCCGAATGACGGTTTGTTTGGGTATAGAATCGATACCGGAGCTAAATTCTTGGGTTTAAGATTCACATTAAATGGAAAGTCATCGGCCCTAAGGCCGATGTTTAGTTCTTCATTCAATATCGAGGAATATCGCTGATACGGATCCCCAGGTACCGCTTTCGTCTTGAGCTCGGACATATATGGTGTTTCGTCCTGAGCTGAGGCCGTCGGTAGAAATCGTCGCAACAGCTGACTCATCGACTTCGTTGAAAGCGCCGTCTTTTGGAGTCATTGAGAATTTAACGATGCTTTCCTTCCATGGTGGGGTGTTCACAGTGTATTCAATGGCTCTGATATTTTGTGTTGGCTCGATCCCATTTCTCTTGGAAAAGCGATCATCGCTAGCAGTGACCTCTAGGTTAGCCGATGACCCTCTCGGAATCGAAAGACTCTTGGCATTGTTTTCAAAAGATATATTTGTGATGTCTGGTCCTGAAGGAGTGATGTAAGGTAGCCCCGCTACTTTAGCTGCATAGATAAGAGCCTGTAGGTTATCAGGTAGAATCTCATTAAGATAGACGCTACAGGATTGGAAAAAGCTAGTGCCTAGTTCAAAGGTGTAGGCAGCCACTCCAAGTTCACTATAGCTGACGCTGTCTGTGGTTCCGTCTGTGGGATAAAGTCCGATGGACTGCTGAGGTCGGTACCCGTTAAACTGAGCAAATTTACGACCGAGAGTTTGTAAGCCCGCGCCGTTAGGAGCAGGGCTGTTTTTATCACCCCAGGGCCATAAGACTAATTCGCTGAAGCTGTGAATATCGATATGAATCCCCGAAGTATCACTTGGTGCTGCGTCGGTGTCTGCAGGGCCTCGTTTATCGGCAAAGATCGCTCTCACGTAAGACTCCATAGCCTGGGTCTCGGGTTCAGAACCTGCCGAGGGACCTCGGTACGTGGATGAACACTGATTGCCACTCGATCCCCGACCATTTGTGATATTCCATCGGTCGCTAAAATTACGATTCAGATCGACCCCCCCCTAGAGCGTGAGATCAAGGCGCAAAAGTTCTCGTTCGCATTTTTCCTCCATGAAAGTCCCGCCTCAGCTCTTTTACGGCCGTCAGGGTTTCCTTGTAGCAATAGGTGGACCTCATGAAAGTCTAGAATCCAAGTAGCATCTGCATTGGTACCGTAACCGTCCACTAACCATTTGGCAAAGGCGACATTCAATGGGGCTGTAGTATATTCTCTGGCGTGTATCGCCGTATTAACAAAAAGGATAGGTTTTTCTTCATTGATGTCTTGATTCGTTAACTTAAGGACCTTAATATCGTAGCCGCCTTGTCCGGTAGTCTTGGCCCATGAATCCCCAATGTCGATGAACTCGGCTAATTTGGGTGCTCTCTTCACCATGGCTTCTGCTTCTACGAAGGTCTCTTCGACGGTTTCATAACAGGGGTAGTTTGGGATTCCTGTAGCCTGATTACTAGGGTACGGAAGTCGCGATTGGCTCGACTTCATGGATTCCTGGATGGATTCAAGGCGCATATTGCGCTTTTTAATGAAGTCATTGGCTACCTCAAACTTAAATCCAAAAACCTCTAAGTCGGCCTTTTCCTTTTCCGTAAGTTCGAAAATCATATATCCATCTTTGAAATTGATCTCCTCTAATTGGTTGCCAAAGGAAATCGTAGCCTTTCGTGCAAGATCCTCGCTCGGGATCTTAGTCTTGTAGATGTTTGTAATCGATTTTTCGCTTTCGATAAGATCGAGAGTCTTCTGAAGGCTGTTATCAGCACTGAGAGAAAACGTAAATCCCCATATTCCAAAAATAGCCGCACAATACTTCGCTATACGCATGAGTAAGTCTCCAAAATAATCCCATTGGATTGATTGAAAGTAATTGAGAGTGGTGAAAACGTTTTCAATGAAAATTCTGTCAAAAAAGGATAAAGGTACAATTCATTTAAATTGAAGACGATTTGGTAACGAATCAATAGTTAGGATTTTAATCTATTAAATTAGAGGATTTCGAGACCGCCTTTTTCGTAAGCTCCATTCAAAGAATCTATTGTAAGATAAATAAATTGTGTCTTTCCTTGTGGGTTTTCGGGAAATTATAAAAATATATTTTGCAAGGAGTTGAAAATACATGAATGTTGAAAAATATTCATAAAAATAAACCCTTAAACGATCTAGTCGGTTTGTTTTTATTTGCCTCGAATTTATACCCTTGTTTAGAATTTCCCGTTAGAATTTTTCCACGAATCTTTTGGAGGGACGGTCTCTGTGGTCTCCCAATGCTCGACTATTTTTCCTCCATCGACTCTGAAAAGATCGTAAAAAGAGCTCTCAACATCGTCGATGGTTCCTTGGTTCGTGGCCAATACAAAGTCTCCCTCTACCAAGACCTTGTGATTCTTAATGTAGCGATAATTTGTGACTTTCGTTTTCAACTTTTGCACCACACTATGTTCAACGAAACGGGTGTCATCAACGAAGGAGTCCCATGCTGTGAGGTCCCTATGTATTGCCACTGTTTTGATGAAGTTTTTGATATGAGATCGATTTGCTTCGCTAAGCTCCTTAGATCGGCTCTCTACAGTGCCGCCGATCATATCTCCCTGCCTTAACTGGATATTGTCCCAGTGCTCTACAATGAAGTCTCCCTCGAACCTGAAAACCTCAAAACCGATTCTTATGTTTGCAAAATCATAGATGGTATGTCCGAAAACGAAATCGCCATCCTCAAAGAGTCGAGCGATGGTGACCTTTGGGTCGGTTTTCGCAAGTCTAGCAAATAGAACAGCTAACCCCTCTACACCCTCTTCGGTCTGGGGATTGTGCTGAATGTACTTTGATTCGTTAACCACCTTAATGGCTTCGGGCTCACCGGTTTCAATGGCTTTCAACAGGTTATATACTTTTTGCTTGCGGTTCACGTATGATCCTTTCACAGTTTCATCGAGCTGATTGTTCTGTATGTATCTAGAAATACTAAAATTTACGTCGTCTTAAGTAGAAATATAGTTGTTCAGTTTTCGGTAGTCCCGTGGCCTGAAAGTCTGCTAGTTATATCATTAAATTAGGGGAACTGGGGAGGGAAGTTTGCAGCTAAGTTTTCAAGAAATGTACGATGCTATTGGCACGAAAAACCCAGCATTTGAGGGTATGTTCATAACCGGCGTAAAGTCGACTGGTATTTTTTGTCGCCCATCTTGCAGGGCTCGCAAGCCACTGGCTAAAAATGTCGAGTTTTTTCGTTCTAGCGAAGAGGCTCTAAAGGCAGGATATCGGCCTTGTAAAATATGTCGGCCTATGGACCACGACCCCGATACGCCTCAAGAAATCAGAGATCTCATTAAGCGCCTTCATAACGAGCCTCAGGTCCGCATTAGGGATCAGGATTTAAGGGACTTGCTTTATGATCCTGTTAGTGTAAGACGCTGGTTTAATAAACATCATAATATGACCTTTCAATGCTACCAAAGATTGATTCGTCTGAATGCTGGATATCGTGAAATAGAAGATGGCCAAAGCGTACTCAATACAGCCTTAGATGCAGGATTTGAGTCATTGAGCGGATTTTCGGAAAGATATTCCTCGGTTTTTGGGTCATCACCGCGGTCGAAGAATAAAAAATCAATCATCCACGTACACAGATTTTCGGGAAAGCTCGGCTCCATGTTTATTGCAGCGACTCAAAAAGGTATCTGCCTACTCGAGTTTACAGAGAGAAAAATGCTTGAAACTGAATTCGACGACCTGCGAAAGCGCTGTCATGCTGTACTCATGCCGGGTACGAACGAACATATTGAGCAATTAAAGAAAGAATTGGAAGAGTATTTTGCTGGTGAGAGAATCTGTTTTCAGGTCAAATTAGATTTAGTTGGTACGGATTTCCAAAAACAAGTCTGGAACTGTTTGTTAAACATCCCTTACGGAGAAACTATTAGTTACAAACAACAGGCTTTAAGTATGGGGCGGGGTGAGGCCGTAAGAGCTGTTGCTAGAGCTAACGGCATGAACAAGGTTGCGATAGTTGTCCCCTGCCACAGGGTGATCGGTAGTGACGGAAACCTAACAGGCTATGCCGGTGGCTTACCAAGAAAACGATGGTTGCTCGATCTGGAAGCTTCAAATACAACTCACTAAGCAGGCAGTTTATACCATTCCCACTAGATGCAGATTTTGTAAGAATAGCTGTATGATGTCACAACCATGAGGATTGGTATGAGGTTCTACAGTCTATGTCTCGCGACCTGCTTAACCTTGATAGTATCTTGTAAAACAGCGAAGAACGATTCCCAGTTGAAGGAAAGGGTTGGTGGTACGGACTCCAATTCTTGGCAGGATGCGCAACTTGTGGAGACGTACCTTGGAGCGGCGCGGGCTATACGTGTCAATGCACGGACCAATATGGCGACGTTTTATGAGTTGGGGGTGCCTTTGTCGAAGTGGAAGATAGCAACAGGTAGGCCTGGTAAAGGGACGCCGAAAGGAATTTTCGTCATTCATCAGAAGGAAACCTGTCCTCCCTGGAATAACGGTAGGGGAAAGAGTGCAGGGGCTTGCGCTGCCGATAATCCCTTGGGTAGAAAAGCCCTTTGGTTTCATCAGGGACGGATTTATGGGTTGCACGGAGTTAACTTAGCTCCGGATGCGCTAGCGAGTGTGACGAATACGAATCCTCGCGATAGGGATGCAAGTTCGGGGTGTGTACGTAACCACCCAGAAAACATCGAATGGCTTTATGCCAACGTTAAGGTAGGAACCCCTGTCGTGGTTGGTCTTTGGGATGACGATCCAGATGTGGGCGACTGTTCGGGCAATGCAGCCGCCTGTGTCGTTGGCGATAGCCCTAACCATGGCGGTGGTGGTCGACTGCTTCCCGAAAGCCTACCAGCTACTTGCGCAATGAATGTCAGCTATGAAAATGGATTGGCTAACATCCGTGCTGAACCCACTCTTACGGCAACAATCGTCGCACAACTCTCCTACTCTCAAAGGGCTATCCTTAACGAAAAGGTAACGGGCGATGCGGTGTCTGGTCTGAAAGATTGGTTTCAGGTTATGATTCCTGAAGAAGGGGATAAAATGGGTTATCTTCATGCCAGTCTGGTGGACTGTGCTAGGTAAGGCCTCAGCAGTATTTGTTTGACTAGTTGGCCAAATAAAATTTGGACCCCCTATTAATCTCTTCAATTAGTAGGGAAAACTAGTTTTCTTCTAAGTATCTGATATCCGAAAAAACAGATGACCAATCGGAAGTTTTTTGCAGGTTACCTAAGGGTAGTCCTTGATTTTTTGCAGTAAAACCTTATGCTGCGAATCAGGTTCTGAGAGTTAAGATTTTTAATTTTACTAGGATGGCTATATGCTGATTTGGTTTAGTTTAATGCTAATGATCTCTGCAACTCTATTCACCGCCCTTTCTTTTGAAGGGACCATGGAAGTCACCAACGTCGACCTATAAAATTTTGGAAAAGGCGAGTAAATACAAGGTTTTAAAATATTCTCGCTTTTTCAATACCCATCGGGATCCCCCTCCTTCGCATTTACTTTACTAAATTGATATAACTTATTTGATGTAGGCTTCGACTGAGATCAAATAATTTGGAAAAACCTTCCATAAAGAGTTCGATATGAATTGGAAAGAACTGCTGTCAAAAGGAGACCGAAAGGAAGTCGCTAACGGTAGGTTAGCTGCTAAACACCTGTTAGCAGATATGTCGTCCAGTGCCGATCTTTTTGATTGTATGCTTCAGCATAGGCAGAGTAGTTCTGTCGTATCTCATGGGTTTTATGCGCTCAAGGAGGCTAGCTCAAATAGTGAGGCTATAAGGCGGCTTTCCCTAGAGTTTGGGTTAAGGCATTTGACATGTTTCGAGCAGTGGGAAGCGCGAGAAAATTTTATCCGTATCGCGCTTATCAAAATCGATTTCGACTCCGACCTATATGAGATGATTGCTGCTATGGCCAACGATAAAAGTTCTATCGTTCAGGCCTATGCTGCTGAATATCTGATACGCTATAATCATCAGTACTTTCCGGGCGGACTGCTTGACTTTATACAAAAATTTGATCGTTTGGATATGAAAGCAGCTGGTAGGGCACGAGTGCGAAAGATTAAACGCTCAGTGGGACTGTAGGTTTCATCTCGGACTGAGCGCTCACTCTCTTCATTTTTGGTCCAGCCTTTTCAGCATATTTCAAATCCTCACAAGTATTTCGTGAAATGCATATGAGCGCTATCAACGGCTCGACTCACGGCATTTTTTTGGTCATAGAAATCGAATTGAGTGATATTATCCAGCCATACTTTGGTTACCTTGCCTTTAGCAAGCGAAGCGTAAGTTTCCGCCCCTTTGGGAAGAGCCATCGCGTCTGATCCAACAAAAAGAATAGGGCCTGGTAGTTTTTTGGCCGAGGCCATGGCATCGTAGGTCAACCAAGGACGCCAGGATCCGATATTGAATTTGTTGTCATACTCTTTGATAAGACCTCGATCTTTTTCTGTGTAATAGGGAGCTTTGAACATAATTGAGTTCTTGTCTTTTGTGCTAGCGGCCACAGCGGTGGTTAGACGTCCCGTACGTTTGAATTGGTCACGGGCCTCGTCAGCGGCGGAAAGAAGCTTATTCACTGAATCTTCCCCACCATATACAGATTTTGCAATCTCAGGTGAGTGTAACCATGGAGCCACTAGGGTGACGGATTTGAGCTTTTTAGTCATTGTGTAAGCGTCAGCCATATAGCCCGAACTAGCACAAATGCCGATTCCTGCGATCTTTCTGTTATCAATTTCCTTGCGACTATGTAGGTACTCGACTGCAGCAATGATATCCTGCGTTTTTCCTACCGGATCTTCCATATAGCGATTTTTTCCTTCCGATTCTCCCCAGCCGGTAAAGTCGAAAGTTAGCGCCGCGTAACCCCTGTTAGCCATTTCTATCGCATACGTGCGTGGCATCTGTTCTTTGACTGTGGTCCATGCACCTGTAACGATGACTCCAGGTATTTTCTGCTTGGTGGAAAATCCAGTTGGAAGAAACAATGTCCCTTTTAGAGTGATTCCTTGGCTTTTGAAAGAGATCTGCTTCTCACTAAAGCCCAGAGCACCTAGGGTTCCGAATAAGAATACACACAAAACTATAAAAGCATTTAACATGACGACCTCCTAAATCTTTCACAGTTAGTATCGTCTACTTTGGCTAAAATCTATTGAATAGGATTGCGGAAAATTTGTATGAGGCTGCTTATTATTTTCTAAATGATTTAGGAGGCCTGCCGTACTCTGCTTTGAATGCCCGCGAAAAATGCGCTTGATCTGAGAATCCGCACTGGGCGGCTATTTCTGATAGCGTCACGTTTTGTTTTGATAGCAATAATTTTGCTTTTTGAACTCTATATTCTAGGACGAATTGCATAGGGCTACGCCCTGTCGTTTCCTTGAAAAGTCTAGAAAAGTGATGCCGGCTAATCCCCGCCTCTTTTGCTAACTCATCCAAACCAAAGGTCTGGCTGTAGTTTTGCTTGATAAAGTCGAGTACTTTTTTAAACTGAATCGAACTAAACCCTTTTGAAAATTTTGCCTCCGAACCAGCAAGATCACCATATTTTTGAATCAGTTTGATCAGAAAATCTCTTGCGAGAGATTCAAAGACAATATCGTCACCAATATTACCATTGTGAAGTGCTTCCAAAGCTAGTCGCGCCGCTGTGGTTAGGTTTTCGTCGTTGAACTTGGGGATGTCTCGAACTTGGTTTTTACTGAGAACTACCCCGACTTCATGCAGAGCAAAACTTTCGAATTTTTTTGGCTCTAGAGTGACGACGACAACCTTTGATGCCGCATGCCAACGCCAACCAGATTCAAGGCCGGCTGGTGTTACTATGACATCGTTTTGATGGTATATAAAATCTCGATGCTGACCATTTCTCCAGTTTTCTACGCGATGACTTGTTTCGTTTAAATTGACCAAGACATGATGCTGATCAAAAACTTGAGTGGGCATCTCTCCTGGATCAGCTTCGAAATACTCGAAGTTTAAGAGTTCGGACACGGTAAATCGATTGAGGTTTGAGCTCTTTAATAGTGGATCAGTTGGGTAGATGTCTTGATAGGTTTTCAATGGATACCTTTTCCCTTTGGAAAGCGATTCGATTTATTTTGTAACTTTGATTTCACTGTCTTGTTTCAATACATCGTGTTGTTGTGTTTTGATTGCTTTGGAATCTGTTGAATGGCATCCCAGTGCTCGACAATTTTTCCCCCCTCGTCAAATCGAAAAAAAACCATGGTGACATATTCATCACCTTCAGGCCATATTTGATGGGTATGAAGGGCAACAAGATCACCCTCTGCTATTGAGCGGAAGAAGGATATGGATTTACTCGGGTACTCTCGATGCATACGCTCGAAGTATTCAATAAAAGGAGCTTTGCCATCTCCGACATCGGGGTTGTGTTGGATGTATTGATCGCCCACATAAAGCGCTAAGGCATCTTTGGGGTTGCCCTCGTATGCCATCTTATAAAAAGACATGGCGTTTTGTTTGTTCTGCTGTAATTTATCGTCCATAGCAAACCTCCGAGAGTTCAACTAATAAGGGTTGGTTCTATAATATCCTAAGATATCTCCTCCCTCATGAGTTACCGAAATCTCTTTAAAATTGGAGCGAAACTCTTCTTCAAAATGAGATAGGTAGAAGACCCAGTTTTGTTTCGATTCGGTTTTTTGTTGCTTAGAGTCTACTTCAATGAATACAACCGAATCCGATACCCTAGTGATCTCTTGATAAAATTGTTGCCTGTCCTCGTAGCGAATATGCTTAACAACGGCACTAACAAAAACTACATCAAAGTATCTATCAGGAAACGGTAACGCCACGCCATCGAAGGTCTCAAATTTATGCTTTGGAAATAACGATTTCGCCTTGCCAATGGATGATCTATTAATATCAACGCCATAACCTTCTATACCTGGAAAAGACTCGCAAAGGAAATTTAGCATAAAACCCGTATCGCAGCCTAGATCTAGCAGACGCTTTTTTGACCAATGGACTCCTTCAAACAGCTGGATTAGTGACGCCTCGGGATCTAGATAACCGCTCTCGATGTAAAAGTCCCAAACACCTTGCATAGACCCAGTAGACGGGTATTGCTCTTCCCATTTGCTCACCACTGATTCGTAATAATCTTCCGGTCTCATCGATTTACCTATGCTGTGATTATCAAAAGGTTGCTCGCACTGTACCAGGTTTCCAAAGTCAAAGCACTACTTTCAGAGCTCCTAGGAGCTTTGTTTATAAATATTGGTTAGGTAATTTTTTGCGCGGTCTGAATCGTTTGCATAAATTCATGAGGTAGGTGAAAATTTCTAAATGAGATATACTTTGGTTTGAAGAATAACGGAGGTTAAACGAGAGACTTTCTCTGGGAATTGTCTGCTTCACAGTTGTTTGGCTGGTATCTGAATTGACTTATGCCGCCACTTACACCATTTGGTCTAGGCTGGACGAAAACTTTGCTGCTAGGCACTTAGTGGAGCTAGCCCTAGAAAAGACCGAAAAAGAGTACGGGAAAGCCACCCTAAAGGATTCAAAATCTCTGGAGCAAGGGCGAGGATTCAAACAATTGAAAAGTGGCAAGGGCATCGATATTAGTCCGGAGCTGTCGATAAAAAACGAGAGAAAGACTTTTTACCAGTCTTAATACCTGGAGTTTTTTTACCTTATCGTTATTTACCGTATATTCTAGCTCTTTAGCCAGCAGGTGTCTGTTTGCGATCCAAGAAATTTCGCAGTGTCCAACTGTACATTTCAGAGCAGTTGTGGTTTCGTCTACCTTGTTCGGACTTAAATTGGATTTCGATAGCAGTACACTTTCTAGCGGCTGATTACCTATTTCGGTATGTCCCAAGATTTGTTGGAGAAACGTCGAGTACTCGGAGTGGATCATAAGTTGATTTTGCTCCACCATGAAAATACCCTGTTCGATATTTTCGAACATTGCTTTCATGTTGGAGCTTTTTTCACGAAGACTAGTTGTTCGCTCTTCCACCTTTTTTTCGAGTTCAGCATTTTGCTTTTCGATGATATCTCGCATCTGTAACTCATAAATCCGACTAACGGCGATCCTACCGAGAGTAGCCATCAATTCTGGGTCTGAGGTAGAGACGGAGAGTTGGTTGGAATTTCCAATGATTGCAATATATTGACCGAAGATATCGCTATCGAGATTATTAAGAAATCCCGAGTATTCGTCATTGTCACCAAATACAAAAACCTCACCGTTAATGATTGAGTTCCAGGAATTTACCTTATGAAAAAATGGACGTGCTAAAGTATCATTCTCAGGATTGGCTCTACCTAGATCTAATGTGAAACCTGTTTTTCCTCGTTTGAGGATAAGAACTTGTTCAGCTTTGTTATGACGGCTAAACACTTCGTTGAGGATATACGAAACTTGATCGTTGGAACCGGCTCGTGCGATCTTCTCACCTTCGTAATTCAGTTCCTTAATATCGGAAATCATCTGACGGATGGATGTCTGCATGCGGGTGAAGGAGCGAGCGAGGCTTCCTAGTTCGTCATTTCGTTTGGATTTGATTTTATGATTAAGGTCACCGTTTGCCAAGATATCTGCAGAACGCTTTAAGGATTTAATCGGCCGAGCTACATATTTTTTGATGGCTACGTAGTTTATGAGTATCAGAATAAGAATGAGGGTGAGAGCCGTGACAGCGACTTGTTTTGCATGTTGATTGAGTTTTTGGAAGATGTTTTCGGAGGTCATTCTTAGATATATTGTTGCAATAACCTCTCCTTCCTTGACGATCTCTTTTTCAAAGAAAAGATCTAACTCGCTTCTGACTTCTTCTTCTCCAATTTCGATTGGGACCTCACCACTTGCCTCCACAACCTTAATAAAGGTCAGATCTTCATTGATGAGTAGTGCTTCGGAGATTTGCTTCATGGCAGCCTCGTCTACGTTCCATAAGGCATCTGCGAGGGATAAGGATGCTAGCTCCGTTGCTTGCAATCCTGCTTTTTGCAGGTTAGCAATCTGAGTATTTCTTTGGTGAATGATGATGCCGGCAGCAAAAATAGATAGCCCCACCGATACCACTATGAACTTAATAACATTGAGTCTTTTGCCAAGTCCAAATTTTATTTTTTCTGTCTGCTCCATGGACCAGAATTTCGGTTTTCAGTGCTTAAACTTAACTGCGGATAGGAAACAAATTAAAAAGCGTAATGATGACTGGTAGTCTTCAGGTCTAAACTAGCTACTAGAGGTTGAACTGCCAGCTATTCGCATGAACTCATGTATTTGATGTAATTAGTGTAGCTGTTAATTTTTTATAGGTAATATTGCTGACGAGGCTGACGGCAGCCGCTTAAGAAAATCTGAGGCAAAGCCTCTGCCGGCCTCTGAGTGGATATCGAACACGAACTCGACCCCTACTTCTTGGAGGGGTAAGACTTCATCAGAGTATCTTGCGGTAGCGGCAATTTTTCCAGTAAAAGAAAGTTCTGTTAGTCTTTGAGCAATCAGACAATTAGTTTGATGGGAGGGTAATGCTAATACGATCCACTCAATATTTGATAGGAGGTGCGATGACGCCGACCAAAAGTCTGGATTCATCCCGTCACCAAGAAGGACCGTGCGCCCGTTTTTTACATGCTCATGGACCTTTTCCTCATCGGAGTCGATTCCCAAGACCTTGCTACCTAATTCCTCTGATAGGCCGTCAAATATCGATGATCCGACACGACCCATTCCAAAGATGGCGATTTTGGATTCGGGAATCGTAATGGGTTGGGTTACGGGGTTATCTGGGTCACGGTCGAATCGGCGTAAAACCTTGGCGAAGCGGGTATAGATTTCGTCGCCATGTGACGCCATGGGAGCTGAAATCATAAAAGACAGCGCTAAGAGTATCGCAAAAATGGCAAGCCAAGCAGCTGGAAGCCAGTTATTAGACACGGCTATGGCGCCCACAATCAGACCGAATTCACTAAAATTTGCTAGATTGAGAGACGATTGCCAAGAGGTGCGTGCCCTGAGGCGGAATAAAGAAAATAGGACAAAATAAAGAAGCGTCTTCAGTGGCAGAAGCACCAAAATACTGAGGGCAATCATAAGCTCTTTCCAACCTGGTAATGCCGTCATGCCAACTGTCAAAAAGAAACCTACTAGAAAGAGATTTTTAAATTCGAGTAGTCCTTTTGCCAGTTCTTCAGACTTGGGGTGGCCCGAAAAAACCATTCCCACAAGCAGGGCGCCTAAATCCCCTTTCATATCCACTAACTCAAAGAGATCAGCGCCGCCTACTGCAAGGGTGATACCAAACAGAATAAGAAGTTCGCCGTGGCCACAGCGCTCTAGCAGGAATTGAAAAAAATGACGTAATGGAATGATAAGTAGCAGAGCTAACGCCCAAGGGCTCGGCAATTTCCCGGCAGATGCTGCAACGAAGGCGACAGCTGCTATGTCTTGAATGATCAGTACACCGATAGAAATCTTTCCATGTAAAGTTGTATTCGCACCCATTTCGTCGAGAATTTTCACGGCAAAAACCGTACTGGAGAACGTTAGCGCGAAGCCAATGAGCAGGGCTGTTTTAAGATCTAGCGGGTCAATATATGACGAAAAACCCCAAGAAAGTAAGGCGACGAATCCTGACAAGCCCAAGGTGACCAAAATAAGATGGATCGATGCTACACCCCAAACCTGTGGGTTGAAAAGTGAGCGCACTTGTAATTTTAATCCCAAGGTAAACAGCAATAACGTGATACCCAAGTCTGCTGTTATCCGTAAAAACTCACTGATGCCTACACCGAATGCATTGAGCAAAAATCCAGCGGCTAAAAAACCCACTAAAGGTGGTTGTTTGACCCATGTGGCAACGAGGCCGCATATAAAAGCAATGATCATCCATAGCGGATCTTGAGGGTGGATGGTAAGTAATATCGATTCCAGTGTAAGCCTCAATTGAATCTGTTTTATTGACGGCTAGATCATACCTAGAGACATGGATTAACTCTATGGAAAAGCGATGTGGCGGAGATTTTTCCGGAACAAAAGAGTCTTCTGAAAGGGTTATCGCTTATCTTTTGTGACGTATGTTGTTTCCATTTTGTACCGGAATTTCTCGGCCACAACTTGGATCCAAGATCTATTTTGGTTTTTCGTTGACAGATCTTATTTCAAGCAGATTTTCTGCTTCCAAGTTGTATTTTTCAAGTATTTCGAGAATAAAATCCGTTTTGCCGTCGATATAGGAATCCATATTATTTGGATACTGGCGAGCGAGCACCTTTTTGAGTTTACTATATTTGATGCAGTCTTCTGGATGAGCTCGAAGATGATCACGCAAGATCATGTGATTGCGTAGTGCGAGTGATCCTTCCAGGCAGGCATAAAGATTATGCTTAATCCTATGACCCTCTAACTTAAAGGCATCGCGATGTTTGATGCCTAGATCGCCAACATGCGAGTATCCAGCCGTTTCCAGTTTGCCTATGATTATTGGAAGCTGTTCGGGTCTATCGTAAACTATATCAATATCGATTATTGGTTTTGCTGAGAGGCCCGCTATCGAAGTGCTGCCAACATGCTCAATCGCTTTTGCCTGATCTCTTATTAAAGGATATAACTCCGTTTTTATGGACTCGAAATCAAACTTCCATTTAGGGTCATATTCGCGAACAATTATCATGATGGTCTTCAACTTCTTTTGTAGAACATGCCCTTAGATCTTATTGGGTAATCAAAACCAAATTTTTGATACAAATAGTCAACATCGGCAAATAAGCTAACAATGGCACTAGGAGGAACCTTTTTATCGATAAACTCTTTTATATCGGAAAGTATGATAGTTGAAAGCCCTCGTTTTTGGAAGTCGGGTCGTATGGCAATATCGACGATTTGCAAATGGCAGGCCCCATCGCCAACGATCCGTCCCATGCCAACGAGCTCGTTGTTCTGACGTAAAGTTACGGAAAAGACCGATTGCGGAAGACCTTTTTCAGCAGCTTCCTCAGATATGACTGACAATCCACAAACTTCACGTAGTTTGCAATATTCTGACACCTTGGGGATTTCATGTTGTTTCGTAGGGTTCATATTTCACTCCTTATCAAATAGACTCCCTTTGCTTAGCATATTATCGTTTTGTTTCAAGTTTTGATTGAAGATGAGTCTTAATGTGTTCGATAAAAACTCGGGTTCTCTGAGGTAAATAGCGGCGACTGGGAAAGATAATCCAAATGTGTGATTTGTAGTCACTGGCCGTCACTTCAAAATTTGTAAAAAGTTGTATTAACTCGCCGTTTTTAAGTTCATCTTTGATCAAAAAATCAGGCAGCAGGGCGACTCCATGCCCCTGCAAGGCCGCCTCCCTGAGAGCAATCGCATTGGAAATCTGAAGATTACCCTGAATGGGAACTTCCATAGGTGTCGCCCGTTCGGACTTTCGGAACTTCCAACTCCGGTCAAAACCAGGAATAAAAAAAGACATACAATTGAGCTCTGTCAGTGTTTTTGGATCTTTTATCTCACTGAGATCATTAAGATAGGCGGAAGAGGCTACAACGCAGTAGTTGAGGCTCGTCAGCTTTTGTGAGACAAAGTTTGAATCGTTTAAATGGCCAAAGCGAAAGGCGATATCTATCCGATCGTTGATGATGTCGATGCGTTGGTCCGTCATGAGAAACTCGATATCAATTTTAGGAAATCGCCGGCCAAAGGAAGATATTTCGGGGACAAGGTAAGTCAAACCCAAGGAAACGGGGCTTGTGATTCGTAGTTTACCCGATATTTCTGAGCGCACGTCTCGTAATTCATCAAAGGAAGCGTCGATTTCTTCGAGCAAGGGTTCCAGTCGCTGCCTCAGGCGCATTGCTTGCTCAGTTGGTTCCATGGTTCTGGTATTGCGCTCGAATAAGCGCACTTGGGCTGCGTCCTCGAGAGATGCCACAATCCGAGATACGGTCGACGGCGACATATGCCTTTTCTTTGCAACGGCGGCAAAACTGCCTTCCTTCATAACTTCTGTAAATATAGATAGATGCGTTAAATCCATTCGTGCATATCCTGCAATACTACTGTTCGAAATTAGCTATTTAATTAAATATTAGCACGACGATAACCTATAGGAAAGCTGGACGGGGAAACAACTTTATCTTGAGCTTGCACAGTCATAACCTTTTACCAAAAATGGAGTTTTCATTATGTCTAGAATTGGAATCGTTGGCTTCGGCGCTATGGGAAGTCGCATTGCAAAAAACTTGATCGAAGCAGGCCACGAAGTCAAAGGCTACAATCGTAATCCTCAGAAAGTGGAATCTGTGGCTGGCGTCCAGTTGGTGGGCTCTCCATCTCAAGCAGCCGATAATGTAGAATGTTTGATCGTTATGGTCAGAGATGATGCCGCTTCCCAATGGGCATGGACAGACCCGCAAGACGGTATACTGCAAAGCTTAGCAAAGGATACCGTCGCTATTGATATGAGTACCTTGAGCTACGCTTGGGTTGCAGAGCTGTCCCAACAAATGCAAACACTAGGTTATGAATTTTTGGAAGCCCCTGTCGTCGGAACTCGACCACAAGCTGATGCGAAACAGCTTACTGTTCTTTGTGCGGGCTCTGAGAGTGCGTTTCTAAAAGCAAAAGGTACTTTGGATGCGACTGCTGGAAAGATGCTGTTCCTTGGGGAAAGTGGTCGCGCCTGTGCCTTAAAGTTAGTGATAAACTCTTTGTTTGGTATTCAAACTTTGGCTTTTGCTGAAATGACTCAAGCGCTAAGAAAGGTTGGTTTTGATGATAGCCTTATTGCTAAGATTCTTCCGGAACTACCTGTCACGTCGCCGATTATGAAAATGATGCTGACTCTTATGATGGAAGGAAACTTTACCCCGCAATTTCCTATTGAACTAGTCGCCAAAGATTTCGATTACAGCCGTGATTTTGTATCTTCGTTAGGTTTGCGGCCTTTGATGTCGGAGTCAGCTCGCGATATTTTTAAGTTGGCGGAAAAAGAAGGTTTGGGAGATAGGAATATTTCTGCCGCCATCAGACTTTTTGATTAAAACTGAATCAGTCGATCGAGTAAAAAATCGGTTGGATCCATAAGATCAGCCCTGCGCATATAAGGAGGGTTTGATCGATTGGTTAGATTCCCTGTTTCGGTCCCCTGATACATTTCAAAGTGAAGCATATTACCGGTACCTGGCTTTGAGATAACACCTACCTCAGCAATGATCATACCTTTGGTCACCTGCTGACCAACTTCAATACCTTCGGGAAGAGTGGGGGCGACCTCTCCATAGCGAACAATAAAATTTCCGTGATCCACAACTAGAGCCCAAGACTTTTTATAAAACTTATAGAAATCCAATATAGTGCCATCCTGTACGGCTCTGATCTGGGTTCCGTCGATAGCTATGAGATCAGCGGCCGCATGCTTTCTTCGACCACCATTCCGATTGGCTCCAAACTGTCTGCCTGAACGTGTATAGTCAGCTAGTGCCGGTATAACTAGTGGAAAAATAGAGTTAGCATCAAAATCATATTGTCTAGCTCGATATCCTGTGAAGGAATCCAATGACCATTTGAGTTTTTTACAGCCTTTTATTTTATTTCTATAGCAGTAGTCAACCTGATCATTAATAAATGGCCCATAGACATAACCATCAGACTCGCAAAAATGCCTTTCGTTTAATGCCGTTCCTGTTGGGCATCTATTTACCCCTCGCATTCCCCGAGCAAATGATTTTTCCCAACGATCTTTTTCATCGCAGGCATCTCCACCGCCTTCCTCTCTGCATAACGCTTTCATGGTTTCGTTGAATGGTCCTAATGCATGACTGTTCGACTCACATAGAAGGCTATCTGGATTATAAGTATAACTGCCAGGACAATAGAATTGATGTTGAAATCGTTTCGGTTGCTCTACAAATGCTGTTGGGGATCCGCTCATATCACTGCTTTGAAATTCAATCGGCTGCTGGTTTGATGATTGACCACCACAGGCGGCAAGCAATAATATTAACAGTGGTAATTTTAGCGAGAGCATAGCAACCTCAAAATTTTATTTTTTCCCTTAAGCTAATAAAAGGCTCTTGGAAATCACGAAATTTATCAAGTCGGTTCGAGGGGAAACGATGGAGCTTTACTTTTTTCGAATGGAATATGACATAAGATATAAAAATAGGATTGTATTCTGTTTGAATTTTCCTACACCTGTAAAACCTGAGCGGGTGAATTTTGATGCTATCACTCTCCTTAACAGCAAATATCGAGAACATCAGCTCAAGCTGATTTTGGTATTGCTTCTTTCTGAAACATTTGACTATATCTAAATCAAAAGGAAAGGGTTTTCCATGATCAAGGTAGTTGTATTTTTTGCTTCTCTGTCCATTGTTGTAATGGTGTTTTTTTACTTCGTGGACCGTCCGGGTGCTATCGAAACTCCTATTGAAGACAAGAAGCCAGTTTTTCAGAATCAAATACATCTTTCTGAAGATCACAGGTTCGCAACAAAAGAAGAACAGAAAATAGATCAAACAACGATAGCAGATGTTAGCGGTGAAAAGGTAGCTAAAGACAGGCTTTTGCTGGAGCTGTCATCATCGCTTCATAACTCTGTCGTATCATCACAATTTGGTCTGACTGAGTTTGAAGATATGTTAGACGCATTTTCGATTCCATACACTAGGTATAGTGAAGGGCATCCTAAAACTGGTTTGCGATTAGTCGTCAAGGGCCAACACAATGAGGCAACCATTAGTGGGGTTTTTTTGGTTACAGAAAACCAAGGCTATGACATGGACAGTATAACTCTAGTTAGTGATATTTCCCCTCGTGCCTCCGATGACATCAAGGAGCGTGCCGAAACTCTGTTAATGGATCAAGAGAACATCATAGACCTTCGCGCATCAAAAAAAACTGAGTGGGCTGTGGGCTCTGATTATATCTTTTGGATGGATGAATCCCGTAGTGGGCAGACTACGAGACTTTCACTGACTTGGGAATATAAGGAGCTAGCTCACTGATTATATAATTAACCACGTAAGATAAGCCTTTAGATTAAGGCGCTCCATCCTTGATAGGTGTGGGAGTATCGCCTTGCAGCGATATCAACCCAAAACCTAAAGGCAACCCCCTAAGCATCGTCCCCAGCGCCAGCTATTTTTTTCGTATAAGTGAAGATTACGTCATGATTGCTTTGTTGTCATTAAGAAAAGTTAACTAATTTATGAATCTATTTTAAAAACTGCATTTTTGGCTTGGTTTTGAATGCCATGCGAGAGTTTTGCTCTCAAAACCTTTCCGCCTGCTTGGGCTACCCGTGCCTCTTCCACAGCACAATCCTCTCAGGAAAAGTAGACAAGCGTGCTGGTTTCGCATGTATTCTTACGACGGCCATGGGATAAGAGTTATGGCAACCCCGTCTTCCGAAGATGGCGGTTGAAAAATGCTTTCCATATAATCAAACATCGAAGAATCCACTTCCATCACAAACGTTTCACCGCGATTACGGTTTCTCTTTTGGACTCGTTCCCAACGGATCTTAGGGTCTGTATTTAGAAAGTGGATATCTACTGCGATGCCGTGTCCCTTATAGAAGTCTATAAACCCTTGCCTATGTTTTGCTGTAGAAAATCCTAGATCGAGTAAGCTGGGTTGGTGGAGTCTGGCACGACGATATGATAAGTCTTTAATCAAATCTTCACAGCGAGCTATACGATCGGTATACCAAGTATGATTACTTTGAAACCATTCTATATCAGGATGCTCAGGCATATCCTGCCAGTAAAGAGCCTTCATCCAGTTATCGATTGAGTAAACAACTGCAGAAGTCTCCTCGGCCAGCCTTCGTGCGTAGGTGGTTTTTCCTGCTCCAGTGGATCCGACGATTAAAGTGATCATCCTATATCCTTGATGCTACTATTTACTTTTTAAATAAGCCTCGACGTTTTCAATGGCTGGTTTCTTTGTGAGTCCCAGCCTCTTGGCCAGATTCAAAGATTCCTGTTTAGATACATTATGATCCTTGTGGAAGTGTCCGCCCGCCCACATTCCTGCCCGATTGCCAGAGCTGCAATGGATAAGAATCTTGCCTGATCCACGGTGTTTTTTTACGACTGAGGTGACCTTGTCGATAAATTCATCGGTAATAGGAATTTTGGGATTTGTGGGAATATGAGTGTAGGCTAGTCCAGCGCGAGAAGCTGCCTTGCGCTCAGACGACTCTTTGTAGTCTCCCTCTTCCGATCGTCTTAGATTGATGATCTTTGTAAACCCTTGAGCCTTCAACTCTAGAATATCCTCGTCTGAGGGTTGAGGCGAAAAATAAATCTCTGCGTATCGGCTTGCTTTCAAGTTTTTACCAATCGTAATTTGCTGCTCTATATGATTTTTTTCCTGCTGAGATTTTGCAGTCTCGCCTGGGCCTGAGGTGGATATAGTGTTATGGGTACAAGATAGCTGGATGACTATTGGCAAGCAAATTAGGATAAGTCTTTTCACAAAAAACCTCAATATAAGAAGATATGATAGTATTTAAAGCAATGTAGCAACTTTCTTTCCTGAGTTAAAGTGCGTCATACAGATAGATATATGCTGTCAATTTGGATTGAAGGCACAAAGTGATATCATATAGCGATCAATAGAAACGTTTTGGGATTATCTATGATTTACGTCGTTTCGATACTTATCGTTGTTTTTGGAATTGGCTGCGGCGAGCTGTACCAAAGAATCGTTTGGTTAGATCTTATTCCCCACGTTCGCATTGAAGAGACGGGTATTGTTTGTCGGTCTTCCGAGACTTCAACTGATGTTCTTTACTATACATCAAAGTGTGTTGGCACAATTCGTGATGACGTCACTGCTGAAGTGAAGACCATCGAGCAGATTCGTATTTATATGGCCTGCGGTACGGCAGAGCCCGTGGAGGGCGTCACTGCTTGTCAAGACGACGATAGAGTATATACCTATGAGGACGGAACTATAAGTTCAAGCGCCAATGAAGAGCTTATTTGCCGAGGGTTCACCGACACAGAAACAAAAAATAAAAAGGAGTGCGATGACTGGTACAAACGATTTGGCCATGAGCGACCAAGGTATTAAGCTGATTTCAAGCGACTAAACTCTAATATCTATGTTCAGGTTGGTAGCTCAATGAGCTGTATAAGATTGCCGCAGGTGTCGTCAAGTACTGCAATCTTGACTCCTCCCATTTCGCTAAGCTCTTGAGTGAAATTGACGCCCTTTTCTTGGAGGCGGTTATACTCCGACTGGATATCTGTTACCGCAAAGGATGCCAAGGGAATACCATCTTTGACTAAAGCGCTGCGATAGGGTTCCACCGCTGGGTGTGTTGCTGGTTCTAGTAGTAGTTCGACATCTGATGCCTGTTGCTTCGATTTCACGGTCAGCCAGCGAAATTTTCCCATGGGTATATCCTTTTCTTTTTTGAATCCAAGGACTTCTGTGTAGAATTGTAAGGCTTTTTCTTGGTCATTGACGAATACGCTAGTGACGTGAAGTCTCATACTACTACCCTCTTGTGAAAACTCCTGGTTTGATTCTATAGGAGCACCCTGAGCTTTGATAGAATTTTCTGCAAGCAAGCACAAAGTAAAGTAAAAACAGGATGCGTTTCAGTAAGTGGATTCCTATAAATTGGCTGATACCAAATGTTTTCTATTGCGATACTAACAATTCCTACAAAGATGCCACCAGATAAAGGACCGATGTTATGAACGAGCCTAGTGTGCGAACATGATTCCAACGGGTCCAGTTCACGGCATAGGTCTCCCAATACTGCCCTGCATCTTGCGATGACTTTTCTGACCTTTCGAGTTTTTCATTCATAGGGACGTTGCCCATTACAGTGGTTAGAAAAACCAGCAAGATATAAACTGCTGCAGTGATATAGGCAATAAACTCTCCTGTGATCATTGCTATTACTATCGTAAGGGGGACCATTCCGATAAAACAAAATAAGAAAATCGATTTAAAAACAGTTTTGTTAAGTCCCTGCATACAATCTATAGCGCTCACTCTATCTGCTTGGGCGAAACCTCGCATGACAAAATCTGAAAAGCTTAAAAAAACACCACCTACCATGGCACTTAAAAATCCCAGGCTTAAATATAGCAATGCGAAGAGTTCAGTATTCATAATCAGTTTCCTTATATGTTAGAGGTTGAGAGTGCGACTGTTTTACCAATCGTCTTTGGGTCTGTCAGAGCGTCGACCGTATACTGACTAACAAGCTTTCTTGAGATTCCCATTCTCTCCACGCCTGAGTTAAAATCTGCGATAATGTTGCCTTCCTTATAGTCGTCATCCTTGAGATGTACCGGTTGGGTGATCGTCCAATCAAGCCCACTGGCACGCACATACTGATCTTGCTTTTCGGTATCGAGGATTTGTGGTTTCAACAAAAGTGAAAAAAACAAACTGTCCATGGTACCTAGATCATGCTTCGAAGGTCCCGAACCAAAAGTAGTTTGTACGAGAAGTCGCTTCACCCCTAACTCTTTCATGACTTCGATGACCTTGCGTGTTCCCTCGCTTCGAATATTTATAGGAGTATTGGTTGGGCCGAATGCCCTCACACGAATAGGGTTTTCGCTGATGCCTAAGGTTACGATAACCGCGTCTTGACCTTCGATCGCTTTTTTTAAAACGCTCTTATCCAAGGCGGAACCGTCAACTGTCCTAACCTTCTCTGAAAAGACCTTGGATGCACTGCGAGAGACAGCTGTGACTTGATGGCCGCGTTCCAATAGTGCTTCCACCGCTTTTCGTCCTGATCCACCTGATGCGCCGATAACTGTGATTTTTTGAGATGTCATGATTAAGCTCCTTAACTGTGATGACTGTCCATTGATAATCACTTTACGGCAATATTACTGTACACTTAATGCCTAAAATAGTCTAAAATATGCTTTTTTGTCCTGTGGTATTAGGCTGGCTTCCATGAGTGATATAAAAAACCCCTTCGAGGCAGTAGAGATTGATCGCGTTTTTTTGAGTCGGGCCGAGTTGTCAGCACCCTGGGGGATAAGTATGCCGACCATGCCTAACATGCTGCTCTTCCATTTGGTTGTAGAAGGAGTGGCTTGGATTAGGTTTGCCAATCAAGGTGATCGCCATAGGGTTTCCCAAGGTCAACTGTCACTGATTCCCCATGGGGATCCTCACGATTTTTATGATGGGGCCTGTCGACGGATGACCCCTCTCTTCGATATTCCCCGTCAGGAAATCACGAGTCACTATGAGGTTTTAGAGCATGGTGGACACGGAAACCATTCACTAACTCTTTGTGGTGCGGTTAAGCTCAACCACCCTTTGTCTCAGTTAATGCTAAGGGGTCTTCCCAACATAGTCGTCGTCGAGGAATGGGATGAAGAAGAAAGGGTTTGGGCTGAGAACACCTTCCAATTCCTTTTCCGAGAGGCTAAAAAACAAGCCTTCGCTAGCAAAGAGATCATCATGCATCTTAGCGAGGTTTTGGTTTTTCAAGGGATTCGTCATTGGTTTAGCCAAAATGCAGAAAAAAGGTCCATCGTGAAAGCGCTGGCTGACGAACGCATGACTCGTGTCATCAATGCAGTACAAGATGATCCCAACCGAAAATGGTCGACTCTACATATGGCGAAAACCGCTGGGATGTCGCGCTCAGCCTTCACTGAGCGCTTCTCTAAGCTGTTTGGTGTGAGTCCTTCAGATTTTGTGCGAAACCTAAAATTTGATTTAGCAGAGATATACTTTCGCACCGAAAATTTGTCGATTGGCGAAGTTGCCGATCGCCTGGGGTATGAGAGTGAGGCCGCCTTCGCCAGAGCCTTTAAGCGAATTAAAGGAACCAGTCCTGGTCGGCTTAAAGGAAAAGGGAAAGCTTAAGTTCCATGGGACAATATGTTTCAGTTTTGAATTATATGCCTTACAATGATCTCAGAAACCTCCTGAGGTTGCTCCAGAGGCGACGTGTGACCTCCGGCCACGATGAAAGGTTCTGCGCCCAGGTCTTCCAGCTCTTTTCTAATCCTATCGGAGCAGACGTAATCCTTTGCGCCTGTTATGTAGCAGACTGGCATTTTTAGGTTTTTTAACTCTGAATAGAAGTCTTTAGCTTCGACTAAAACAGCCCTAATCGCCTGGCGAAGTCCCCTTCCATCCTGGTTTTCCAGTGAGGCTTCGAGACTAAATGTCACCTTTGGGTCGCGGTCGAATAGAGCTTTTGCTGCCTGTCTTGCGAAGAAACGGCGACCGGCCTTTCCTATTAGGAAAAGACCTTGAACCTGAAACATTAGCTTACTTTGACTTTCTTCAAGTGGCGTATTGCAGAGAATCAAGGTTTGGATCATGGATGGATTACGAAGAGCAAGTCGCATGGCAACCATCCCGCCCCACGAGTGTCCGGCGATATGGACCTTTTTCAAACCAAGTGTACCGATAAATCCCTCCAGTGCGAGGGCATGATCCGAGAGTGACCAGCTCCTAGCAACAGATTCACTGTTGCCATGGGAAGGGCCGTCGATACAGATGACACGGTAAGTCTTTTGCAGAGTTTGCGTGGCCTGATCCCACATATGACGATTCATAAAAATACCGTGCAATAGAATCAATGGTTCGCCTTCGCCAATGTCGCTGTAAGTCCATGTGCCGAGAGTCGTCTCAATGCTTTTTTCCATGGAAAACCCTTGTTTGTTTCTGCTTTGCTTAGAAATAGCCCATTAGATGTTTATAGATTTAGCTTCGCGCCCTCGTGAGACAAGGTAAATCCAAGCCTTTCGTAAAAGCGATGGGCATCTGTTCGGCGTTTATCGGTGGTAAGTTGAATCCGTCTGCAGTTGCGTTCCTGTGCTAATTGAATGGTCCAGCTTACCATTTTGCTACCGATGCCCTGACCACGGTGTTGAGCATCTACGTGAAATGCTTCCATTTGTAGATCGTCTTTGCCTTCGCCTGCCAAATAGGTCAAGAAGGTTAAGTGAAAGGTTCCCACGATAGAGCCATTTCCTTCGACAACCATTAGCGTTTGCTTTGGGTCCGCTGAAATGATTTCAAAGGCTTTGAGAAAACCCTCTGGTAAGACGGTGGGAAGTTCTTTTCTTGGCCGTCCATCAGGCCCTCCTTCATTCTGTAAGCGAACCAGAGTTGCGACGTCTTTCTTTTGGGCCTTCCTAAATATGAGATCCATAGAATTTGATTCCTTAATGATCAGAGTCAGTTTAACCATCTTACCACGCCCGTTCCTAGGGATCACCGGCCGAATTCAAGCCGATCGGCCAGGGTCCTCGTAGTAAGAAAGCAACAGACTTAGGTAAAATCAATAGTTTATGCCGACTCTGATTTGGTACCGAAATTGCTTTATGCAATAGTGAAACATGGGAACAAATAAAAGAGGGAAGCTTATGAATGCCGATCAAATTATTGGACGATTAAGAGATGGGAGTGACAAGCTTTCGAGATGGCCTCGAAAGCAAAAACAGCAGTTTGTTTGCCTGGAATACATTATCAACAAGATACCAAATTCTATCCGCTATACAGAGAAAGAGATCAATAGTGAGATAAAAAAATGGATTAGCTTTGCGGATCATGTGCGAGTCCGGCGCCAGCTGATTGATTTTGGGTTTCTTGGACGAACCCGCGATGGCAGTCAGTACTGGCGGCTTTAGGCTAGTCGCTGGGCCTGATCCCAGGAGTTATGATGCTTTCGAGATCAGGCATGATAAGTGGTTTACAATTCGGCGCGAACGCGTCCTGGGGTCCAAGGAGCGCCCTTTGATTCCAGGGACTGTTCAACAGCTCTTAAGTCTTGGTCAATCTTGCTCAGTAGACCTGCCACGTCCTGATATTGCGATTCGGCAATCCCTAGGGACGACAAATGATTGCCTGACACCTTGTTTTGACTACCTATGATAGATCGGTAGATAGCGCTTGCTCGACCCGCTACGCCCCATGGGGTTGGCTCGGACCTTGAGCGTACCGTTTGGTCTCCCCTTAGAAGAAGATTTAGGCTGAACAGTTGTCCGTGAATTCTACGGACTTCAGCACTATCTGCTTCACTAGCTTCGGGAGTCATATCGATGGCTTCTTTAAGATGAGCGACTCTCACTTTAAACGAATCCGCGGTCTTCAGAGCGCCCTGAACCGCTCGGTAAAGGCCACCTGCTCGCTTTTGAATGGCTAGCAGCTCGGCGCGGTCTTTGGTGATTTCGGGGCTATTGTTAAGCGGTTTTAAGGTAAAGGTCTGAGGTGCACTTAGCGGCTCCATCTGACCAAATTGACGTTTCATAATGGTCACGCTGTACTCACCTGGCAAAGCTAATGGACCTTTAGGTGGATTGGCCCAGGGTGGTCTATAACCGGTAGGTTTTTTAAGGCTGATAGGATTGAGCGAAGGATAATGCATGTCCCAAGCGACTCTATGAAATCCTTTTTTGGTGCTGGCTTTTAGTCTACTAACCAACTGACCCTTGCTGTCTTTGACATCGAGGAAAACCGCAGGAGCTTCTTCCTGATCTTCCGCTCTAAGGGTTTCCCAATTTGGATAAGGGGTGTCATCGCCCTCTTTTGCTGCTTTCTTTTCTTCGTCTCTACGGATTTTCTTTAGCGTCTTGATTTCGTCTTTTAGATGATAGGAGATCACAACACCGTAAGGAGGATTGTTAGCAGTAAATACCTCGTGACCGTTTGATCCCTTTTTCTCGGCACCACTCTTATAACCTTCTAGATAGAGCCAGCTATCTTTGATCGGGAATAGGGTAGCTGCCTTTTTTTGAAGGGCTTTGCTCGAGACTCTCAAAGGGCTATAATCATCTAGAATATAAATACCGCGACCAAAAGTTCCGACTACGAGATCATTCTCTCTGCGCTGAATTTCCACATCCCGAACGGCAATCGTTGGAAAATTAGCTTTGAGTCGCGACCAGTTTTCGCCACCATCTTGCGTGAAGAATAGGCCGAACTCGGTTCCAACAAAGAGAAGGTTAGGATCAACATGATCTTCGGCTATGGTATGAGCGCTTCCCCTATCGGGTAGATTTCCTACGATTTTACGCCAACTTTTACCCTTATTGGTCGTCTTGTAGACGTAAGGCTTGTAGTCACCTTGCTTGTGGTTATCGAATACAGCATAAGCAACGTTTGCATCATGCTGTGAGGTGATGATGTCTTCCACAAGAGAGCGATCAGGAACTCCACTAAAGCTCTTTTGCACGCGCCAATTCTTGCCACCGTCCTCCGTGACATGAATCAGACCATCATCGGTACCGACAAAGATTAGACCTTCTTTAAGAGGGCTTTCGCTAAGAGCTATGATGGAGCCATACATTGAAGTTGAGGCGTTCTTAGCTATACTGTCCACACTCCATACACGCCCCATCACCTCAAGCTTGTTGCGATCAATCTTACGAGTGAGATCGGGGCTAATAGCTGTCCAGTTCTCACCGCGGTCATCGGATCGAAAAACCTTTTCTGCAGCGTAGTATAAACGCGTGGAAGAGTGTGGGCTGATCAATAATGGTGTATTCCAGTTCCACTTGAATTCGTTTTCATCGGCCTTAGGGTGAGGGGTAAGGGAGATCCTCTCCTGTGTTCTGCGATCGTACCGGGCAAGACCGCCATACTGATATTGAGCATAAATTGTATTGGGATCATTGGGATCAATTTGTGGCTTGTAGCCATCACCGCCAATGATAAAGGTCCAGTCTGAATTCGTGATCCCATGCAATAGTGGTGTTCGTGAAGGAGCGCAGAGACTATTGTTGTCTTGGGTGCCGCCACAAACATTGTAGAAAGGTTCTGCATTATCGGGTTGAATTCTATAAAATTGACCGAGAGGCAGGTTTTGCGCATGACGCCAGGTTTGGCCGTCATCCCAGGTTTCGTAGACACCTCCGTCACCGCCAATGATGATATGGTCTGTTTGATCGGGATCGATCCAAAGAGCATGGTCGTCCACATGACGAAACCTGCTTGTAAGCCTGGTAAAAGTTTTACCACCATCATCAGATCGGCTTGTGAATGTATCAAGTGAGTAGAGGCGGTCTTTATTTTTTGGATCAACCACAATTTCATTATAGTACTGTGGACTCGAAGCCATATGAGAGGATCGTTTTTCCCAGCTCAATCCGAAGTTTTCAGAACGGTAAACACCTTGCTCGGATTTATCACCTTCGATAATCGCATAAATTGTATCAGGTGCAGACGGAGCCATCGCTAAACCAATACGGCCCATCTCCTGCTTGGGAAGGCCTGCACTGGCTTGTTTGGAAATCACTTTCCAAGTGTTTCCACCATCGTTACTCATGTGAATTCCGCTACCTGGACCGCCATTGATGAGTGTCCATACATGTCGTCGGCGTTGATAACTGCTGGCGATGATTCTGTCAGGATTACGAGGATCGACGAGAAACTCATTAACCCCGGTATATTTATCTACGGACAGTATGTTTTTCCACGTCTTACCACCGTCTGTGGTTTTATAGAGTCCTCGGTCGCCTCCATCACTCCATAGTGGGCCTTGCGAAGCCACTAGCACAGTATTGGCATCTTTTGGGTGAATCCAGATTTGTGAGATGTGGCCAGAATCTTTCAGGCCCATATTTTTCCAAGTTTTTCCCGCGTCCAGAGATTTATAGACGCCGTCTCCATAAGCGACAGAGCGTTGAGAGTTATTTTCTCCCGAACCAAGCCAAACAATATCAGCGTCACTAGGCGCAAGTTCGATCACTCCGATGGAATAAGATCCTTCGTTCTCAAATAGGGGCTTCCAAGTCGTCATGTTGTTATTCGTTTTCCACAGGTTGCCGGAAGCTGTAGCAACATAAAACTCGTGTTTTCTTTCAGGATGAAATGCAAAATCTGAAATCCTGCCTGATATGACGGCTGGGCCAATATTGCGCAATGGGATGGCACTCAGCGGATTCGCTTTTTTTTCTGCTGCATTGATGGTTTCGGTGGCCAGACCGCTTAGCGCAAAGACTAGACCTCCTAAGACTACGTTTTTTACCAACATGACATTCTTTCCTTTGATGATAGGGATAACCTTTGAGATGTGGCAACCGACCAAGAATAAAGAACCTTGTCGAGGGCACAAAAATTGACAGCTACCCATAAATTTTGGATGTGAAACAAACCATTGATGAATCTGTCAGTTGAGTAGCGTTATAGCCAGTGGGCGTCGTTTCGCCAATAAATTTTTTGCCTTTAGCGGATTAAGATTTTCAAAAAAACCAAAAATTCTTGGGCCATAAATGGTCATTTTGAAAGTCTAGAGGCTGGTTTCATAAAACGATTGCTTTTGCGTCAAAAAGGTAACCTTAACCCAGTTTTCTGCTGATTAAAATTCAGCCTGATTTCCCGAATAGTTTAACTTGGAGCAGCTTCGACTATACGTTCTCGCACCATTAAGCTAAGCCATTCTCTGTGTTTCGTTTCCAATTCTGTCACCGATTTATCGCCATTAATGAGTGCTGTTAGAAGATCATGCTCGTCCTGGTCGAGCAACGTGATATCTTCCCGATGATCGGTGGCGATCTTGTAGTGCCAGATGCCGCTCTCAGAAGTTTTATGAGGCTCTATAGCATAACCCTGAGCTAGGCGAATCGTTTGAAACTGATTTGCTTTTGCCAAGCTTGGGGTGAAGTCTTTTTGACTCTTGATTAAAAGCTCTTTCGCTTCTTCGAAATTAATGTATCGACCAGCATTGTCGTCACTGTAGTCTGGCTCTTCACTAAATTCCGTTAAATTTGGTCTTTCAAATGTCGAGGCAGAGATCAACGACGTCCAATCGTCGTGCGTCATAAGCCAGTCAGACATTGACTTTAAAGCAGTCACGATCTTGGACTGGGTTTCTGGGCCGAGAGCCTTCTCTTCCGAAGCGGTGAGTGCGGTGAACTCCTCATCGAAACCCCAAATATATCGCATAGCGGCCAACGAAAACCCGCGTGTACCCGCATCTAGGGTATACTTTGGATCAATAACTGCTATGTCTTCTAGCCTTTGAAGGTAGTCGTGAAAATCGAAGGCGATGGCCTCTAGACATAATCCGCTTAGGTGTGTTTCACCGTATCGCATAAGGTAGCGCACATCCATCCACAGATCTGAACCATCTGCCCCAAGATTGGATTGACAGAAAAAAGTCGAACAATTCGCATTCCGGTAGGCGTGGATGCCGCAAAATGTTTGCGATTTATCCGAGCGCAAAAAAGGGCAGACCATATCGTAATCGCGTCCGAAATTTCCCTCCCGATTCATGGTCATCGAGCGGAAAAATAACTGAGGGGTATGCTGCATCCCCTCAGGAAGAACAAAGCCCAAACGGATCACATGTTCGATTTGCTTTTGCGTTTCCCGATCCTTTAATCCCATTCCAAGTAGAAAATTCGGTACATGAGGTATCACGGTGCAGCACTTAAGATCAGCTTCGTACTTACCGCTTGCCGCTTCATAACAAGATTTGCAGTTGGAACGATGTTCGAATGGAAAATCCAGGTCTAAGATTTCAGGAGGAAGAAGCCGTTGGCTGATTTTGGGGATATGGTGCTGCAATTTCATTTTAGCTAATACGAACCTATATTAATGTTGGTAAATGGCGCTATTTTTCGAGCAAACGGTGCTTTAGCATGACTAGGTTACAAGGCTTCACCCGACTGTCGAGTTGCTCGCGAGCGATATTGGTCCACATGTCTTGGACAGCGCCTTTGCTTCCCGGTGCGACAAAGACAATCTTGCCGTTGGCAACGCCACCTAAGGCTCGGGATTGAATTGTAGATGTTTTAATCTGTTCGTAACTCAAGAATCGAAACAGCTCGCCGATGCCTGAAATCTCTTTGTCTAGAAGTGGCCGAATGGCCTCTGGAGTCACGTCTCGTGCTGTCACACCAGTTCCGCCAGTTGTAAAAATGACATCGATATCATCACGGACTAGCCATTGGCTCACGGCTGCACGAATATGGAATCGATCATCAGGTACGATTTGGCGCTCTACAAATCGATGGCCGTCGGCTTCGATCATGTCCTTAAACATATCCCCAACATCATCTGTAGTTTCAGTGCGGGTATCGGAAATCTTTAATAGTACGATATTCTGTGCTTCGAATTGACGTTGGCTCATTATGACTCCTTTGTCCTTAGCTTGTTTTGCACACATAACTTACCTTAAGTTTGGTGGGAATGTCAGAAGATTCTGGGATAGTTATGAAACTAGATTTGCAGTTAATAAAAGGCTAAAGAATCAATTATGTCGACAAAAATCGGATTTTCTGAGGACTTTCTTCGAAGATTTGTCAGAGCTTAGAGCACTGACTCCAATCCATCAAAAAAGCCATGATTTAGAAAAAGCTTTGGAATATCAACTAAGAATTGAGATCGCAGCAAGCCGTAGATTTTTTGTGCAATATTGAATGAGGCCAAGAGTCTTAATCATACAGTCGGTGGGCTTACGACGACCAGCCTTCATTGCTTTTAGGCAAAAGTCTCTATTAGCAAGGAGGCCGTATAAGTCACTTGAATTAACTCTTTTTTTTTAATAATGAGGAATACTATGGTAAGAGCTATCATCTTGGCCGTTACATGCATTTCGATTAGTAACGCTGCTTTTGGGGAAGATTTCGAGGAGGTAACGTCTAAGAATTGGAGATGGTCCATTGAGTTTGCATCCGCCGAGATCAAATGGATGTCCACAAAGGCGATTGCAACTTCTCCAGCAAAGCTAGAACTCGCTATTGGTAGTGGTCCACGGAAAGCAAACGACCCTCGAGGGAAGGCTGTCGATTTTAAAGTCAATAGTGAGTTGTCTCCTGTGGCATTTCAAGCTGCTGAAAGGTGCTTGGCTATGGCAGGAAAAGTTCAGTTAAACTCGAGATCAAAACTTGTTATCAATAGTGACAGAAAACCAATTTGGGCCGGTTATGTAGTAGATCATAACTTGAACTGGTTTTCATTAGATACAAACGCAACTTTTGAGTGTGCAGTGATAACAAATCGAGAATCACCTTCAATTGTGCCGTCAAGGCCTGTTCGTGCGCGAGACTCAGTGTCGGTGGGAAACTGGTAATAGCTGGACTTCCTTTAATAATACTATAAACGCAGAGATTTTTTTCGGTAAAGCGGTCTGATTGCCACTATATCGCTTTACCGGCTTCGTTTGCTCTAGCTGTCTGGGGTATCACTGGCAATTTGATTTGTTCCAGTCTCAATTTCTTAGTATTGTATTATCTATAAAAATCGCTTATCAATTTGCCAGGGATTTTTTTCATTTTCAAATTGAGGGAGATCATAGGTACAAGTCTTCATCAAAATTCCAACTAAAAGTATTAAAAATGCCTAACGAGTGAAATCTGAATCTCAGGGAGACATTTAGGTTTGCGAGCTGCAGTAAATAGACTTGAGTTTTATCTTCAAGAGGCCGCTGATCCGAAAACAAATGCATGGTTCGATAACTACCTTAAAGGAGCCATCCTATATAGAGGTGTGAAGACTCCCCAAGTCAGATCATTGCTGATTGAGCTGACAAAAGAGTTTGGTTTAACGGAATTATCGATAGAAAAACAGTTGGAATTCTGCGATAGGCTCATGAGGAAGAAAACTGCTGAAGATAAATTTGCAGCCATATTTTATCTGCAACGATACCTTGTTTCTCGAGCAACTCCACAGCAACTACTGGCTTTTACCGAGCAACAATTTGCAAAAAACGATTGTTTGATTGGTCTACAGTGGATTGGTTCTGCGTTCGGATTCTTGATCCGTTAGTGCGAAGGCATGATGGAAAAGTCGCAAAACAGGTTTCCTCTTGGGCAAAGTCAGACAATCTGTGGATGAGACGAGCGTCAATAGTTTCATTTAGAGGATCCGTGGGAAATAAATCACTTCATGCACAGATACTTAGAAATTGCCGGATGCTGGTTAGAGAGGACCAACGATTTATCCAAACGGCAATTGGTTGGTTGATGTCGGATATGTCCAAGGTTTTTCCTGATGTCGCTCAGAGTTTCTTTGAGGAGCATCTAAAGTATATTCATAAAGAAGTTATCCTCCGTCATACCAAGTATTTAAAGGGGCGGAATAGACTCATCAAAAGATTTAACCAATTAAAGTAATTCAATTTAAAAAGAATAAAGTCATTCTAGATGTTTGGGATTATGCTCCTTCAGTTTTGCAATAATTTTTCATCGGAAATCTCTTGCATTATGAAAGTTGTCAAGAACCAGTGATAACGCCGTGTTTGAATTTTTATTTAGGAGCACTCCATGCTTAAGAAATCTTTAGTAGCCTTTTTGTTTTTGATCTCAGGTGTATCCCTAGCAGCCGAGGGCTGGGAAAGTAGTGTTAAGTCGGTGAGGACATGTAAGCATCCCAATAATAACTCTACCATGATTCAGATTGATTTCGAAAATGGCAAAAGTTTGGCCCTTTCTGATGGCGACTATTCGGAAATGTTATTTAAGTCTTATATGTCAACGTCTTTATCTGCATTTGCATCAGGAGCCAAACTAAGAGTCGGCAATGCAAACATCTACTCTAATTATTATTGTGGGAACAGTAACGGAAGTTGGGGAAATAGTACTCATTCGGGTGGACAAGTCATACTAATGATAGGTAAATAGGATTTTCCTAAAGGTTCTGATAGGACCGCTTAATCTTTATATTTTACAGACCTTTCGTAGGTAAAAATCCTCTTTTTCACTCCATTTAATCCAATGTGCTCGTGGGAGCCAGTCGATCTAAAGCCAAATCTTTGATTAGCTTTGTATGAGGCTTGGTTTCCTTCTACATGTCCAGACTCTACTGTTTTTATGGTGGGGTGCTGACTTGCCCATTCGATCCGCTGTTTATAGAACAAGCTGGAAAGACCCTTTTGTCTAAAAGCTTCCCTAATATAGCTCATGATAAAGATTCCGCGGGTAGGGTCGTTCCGATCCACAACAATTCCTGTTAGGCCAATAATGTCATCACTCGAATAGAGTCCAAACGTTCCGGCATTTGGGTTGGCCAGTCTTGCTTTCCAGTCAGCCTGAGTGAAGGTTGTCTCATCCTCAGAGGGAGCAAATAAATCGGGATGATTCTTCAAAGCCTCGAGGCGAATCTTCCGAAAGTCTCGCCAGTTACTTTCGTCTAGGTTTATTAGGCTAAAATCAAGCTGGTCCATGATACCTGGTATTCCTTAGTAAAAAGCCTCAGTGGCGTTATGAAGTTTTCTGCGAAAAAAGATTATGATTCCCTTTCCCAAGCGTTTCCACCATAATCGATGAAGGTGGAAAAATCCAACTATAGATGGTGTAGCGTATTGAAAAAATCTAAGAATCGATTGTCCCGTCATCGTATTTCGAACCCTCAGGTTGCTGCGGTTTTTCGCGCGTACCCTGCAAAAGCTAGACAACGCCTGCGGGAGATTCGAGGACTTATTGTTGATACTGCTACTCAAATGTCTGAGGTGGGTGAATTGGAGGAGGTTTTAAAATGGGGCGAACCGAGCTATCTTACTACAGTATCGAAATCTGGTAGTACTGTTCGCATAGATTGGAAACATCGGAATCCTAACCATATCGCGATCTACTTTAAGTGCACCACTGATTTAGTATCCCTATTTAAAAAACGTTTTAAGAGGGAATTACTATTCGAAGGCAATCGAGCGATCATTTTGAGTTTGGATGAGGATATCCCTTTCGAGGAATTACAGCTATGTATTGGTCTTGCCTTGACCTATCATCGAAATAAAAAGCTAACCGATCGGGCTAGATGGAGCTATATAGAGGCTGATCTTGCTAGAAAGTAAGCTGACCCACTATTTGCTTTTAATCTATATGAGTCTATTTTCAATAAGGAAATACGTTGTTACTGAAAGATGATTGCAGATCCTTTAACTAGGACTACGATTAGTTTGAAATCTTCTGCAACCTAATGTTTGTAACAACGTTAAACAATTGATGTTTGTCAGCGAGGCAAGATAACTTGTGCTGGTCATATCATGAGCTATCCTAGGTACCCCCTTTAAATCAGTTAAGGAAAGACTATTGTGGGAAGAATACAGTCTGAAATAGAAACCCTCCGAAGCTTAAGCTCATCGAAGATTCTTTCTGAGATTGAGAAAGACTGCTGGTTATATCGCGGAGCAGGGCAACAGGGCATCACTGGTAGGGAAATTGACCTTCTGGTCCTAGCTTTAACCCATGGGAATGAGGTCGCTGGTTTACCAATTTTGGTACAAACCTTAACCGATGTGCTAAAAAAAGGTTCAAAGCTAAATATAGGCTTTTGTCTGGGTAATGTAACAGCTGCTCTTGCTGGGACGAGATTTGTTCTTTCTGATTTGAATCGATCCTTCGGATTAGAAGCGATCCAAAACACTGAAGAAGAAAGAGCAAGGGTTATAGGCCATATTATGAAACGAAGTATGTGGGCCATCGATCTGCACCAAACTCAGACGACATCTCTTGAGCCATTTTTTATATCTCGTTTTGATCAAAAGTCCTATAATCTCTTACGGACCTTATCTGATATTAATTTTGTTACCTACTTTAAGCCTTCGTTTTCTTCCCAAGGTATGACAACTATCAATTACCACTTAGCTCACGGAGGTTTTGGATTTGGCTTAGAACTCGGTACGGAGGGATTTTGCCAGAAGCAAGTCGCTTTTGGCTGTGAATTGCTAGTAAAAATGATTGACGCAATTAGCAATCCGCGAGACAAGCAATTTTGTGTTGATGACGACTCTAAAGCTTTGAAAGTCAAAAAGATTTTTTCCGCTAATTCTAGCTACCTTTTGCGATCTGATCTGGCTAACTTAACTGCTGTCAAAAAGGACGAATTCATTGGTCACCTTGATGGTGACGAAATAAGAGCTGAAGAAGATTCTTTGGTGCTATTTCCTAAAAACTCTAGTGCCATGATGATTCGTGTAGATAGGAAGACCGAGGTCCTTCGGTTATTGCAGCCTGTAGGCAAGAAAATTGAAAAATTTGAATCAGAGACAGTTTTAATGTAGTTGGATTATCGCCACTCTGGTCCTAGTGCTTCTCACAATGGCAATGGTATAAAATATGTTTTTCGACCAGAACAAAGTCCCTCGGTACAAACATATGGTCAACATCCCCGTGGGTAAACTCCACAATCCTGCTTGAACTAATCACAGCGTATTGATGGGCTTAAGTTAATCGTGGTGGCTCGCTTAAGATAATCTGACGTAGGCGGCGTGTCACATGATAAACGTGTTAAAAGGTGGGGTTGTTCCCGTCAAACCGTAGGCTATTATATTTACTGGTATTTTCTTAATGGTCGATTCAGTCAAAAAAGTCTATTTTTTTGGGCGAGTTGAAGATTTTCCGCAATAAAATGACAATTCGTTCGTCATGCTAGTAAGGCCTCTCTGAGGATAAACTCTGTCAAGACTGAAGACGAAACGTAAGTTTCCGTGACTCTTTGTCTAATTGGTGACATCAACAGTTAGAGTCTTCATTCTTTATAACGTAACGAAGAAGTTTTTTTATCAATTAAATCATCATGGGAGTGATCGATGACTGAACAAGTATCAACCGAGCAAGTAGCGCCAAAGCCATCTCTTGACCCTAAGACTGAGTCCAATATTGCGACGTTTATTCACCTATCTATCATTTTGGGTGGATTAATTCCTTTCGCCAATATTATTGCTCCGTTGGTAGCCTGGCTAAAGTATAAAGATGAAAGTCCAAAGATCGTGCATAACAGTCTAGAATGCCTCAACTTCAATATTACCCTAATTGCTGCTATAATCATCGCCTCACTGGCCAGCGTTATTCTAATCGGAATTCCATTTCTATTTATTTTACCGATTTATGCAGTCGTCATGGCCATCGTTGCTACTATCAAAGCCAGCAATGGTGAGGAGTATCGGTATCCATTTATTTTTCGCTTAGTTAAGTAGTTAGAATTTTATAAGCTCGAATGGACGCTGAATTCGTTTTTGAACAGCGTTCATTTTTGAGCCTGCGTTTTTTCTGTCTGTTTCATTTACCGAAATAAATCCTGCCAATCGTCGTCTCATGTTTCTGGCTAGATAATCCAAAGCTGGCTTTAATCGCGGAGATGAACGATTTATGAGAATCTATTTTTTAAATTTCCTAGCCGTTATTACGATACTTCCTGTTAGTTTAGCCTTTGGCTATGGGAAAAAACCAAGTGATCATAAAATTATGGCGAATTTGAAAGAGCATTATCAAGACTTTATAGAAATTCTTGAGGAAAACGAGGTCGCTATCCCTAGTGAAAACCTAGATGGTTTTAGAGGGTTCATGCTTTATTCTAACGATTCAGAACTTTACGAAGAGGTAAATCGAGACGACTTCAAATCTGTCTCGGCTCGAGAGAGTGCTGGGCTATGTGTAAAAAAGTTTGATGAGCAAGGTCTATCAAGTCGTGTTTATATCAATAAGCGTTTTATCCGGTCAAAAACAGGTCTTAAAAACTATCTCCGGACGTTAGTTTATCATGAGTTGCTTCATTGTCTTCTCAATGCTGGGCATAGTGAAATTCCGGAAAGTATTATGGCCCCTGCTTATAACCACTCTAGGTTTAGGTATCGACCTGCTGCAGTTGAAGCCCTGGTTGATGAGTTAATCCGTATGTATGAAATCTAAGGAAAGGTGATTTTTGTGTTTATTGCCGTGGGTTTTTTGCCGCCATCTTTTTTCGAAAAACTAATAATAACAGGGCTATACATCTTTGTCTTAATTTTTGAAGAAAAAAATTGAGTTAATTCGCAATAAAAGAGTTCGGAATCTGTCCTACTTTCGGAGGGTTAAACATGAAAGCACAAAAGAAGTTGTCAGATGACGATATCGCAAGGATAGCCGAAATCTTCGAGCGACTAGATGCAAAAGATAGCGTTAGACCAGATCGAGGTTCTACCGATAAAGTCTTTCCCACACGAACTGATGGAAGTTTGTTTTGGCAAGGTGGTAGGAGCCGACTCAAGCTTAGTCGTACTGGTTGACAGAGATCTAAACGCTTCTGTCTCTGATAAAATCAGTTATCTTTTCCAAGCAGTTATCTATGGTCGTGGCTGCTGTATCTAATCGAAGATCAACATCGAGCCATGGTTCGAATTCCCTTTCGCAAACTGATCTCCATGTGGGAGGAGTTAGATTCTTTATATCGACAACTCTAGTCTCAACCCGTTTGCGATGCTCAATCTTATTAGAGCAATAAATTTCAATTTGAATCGCCGTAGCCCTGGTTTGTTTTGCTGTTTTTAACCAACCCTCCCTAGTAATAGTTAGAGCGTTCACCGAGTCAGCGATGACAGTCATACCCATTTTGAGATTATCTTCGGCCAAATAGTAACCTGTAAGGTACCCCTCAGGACCTGTCTGATAACTCGCATGACTTATTCCTTCCCGGATTGCTTGCTCTATCGTATCGATCCGAATGTATGTAGCTTTTAATCTTTGAGCCAATGCCTTAGCTAGGGTAGACTTACCGACAGCGGGTAATCCATCAATGATTATAAGTGTATGTGAAGGATTCATAGATTGACCTTAGTTCCTATTAACTGACTAGAGCAGAGATTCAATTAACATCGCAATCCTCGTGCGTCGCTCAGGATTTTCATTATGATCCATTTGCCAAGAAATACTTAAGCCTCCATGAGCAAAGGCGTATTTTAGAACCCTTTCTTTGGATGTCTTCATGCGATCCGCGATGATTTCAGATAATGTAGTCATCCGTAGAGTGGACTCTACGATCTCAGGTGAATCGTCAGGATTATAGAATATGTTCGCTGTGTCGTAAATGGATTCACCTACAACTGGCTGTGGATCGATACTTAGCCAGCCGCGATCTTTACTCATGATGATATTGTTGTGATGAATATCTCCGTGAAGCACCACACATCTACTAGAGCTAGTCATGAGCTCTTCGGCGATAGATGCAGCACGGTAAAAAAAGTCATTGCTGCTGTCACTGGCTCTGCGAAAGAGTGAAGCAAAACGGGACTCCATAGTTGGGATGTTTTCGGGAATGGGACCTTGAATATTATGTAGTTCTAGGAGTAAATCACATAATGCTATGGTCGCTTGACAATCATTGCCATGTTTCACCATGTGAGAAAGGTCTTCACCTTCTAAATATTCGAGCAGGAGGGCTTCTCTATCTGTCCGATATAATCGCGCTGCCCCTCTGCCATTAAAGTGGTCTAATGCAGCGATACTGTGGGACTCTACCTGTTTCCCTAGATCAGTTAATATCTTTAAAACAGCCTTTCCATTTTTGTGGGATACCATGAATATCTGGCTGGTTTTTGTCTCCGCGATTAAGTTTGGTTGACTCAGGCTCCATGCGGTCAAATAGCGATTGATCAATCTTGGTTTTCCCTATGGCTTAGTCATGATTCTAATTTGATTATCTTGGATTTCCTATAAATGTATTTTAAATTGATTTCTTTATCAGTCACACATTCGAGCCTAAAATCCGTCCCACTACTTTAGTCTTTTTCAAACCAGTCATCTAGTAGATCTACTAATTGAGCGGCGTTAAGCTCTCGTAAATAATCACCAGCGACCCTTAATACTCGACTGACTTCTGCTGCGGAGATTTTCAAAGAATCGGTATCGGCTTTGGCCGCGACGGCTGCATAGAACTCTCTCAACTTAATTTCTTCCATGGATCGCTTCCTCTATTTGGGAGACAAACCGAGTTTGTTCCCATGACTTAAAGTTTCATGTTATTAGTCTGGCTTAATCCGTTGCCATACTGCTTTAGATGGAGATTATATACTCATTGTTATAGGAATCCAATATGGTTAGAAGGTTATTTCTTGTTTGTACCATAGCGGAAGATTGGAGAAGTCACCTTGTCTGAGACTAAAATATAGTCCTTAAGGGTTAAAGATTGTGCCCAAAACCATTTATTATTTGAGTTAAATCAAAGGTTCAATACAGCCGGCTCTTTAAGGTACTCTAAACATCAATGATGGCGTCTTGAGAATCTCTCACTATCTAGATCTGATCGAATCGTTGACAGAAGTGTTTTGGCAAACTTAAGTTGTATGTTTGAACTGTTGTATGTTTAGGTTTGGGAGCGCGTCATGACCATCGATTTTTACTTTGATTTTATTTCACCTTATAGTTATTTCGCTTGGATCAAATTGCAAACGTTCGCCAAAGAAACTGGCTTAGAGATACACCCTATTCCTGTGGTTTTTGGAGCGATCCTGACTCATATGGGACATAAGGGTCCGGCCGAAACGCCAAAAAAACGTGAATATACGATTCGCGATTGCTTGCGAATAGCTGCTACAGATCAAATTCCGTTTACCTTTGTGGCCAAACATCCTTTTAATCCTTTGCTTCCCCTTAGAGTCTGCTTGACTCTTGAGAAGGCCCCAGAAACGATGATGAAGATGATCGACACGTTTTATAAAGCTGCCTGGCAGCATGGTCGGGATTTAAGTGACCCAAGAATCGTCGAAGATCTTATATCAGAGGCCGGTCATGATAGTGGTGCTTTGATCGAGCTTGCTCAACAAAGCGAAACGAAGCAATTATTGAAGGCAAGAACTGATACAGCTATGGAAACCGGTGTATTTGGTGTTCCCACTTTTGGTTTTCAAGGAGAACTCTTCTGGGGAAACGACCGATTTGATGCACTGAAGCGATATATTAACGACCCTTATCAGATTGACGAGGATCATTTCAAACAAATTGCCGAGACGCCACTGGGGGTCCTCCGCGGGCAGGCACCTGTCGCTGAAAAGATGAAATCTAGGGTTAAAAAGACCTTTGACAACTCCACATTTATGAAAAATTTAGGAGTGAATGTAGAGATCATCACCAAAAACTCTCTGACAACATCGCTGGAAAAGAAACCTCATCTTTTACAACAACATGGGTTTTTGCATGCGGGAGTGTTAGCAAGTCTGGCAGATCATACTGCTGGTGCCTGTGCAGAGCTTAGTATGAGTGATGACGAACAGCCTTTGAGTATCGAATTCAAAATAAATATTCTACGACCAGTGGTTAGTCATAAGGTATACTGTCAGGCAAATTTGATTAAGGCGGGAAAAACCGTTATCGTCTGTGAATCAAAAGTGTTTGCAGACGATAAGTCTACGGTTGTCTGCCAGGGAATCGTAACCTTGTTTCGGTCTAAGACAGTAAAGCTTGAATATAAGTGAATCCAAATGCTATTGAAAACGATCCATTTTCGATCGATTGAATTCATATCATTAGACGTAGGGACAGTATGGATAATCTTAATAGGCTTATAGAGCTGCACCGAAATAGTTACCTAGATCTATTACCAAAAAGTCAAATCGAGCAGCAACAGCTATTTTTCCAAAACAAATTGGAAGCCTTACTTGATAAGGCGCAAGTTAAGGAAATTTATAAAGATAGGGTGAATGGAAAAACTCTAGGATATGGATTAATTTCGAGTTACTTCCATCCCTATTACCAGGAAACCGTCGATCAGTTGCACTTTGATTGTGACATCACAGACTCTGAAGCGCAGGAGTGGATGCTTCGTTGGATTCATACAGTCTGTGCGAATAAAACGGTCATAACAGAAATTCGTCCCTCGTATTTTCCGTTATATCAACGAATGTATCCCAAACTCGCGTTAGAAAATGTTGTCTTCGCTGGCAACGTATCTGATTCTCTTGAGGCTTGGGATGAGCTCTATTCGGATAAACTTTCCAGGATTAGTGACTCGGAATATTCTGTTAAGAGGGTTCGTTCGAGTGATTTGGAGCAGATTTTCGAACTTAAGCAATCTATTTTCTCAAAGCAGTCTGAGTTCAATCCATACTTTCAAAACAAAGCCTTTCGCGAAGAAGCTAAAAAAAGATACCTGTATTACTTAGACCATAGTTTACTATATAAGGTTGTCAAGAAAGGAATCATTTATGGATTTTTCGGAGCCTTTATTGATTCTGATCACCCATTGTGGGGTACGAGTGCTGGATTGGAATTTGCATTTGATACTGACCTTCAAGGCAAATATTTTGGAGTTAGTGCCTATGGAAAGCTACTTACGGAGTTAAGTGAGAAGAACGTGAGATTTATTCGAGGTGGAACATCAAATCCGGCCGTTATTCATATATCACAAAAAATAGGCCGGCCGATATTTTATCTGACTTGTAGCAATCGTGATATCGGAATTGATTCCTCATCCTTTTCGCGACTTTCACTTCCCAAATAGATTCGACAGAGTAGCCGTTTTGATACAATAATCAACTTTTTAAACCCGTTTAAGAAGATTAGATCAAAACGCTCACGTGATTCTTAATTTGGAATCACATACTCTACATTCAAATCCAAGTTAAAGTCGGTGTGCTCGCAGTCGCCTTCATCATTGTCACCAGTGGAAATGAGTTTGAATGTTGCCTGTTTTTTCTCAAACAATTCGACCGCAATCTGTGCAAAGTTCTCGTTAGCTGACTGGAAGCTTAGAGAGAACGCACCTTTGCTATCGTGACCAGGGATAATACAATTCGAGTCTGGCAGGCAGTAAGCTGCAGTATCAAACTGAGCGATGGGTAGGCCTTTTACCTCATCCCAATTCCAACTATATAGTTGATTCTCATAAGGAAAGTCTTGTAGTAAGACGTCGTTGCTGCCAACCAAAATGGTGTCGTTTAGAGTAAAGAATAGAAAGTCATCGTATTGTAGTTCGCTGCTCTGGGAATTGATATTTACGTCGCAGACGACAGCATTATCCGGTAGGTCTACTGTTACCGATTCAACGGTTCTCGCCTGTAGGTAGGCATCTCTGGCCTCGAGGTTATCTCCTTCGCCAAAGCCGCAGCCGTTTCTAGCTGGAAAATTGAGAGCTGAAACCATATTCATTTTGGTCAGTGTTGCACAAAAATCCTGAACATCCTCTGGATCTTCAACTGGTGGTTAAGGTGTTTCTGGCTCTTCACCCTCATCGTCCGGTGTTGGGTCTAGTGTTTCCTCTACAACAACATCAGGAAGCTCTGTTTGAACGTCTCCAGAGCCCTCTGTACCCTGATCAGTCTCAGGTATAGCGTCACCTGACTCGGGATTTTGATCGCCACTATTTACCGAGTTTTCGCCGGTAGCTGTGACTCCGTTGAACGCGGAGTTCCCGTCGCAGCCGACAGTTAGAACTAGCCCTAAAGCTAATAAAAAGTATCTCAATGATTTGTCCCCTCAGACCCTCGTGTTTTCTCTACGATGGTCATATTTCTTGATCTAAGTAAGAATTAGCCAATGTTTTCCTTCTGTATAAATAATCGGTATAAATTTTACTTTTTTGTAGCAGTAAAAGTTATAGACAGAAATACAGGTAGTTAGAGAGACCATTTCGTCTGCCTGTTTAGGGTTTTTGATTAGTTAAGGCCCGAAGGTAGCACATTAGGGGGATATGGGAATCGACCCTTAGATTGTCCAGTTCTGACAGTAATTCTCGCTGATTTATCACGTTAATTCCGTATTTTATAGAGTATTCTCAACTATAAACCCGAATACACCGATAACCGCGAAAAGAAAAAAGCTCGTATAGTTAAGTCGATTATGAAACATGGAACTATGAATGATCGAAATCATCCGCAATTGGTTGGACGAACGCAGTCAAAAAAATCTCTTAAATTTTATCTCGAAGACATTCCATTTATTGTAGGTAAGGCCAGGTTAAAGGAGCAAGAGGTTCCGATCGAAGAGATCTATCATGTCATCTCAGATAGTAAACACTGTGATTTATTAATAGAAGGGCTTTCGCTTTACGCCACACCAGTTGAGTTTCAAAAATACTGTCGACAGCTTGATTTAAAATTAACCCTTCAATCCTGTTTAGATAGATATAGGACGCAATTGGGGGTCGTCGTTAAAACTCCACCTTTTGACTCCTGTGCCTATATAGATTCAGATTTAGAAATATACTCCGGCGAGACCTATCACATTGGTGTGAATCCCAATATAAATCTCGATTTCTATTGATATAATGTTCTAAATCTTAAAACAGTCTCGATCCGTTTGGTACCTCTTTATCTGGAGAGAACAGCACAACACTTCCGTTTTCATCTGAAAAACCGAGAGTTAATACTTGAGACTTTATAGGACCGATCTGCCTAGGAGGGAAGTTGATAACCGCGGCGATTTTTTTGCCTACGAGCTCTTCGCAGGTATAGTTATGGGTGATTTGAGCGCTCGATTTTTTGACTCCAACAGACTCACCGAAATCAATCATGATAATATATGCGGGTTTCTTAGCCTCTTTAAATATCTCGCAGCTTACAACGGTACCTATGCGAATATCGACTTTTAAAAAGTCTTCAAATTCAATGATCTCTTCTACTGCTTTGCTTGGGTCCTGTGGCTGATGCATGTTGGCCCTCCAATTGTGTTGCTATGAGCAATACGTATTTACCAATATACCTGCGTAAATGTCCAAAGATATCTCAAAGGATGGAGCACTTCCTTGATCTTATCAATTCGACTTTTGTTCAGAGGATCCATCACAGGAATTTAGGTTCGATAGCCAAATCATTGGAATGCTGATTATCATCAGATATAGTAGAGATATTTAGGCGGAGATTTTTATGAAGCCCAACGGAATCCATAGACTAGAAGAATCGGATCTAACGGTATATCGGAATCTAATGGAGCTCTTTGCTGTGGAATTTGAGGAAAACGATACCTATCAGGGAGCTAAACCTAGCGATTCCTATGTCAGGAGTCTTCTTAGAAACGACGATATAATTTTTCTCACAGAGTGCAAAGAAAGCGTGGTTACCGGTGGTTTAGTTGCCTATATCTTGAAAAAATTTGAACAACAGCGGAGCGAAATCTATATCTACGATTTAGCAGTGCGAAGTGGTTGGCGTCGCCAAGGCATTGCTACCAGACTGATTGAACATTTGAAGATAATTGCTAAGAGTCAAGGGGCGTGGGTAATTTTTGTTCAGGCTGACCATGGTGATGATCCAGCCATAAAGCTCTACGAGTCTCTGGGAGTAAGGGAGGAAGTACTGCATTTCGACATCAAGCCCTGAGCTAAATCTGTAGTTTGTATCAGTTGCACCCGGTAGGGATTATTCTTATCTGTAGGAGGGGGCTCGAAGGGCTTTTCTAATCATTGTGGTAAATGCTTTCTCATCGAGATCTTCTGAGGATTCTACGCGAATATGCCTTACAAATTTACCTTTCCCGCGAAGTATTTTTTTAGGATCTGTAAATGTGGCGCCAGCGAAGAATCCAAACTGAATATGATCTGGTTCACTATGAATATAGATAATCGGTAGATCACCCTTTAGCCAGACTCCGTTGGTCCATTTGCTTGACTCCACGAGATTGGGTGCCGTTGCATTTACCAGTCTCCTCAGAGCCGTAATAAGGCGCTTTTGGGAGGTTGATTGGTCCTTGTACCATTGCTGAAAAGATTCATAGGTTTTCATCTTTTTGGGGAAATCTCCGCTCACTGTTTTATATAGATAGTTGATGATTATGTTTGGTCAATGTTTCGCGTTTCAGTCCCAAAGCCCCAGGTTAGGAAAACCGCTGATGCAAGCTTTTTAACTTTGGCGGTGTGCCAGGTATTTTGGGGGACAACAATATACTGACCTTGCTCTAACTCGATAGACTCGTGCCCTTTATCAGAATCAAGCACAAGGGTGATATGACCCGAGGTGCAGAAAACGATTTCGTCGCCGTTAGGGTGCCTTTCCCAAGTATCCCAGTCTTTCTCAAACGAAAATTGACTCATCAAATATCCCATTTTGGGATGATTGGCAGGGTTACCTTTATCAAAAGCGATCCTCCAGAAATCATCTGATTTCAGGATTTGAGCTTTGCCCTCAGGGTTTGCAACTACATATTCGTTTTTTAGTGTTTTGACGTCCATGTGAAAACAATATCATAGTTTTCAAAAATAGTTGACTTTATACCTTTGATGAAAGGCAAAATTTAGTGGTACCTATCTTCAAGAATTGCTTTGCTGTCCACCGTAATTTTGATTCCAACCGTAAGCATATTCGACTTGAGGTATACCTTAACGACTCCTTTCTCTTCGTTCTCATTTGCATAAGAACTTGTTAAAAGAGGTTTACTTGCGAATGCAAATAGACTTCTATCAAAATCCTTAAGGTCATTGTCAATATATAGCTTCGCTCCATTCCACCAGCTATTCACAACCCTTATGTCGACGCCATTGGAGGATATTTCCCAGGTACTCCTCATCAATTCTCTCCTAATCTAAAAGCTTATAGAAAATATAACATTGGCATTATAGTTTCAATCTAGTTCCTATTTCCTTAATGTTCTCAAATGCTAAGCAAAATGCGTGAAAAACCCGCTTGTTAACTAGGACGTTGACGCTCGATTTTTTATGCGCGTCAATTGCTGGAGAGCTCTATTATTTGTTAATGATTTAAGAAGGGCTATAGTATTTTGTTTATAAACTGAAAATTTTGGGGGATGTAGAGGTGGTTAAAGAAATTCCAGGGTGTTTTTACAATGATCCTGAAATGACAGAAATCGACTTAGGAAGTATCGACATTTTAGGCAAGGAAGAATGTGGGGAAAAGTGGACTGAGCTCGTAAGCAGCAAAAGTCGTCACTTAATGCGCATGGAAGAAGAATGGCCATGCAAGTTAATGAAAGATAATCATTTGCTCTATGATTGGTTGAATGATTGGAACTCCGATAATATTGCTCCCTTCAAGAGTGTTCTTGAACAAAAAATAGCTTTACCAAGTGAAGCAGAAATATTTTTTTTCTGGATGAAAGAAACGGGGATAAGAACGACTTGGTCAGTTTTTTGTAGGAATTGGATGAATTTTCTTTTCGAAGACGAAGGTTGCATCCTTGTTTCTCCGAAATTTGAACCAGCTCTTTTACTCTCAAACGGCCGTTCCTGGAAAGGACTGCGATCTCTCCTCTGAAAGAGAAAATCTAATCATATTCCAATGGTACTTTATCCAAATCAGGACTAACAAATGGTTTGTTCGAAATATTGGAAGCCTGAAACGAACAATATTGGTTGATAATAAATAAACTTTTTAGAGAAAGGGTTTGCTTAGGCACCTAGTTAAGAATAACCGCAAGGTTCTAATAACTTTAAAGGCATGGTTTATCGCATCGGTTTAGGTTTTTTTTAGATAGTATTTCGAGTCGATTGCTCCTGGCACTATAACTCCAGATATATTTTTTTACTTGTGTATTTTTTCCTATTTAGGTCGACGATTTACTCGTCGAATCACCATCAATGAACAGTTAACCAAAACAAATTCTAATGACGAATTATGGAGATGTGCATGCCATTTAATGGGAAAAATTTGCTCAATCGTTTCTTTTTCGCAACCATTAGTGCCTTAATCTTAATGCTCATAAATTCTACAAAGTCCTACGCCACTTCTTATACAGTTTTTGGTGCTAGCGATCGTAGCATCTAATACTGAAATCGCTGCCATCAGCACGCCTACAAAGATTTGGGATGATGAAAACAATCCTGGGCATCCCTGGTGTAAAGGAAAATTCTACATTAGTGGGAACGATGTCGGTATAAAACAGGTTGCTTTATCCCTATCAATATCCAAGGCTACTTTTAGTTTTACCTACGAAGACGCAGCACCTCCAGCGGATATGGCAGTTCACTTGTTTGGACATAGGTGTAAAATAATCAGTATTTGGGTTAACTAATCCCAAGTTTTGGACTTGTAAGTCCAGATCCCGGGTCCTGTTGAATTCTGACTAGGACTGCCATGTACTTTTAGATAGCAAGAATACCTTTGAGGAAAAAATAATGAAACGAACCAGTTTATTCATCAGTTCTTTTCTAATATTCCAGCTAACAACCAGCTCGTGTAAGCACAGGCAAGTCCCCGTTGAAAGTACCACAACAAAGTCAGTTATTAAGGCGGCTCATGCTAATTATGAAGCTAACAAGTTGAGGGAAGCCGCAAAAAAACTAAGGGAAGCGGCAAGAGGTGAGGGTTATGTTAAAATTAGGGAAAAATTGAATCAGGCTGCGCGAGACTTTGATAAAGACGCTAGTGCAAGAGAAGATCTGCGTTTTCATGAAAATATGAAAACTCTCGGCTTGGCTGGAATAGCTTTGGTTCCGGCTATTGGTAAGGTATCAGCCGGAGTTACAATCATGGCAGACGAATGGGCTGCTTATTGGGATGTTATGCAAAAGGTTAAACATCCTGATAAAAATGTGTCAAATGCTCTAAATATTGATGGTTATATCAATGAATTGCAGTCTACTCGCTCCAGTGGTTCAAAGAAAAATACGGAATGGACTGATCGCGAAAAACGAGAAGTCAAAATCGCAATTGCCAGGGAAAATAATACCAAAGATGGGCACAGAGATGGTCCAGGTGGGGGCGGTATGGTAGCCCTTCAAGGTCTCTCATTGGTCAATAAAACGGAGGCTCATTGCCCTATTACCGGAGTTTTAGGTCAGCTTACCGGAGTGATCAATAATGAATTTCCTCAGCTTAAAGGTGATCAAATCACTAATATGTATCTATTTAGATGCCAACTTTATATGAAAGATGTGGTTGGTGATGAGAATGAAGTTACCTATCTCTTCCTAAGTTTGCTATCGGATTTGGATACTACGTATTCACTTCTCGTTGGTCAGCGGATGTCAAAAAGAGACTTCCTTGGACTAACTGATGACCTACTTAAGAGTAACCTAACCTCTAATCAAATAATGAATATGGTTAGAGATATAGCAGAGCAAGCACAAAAAAGAAGGGCTGCAAGTCTTTTGTCTACAGTTTTGTTTTTCAGGTAGATTAGTTTCTTTAGGTCCCAAAGACTTAATAAGAAACTAAAAGCTCTCTAAGTGGGCCTGAAGTCGGTACCGTACCTCCCCCTAAAGGTGTTATAGTTTCTTATAACTATCTGATAAAATAAATAATTATTGTTCTTGAAATGACTTTTTTGAGAAAATTTTTGGTTTGATGCAATAACTTTTACTTTCAATCATCTTTCTGACGAACAAAAGAGGCTCGATGTTTAGGATCTCGAATCTTTGAGTAGGCTGACAGTGTTAGAGCAAATCATCTATTTTTATCGGCCGTCAGTAAACTTGTAGCATATGAAATCAAATAATTTATGAGGATTAAAAATGAAAAAACTAATATTAGCAACACTGCTTGTTGTATCGGGAAGCGCTCTATCGATCCCAAATCCCCCAAACGGTGACTGGAAAGGAAAAGTTGGTGCCGTGACAATCAATCATACTGAGGGGCGTGCCGAAAGTTTTCGCATCTATTTTTCTACCTCAACAATAGATAGAGCAAATTGTTTGGGTAGTCATGGTTATGTTACTGTTGAGCAAAGCTCTTCCGTATCTACGATCCAATACAGTTTAATTTACGCAATGGCGATTCAAGCGGCAAAAGAAGGTCGAGAACTTTCTTTGTGGGGCGGTGTGACTGATCAAAGGTCTTGCGTTGGCGGTGGAAAAGTCACAGGAAGTCAGATTCATACGCCAAATGCTTGATTAGTAATATTAATATAGCTGGGCTCGAAGTGAGTCCGGTCAGTAACTTCAAGAATAGGAGTAGGACGTCTACAAAACTAATGTTCAGAGTCTGGATATCGCATTTTGTCGAGGATTATTTTTCTAGTCGAGTCATCAATCTTTACTCTTATCATTAGTTGATTTGCAAGTTCAAAATCATCTCTGTCGATGGTCTCCCAAAACTCATCAATCAATTCTATTTCTGCTAGTTTCTCGAGAACTTCTGTACCTTCAAGTATTGAGCCGTCCAAAGCATCCGCCTTTACCGTTATTACCAAACAAGACTGAGTTAAGCCTATCCATAGGTTCCTAGTCAGGACGTTTGTTTTGCTTCGCCGTGATCGAATAATCGCAGGACAGGGGATGGTGGTGATCTGTCACGAAGGATTCCTTCGATTCTGAAAGACATGTGTCCCCGGTATTTGGTTTAAGCAAAAGATATCCAGCTACGATAATCGTCTTTTCCTCGTATTTTTGTTCGGATAAATGCATGTTATGAGTGTTCTAATTAGCTTTATTATTGTTTATTCGAAAGATGTTTTAAAGCAAAAAAGATCTTTTTCTAGTTGGCTGATAATCCTTTCCTATTAGGGGCCATTCGATTAACACTAGATCATGTAATTCCTAGAAATAAGTGCATTGGTTTTTGTCGATTTAGGATCTCTATGATGGCAAAAAATTGTGGGGGTTTTGTGGCTATTATTAGAGGAAATCGAATCATAAAATGATTTTCCAACAGCATGGGTTTCAGTGAAAGCTCCTACTGTTGGATTTTGAGACAGCGATAATATTTAAAAAGGATTGAGTAGATAGCCTATTGATTAACCTTTGTCCAAGCAGCTTGCTCATATGCTCCCCAGCCTGGAGCAGGGCGATAACATGAACCATTTCCAGAGATGGTTACCTTATCTCCTTTAGCATATGCCATCATTAAGACACTTAGGGACATCTTTGGGTCGTTATCACTAGCTTTTGAAAATATAAAGTAGTCGGAGTTACAGGGGTTTGCATTATAAGTTCCGTCAACTTTGACGATGAATTCACCATTTGCAATGACTTGTATTTCCTTAACCTTACCCGTGACGTTTCCGGCAAATACGTTCCCGCACATCATGAATAGCGTTGTCATTATAATCTTTTTCATTATTGGCCTCAAATTATAAAAAAATCATGTTGTTGAAATTGCTGGAAAAGACTGAGTACCTATGGTTATCGTTGGCTGCACGACTGCCTTTTTCCGATAGAACGATGATTTAGGATAGAAATTATTGCAACACTAAGTGGGCTTTTTTCTAATCGAAATGCAAATCTGTATCTACAGCATGAGATTTTCAGGGATAAAAGTATCGCTCAAGTAACCCAAAGCTAATGTACTCGAGGAATCAAAATAGTTCTGAAGATCATTGTTTTCTCTCTTGGTTAGATGAGCTTCTTTCAAGAGAGAGGCAAAAACGATCAAACTAGGGACTTATCGCCGAATTTATTGGCACCTTCTGTTCCTTTCAAGCAAACTAAAACGAGGAGGATGGCATCGCCAAGAATTGGAATAAATCTAAGGAATATAAGCAATCCTGAATAATCTGCATCATGCAACCTTCGAACTGTAGCGCTGAGCCCTGCTATACATGCGGGTATTAAAAATATTACAAAAATAATCGTAGATGCTCCTTCACTCATAATAAATCTGGCGGAGTGAACGATAGCAAAAGCCAAAAGAATATTTATTAGATAAGGTATAAAGAATTCCTTACGATTCGATCTGTCTTTAAAATTGAATATGTTTTTCCAAAAAGATGTGTAATATCTCATAAATTACTCATTATTCCAAATAGTTACTAATTTCAATCAAATTGCTATTTCCGAAAAGTCCCCTTGGATGGTTCTCTGCCGATGGTTGTTTTTCAAATAGCTTGACTTTCCCAAAGTAATGCAAGGTTTGAGTCATGCTTGATGGGTGTAACTTGGTGAATACATAGTGGTAAAGGTGGCAATAAATAGTACAGTGTCCTCAGAAGAATCAGCCTTAACTTACTATGCTGTTAACTTAAGGCTTGGTACAGCTCCCAGCGCAATTTATAACGGTAATATAAAGGTACTTCTTCGATATTTCTCTGAATTTGAAAACAACAGCTACAATCGCACCTATTTCTTGGGCAGAGTCTTTGTAAAAGACATGCCTCGTTCAATCCACTTCGCAAGCGCCGCTTTGGTTTTGTAGCCCTCTGGGTCGATAAACACTAAGCCTTTCATGGGCTTCCCTGTAATATCCATAGGTCGCGTATGTTTAAGTTTTAATATGTCTTCGTGCTTTTCGGGCCCAACCCTAACCGACAAGCCATGCTTCAGATCTGCCCCACACATCATGTTTCCATAATGCATAAAACACAGGTCCCCGAACATGTTTTGCTCTGTAATTCCTCTTTTACCTTTCAGGATGTCTCTAATTCTTTGGTTTAGCTTTTCGTCGTGTGCCATTTAAAATCTCAACTTTTTTCTGCTAATGCTTTGAGCGCTTGGTTCATCGAGTCCAGCATTTTGGGAACGTTGGTCTGAACCTGTCCCCACAACAGGGGTGCCATCAAACCGCTGAATGTTTCCTTATGAACGAGCTTGGTTCCTGAATCAGTCGTTTCAAGCTCGATGATCTTTCCATTGGTGAAAATAAACCCAGCTATCATTGTAGCGCGCCAACTAAGATTTCTTGGATTTTCAAACACTGTGATAACAGGTTCATACTTGGGTCCAGCCTTAGTTTTGTCACCAATTTCACCACACATGGTAATACTCAGCTTTGAACCTAACGAGGCAGTTCCCTTAGAATGATGGATTATCGGGCTCCACTCCTGCCATCCGTCAATATTTGTGACAAGGTTCCAGACGTCTTCTATTGGAGCGGCAATCTCGATCTCTGTGCTTATTTCACGCATCTCTTTGCCTTTCAACCATAACGTAGTAAGTCCAGCAATAAGCAGTGCTGCTATGGTAAACAAAATTTTCTTTTTCATATGAATATCCTTTTTAGTCGTACCTTACTAAGTTCTCTAAATTTCGCAATTGTGGAGACTCTTGCTAAAGCATCCCAGTAACTCTGTAACCCAATCGACGGTCTTGTCTTTTGGTTCGAGGAAGATTCCCTGCCTGTAATGCCTCTTTAACGATCGTTAAGCCCCTTTCCTGCCAGGATCTTTAGAGAGCACTTCTCAATCCTTGATGTTCTTGATGCAGACTGCTTAGCGCTCGCGATATGTAGTATGTATGCTCGCTGTCGTCCTGGTGTTAATCGATGAAATGCTGATTTAAGCTTTGGTTTTTTTTTGAATGCAGCTGCGAGTTCCTCAGGTAGGGGTTCTGGCTTTTTTTTGAATTCTACTTTCTGTCCAGATTCTTCGAGCGCCATAGCTTCTTTAATATAGTATCTAATAGTAGTGGAGAGTTTTTTGATTTCTTTTTCAGATTCGAATTCGAGTCGCATCGCGGATTGAGAGTTTGGTCCGTTGTCTACGAGGAGCTTCTTGGGATCCTTCAGCAGTTTGCCTTTGAAAAACATTAGGCTAAGATTTTTTTTAAAGGGCTGTATGATGACGACGTTATTTCCATTAATTGAATAGCAAGGCTTGCTCCACTTAATGTTCTCTTCGAGTTTTGTTTTGAGAATTATGGGACGCAGAACTTCCATCTCCTTACGCCAGTCTTTTGCCTTGCTAAAAAATGAATCTTCAGTTGATCCCATCGAAGTCCTTGCTAGTGTTTTTATAACGAACTTTTATTATAGTGCCTTTGCGGTAGTTGATGAACTCAGGTTCAGTTAAGATTGAAACCTAGAATGCACTACTTCGAATCCACCATAAATAAGTCTCTTACCATCAAATGGCATCGGATTATTCTCTGGCTTCATAGCTGGATCTTCCATGAATTTTTTCATTCCTTCATCTCGGACTTTTTTTGAGGGCCATGTGATCCAAGAAAAAACTATGATCTCATCATCTTTTTTCTGAACAGCTAGCGGCATAGACGTAACCTCACCAGAAGGAACATCGTCTTCCCAGCAGTCAACGACTGATAACGCTCCACAATTCATCAATACATCCGTACAGGTTTTGGAGTGTTCAATAAATTTTTGCTTGTTTGCTTTCGGTACTGCGGCCAAAAAACCATCAACATAGGTCACGACTTACTCCTTTCGCTCTCAATTTGCGGATTCAACATAGTCCTTGAAATGATTCAAGATACTCTGCCACCCTTGCTTTTGTTGTTCAGCCGAATTCTCGTCCTCCGCTTCGAAAATCTCGGTTGCTATTAAAGCTTCTCCGTTTTCAGTGAAGTTGACTTCGACCTCTCGGTTGTCACCCAGGTGAAACTTTATAAGACTCATTTCCTCCACCGCCGTGAACTCCCCATCAAAGTCAAAGCCCATAGAACCATCCTTCGCTTCCATGCGATAAGAAAATTTACCAGAAGGTTTAAGATCAATCTCTGCCTTTGGGCAGCACCATTCAGGTGTTGCAAAATTCCACTGAGTTATATCGTCTGGAGTTATACAAGCATTCCAAACTTTTTTGACCGAGGCATGAATACTGGTTTCAATTCTGATCTTCACTTTGCTCCCCATTTTGTGCGCTGCTACAGAGGACTTCCACTATGTGACCCTTTGAGTCTTTGTAACCTTGGGTATACATCAATCTATGATCATGTCTTTCTTTGTGAGCCGTACCAACTGCTTTAATAGATTTGGCAACTGATCGATTAACGTCTTTTTTGCTGGAACAAAAACGGAAAATGTTTCCTATAAGCGTTGACCTCTCTGGGTATTTAAATAACACAGTTAGGGCCCTCGCCGTACTCTTTCAATCGCGGCTATATTTATTTTTTACATTTTCATCATAGCATCAAAGACTCTTTTTGCCTCGTCACCGCCCCTTGACATCGCTTCTGTAAGGCAAGTCGGTGTAATCTGACAGGAGACGCCCCATTTGTCCGTACACCATCCACACATACTTTCTTTGCCACCGTTGTTAACAATAGCATTCCAATATTTATCGGTATCTTCCTGGTTGGAGGTTGCGATTTGAAAAGAAAACGCTTCACTGTGCTTGAAGTACTTTCCGCCATTGACACCAATGCACGGAATTCCCAGGTGTGCTGTCTAAAGAAATCCCACTTCCCTCCGAAAAACTTATATAACTTTTGGAGGACATTCCACATGGCAAAGAGAAAGAAGTTTGC
>JABSRP010000021.1 GCA_013215145.1 Pseudobacteriovorax sp.
TCACCAAGAAGTACCTATAAATATTACGGTTCTAACTGGTACTGGGAGCTGAATCCAGCCTTAAGTTAACAGCATTGCAGCGCCAATTGTAGTCAAAACTTGACAGTCGTTATAATCCTAACACAAGAATCTTACTTAGCCCGAACCTTCATTGAGAATATCAGGGGGTTACATAAAAAAAGATAAGATTTTAGTGGACCACTAATTGCTTTTACCCAACTAGATCTTGCAGAATAGTTGAGGAAACCATGAAGTTGCCACTGAAAAAACTTGTAACAATATCGTGCCTATGGATGGCCATGCCTGCTCTTGGAAATGGCTATGAAAGCGAGACCAAATTTGAGAAAGCGGTAAAGCAGAAAGCTAATGCCGTCCTTTCGAATCCAAGGCACCAACAAGTTGCCCTCGACACATACAATTCAGTAACTAAAGATAACGCAAAAGACGTCCAGGAATTCGATTTTTTTGGCAAGCCCAAAAACTTTGGTAATCGTGAGCATGCCAGGGCAATATTCAAGAACGTAGCTGAAAATGAATTCGGAAGTTTGTCGATATTTCGGAAATTCAAGACGGGACTAAATTTTAACTTCGACTTTTCGGGCGGAAGTTCCGCGAAAAAAACAAAGCCCTCAATCATTTCGACTAAAAATACATACGGCCTGGTTGCGATCGGAGTGGAACCCAACCAAGACTCCATGCTAATGGCAGCCCATAGTCACGACGACTTTGCCCTTGTTGACCACGCTCCACAAGCGAAGGTCAAATGGACAATTAAAAAACTTACTGAAGAATCTTCAGCTGTGCTCACCGATATCCACCTTGAAAACGAAGTTAGCCGATCTTTCGTGGATCAGTTCACATCCAGTAAATTCAAGGGAAACATAGCGGTGGATAAAGATGCTGATCCTGCCAAGGCCTCTGCCCTCCCAGATCAGATAGTCAGCTTAAATCAAGAAAATGGATTTTATTCTCTCCAAGCCAGAACTTCTGGCCAATTTAAAGTTAAAGAAATCAATCACTTTATGACCTTTAGCTTTGGTAAAACACTTTTCCAGTCTATTATGACTGAATCCCTCAAAAACAAACAGTACTCGTTGCTTAATTGGGCTCGCTGGAATTCAGTTATTGCTAATACTCATTTCATTAGTGATTCAAGAGTTATCGCTCACGAATTAACGATTTATGACGGTCCAGTTTTGTACGCAGTTAAGGCCCAAACTAAAACCCTCGATCCAACCAAGATTTATGACGATGCAAACAATCTTGAATTCAAGTTAGCTGTTAGCTTCTAAGTGATTACCAGGCATGTTTTTTGTACTGATAATATTTTATGTCAACTTGTTTTCGTGCTATCATTAGAAAACGCGAGAAACCGTTGATACCCAGGAGTCTGTATTGTCAGCTGAAACACAACCTGTTGCGAGTGCTGCAAAAAATAGAGCGAAACGCTATATTTCTCATGCCTTGGTCGAGGTTCGAAGATTCAAACTGCTTCCGCTTTTTTGCGACTCAGCAGTCCTTTTAGATATTAGCGTGGGTGGTTTTAAATTAGAGTTTACTGGAGAGATCAAGGTTTCCCCTGGCAGCCAATACTGGCTCAACATCCCATTGTCACCTTTGGGAATCTATGCACCGAAAAAGCTTTGCTGTAAATGTGAATGCAGATGGTTCGATAGCAGTCGATTCCGTATCGGAGGAACTTTCATAGATCTGACCAAAACGGACCAAATGTTAATTGAACAAATCGTCGCAAGCCTTAAGAGTCGAGGCCAGCTCTAGCCAGATTTCTTAACTATCGGGCTGAATACGTTGGTATCATCACAAAGGTCCGCGCCCATTAGAACTTTAACCTGAATATTAATGGGACCTTCGAACAGAGACTCTGGTAGCAAAAATTCCACCTCATGCTCAAATGTTGCAAATGGTGTCTCAATTATAGAACTTTCATTTAACTGGAACCCTCTATCGCTAGAGTCGACGGATACTATATAGGATCCAGCAGCGCTTTCTAAGACGATTTCCCAGCGGATTTCGGCTTGCGGGTCTTCTGCGAGTGATGCGCCTAGAATCAGCCAGCCAGGCATCAAAATGGCGTTATAGTAGGTAATGTCGACATTTTTACAGTTGGATAACTTATCATCCTGGTCGACGATGACCCTGGCCGGGATCAGACTCAACCAGTCGCCGATCGTTCCATCCACCGCTAGGCTTCTGGGCTTACTAATCGAGCTTAGAGGGTTTTGTCCAAATATGAACTCCGAAAGATCAGTCCATCCATCAAAATCAGAATCCTTCTCGAAATCCGAAGTTCCAATGCGACTCTCAAAACCGGCATACAAACCATCCAGGTCACGATCAAAAAACGTTTCGACATTGAATCCGACAATCTCTTTTTCAAGCTCCCAGTCGGCAAGCAAGTCTCCTGTATAGTCCGCAATTAGATTACGAAAAAAGCAATTTCTCAAAAGTTCGGAACCTTGTGATGACTCACAATCTAAAAAAGTGGATTGAATCACTTGTAAACCAAATTTATGAATTAGCAAAAGGCTAAGAATTGCCGGGTCGTAGGCGGAAGCTGCGGCTAGATAATCTCTTACTAAGTTAAGAAAGTAATATTCACCCAGTTGCTCTCTCGCCAATCCTATGGCAACTGTCTGACCAATCACTTCGGAGAATAAGGGGTCAGCCGTTGGATTCAACCTTTTCTTAAAAAACTCTTGAAAATCTTTTATCCACGGCACTCTATCGACGAATTCAGCCCTAGTTGATATTAGAAAAGGAAAACTATCCATGGAAATATCGCCCTCTCCGGCAACAGCTCCTCGGAGCAGAAAAACATCGTAGGAATTTCGTTGTTCCTTCGTCAAAAAGACCTCTCCTCGACTCAGGACGTCTACAAAAGATCCATTTACAGGTCTCATGGGAATCGTTGGTGGAGTTATTTCAGTCAGAGATAAAAACTCCCCATTTTCGAATTGATATAGGCATTTTCTGAAACCCAAAATGTTGTTTGGCTCGTGACTGGAAGGTTCAATGTGTGGCATCGACTGAGTCAGACCTTCAGCCGCGAAAGACTCTATTTTAAATCCCCAGCCGGGCAACAAACGAACTCGGTCAAGAAATTGATTAGATACAAATAATTCTACACCTTCAGCCGATTGTGACACACTAGCAAGACGTGAATCTGTGACCTGGTAACGATCGGCGGCATCCACGAACCATATGTCACCCGATGAAATTTCGATCGAGAATGGGTTTCCCAGACTGAGATTCTTATTGCTGTGAGTTAGCGACAAAAAACGTATAGAAGTGGCACCTATATCGGCGCCTAGGATACCAAAGAACAAGCCCTTGGAGCTTTTGATAGTTTTGAATGAAGTTACAGGGTCTCCATTTTTGAATAAATAGCTAAAGGCTGGAACCGATACCCACTCGTCAAATAGACCATCGACCACAACATCATCATTTTCGAGCTGGATCGCGCTTTTGGGTTCTACTACCTGACACTCCAAATCGGGCTCTTCCGCTATGGCAAACTGTGAGAGTTCCACCTCCAAAGCTCGCTCAACCTGATCGAATGTTTTGTTTTCAGGCTCCGGAATTACGGCTGCGGGTTCTTTACTGCCAGATTTGGAGCAGGACACTACCCACGTTGTGAATTGGCTGCAAAGAATCAAGACGCCAAGAAACCTGCTAACATTGACAGTTCTCCTCAACTTGGTCAAACTTCCACTCCCCAGCCTTGCTAGTTGTATTCTGACGTTCTTTTGCTATCATGGCACGATCCGGATTGTTCTGCACAGGCACTGATTTTGCCGAGGCAGGAAGGACAGAAAGTCAAGTCATCGATAACACCAGGCCACCAGGAGCGCTAACAGTTCTCGGGAAAATCACGTAGAATGAAGCCGAGGGATTTGGGTACAAAATCACTCGAAGAAAGGAATAAGGATGAATATAGTAAAATACCGACAAAGTAGATCTGCGGGTAGTGGCAAAGCAGTTTTTGTCGACGGCGTCCGCACGCCCTTCGTTAAATCGTTCGGAGTATTTCAAAAATCCGATACTCTCGAGCTGTATTCGAGAACGGTAGAAAGCCTCCTCCGTAAGACAGAGCTTGATCCCGAAGAGATCGATGAAGTCTCTGCAGGCGTAGTCATTCCTCAGACGAAAAACGGCAATGTGGCCAGGGATAGTATCATCAACCTCGGCTTACCTAACCACATACATGGATACACCCTGAACAGAGCTTGTACTAGCAGCCTTCACGCCATTGCCGATGCCGCAAAAGAAGTCGCATTCGGTCATCCTGCACTAGTTCTGGCTGGAGGCGTAGAGTGTCTCAGTGACGTCTCAATCGCCTACTCAAAAGAGGCAAGACAGTTTTTACTTTCACTTAGTAAGGCGAAATCTACGCCAGATAGAATTTCTGTTCTAAAGTCTTTCTCCGCAAAAGACTGGCTACCCAAACCCCCTGCACTTGCAGAGCCTTTAACGGGCTTAACCATGGGAGAGAGCGCCGAGATAATGGCTAAGTTAAATCATATTAGCAGAAGCGAACAAGACGATTTTGCCGCTTCTAGCCATCAGAAAGCTTCTGCGGCTCAGGAATCAGGGGCATTTGACGAGGAAGTTGTCCCCGTCTGGCCATCGCCAAAGTTCGATTGTATTGAAAAAGATAATATCGTGAGGGGTGATACAAGTGTCGACAAGCTGAGTAAATTAAAATCAGTTTTTGATCGCAAGTACGGCTCGCTCACTGCAGGAAATTCATCAGCACTCACTGACGGAGCAGCAGTGTCATTGATTGCCGACGAAGGACTAGCCAAGGATCTTGGTTTAAGCCCGAAATCGAGGATCATCGATTTTACTTTTGTCGGCATTGATCCCCTTGAGCAGCTCCTAATCGGACCTGCAATTGCCATACCTCACTTGTTAAAGCGGAACAAAATGACTTTTGAGGATATCGATCTTTTCGAAATCCATGAAGCATTTGCTGCCCAGGTTTTGAGCTGCACAAAGTCAATGGCTTCAGCCGATTTTTGCGAGAAGTACTTCGGAGATACGAAAGCCTTTGGCGAGATTCCGGAAGATAAGCTTAATGTCAATGGTGGAGCCATTGCCATCGGTCACCCTTTTGGAGCTACAGGTTCTCGATTGGTCACGACCATAAGTAACGAGCTCATCCGTCGCGACAAAAACTTAGGATTAGTTGCTATTTGTGCGGCAGGTGGAATGGCTGGGGCGATGTTAATCGAGAGAATTAAGTAAATCAGAGGAAAACATATGACTACCTACATAAATTACTCAAAACACGAAGATAAGATAGCAGTACTTTCCATTGCCCACCCCGATAGCAAGGTCAACACTCTGGGTGAAAACACCCTTAGAGAGCTAAACGATTTGGTGGACGATATTCAAAACGAAAAAGGGCTAGCGGGTTTAATCATTAAGTCCGACAAGAAAGATTTTGTCGTTGGAGCTGACATTGGTGATATCGAAACCTTGAAGAGTGCCGAAGAGACCAGAAATGCGGCAATAAAAATGCAAGGTATTTTAAAAAAAATCGAGGATTTAAAGATCCCGACTGTAGCTGCCATAAATGGGCAATGCCTAGGTGGAGGACTAGAATTAACGCTGGCGTGCGATTGGAGAGTTGCCACCGAAAATGCCAAGTTTGGCTTTCCAGAAATTCAACTGGGCCTGATTCCTGGCGCTGGTGGAACACAAAGAACTCCTCGCATCATAGGAATCCAAGCCGCCCTTGATTTGATCCTGACTGGAAAGCGAATCATAGCCAAAAAAGCGCAAAAAATAGGTCTTATCGATGCTACCGTTCATGAGGAGCAATTGTTTGAAATTGCTCTTACCTATGCAGAAAAAAAGAGAAAAGACAAGTATAAGCCCAAATCAAAGGGAATTAGCAACGACTTGACAAAATTCGCAACCGAAAATAACCCCATAGGCCGAAAGGTCATGGAAAGAAAAGCCAGAGAGATGGTAGAAGAGAGTTCAAAAGGGTTTTATCCTGCTCCCTATAAAGCCCTAGCTGCTGTTTTTGATGGTTTTGACAGGAAACTCGAAGACGGTCTCATGATTGAAGCTAAACTTTTTGGAGAGCTATCGCAAACCAAAGAAAGTCACAGTCTAATTCATTTGTTTCATGCCACGACCAATGCCAAAAAGAATGACTTCTCGGAGAGCTTTCAAGCGAAGTTTGATAAAAAACCTGACCCAAGCTTGGTTGGAATCATCGGGTCTGGGTTTATGGGTGCCGGAATCGCCACTGTACTAGCAGATAAGGGAATCACAGCTCGGTTATCAGATCCAAACAAAGAATCGACGACTCGGGCCCTGCAAAACGCCTACAAGTACTTTCAAAAGCAAGTTAGCAGGAGAAAAATCAAGAGTTTTGAAGCTGGCAAGAAAATGGCAAAGATCTCTCCGGGCACTTCGACGGTTGGATTCAAAAATGCTGATGTCGTCATTGAGGCCGTCTTTGAAGACCTCGATCTCAAACAAAAAATTCTTTCCAATTTCGAGGATAGAGAAAAACAAAATACGGTTTTTGCTACTAACACCTCTGCGATTCCCATCGGTAAAATTGCCGAAAAAGCCAAATTTCCCGAACGTGTTTTGGGAATGCATTTTTTCTCTCCAGTGGAAAAGATGCCCTTGCTTGAGATCGTAACTACAGAAAAGACTGCTGAGTGGGCCACAGCACTAGCAATTAAGGTTGGCCAGAGGATGGGAAAACAAATCATCGTGGTCAAAGATAGCCCAGGGTTTTATACCACACGTGCTCTAGCATTTTTCCTTGCAGAGGCAGCCATTCTTTTGACCGAAGGGGCCAGTATAAAAGAAGTCGATGATGCCCTTGTTGATTTTGGCTTCCCGGTAGGTCCCGTAACCCTGATGGATGAAGTAGGTATTGATGTCGGCAATCATGTCCTAGACACGATGTCATCAGCCTTTTCTGACCGCGTACGCCTGCCTGAAGGTTTGACCGCTATTTTAGATTCGGGCCGGCTAGGTCGAAAAAATGGAAAGGGCTTCTACGAGTACCAAAACGGTAAAAAATGTGAACCAGACGATGATGTTTACAAACTGTTACCAGGCTGGAAAAAAGCCTCTATTAACGACGATGAAATCATCGACCGATGTGCCCTTGTATTCATCAACGAATCCACTCGTTGCCTTGAGGAAAAAGTCATACAGACTGCCTATGATGGGGATGTGGGAGCCGTATTTGGTCTAGGGTTTCCGCCTTTTTGGGGTGGACCTTTTAAGTATGTTGACCATGTAGGCGCTAAGGTGATTACAGACCGTCTCGAAAGCCTAGCAGAAAAACACGGTAAACGTTTTGAACCCTCGGAGCTCCTGAAGGAGTACGCAAAAGATAACAAGCGCTTTTTCCCCGAGGAAAATTAAAACTCTGTCAGCTTGCAATGGGGTCGTTACGCTTCTTGGGAAGAAGCGAATGACTCCAAGCAAAGGATCGACAGACTTTAAAAAACGTAAAAGCCCAAATAACTCCCAAACTAAACCCAAACAACACATCTCCGGGATAGTGCACCCCAAGATAAACGCGTGAAAAGCCTACCAAAATGGCAAAGGCCAATAGAAACCGCATAAACCGATGAGGCCTCCAAAGCATCATAGAAACGGCAAAAGTGGCCGAATTAATAGCATGATTGGAGGGAAACCCAAATCGACCACCACATGACTTTACAATATTCACTCCCTCTAGCACCTTGCAAGGCCTCATGCGACCAAAGTAAGGTTTGAGTACTTCAAAGGCAAACAAATCAGAAAGACCAACAGCTACTCCAGCAATTAAGATGATTTTCCAACCTCGTTTTTTGAAATCAATTTGAAGGCCGACCAAGGCTAATACAATTAACCAAATCCAATGACTGGATATCGCCACCATGACCACGTCAAGAATCCTATTCGATAGGCCGTGGTTAACATAAAAGAATAATTTTTCGTCCAAAGAGTGCAGAAATTCCATAAAAAACCTTTTAGAAAAAATTAGTCTTTGACTAGCTGGCCAGATAGTGTTATCAGATAATAAACAAACAAAAAACTGAGCAATAATAGCGGGAAAAGGGCACAGGGTCGTGGGTCCCTTCGGACCCACTATATCGGGTGGATAGCATTTCCACCACGAATTTATTCCGAAATTGATCTTGAGAGGGCACGCAACCGTGTAGACTCTAGAATCGCCTTATTTCTGAAGCTCATGGTCCAGGAATCGATATCAGGATCCGAGTTCAGGCGGTCCAGAGTGAATGATACTCGTGGTTTTGAAATCCTCCCCTGAAGTGACAACTCAGGAAAAGATATTTTGGCCGAGTCGTTCACTGGAAGCTTTAGATCTGGGGCTATAGCTCTGCCGTTCCTTTCGGCCTCCCGACCGAGAGGATCCCGGAGTTCGATGGCGGAAGAACTTGCTGCAAGGCCGGCATCCGGACGAATATCGACAGGCCGAAACAAACTATCTTGGTCGATATGGTAAACGCGCTTACCTATGGGGGGCAATGTCTCGGCTACGACGTCTAACCCTGCCATCGCAAATATAATATAAATCACGTACTTCATAATCCACCTCCTTCGAGCCTTTCGGACAGTAGTGTCAGTTTTTTAGACAGTCTTTGGGCAATCCCTGCCTAAGGAATTCGCTTTATTTACCGATAACGGATCATCATAAGAGGTAAAAATGACTTTCTTGGCCGTTGAACGTGGGCACGAAGCCGGAAAAAGAATAGAACTCCAGGAGTTTCCTGTGGTCCTTGGGAGAGATCCCAAGTGTCATGTCGTCATTAGGGACAAGGAGGCTTCGCGGCGGCATTTGAGAATCAAAAAACGAGGGCGCCTCTACATCCTCGAAGATCTCGACTCGCGAAACGGAACTTATATTAACGGCGATCGAGTGATCAATTCCACCATTAAGAGCGGTGACAAAATTCTGCTAGGAACCACTGAGCTAGTGTTCTTCGCACCTGATTCCAGCATCCAGATTCCAACCGACTTTTTAAGCTTCGAAATGGAAATAGATGCTAAGTCTGGACTAACGGGCCCCATCGGAATCGGAATGGGTGATATCAAGCATCCGATTAAAGCCATTCGGATGGACCCCGCGACCCTTGCCAATAACGTCATGACTAACGACCGAAAGATTCGGGAAGTATTCAATCATCACAGTAATTTGATGGTCATTAGAGATTTGAATGAATCCTGCCACACGCTACTAAAAAGTCTAGGAAAGCTTGTTGGTAACGCATCACGCGCAGCCATATTCATTTGGTCCGAAAAAAGTCGTCAACTTCTGCCGTTTGCGAAAAAAGACTTTGGTGAGCCTCGTCCGTTTATCCTTAGTCAAAGGGCCTTCGAAGATTGCCTCTCACGAAAACAGTCTATTCTGCTCGAAAACTCAGCAAAAACTACCCAAGCGAGCCGAAATAGAGTGATTCTACCTATGGTTCGTAACGAGGACATAACTGCTTTGGTTCATATCGAATTAGACGATCCCCAGCAGAAATTTCGTCAAATCGATTTGGAAGCAGCCCAGGCTCTTTTGGTCAGGGCATCTCCCATCATCGAATCAATGCTGTTACGCAAGGAATTAGATAGTTGGTTGGTAGGAATTATGGATACCATCATTGCTACTGTTGAAGCGAAAGATACCTACACTCGCGGACACTCTGAACGTGTTGCCAATTACTGCATGGCGGTTGCCGACGAGCTGAAGCTAACGAAAGATGTTAAAAAAATACTGATGATCAGTGCCCTTTGCCATGACATCGGCAAAATTGGAATCCCCGACATGATACTGAAGAAGGCTTCCCTACTTAGCGCCGAGGAGTACGCGGAAATGAAGCTACACCCCACTATCGGTGCGAACATCATCTCACACTTGCCTAATGCTTCTCGGATCATTTCAGGCGTGAAATATCACCATGAAAAGTGGGATGGCACAGGTTACCCGGAAGGGCTCGCTGGTGAAGATATTCCTTTTTTCGGCCGTATAGTCGCCATCGGCGATGTCTTTGATGCTATGATTTCAGGGCGCTCCTATTCAGGATTTATCGATCAATCCGACGCTATCGAAAGGCTTAACGAAGAGTCTGAGCTCTTTGATCCCGAAATATTGAAGGCATTTACCCGAGCCCACGAAAATGGTACCCTGACGCAAAAGACATCCACCCAAAATAACGAGCTCCCAGATTCCGACTCGGAACCTGAGACTGAGATAACCAAAATCAAATAGACCATAATTGCCTAGCCCTGTTCTTGTACAATAATGACAGTGCAGACGAGTTGGGAGGCAGAGATTTGTGGAGTCAGCTAGCCATCAGTCTACAGGCTGGTAATACCTATCTAATTTTCATTTTAATTTTCGGATTCATCGGGACCACCGTAATCTTCGAGAGATTCCTGATGCTTCAGTTCGTTTATCTAATTGATTTTAAGAAGTTTCTTAAAGATCTGCGACGATCAGTCCAAGCCGAAGATATCGACAGAGCGGTTAGTATTTGTAAGAAAGCGTCTAACACCTCGCTACCAAATATTAGCTTAAAGGCTCTCGAAGCTTCGGAACGGGATCCAGCTTCCGTTAGAGGAACGATTGAAGAAGAGACCATCGACTTTCTACCTAAACTGGAGTCCAGGATCGGAATTCTTCCCGCTCTAGCGACCCTTATACTCCTAATCGGAGTCCTCGGTACGATCGATGGTCTCTGGAGCGCTTTTGATTCCATCGAGATACTCGACACCAGTGAAAAGCAAGCTCGCTTGGCAAACGGTATCGCTGGATCACTAAACCCCACAGCGATGGGACTTCTCCTATCAATGATTTTCCTCACTGGACACCAAATCTTAAAAGGCATGGCAATCAAGCTAACTGAACGGGTTCACTATGGTGTTTCTGTTTTGATGAACTTGTTAGTGCCCACAGATATGCCGACCTTTGTGGCAGCACCGGTTGATGCTTCTATGGCTGCGGCGCCAGTGAACAACGAACCCATCATCCAAGAGATGGACGATATGGAAAGCGAACCAGAGGAAGAAGATGACAGCTTCGATGACGCTTCAGTCGAAGATATCAAAGACGAAGAAGAGATTATCTGACACGTCTTGGTATCTTCCTATAATCATTCTTGCCAGCATCGGCCTTATGGTAACGCTCTCTTTTCTTCTAAGAGCAACATCCATGGCTGGCAAGTATGGAATCGTAACTTCGGAGATTCCTCTGGTATCGGTGCCATTTGATCAAAGCTCCGAGGTGGGTAACACCATCAACACCCTTACAGTCGAGACTACAACTCCTGTCATCGTCCTAACAAAAAATAGATTTATTTTCGGTGACTTGGATGCTTTTACAACAAATATTGACAGCCTTCGCAATAAGTTTTCTGTATCACACGTAGATGGTGCTCCGGATCTGTTAAACCTCATCAAAGATATTGAAAAATGGCTGTTTGGTAGAGCATCTCGATCAAATATCAGCAGTCAAGGTCTGGGTATTTTGATACCACAGGGTGAGATACCAACGCCGATAGTGATCCAAACTATACAGTCGCTAAAGGCCTCGAAACACTTCGAAAAAATCGTGTTAGGAAGTGGGTTTCAATGAACAACAAACAATTATTCGCCGAAAACTGGCAAACCTGTCTATTCAGGATCAAAGACCGACTTGAGATCCCTATTCAGTGGTACCCTTTTCCAGCCATGATTGGGTTTATGTTGGTCATGATTCTAGGGGGACACCTACTGACAGACCTTAACCCTAGACTTGGGGCTAGAGTCCAGGTGATTCCACTCGAAAGTGACCGCCTACCTGACGGTGGCATCTGGCTGGGAGTCTACGAGAAAGACGAGGAAATTCATGTTATAACTTCGGATCGAAAAAAGTTCTCATGGGCCCAAAATTCTGTAGATATTGAAAATTTCGAACCCTTGATTCGCTATCTAAAACTCAAAACACTCGAAGAAGCTGAATCGACGGTCATTAAAATGAAAAGTAGCGCGATTACCTCACGGGCCGTGATAGCAGTGGATCAGCACCTAAAATACGTCCATCTCAGACCAATTCTATACTCGTTAGCTAAAGCAAATATCTCAAGATATGGATTTGAAACACGGATTATCAATTAATGGCCTTTGGAAAAAAACAAAAACAAGACAAAAACAAAATTTTTGTAGAAGTTTTACAAAATGGCCAGTTACTATCCGAAACTAGTCGACCATACAAGAGCATCGGCTCAGTAGTACTCACTGCAAAACCGAAGGGGGAATTGACAGCCCCCTTTTACCCTTTAGCAACTGACGTTGAAATTCTCAAAATCACAAAACGAGGAGTGGAGGTAGACTTAGATCCCAATTGGGAGGGGTTTACGACCTTCGAGGGTCGGATTGAAGAGATCAACTCCGATAAGAAAACTGATTATATCCACATCATGAAGCCTGGCGACTATGGAAGCATTGCCTACAATGACCTTCGAGTCTTAATCCGCATCGGAAAAGAACGAAAAAAGCGGGAAAGGCAGTTTCAACAGTCAAAAGAATATAAAGGAAAACTAGGTGGGATTTGGTTTTCAAATAAGAGTGAGATCAAATACCTATCGATTGGACTGTTAGCTAGTTTTTGGCTAATTGGAGCTGTAGTCATCGGATTAATGTACCGCCCTGATACAAGACCAAAATCTATGGCAGACCTAAAAGAAGTCTACACTCTTCCCTTTATTCATCATAAACATTTGGAGTATTTGCCAGAAGCTCTTCAAGAGAGTCTGGATCGAACCAATCTTGTTAGTCTATCATTCTCCTACTATAGCGACATGGCAAAAGTGTTGATGGGATATACAACAAGTTCCAACACTTCGGTATTTTCTAGTTCGAGAAAACGATTTGCTTCCCTTCATCAAAAGCAGGACGAACGCGTTAATGAGGTGATTCAAGACAATAAGCGGATTATGAACCAGGGAAAAAGAGACACAAATCAGATCTTTCTCACCATTCCCGCCATTGTCGGTGATTCACTCGATTTGAAAATCGCTTCGATTATAGGGACCATAAAGACTTATCAAAGTGGTCTGGAGAAAAACCTACTCAACCGAATCAATAGTTCGAAACAATTCCACAGAGACGGGAAATATGTCTTCGAACAATACCAAGCCGTCACAAGGTTTGACCAACCCAGAGTCTTCGAGCCATGGCGGTTAACTAAGGACGAAAAAGCGATGTACGATGAGGCTAAAGAGCTAAGCCTTAAGGCCAGAGCCCATCAAAGGATCATGGACAAATTCAGCTTGAAGCATGATGAGATAAATCGTGAAGACCTTAGGCCGGTGGTGATTCCAAAAAATACTAAACAAGTGCGCTTCTGGACGTCTAACAACCTAGCCAACTTGGATATAGATTTCGAACGGATACAAGCATCCCAATTTGATTTACGCAAAAGTGGGCTTATAAAAGAACCCTTGGTCGGCCAAATTAATCCCAACCTGATCAAAAAAACAATCCAGCGTAACCGATTTGAGCTTCAATTATGCTTCGAGTTGGCTCTTAGGAGGAATCAAGGTTTACAAGGGAAAATGGAATGGCAATGGCGATTGGATTCGAGGGGTAAAATATCGGAACTAGAGCTTCTCAATAGTAGTATCAACGATCGCAAAATGATTCGCTGTGTGAGAAAGCGTATCGCCAACTGGAGATTTCCGAGACCAAAACGAGGCAGTGTTGAAATTAAGTATCCCTTTTTCTTTTCTCCTGCTAAAGGCTGATAGGAAATACATCAAAACTAAGAGACTACCATGACTCCCGATTACAATATTTTTCAATCCCTTGACAAAGAAAAACTCCACATTTTTTTCGTAGGTGGCTGTGGCAGTTTCGGCATGAACTTTACCGCCTACATCTTTAAGGGCAAACTTTACATTGTGGACTCGGGACTGATGTTTGCAGACGATCACGAAATTGGAATTGACGCCCACATACCTGACCTCAATTACTTGATGGAGATTTTTGAGGGTCCCGAGGCATATCTCATAACGCACGGACACGAAGACCATGTAGGAGGGCTCCCCCTAATCCTAAAGGAGTGGCCGGCGCCAGTCTATACAGGAAAGTGGACTATGGAGATTCTCAACGACAGACTAGCTAAGTATGGAGTTCCTGTGTCCCAGGTACTCACCTTTGAAGTTGCTGATTTTGAGACGACACAGCTTCCCGATTTAAAGGTAACTTGGTTCCCGATCACTCATTCAATTCCTGGATGTTATAGCCTAATTCTCGAATTTGATAATGAAAGTATTGTGCATTCGGGTGATTTTAAGATTGATCCCAACCCTTTGTATGAGTCCCCTCCCGATTTGGAATTTTTAAAGAAGTTTGCTCCAGTGACAGGCTTAATCACTGATTCCACAAACGCAACGAAACCAGGAAGGTGTCCTGGTGAAAACGTAACCTTTGATGCATTAAAAGAAGCCTTCGACACAAAAGAAAAACTAGTTGTCGTAACCACTTTTGCTAGTAATTTCTGGAGATTGAGAACGATATTCGATGCTGCTGAAGCTCTAGGAAAACGCGTATGTATGAGTGGAGCGTCCCTTCACAAAACTCTAGAAATTGGATCAAATCTTGGTGTGTTTGAGCCAAACCCTAAAGTCATTATTGAAGAAAAAAGGCTCTCTGAGGTCAAACGGAATCGCTTGATTGTCATCGCCTCTGGTTCTCAGGGCGAACCAAGATCAGGATTAAGACGCATTGTGGACGGCGATCATAGGTTTGTGCAGATGCAATCAGGGGATCGAATTGTGTTCTCCTCACGCGTGATTCCTGGAAATGAGAAATCACTCAACCGGCTCTTAAGTGATTGCACCCGCAAAGGTTACGAAGTCATTTCTTCGAAGGAATTTCCCAACATTCATGTCAGCGGGCACGGTCACCAAGACGATTTGCGAGACATGTACGAAGCAGTGAAGCCCAAATTTTATTTTCCGGTCCACGGAACCCACGTGCAATTGAAGGCAAACAGAGATCTATTCGACGATTCCTCGATAACGGTCGAAAACGGTCATCTTTTTTCCGTGACAGGCGATGAGGTAAATCTCGTCGATACCTTGGATGTAGAAAAACTCTTTGTCGATTCTTGGTCACGTCGCACCATGTCTTACGAAAACATGCGCTCAAGGCATAAAATTGGTGACTCTGGTCTGGTTCTAGTATTTGGAACTCTAGTCGGCAGTAAATACTCAGCCGAAACGGAGTTTATCGGGTTACCATTTAGTAGCCCAGAGGAAACTGAGGCAAAAAAATTCATTCTAGATTCAGTAAATTCGCTCGAACTCGATAGTTTTGAAACCTTAGAAGAGTTGAACGAAGCCTTGAGGTTGAAAGTAAGACGCTACCTCGGAGGTCTGTTAACTAAGAAACCAGTTGTCATCTGTAGGATGCTAAAGACATGACTGAATTACAGTGGGAAGTGAAAGGAATCGAGACGTGTCTCAAAACAATCCCTTTCACGGTAGAGGAAGTATCACTATCATTTAAAAACAATCAAAAATCTGCTGTTTATCACAGGTTAAGGTCACCCGATTGGGCTAATATCATCGCTGTTACGGATCAAAATGAACTCATTGTCATAAATCAATCGCGAGTCGGTTCCATGTCTAACGTTTGGGAAGTTCCCGGAGGCGCCGTGGACGCCGGCGAAGACCCTGAGGTTGCAGCCTCGAGAGAGCTCGAGGAAGAAACTGGTTTTGTCTCCGCCTCCAAACTAACCAAGCTTTGTGCCATCAATCCAAACCCAGCAATCATGACCAATCTTATTCACTTCTATACGGCGACAGGTTGCAGGTTAGCCGAAAAACGGGAGAGGTTTCCCGACGCGAACGAGGCTATCCAGGTTGCCACGATCCCGATCGAAAATCTCGATAGTTGGATCCAAAGTAATAACTTCGATAGTGCCCTAGCTTTATTAGGTATCCATCTTGCTTCAGCAGCAGGGCATTTACCAAAAGTGGGGCAAAAATATTAGGGAATAATGACGGGAGGTGCGATGAGAACGGTTACTTTGGTTCCTGGAGATGGCATTGGTCCTGAGATTACTCAGAGTGTCACGTCCATTTTGGAGGCTGCAGGTGCGAACATCCAATGGGACACGCATGATGTTGGGCTCAGTGCTTTTGAAAAAACCAAATGCTTAGTACCCGACAGCTTCGTTAACAGTCTGCGCAAAACAGGTGTTGCTCTGAAAGGTCCTACGACAACCCCTGTTGGTGGTGGGCACAGGTCGATTAATGTTTCCATGAGGCAAATGTTTCAACTCTACGCAAATGTTAGACCAGTAAAAACAATCGAAGGACTCGATAACAAGTTCTCAAACGTCGACATGATCATTGTAAGAGAGAACTCCGAAGACCTTTACAAAGGTATTGAGTACAAGATTTCAGATGATATTGCTCAAGGAATCAAACTAATTACGGCCCATGCGTCTGAGCGAATCTCACGCCATGGATTTGAGCTCGCCCAACGATTGGGAAGAAAAAAGGTCACCGCGGTCCACAAAGCAAACATTATGAAGTTTACCGATGGGCTTTTTCTTCAATCGTTTGAGAAGGTTGCTAAAGAGTTCCCAAATATCGAGTCTGAGGATATGATCGTCGATAACTGCTGCATGCAAATGGTTACCAAACCGGAACAATTCGACGTCGTCGTCACCGAAAATCTTTACGGAGACATACTATCTGACCTTGCCGCTGGTTTAATTGGAGGTCTCGGGCTAGCATCTGGTGCGAATCTCGGAACGGAGCAAGCCATTTTCGAAGCTGCTCATGGTTCGGCTCCGGACATCTCGGGCAGAAATCTAGCCAATCCTACAGCGCTTCTAACCAGCGCCATTTCCATGCTGGAATACCTGGAAGATCGGGACTGTGCAGATAAAATCCGAAAATCATTAATGAAAACCTTAGCTAAAAAGCAAAGCAGGACTAGAGATCTTGGCGGGGACCTTGGTACGAGCGAGTTCACAGAAGCCTTAATCTCAAACCTGTAGTACCTTGCTTTGACTAGACGTTCGTATTAGGTAGGAAATATAGTTCAGGTAATTATTGCACTCAAGTTCAGCCCTTAGCGTCCGATATCGCCTATTGGAGAACAAGGATTTTTGTAGGAAGTATTAGTTTTTGGTTAGTTTCGTCACAAAAGGCGCAGGACAAACAGATGTCGGAAGAGTTAGGTCGACCAATCAAGACTCGTTTTTCGTCAACGACGACAATGGTATTTACATCGTCGCTGACGGCATGGGTGGGCATGCCGGTGGCGAAATCGCTAGCCGTATTTGCGTCGAGCAGATTTCCGATCAAATTGTAAAAGACAAACTATTTGCTCCAAACCCTAAAAATACTTTCGACCACCCTAGTGGCGAATTATCGGATACCCTGGCAAAGTCGGTCAACTATGCCTCAGCAAAAATTTACGAACATTCCTTAGAAGACCCAAGCCTTAGAGGAATGGGAACGACGGCTACTGTAGTCAAAATCGTTGAAAATCAGGCATACTTTGCCCACGTCGGTGATAGCCGCCTGTATCTTCTCAGAAAAAACTTTATTTATCAGATCACTTTTGACCACTCTCTTGTTAACGAGCAAGTCAGAGCAGGAATCATTACCCCAGAGGAAGCAGAGGTCCACCACTTGAAGAACGTGATCACCAGGAGCGTGGGGTACCAGGAAGAAGAAGACGTCGATACCTCGAGCTTCGCTCTTGAGGAGGATGATTTTTTGGTGCTTTGCAGCGATGGACTTCATGGTAAGGTGTCGGATTCTGAAATCTCGGAGCTGATCAGCACTGATGGCGTCGAGGCCCTACCATCACTAATCGACTTAGCAAATATTCGGGGTGGTGAAGACAATATTACCGCAGTCATTATTGCGATTAAGAAACCGGGGGATTCATGAGAAAAATGACCGTGCTGTTCATACCGGAGAATGCCACTCAGACGAAGCAGTTCAAAATTCCTAGGATAATGATCCGCCTTGCTATCGTTTTCAGCCTTTTTTCCACAGCTTTTGTCGGCTATCTTTTATTTGATTACATGGAGCTAAGGGCCATCCGCGACTCCTACAGGGCAACACTTGCCGAGAATCAAGGTCTAAAGGGAGAAGCGAGGCTTCTCATGAACAACCTCGATGACGTTAAAAAAGCGCTATCTAGAGTGCAAGACTACAGCGAAAAGCTTGAAGATCTGACTCAACTTAAAGTAAAGAAATTCAGCAGGAAAACAGGGATTGGCCCTCTTTCTCCGGAGGAATATAAGTATGTCACCAGAGGCCAGACTGCAGCAATTTCAGAAAAGAACCTACCTTTGGGAATCGACACCTCCAAACTCGTATTCCGTTCGGTTTTTGACCGGGTTCAAAGTCTCGGCAATGAGGCCAACAACAACGCGTTAGAGCTACAAAAACTTCTTTCGACCTTGAGTCGCCAAAAAAGCTTGTTATCTTCGGTGCCTTCAGCGTCTCCCGTGGATGGATGGATAACCTCTGGGTTTGGGCCTAGAGTCTCGCCATTCACTGGGGAGCGAACGATGCATAAAGGTGTCGATGTCGCTGCTCCAATGGGCACTCCTATCTACGCTCCAGCCGACGGAGTGGTAATTTTCGCCGGTGCCAAGGCAGGGTTTGGCAACTTTATTATGCTCGCTCACGGATACGGCGTTGTGTCACGGTTTGGCCACAATGCCCAGAACATGGTACAACCTGGACAAAGAGTTAAGAAGGGCGACCAAATTGCCACCGTTGGAATGACTGGGAGATCAACAGGACCACACTTGCACTACGAGGTTTTGGTTAACGGAAAGAACGTAAACCCGAAAAAGTTTATGTTAGAAATCCCGTAAATCGCCATAATTTATTGCTTTCACTAACCCACCACCGGCCATTTAAATTGCTCTCATTAATTATTTTGTAGTCGGGATACGCCCTCGTATTTTGTAGTTTTTATATTGACCCATGGGAAGTATACTTAGCTACCGAATGGTGAGTCTATTTTACATGTTAGTTTGAAGAAAAGCAGGACCTCAATGTTACACTTGGCAAAAAAGTTCTTCGGGACCAAAAATGATCGGGAGATCAAAAACTACAAACTCAGAGTTGCTCAAATCAATCAAAAAGAACCTGAATTTGAAGCACTGTCAGATGAGGAAATCCTTGCTAAATCTCAATCCCTAAGAGAGCAAGTTGCGAATGGCACGAGTCTAGAATCGATACTGATCGAGGCTTTTGCCCTTGTGAGAGAAGCATCTAAGCGCGTACTAGGGATGAGGCCATTCGACGTTCAAATGATAGGAGGCATTGCGCTTTTTGAGGGTAAAATTGCCGAAATGAAAACCGGTGAGGGTAAGACCTTGACCGCTACGCTGCCTGTCTATCTTCACGCAATCTCTGGGAAAGGGGCTCATGTCGTTACCGTCAACGACTACCTAGCAAGTACGCAATCCGCAGAGATGAGCAAGCTATACGAATTTTTAGGACTCTCAACAGGGTTGATCGTCCAGGGTCTTAGCGATGAAGAAAGGCGCATCGCTTATCACGCTGACATCACGTACGGTACCAATAATGAATTCGGTTTCGATTATTTGAGAGATAACATGAAAACCGATTTGTCCAGGTATGTTCAGCGCGAGCACAACTTCTGTATTGTCGATGAGGTTGACTCGATTCTAATTGATGAAGCAAGAACACCACTCATCATATCCGGCCCAGCCGAGACCAATACCGAAATCTATGCTCAAGTCAATTCAGTGATTACTGGTTTGCAAAAAGATAGCGATTACATTCTCGATGAAAAGGGCCGAAATGCTACCTTAACCGAAGACGGCGTATCAAAATTAGAAAAGCGCTTACGCGTCGACAACCTCTACGATCCAAGCCAAATTGAATACCTGCATCATGTACAGCAAGCACTAAAAGCCCATGTTGTTTTTAAAAAGGATGTAGATTACGTCGTACGAGATGGCAAAGTAGTTATTGTCGATGAGTTTACAGGACGACTTATGCCCGGAAGGCGTTATAGTGACGGACTCCACGGAGCACTCGAAGCAAAAGAGCACATCCCGGTTGAAAACGAGACCCAAGTTCTTGCAACGATTACCTTCCAGAATTACTTTCGCTTATACAAAAGACTTGCCGGTATGACTGGTACAGCCGATACAGAAGCAGTAGAATTTAAGAAAATCTATCACTTAGACGTGGTCGTTGTTCCAACCAACCGTCCTTTACTTCGCGATGATGAACAAGACGAAATCTACCGAACTGCTCGAGAAAAATTCAATGTCATCGCCGATGAGATTGCCAAAGCTCAAAAAACTGGCCAACCAGTTCTTGTAGGTACAGTCTCAGTAGAAAAATCGGAACTGTTAGCTTCGTTGCTTAGAAAACGCAATATTCCTCACGAAATCTTGAACGCTAAGAATCATGGTCGAGAAGCCGCTATCATTGCTAATGCCGGACAGTTAGGAAATGTCACCATTTCAACTAACATGGCTGGTCGTGGTACCGACATTAAATTGGGCGAAGGAGTCAAAGAGGTCGGTGGACTATTCGTCGTAGGTACTGAACGGCATGAGTCTAGACGAATTGATAATCAGCTCAGAGGTCGATCAGGACGACAAGGTGATCCTGGTCGGAGTAAGTTTTTCTTGTCCCTTGAAGACGACTTGATGAGAATCTTCGCATCTGACCGACTTTCAGCCATCATGAGCCGGCTCGGCATGAAAGAGGGAGAGGCTATCATCTCTCCAATGGTCACGAGAGCCATCGAAAAGGCACAAAAGCGAGTTGAAGAGCAAAACTTTTCAAGTCGGAAGCATGTCTTAGAATACGACGACGTTATGAATCAACAAAGACAAGTGATTTATTCTCGTCGACGGAAAATTCTTGAAGGGACAATGAGTCTAGATTTTATTAGTGACTCTGTGGAAGGCGTAGCTGAGGGAGTCGTTTTAAAGCACTCACCAGAAACGACACAAAAAGCCATCGATACAGAAGCTTTAGCTAAGGATTTACATAGCGAGTTCCAAATGGACTTTTCCTTAGAGACGAAAAGCGAGGACGACCTCGAAATCGCTGCGCTAATCGACCAGGCCAAAACTCAAGTGATTGATGCCTTCGAGGCAAAACGAAAAATGGTTAGTGACGACATCATGAAAAAGGTGGAGTCCTTCGTATATTTACAAATCATGGATCAATCGTGGAAAGATCACCTTCGTTCGATGGATCAGCTGCAAGATAGCGTTCGACTCCGCGGATACGGCCAAAGAGACCCGCTTCAAGAATATAAAAAGGAAGCATTCCAGTTATTTAAGAGCCTCATGCTTCGCATTGAGGATGAAACAGCCTTAGCTCTCATCCGAATGCCGCCTCCAGAGGTATCCATGACAGAGGATTTGGAAGTCGAAGAGCCCGATACTACCGAACTGAACTATACTCATCCTGAGGCCATTCAGGAAACACCTAGTCAAAGTAGTCAGAATGACAAAAACGACAATCTCATCTATCATGGTAGTCGGGACGTCCCAGAAGATCAGCCACAAAAGGCAGAACCTTACAAAAGAGATATGTCTAAAGTAGGACGAAACGATCCTTGCCCCTGTGGTTCCGGAAAGAAGTTTAAAAAGTGTCACGGTATGCTGAAGCAGAATTGAGTCTATCCTGGCGGGTTAAATGAAACGGATTTTTGAATATACACCAACTGAGCACGATATCCTGGTTTCTCGAACGTTGGTTATGGTTCACCAGGCTATCGACACAGATCTGCCCTCCGCCCGTCCGGCGTCCCAGCGATTTGCCAAAACGGCTTTTGGAGAGGAACCCACACTCACGAAACCTGCTCCTAGCGACCGAGGTATTTCGGGGAAAGAAATTTCTGGGGCATTGAATAGTCAGCACGATCAAGAGAGCTACGGATTAGCTTCTGAAGAAAAGAATTTTCCTAACCAGATGCTTCCCAAGAACATCTGGCGCATAGGCTTTCTGGTAGCTATAGCTTTGTTTTTCTTTATATTTTTTGTTTTTTTGGCTTTTACCTAACAACCATTGATGGCATCTCTCCGGTGCTAACGATCTTGAAAGATCATCGCCAATTGGGTAAACACTGACTTCTGAATTTAATAAACTATAAGACTTAGGAACTTAACATGTTAAGACACGATGGAAGATCATCTGATCAGATGCGACCTTTGCGATTTGTGCCAAACTTTACAAGGCACGCGGCTGGAAGCGTTTTGGTTGAATTCGGCGATACCAAGGTCATTTGTACAGTTTGCGCGGATGAGGGCGTTCCATCGTTTTTAAGAAACTCGAATCCGCCCCAGGGCTGGCTCACTGCAGAGTATTCGATGCTACCGGCCGCAACACAAACACGTTCGCGCAGAGAACGACCTGCGCCTTCGGGGCGATCGCAAGAAATTCAAAGACTCATCGGAAGATCCCTACGTGGAATTATCGATCTCAAAAAATGCCCTGACTACACATTCAATATCGACTGCGATGTTATCCAAGCCGATGGTGGAACGAGAACGGCTGCGATTACCGGTGCCTACGTAGCCCTGAAAATCGCCATAGACAGCTTATTGCGAAGTGGAAAGATCAAACAAAACCCACTAACCGACGCAGTTGCGGCCGTATCTGTGGGTTTAAAAAATGGAGAGACCCTGGTCGACCTAGATTATATTGAAGACAGTTCCGCTGATTTAGACATGAATGTCGTGATGACACAAAGTGGGACATTCTTAGAGATTCAAGGGACAGCAGAAAGAGCTGCCTTCTCAAAAGATCAAGTACTAAGTATCATGGACGCTGCTTCTGAAGCTCTTCAACCTTGCTTTGATCTACAACACGAAGCTGCAGATGGCCGGACAGTAGAATCCTGACTCAGTCGTTAATTATCAGTCGGTGATTGATCCTTACTACCGTAAGGGCAATGCCGACAGCCATTTGAGCAGCAATACCCTCTTTTTTTAAGGTAAGAAGACGTTAGCACCATATAACCAGAATCCCAGTAATAATCGTCCCCCTCTACTAGCCTCTCATCTTGTTTAGACATTACTACAAAAACCTCTATTAACTGTTGCTGACGACAGGTAGTTAGTTGAAAGAGAGGCTATCACGACGACAGGAAGAGCTAAAGCCACATTGTAACTGACCGAATCAGTTACAGGGGGCAAAGTGAGCAAAAAACCAACAAAATCTCGAATGGTTTCCCTTCGTATTACAGAGGACCAATTCCAATATCTTGAGGAATTCGCACGAAGGATTCGGCAGGAAACCGGGTTCCACATAACCCGTGCTTCAATCATCACAAAGCTGATGGAGTATGGGGTTCCCCATCTCGAAAAGGAATTCCCGAAGAAGAAGGGAAAGGGGAACCGTTGACAATAACCAGATACCTACAGACCAGCTCGTAGTCCAGGTCCTCCCTGATCATCGGTCGGCTGCTTACGTGGCACGATACCAACATCTTCAGGATAGTCTCCATTAAAGCAACCGTAACAATAGTTTTCCGAGTTCCCATTGCCCAGTGCCTCTCTAAGTCCCTCGGTACTGAGAAACGCCAAGGAGTCAGCTCCAATGAATTCTCTCATCTCTTCCACGTTTCTTTGAGCAGCCAAAAGAGATGATCTTTCGGGTGTATCGACACCGAAGTAACAACTGTAGGTAATAGGTGGCGAACCCAGTCTCATGTGGATTTCAGTTGCACCTGCTTGTCGAATCATCCTAAGGATCTTGACTGAAGTTGTCCCTCGAACGAGTGAGTCATCAACAACGACTACTTTTTTCCCTCGTAGAGATGACCCAACCGGGTTTAATTTTAATTTAACACCAAAGTCTCGAATGGATTGGGAAGGTTCGATAAAGGTTCGTCCTACGTAGTGATTTCGGACGAGACCCAGCTCTAAAGGCAAACCGACTTCATTTGCATATCCAAGGGCCATTGGGACTCCAGAGTCTGGCACTGCTATAACCACATCAGCGTCGACATTTGACTCCCTCGCGAGGATGGCTCCCATGCGTTTTCTCAGCGAATAGATTTCCTCGTTAAAGATTTGACTATCAGGTCTCGCAAAATATATGGGTTCAAACGAGCAGAATGCCTTACGCTGGGACTCTACCGCTATATGAGATTTAATGAATCCATCATTGTGAATCTCAATCACCTCGCCGGGAGCGACCTCACGTTCAAACTCAGCATCGATAAGGTCAAGGGCACAAGTTTCACTAGCGATAACTGCAGCACGTCCTCTTCGACCAATCACTAACGGACGAAATCCGTATGGATCTCGAAGCGCGAATAATCGATCCTCAGCGAGCAAAAGCAAAGAGTAGGCACCTTTCACCTTTCCCATCACCTCAACAATACGTGACAAAATGCTATTTTTTTGGCTTTTAACCAACAAATGCATAAAAATTTCCGTATCGGACGTGGATTGGAAAATACTGCCTTCTTCTTCTAACTGTTTCCGCAAAGTATCAGCATTGGTTAGATTACCGTTATGGGCAATGGCTAGCGACCCGAAAGCCGTACTGAAGGAAAAGGGCTGAATGTTTTGCAGCATGCGCCCCCCATGAGTTGAGTAACGATTGTGTCCAATACCGACACGCCCCACAAGCTTTGAGAGTGTCTCCTTACTAAAGCCGTCACCCACCAGTCCGACGGTTTTATGACCGCAAAACTTCCCTTCCTTATTTATCGTAACAATCCCCGCAGCCTCTTGTCCGCGATGCTGCAAAGCATATAAGGATAAATAAATAAGATTCGCCGCCTCACTGTCTCCGACGACTCCAACAACACCACATTCTTCTCTTAAGCCCATGGAATGAATTCCTTAAAAAATTTGTGCTGGGTTATAAGCACACAATATTTCAGTGGTGGAAAACTCCTACTCACCGTATTTTAACTCTTCACAGCCGGAACTAAACTGAATTACCTGTAGAATTAGATTTTGCTGCATTCAACAAAACCACAACCAGGTCTATTTCAGACTCATGAAACATCTTCCCAAAAAAAAATGGAGCCGAAGGGCTCCATGATTTGTCTATACCTGACTCGATAAAAGGGCTTCTGACACAAGAAAGACGCCAGAGCTCCGACTTTTTCTCAATTCAGTAGCCCATTCCGATTGAGGCGTTCCACCAGGGCACTCTATACCCACTAACGCGTAGGCCCATGATTCGCCAATTTTAGACGGAAAGATTCTAAAAGACATAACATCTCTAGGCTTTGCGCGCTCAAGATGCCATTGGGGCTCAAAAATTGAGCGCCTTCCTGTGTTTAGATCTTCTTTTTTCAGCTCGACCAAAACGTCACATCGCATCTTTTAGACTAGTCCTTACTAGCTAAACCGGCTTTTAGGAAATCGCGATTCATTTTTGCAATGAATTCGACTGAGATCCCTTTGGGACATGCAGCTTCGCACTCATATTGGTTCGTACAGTTTCCAAAGCCTGCGTCATCCATGGTCTTAACCATATTTAGAACCCTATTTTTCCGCTCTGGCTGTCCCTGGGGAAGTAAAGCCAAGTGTGAAACTTTCGCTGCGACAAATAGCATCGCCGAAGCATTCTTGCAAGAGGCAACACAAGCTCCACAACCGATACATTCAGCGGCATCCATAGCCGAATCAGCATAATCTTTACCGATAGGAATGGCATTGGCATCTGGCACTCCACCAGTAGATACGGATACATAACCACCGGCCTGAATCACCTTATCGAAGGAATTTCTATCAACGACAAGATCCTTAATGATTGGAAATGCTTTAGCGCGCCATGGCTCGATGTAAATCTCATCACCGTCTTTAAAGCTACGCATATGCAGCTGACAAGCGGTGGTATGTCTTTCTGGACCATGAGCCACGCCATTGATCATCATAGAGCAAGAACCGCAGATCCCCTCTCGGCAGTCATGATCAAATGCAATGGGCTCCTCATCATTTGCAATGAGGCCCTCATTAACTTCATCAAGCATCTCGAGGAATGAACTATCTTCGGAAACGTTATTAGCATTGTATGTTACGAGTTTACCGCTTGTTTTAGAGCCATTTTGTCGCCAAACATGTAAGGTTAGATTCATTATTTGTAACTCCTCGTGGCTAATTTGACATTTTCAAAATTTAGTGTTTCTTCGTGTCGATCAGGAGCATTGTTTTCCCCTTTGTATTCCCAGACGGCTACGTGCGCATACTCATTATCGTGACGTAGGGCCTCGCCATCGCCCGTTTGATGTTCTTCCCGAAAGTGTCCGCCACAGGACTCTTCACGCTTTAAGGCATCCCGGCACATCAATTCTCCATGTTCTAGAAAGTCAGCGACTCGACCTGCTTTTTCCAGAGACTGGTTCAGACTCTCACCCTGTCCCAAGACTTTGACATTGGACCAAAATTCCTCTCGCAGGCTTGGAATTTTCTGAATGGCCTCTTCAAGTCCCGCTTTGTTTCGTGCCATACCGCACTTATCCCACATAATTTTGCCGAGCTCTTTATGAAATGAGTCGACACTCCGCTTGCCGTTGATTCCTAGAAGCTTCTTAGTACTGTCATTCACCTCAGCTTCTACTTTTTTGAACTCAGCGTGGGACGTGTCTACAGCTTCAAACTTCTCACTAGCAAGGTAGTGACCAATTGTGTGAGGAATCACAAAATAACCATCCGCAAGCCCCTGCATCAGGGCACTAGCACCCAATCTATTGGCACCATGATCCGAGAAGTTAGCCTCCCCTAAGACATGTAAACCCGGGATCGTACTCATAAGGTTATAATCGACCCAAAGCCCACCCATTGTGTAATGGACAGCTGGATAAATTCTCATGGGAACTTTGTAAGGATTTTCGGCTGTAATTTTTTCATACATCTGGAAAAGATTACCGTACTTTTCACGAATGGTTTGTTCGCCATCGCGGTTAATGGCATCTTCGAAGTCTAGATAGACTCCTAATCCGGATTTCCCAACCCCTAGACCAGCATCACATGCCTCTTTCGCACTTCTTGAAGCAATGTCACGAGGAGACAGGTTGCCAAAGCTTGGATATTTCCGTTCGAGGTAATAATCTCTTTCTGCTTCTGGAATTTCTCTTACAGGTCTTGAATCGCCTTTTTTCTTTGGTACCCATACGCGACCGTCATTACGCAACGATTCAGACATAAGAGTCAGTTTTGATTGATGATCACCACTGACTGGAATACAGGTAGGGTGAATTTGCGTGTAACACGGGTTTGCAAAACCAGCACCTTTTTTATAACAACGAAAGGCTGCAGTCACGTTGCTACCCTTAGCGTTTGTCGACAAATAAAATACATTTCCGTAGCCACCTGTAGCAAGCACAACCGCCTCTGCCGCATGAGATGAGATCTCACCGGTAACCAAGTCCCTTACGACGATCCCTCTAGCCTTACCATCGATTAAAACCACGTCCAACATCTCGGTTCTGGGAAACATGGTCACGTGGCCCAAACCAATTTGCCGACTCAAAGCCGAATAGGCTCCAAGTAGGAGTTGTTGGCCCGTTTGTCCTCTTGCGTAAAAAGTCCTGGATACTTGAGCTCCACCAAACGACCGGTTAGCAAGCAGCCCACCGTACTCTCTAGCAAAAGGAACCCCTTGAGCAACGCACTGGTCTATGATGTCAACACTTACCTGTGCCAATCGATAGACATTGGCCTCACGGGAGCGAAAATCTCCCCCCTTGATCGTGTCGTAGAACAGCCTAAATACACTATCGCCATCAGATGGGTAGTTTTTCGCCGCATTAATACCACCTTGGGCGGCGATACTATGGGCGCGACGTGGGGAGTCTTGGAAGCAAAAGTTTGATACTTCGTAGCCAAGTTCTCCAAGAGAAGCTGCCGCGGCAGCGCCGGCCAACCCAGTTCCAACTACGATCACCTTGTATTTTCTTTTATTGGCCGGATTTACCAACTTTGTATCGAATTTATGCTTCTCCCACTTCTGAGCCAATGGTCCGTCGGGAATTCTTGCATTCAAATCCATTTTGTACTCCTAATCTTCGCTGACTTTTTAAAATACTGTTTTAGAATTAACTTATGATTCCAACTAAGACTGCGATGGGAATACTCACACCCAACAGCGCCACAACCCAACCTAATAGCGGAGGAGCTGTTGTTATGAGTAAGTTGTATTTCTTATTATTTAGCCCCAAAGTTTGGAACATACTTTTGGCACCATGACTTAAATGGAAACCTACCAAAAGCATGGCCAACATATAGAACATGGATATGACAGGTTGCTGAAAGCCTTGCAGCACCATAGTGTACACATCGTCTCTACCCGAAGTGTCGATAAGTGGACCATCGTAGGCAACAATACGCCAAGTAAAGTGAGCAAGATGAAAAATAAGAAAGGCCAGGACAACAAGACCCGTCAACGGCATCGTACGGGAGGCCAGGGATGCTTGAACTGTACTCGGTTTACTGTAGCTAACAGGACGAGCAGACTTATTAGCACGAGTCAGCTTAATGGCCATGAGTATGTGAATGCCAAACACAAAAACCAAACCGATCCTGGCAATCCAAAGAGCGCCAAAAGGAAGGGTTTTAAGGGTCAAAGCGTAAGAGTTCATGGCATCAGCACCAAGAAACATGTTTAGGTTTCCCAAGATGTGCCCTATTAAAAATAGGTACGCTCCAGCCCCTGTCAATGCCATCAGATACTTCGCACCGAGGGAAGAATTAAAAAACTGTCCAATCCAAACCATACTGAGTCTCCGCGAGGATAATATAACAAAAAAGGTAACAGAATATGCCCAGACAAACATTTGTGGTGAGGCATTATCTGGTCAAGACATACCTTGTATCTGTGTCCGTCGACGGCTGCAAGGGTAACATGTAACTAACACTTTTGACAGGCATACCTTGAGGCAGTCTCTAGCTACGCTGACCGACCTCGACCCATATTTTTTCCTGATCCTTCCAAAGAGACGTAGCTACTCGCTGGACCGCCTCAGCAGAAACTGCGTTGATGTTTTTCGAGTAATTCAAAAAGTCGTCGAAGCCAATCCCGTATAGCTCCATAAGTGCCATAGTCAAGGCTTGGCTATCACCCCTCTGCATGTCACTTTCGTGACCTCCAATGAGGTAATTCTTTGCCCGTTCGAGTTCAAGCTCATCGATGCTCCCATGACACAGACTCGTAAGCTCTCGATCGATGCTTTCTCTTGCTCTTTCAACCTTATCAGGGGCACAGGACATATAGACGCCAAATGCTCCTGGATCAACACCGTAGCTTAGAACAGGAGAAACGGAATAGGCTAAGCTTTCTTGATCTCTTAGCTGCAGAAAAAGGCGGCCACCGCTTCCTCCCAAAACTGTCGAAAGCACATCCAGAGCATACCTATCGGGATGATCCCAAGAAATTCCTTTAACGCCGTAAACTAAGTGGCTTTGAGACTTAGCTTTGGCGATATTTACAGACTGCCCGACACCTAAGGGACTCCCATGGGTCAAGCGACGCCTGGATTGGCTAGGTTTCCATCCTTTGGTGACATGCTCCAAGTGATTTAAAACAACATCGCAGTCTAAACTACCAACAGCAGCGATAGTCCAGGGACCAGAATCTCGGTAATGGCTAAACCAGGAGTGCAAATCCAAAACAGTTAAATCACGAATCTTTTCCCATAATCCAAATATCGGATGAGAGTACGGGTGCTCGTTGTATAGAATCGATTGAAATTTCCTACCCGCGGTGCTAGCTGACGAGTCAACTTCAGAGCGCATCTCATCTTCAATCTGAAGTTTTGTGATCTCCCACTGCTGGTCGGGAAACCTTGGTCGGAGAAGACAATCGGCCCATATCGTCGAAAGCCTGAAAAAATCGTCGTTAAAACACTGCAGCTTGATTCCAAGGCTATCTTTTCCAGAAAAACCGGCCAATACTGAACCCGAGCTTTCCACTTGCGAGACTAGTTCGTGGTAATCAAGAGACTCTGTCGCACAAGTCAAAAGATTTGATATACAGTGGGAGATCCCTGGGTTTGCCCCATCAGCGCGCAACCCACCTTCGGTTACACCCACAAGACTAAAAAAAGGCGATTCCGCCACTTTCCGATAGACGAGCTTAACACCGTTCTCGAATTCACGTACCTGGGGGAGGCTCTGAACTCGTTTTTTTATTTCTGACTTAGAAGTAGGACTGTTCCTCAGTTCCAACGCAGACCGAAAGCCATCGCGAAACGATTCGTATAATTGGTGTTCTTCTAAAGGGAAACCTTCCGGCAATAAGGCAAATATTTGAAATCGATCAGGCTTGATCCAACGCTTTAAAGCTTCCGTCACTCTCTCACAGGTAGCATTAGATACCTTTGCAAAATAAATAGCATCATGGTCGAGCTTCTCGTCAGTAAAAAGTGCGTTACCGATAGTATGAGCAATACCATTCACCGTTTCTTCCGCATAAAGCCGATCCGCCTTAAGGTTTACCACAGTGCGCTTTAGCTCTTCCTCGGTAATAGGATGACTTGAAACAATCTTACCTAGTTCGAAGCCTATCGCTTTCAAGCTTTCGATGATGCGATCAGGTTCTGGAAGGGCGCTAATTGAAAAAATACCAGGAAAATTTGGGCAAAAAATCGAACTGGAAATGGAACTCACTGATTGAGATTCATCTCTAACGCTTACGGCAAGTCGAGAGCTGTCCCCGGATCCTAAAATGAATGCGCCTATATCCACATAAACCTGATCTTCGTGACTTTGTTGAGGACCAGTAAAGCCTATCTCCAGCCTTGGTTGCTCGATGTCCTCTCGGATGATTTCGACAAAGGGCCAAAGATTTTCTGAGACAGCTATCTTAGGTTTTGATGGCACAGGATAAAACTTAGCAGAAAAAGCTCTTTGTACTTCAGACAGAGCATGCGTAGCACTTACATTTCCGGCTACTACTACCTTAATGTTTGATGGAACGTACCATTTTTTATGAAATCTCCGAAGCTTTCTCTGATTGAGTTTTTTAACTGAATCCTTAAACCCAATGACCGGCCTCGCTACTGGTGTTCCGTTGTAGAATCGTTTAAACACCGATGCACCAAGGCGATAGCCGGGTCCGTCCTCAGACTGATTAATCTCTTCACAAACAACTTCTATCTCTTTCGCCAACTCTGTGGGATCGAAAGTACTATTGAGGATAGCATCGACTAATAAATCTAAGCCCGTTTCGAAGCGATCGGACGATAATGTTAGATAAAACGCTGTATGATCGAAACTCGTGAACGCATTAATATCGCCGCCAAAAGATTCTACTAGCCTAGACAACTCTCCGACGCCATGCTTTTTCGTTCCCTTGAAGATCATATGTTCGAGGACATGGGCGATCCCTATTTCGTCCTCCTCTTCGAATCTCGACCCCACTCCCACCCAGCATTGGATAGCTACAATATTAGCCATAGCTGATGGTTGAATGACAACCTCTAACCCATTATCCAAAGTTTTCTGAAACAAATTCAATCCCCGATTATTAGAGACTCATGTGTACCTGTAGTGAGATCGCTGACTGTAAGTCACTGTACTCTAGATAGGAGTTGGCGATCGCGTAGGAAAATGAATAGTTTTTTTGATGAATTCCTATACCCGCGGAAAAACTGGAACGATCGTCATCCGGCTCGACGGAACTTCCGTAGACAGCTTCAATCCGAATGAGGTCATAAACAGTCATGCGCGATCCGAGGAAAACCATTTTCTCTGACGTTTCGTAACCTTTCAGCTCTTCGTCGTTGATGCCAAGGCCAGGGATAGCAGCTATTTCACCTTCAATGGTATTCACACGCTGCCGATCGCGATAATCTAAAAAAAGCAGCCACTCGGGCACAACATCCCATGATACACCAACGCGGATAAATCGAGGTGCTAATTCTGCAACTTTTTGATTGTTAAGATTTTGGCTCGACACCCCAAACTTAACATTGGGTAGGATATAACCAGCCAAACCAAGACCTAGACTAAGCCCTTTGACAACCTCCTTGCCAGCAATACCATCTTCAACCCCTTCCGTGTAATAGGCACTGACCCCAAGCGCTAAAAACTTTGTAGGATATGCCAGCCCTAAAGAAGCACGTTTAAGAGCCGAGCTATCCCGCGTTTCGATTGACAGGAAACGATCTTCCGGATCTTCTTGAAATCCAGTATACGAGAACCCAGCAGCAACCTTCGAAGTGACAGCGTCCACAACACCTGCCCGATAATAGTCTCGACCTAAGTCCGCCCAGTGATAAGAGACTCCAACAGAATATTCATCCGTCAATGCTAATATTGCTGGATTCACTTGGATCGCTGTGATCCCATCCGCTTCAGTTGTTCCGACATTCAACATACCTCTAGCGGAGCTACCTCCTTGGTCATATTCGCCTGGGATACGCAGATCCCTAGCCTCAGCAAAAGCAGAAGCGTTTGCGAATATGGAGCAAAATACAGTGACGAGAGCGAATTTCATTTCGTGAATCTCTTTTAATAGAAGTTATTAAGCTTTGGTTTTTGCGGCTTGTTTTTCCGTCAGACTTAAAACGTGTTGCTTTTGAATTTTTAAGCTCGTATTGGCACCAGCATCGATTGTTACAAACAAATCAGAGATACTCTTAACTCTGCCAATAATACCGCCTGAAGTGACGACTTCGTCACCATTCTTTAATTCTTTCAACAGGTTGGCGTGATCTTTTTGCTTCTTCATTTGAGGTCTCATAAACACGAAATAAAGAAGAATTAGCATCAAAGCGGGCATGCCGAATATTTCAAAAATACTGGGAGCTTTCGCGGCTCCTTCTGCGGCTTGCGCCCATGCTGTACTCGAAAACGTAAGTAGTTCCATAGCTTTTCCTTTTTCTCAAAATCAATTCGGGACAGAATCTACTGCACTTAGCTCATTGACGCAATGCAGTTAACAGCGGAGTGCCGAGTTTTCGTCTTACGATTGACCACGAGCAGGCTCTGACAGAGCATCAATTTGACTCTGCTCGACCACGATTGTTCTTAAATAGCGAAAAATCAAAGTAGGAGTCAAAATCAACATAGTCAACGGAGCATAAGCAACTATTAAGATCCCCAGGACTTCTATCATGCGACCCAAGTATTCGGGGTGACCCAAGAAGCGGTAAGGCCCATGCCTAACAGTCGATGCTCCTCGTACGAAGCGCAGAGATCGCGACCAGTACTCTCCCAAAGCAGAAAACGCGGAAACCCTCAAAAAAAAACCTGATGTTACGCACAGAACGCCAATCGCCAATATCAGTCGGTTATTTTGGAATGGGTTGATACATCCTTCAACGACACCAATCAAAGGGACTATGTAAAACATACGGTACATGGATCGGAAATCCTGACATAACACGACGTCGCCTCCGATAGAATCTAAGTACAAGGTATTCATGCGATGGCGTCGCAATTCAGCAATTTCAAAAATGAGAAATCCCACAAGAAAAAGGCCTAGGATGGTGATCTGTATCGTGTTCATAATGTTTCCGGTTTTGTAAAGATAAGACATATTGTCGCATATTTTCGTTAAAAGTTTCTAAAAAAATCAAAACAAGTTAGGTATAACCACGATACGCAAAAGAGGAAGCGACATTGGTAGATATCTCAGGCTTAAATAAAGAACAAAAACTCTCAGTGGAAACCATTCAAGGTCCTTTGATGATATTGGCAGGGGCAGGGACCGGTAAAACGCGTGTCATTACCTATAGAATTGGCCACATGATAACCAGGGGGGTCCCTGCAGAAGCCATCGTGGCCCTGACCTTTACCAATAAAGCCGCTCGAGAGATGAAAGAACGTGTCAAAGATTTAGTTGGGGATGCCGCCAAGCAGGTCACTGTAGGCACCTTCCACAGCTTCTGCATCAGGATTCTTAGAAGATTTTCGAAGGAAGCAGAACTTGACAAGTTTTTCTCGCTTGCAGGAACGTCTGATCAAATAGACCTCGTTCGCCGTTCACTTGATGAAAAAGGTTGGTCGGGACTTTACAAACCCGAGGAAATTCTAACTCGCATCTCAAACGCCAAAAACGCTCTACTTAGTCCAGAAAATATATTGGAAGCCGACCAAAAACTCGATGATCCCGACCCAAATTTTTTGCAGGCTGTTTACCACATTTATGAAAGGCAACTAACACTAAATCGCGTCATAGACTTTGACGATTGCATTCTAAAGGTGGCCAAACTATTATCCAATCGCCCAGATGTGTTAGAACTAATTCAAGAAGAACTCACCCATTTTTTAGTCGACGAGTTCCAAGACACGAATTTTGCACAATTGAAGATCTTAGAGCTTCTCGCAGCTCGTCATCGCAACATATGTGTCGTAGGAGATGACGACCAGTCCATCTATAGCTGGCGTGGTGCCATGGTTGAAACACTTGACAGATTTGAGAGTATTTTCCCCGAGGTTAAGCTAGTCAAGCTCGAACAGAATTACCGCTGCACGGATCTCATCTTAAATGCCGCTAACGAAGTCATTCGCAATAACTCCGGCAGGAAAGATAAAACCCTATGGTCTACCAATAAAAGCGAAGAGTATATTTCACTTGCCAGCAAACAAGATGATACTGAGGAAGCAAAGTGGATCGCAGAAAAATGCTTTGGACTGCTAGGGCGTGGATACAAACTTAAGGATATTGGGATACTCTACAGAGCAAATGCCCAAGCCAGATCAATCGAGATAGCCCTGCGCGAACGCAATCTTGGTTATAAAGTTTTTGGTGGGTCGAGTTTTTTCGAGAGGAAAGAAGTCAAAGATTTTTTAGCTTATCTTAAAATGACAGTAGATCCATCTGATCGGATGAGTTTTTTCCGAATTATAAATACCCCTTCGCGCGGTATCGGCATCAAAACTCTTGAGAAGATTGAAGCCGCCTGCAAAGAGTTTGGGAAGTCTCCTTTCGAGGTATTGCAAGAAAACCTTGCAGGACTTACTGGTAAGTCTCTAGAGTCAACCAAAACATTTGTCGATCAAATAGAATCAGGGTCTACCTGGCCGATTTCAACGCCGGAAGAGATGGAAAAAACAGGCAATGAACTCATTTCCCTATTCGGTCTCGATAAAGACATCAAACAAAAGACAAGTCATGAAGGTGCAAGAAAGCGCAAACTTGAATCGTTGCACAGATTGCCATCATGGATAAGGGGATTAGCAGAAAATCAGCTGGAAGATAAAGGTGATTTAAATATTTTAGATTTGCTTGATCGGCTCATGCTTTCGGATGAACCTAAAGAAAAAGACGAGCTCGGTAACGATAACTATATATCTCTGATGACGATTCATGCCTCGAAGGGGCTCGAGTTTCCTGCTGTCTTTGTTTGCGGGATCGAGGACGATTTGCTACCCCACAAAAATAGCTTTGAAACCCCCCATGGGCTATCCGAAGAGAGGCGTCTTTTCTACGTAGCACTAACCCGCGCAAAGTTTAAACTCCACTTATCCTACGCCCGTGAGAGATTCTCGAGTTTCCAAAAGCAAAGTCGAAAGCCTAGTCGGTTTCTGAAAGAGCTTCCCGAAACTGGAGTCATAACTGATGCTCAAGCATCACAGCTTAGAGGGTTTGAAACAGAAGCCCAGAGGAAAGAAAAAAGTATGGGCCGCTTAAGTTCCCTTCGACAAAGCCTAAAAGAAGGCTTCAAATAGAGACGAAGGGGTTAGTCGTTTTCGATTTCAATAACGCCTTGCTCTTCCACATATTTTTTCAAATTTTTAATGATTTTGGACTCTAGTTGCCGCGCTCGTTCCCTGCTAACTCCGTACCGAGCTCCTAGCTCTTGGAGGGTTAACGGGTTTTCTGCAATAATGCGACTTTTGAAAATTTCTAGATCTCTCCCAGAGAGAGATTTTTCAAACTCATTCAGATGATTCGAGAAGATTTGCTTGACCTGGAATGTTGCCAATTCATCCTCTGCGTTTTTCACAGATTCATCAGCAATCAATGATCCCCTGGTGGAGCTTTCGCCCAAATCATCACTTCCAACCGGAGCATCCAAAGAATAATCCGGAGCAGCCAATCGCATTTGCATTTCGATGACTTCTTTTTCTTTGACATCAAGCGATTCGGCTAGCATTTTCGTGTCGACTCTATCATATTCTTCAAGAAGTCGATCCGCTTCTTTTTTGAGATTAAAGAAGAGTTTTCTTTGAGCGGCTGTTGTCCCGATTTTTACTTGGCTTTTATTATCCATTATATGTTTCAATATAAAGGCTCTGATCCACCAAGCAGAATAGCTTGATAATTTGACTCCCTTATAAGGATTGAACTTTTTAACGGCTTGCATGAGACCATAATTGCCTTCTTGAATAAGGTCGAGCATATTCACCTGGGCCTGTCTGAAGTCGTTTGCAATCTTGACTACGAGTCTAAGATTAGACGTCACAAGTCGATGAGCCGCCGAGATATCACCTTCCTCAAAATGCTCTCGAGCCGTCTCAAATTCCTCTTCTGGAGACAAAAGTGGATACTTTGCAATTTCTTGAAGATAAAGCTGAAGAGGCGTCATCTTCGCAATATTTTGACTTTTATTGGGTGCAGGAAGATTCTGACTCATTATAAACCTTTTCGCCAGGTGAGGACTTGAACGTGCCTAGATTAGGGATCATAGCAAATCCACATTCTAAGTCAAATAAGCAACAGCCCTCTCGGATAGCCTCATTAAGAGAGTATTTTGGAAAGCACTCCTTGTTTGAAAAAACAAATAATTTAAAAGGCTTAAGAGACACGATCGTCAATTTTCGGGAAAGAGATATCGATATCCTCGGCATAGACGGCGGTGACGGCTCGATTTCGGTTGCTCTGAATACCGTGGTCGAAGAGTACCAAGGCCGGCCACTTCCCCAAATTGCCGTTCTCGGTGGTGGGACCATGAATGTAGTGAGCGCTCAACTAAGCCAAAAAAACTCGCACAAAGATAGATGTAAGTCTCTTCTAGGTATCGCCTCTTCTGAGGAAAGCTACAAGACGAAAAAACTAGATTCGCTTTCCGTTGAGGGCAGGTGCGGGTTTCTCTATACCGACCAATCTTTCGTTCGTTTACTCAATAAGTTCTACGAGGTAAAGGGCGGAAAAGCTAAAGCTCTCGGATTTTGCCTAAAAGTCATTTGGTCAGGACTACTACAAAATCCATTTTTCAAAAAACATGTAGAAAATCAAGTCGTCAGGGTATTAAACGGTACCACTGAGGTCATGAACGAAAAGACCTTAGGTATATTTGTCGCCACTATAGAAAAGCTCCCCTTAGGAATCCCTTTTCTGCCACAAATTTCAAACGCTGGGGGTGCCTGCAACCTTGTATCTATCAACTGTGACGCGAAAAAAGTTATTCAAAGGCTCCCCTTCCTTATGCTTTCAAACCGAAACTCTTCCCATAAAGAAAAGTTCGTTTGCCACGGCAATGCACTTGAGATCCAATATAGCCAAAAAACCATATACACTCTTGATGGGGAGATCTTTACTGCCAAAGAAAAAAACCTTTCGATAGGAACCGGGCCAAAGTTTGAGTTTTGCGTATTATGATCGGAGTCAACCATGGAAGTAGAAAATCAGAACCATAGAACGTCACCCATGACAAGTAAGAAGAGACTAAATGCCCTTCCTCCTCCACCTTTGAAGGTCTTAGCGAGACACCTTGATGTTGATACCATTACCATCGAATGGTTAGCTGGAGACGGATCAGATCGATGCTATTATAGACTTTCATCGCCTCAGCTCATTCGAACCTACGTTCTCATGCAGCTTAGTAGTCTTGATGCAAAACTATTGGCCGAGAACGGCTACGAATGGATAATTATAGGGAAAATTTTAAGCCAGGAGGGTGTTAGAGTTCCCCGAACCGTAGCAACGATCCCCGATTATTCGGCTCTAATTATAGAAGACTATGGGGATACGATGCTCGAATCAAGAGTTCAATCCCACCTTCAATCGAATGAACAGCCTAGTGTTATAGATCTATATAAAAAGGTTTTTCCTATTATCAAAACCATGTTGGAAATTAAAAATGACAACAAATCCCCTTGGACAAAGCGTAGCTTCGATAAAGATCGGTTTGTCTGGGAAATGAATTTTTTCTACCAAAATTTTTTGAAACCAGTAGCAAATATAGATCTCAGTCTTCAGCAACAAAATGACTTTAAAAAGGAATCTGAAGATCTTTCAAGCTATTTAGCCACACATTCTAACTACTTCGTTCATAGAGATCTTCATTCACGTAATCTCATGTTGCAAGAAGGAAATGTTGCCATGATAGACTTCCAAGACGCGAGGCTTGGACCAGCAAGCTACGATATTGTTTCCTTATGCTTTGATTCATACGTACCTCTGAATCAATCCTTTCGCATCGATCTAATCAAAGAATTTATGGCCGAAATGCCAAGTGAAATTAAACAATCTCTAAAATCTTCCTGGAAACCGATGTTGTTACAACGGCAAATGAAAGCACTGGGGAGTTTTGGTTATCTTTCTATCGTAAAGCAACGGGGCAATTACTTAACTTACCTTCAACCTGCCATGGAAACACTGGATGAAACCGTTTTTGATAGTAGATGGCCGTTTTTATCAGGTCAACTAATCCAAATCATCAATAAGAATCTAGGCTGAATTATGAAAGCACTGATACTTGCTGCCGGTCTTGGTACTAGGATGAGGCCGATAACAGAAACGACTCCAAAACCATTATGCCCATTTTTTGGAGTTCCCTCTATTGACTATGCGATTAGACAAGTCTGTTCAGTCACAAGTGAAATTGCCGTGAATACTCACTACTTATCTGATCAATTGTCTAATCACATTAGTCGGTACCACGGAAACAAAGATATTCATATCAGTCATGAACCAGAGTTACTAGATACTGGCGGGGCCATATCAAATATTTCTGAATGGATTGGAGAGGATGACCTACTGATCTATAACTCGGATATTATCTGCGATATCCAACTTGAGGCTCTGGTTACTAGTTTCCAGCAGTCAAGCTCTCTTGCGACCATGGTTCTTCTCGACCAACATGTTTCAGGAACAGCACCTGTGACAGTTCTAAACCACGCGGTCGTCAATATTGGTGGTTCGCAACCCTCCGTAGGCTCAAAGCATACCTTTTCCGGCATTCATCTCCTCTCCAGGGAATTTACACGCCAGATACCGATCAATACAGTGTCTAGTGTTATTGACGCCTACCAAAAGGTTTTAGGCCAGAAGAAGCGCGTGTCAGCTTATTTACATGATAGTTACTGGACGGATCTTGGGACACCAAAATCCTATTGGAAATCTCATATTGACGTCATCAACGATCCAAGCCTATTCAAAGCTCTGGGCATTGGAAGACTGAGAGGTGAGTATTCAAAACCTAAGCTTGCGATTGATCAGACTAGTCAGAGTGCTTATCCGTATAGTCACAGTTCAAAAACTGCCTATACTAAGTCTTTGGTTGACCTTCAAAGGCCAGAAAAAACTCCAGTGAAAGTATCTCATTCCATTGTCTATGCAGATAGTTTAGATAGTTCCGAAAGTTATGAGAATGTCATTGTAGTTGGAAAAGAGAGATTATCGTTCTAAGTGTTTTTGGGGCTGGTATCAGGGTCGCATTTCGGTGCTTAAAGGTCGCTATTTCTAAATAAACTTTCTTCTATAAGTCTGGCCTTGGCAAGTTATCGTGAAAGTTTTTTTTAAAACATTATCCTTTTAGCATCTCTCCTGCATGACTCTTATAAGTTAAAAATTAAATTCAAATATTCTACGTCTCAATCAGATATTAAATCATGGAAAAAATTTCTATAGCATCTTCGTTATGCTCGGCATTCAATTCAGCAAGACTTGTTATTTCCTGCTCTTCGTCGTGAACATGATCAGCATACTCTTGAACCGTCTCAGACTCTTTCTCAGCGAACTGCTCGGGAGCGATGTAGTATATAACCGAGCCCGCTACTAAGCGATCCGGGTTTGCTATATTATCGTTAAGTCTCCAGATTAGTTTCCAGTTTGCCGAATTACCAAGTACTCGTCCAGCAATTGTTGATAGAGTATCGCCCTCTGCGACTGTGATTTCAGATCTTGCAGTTGACTCGTAGGCTGAGGCAAATGCTGAAGTCTGTTCCGTTAGCTGGTAATAAACAACATCGCCTGGGTAGATTAACCTTGGGTTTGCGATTCCCGTGAATTCAGCAATCTCTGTCCATTTGCTAGGTTCTCCATAAACCTTAGTAGCTATTTTTGCTAGTGTGTCGCCTTTTTGAACCATGTAAGACATCTTCGATCCCATTTCAGGCAATCCAGGAGCTAGCGGAGTTCCAACGGTTGATCCAGTAGGGACTTCCTGTGGTACTTGCTCTTCGAATCCTCCGGATTGGTCCACTAATCCCTGGTCACCAGCATCGTTAGCAAGTAGAGGGTTATTGGCCAAATCGTTTCCTTGGTCGCCAAACTGATCGACGTTACCTGCATTCAGTTCCTCGACGACTTGTTGAATGTTGTCTTCTCCAGGAATCCCCTGATCGCCTTGAATGTTAGCGGCCTGGTTTCCTTCGTTATTGAAAAATTGATTGTTTACGTTACTGTTAAAACCCGTGTTATTAAAATTGTTGCCTTGACTATCTTCCTCTTGATCGAAGTTGTCTTCTTGATTCTCAAAGTCTTCTTCGTCGTCCTCTTGTTGGAAAACCTCTTCTTGAATCTGTTCTTGGTCACCATCAGATGAGCAAGAATTCAGAAGAAAGGGTAGACCTAGAAAAAGCGACAGAAAAAACGCCCTATAAAGCCGCATGCAAGCCTCCTCCTTTGTGGTTAACGCAAATGTCTTTCACCATAAATGATTCCTCCGTGGTCAGCTAGTTTTGAAACTTCTACGACAATGATCGGAACATAATATAATCCCTTTAGTTATTTGAAACCGATATCCATGAGCCTACAATGGGAAGGCTTTGCCTCAGTTTTCAGGCAAATGGTGCCCTACACAAAGGCTTAGTCAGTCAGCTAAAAACTTCTGTTATCATTTACTTTTTTTTGATCAGTCAGTGTCTAGAGTAAAAGCTACCGTAGTCTAATTGAATGAATAGGCTAATTTTTCCTAGCCAAAGTTGTTGGTGAATGCAAAAAGAAAAGAGTCGTCGATATCAACTTGAGGCTCCTTAAATGACATTTGACCATATCACAGTTTTAAAGGACGAACTGGTATCTAACCTTAACCTTAAGTCAGGGTCTCTGGTAATTGATTGTACCGCAGGGGGCGGAGGCCACACCGCACGCATCGCCCAGTCGGTACAACCAGGTGGTCGAGTCATTGCCGTGGATCGTGATTTGAAGGCGATAGATCACCTTAAAACCAGATTTTCTAATAATATCTCATCCGGAGAAATGGTTTTGGTGCAAAAACCGTTTTCTGAATTGGCTTCTATTGTTCAAGACATGGAGATTCATGGAAAAGTTGACGGTATTTGTGCGGATATTGGTGTTTCTAGCCCTCAGATTGACGATCCTGAAAGAGGGTTTTCTTTTATGAAAGACGGTCCCTTGGATATGAGAATGGATCGTACCTGCGGAATTTCCGCGTATCAGGTTGTTAACGAATATAGCGAAGCACAGCTCACCCAATTATTCAGAAGTTTAGGGGAAGAGCCAAAAGCAAAGTTTGCAGCTCAAGGAATCCTCAAAGAACGCGCAAAGAAACCTATTGAAACTACGAGGCAATTAGCGGAAATTATCGAAAACAACCTATTTTATAAAACAAAGAGTAAAAAGCACCCAGCGACTAGAGTATTCCAAGCGCTCAGGATGCATGTTAATGGCGAGTTAGAGGAGTTAGAAACACTTTGTAAGACGGCCTTTGAGGCGCTTCGACCAGGTGGTAGACTAGGAATTATTTCCTTTCATAGTCTCGAAGACAAAATAGTCAAATCATTCTTCAAGTCCATGGCGAACGGTAATTCAATTCCTCCGGAGATTCAGAGAGCCCCGATTCCCGAAGAGGAGATCGAGAGGCTAAAGGATAGGAAAGCGAAGCTCATAAAGCCGTTTCCTATAGTCCCCGGCAAAGAAGAGATCGAGTTCAATGTTAGAGCTAGAAGTGCTAAACTTAGGGTATTAGAAAAAATATAAGGAGCTAGCCCTTGAAAATAGCATCCTATGACATCGGAATATTTATCCTTTCTATTACTATTTGTCTCTTCAGCAGTTATTTCAATATCTCTAGTACAACGCTTGGCTACAAGATCGGTGAGACCAAACAAACCGAAATAGATCTTATCGAGCGTCGAAGCCTTTTAGAATCTGAATTGGCTAAAATAACTAGCAAGTCGAGCCTGAAGCAATTATCCATACCTACCGAAGGACCAAAAGACGGCAAAATATTGGCTTCTTATTGATATGAGATCGGATGAAGTTCCTAAGCACTACCCTAAGCAGTCTGTCAAACACCAGAATCAATTGGTTTTTTCTAACAAAAGGTTTCGTCTATTTTCGATTTTTCTAGCTTCGATTGCGGCAATCGTATTGATTCGTTCGATTTACGTACTAGTCACGCCACCATCTGCCGAACAACTGGCAAAAATCTCATCCCAGCAGTACCAAAGACGAATTGCCCCCGACATCGCTAGAGGAACAATTTTTGACAGAAGACGGGTCCCTCTCGCCATCACGACCAAGAAACCCTCAATCTATGTAAATCCAAGAATCTTCAATCCTACAAAACAACAAATCAAGGTCATACAAGACATAACCAAACTAACCCCAACAGAAATTAGATCAATAAAAAAGAGACAGAAGTATTTCCATTGGTTGGTCAGAAGAGTCTCAAAAAATGCCGCCGAGGACTTGACCAAACTAGGAGTCAAAGGGCTAGGAGTCACTCATGAGCCTTACCGTACCTACCCTAGCCAAGTTGCTTCCCAACTAATCGGCTACGTGGGGATCGACAATCGAGGATTAATGGGAATCGAAAAAGTTTACAATGATACTCTCGATCACAAGGCTATGACCAATCTCATTAGTCGTGATGCAAAGGGTAGATTTATTTACGGCGAGGATAATTCTGTAAAGCCAGAAGAACTGCCAAAAAATCTACATTTAACCATCGATCGAGCTATTCAAAAAATTTCTGAAGAGGCCCTAACAAAAGCAGTGAAATCGGCCGACGCTAAGAGCGGTTTCGCAGTGGTTTCAGATCCGCATACAGGCCATATTCTTGCTGTCGCCAACTACCCATCCTTTAATCCCAATAGTTCTAAATCAATCACAGCCAACAATTCAAGAAACTATGCGTTCTATGACTTAATCGAACCCGGCTCCACTATTAAACCTTTTGTTCTAGCCGGAGCCTTAGAGAAGAACAGTGTCGCACTTTCTGAAATCATTGATGTTAACAACGGAGTTCTGCAAGAGGATAGCTGGCGGATTAGAGACTCGCATCCATCGGAAACTCTTTCCGCATCCGATGTGATTGTCCATTCTAGTAATATAGGAATATTTAAAATAGCTCGAAAACTTGGACCCACATGGCTGGCTTCACTTTTGAGAGATTTGGGTATTGGTGAGAGGGCGTTCCGCCTTGGATTCGCTCAGCAAGCCCAAGGGCGATTGACTAATCCAGAACACTGGCGCCCAGTGAGATTTGCCAATATCTCATTTGGACAAGGGTTCTTGGCTTCTGGATTAGAAATTGTTCAGGCATACGGTGCTATTGCAAACGGAGGACGCCTGATGAAACCCATACTGATCAAGGCAATAGAATCAGCCGATTCTGAAACCGATACCCTAAGCACCCCCGTGACTTTAAGGCGAGTATTCTCACTTAAGACTGCTACTACTATGAAATCAGTGTTGGAAAAAACGGTGCTGGAAGGCTCCGGGAAGCGGGCAAGAAGTCAGCTTTATACCACCGCCGGAAAAACTGGTACCACGGAAAAGGTTGATCCAAAAACTAAGACTTATAGCGAGAATCTCCGAGTCGCATCCTTTGCTGGATTTGCGCCCGTTAGCGACCCACATCTTGTGGTGTATGTCGTTATAGACGAGCCACAAAACAAACCTTACTATGGAGGTGTTTGGGCGGCACCGGCTTTTAGAGAGATTGTTGACAAGACGTTAAAATATTTGAATGTTGGTCCAGACAATGCCATAAATCAGACAACGAGCTCAATGGGCACCCTTCGGCGGGAGGAAAAATTGTGAATGACCTTGGCGAGTTTATCTCCAGAGAGAGCATTTCAGTTGGTAAGAAAATCAAATTGGTCTCTTATTTTCCCAATCTGATAGAAACAGATAGTAGAACCATTTGCAACGGATCGGTTTTTGTAGCCATTAAAGGTGACTCATTCGATGGTTCGAAATTTGTTGGTGAATCCTTGGCTAAAGGAGCAATTGCCTGCGTTGTGCCCGAGTCGGGCATGGACTTTGTTTCAGAAGACCAATTGGACTGTTGTATTATCGTCGAAGACAGCATCCTATTTTTACAAAACTTAGCCAGGTTTTGGCGTCAGAATAATCAGTTTAAGATAATCGGCATTACCGGATCTAATGGCAAAACCACTAGCAAAGAACTTATCAAACACTTTCTACAGTCTGTCGGACGGGTTGCAGCCACCGAGGGAAACTTCAACAACGAGATTGGCGTAGCGTTGACGATCTGCAGGATCAAATCTGAGGATCAGTTTGCCATTGTCGAAATGGGCGCTCGTCACAGAGGAAATATCGCTTTTTTAGTTGGTTTGGCCGACCCTGACATAGGAATTTTACTCAATATTGGCAGTGCCCACGTTGGAGAGTTTGGTTCAAAACAGGCTCTCAGGGAGACAAAACAAGAGTTATTTACAAGCTCGAGACCGGAGATGGTTGCCATTTGCCAAGAGTCGGACAGACAAACCAAAGTTGTCGCTGAACGGAAACATCCCAGGACCCTAACTGTTGGGGAAAGTGAAGATGCGACGATCAGAATTGTGGACATCAGCCCGCATCAGATGGGATTCAAAATCAGTCTTTTCTATTCCGGGAATCAAATAACCGTGGACTTCCCGTATTTTCATAAAAGCCTTCCAGAACATATTGGTTTTGTAATGGCTATTGCCGCTTCTCTAAAACTTGAAACGGATTTTTCAAGTTTTAGCTGGTCGCGATACAAAGCTTTTCCAGGAAGATTTAAAGCGATTAAAGGGAAAAAAGCTCTAGTTTTCGATGACAGCTACAACGCCAACCCTGAAAGTATGGAAGCGGGAATCGAATCCGTCTTATTTGTATCCCATGAAAAGGATTGTACCTTTGTATTAGGAGATATGTTGGAACTAGGTGATACTGAAGTTTCCGAGCACGAAAGAGTTGGAAAACTCATGAAGTCTAAAAATGTTAAGCAACTAATCACAGTTGGGAAACTCGCCAAATCTATTGGCGATGCTGCTTGTGATGGAGGGCCTATGAAATACCACCATTTTGATGATGTCGACGAGCTCATGGAAAGCTGTGAGGACATAGACTTTTCCCCTGTTGTCTATATCAAGGGATCAAGATCGGTGGGCTTAGATTCTCTAGTAAAACGATTAATTTAGGAGGACTCTTGCTTTACTATTTATTCGACCTACTCACACCGTATATGAGTGGGCTTAATGTAACCCGCTATATAACGTTTCGTTCTGGAGCCGCACTCCTAAGTGCACTTTTCATAAGCTTTTTGCTATCTCCGTGGTTTATTAAGAAGCTGAAAAACCGGCAAATTGGCCAGCAGGTTCGAAACGATGGACCAGAGTCTCACTTTTCAAAAGCAGGTACCCCGACTATGGGAGGGGGTTTAATTCTATTTGCAACACTACTCCCTGCACTTCTATGGATGGACTGGGGGAATCCCCTTCTCTGGTGCGTGTCGTTGATAACTTTTGGTTACGGATTGATTGGTTTTTTTGATGATTACTTAAAAATCTCCAAAAAAAATAGCAAAGGCCTGTCTGGCAAAAAGAAGCTTATATTTCAGTTTCTACTTGCAGGAATTACTTGCTTTATATTTTACAGTAGTCATGGCAACGGCGAACTTAGATTTCCCTTTTTTAAGGACCTATACATCGATTTGGGTTGGGGATATGTTCCTTTTGGGATGTTCGTGATCGTAGGAGCTAGCAATGCTGTCAATCTAACAGATGGTTTAGATGGATTGGCAATTGGACCTGTCATGACAACAGCTGCTTGTTTTGCGATTCTTTCCTACGTTGCCGGCCACATCAAAATCGCTGAATACTTACAGATTCCTTATCTAGCTGGCACGGGAGAGCTCGCAATATTTTGCAGTTGTTTAGTGGGAGCAGGCATGGGCTTCCTGTGGTACAACACCTACCCAGCTCAAGTGTTTATGGGAGATGTTGGTTCTTTGCCTCTGGGAGGAGCACTAGGAACGATTGCAGTTTTGACTAAGAATGAGTTTCTACTGGCAATCATCGGTGGAATCTTTGTTGTTGAGGCAGTTTCTGTTATCACCCAGGTCACATCATTTAAACTAACGGGCAAGCGAGTTTTTAGGATGGCACCTATTCACCATCATTTTGAACTGAAAGGCTGGCCAGAACCGCGAGTTATTGTGAGATTTTGGATCATTTCCATTATTCTGGCCATTATTGGACTAATGAGCTTAAAGTTGAGATAGCCCTTGAATTTAGTATATGGCTCCGGCGTGACCGGACTGGCCACAACAAAATACCTACATAAAACAGGCCAACCTGTTGTACTTTTTGATAGTAAAAACATAAAGGGCAATGCCAAGAGTTACTGCGATAGCGAAGGCATCCCTTTCTATACTGAAAACCTGCCCGAGGGACTGTTAAAAAACTTTCGCAAAATCTACATTAGTCCGGGTATACCTCAATCAGCTCCTATCCTAACCCTAGCTAGGACTATGAATATCGAAATCACGAACGATATTAATATAGCTAGTTCCCAATTTGATGGCCACATCATTGCTGTGACAGGGACAAATGGAAAATCCACTGTAACGAGTCTCATTGCATTCATGTTTCAGCAATTGGGTTTTCGAGCTGAAACTGCGGGAAACATAGGGGTGTCACCTCTAGATTTTATAATGGAACCTCGTCCCCCAGACATTTTAGTACTCGAACTGTCTTCATACCAATTGGAAACGACCAGGAACTTAAGCGCCGGGGTTTCTGTTTTTACTTCATTTGCACCTGACCACCTGGAACGGCATGGAACCATAGAAAACTACCTGGCCGAAAAATTAAAATTAATCGATCAAACCAAAGAGGACGGAGCTCTAGTTTTTTCTGAGTGCTTTTGGAAATTCGTTCCTCAAGATTACCTAAGAAAACATTCTGCAAGAGCATTCGTTCTCAAAAGTTCAGTGGAAACAGAAACTGTAGATAGAGTATCGGAATACGAAGCAAACATGATACATTCCAGCCAACTAGAAACGGAGTTTTCTATCCCGAGATCCTGGCCCCACATCAACCGAATTAATGGCGGTTTAGCGGCAATGGCCGTAAAACAGCTTCTGCACAACGATTTGGTGAACAAAAATATCGACTGGTCTCAGTTTCGCTTTCTTCCTTACCGCATGCAGCTGGTGAAAACAGTTAATTCTTGTTCCATTATAAACGATTCCAAATCGACAAACCTGGAATCAACAATCGCAGCTATATCCTCCATGAAATCAATGTTTTACCTTTTCCTCGGTGGGGTTTCCAAAGGCGAAAGCTTTGAAGCCTTAAAGCATTTCAAGCATAGATTCAAAAAAGTCTTACTATTTGGATCATCCGCTAAACAAATCTTTGCAGACATAGGCGTTGAACAGTCATTGATTTTTGACGACCTAGCGAGTGCACTTGAATACTTTAATAAGCATTTTCGACAGCTAGATGCCGATGTTCTATTTTCACCGGGGGGTGCTAGCTTCGACGAATTTGGCAACTACCTTGAAAGGGGGGAATTTTTTAGTGAAAATATACTAAAAACATAGGGGAAAGTCTTATGGACGGCAGACAATCACAAAAGTTCACTTTGTTTATACTTGTTTTTGTCCTCTGTGTTTCAGGTTTAGTGTTTATTTTTTCGGCTTCAAGTATTCCCGCATATCAAAAGTATAACGACATGTTCCACTACTTAAAGCGCCAAAGCTCAGGAATCCTGCTTGGGATTCTAGGCGGAATTATCATCTACCGAACTCCCACACAAATACTCTCAAGACTCACACCTTATGTTTTTCTATCTGTAACGACCCTCTTAATCCTGACACTAGTACCTGGAATCTCTAAGACCGTGAACGGTGCTTCTCGCTGGATTCAGATATTCTCATTTTCCATACAGCCTGCCGAACTTGCAAAACTCGCGGCAATCCTTTACGTAGCAAAAAATATGAGTCGAAACGGTTTTAGCGGATTGAACACCACCTCTGGTTTTGTTTCTACGGTTCTACCGCTCATTCTGATGTCTGCAATACTTATCGTTCAACCCGACTTTGGCTCCCCTTTCCTTATTTTTTGTATACTCGGTTCTATGATGTTTGTTGCCGGGCTTTCATGGAAGATAATGATGGCTGCATTTACCTGTTGCGTCGCAGTGATCATCGGCGCTATTGCCTATGCTCCCTATCGCATTGCTCGGATCACTAGTTTTCTTGATCCTTGGGAGTCAATGCAAAGTAGCGGCTTCCAAATTATTCAGAGCTATCTAGGTTTTTATAATGGCGGTCTCACAGGACTGGGTATTGGCAGCTCTCGGCAGAAGCTTTACTTTTTGCCCGAAGCTCACACTGACTTCATATTATCCGTTATCGGGGAAGAGTTAGGCCTTTTTGGCCTCATTATCATGATCATTTTATTCTGCTACCTTGTCAGAACTTGTATTAAGATTACGGCTGCCCAAAGGGAAAACTTCACAAAGTTGCTGGCATTCGGTATTACAAGTTGGATTGCTTTGCAAACAGCACTAAATATGGGAGTAGCTATGGGGCTTTTACCCACAAAAGGTATGACCCTCCCTTTTTTGAGCTACGGTCCTAGCTCTCTTATTGTTTTTATGTGGAGTATTGCCATCATGGGAAGAATAGAGTTTGAAACGCGGAATAAAAAGTATGAAGCTTCAAGAGGTTAATAGCGTTTATCTAATCGGAATTTTGGGGTCAGGAATGAAACCCTTGGCAGAGATTTCGACCTATTTAGGGATAAAAGTCTCTGGATCCGACTTATCTGGTCACAGTCACAAAATAAGCCATTTGGCAGAAATCTATAGGGAGCACCTCGCCGAAAACGTCGACCCCAAAACTAGTGTAATTGTATACTCCACGGCAATCTCAGAGAACAATCCTGAACTCGTTCAAGCCAGAAAACTAGGCATTCCCACCTTACATCGTAGTGAGTATCTCCAGCTGCTTTCAGAAGGAAAAAAACTCATAGCTGTTGGAGGGACACACGGTAAAACTACGACAACCGCATTGATTGCTCATATCTTCGATCGCTGCGGAATGAAACCCACTGCTTGCATTGGGGGTGTTCGGCCTGACACGAAAACCTCTTCTTATTGTGGCGAGGGCGATTTTTTTATTACAGAGGCTGATGAGTCCGACGGTACACTACTGAATTTTTCACCCTTCGCCTCACTTGTGACAAATATCGATCTCGATCATCTAGACTTCTATAAGGATCTCGATGATATTATTCGTACTTTTGGGTTTTTTTGTAAAAACGTCGATCCAGAGGGAGTGGTCGTTTTTTCGTGGGATGATCGTAATAGTCGCGACCTTGCCATCAGTTTCGAGGAATCTAATCGAATCGTGTTTGGTAAAAGCATTGGGGCAAACGTCAGACTTCTCTCCTTTAAAAATCATCAGCATTGCAGCTATTTAGACATCATGCTGGAGAAGGAGCGTATCAAAGAGACGGTACCATTGTTAGGCTACCACAATATCCAGAACGTTCTGGCAGCGATTTCTATAGCACATGCCGTTGGAATTGATGGGCAAGAAGCCCTTAAGGCCATTAGCAGTTTTCCTGGTGTGGAAAGGCGACTGGAGATGCTGCTCAATACAAAAAACACCTTCATCTTTAACGACTATGCTCACAATCCAGGCAAAGTAACAGCTTGCATCTCGGCGGTTCGGAAGTCTTTTTCCTACTTTGAAATCATAGTTATATTCCAGCCACATCGTTTCAGCAGAGTCAAAACGATGTACAATGAATTTATCGGGGCATTTGCAAACGCGAACACGGTGTTACTATCACCGTTGTTCGCTGCTGGCGAGTGCGACCCAGGGACCTACTCTCCGGGAAAGTTTGCAAAAGACATTGTTCAGGGGTCAGGTCAATCGCTTCAATGCTTTGAGCTACAAAAGGGACAAGAAAACACCCAGGCACTCGGTTTCTTCGATGATTCAAAGAATCAGGTGTTTCTCTTTCTCGGTGCTGGAGATATCTCCGATCAAGCTCGGCAATTTAAGGATGCTATCGTTGCCAAAAAAGAGGAAACAATCTGATAAATCAAAGGCATTAGCCGCTCAAAAACCAATAAAGAGGCGGCGCAAAATTGCAATTACTTTGGTGCCCATACTCATCGCAACGATCTCTGTCATCGGGCTTTTCTTTTGGTTGCCAAAACCAGACAAGAATCAAGATAAACTTGATCCAAAGTTTCAGCTCAGTCTGTTGGGAATCCAAGACAGAAACGTAGAACAAAGAGCTAACGCACTACTAGAGTCAAGGAAGATCACAACCAATTCGCAATTGATCAAACAGATCAAGTCGGTTCAAAAAAAACTATATGCGAGTTCTTACCACCTTTTTATGCAGAGTCCTCGACAAGCCTACCTTACCTTTGAGTTTTTTGAGCCATATGCTTGTATCGATTTGGGAACGTTGAGATTAATAAGCGAAGACGCCAAGGTTTTCGGGAAATGCGACCCTCAAAAAGAGCTTCCGATGATTAAGGGCTTTGAGGTCATCCATTCAGAGGTAAGACAGGAAGATCAAAGCCTTTTGATTTCTAGACTGGAATCCGAAAAAATGGAGTCAGCAATTACGATTCTAAAGACGGCTTTTGATCAAAATTTCCAAGTTTCGGCAGTAAAATACTTGGAGCACCGGGGGTTTCGTCTATTTTTGAAAGACGCTGAAACTGAGATTATTATTGGATTCTCTCAGATAGACGAACAGTTTTCAAAGCTTAACAAAATTCACGGATCGATGACAAAGAACGATTTTAGCACAGCAAAAATTGAATTGGACTTCGGTGACAAGGCGTTTATCAAAATTAACTAGAAATCTTTGCGAGGTATCGTGAAACTTGACCCAACCATTTCAGCGATTGACTTAGGCACCACGAAGTTTTGCTGTGCAAACTTGTTCAGGTCTGACACCTCCAGTATTAGAATTGCAGAGGTAGCAGCTTCGGGAATGAGCAAAGGTATGCTTGTTGACTTCGACAAAGCAAAAACGGCATTAAACGAACTTATAAAAAAGTCCGAAGACTCTTACAACCACGACCTACAAAAAGTAGTTGTTGGAGTTGCTGGCAGTCATCTTTCTGGCCAAAAAATTGAGACCGCTATAGATCTCGCCGACGGGATCGTCACCTTGGACGAAATCAATCGTCTTTCGGAAAAGGCTGAAGAAAAAGCCACTCAAAATACTCGTGAGATTCTTCACTGCCACCCTATCAGTTTTAGCCTCGACGACAGGGACCCGGTAGAAAACCCTCTTCACCTTTCCGGGAGAACACTAACAGGAACGTTCTTCATCATAGATGCAGATCGAGCCTATCTAAAAGACCTAGTGAGATTATTTAACCTTTGTGGTTTGGAGATCACCCAGTTCTATTCAGAACCGTTTGCTTCAGCTTCGGTGACAACGACTGAAGAGCAAAAAAACCTAGGAATAGCCATCGCGGACATAGGGGGAGGCACTACTGACGGGATAGTTTACCAAAATGGGCATCCCGTAGATATTTTTACGATCAATATTGCCGGTTCACTCATGACCCGGGATCTTTCTATCGGTCTACAGATCAACCAAAATTCGGCGCGCATGTTAAAGGAGGAAATTGGTCTGGGTCACTCTCAAAAAAAGGGGACTGTTACCACCATCTATGGTAAAGAAAAATCCATAGAATCCTATCAAGTCAATCAAATTCTTGCCCCCCGAGTCTTGGAACTGGGCGCTTATATCGCATCTGCGTTGAAACAGTACCGTGGGTCGCTTTCTGGTGGCATATTCTTTACGGGTGGAGGTAGTAACCTCAGTGGCATCGTTGATTTCCTCAAAAGTCACTTCAAGATTCATGTCGATCAACTTTTACCTCACTATGGATCTGGAGACGAGGATGCTGTTTTCTCTTCACGTCATGCTACGGTAATTGGCTTGATAAATTTGGAACTCGAGCGACTCCGGGAATTGGATTCCCATGCAGACCCATCGTGGAAAGATCGATTTATCACTCCCATCTATAACTGGATTAAAGAGTTAAGCTAAACCTCTTTTTTTTATTCAAATTGACACACTCTTACCTTAGGACCTATAATTTGGGCTGATACTCAAAACAATCAGCCTTTTTAAGGGAGAGTGCCATGACATTCGATCCTGATAACTTTGTGCCACCAGCTGCTTCAATCAAAGTATTTGGCATCGGAGGTGGTGGTGGCAATGCCGTAAATACGATGATCAGAACCAACATCGAGGGGGTGGAATTCACAGCTGCCAACACAGATGTTCAGGCACTTCGATTCTCCTTGGCCCAGAATAAAATTCAGATTGGTAAAGAACTTACCAAAGGTCTGGGAGCCGGGGCCGATCCCGATATTGGTCGCGACGCTATGCTCGAGGATCGTCACGCCATTTCGGAGGCAATGGCCGGAGCTAATATGGTCTTCGTAACCGCTGGAATGGGAGGCGGAACCGGAACTGGAGGAGCTGCTATAGCAGCTCAAATAGCTCGTGAAATGGGGGCACTTACAGTTGGCGTCGTGACCAAACCTTTTTCTTTCGAAGGAAAAAGACGCAGAAAGCATGCTGAAGAAGGGATTGCCAGACTAAAAGCCCATGTCGATACCCTAATCACCATACCAAATCAAAGGCTTCTTCAAATAGCCAGCCCTGACCTTTCGATGATCGATGCCTTCAGGCTTGCCGACAATGTTCTTGTAAACGCCGTAAAGGGGATCTCTGACATAATTAATATTCCTGGGACGGTAAATGTTGACTTTGCAGATGTAAAGACAGTTATGTCGAGTATGGGCATGGCACTTATGGGAATAGGAGAATCAGAGGGAACTGACCGGGCAAAAGAGGCGGCAAAACGAGCTATTTGTAGTCCTCTTCTCGAAGACATCGATATTGAGGGCGCAACGGGGATTCTTATCAATATCACTGCCGGTGAAAGTGTCTCTCTCGTCGAGGTAAATGAGGCCTGTTCTATCGTTCAGGAGGCCGCTCATGAGGATGCTAATATAATATTTGGAGCTGTGATAGACGAGGATATCGGGAACCTGATGCGAGTCACTGTTATAGCAACCGGATTTCCTCAAGACGACGACCTTCAAGAAGACTTCCAAGAACCCATGCATGAACAAAAACCCGCATCTTCCCCTTCCATGGACGAGTTCAAACTAGAAGAAAAAATGACTGATCTAACCTTCAATCACATCGAAACTGAGCAAGATTTGAGGGAAAATGATCCAGTTGACACTAAGAATGAACAAGAAGAGCGGCAGGGCGCTCTCAGTCTGGAGGGAGATTCGCCAGAAACCCTCGCTAAAGAAAGCTCAGATGAGATGGACTTAAAAATAGATGCCGCACTAAAAATCGCTGAAAAACTCTCTAAAGCCTCTGAAAAAGAACAAGACAAAGATGACATTGAAGTTCCATCATTTCTACGGCAAGAAAACCCAGACCTTTCCCTTTCCTAAGATTTCGGATGGGAGCTTTCAGATTGCATAGTGCGCAGCAACTCTCGAAAGCTCTTGTTTTCTAAGCTTACCTTATCTGCAAGAGGGTTATCCTTCATAGTGCCTTTATCCCGGTTGCAACCAAGGGACAGATAATCACGAATCTTAGGCCCCGTGGGTCTGTAATAGGAGCCGCGGCGTTCAAACACGGGCACTAGTGAGTTACCTAAAGTACCCCGCACTTGAAGACGACCACCTTTACTGTACCTTTCTGAAACAATTTTAAAGATATCTTCTACCTTCAGCTCCTCTCCACCTAACATTTCGATAATATTTGCACTTTGACTAAGTGGGGTCGTTATCAACTTGGTGATCCCTTTGCAGAGATCGTCTAGAAATATAGGGGAAAATTTTTGGTCCGAGCTAGGAACAGGATACAAGCCCGGAAACTTCATGAGATTCATAACCGTTCTAATAAAATTATCTTTATCAAGGTTAGGCTGGAACACTAAACTCGATCTAATAATAATTTTTTCCGGCACCTTGGAATTCAAGACTAATACTTCAGCTAAATATTTCTCCCGTAAGAATTGAGATTTAGCACGGCGATTTGCACCAACGGCACTTACAAAAATAATTCTTTTTGTTTTAGCTTGTTCCATTGCCTCAAGCAGATTGGCTAAACAGTTCAGATTTTTACTAATGTTTCGAAAATCCTTATCGAAACGAATCGCCTCCTGGGAGCCAACAATACTTTCTTCCCATGCGAGAGAAACGACTGTTTCGACGCCTCGGAGTGGAGCGGCAAGCAAGTCTACTGAATTCAAGTCAGAGCAAACCGGGTAAACATTCTTCAGGGGTTCCGGCAGCCTTAGATGATACATGGATACCACTGGCTGATCTAGTTGCGAAAGGATGGACACGAGCCTCCTACCAACGAATCCTGAGCCCCCTGTAACCATGACAGCACGGTCATGAAAATGAGAGTTTTGGGAATTACCAGCAGTCATTCTTTCCCCCAGTTTGTTTTTCACATCGATCTCGGCTACCTTAGTTGATTATAAACTCCTAAGACTTTAGATGCTACCTCCGGCCAGGTCTTTAACGTTTCACAATGATTTTTAATGTCTAAATAACAACCCTGAGGGTTATCGACGGGTTCGTGGTAAGCATGGGTTAAGGTTTCGGCCCAATGGTTTGCTGGTGAGTCGGCATTTAGCGCATAACCACAGTCACCCATCACTTCATCAATTCCTGATCCTTTACAGTAAACGACTGATTTACCCATTCTAAGGAACTCTGCTGCCGGAAGACAAAAGCCCTCGTAACGGCTCGTTTGCAGATAGATGCTACAACGTCTTCTAAGGCCATCAAGTTCTGATTCGTTAATTGCGGTGTAAGTGAATACTTGAGAGCGTGAGCTAACTTGTTTTAGATAATGGAGTCCATTAACATCAGTAACAATATGAAACTTTAACTTGTCACTAACAATTCGAATAATTTTCTCTAGCAATTTAAAACCTTTATAGCTTTCAAACCGACTCACAAACAAAACTTCAGGGTATGTTTCACGTGGAACATACGGCAATATAGGATCGACACCGTTAGGAATAAAAATAAACTTTGATTGGAATTTTGGATAGACATCCGACAACAAACTCTGAGTCCACTTAGACACACAGATGACTTGATCTACGTTACTGATAGCCCTGGTTAATAAGTATTTATACTGTGATCTTTTTAATCGACTAGTCTGATGTTTATCTAAAAGTAGCGGAATAATGTCATGAACGGTTAAGACTCTTGCACAAATGCTTGACCGAAAACGCGACTCGAAAGCACCGTTTAAGTTTGACAACCCGTGCCATACCGAAAAGTCACCGCGTACGGGATTTTCCATAACAACGCGAAGCAATTTGAAAAAGTTCTTTTTGCTACTTGCATTGTACGGCAATTCACTTAGTGAGAATAAGTTGTTTAGTTTCTGAGGAGGGCAACTATTTCGAAATACTGGGGACTCGCCAAGCTGAAGTAATGATTGAGAGAGACGAATGGCGTGCCTTGACACGCCCGAGTAAAGGTTATGAAGCCCGAAGTCGTCCCAAAGTACAGACATTCAGCAGACCTCACTTTCCTGAATCAGAATGTACTAAGACCCAATCTTAATCCGGTATTCAGCCTCTTTCAACTGACCGGAAAGCTTCGTCAGCTCTTCTGGAGACTTACTTCCCTTAGAAAGCTGACTAGTCACCTCTTCAAGCGTCTTTTTAGCTGTAGATACATCGATTTCAGAATCTAGTTCTATATGCTCAGCCATAACAAACACGTTATCACCGATCACTTCTAAAAATCCACCCGACAAAAAGTACTTATCTGTTTTTGAATTTCCAGAATGAGTGACAACCATTTCACCGATTCCAAGTTCGGATATCAGCGCAGCGTGATCGGGAAGTATGGTCATATATCCTTGACTACCCGGTATGACGACCGAGGTTGATTTAACTTCGTCCCGAGATTTACTAGGAGTCAAGAGTTTCAGATTAAATTCAGTGGCCATAATGACTCTCTACTATTGTAATGACTTCGCTTTTTCAACTGCTTCTTCAATCGTACCAACATACAAGAAAGCCTGCTCTGGAAGTTCATCGTACTCACCTTCACAGATACCCTTAAAGCCCTTAATAGTATCTTCAAGCTTCACATACTTACCCGGGTTGCCGGTGAACTGTTCTGCAACAAAGAAAGGTTGGCTCATAAATCGCTGGATTTTACGAGCTCGAGAAACAATAAGTTTGTCCTCATCAGATAGCTCGTCCATACCTAAGATAGCAATAATATCTAGGAGCTCTTTATACCTTTGCAGAATTGCCTGAACACTCCGTGCTACCGAATAGTGCTCATCACCGACAACACTTGGATCTAGGATTCTAGAATTCGATGCCAGTGGATCAACGGCAGGAAATAGACCTAACTCGGCAATATTTCTTGCCAGTACAGTTGATGCATCTAAGTGAGCGAATGTCGTTGCCGGAGCAGGATCAGTGTAGTCATCGGCAGGTACGTAAACAGCTTGTACCGAAGTAATCGAACCATTCTTAGTCGATGTAATACGTTCCTGAAGCTCACCCATCTCTGTTGCAAGAGTCGGCTGATAACCTACCGCAGAAGGAATTCGGCCTAGAAGTGCTGACACTTCTGAACCAGCCTGAGTAAAGCGGAAAATGTTATCGATAAACAATAGAACATCTTGGTTTTCTTCGTCGCGGAAGTACTCAGCGATAGATAAAGCTGAAAGGGCGACGCGAGCCCTTGCTCCTGGAGGCTCATTCATTTGACCGTAAACCAGAGCCGTTTTATCGATTACACCGGACTCTTTCATCTCGAAATAGAGATCGTTACCTTCCCTTGTACGCTCGCCTACACCACCAAAAACTGAAAAACCACCATGCTGCGTCGCAACATTGTTGATTAACTCCATGATAGTAACGGTTTTGCCTACACCAGCACCACCGAAAAGACCAATTTTTCCACCTTTTGAATAAGGCGCTACCAAATCTACTACTTTGATTCCGGTCTCTAGGATTTCCGTCTCTGTTGACAAATCACTGAAACCTGGAGCTTGTCTATGGATTGGATAACGTTTTTCAGATTCAACTGGACCAGCCTCGTCGACAGGATCACCCACAACATTTAGAATTCTACCTAGAACAGTCTTTCCCACTGGAACAGTGATTTGCTCTCCACTGTCAGTTACGTCCTGACCACGGGTCAAGCCTTCAGTAGAATCCATGGCTATAGTTCTGACAATGTTCTGTCCGAGGTGTTGAGCTACCTCTAAAACAAGGTTGTCCTTGTCATCGTTGATCGAAGGATTAGACATTCTTAAAGCATTAAATATCTTCGGCAACTCGCCAATAGGAAATTCAACGTCGACCACAGGCCCCAAAACCTGGACTACTTTTCCTTTTTGCATAAAATCTCCTCAACTTAAAATCTGAGTGTTAGTTATTAGTTCAGGGCTTCTGCGCCGCTTATAATTTCTGTAAGTTCTGTAGTAATGGCAGCCTGTCTTGCTCTGTTATATTGAAGAGTCAGCTTTTTTATAACATCCTGCGCGTTACTTGTAGCCGAATCCATTGCAGTCATTCTCGCACCATGTTCAGAAGCTGCACCATTCAATAATGCAGAGTAAACACTACCGAGAAGCTTACGTCTGAGTAATCCGTCGATGAACTGTGAAAAATCTGGTTCCACGATGATATCTCCTTCGTTCACGGAATCATCATCTGTCGTCGACTCAAGTGTCATTGGCAAAATCTGTTCGACTTCTGCTGTCTGATCGAGGGCTGAATTAAATTTCGGGTAAAGCACATAGACCGACTGGTACGATTCATCAAAGTCTTTTAAAAATGACGCGCACAGTTCCTGCGCTTCTTCAACATTCGGCTTTTCTAGTACCCGCTCTCTCTTTTCAACGCACCGATTATTTATCTTCTTAGAATAGGAGATCGCTCTTCTGCCGCAGGCAAAGATCTCAACTTCTACCCCTGAGCTAGCCTTCTCTTCAATGAATTGTCCGGCCCGTTTAAACAAATTTGAATTCAAACCACCACACAATCCACGATCAGTTGCCAGAATCACAAGTAAAACTTTTTGTTCTTCTTGAGCCTTTAAAAGGCCTGATTCAAAATTAGAGCCAACGGTTGCTAACAAACGACCAACCATTCCACTAAATGCCTCAGAATACGGTCTAGAAGCCAAAACAGCTGCGTTTGCTCTCGCGAACTTAGCAGCAGAAACAAGCTTCATAGCATTTGTTATTTTCTGCGTGCTCTTTACACTACCGATTCTTCTCTTGATATCTTTAAGATTAGCCATTTGCTTTAAATCCCTGATTGTAAGACTCAATAGCGTTTTTGAGATCAGCTTCTACGGCATCTAACTTTGCTCTGTTTCCAATCTTTTCAATCACATCTGAGTGGTTCGCCCTAAGGTGATTGACAAAACCATTTTCCCAAGAACGAATATCGTCCACCTTATAATCGTCAAGGTAACCTTTTGTTCCTGCATATATTACGGCGACTTGCACACCGACCTCTTGCGGGCTGTATTGCCCCTGCTTTAACAGCTCAGTCAATAGCGCACCGCGATTCAGGGCTTTTTGTGTCGAGGCGTCCAGATCGGATCCAAACTGAGCAAAAGCAGCAAGTTCACGATATTGAGCCAAGTCGAGTCGCAAACTACCTGCGATTTTCTTCATTGCGGGAACCTGGGCTGAACCACCTACCCTTGAAACCGATAAACCAGCGTTGATAGCCGGTCTAACGCCGCTGTAGAACAAGTCTGACTCAAGGAAAATCTGTCCGTCGGTAATTGAAATTACGTTGGTGGGAATGTAAGCAGAAATATCTCCGGCTTGCGTTTCAATAATGGGAAACGCAGTGATAGATCCGCCACCAAGACTATCATTCAATTTGCAGGCTCTTTCTAAAAGACGACTGTGTAGATAAAAAACATCTCCCGGGTAGGCTTCTCGACCAGGTGGTCGTCTGAGCAAAAGAGAAAGTTCACGATAGGCTGCAGCTTGTTTAGACAAATCATCGTAAAAGATAACAACATGGCGACCACTATCTCGGAAGAATTCTGCCATGCGACAGCCTGAATAGGGAGCGAGGAACTGCATCGGTGCAGGATCCAAAGCAGTAGCTGTTACGACGATGGTATAGTCCATCGCCCCTTCCTTTTTTAGACGCCCGACTACCTGTGCTACTGTCGAAGCCTTTTGACCAATTGCAACGTAGACACAAATAACGTCCTTACCTTTTTGGTTTAGAATAGTATCGACGGCAATCGCCGTTTTTCCTGTCTGACGGTCGCCAATGATAAGCTCCCTTTGCCCTCTACCAATTGGAACCATCGAGTCTACCGACTTGAGGCCAGTTTGCAGAGGCTCGTCCACGGATTTTCTAGCGATAATGCCTGGTGCTTTAACTTCGACCGTACCTAGCTCAGTTTGTCCTAAAGGACCTTGGCCATCGACTGGGTTCCCTAGAGCATCAACAACGCGACCTACAAGTGTCTCGCCGACAGGAACGGCATTAATCTCCTTAGTTCGTTTGACGGACTCACCTTCTTTAATATCTTTGGTGGAACCTAAAACCGCAACACCGACATTGTCCTCCTCAAGGTTGAGAACTACGCCTTTAGTTCCATTTTGAAACTCGATAAGTTCTCCGGCCATGACCCTCTCAAGGCCATATATGCGAGCGATACCATCACCAACAGTGAGCACAGTTCCTGTTTCTTCAAGTTGAACGTCTTGATCGAAGTTCTTGATTTTCGCACTAATTATCTTACTAACTTCTTCTACCTTGATTTTTTCCATCTTGATTCGATGCTCCCTATTTAGATAACCGCTGCGTCTGTTATGGTTTTAAGTTTAGTTTTCAATGACAAATCTAATACGCTGTTGCCGATCGATATCTTCAATCCACCGATAATTGACGGGTCGACGGTATTTGATAATAAAACGGTCTTTTTTGTCTCGGTTGCCAGTTTTTCTTGCAATCTAGCGATTTTATCTTCTGACAATTTCGCCGCTGATGTTACTGATGCTATAACGATGTTCTTTTTAGAATGTATTATCTCCAAAAACGACTCAGTGATGTTTGGGATCACATCGACTCGACCCGAGGAGGCAACCGTGTCGAGAAACGTTTCCATCACGCGATCGGTTTTAATCAGTGCCATGATTTCTTTAAGAATTTCACTTTTAGTTTCAGTCTTTACCACCGGACTTAGTAGGACTCGCGCCACGTGGACATCATCGTAGAGCTGAGAAATATTTTTAAGAATTTCGTGATAGGCTTCGGCGGTTTCTAAATTGTCGTCACAGAGATCGTACAGCGCCATAGCGTATCGTTTTCCGACTCTTATTCTACTCATTTACGATTCCTCACCGATATTCTTTACGAGTTGGAGTTGTTTTTCAAAAATAGAGTCATGACTAGCTTCTGTGACTCGAGATGTTACTTGATTGACGACTTCTGAGTGAACGCTCTCAATAATCTCATCTTGAATTTCTTTTCTAGCTAATTCCACTTCACTACTTGCTATTCTGCTTGCTTCAGTTTTGATATGGCTAGCAAGCCGCTTGGCATCTTCGATAAGTTTGTCTGCTTCTTTGTTGGCTTGATCTACAATATTGGTCTTAATCGATTCCATCTCGGAATCAAGTTGAGCTAGTCTATCAGATAGCTCCTTATGTTTTGCTTCGGCTTCTGCCTTTGATTGATTGGCGACTTCTAACAATTTGACATAATCAGTTTTTCTAGCGGCGATTGCATTAACAATCGGTTTTTTCAAAAACTTATTACCAAGAATCAGAAAAATCGCAAGATTTGTGTAGGGAATGACAACCCCAGTGATAATATTAAAATCTTCCATATTTAGCTCCTAAGCCTCCAGAACTTTTTCAACGACTAGCTCAGACACTTCCTTAACTACTTTAGGAATTTTTGCTTTTTCTTCAGTCATGGACTTTTGAATCTCAGCTCGAATGTCTTCAAGAATTTTTGTTGCTTCAGCTTCGGCTTCGGATATGATCTCGCTTTTTTTCAAGGTGTTTTTTTCTAATATTTCGGCACGCTTTGTTAAAGCTTCTTCTTGGTTTTTCTCAATCTTTTGTATGATTTCAGAGTGCATGGACTCACTTTCGGAATTGAGCTTGTCTGAGTCTTTTTGACTCCCCAATGTCCGTTTCTTTTGCTCGTCCTTTATCGCAAGGTAAGGTTCTAACAGTAGCTTTTTTACGACAATTAGATTAGTTAGGAAGATTCCCGTTTGAACGAGCATGATACTCGTATTTGGAACTAAATTTAATGATGAAGCCATTTGAACTCCTCGATGGTGTATCGACAAAGCCTTTCATAAGGCGTACGTAAATATCGTATTATGATGTGTTTCTCAAGGACCGTTTGTCTATCAGTTGCAATTAAATACTAGCGCAGCCTTTTTGGTACGCTAAAAGTTACTAGTACCGATAATCTCTAGTATTCTCTCCAATTCAGATGCAGAGAAGTAAGATATTTCTATCCTTCCTCGAGAGCCATTTCCACTTAAACTCACTTTAGTTCGCAAATGTCCTCTTAGCATATCAGCTAGGTACTCAAGGTCTGGATTGGCCTGAGCCCCCACGACACCCGTGGGCTCTTTAATTTTTTTAACCAACAACTCTGTTTGACGAACACTCAATTTATTTTTCAACACAATTGCATGTGCCTTAATAATTGATTCGGGATCTGGCAAACCAAGCAAAGCCCTACCATGCCCCATCGTCAAAACTTCATTTTCTAAACTCTTCTGCACAACACTTGGCAATGTCAAAATTCTGAGTAAATTAGCAATGGTACTGCGATCTTTACCGACTTGTCTTGCACATTCTTCTTGAGTCAATCCAAGCTCTTTAATTAACGCTGCATAGGCTTCTGCCTCTTCAATAACGTTTAAATCGGATCTTTGAACGTTTTCAATGATTGCAATACGAAGGACTTCATCTGGACTAACATCTTTGATAAGTATCGGAACTTTCTCTAAACCAGCCAATTTCGATGCGCGCCACCTTCGCTCGCCGGCTATGATTATATACCTATCATTCATATCGTCTCGATAGGTAACAAGTGGCTGAACAATACCATCCTCTCGAATAGACTGAGCTAAGTTTTCAAGTTCTTGCTCGTCAAAGGACTTTCGAGGCTGTTTGGGGTTTGGGGTGATTTGATTGGGGCTCACGAGAACTAACTGGTTGTTTCCTAAGTTTTCGTCAGTTTGAACTCCAAGCAAAGAATCTAGGCCTTTTCCCAAACCTCCTTTTTTGTTTTTTTGATTTTCCATTTTATTCATATGTGGATACCAATCGCTCCTTTAGAAAGTTTATTTTTTGTGTTGGGAGCATCAGAAGAAACGCTGATTCCATGTCTACTTAGGATTTCTTTTGAAGCAGCCAAATATGCAGCGCTACCTTTGGAACTGATATCGTATACCAGTATCGGCTGACCAAAAGACGGGGCCTCTGATAATTTAACGTTTCGTGGAATGGTCGTCGCCAAGGCACTTTTTGGGAAGTGCTTTCTTATTTCACCTTCTACTTGAATCGCAAGCTTATTCCTTTTGTCATACATAGTGATCAGCACGGTGCTTATCGCAAGAGTTTCATTTAGTTTTCTTCTGACCAACTCAACAACTTTAATAAGCTGAGACAAACCTTCAAGGGCATAGTATTCTGCTTGTATCGGAACCAACAATTCGTGAGCGGCTGTAAGCGCGTTAACGGTAATTAAGCCTAACGTAGGTGGGGTATCGACTATGATGTAGTCGTACTGGGCAGAAAGTGTACTTAAGGCTTCTTTGAGTCTTGTTTCTCGTCCAATGACCGATACAAGTTCAACCTCTAAACCACTTAACTCTTGAGAAGATCCAATGACGTCCAAATTAGCAAAGTCGCTCGATCTGATACAATCGCGATGATCTAAACTATCTTCGAATAAGTGGTAACTCGACCTATCCTTTTTTTCTAAGTAAATCCCAAGTCCGCTGGTAGCATTTGCCTGCGGATCAACGTCAACTAGCAAAGTTTTTTGTCCAAATGACGCAAAACTGGCGGCTATATTTATAGAGCTGGTGGTCTTTCCAACACCGCCTTTTTGATTTGTAACAACAATAACTTTGGCCACTACAACTCCTTTTCTCTTTGCGATAAAGTACCACAGTCTATATTTTCTACAATGATGTTTCACGTGAAACACTCATTAAATCAATTACGGAATTTTATAAGGCATCACCATCGGTCGAATCACTACCAAAGTGCTCGATAACGTCTGACCAAGAATTACAAGAAATGGGGCTCTCTGTTTTGTTTCGCACGACAGCTTGAAAATAGATTCGACATAAGTCATCAAATGACGCCTAGGTATTGTCCAATATCTTACATATTACGAAAATAAGTCAGAACAACACCTACACATCGACATGCTTATTTCGACCCGCGTTTCTTAGGTATGAAGTTAATAAAATTTATATATACAGAATAGTTCGCACAAAAGTTGAACCTCGGAATGTTTCACGTGGAACATCTTCCAAGACAAATTTTCGACTATTTATGGGTTCGAGCACCAATTCACATAATGAATACAGATATTATTAAATTGATTGTTCCACGTGAAACAACAAGGATCTAAGTTCAACGAAGTGTGTATTTCCAATTGGCTTAACAGTCTTATCTGGAAACGAGACTTACTGGAGGCGTTAATCAGCACTCCAAAAGCAAGGTCTTTAAGTCGAGAGGTTTGTGATAAAGAATACTGAATTCTTCGTTCGATTATCTGATTCTTCAGCGCCAATAAGAAGATGACGATTCAAGCTACTCATACTTTCTCATTCTCTTCTATTATTTTTCGAGTCTTCACTCGAGTTTTGCTTTCTAATTTAGAATTCGAGAGGTTTTACATAAAAAATCAGGAAATAGTCTTGTTTAACTAATCTCCAGCTAAGTTCTTTGCAAGCCGGAGTCTCTTAGGATGACCCTTACTCAATTAGCCATATCTCTAAGTCTAATTTCCATTCGGAAATTCTAATTAACTTTCTCTTGAAAATAGAGAGCACCCTAAAAAGAATTTTTTTTAAATATACTTGGTTAACCGTTCAATCCATTTATAATCATACTTTATGTCTGATATTACTTTATATTTTGAGTAGTCAAAAAAAAAATTCTTTTGCAATTTGAATTTTAGATAATTCTATATTGATTAAGTATTCAGCTAGTTTCTGCAAATGGATATTTTTATCAAACCATCATCGGCAGTGCGTATAGTTTTCTTTTTTGTTTTAACTATGTTGCATAGGATCGATCTAGATCCATTAGATATAAGTTAGCAAGTTCGACTAGCAAGGCGTGCAATAAAAAGTCATATACATTAAAAAAACGACAATCACATTTTTCGTCATCATATTAATCAGGTGAGCTTAAGTCTTTCAGCTTCATTTGAACTAAAGCCAATCTGAAGCGTTATAATTGGGGTAGTTAATGGGTTTCAGAAATAGACTCTGAAAGCAAATGATACCAAACGCCTTTGACCGACACTGGCGAGAAAAAACAAGAAAGCTAAAAGGAAAGAGAGGGATAAGGCATTATTGTTTCACGTGGAACAATGGAGAATGGCGCATAGCGCCATTATGACATTACTTAGCGTACCATAGGAAAGCGATAATGAATCCCATGATGGCTTGGAATTCGATCAGAGCTAACGCAATGATCATTGGTGTAAAAACTTTATCGGCGGAAGTCGGGTTTCTAGCAATACCTGAAAGTGCTGCATCTGCTGCGCGTCCTTGAGAAAAGGTACCACCTAATGCCGCGAGACCAATCGCCAAACTAGAGCCAATTGCCATCCAACCAGAGGTGTCACCACCCTCTGCTGCAAAGGCCATTGAGCTAAAAAGCAAACCACTCAAAACTACCAAAAATTTTCCAAAGTTACGTTTCATTTTCTTACCCCGTTTAAAGTAAAAATAAAGTTAATATCAATGATCGTGGGATACCGCTAAAGAAATATAGATACTGCTCAACAAAGTGAATACGAAACTTTGCAAGCAGGCAACTAACAAACCAAAAAATAACAAGAAGGCAGGCAATACCAAATAAGTAAGACCCGTGAAAACATTTAGCACAAGATGATCACCAAAGATGTTTCCGTATAAACGTAGAGCCAAGGAAACTGGCCTCGCCAATGCACCTATCATCTCGATCGAGAAAATAAAAGGAGCCATTAGAGCAATGGGACCTGCGAAGGTTTTTAAATAACCAATCAACCCGTGTTCTTTGATTCCAGCAATATTGAAGACTATAAAAATGTACAGTCCTAAAACAAGATTAGTGCTAAGGCTTTCAGTAGCTGGTGTGAATCCAGGCACCAAACCACTCAAGTTACTAATCAAGATAAAAAGAAACAATGCCATCAGTGTTCCCAAAAACTTCCTAGCTTGCTCTTCGCCAATGATACTTGAAGCTAAATTATCGACGAAACTCATTAGTGCTTCCAAGGCGCTGCGAATCGAGAACCGAGATTCAGGCGCAAAATCCGTCAAATTAGATACTCGCTTTTTATACAAAAGGCCTAATACTGTGGTCACCACGAGCGTAAAAACGGCCCCGGCCACCGGTTTCCATTCTTCAAGAACCGCGCCTTCCAGACCGATAGCACTCAAAATAAACTTGTAGTAGTTGATGAAGGTAATCCCTCCACCAGCCGCCAAACAGTCACCACTTACAAGCAATGCAAAACAGAGAGAAACATATCTGGTAATTCTAGTCATTGATCGTTTGTCCCATAATCGATACGCAGAAAAAGAAATGGAAGTATTTACTATCTGATTTTATCAACAATTCATACTCGAAATTTTAGGTTTCTTTAACTACGTGTCGGCCTTTACGGCACCAAGCTTCTTGAGGTACTCAGTCATGTAAAGAAACAAATACACTCCGAGACTAACTAAAGCTCCAAACGCAAAGTAGGTCGCCGGTAAAGAGTAATAAACCAAGCTCAAATATAACACAGCCACTAACCCAACAAATTTGAGGCCTGCTAGAAAAAAGATAAGAGATTTTCTAGGCATTATAAACCCTTTATTGCCTGATACTTGAGCTACTGCAACGCCAGACAACCACGTCAATATCATTAGGTTAATGGAGAAAAGAATATAGCCAATCAAAGACGCCAAGTAAGACTTTAAATCCAGGAAACTATAAGCCAGTAAACTCAACCCTACCCCGGCAGTCAATTGCATCCCTAACAACCTAGAATTTAACACTTATTTCTCTCCATTTCCCGAGTTTTCTTTTTGGTCTTTTATCATGATACGCAACATGACATACCATGATCGGCCTATCAAAATCAATGCGAAAACGAATGTTATTGCAGACCATGAGAATCCAATTGGATAGGATTCGTCTAGCCACTCTGCGACATACCACGCCGATACTAAATATAAGACAGTCTCGACATTTGCTCCCATAAGCAAGGAGTACAACTTAAACTTTGAATTCAATCCAGGTCCTTCAATTAACTGTAACTGTCTATAAATATTATATTTATTTAACAGTTTAATCTCTTGCACCACATGCACTCTCTGTGCTATTTTTTCCGTTTGAGTGCTCTCCAATTTTATTATCTTATGACGTCAACACCCGGGAAAATCAATGCAATCACTCTTTCCTTTTGATTCGCGAAATCAGGGTTCTAACAATCCGACCCCGAATGGCGGTATATCACCTTGGGAAATGATTAAGCAACTTCTCAAAACTCAGATAAATCCGGGAGACTTTGAGACTTGGATCGCTCCACTCGAAGGAAGACTAGTGAAGAACTCGGAGATTGTGGTCACCGTACCTAACATGGACTTTTATCAGGTCATTTTAGATAGGTTTATGGAGAGATTAGAACGTTGTAAATCAGACTTAAAATTCGACTATCTATTTCGATTCGAAATACGGGGTGAAAGTACAACAGATAGTTTCTTTGATGACATCACTCAACTAGAAAATGACGACCCACCTTTTGAAGAGACTGTGGGCGAAGAAAAAGATCAAACAAACGTAGAAGGCACTAATACTGTTTCGCGTGCTCTGACGCTGCATTCACAGTTAAATTCTGAATATACATTTGGGAGTTTTGTTAATGGACCGAGCAACCAGTTCGCGCACGCTTCATGCTTAGCTGTAGCCGATGCACCTGGGCAGAATTATAACCCACTATTTCTATATGGATCAACTGGGCTAGGAAAGACTCATCTCCTCCACGCAGTCGGGAATAAGGTTTTAGGAAAAGAAGGAAGTCCCGTTATAACCTATATTACAAGCGAACGTTTCATGAATGAAATGATTTATTGCCTTAGGTTTAACAAAATGTGGGATTTTCGAAGAAAGTATAGAAACTGTGATGTGTTACTGGTTGATGACATCCAGTTTATAAGCGGGAAAGAGAGAACACAGGAAGAGTTCTTCCATACATTTAATGCGCTATATGAGGCCAAAAAACAGATAGTCGTCACATCTGACATCTTTCCGCAGGATATTCCTGACATTGAAGATCGCCTTAGGAATCGGTTCCAGTGGGGTTTAATTGCTGACATTCAGCCACCGGATGTCGAGCACAGAGTCGCCATTTTAATGAACAAGGCTGAAAAACAAAGTATTTCGCTTTCAAGTTCGGTAGCAGAGTACATAGCAACACATGCGAAAGGAAGCGTTAGGGTCTTGGAAGGTGCATTGCGGCGCGTCATTGCATTCGCTGCTTTACAAGGTAGGCGTATTGATATTCAACTCGCCTCTGAAATACTTCAAGACGTATTGGGTGATACTCAGACAAAATCAGTCACCATTGAAACGATCCAGAGAATTGTTTCAGACCATTTCAAACTAAGGATTATCGATCTAAAGTCCAAAAAAAGGCAAAGAGCTTTCTCAGTACCACGTCAAATAGCAATGTATCTAGCAAGACACCGAACGCAATCATCGTTTCCTGAAATTGGTGCCAGTTTCGGCGGAAAAGACCATACCACAGTCATGCATGCTGTAAAAAAAATCGAAAAGTCACGCGTCAAAGATATCGACCTGCGGACTAACCTAGAAACCATTGAACGTAAACTAGATCAAATTAGTTAATTTAACCTGTGGATAATTAAGTGGATAAGTTATGGATAAGTTATGGATAAATATTCCCCAAAAGTTATCCACAAATCTATCCAAAGCTTTTCCACTGAGTTATCCATAGCTTATCCATAAGCGACAAGCTCGAAAAATACAGTAATAGTAAAGGTATACAAAGTTATCCACAAAAAGAGCTATAGAACTATTACTACTACTATTAAGAAAGAAAGATAATTATTTAATTATTAGTTATCGGAGACAAAGATGAAAATTAAGATAAGCAAGAGTCAATTAAGCACAGCGACTCAAAGAGCCCAAGGTGCCATTACCGAACGAAGTCTTGCTCAAATAGGTTTGATGGCAAACGAGCATAGTCTGCATTTATCGGTTGCTGATCGTGTGCTGGTTGTCTACTGCCAGATGTCTTGTGAAATGCTCAAAGATGGTCAGGCTTTTGTTCCAGCGAGACTCTTTACAGATGTTGTTCGTCAGCTTCCCGATGGTGACGTTCATTTGGAAAATAAAGGTTCCTTTTTGGAAATTACTGCAGGACAAAACTTGGAATTCCGCATGAAACTTCCAAGAATTGAGTCAAAGTCCTGGAGGGAGCCTCCCGTGATAGCTTCCAACAATAAGGCAGATCTACCTTCAGACAAGCTCATGTATGTGATTGACCAAGTTCAGTTTTGTGTTGCTCACGAATCCCCACGAAATTATGGATCAGTGGGTTATTTGCATAAGACAGGCGACAGTCATTTGAGGCTAGTAGGAACTGATGGTTATAGATTGTCCTACTCACAGCTCGATCTTGAAATTCCTAAGGATTTTTTGTCGGAGGGCGTTTGTCTCTCAAAACGGGCGCTATCAGAACTCCATCGGATGTGTGGAGAAGGGTTTGACTCAGTTAATCTGGCGATATCAGAAGACCAAACCACACTTGTTGCTTCGGTTCCCGACTATCAGATATTTGTCAGGTTGTCTGCGGTGAAATACCCAAAATATCAAGGGGTTTTACCCAAAAAAGAGCTATCTAAAGTAAACATTCCGAGGCCATACTTTCAAAGTGTTACAAAGCGAGTTTTATTGGCTTCGGACAAAACAAGAGCTTTGCAGTTGTGCTTTTCAAATTCCTCGCTTACTTTAAGATCTCGTACAGTAGGAAGCTCAGAGAGCCAAGAAAGCATAGCTTTATCAAGTTATCAAGATGGTAGTCGGGAACTCGCTATCAATGGTAAGTTTTTGACTGATGTCTTTTCAACCATTTCGAGCGAAGAGGTCACATTGAATTTTCATTCAGAGGAAGATCCAATAGTGCTAGTTCCAAATACAGAACCCCCCTCCTGTCAATCAGTGCATGTTCTTGTGCCAATTAGAGAGAGCTAGAATCAAAAGGAGGGCAACTTGGACCAATTGAATACAGACGAAGGAACTTCAGGCTTGAGCACTAATACTTCAAATAACGAATATTCAGCAGACAATATCCAGGTTTTAGAGGGGCTTGAAGCAGTACGAAAACGACCAGGAATGTATATTGGTTCTACTGGTTTAGATGGTCTACATCATCTGGTCTACGAGATTGTTGATAATTCCATCGACGAGGCTATGGGTGGATATTGTGACGAAATAACAGTAACGATTCATCTTGATGGCAGTGTTTCGGTTATCGATAATGGGCGAGGTATTCCAGTCTCGATCCATCCAAAAGAAAATAAGTCAGCTGTAGAAGTCGTTATGACAGTATTACATGCTGGTGGAAAATTCGATGATAAGGCATTCGCCTTCTCCGGTGGTTTACACGGTGTAGGTGCCTCAGTCGTAAATGCTTTATCAGAATGGTGTTATGTTGAAGTGCGTCGCGAAGGGAAACTACATAAACAAACCTATGAAAGAGGTCATCCAACATCTGCACTTGATGTCATAGGAAGTACTGAAGACAATGGCACCCGCACCTGCTTTAAGCCCGACGAAGAGATTTTTACCGATGTAAATTTTGTATTTGATACCCTAGCTAAACGCCTTAAAGAGCTGGCCTTCTTGAATAAAGGCATAAAGGTACGTTTGACAGATGAAAGATCCGATCGAGATGAAGCATTTTTCTTCGAAGGTGGCCTGGTGTCTTTTTGTGAATTTCTTGTCAAATCAAGGACGCCATTGCATCCAAAGCCTCTCTATATCTCATCTGATCAGCTAGAAAACGACAAAATCATCGGACAAATAGAAGTGGTCTTACAATGGACGGAAGCTTATAACGAGAGCCTGTTTTCCTACGTAAACAACATAAATACAATGGAAGGTGGAACGCACCTTACAGGGCTTAAAACAGCTCTTACCAGAGTCGTTAATAACTTTGCTGAGTCGTCCGGTCTTTTAAAAGGATTTAAAGATGGCATCACTGGGGATGATATTCGGGAAGGTTTAGTTGGAATTTGTTCTGTTAGAGTCAAGAATCCAGAATTTCAAGGACAGACTAAGACAAAGCTCGGAAATCCCGAGGTGCGTAATTGGGTAGAATCAGTTGTTGCCGAAAAACTAGTGGATTACTTTAACGAAAACCCTGACATTGTTAAGAAGGTCGTCCAAAAAATCATCGAAGCTGCTCGGGCCAGAGTTGCTGCTCGAAAGGCGCGAGAGCTCACAAGGCGCAAAAGCGCTCTAGATTTTGCCGGTCTACCAGGGAAGATGGCTGATTGTCAGTCTAGGGATCCTGAAGTATCGGAATTGTTTCTTGTGGAGGGTGATTCAGCCGGGGGTTCTGCCAAACAAGCGCGTGATCGTGCCACCCAGGCTGTCTTGCCACTTAGAGGAAAAATTCTAAATGTTGAGAAAGCAAGATTTGATAAAATGCTTTCGAGTCAGGAAATCAAGCTGCTTATTAAAGCCTTGGGAACTGGTATCGGAAAAGAAGATTTTGATATCTCTAAAATTCGGTATCACAAGGTCATAATCATGACGGATGCTGATGTCGATGGGGCTCATATTCGGACTCTACTTTTGACATTCTTCTTTCGTCAAATGCCCCAACTCATCGAACGAGGATACCTCTACATTGCTCAACCTCCTTTATTTAAATACAAAAAAGGAAAACTGGAGAAATACCTAAAAGATGACAAAGAGCTATTAGGTTTTTTAAGTGATGTTGGGCTATCAGATATCGATATCGAAGATCATCAAAAACGACAAATCGATCGTGCAAGTCTAAATGGATTATTGACCCGGTTTACCCGTTTTGATGAGCTACTTGAGATGGCTTCTAAGAAACGAGCCTCACAAATTCTTGAATATTTAATCCAAAATCCCGACATTGATGGTCAGTCTTTATCTTCAGATGAAGGCGCCAACAAACTCATGGCAAATATCGAAACCTACTTGAGAGAAAAGCATCAAGGTGAACGTATCTACATTTCGGGTACCGTGGTGTTCGATGAAGAGTACTCCCGTTACAAGATAATTCTCGAAACCCGCATTCATGATGTTCCTCAAACTACAGTCATCGATACTTCCTTGTTTGATGGGGGCGAGATGATTGAGTTGAGACGGATTGACTCAAAACTGAGGGAACTCGCTGAGGCACCCTTTACTTACAGGCGGAAAAAGAAGAACGAAGATGGATCTCCAATCGAATCAGGTGAAATTGATTCTATTGCCGATTTAAGAGAGTTTATTCTTCAAGAAGGTCGTAAAGGTGCCTATGTCCAAAGATATAAAGGACTGGGAGAAATGAACCCGGATCAGCTCGCAGAAACGACGATGGATGTTGATCAGCGCACTCTACTTAAGGTCGAAGTTGAAGATGCGCTGAATGCCGATCAGCTCTTCAGCACGTTGATGGGAGATGATGTTGAGCCAAGGCGTGATTTTATTCAGGCAAACGCTTTGAGCGTAAAAAATCTTGATACATAACAAAGGTCAAAATGGATAGTACACAGACTCAAGCAATTCGCATTGAAGACGAGCTAAAGTCCTCATTTTTAGATTACTCTATGTCAGTGATTGTTTCACGAGCTCTACCTGATGTTAGAGATGGCTTAAAACCTGTTCATAGGCGTATTTTATATGCAATGAATCTACTCAAGAACTTCTCAAATCGACCGTATTTAAAATCGGCGCGGATTGTTGGCGAGGTGATTGGTCGATTTCATCCGCATGGAGATGGAGCCGTTTATGATGCTTTAGTTCGTATGGCTCAGGACTTCTCCATGAGGTATCCTCTCGTTGATGGTCAAGGAAACTTTGGCTCTGTTGATGGCGATTCACCCGCGGCCATGAGGTATACCGAAGTTCGTCTGCAAAAGCTTGCTGACTTGTTGCTTGCTGACATTGATAAAGAAACTGTCGATTTTGGTCCAAATTATGACAACAAAGAAGTCGAGCCGCTGGTTTTACCGACGAAACTCCCTAACCTATTAGTCAACGGCGGAAGTGGTATCGCTGTAGGAATGGCGACAAATATCCCTCCCCACAACGTCTCAGAAGTGATTTCTGCACTTTTAGCGATTATTGAGAATCCTGATATCTCTGGCGAAATGCTTTTGGAGTACATAAAAGGACCCGACTTTCCAACTGGTGGGATCATTCATGGCCGAAGTGGAATAGTCAATGCATGTTTAACAGGTCGTGGCTCCGTTGTGATGAGAGCAAGGGCTGAAGTTGAAGATGTGGCAAAGACCCCAGGCAAACAAAGGATTGTCGTCACCGAGTTACCTTACCAGGTTAATAAAGCAAAACTATTAGAAAAGATTGCTGATCTTGTCAGAAATAAAAAGATTGAGGGAATTACCGATCTCCGTGACGAAAGCGCTCAGGACGAAATTCGAGTCGTTATTGAGCTTAGAAAAGGTGAGCAAGGTGAAATCATACTCAACAACCTTTATAAGCTGACTCCTCTTCAGGCCACTTTTGGCGTTAATATGGTAGCGCTGGTTAATGGAATCCCGAAAGTTCTGAATTTGAAAGAAGTGCTCTGGGAGTTTTACCAGCATCGCAGGGTCGTCATCATTCGCAGAACGTCCTATGAACTGCGAAAAGCTGAAGATCGAGCACATATATTGCTGGGCCTTAAGACAGCTGTCGAACATGTTGATGATGTGGTTGAGACGATCAGATCCTCCTCTGACAGTAAAGTAGCTCAAGAAAGCTTGATGGAAAAATTCGAACTTACCGAAGTGCAAGCCAAGGCGATTCTCGATATGAGGCTGGCACGTTTGACCGGTTTGGAACGCGATAAGATCATTGTCGATTTTGAAGAAATAATGAAAACGATTGAGGATCTTAAAGATATTCTTGATACACCTCAACGCGTGACCGACATCATTATTGAAGATCTGAATATCCTGCAATCTGAGTTTGGTGATGAGCGAAAAACCGAAATCATCGGTAGTGATGCCGATGAACTTACCATGGAAAGTCTGGTTGCTGATGAAGAAGTTGCTGTAACCATTACTCATCAGGGTTATGTAAAGCGTACTCCCAGCGATCGAATACGTGCTCAGAAGCGAGGTGGTAAAGGCCGTTCAGGAATGAAAACGAAAAGTGAAGATTTGGTGAAGGATATTTTTATCACTTCTAACCACCAATCACTTCTTTGTTTTACTAACTTAGGACGGGTATACGAAATAAAAGTTTATCGTTTGCCTGAAGTTGCTTTGGCAGGACGAGGAGCTCATTTCGCAAATATCATTCGATTGAATGAAGGCGAAAAAGTGGTTTCGGTACTACCTGTTAAGGAATTTGCCGAGGGGCAGTTCATTGTTAGTGCTACAGCTAAAGGGTACGTAAAACGCACTGATTTGATGTCGTACAAAAAACTTCGTTCTAGCGGAATTATTGGACTCAAGCTCGACGAAGGTGACACGTTGATAGAGTGTGCCATTGTCAAAGAAGATGATCACATTCTGTTGGGAACTAGATTGGGTAAAGCGATTCGATTTCCAGTGTCTGATATGAGGCAGATGGGTCGATCGGCTCGTGGTGTAACCGGAATTAAGTTTTCCGAGGACGAGGATTCCGTAGTTGGGTTAACGGTTATTGCCAACGATAATGCGATTCTTTCTGTCTGCGAGAATGGCTATGGAAAACGAACGGCTCTTGAAGATTACCGGGTCCAGACTCGAGCTGGAAAGGGGATCTACACAATTAAAGTGACCGAAAGAAACGGTCCCGTAGTTGGCATACTACAGGTTTCTCCAGACGATGATCTTATGGTCATGACTTCCTCCGGCAAGGTAATGCGATTCACGATTGAACAAGTTGGTATCATTGGCCGTTTAACTCAAGGAGTTAGGCTGATGAATGTTGATGAGGGAGAAACCATAATTAGTTTGACGCGCATATCTGGAATTGACGTCGATCCAGATGGGGAAGAAGACTAAATTTATTGTAAGCACTCGGTCGGAACATGAACTCAAAGCAACTAGGGCGAAAATTAAATGAATTAGTTGCTGAGGGTGTTTTCACCAAATACTATGTTGAGGCTGGTCAGCTTAGTTCAGATCTTCGGTTTGACTTAGGAAATGCTGCAGATTTTGAATACTTTGATTTGGCTTCATTGAGTAAAGCTCTTGTTACCTCTCCTCTTGTATTTCAATTGGTTGTTGAAAATCAAATCTCTTTAGAAGATTCATTAGGTGACTTCAAAGGTCTATTTCCGGAAAAATATAGAAATATTTTGGTAGCAGATCTTTTGTCTCACCAAAGCGGATTGCCAGCCTGGCGAAATTTCTGGATCGACACCTTACCTCGTTCATGCAACTCTGTCTCAGAAAGGTATATCCTTGTGAGACAAGTGTTGGAGCGCATATCAACACCAAATCTTGGTGAAAACCCGAAAAAGGTGGTGTATTCCGATATCGGTTTTATAATCTTGGGTGTTTTACTGGAGCACGTTACCGGAAAACCATTAGATAAAATTTGGGAAGATTTTGCTAAATCCTTCCCTCGAATGAATCTAACCGAAAAGTTGATCTTTTCAAATCACTTAGATGGCAAGGCAACGATACCTACTGGCTACTGCAATGTTAGGGGGACGTCTCTTGATGGGCTGGTCCATGACGAAAACTGCGCGGCTTTGGGCGGGGTTTCGGGGCATTGTGGTCTTTTTGGTCAGCCCAAATCAGTTGGCCAATTCATTCGCTCTATGTGGCAATCCCAAAATGGGAGGCTTTTTTTCGAAAAAAACTATGCTGATGGTTGGAAGACAGGAAGATGGTTAGGGCTTCGACCTGGCGACGATGTGTCTTCCGAAGTTTTCGGAAACGGTCGTTCATTTGGTCATCTAGGCTTTACAGGTTGCGCTTTTTGGATTGATCTCGATCGAGAAACCTATGCTGTTTTTTTGACAAACCGAACAATTGCAGGGCGCGTAAATCTTGAATTTAAGTATATTAGACGCAGTGTTTTTTCTACTGTTCAAGAACTATTATGACGTTTGAAGTTGCGATTTTAGGCAGGGGTTTTGCCGGTCTCTCGGCAGCATGGGAAGCTTTGAAGGCTATACCTCCTGAAAAGATCATAATTTTTGGAAGAGTAGGTGTTGGCATTCGAGCCAGCGAAGTCGCTCAGGGTATTCTATCCAACAAGGGGCTAAAAATCGCTCAAGCACCCTTGTTTCAGGCAAAACTGGATAGTTTGGACCGTGTTGACAATTGGGTCAGGCAAATCGAAAGTCTTAGCGGTAGGCGCATTAATCGGGCTTTTCTTGGCGTTTATGAACCCTTCCTGGACGAAATTGACTACAAAAAAGTTGTCAGTCGTGTGTATAAAGAACGCTACTATGGAATTTATGGTTCCAACCTAGTGAAAGCCAACCTACCCTATTTTAGAAATATTAATTACATGAGGTATCCGCTTGATGGTTGGATTGATGCTAGAGAATTAATTGTCACGCTAGAGAATCATTTAAAATCATCCGGCTGCAAATTTGTTGACCAAGATGTGACTGAGATGAATTTTGAAAGTAATCTGTTCAATTTATCCGGAACTCTTGATTCGCGAGTTCAATCAAAGCGATTGATCGTAGCTTGTGGTGCAAAAAATAGCTGTGTTTTAAGGAAGCTCTCCGTCGAAATACCAAAAACCAAAACAGTTTCGGGACATGTTTTGTCATTTGGTATCAAAGGACCTATCTCACAACCCGTTGCTATGGTTAAAAACACAAATAGTCTTATTATTCGAAAGGGTGAAGCCCTATTAGGTTCGACTTCATGGAAAGAACAAACCATCAATCAAGACCTACATGATCTTGAGAAAAAAAGCTTGCTTACGTCCTTGGAAAATGACTTTTCGTTCGACATCAGGGCTGCTCTAAACCCCAAGGCTCTCTGGGGCCACCGGGAGCTTAGTAAGGATAGACTGCCATATTGGGGCGCTCTGCCGCACTCGACGATTCGGAATTTGTTTACAATTGGTGGTCTATACAAAAGCGGTTTGCAGATCAGTAGTCTTTTAGCGGAGGCATGTGTGGCAGATATGCTTGGAAAACGGGTCGATTCCCTAGCCTCACACTTTCATGTCTCCCGCTGGTATTAGATTAGAACGCGTAGAAAGTAGAAACAAAAAACTCAAATCCAACATCATTTTTGCGATGGTTGAGGGCTTGTTTTACATCTTCTTCTGCCTCTATTCCTGTTAGGAAGCTTGTCGCCTGGGGATCTTCCACCGTTATTGATTCTGACGCTGAGGCAGACACAGGTAAAAGAACGGAACTACCAAGCTGAAACCCAATGGGATCGAAGAAAAAGTTAAGGTTTAAGTTTAGGAGGCGCAGGGAAATCGTCGTTAAATCGGATGTGACTTCATAGAGTAGAGTATCTGTAGTGTCATTGTCATCCTTCTGACGAGTTTCCATTGTGACGTTGGATATGTCTATGTCGATACCAGTACCTACATCGATGGAAAAGGTTCCTCTTTGCAGCTTGAGGTAGGTAAAATCGATCCAAACACCCTGCGAGGAGGCTTGGATATCGGTTTCCGAAAAAAACGAACGGTTCGGTGTGTAATTGGCTCTAATAGTAAAAGGCTTATACTGACGGACTCTAAAACCGAGGTTTAGATCGAAAGATCCAATCCCTAGACCGAATTCAATGCCAGCGCCTGCGAGGGAGAGACTGGCAGTACGATCGGCCTTCCATAGTGTGTTGACAGCTGTTTCGTTGGGGTCAGCGTAGTAAAGTGCATTATATACTGAGGGTGTCATGGGCGATAAAACGTATCCGACTTTGATATTGGTACCTCGGGAAGCAGGTGTCGGAGTTAATTCTCCACCTTCTGCTGTTGCTTCTTGGGATATTCCTTCTTTTAATTTGACCGCCATGCCTTTCTTTATTTTTCTAAACGTTTTCTTCTTTCTTATCTTAATGTACGATCTTTTGTTTTTTGCCCTAATGATCTTTGCGCAAGTGATTTCTGTTTCATCCTCGGCGTAAATACAAACCTCTTTGCCTTTTTCAAATCCATTATTTTTACCCTCGTCGATACGTATGCGACCTTTCTTCATTTTTTTATGCACGGTAGCAGCGTGGGCATCGACTAGTACAAAAGCTGCAAGGAGAAAAACGATTGATCGAAGCATTACAAGACCTTTATGAATTTGGAGTAGACCCAATCTTGATGACTGATAATCCAAGGTGGATAAGCGAGTTTCTCGTCAAAATGAATTTCAATCGACTCGACCACAGCAGTGAAATCGTAAGAACCCTCACCGAGGGAGTCATATAGCTTACTATCTAGATTAATCGAGTTATCGGACAGTTTGTAAGTGCAAAAAATGCCTTGCTCTCTATTGGTACTCTCTTGGATCCAAAAATGGATATAGGAGATTTCGGTAGGATAGAGGACCTCAACGGCGAATCGCGGGCTTGAACGTCCCACTTTAATTTTGGGTGCAGCACCTTTTAGACTCCTGTTGATGATTTCGGAGAAGCCTCGTTCGGTTGTTAGATTCAATTTTTTTAATTGCACTGGTTGGAGGGTCGAGAAAGTTTTATCTTGACCGTCATATCGCATTTGCCATTCGATTGGCTGGTTTGAGTTTATCGAACGAAAGTTATGCACCAATCGATTGGAAAAAAATTTGTGGGGCTTGCTTTTCCCATTGCCGTAGCCATCTGAGCTTACGGACTCAATTCCATGCAGCGCGCGAGACTGTGGATCAGGGGCGGAAAAATTCTGTGAATATATGAAGTTTCTTGGCGGTTTGGAAGTCGTGCAAGATTCACTATTGTCGTAAATGACCAAAATATCGTTTTTGATATCCAAAAGTGATTTTTTTTCTCTTAATAAAAACGGATATATTTCGCCCGTCTGCCTGGCGGTATTGAAAGATGCCACTAAAATTTTATCTGTCTGAATCTCTCTTAGGGTTTTGTCCTCAAGAAGCGTTATGGAAGCACTCGTTTGCGAACTTAGCTTTTCAGGCCAGACCGAAATTTTGATGGAATAGGGTACCGATGGTTCGAGACCGGTAAGAGTCGCGTTAATAGGATTTTCGTTTTTTGGACATGAGTAGTTTTTGGGTTGGTCGACTGTATGCTTTGCGTTCGGATCCTCTGACCAAAGGGAGATGGCACATTGGTAATTTCCCGTCATCTTAAAGGAAAGATCTGCTTTTGTTCTATCCTCGATGCGCGAAAAAACTATCGACCCTTGTTCGATAAACTCGTAGATATTTTTCGATTGAAGGGTACTGCGGACTTGATTTGGTTGGTATTTACAAGACGTAACTAGCAGTAAAAGTCCACATAACCAATAGGTTGCATTCATCGTGATTTGTTTCTCACTGTAGGGTTTTGTCATGATGATTATAACAAGTTTTGACGAGCACTGATAGATTAGCTGAAATTTTTGGTGGGCAATCAATTCTTGACTGATGCTATGTATTGAGATAACCTGCAACCCCGTCCATGTATGATTTTCTACTCTGGTTTTTTTCCTAATCGTTAACAGCACTGCGAGTTTTTTAAGATGAGTCAGCGTCATCGTACCAAGTATATTTTTGTAACAGGCGGTGTGGTTTCTTCCCTTGGGAAGGGAATTGTAGCAGCTAGTATCGGAGCACTCCTTGAGAACAGAGGATTGCGCGTTTCTTTGACTAAGGTTGATCCCTATTTGAATGTGGATCCAGGCACGATGAGCCCGTTTCAACACGGAGAAGTGTTTGTTACTGACGATGGTGCTGAGACAGACCTGGATATCGGACACTATGAGCGATTTACCAGCGCTAGGCTGACAAAGCGAAACAGTTTTTCGACGGGTCAAATTTACGACACGGTTTTGTCTAAAGAGCGTCAGGGTGACTATTTGGGTGGAACCGTTCAAGTGATTCCTCATGTGACAGATCAGATTAAGAAGAACATCTATGCGACTGGAGAGGATGTTGACGTTGGGATCGTCGAAATTGGCGGAACTGTAGGTGATATCGAAAGTTTACCCTTTCTCGAAGCCATTAGGCAGATTCGCTATGATTTGGGAGACGAAAATGTACTGTACGTGCATCTGACTCTAGTACCATATATCGGAGCAGCCCATGAGCTGAAGACCAAACCGACCCAGCACTCTGTTAAAGAGTTGCGACAAATAGGCATTCAACCTCAAGTATTGGTGTGCCGAGCTGATCGGAAACTCCCAGAGGACTTGAAGCAAAAAATTGGCTTGTTTTGTAACGTTAAAGCCTCTTGTGTGATTGATGCTTGTGATGTCGATAATATCTACAAAGTTCCTCTTTATTTGCACGACCAAGGCCTCGACCAACTCATCGTTGATCAGCTGAACATCTGGACGAGAAATCCTGAGTTAAGCGATTGGAAGTCAATTGAAGACTCACTAGATAATCCAAAAGGTGTATGTCGAATTGGTATTGTTGGCAAGTATACTGATGTCATTGACTCCTACAAGTCTATCAACGAGGCTTTGATTCATGCAGGGATATATACCAGGCAGAAAATCGAAGTAAAATATCTCGATGCGACCCAATTGACCAAAGAGAATGTATCGGAAAATCTGAAATCATTAGATGGTGTTATCGTTCCCGGTGGATTTGGAAATCGAGGAATTGAGGGTAAAGTTGAAGCTATTCGCCATTTGCGGGAAAAGAATATCCCTTTTCTAGGGATCTGTTTGGGGATGCAGTTGGCTGTTATAGAGCTTGCCAGAAATCAACTTGGACTTACCGAAGCAACTAGCACTGAGTTTGATGCTAATGCTAGAGATCCCGTCATTCACCTTATGGATTCTCAAAAAGACGTGAGTGAAAAAGGAGGGACTATGAGACTTGGTGCTTATCCTTGTCATATTCTTCCTGGTAGCAAGGCTCTCGAGGCTTATGGCCGAAAAGAGATTTCGGAAAGGCACCGCCATAGGTATGAGTTCAATAATAGCTATCGGAATCATTTTTCGGAGGTTGGTGTCCTATTCTCTGGAGTTTCCCCAGATGATAGTCTCGTAGAAATGATCGAACTCGTGGACCACAGATGGTTTGTGGCCTGTCAGTTTCATCCAGAGCTCAAAAGTAGTCCCATGAACCCCCACCCTTTGTTTAGAGATTTTGTTAGCGCTAGTGTTGATTACAGAAATGATGAAGGCCCGGTATGAGCGACGATATTGTATTATGGGGCCAGCAAGCTTTGGAAGAAGAAGCAAAATCTCTTCTTGCCGCAAGCAAAAACTTAGGTGAGGAATTTTCTGCTGCCGTCGATTTAATTCTTTCCGTAACGGGCAAAGTGCTGGTTTCAGGATTAGGTAAGTCGGGGCATGTGGGGCGAAAAATCGCAGCTACCTTGGCCTCCACTGGAACTCCCTCTTATTTTTTCCATCCAGCAGAAGCTTTGCATGGAGACCTAGGAACGATAGGTCCTTCTGATGCCCTATTGCTGATTGCATTTGGTGGCGAGACGATGGAGACTCTAGAAGTTGCTCGCTACGCAAGAAGGCTATCTCTGCCGATTATCACAATAACTGGAAAACTCGACTCTAGCCTGGCCCAGTTAGGAACTATTAATCTTAATGGGTCTGTTGTCTCGGAAGTCTGTCCTTTGAATTTGGCACCCACATCTTCAACAACTCTCGCAATGGCCTTAGGTGATGCCCTTGCTGTAGCGCTCATGAAAGCTCGTGGGTTTAAACAAGAAGATTTTGCCAAGGTTCATCCGAGCGGATCTCTTGGCAGAAGGTTGTCGAAGGTTTCTGATCATATGAGGACAGGCATTACCTCGTTAAGCCCAGAGGATCCATTCGATCGAGTGATCGAAGTGATAACCTCCGAGAACTACGGAATTGCTGCCGTTGTTGATAGCGAGGGCGCATTGGTCGGGTCGATTACCGACGGCGATCTGCGACGAGCCCTATCACAAAGAAACCACGAAATCTTTGAGGTTCAGGCCTCGTATCTTATGACATCCTCTCCTAAAACAATTTCGCCCCAAACGTTAGCCATTGAAGCGGTAAAAATGATGGAACAGTACTCTGTGAGTTCCCTGTTTGTCACCGACCAATCTGCTAAGATAATAGGCTTAGTGCGAATGTATGACTTGTTGGCCGCAAAAATTGTTTAACGAATCGGAGAGAGGATATGGGTAAAAACATAGTATCCTTGATTTTCGTCGTTTTAGTCTGTTTTTCTAGCTATATTTTTTTGCAGAGGGATAGTTCTTCTCTCAAAGACCAAGTTGGTAAAGGTGAGAAAGACCCAAGGGTAGTTCTCGAAAACTTCACCATTTATCGGTACGAAGGTCATACAGTTCTCTCAACCCTTACCGGCAAACTCGCACATTTTCTAGAACCCAACCGTCTTGAGATGTATGGGGATATCCGGGGTCTGCGATACGATACCGAAAATCGAGAGTACTTCTCTTCCGAGTCGGCAACTGTAAGGTTCTTGTCCAACGGTGTTATGCAATTGATTGACGGTTCTGATCTTGAGCGTGCTGAAGTGGAGAATAATGTGATTTTCGGCTCGAAAAGAAGCGTTATCAAAACAAATTATGCTCTTTATTTGGCAAAGGACGAGGCGTTGCAATCCGATGTTCCCGTTACCTTTCTTTCTCCTTCTAGTGTATTGTATGGTAAGAATGGTTTTGAATATGACCTTGTGTCAGAGGAACTATCGATTACCGGACCTATGAAGGGAACGTTGCAGAGTGCGTCTAAGCTGGATTTTTAAATGGCTTCTCATTTTCGGACCGTCTCAAGTGGGACTTTCTGACATTATTGAAAATCTTGAAGATCTCGAGCCTAAAAAAAAGATAGAAAAAAAGAAGGAAAAACCGAGACCTAAAAAAGACGAGGGAATTAGCCCCACCGACGAAAGACCTCCAGATATTACTATTTCTAGTCCAGTCACACCGAAATCAAAAAGCAGCGACAAAAAGAAGGGTGACGATAAAAAGAAAAAAGACCAGTCTAAACTTCCAGTAAAATTTAAAGGAGATGGACAAACGACATATTCAAGAGAGGCTGGGGTCATTACTCTCCAAGAGAACGTCGTCATTACTCAAGGTGATCTACGACTTCAATCTGACAAGGCGCGCGTAAAATTCCTGAAGAATGCCAACAGTAAAGAGGAGGTTGACGAGGTACTGATCACAGGTCAAGTGAAAGTCTCTAAATTCGATCCAAACCCGATGGATAGGATTGTTGCGCACGGTGATAAAGCGGTATTTTATAATTCGGAGCAGAAAATTAGGCTCATAGGTAACGCTAGACTCTACCGTGGTGGGGATTTGATGAAAGGTAAGCAAATTATCTATGAAATAGAAACCGGGATTGTGTTGGTTGATCAAGCTAAGGGAATAGTACAGCCTGAAGAGGCGCAAAAATGAAAGATCAAAAAAGGCTTGTTCTCAGGGCCGAAAATCTCGTTAAGGCATTTAAATCAAAAGAAGTTGTTAAGTCGGTCTCCTTTGATATCAAAGAACGTGAGGTTGTGGGTTTGCTAGGGCCTAATGGAGCCGGGAAAACGACGAGCTTTTACATGATTGTTGGTCTGCTATACCCCAACTCGGGTACAGTGGTCCTCGGCGATGAAGAAATCACACAACTTCCCATGCATATTAGGGCTAGGCGGGGTATTTCCTATTTACCTCAAAACATGTCTATTTTTCGCAAGCTGACCGTTGAAAATAATTTCCGTGCGATTATGGAGGTTGTGGGTATTCCTCCACACCGAAGAAAGTCTCTTCTAGACGAGCTACTCATCAAATTTCAAATTTCTCACATCGCGAAGTCTCTGGGAGCTGCGCTTTCTGGTGGGGAACGAAGGCGTGTCGAAATCGCTAGGTCGCTCATTATAAACCCAAAATTTCTTTTGTTGGATGAGCCTTTTGCTGGAATCGATCCTGTGACGGTTCAAGAAATCCAAACTATCATACAAAAGCTTAGAGATGAAGAAGGCTTAGGGGTCTTGATTACCGACCACAACGTTCGTGAAACCTTAGGCGCGTGTGATCGATCCTACATTCTTACTAGCGGAAAAATTATAGCGCATGGAAATCCTGACGAGATTGCAAATAATCAGGTTGTCCAAGAAGTTTATTTAGGAGAAAACTTCAGATTGTGATGCAAAAATTTTGCCACACCACGTCAATAAGCTAAAATAGAAAATGACACGTTAATTATTTGGTGTACCTATGGCTTTCGATTTAAAACAGTCACTCAAACTTAGCCAGCAGCTTCTGATGACACCTCAGCTGCAGCAGGCCATCAAACTGTTACAGCTCTCTAGGCTTGAGCTTGAGGAGTTCGTCACCAACCAATTGGCTGAGAATCCTGTCCTTGAGGAAGGAGTTGTCGAATCACAGGAAGAACGTATCCATGTTGAGAGGGAGGCAGAGACAACTGAAGTTCAGGCTGTTAATGACCATATGATGGAAGCTGGAAAAATTGTTGATCAGGTTTCTGGTGAAGCTAAACCTGACTCTGATTGGGAGTCTTACCTGAACAGACAGGAAAGGTCAGCCACGAGTTCATCTCAAGTGCGTAAAGATGATGACTTTCCTAGCCACGAAAACCTTTCAAGGACAGGGACTTTAAACGATCACCTCATAGCCCAGATCGGGGAAATTGACCTTAGTGAGGAAGAAAGAGCCTTAGCCACAGTCATCATTGGCAATATTGACGACAAGGGATACCTGCAAACAGAAGTCGGTGACATCGCGGCGGAAGCAGGACTCACTGCTGACGACGTGGAAGATATACTAGATGTTGTCCAAAGGTTGGACCCCCCAGGCATCGGATCAAGAGATCTAAAAGAGTGCCTTCTCAATCAGCTGCGTGCAGGACGGCTCAAAAACGGGATTGTTGAGGTTATCATAGCCAACCACATGACCGAGCTCGAGACCCGAAATTTTCCAGCTATATCTAAAGCACTTAAAATCTCTATGGACCAAGTGATCGAAAATATTCAAATCATTGCCGAGTTGGAGCCTGTCCCAGGAAGACAATTTGGTATAGACGAAACTCAGTTTATTGTTCCCGACGTTTACGTCTTCAAGGTTTCTGGTCAGTGGATTGTATCTCTCAATGAGGAAGGTCTTCCGCATCTCAGGATTTCAAAAGTTTACGAAGACATGTTTGCAAGCATGGCTGCAGGAGCAGAGGAAAAAGACTACATTCAAGATAAGATGAAATCTGCCTCTTGGCTTATCAAAAGCATCCAGCAAAGACAAAGAACAATCCTTCGCGTTACCGAAAAACTTGTGGAACGACAGGCTGACTTTTTTGAAAAGGGCATTGAGTTTTTAAAACCGATGGTTTTGAGAGATATTGCAGACGATATCGGTATGCATGAGTCAACTATCTCAAGAGTAACTACGAATAAATTTGTCCATACACCCCAAGGTATTTTCGAGCTGAAGTACTTCTTCAATAGTTCGGTTTCTCGGTCTGGTGGCGACGATATGGCAAGCGCTAGTGTCAAGAAGATGATTGCCGATATTATTAAATCGGAAAACCCGAAAAAACCGCTAGCCGATCAAAAAATAGTTGATCTGCTAGATGAAAAAGGAATTCAGTTGGCACGACGGACCGTAGCAAAATACCGTGAACAAATGGGAATATTGCCTAGTAGCAAACGCAAAAAGGTTTTTTGATGAAGCCAAGACTCGTGATTATTTCGGGCTTATCAGGCGGTGGTAAGTCTGTTGCTATTAAAGCACTCGAGGACTTATCCTATTATTGTATCGATAACCTGCCTATTGATCTTGTAGAATCCACGGTCAAGTACCTCCTAAATTCTAGTCTCGTAGGGTCAAGGATTGCACTTGGAATGGATGCTAGGAGTTCGAGATTTGCCGAGACCTTTCTTGCTTTATTGCCAAATCTTAAAAGCTTGGTAAATACTGAAGTAGTTTTTCTCAGAGCTAGCTTTGCAGTCTTAAGCCAAAGGTTTTCAACTACCAGAAGACGTCATCCTATGGAAGACGTGGATGGTTCTTTGGATGCCGCCATTGCTCGAGAATCGGCAGCTATGGATGCCATCGAGCAAATTGCTGACTTTGCCATGGACACTACAGAACTCAGCCCCCATGAGCTTTCTCGTCAAATGGAAAATCACTTTTCCTCGAGTCAATTAAGGCGTTCATTGCACGTTACGATAAGCAGTTTTGGATTTAAATATGGCCTTCTTTCGCCTTCAGATTCGGTATTTGATGTAAGGTTTTTGAAAAACCCTCATTATGACCCGGAGTTGAAGCCAAAAAATGGTCTTAATAAACAGGTCAGGGATTACGTATTCTCGGATCCAAATACTCTAAGTTTCTTGGAAAAAACGGTTGATCTGCATCACTTTTTGCTTCCTTGTTATTACAAAGAAGGTAAGCATTACTATCGGATTGGAATCGGCTGCTCTGGTGGTCAGCATCGCAGCGTCGCCATCGCAGAGCAGATAGCTCTTGAGCTTAGTGAGCTTCAAATACCCCATGTCCACATAAGCGTTAAACACAGGGATATACAGCTGTAACCTAGTCAGCATAGTCTTCTATGGAAGGGCAAGAGCATACTAAATTCCTATCTCCAAAGGCGTTATCAACGCGTCCGACATGAGGCCAAAACTTTGATTCTTTAATGTACTCGGCGGGAAAACAAGCTTCTTTTCTTGAATAGGAATGCTCCCAGGAGTCAGAAATAAGGGTTTCGGAGGTGTGAGGGGCGTTGATCAAAGGGTTGTCGTCTTTCGACCATTCGCCGCTCTCAATGCGAGATATTTCACTTCGAATGCTGATCATGGCGTCACAAAACCTGTCTATCTCGTTAAGAGACTCAGACTCTGTTGGTTCGATCATCATAGAGTTTGGCACCGGCCAAGAGACTGTGGGGGCGTGGTATCCGTAATCAATGAGTCGCTTTGCAATGTCATCGACACTAGTGTTAGCAGTTTTTTTGACAGGCTTCAGGTCAATGATGCACTCGTGAGCTACTAGACCTTCCTTCCCTCTGTAGACGACGGGGAAGTGATCTTGAATTCTCTTAGCGATGTAGTTTGCATTCAAGATGGCCACTTTACTCGCTTGACGGAGCCCCTCTTCCCCCATCATGCGGATATACATCCAAGAGATGGGAAGGATACTTGGACTACCCCAGGGTGCAGAAGAGATGGGCCCTACCCCATCTTTTATGCCCATATCGATTACTGGGTGGCTTGGGAGGAAGTCACTTAAATGCGATTTGACACCTATTGGACCGACACCAGGTCCACCGCCGCCATGAGGAATACAAAATGTCTTGTGCAGGTTTAGGTGGCAAACATCTGGTCCAAACTTTCCAGGTTTACATAGGCCAAGCTGAGCATTGAGATTGGCTCCATCCATATAAACTTGACCGCCGTTTTGGTGAATGATCTCACAAATGTCAACGATGCTGTCTTCAAAGACACCATGGGTTGATGGGTAAGTTATCATTAAGGCAGAAAGCTTATCTTTATGTGTGGTTGCTTTCTTTTTTAGGTCATCAACATCGACATTGCCTTCGCTGTCACACTTGACAACTACCACTTTCATTCCCGCCAATACGGCGGATGCAGGGTTTGTTCCATGGGCCGATGATGGAATCAAACAGATATTTCGATGAGCATCACCTCTTGCTTTGTGATACTTAGCAATGACCATGAGTCCGGCGAACTCTCCCTGGGCCCCTGAATTTGGTTGGAGGGATACTCTGTCAAACCCTGTTGCCTGGGATAACCAAACCTCTAGCTGCTGAAAGAGTTGTTGGTATCCTTTAGCTTGCTCTAAAGGAGCGAAAGGATGGATGGCATTAACTGTTTGCCAGCTGACGGGCTCAAGCTCCACCGCCGCATTGAGTTTCATAGTACAAGAACCTAGAGGAATCATTGAGCGAGTTAATGAAAGATCCCTTGCCTCCAGCCTTCTGATATAACGCATCAGCTCGGTTTCCGAATGGTAGCTGTTGAAGGTTGGGTGAGTCAGGTATTCAGTCGTTCGGATGAGATTCTCAGGGATTGATGCAACCACAGCGGAGTTTTTTAGGCCTTCAAAATTACCATCTTCGAAAAAGACTTCCAGCAACGACTCTATCTCATAGGCATCAGACTTTTCATCGAACGAAACTGCGATGGACGTCTCACCCATATACCGCAAATTGATCTTTTTGGACTCAGCTCTTGCTTTGATTTTTGTTTGGAGTGTAGGACTGACTTCCACAGCGACGGTATCGAAAAAGTGCTCGTGCTTGGGGTTTAAGCCGTTAGCTTTCAAGCCAGCAGCAAAAAGCTTTGCTGCGGCATTCACAGACTCAGATACCTGGCGAAGACCCTTGGGGCCGTGATAAACAGCATACATGGACGACATGATGGCTAAGAGGACTTGTGCTGTACAGATATTACTTGTGGCCTTGTCCCTTCTAATGTGTTGCTCTCGAGTCTGAAGCGCAAGCCGAAGAGCCGGATTCCCGTGGCTATCTTTAGAAATCCCAACGATCCTGCCAGGGATTTTGCGCATAAGGTCTTGCTTAGTTGCGAAAAAGCCTGCATGGGGGCCACCATATCCTAGCGGGACTCCAAATCTTTGAGAGTTACCTACTGCGATATCCGCTCCCAATTCGCCAGGAGATTTAAGTGAACACAAGGCCAATAGGTCAGTTGCCATGGTTACAAGAACGCCTTGCTTTTTTGCTTTGGCGATGGTTTCGGAATAGGGATTAACCTGTCCATCGGTTGCTGGGTACTGGAGGAGTACTCCAACTGGTTTTTCCTCGAAAGAAAACTTGTCAGGTTTTCCAACCACAACCTTGATTCCCAATCCAGCGGCCCGAGTTTTGACGACCTCAATGGTTTGTGGATGACAGTTTTCGGCAACAAAAAATAGGTTGGAAGCATCTTTCTTTGCTTGATTGAAAGAAAGGTTCATAGCTTCGGCTGCGGCCGTACCTTCATCTAACAATGAAGCATTGGCTATCGGTAGTCCGGATAAGTTACCAACCATGGTTTGAAAATTGAGAAGCGCTTCGAGTCGACCCTGGGCGATTTCTGCCTGATAGGGCGTATACTGGGTATACCATGCGGGATTTTCGAGTATATTTCGTTTTATGGGAGCCGGAGTATTACAGTCAGAGTAGCCCATTCCAATAAGAGAGCGGAAGACCTGATTCTGGCCCATGATCTTACGAAGTTCGTTTAGGGCAGCATCTTCGCTTACTGCTTCAGGAATATCCATTGGACTAGTATTTTTGATTTGTTCAGGGATTGCGATATTGATGAGCTGCTCAAGATTATCAAAACCCAAGGCAGAAAGCATTTTGTTGATTTCTTTCTGGTCAGGGCCGATATGCCTATCTGAAAACTTTTTAAAATAGTTAGCTGATTGCCAAGTACTCTTCATAGGGCCCCCAAAAATCGTTACGTGATAAGGCCCGTAATCTAAACAAAAAAGCGCTAAAAAGCAATCTATTGAATTTTAGCGCTTTTTTCTAACTATCTAATAATACTTGGTTTGATCAGTCTACCCGTATTTTGTTTAAGCCTTATTCGTCTTCAGAGATAAATGTTTCGTATTCTTCAGCAGAAATAAGGTCATCGCCAAGGGAGCTGATCGAGATTTTTACTAGCCAACCCTTGTCGTAAGGGCTTTCAGCCAAAGTCTCTAGCTGATCTTCAATATCACTATTGACTGCTGAAATTTTTCCAGTAGCCGGCATATATAGATCGGAAACGGTTTTTGTTGATTCGATCGTTCCAAATGTCGAACCAGCTTCAAACTCTTCTCCCTCGCTGGGCAGCTCGACGTGTACGACGTCGCCCAATTGCTCCAAAGCATAATCGGTGATACCGATAATTGCCGTATCTCCATCAATTCGTAGCCATTCATGATCTTTTGTATATTTTAGGTCGCTTGGATATGGCATCGATTTTCCTTTCTATAGATGTTGCTTGTAATGGATGTTGGCTGCCTCCGTTACTTTACCTTCGCTGAATATAGGGGCTTTCTGGCCACTTTCGCAAGTTTTCTTTTGCCCCTTATATCTATCTCCACTGTATCACCAATTTTAACGGCGCCTCGATCTACCAACGCGAGCCCCCCTGCGACTTCTAGAGTAGGAAGAAAACCGCCGCTTGTTACGGCACCGATTTTTCTATCCTTTAAGTAAACAGTCATTTCGTTACGCGCGATACCCTTATCCTCCATAGTGAAAGCTATGAGCTGTTTGCGAGGACGGTCTTTTTCTTTGTGCGATAACACTACACTCTTTCCGATAAAATCTTTGCTTTCCACTTTAGTAGCCCAGCCGATTCCTGCCTCTATCGGACTGACCCCTTCGTTCATGTCGTTTCCATAAAGTAAGTAGCAAGCTTCCAGTCTCAACGTATCCCTAGCTCCCAAACCGATGGGCTTCGAGACTTCTGCGAGCCTGGCAAACGTTTTTTCTGCAATATCTTCGGGAAGATAGAGTTCATAGCCGAGCTCACCTGTGTATCCTGTTCGAGCTATTAAGCTTGTTTTTCCTAGAAACTCAAACTCAGCTATGTCCATATAACTCAGTTTTTCGAGTTTTTGTATATTGTCTCTGTCTAAAATAGCTGCCAACGCTGCTTGAGACTCCGGTCCTTGAACAGCAATCTGTCCGAATTGATCCGAGGCGTGTTCGATATCTACCTCGAAACGACTAGAGTTCTTTACTAGCCAATCGTAGTCTTTCTTATCGTTTGACGCATTAACACAAAGCAAATACTTTTTGTCTTGCAACCTATAAAGGATCAAATCGTCAACAAAGCCGCCTCTTTCGTTAAGCATGGCGGTATACTGACCATTTCCTGCTTCCAGTTTAGAGACGTCGTTGATGGTTAAATGTTGCAGAAAAGCGGTCGCTTCGCTGCCCTGTATTAGTATTTCTCCCATATGAGAGACATCGAAAATACCAGAATGGTTACGAACAGCCTGATGCTCTTTAAGAACGCCTTCGTATTGAATGGGCATGTCCCAGTCGCCAAAAGGAATCATCTTCGCGCCGAGAGCTAAATGGGTTGCGTGTATACTAGTTTTTTTGAGTTCGCTTTGATTCATCGAAGGATCCTCATGTTGAAAGTCTTGGGAAGGACTCTGCCCTGGATGGCAAAAAAACTCAATCCTGTAGTTGCTGCTGTACAAAAAATATACAGCGAGGCGAAAATAGTACTGTTTGAAATCAGCCTTACTTCTGTAAGATACTAGAATTAAGGATATTAATATTGGCTATAGTTTTGCATTGGGAGGGCGTGGTTCCTGTTCCCTTATTCTGTTGTTGTTGCTGTTGTTGTGGAGTTTTCGATGTTTCGTTCTATTTTCTTTGTGATTTCTATATCTTTCGCTGGTATCTGGTCGTTTCAGGCAGAAGCCTCTCAAATTCAAGCCTGCAAAAAAATCAAACAGAGCAAACAAGCTGAAGTTGCGAAGAAAAAGCGCTCAGCCAAACGCTACTGCACTGTGAAACCAGCACTTGGTAGTGTTGGCGATTATGTTGAAATAAAAAATCAATACAACTACATTGTAGCCCAGGGGCGAGTCGTTAAACGCGGCAGAACGTCGAGCATGATTGTGCTGTCCAAGTATAAAAGGGACTTGGGTTCCATGGCTGGCTTTCCGGTCATGATCAAAGATAACGATAGTCATGACTTTTGGACGGCAACTACCGCGCCATTCTAAGGAATACTTTTGAGTCGATCAAACAGTGATCTATCGGTTATTATCATCACCAAAGATGAAGAGCAGAACATTGAACGCTGTTTAAAAAGCTTACCCGAAGGCTGTGACATCGTGGTGGTCGACTCCGGTAGCAACGATAAAACCGTTGCCATAGCGAAATCTTTTGGTTGTAGGGTATTTACCCGTAAGTTTACGAATTTTGCTGAGCAGAAAAACTATGCCCTAGAGCAAGCTCATGGTAACTGGGTCCTGTCGATGGATGCTGACGAGGAGTTAGTAGGAGTTGATTCCGTTGCCGATTTGACTCCTAAAGAGACCACAAGTGAAGCCTTCCGGATATGTAGAAAGCTGTCATTCATGGGGAAAACTCTTGGTTTTGGTAAGACTAAAGATGCTCCGGTGAGGCTTTTCAAAAGTGGGGTTGGACGCTTTGAAAATCCGATTCATGAGCGCTTTGCCGTCCCATCAAACCCTGGAAAAATCCGAGCAAACATCCATCTTATACATTATTCATACAAGGACTTAACAGACTATTTTCTTAGATTTAATCGCTACACCAGCCAAATCGCTCAAAATCACCTTGAGAAAAATAGGCGTATACCATTATTACATTTGGTTTTGAGGCCTTGGTTCGAATTTATCATTAGATATATTCTGAGACTGGGTTTTTTAGATGGATATCCTGGCTATTGCTACGCATTGATCAGTAGTCATTATGCCTTTATAAAGTTTGCTAAGCTGAAAGAATTGCGCGAGCGTCAATGAAAAAAAAAGCCTGGATTATCGTTTCAAATCGATGGAATTCGGCGGTTACAGAGTATTCTCTCGCTCTAGCCGAAAGCTTGAAACTTGTCGGATGGGAGATTCTCTTTTCGTCTTTAAAAGGTAAGCCCGCTGACAAACGCTCACAAGCCATAGAAGGTGTTAAGTGTTTGCCCTTTGAAAGCTTTTCCCTCTGGCAGTTGAGGGCTTTTTTAAGCATATACAGGAGCCACAAGCCTACTGTAGTTTTTGTTTTTGGAGGGCCCGAAACGTCGTTAGCTATGTTTCTTCCTCGGTGCAAAATTATTCGATTTCGAGGGGAGCAAAGAGACTACGTGGCTGACAAAAGCCTAAATAGTCCTTTTCACTGGCACGTTGACTCCTATCTACTACCCACAATAAGGCCTGTCGTGTGCACCAAGCCTCTCATTAGGGTTTTTCTTGGACGTAAAGCTGAGAAATACCGTGCTATCACAAGCTCAATTTCAAAAAAACGCCCTTGGATCACAATTTTAGGGCGACTTGATCCGATCAAAGGCCATAGAGATTTTTTTGAGATCTTTGCTAAACTGCTACAGATTTGGCCGACCAATTACCCGCGACCCCTGTTAAAAGTCATTGGGGAGCCTGCTAACCTCGGTCCAGACGATATTATGTCCTCCGCTGATGACTTCACCCTTGTAAAAGGACAAGACTGGGAACTGATAACGAAACGGATCGATAACATTGAAGGACTATTGTCTCAGTCTGATGTTGGGGTCATTTCTAGTTTGGGGTCCGAGGTTATTTGTAGGGTGGCTGAGGAATTTCTGCTTTGTGGCTGCCCTATTTTTGTCTCAGGTGTAGGTTCGTTGGAAGATTGTCTCCTATTTCAAGGGGCAGGTGGAACTTATGCAGAATTGACTAAGGATTCGGCGGCTCAGAGGCTTTGCGATCTTTTGCTAGAGTCCATGTCTGAAACTCCTGAGGACCGCCAACGACGAAGCCTTACAGCAAGACAATATTTTTCCCTTGAGGCCATGGCAGAATCGATGACCGATCAGATCGATTAAGTTGGGCCTAGCCATTTTCTAGGTTTCGATCCATCGGCTTTTCCAACAAGACCCTGGGATTCCATTGTTTCCACAATTCTTGCTGCTCTGTTGTAGCCTATCTTGAGAGATCTTTGTAGATACGAGGCACTAACCGCACCTTGTTTTTGAGCGATGGCCAATGCTAAATCCCACTTAGGATCATCGTCCAAGACAGATTCCTCGGAATCTTGCTGTCCGGAGGATTTTGCGAACTCTTCCTCAATCCAAGAAATTGCAGTTTCGTTATAATGAGCACCGTCATGAGATTTAATGGCGTTAACCATATCTAAGACCTCTTTGTCTTCCAGGAATGCTCCCTGCATGCGTTGCAGTCGACTACTACCAGGCTTTAGAAAAAGCATATCGCCTTTCCCTAACAGTCTCTCTGCTCCAATACTATCTAAGATCGTTCGACTATCGCCTCTAGAGAAAACTTTAAACGAAACTCTACACGGCAGGTTTGCTTTTATGACACCTGTAATCACATCTACTGAGGGTCGTTGAGTTGCTAGGACAAGATGAATGCCGCTGGCACGAGCTTTTTGGGCTAGTCTTTGTATTGAAGATTCCACGTCTTTCGGTGCCGTTAGCATTAAATCGGCCAATTCATCAATTACGACCACTATATAAGGCAGTTTAGACTCGATTTCTTGTTCGCACATCGTTTGGAAGTTCTTTTTTTCATCTTCATTTGCGGATTCCCAGTAATCATTGAATCCAGAAATATGACGAACCTTGGCCTGCTCCATGAGTTTGTAGCGCCGATCCATTTCAAAACAAGCCCATTTTAATGCTAAAGAGGCCTTCTCGGCTTCAGTAATGACAGGCATAAGAAGGTGTGGAATCCCTTCATAAATCTTGAGCTCCAGGATCTTGGGATCGACCAAAACCATTTTAACATCCTGGGGTTTAGCTTTTAAAATGATGCTGCATAGCAAGGAGTTTATCGCAACAGATTTTCCTGAACCTGTCTGACCAGCAACCAATAGGTGGGGCATTTTTGCCAAGTCTTCGCTGATAGGGTCACCGCTTAGATCTTTTCCCATGGCAAAAGTTAAGGGAGATGTTGCGTTGCGAAAGCTTTCTCCGGCAACTATATCTCCCAAGAATACAGTTTCTCTGCTGCGATTTGGTACCTGAACACCTAAGGCTCGTTTGCCCGAAACGGGATGGATGAAGATGGAGTCGACTTTAAGGGCCAATGCGATGTCATCAATCAGCCCTGTCATCTTTGAAAGCTTGATTCCTGCCTCAGGCTGAAACTCATAGACGGCTACTACTGGGCCCGGCTGGATGGCGATCACTTGGCCTTGAATATTGAACTCTAAAAAAGCTTCAGTGAGTTTCTGCGCTGTATTTTGAAATTCTCGTCGCTGTGATTCGGTCATCTTTTCTGATATTGCGGTGGTCCTAAAAATATCTGAAGGAGGTGGCGTATATTCGCCTTCCATCTCTAAATTGGAGACTACGGGGGGAGGACCTTTTGGTATCGCGGTTTCTATTTTTGTCTCGCGGTCAACCTCTTTGTCGGTCCACTTAACCTCGGGAATCATGTCTGCTCCAACTTTTTGTGGAGTTGGCGGTTCTTGTGTTTTTTCTCGGCGGGGGAATTTAAAATCGAAAATCGAAGTAAAGCTTTTCTTAACTATCAACAATATGCTGGATAAGTATCCGAGAATAATAACCAGAATACAGCCAAAGTAGCCAAGCAAGTGAGTTAATTGCAGATAAGCCTCTTCGCCAATCCACCCCCCGGCTAGCACAGGGACCGAATATAGGGTGATATGATGCCAGATGCTAGAGAGGCTCATTGATACTGACATCGTTAGAGCAGTCCAACCTAAAGTCTGAGATATGCTGATTCCAAGAGTGTTTTTCTTCCAGAGTTGTTTGGTGTAGCCAAGCAAAGCGATCGGGACAGCAAAGGCGGCGATTCCGAGAGTATAGACAAGGTAACCAGCTATATAGGATCCGACAATGCCGCCTAAATTCTCTATAGAACTGGCCGGAAACCTAAAGCTAATTGAAGATGGATCTTTTGGGGAGTAGGAAAACAATGAGACAAAAAGGAAAATAGATGTGGCTGCAACGATGCAAGACAAAAATTCTGCTATGTATCGGTGTTTTCCTAGTTGTGGGGTTGCTTTTTTAAGGACGAAAAATAGCTTATGGTAAAAGGGTAACAAGTCTATCTCCCAAAAACGGTTTTCCTACATAATACCATTTTTGGTAGCGCGAAAGAGCTGAGGCTAGTTTAAGCTTTTTCGGTGCTCTGCTGTGAACGAGTCCAAAATAGTCAGATATACCCTGAATAGCTCTCTTTGTGTTCGAGAATCCTGACTCGAAATGTGATTCTGCAATTCTAGAATTGTTGAGCAGGTCCAAAACTTCGATGCTGCCTCTTCAACTTTGTTTAGGAAAGCCCCTTTTCCGCTTTGGCTTAACGTGAGACGGCTTGCCGCGGTTCGTCCGGGATTGTTTTTGAAGAGAATATGGTTTCCACGAATCCCTTCATGATATATCACCTGCCAAAGTGGATTCAGAAACTTGGTGTTTTGGTAGTCTTTCACCAAGGCATTTTCGTAGGTTTTATCGGGCTTACGCATGTATTCAACTCCGCATGAGGTCAGTGTCCACAAATGAGACAATGCAACCCGTGGCCCGATATTAAGTGCTGAATAATACTGATAATTATGATTCTTTGATCTGTCTAGACATTTGACAATAGAGCAATTTGAGGGCGTTTTGTTATAGCAAGGGTCTAAGGTGTTTGGGAAAGATCGGCTCCACATACGGAGCAAGGCTGGAAAACTGCTCCGCATACTCTTTAGCATAAGGTCCGAATAGATAAAGATAATTGGGCGCTACCTGTTGAACGTAGTCCTTTAACTCGATTCCGTAGGAATGAGAGGGAAGATAAAATATGTTTAGGCGGTCTCCCCAGCGATGAATCAGGTCATTGTAATCGTTTGGATGACTTGCAACGGCCAATACACGACTCTCAAGAGATGGGTTTTTACCTAAGAACTTTTTCATTTTAGCAAGCGGTAAGATGGACACGCCTTGATTGAGTTGAGTTGGATGTTTGCGCGATGTGACGTCGATTCCGTAGCTACCATATATGTCACTGATTTTTTTTATCGTAGTATCGACCTTTGGTACCATGCCCGATTGATTTAGTATGGCAATCACTTCTTGGGCCGTTGGGTTGACTTCGCAAAAAACGAAAAGCTTTTCGCTAGAAAGGGACTCTAGTTTCTCTTTCAAAGAAGTGACGAGTTTCTTTCTTTGTCCGACTGGTAGTCCCGCTTTGTAGGGAGCGTTGGCCCCCAATATCAAATGATCGCTTTTGCGAACCTGAAGTTGACGGGAAACATCCATCCGATCAACTTGAATCTCTGATGCGTAAGAGATTTTTTGACTGTCTGACTCGATGTAGAGGGTGCTACCTTCAAGCCCTACGCCACTTGGCAGTAACTCAAGGTGTAGCCTTCCAATGGAAAACTTCTGGTTGAACCGACAGAGTAACCCCTTAGCCTTTCGGTTGAGAGCATTCAAAATTTTTAGAGTTTCTTCGGAGGCTAGGATTTGGGTCGGAAGCGACCTGATTTCAAGGTGAGGCGCTGATAGGAAGGATAAATCCTTAGTCGTGTTTGAATCCAACCATAATATCGAACCACCCAAGTGGATCCCATCTTCAGTGGATGTCAAATTAATTGCTTTCGGTTGACTTAACATAGTTCGGCGCCAAATATCCGTCAAAAAGATCGTTCTTGACTCCTACCTTATAAGCTAGGCTTCAACCTAAGGTCAAGGCATGACTTACAGAAGCAACCGAACTTAACCATTCCTAAAGAATTTTAGTTTTTGGGCGTTAACAAATGCAAATCTGTTAGTAGCCCAATGCTGAAATCCTTTCCGGGTTTTGGTATTTCACGAAGAATGTGAACCGCCAATAAAATTTGTCAAATGGTGTTACTCCCTCGATTGAGCCGTTATTTACCAGTTTGTAAAGGGCTACGTAGCTCAAGTAGGATTCGAGGATAACGTTAAAATTTTCTCTCTGGGTATCAAAACTCATGGCACTCCTCCTATCCGTTTGTCGGACATAGGTGCTGAAGGCTTAAGTTTTCCAGAAAAAACAGGTCATCGTGGTATACTTAGGGCCTGGAGGGATGTGCTTTGCTCGATGTGATTATTTTTGTCATATGTGCGATTTTCTTAGGATCAGCATGGTATTTTTTTGTTTCTGGAAAAAAAACGATGAGTCTCATTTGCTACAGGCGGTTGTACTCCCAAAGTGTGGCGCGAGCAGACCGATTGGTATTGCGATTGAATCACTTGAACAATCTAGTCCCTTACATCAAGCGAGATGAAACACTGACAAGCTATCAAAATGCAATAGACCTGATGGAAACCTTTCTTACAGCTGTGAATCGACTGCCTCCGCTCTCCGCAAGAGAAGAAATCGTTCGGGCAATGGAACCCATGCTTTTAGAGATTGAAATGAAAATAAATGGCTGCATCGATGATTTTGAAAAGGAGGTGGATGGAACTAAAGAACTGGGAACTCTTTTAAAGCCGCTTAAGGGTCCTCTATGTCCAGTTACAGGCTGCTTTTTTTGTTCCAAACCCTATTCACCACGCACCTTTCGAGAGACTACTGTGTCGTTTGATGCGGAAACTAAGACTGTATACGGTTGCGCAAGTTGTCGTGCGCTGCTGAAATCGAAAAAACAGGTGGAAGTCCTTCACTTTATGCGAAATGGAAAAAATGTTCATTGGTCCGAGCTGTCCAGCTATGACCCACGTAGCGACTACTACAAACTGGGAGCCCGAAGGAGCGTTTGGCGACGTATGCAAATATCGCTTGTGAAAGATGAGGAATAAGGTTTGCTTGCGACAGTTAAAAAGGTAAACATAGGGTCGTAACTAACCATGGCAAAGGAGTACAAATCAATGAGTCAACCGATAAAAGTAGCTGTCACTGGAGCCGCAGGCCAAATTGGGTATTCCCTTTTATTTCGCATTGCTTCAGGCGAACTATTTGGGCCAGATACACCTGTACACTTGAACCTCGTTGAATTGCCTCAGGCTGTTAAAGCTGCAGAAGGAACAGCCATGGAGTTAGATGATTGTGCATTTCCGACTCTAGCAGGGGTAGATATTTTTGACAGTCCAGAAACGGGATTTGATGGCGTAAATTGGGCCCTACTTGTCGGCTCGAAGCCCCGTGGACCTGGAATGGAAAGAAACGATCTCATCAAGGAAAACGGGCCTATTTTCGTCGCGCAGGGCAAAGCTCTGGCCAAAGGGGCTTCGGATGTTCGTTGTGTCGTAGTTGGAAACCCATGCAATACCAATGCACTTATCGCACAACACAATTGTCGCGAAGTTCCAGCGACCCGTTTTTCAGCCATGACCATGCTGGACGAAAATAGAGCAAAGGCTCAACTAGCCAAAAAAGCAGGGGTTGGTGTCGGAAGTGTGTCTCACTTGCCGATTTTTGGAAACCACTCTTCAACTATGGTGCCAAATTTTGAGGTGGCAAACATTTCAGGAAAGCCTCTACTAGACAGTATTTCCGATCGAAACTACCTGGAAGGTGAATTTTTCACGACTGTTCAAAAACGCGGCGCTGCAATTATCGCGGCTCGTGGCAAATCTTCGGCAGCCTCTGCTGCCTCTGCTTGTATCGATCACGTCAAGGCATTCTATAACAAAACGCCTGAGGGACAGTACTTCTCAGCAGCCGTGCCAAGTGATGGTAGCTGCTACGATGTCCCAAGCGGTTTGATGTTTTCTTTCCCGATTTCGTCCAACGGCGACGGTACTTATGAAATTGTTAAGGATCTTGAGATATCCGAGTACATGAAAGGGAAGATTGCGGGTACTCGTGATGAGCTACTTGCCGAACGGGATGTTGTTAAGGATCTACTGGGTTAGTAAAATAACCTAGGACAAATTATAGGCAGAGGATCGATCTCTGCCCGAATCCATTCTAGGAGGTTTCCATGGGTTTAGGCCGCATAACCTTGCTTGTTCTTTTGTGTTTTCTCACTAGTTCTTGCTCCACTGATATTTTTCGAAAGTATTCAAAAACGAGCAGTCGACCAGGAGGGAATTCAGCGAAATTTTCCCAGTCTAAGCAAGGCAAGCAGAAACCCACCGCCGCGATTGTAGCTTTAGACGGGAATACTTATCGTTTCCATCAGCCTTTTCCGAGTGTTTGGAACTCAATGTTGGATATCCTACTCGAAAACTATAACCTCAATATAGTGGATCGCAGGTCAGGTATCATAACCACAGAGTGGGATTCGTTTTATATCGGCGATACAGTGTATCGGAACAAATTGTCAGTGAGGCTCAAAAAAGTGGCTTTTAATATGGTAGACATCACTCTTCACAATAGCGTTGAAGCATTGAAGTCTCTCGATAAGAACGGCCTAAGCACAGCATGGCTACCCGCTGAGGGCGGTCATGAGGAGAAGGTTCGGATCCTTCAAAACATGGCGATTAGTTTAAACCTACCCAAGCCAGTGATTCCCAACGAGCAAATCGCCCGTAATCCGCGCCGCAAAATGGTGCGCTAAACCTTACTCAATCTTAAAACTTCTTCATTTGACATTTGACAGAATGGGATACGGATTTATATTTGATAGGTCATTTTGTCGTTCTTTAGACAACAAGGAGTTCTGACAATGTTTAAGAGGTTTGCAGTATTTGCGGCGGTAAATATTGCCATTATCGTAACGATTTCAATTGTTTCTAGTATTATATTCCGAGCCTTGGGGATTGATCCTTATTACATGAGCGGCGGGACGTTAAACTATGAATCTCTCATGGTTTTCTGCTTTATTTGGGGTATGGGAGGAGCCTTCATTTCCCTCTTGTTGTCCAAAAAGCTCGTAAAGTGGACCATGGGCGTCAAAATCATCGACCCCAATACTGGCGGTCAATACGGAGATTTGGTCCGGACGGTTCATCACCTCGCTAAGTCGGCGGGTCTTTCGAAGATGCCGGAAGTCGGCATTTATCCAGGTCAAGAGTTAAACGCCTTTGCCACGGGACCTAGCCGAAATAATTCCCTAGTAGCTGTATCAGAAGGCTTGTTGCAGCACATGACCCGCGATGAGGTAGAGGGGGTTTTAGGACACGAGGTGGCCCATATTGCCAATGGCGATATGGTGACAATGACGTTAATCCAAGGTGTGGTGAATGCGTTTGTGATGTTCTTTGCTCGAATCGTAGCGTTTGCTATCAGCCAAGCACTTCGTGGCGATGATGAAGAGGGCCAAGGGCTTGGATGGTTTGCTCATATGGCGGTGGTCATTCTTTTTGAAATCCTATTTGGAATCCTCGGCTCTATGATCGTAGCTTGGTTCTCAAGGCAAAGAGAGTTTAGAGCTGATGCAGGCGGAGCTCGGTTGGCTGGGCGCAGTAAAATGGAAGCCGCTCTCCAGAAATTACGGCAAGGCATTGAACTCAATAGCGAAGCTAGCCCTTCGGTAGCGTCACTTAAAATATCGTCTAAGAAGTCGAAATTCCTATCTTTGCTAAGCACCCATCCGCCTCTAGAGGTTCGGATTCAAAAGCTAAGAACCATGTCTTAACGATACTACATTGCAATAATGGCCCTATGTCCTTAGGGCCTTTTTATTTTTCACTCTGACCAAAAAAAGATTGCATCCATCGATCTCGGTGATATAACCATTGGCCTACCCTTTTTACGAATGTTAAAGGGTTCCGGAGGGATGGCCGAGCGGTCGAAGGCGGCGGTCTTGAAAACCGTTGTGGGGAAACTCACCGAGGGTTCGAATCCCTCTCCCTCCGCCAATTTGTGTTCCAAGGAGAGATGGCAGAGTGGCCTAATGCACTTCCTTGCTAAGGAAGAGACTGGGTAACTGGTCCGGGGGTTCGAATCCCCCTCTCTCCGCCACAAGAAATCCTGAGCAGAGCGAAGGATCTCGGTATCTTACCTACATCTAAAACCACATTTATAAATTTTGAAGATCCTGCTTATTAAAATCTGAGGTATCTGGAAAGCTATAACTACAGGTAAAGTTCGGATCTGTGCTTGAATGACTCGTACTTGTTCCTTCGTCCCAAGATAGGCTCACGGAAATGCTGTCTTCTAAAACTCGTACAGAATAGTCTCCAAAACTTATTTTCTCAATGTTGGTTTGATCAGGTAATCGAAACGTCGCTGCGATGTTATGTGAAGTCTTACTGCCAGTTGGTTGGGAACAATTAGTATTGACCAATAAAAAAAACCCAAAGAGAAAGAAAATTCTCATAGGTGCTCCTTTGTCTTTTAAACATCTTATCACTGGATTGGGCAAATTAGTCTACTTCCATTGTTGTCTTTATGTGATCAACAAATGAACAAAATCTGTTTATAGGTTGGCTATTGCTGCAGCGAAGAAAGAAAAGTGTGAGTGATCGAACCGCGAGTGATGAGCCTCTTTGTGCCTAAAAAGGTCACCGTCTGTGTCGATGCTTGTACTCTCCTCCTTAATAGCGACTCTATGTATTTGCCTATTTTTTGATCAGTAGTGTCGAAGAGATAATTTCTAATTCGGTCCTGGGAACCTCTCCAATGTGCTTCGTTAATCTGATGAAAAAATAGGCATCATGAGCTAGGTAAGTTCCATGGGTCTGAAGGGAAATCTCGGATGTCGTTGTGAGAAAAGAGTCGTGTCGAGAGCCTAGTTAAACTGTGCAAAAAATAATCATCTAAGCAACGCCTTCGATAGTCAGGCAGCTTGCTTTTGAGGTATTGAGCTTATCCACAAGTTATCCACAAGTTATCCACATTGTGGGACCTTCCTAAGTTTGTGGCGTTGACCGGCTATTCTCGGGGTCTTTTCGTATTCATTTGTTAAGACGTGTTGCTTAAAAAATATACAGAAGGCGTGTTGGGTACGTATTAAAACGGTGCTGGTTCTAAAACTGGTTTTCATTCGCTCGAATGAAGAGTGGAAATGAGATATCTACCCGTAATTCAATGGAAAACCAGGACATCGGACGATGCTTCAAGCTGTTTTTTAATATCAAGAGCTATGTTTAGAATGGGGTTAATGCCATGTTCACCGGCATAAAGATAGAATTCCTTCGTTTGAGTTTGTGCCAACTGGAGAACTGTATGCTTAAGGATAGAAAGAGCTTTGTTTTTGGAAAGAAGCGACGGTGAAAAATATATGCCAGCACGTTCGGGCTTCATCGCGTTAATAGAGTTTATTATGTGTGATATCGCGGTATTAGGCTCTTTTAGCAGCATCGGTTTTGGGACGAAGTAGTATGTCTCTGGCGGGACGATTTCTGTATTTGCTATAAGAAGTGGCTGGGTTTCTACTATTCCTTTCTCGACCATGTGTGCGTAAACCTCTTTGATCGATTTACATGAGTAGATATCGTTAATTGAAGAGGAGCCCTTTTCGAACGCGCCGATCCAAAAATTACAGTTTTTTGTTTCATCCGGACGCGTGATATACAGAACCACACCAGAGCCAACAAGAATCTTGCCAGCTTTTTTCGACTCTTTTGCAGACCCTTGCTGATTGGGAAGAGAAGAATGTATAGTCAAAAAGCGACCCCTATCTTTGGTTTTAGCGTTATAGCAGGCTATGGCGTTCGACTAAGGCCTTTAGGTATGCGCCATAACCACTTTTTAAAAGTTTATCAGCTTGTGTCATAAGTTGTTCAGTAGAAATGTACTTTTTTCGCCAAGCTATTTCTTCGAGGCAGGCTATTTTAAGGCCTTGACGGTTTTCGATTGCAGCGGCGAAGTTTTGGGCATCGAGTAAAGATTGATGAGTGCCGGTATCTAACCAAGCCATACCACGGCCCAAGACTTCGACATCTAGTTTCCCTGCGTTCAAGTAAGAAATGTTGACGTCAGTGATCTCCAGTTCGCCTCGCGGCGAGGGTTTGAGGTTTTTAGCAATTTCGATCACGTCGTTATCATAGAAATATAATCCCGTGACGGCATAATTTGACTTCGGAGATTGAGGTTTTTCCTCGAGACTAATAGCGGCTCCATTGTTATCAAATTCAACCACGCCGTAACGTTCTGGGTCTTTGACATAATACCCAAAAACTGTGGCTCCGGTGGATTGACTGTTTGCATTCTTAAGATAATCAACCATGTTATGACCGAAAAATATGTTATCTCCTAACACGAGGCTACAGTGATCGTTGCCAATGAATCTTTCGGCAATGATGAAGGCTTGTGCTAGACCCTCAGGTCTGGGTTGTACGGCATAACTAATTTTTATACCCCATTGTCTGCCATCACCTAAGACTCTTCGAAAGCTTGCTTCATCTTCAGGCGTTGTAATAATCATGATCTCCCTCATGTCTGCTAACATGAGAATTGATAAAGGGTAATAGATCATGGGTTTGTCGTAAACTGGCAGCAACTGTTTACTGGTGCCCAGTGTCAAAGGGTGTAGTCTAGTTCCTGATCCTCCGGCGAGGATGATTCCTTTTCTATTCATACGCCGCCTTCTAATAGAATTAGATTTTCTTATTTTGTTATCATGATATAGATTTGCTTGAGATTATAGAAGAGAGTTTTAAGGGAATGGGATTTTATGGCTGGGTAATTTAGGGGTGTTGGAAGACTCTATGAGATTTTAATGGCGCACCCGGAGCGATTCGAACGCCCGACCTTCTGATTCGTAGTCAGATGCTCTATCCAGCTGAGCTACGGGTGCGTGAAGAGCGTTTATATCTTGCTCATTGAGATTTGGCAACATGGTAAATAAATATCTATGAATTTTGAGATTAAATATTGAAACTATTGAACAAAATACTATTTAAATTAATCGTACTAAGGGACCTGATGCTAACTGGCAGGAGGTCATGGCAATTGAGGTCTAGTCCAGCCTTTATGGCTGATTTGCTTCCCAATTTACCTATTAGAAAAAACAATAGGATCAAGTCGAAGAAAATTTTTGTCGTGATTCCATTTAAGGACAAGGCGGAGCTAACCAATAGTTGCCTTAATTCACTGTTGCGACAGAGCCTTGCCCATCATCGCATGGTTGTGTGTTTGGTCGATAATAATTCATCAGAGGACGAAACGTCTCGATGGCTAAAGTCCCTCGATTGTGAACCGTCCCCCAGCATTCAATTATTGAAAACTAGAAATTCAGAGCCTTTTAATTTTTCTCGCATAAATAATCTCGCCATTAAAAACTATGCGGATGCAGACACAGACTACGTACTTCTTTTGAATAATGACATTTGCTTGCATGAACCAGATAGTGTTTTGAGGCTAATTGACACGGCAGAAGGTAGAAACGATATCGCTTGTACTGGGTGCACTCTGCAGTATCCTGACAAAAGAATCCAACATCTGTATGCCAACCCAGGGATTAAAACTGTGGGTGCGCACCCTTATAAAGGATTGAGATTAGATCGCACAGACCCTTGGTATTCGAATTCCAAGATTGTTCCGGCAGTTACTGGGGCAGTGATGCTAATTAAAAAAGATCATTATATATCTGTAGGAGGGTTTGATGAAAACCTCCCCAATTGCTATCAAGATATAGATCTTTGTCTAAAGTTTCAGCAAAATGGTCTTCACATTGCGGTAGCAACAGATGTGGTCATGACCCATTTTGAGACTCAGACTAGGGATCCTAAGCCTCATTGGGGTGAAGTAGGCTACATTTATAGAAAATGGGGTGATGCGCTCTCTTGGCATTTTCTGGTACCAAAAAATATCAGTCGGTTTAGCGAAAGACCGATTTTCACGCTTTTCCCAAACTCCTATCCCTGGTGGAGGCTCATTGATAGATAAACAGAGGCTAAAATTAGCTAGGATTCGTTTCGACTTACTTTTTTTACTAATTTCAAAAGATTTAAGGCTTAGATACCGGGGGTCTTTATTTGGGTATTTGTGGAGTATGTTAAATCCACTTTTACAGATGATGGTATTGACTGCTGTTTTCAGCTTCCTGGTTAGGTTTAAAATTGAAAACTATCCGATTTTCCTCCTATGCGGCATTGTGCTATGGAATCTATTTAGTCAATCACTCACACAAGGGGCAAATGCGATAATCGCCAATGGCGGCCTTATCAAAAAGGTAAAGGTTCCTGTGGCAATCTTCCCAACTGCCTCTGTGGCCTCCGTTACCGTTCACTTCGTTTTATCGTTGATTGCTTTTTTTGCTATTAGTTTCTTTATGGGGCATTGGCCTCGCCTGATTTGGTTTTTGATTCCAATTTATCTGTTTGTATTTATTGGATTTATTTGGGGTATCACACTAGCGATTTCATCATTGAACGTACTGTTTAAAGACATAGGGCATGTTCTTGATCCTATACTACAACTATGCTTCTATGGTACTCCAATAATTTATCCTATTTCGGTACTTCCGGAAAGCATCGCGAATATCGTGGCTTTAAACCCTTTAACACATTTTGTGGGTTCTATTAGGACTTTATATTTTGATTACCAAGTGCCAAATGCTACGACGACAATATACTGCTTCGGACTGATGACTTTGTCATTGCTTTTTGGCTCATTCACTTATTACAAGACGAGGGATAAATTTGTCTTCCGACTCTAGCCCAATTATCCGAGCCAGTAATCTCAGGTTAAGTTATCAACTTAATACTTATAAGGTTGATACTCTTAAAGAGTTCCTCATAAGGAAGTTTAAGCGCCAGTCAGTCTTTCAACAAAAAGTCGCATTGAAAGACATTAGCTTGGAGGTGGCGGAAGGTGAGTGTATCGGAATTATTGGTCACAATGGTAGTGGTAAGTCGACTCTCCTAAAGATTCTTGCAGGAGTTATTAGGCCAGAATCAGGTAGCCTTAGTGTTAGCGGAACACTAGTTCCTTTGATCGAATTAGGCGCTGGTTTTGATCCAGAGTTGACTGGGAGGGAGAATATCTTTCTGAGTCTCAGTATTCAGGGTTATTCCCGTCAAGAAATAGAACGGTTTGTGCCGCATATTGAATCGTTTTCCGAATTGAGCAATGAGCTAGATCAGCCCGTAAAGACCTATAGCTCTGGCATGTATATGCGACTTGGGTTCTCGTGCTCGACGGTTGCTGCTGCCGATATCATTTTGATAGATGAAATACTGGCTGTTGGGGATCAAAACTTCCAAAAAAAATGCTTACAAAAACTTGATGATCTCCGCAAAAAAGGTACGACAATTGTCATTGTATCCCACGATCTTGCTACAATTGAAAGTATTGCGTCTCGTCTTATTGTTATGAATGCGGGACAAAAAGTCTTTGATGGTCCCATTGACGAAGGGGTATTGTTTTATCTAGATTTGATGGAGCAAAAAAGACAAACTGCCTTGTCTAAGGCAGAACTCGCAGAACTAAATCGTAAAGCTAAGCTTGCTGATGAGCCAACACCACTGGAACAGAACGCAAAAATTGTCTCCGTAAATGTCTTTACTTCCGATATTGAGCCAATCACCCCAACTTCGACCGTTATCATCGAAATTAAACTAGCGATTTTGAGGGAAACTACCGATTTTCCCAGTGTTGGTTTCGCTATTCAAACAGCTAAGACAGGTATTAGAATATTGGGTGGCAATCAATATTCTCTCGGCATGCAGGGTAGGCACCCAATCCCTAAATCTGGAATGTACTCGACTTCGATTTATTTGAAAAACCTTCAACTTGCTTCGGGAAAATATGACGTCACTGTTGGGCTTCATACCAAAGACCTCACCAAGACTCTTGACATTAAGCCTGCAGTTGCGTCATTTGAAGTTCAGTGTATTTCTGATCCACAGAACTTTGACAGGGATCTTATATCACCCCGTTGTGTTGTGGGATCATGGAAAGTTACAGCACAAAAAGATATGGGCAGTCATAATAACTGCCCTGGGGAGCTACAGATCTGACCAATTAGAGTCGCCGTTTAGTATCGCGTCGTAAAATAGTCCCGATGGCTGTTGGGTTTTGTAGTTCGGGTGTGCTTTATAATGCGGGGTCTTATCTAAACATGGATTTGAATAAGGATCGTTAAGGAGTTGTTGACCCCATTTTTGTAAAATGTAGTGCCGTTCAAAAAGTTCGAAACAAGTTTTTCTAGTTGGTGACTCTTTGTGGTATAGCTCTGCGTATGGTGTGTAGATGTTAGAGTACCCCTTTTTTCTTAGCCTAAGACAAAAGTCTACGTCCCCAAATCCGTTGGGAAGATATAGTTCTTCAAGCCCGCCAATCTCGAGATATTTGTCTTTGTCAATCAATATACATGCCCCAGTTACACCCAAAGTCTCGTGCATAGTCTGATGATATTGGTAGTAAGAGTCCGTATTTCTCTTCTCATCGAATCCAGAGTGGCCTGCAATATGATAGCCGTAGCCCACAATACCGGCATGTTGAATCCGTTTGTTTGGGTATAACAGTTTTGGTCCCACTGCACCGACTTCTGGAAATTGTGCCAAAGAGACCATTTCTGTAAGCCAGTTGGGTTCTATTACTTCTGTATCGTTATTTAGTAGGAGCACATATTTCCCTGAAGAAGCATTTACCCCCAAATTGTTCATCCTCGCAAAATTAAAATGCTCAGAGTAGAGAACGAACTTGAGTTTTTCGCCTAACCGACTTTTCAAGTCTTCGTAGTATCGCTTAACCTGATTATCTTGGCTATCGTGATCAACAATTACGATCTCGTAATTTGGGTAGCTTGTTTTCTTAAGGATAGATTCGATGCATGGTTTAATGAGGTGGAGACTGTCTTTGCTAGGAATGATTATTGAGACTAGCTCATTGGGAGCTAGAATATTGAACTTTATTCGGTAATGTAAGGTCTGGGGCTCAAAGGTTACCTCTGCGGGCCTGCCGCGCCTTTCACATGCCTCCCGAACGGCTTTCTCTCCGGCTACAGCAGCATACGGTTTGGCTTGAGACGATCTGGCAGTACTACCAGCGTGGGCTCGCCATTGGTAGAGGCATAAGGGGATGTGCACGACGGGCTTCGATGTCTTTTCGACTGCGCGAAGCATGAGATCGTGGTCTTGAGAGCCTTCAAACCCCTTACGAAAACCTCCAATACTGTTTACAAGATCGAGCCTAAATACAGAAAGGTGTGTCGTATAATGCACCGAAAGGTGCATAAATGGGGACCAGCCTGGTTTGTGATAGGTATTTTCGATCGCGCCGTTTTCACTAATATGAGATTCGTCTGAGTATAAAATGTCAGGTTTGTCGTTCATATTTATATATCTAGCAGCCTCTGCTAATGCGTTGGGTAACAATCGATCATCGTGGTCCAGCAGGACAATATAGTCGCCTGTGGCCATACCTACAGCTAAGTTACTAGTTTCCGAAATATGACAATTGATCTTGTTAAACGATAGTCGGAATTTACTTTTCCCTAGCTTGTTCACCAAGTCATTAAGTAATCCTGTTAAGGCATTATCGTTTGAAGCATCGTCAACAATACAAATTTCCCAGTTTTCGTAAGATTGCGTTTCTACACTCTTTATTGTTTCCTTCAAGAAAGAGTGCTTGACTCGATAAACTGGAATGATGACGGAAAATTTAGGCCGGTAGGGCAGTTCTTTTGTGACATATTTAAGTGACTTGTAATAGCGCGCCATCCCAGCATCAGCTCCACCAGGTCGGGTATTTTGTTGGCGATTGATTTTTTGAACGTAAGGGTGATTTATTGACCAGTGCTCACTAAAAATAAGCAATTTTCGTGAAATTTTATAAGTTATGAAAAGAATTTTGCGGACAGGTCTTCCAAAAATGGCTAGCTCGAGACACTTTTTTATACTGTACTTTAGGATGTGGACCAAAGAATTCTCCCTGCTTGGAATTTTGGTGGTTGGGGTATCTTTTCGTATATCATTACCAAAATTCAATTAACAATACTCCGCTTCGTAGCCCTTCAAAGCCTTGCTTCAGCTCACTATATTTCTTTAAGTTGATTCTTGCGAATCCAAATTCTTTGAGTCATACTCTTTAATTATGTTTAAATAGGTTGGTTTTTCTATGTCAGAAATTATTGCCGTAATCGGACTAGGATATGTCGGGCTACCTTTAGCCGTAGCTCTATCAAAGCACTTTTCCGTTATTGGATTTGATAAAAGTACTGAGAGGATAGATCAACTTAAGGATGGAATTGACACGACTAAAGAAGTCTCGTCGGATTACTTGAAGTCTTCGACGATTTCGTTTTCTGCCGACGAAGAAAGTCTAAAAACTGCTACTGCTTATATCGTCGCGGTTCCTACGCCAATTGACAATAAGAAGAAGCCCGACCTCTCCATATTAGCAGCTGCGTCGGAAACAGTTGCTAGGTCCATCAATGCCGGTGATTTGGTAGTTTTTGAATCAACAGTATACCCAGGTGTAACTGAAGAATTTTGCGGACCGATTTTAGAGAAAACTTCAGGTCTAAATCTCTTTTCTGAAATTAAACTCGGCTATTCGCCCGAGCGAATTAATCCGGGCGATAAAGAGAGGACTATTGATAAAATTGTTAAAGTAGTCTCTGGTCAAGATGAAGAAACACTTGAGCGAGTAGATAGTATTTATCGAAAAATCATCACTGCGGGGACTCATCGAGCTCCAACAATCAAAGTTGCAGAAGCAGCTAAGGTTATTGAAAATACTCAGAGAGACCTAAATATAGCTTTAATGAATGAGTTAGCTATTATTTTTGATAAACTAGCAATCCGTACCTCTGATGTTCTGAAGGCAGCATCAACGAAATGGAATTTTTTGCCTTTTAAGCCGGGCTTGGTTGGCGGACACTGCATAGGAGTCGATCCGTACTATCTTACTTCTAAGGCTGAGGAAATCGGCTACAACCCACATGTGATCTTGGCAGGGCGGCGAATTAATGACTCGATGGGCGAGTTTGTTGCCAACAAAGTCATTAAATTGATGCTTAAAAATGGTATGGATATTAAGGGGGATTCGGTAGGGGTTTATGGGATTACTTTTAAGGAGAACGTTCCTGATATCAGAAACTCTAAGATTCCGAGTATATTGAGCGAGCTTAGGGAGTTTGGCGTAACACCCTTGGTTTTTGATCCTCTCGCTGATCCTCAAGAGGTTAAAGATGAATACGGTGTCTCTTTAGTTTCTAAAGATGTAATATCAAATTGTAAAATTATTCTTCTGGCTGTTCCACACGGTAATATATACTCTCAAGATAAAGACCTCTTTATTCAGTCAGAAGATAAGCTATTCATTGACATCAAGGGAGCTTTGCCTTCTAGTCTTTGGAGTCTGTAATCTAAGAGTAAAGTCTAAACATGCCGATCTTGCGAAAATTTTATGTGTTTGAGGCTTTAAAATCGAAAATACACATCGTAAGTCTTCCAGCTTTCCTGCTAGGATTATCGCTTATAGCTTTCTCGTTGATGAATACTTGGGAGACTAGTTTACGGCCGTTATATGATCAAAACTATATTTCCGATTACATTGCTGGTATTTATAAGCCGTATGATATCCGAAGTGTAAGAGACTATAAATTCAAGGTTTCTAAAGAAGTCGGTTCAAGTACTCTATTGGCGGTGAACCCCTCAAAAAGTGGAAAGCATTTTTCTAGTATTGCGATTCAAATTGGTACCCATATGAGGTCAAATGAGTGCCGTTTGAAGGTTGTTGTCAACGGCAACAACTCCTCCGCCTTTAGGTCTTGCTTAGATATTGTAGATAATCAATATTTTTCATTTCAGCTCGAAAGACCCATTTCAGCTGGAGAGCATAGTCTCAGAGTTATCTGGGAAGCTTCGCAACCGAACAAAAACTTTTTAGCAATATATGCAGCTCAAAAACAAGGAGAGCATTGGTTGTTGCCAATGACTGGTCAAGAGACCAAATCAGGTTTCGATGTTTTTACTCTGTTATATCGTTACGACTGGAAATTGAGTGTTTTTTATTCGATCGTTTTGGTCTTTTTCTTGCTAGGGTTGTCGGTAAAGAAAATGGTCTCGTCAATTATTATTGTGCTTTGCACTTTCTTTCTTGTTTTGACGACCTTAATGCCTCCTTTTTTTGTTGGACATGATGAGACAGCTCATCTTGATGTGTTTTTTTCGACTATAAATGTGGATGTACCACAGAATCAGATTATTTCTTTGATGAAAGAAGAAGATTTTTTTCGGTTGAATCAGGTTAAACCTCCAGATTCTGAGGATGCGTGTATACATTCTATTGTAGATGGCTCATGTGGAAGGAATAAACCTCAGTTAGAGTGGCTATATAATATTTATGCAAAAATAATTGGTATTTTTGGTGATATTAGTTCGCCAAAAGAAGTCTTAACGGGTGCGAGAGTCATTAATATTTGTGGCTTTGGACTTCTTTTTTTATTTATCGCCGTGTATTTTGGTAAATTAGTTCTTGCAAGTAGTTTGGTCTTAACCTGTTTATTTGGTACGATCCTCGGACAGCTATCCACACTCACAAATGATATTCCACTTTATATTATTGGGATTCTATTGATGCTTTTTTTATACGACTGTATCAAAAGTCGCAAACGTTTGGTTCCTAACTTCGTTTTTGTCGGTTTACTCGTATCCTTAGGACTAAATCTTGATGTCAGTGGTTTTTTTGGGCTTGCTGTTGTGATTTTGCTGCCAATGATTTTTATTTTAGGTAAAAAGAACTCAATATTAGTTTCAAAGTATCAATTTTGTTTGTCATTACTGATTGGGTTTATTGCTTCAATTTTCCTTCTTCCTATTCTTATGGCTATGATTGGTGAAATCGAAACTAGCTTGAAAGCTATCTTACCAAATGCTGATATTGTAAAACAGATTTTTAGAAACTTGAGTCATAGGCAGACTTTTCAAGATTTGCTTTCAGCGACCTTCTTGTTTTTTAGATCGATATTTTCGAGTTTTGTTTGGGGGCATTCTTATTATCAACCTTGGTCTTACCTCTTGCTTGCTCTGCTATTTATAGTTATCTATAGAGAATCTAAGTCCCATTTTAGCAGAAATATGATGATTGTATGCTTATTAGCATTTATAATGGGAATGAGCTTCATTCCTCTGATAAACTCGGCTCCGGGGTTGTCTGGATCAGTCGAATGGGAACCTTTTTTGAAACCAAGGTTTTTAGCTCCCTTTCTGCCTACCATGCTAATGGGTTTTTTTTATACCATCAGGCAAAACATCGACAACTCTAATATCTTAAGGTGTATCGGTTTCTTTTTGTTGAATGTGCTGTGCCTTGAGTTGCCGAGAATATACTTGGTAGATCGACTATGACAATAAATCAGCCTAAAATAACGGGCTACTCCTGCTTGTTTTTGGTTTTGCTATTGGCAGGTTCGTTTCTAGGAAATCTTTTTTATATTTTAGAGGTTTCAAAACCGAATAGTTATTCTCTTTTTTCATTTCCAGTATTCGTTACCTTTAGCTTAACTTTTTTCTTACTCAATCGAAAAATCCAATTTCCATCTTTCTATCGATTCGTTTCCGCTATTGTTCTCATCATTGGTAGTTTCAGTGTTATCAACTTCGTAAACTTATCAGTAGTCATTTATTCAATGACGAAAGTTTACTTTATTTTTATGATTCTCTATTTATTAACTAAATTTTCTAAAACTCAAATAAACGAAATTCTGCGACTTTTTTGTAATTTTTACTATATTTCAATAGTCACCGCCCTAACCTTAATTTTTTTCGAGTATCTTGGAATGATCGATCTTCCTCCAAGGGCGATTGTCTACGATAATGGACATTACTTTCGTTTTGCTGGTCTTGGTTTCGAACTGGTAGATTTTGTATTCTCATCATTTGCTGTGCTAATTATCGAGTTTTCGCTAAGAAATCATGTTAAGAACAGATCGATCACCCTGAGATTGATCCCCGTCCTATGTATTTATTATGCCTATAGTAATGCGACCCCAATCTATCTTGCCGTAATTCTATTTGCAATTATTTCCTGCTTATTTGTCAGATCGAGTCTTTTTGTTTTGGTATCTGTAATTCTCTCATTCATATTTCTTTTTAATAGTGCTGAGATTTCGCAGATGATAAATAGCGTTTTGCGTTATTTCCCTAGATCCGATTCTGGTTTGGTGCCAGGTAGTGCTTTATATAATCGAATTTATCCAAGCCTTTATTATTTAGGTGTGTTGCGAGATAACCTTTTTGAACTTCCTCTGGGGTTTTCCGGTTCTTATAAGTCCTCCTTGAATGCAGGCGTGTTTTCTATTTTCAACTTTACAGCTATACCGTTTGGTTTTCTGCAAATGTTAGGTGACGGTACTATATTAGCATTGTTGGCCTTTTTTTCTTCGATTGTTTATATTTTTCGCATCATAAATGCTTCTTTCAAGTCTAGGGAGACGCTTTGCTATGCATGTATCCTTGGTTTATGTTTGGGTTATACGATCACACAAGGTAGTTACTTGAATTTTACTGTGCTAGGTCTTTTTTTTATATCACTGGAGTTATTGCGTCGTGGAGTTGATGGTGAATTTTAAGAAAAAAATTCTGATTTCCATACTTAGTTTGCCATTCATATTTATAGTGGCCATGGCGCATAGTCAAATTAACTTTGATACAAGTAAATTCCATTATTTTAATACAAATCTAACTTATGCCATCGAAGGCTACAACGATATGTTTGCCAGCGATCTAGCTCCTCAAGATGAAATTAAAAATTCTCTGATTAGCGAGTTTAAAACTGTTAGTGTTTCTAGGTCAGGAATGAATATCATTATTTCTCTGTATTCCGATGAATTAATTAATGAGGCTGAGACTCTACCTATAATCGATAAAAAAGTATCTATTGCAGCTGAGCGATATTTTATGATGTTAGACAGTAAAAATAAGAGTATTCTATCGGAACTTGAAAGAGTCGAGAATTTGGGTTCTTTCGAGAGGGATTCAGCAGTTCTAAATTCTATTTATATCCTCAAAACAGAAAGACTAATAATTAACTTAAAAAGTAGCTATAGATTTTTAACTGGTGACGAAAAAGTGGTCCGATTGAATCACCGGTTCAATTTGAAGATTGATAATACTCCAAAACAGCCAGTTATAAAATATATGCTGTTTTACGGGTTTATATTCTTCCTTTTCGTCGCGTTCTATCATGATCTAAAATCACTAATTTCAATTTGGAGAAGTAGGTCGCAATGAGCTTTAATCGATGGTCCGACACCTATGAATCGGAAATAAAGAAATCAGCGCCGTTGCCTATCGGAGATTATTCTAAATTCGTAGTCTATAAGGCTGAAAAAATTTGCGAGATTATCGAAAAAAATTTGCTCTCTAATGAAAGAGTCAAAATTTTGGACTGGGGTTGTGGTAATGGAGTTCTAGATAAAATGCTCCAGGACAGAGGATTTCAAGTTGCGGGTATTGATGTTTCCCCAAAAATGATTGATCTTGCGAAGCGTTTAAATCCAGGATCAGAATTTCAAATTTTTGATGGTGTGTCTTTGCCAATAGACATGGAGTCTGTGGATGTTTGTATATGCGTTTGTACTCTTCAGCACATAGCAAAGCCTAACCGCAAGCAAGTTTTTCGAGAGATGTTTAAATCTATCAAGAGGGGAGGAATCTTGATCATATACGAACATAATCGATGGAACCCCTTGACTAGAGCAACAGTTTGGAGATGTCCCTTTGAAAACATTCAGTATGTTTCTGTTCGTGAATTAAAAAAAATCGTTCTTGATCAACCGTATAAAACTGAATTTAGTATTAAATACCATTTGAGTATTCCTCGGCAAGGGCAAGTTATAAATTCCTTGGATAGGCTATTTGAAAATTTTCCATTAGGTGTCCAATATACGGCAATCATCAAAAAACTATAGCTCTTTGATCACTTTTGCGATGTGTTCTACTACCTTATGCATATCCTTACTTTTTAATGAAGGATACATTGGCAATGAAAATATTTCCTTGCTTGCCTTTTCAGTTTCGATTAATGGCTGATCCTGGCTATAGGTCTTGTATGGAGGCATGGTGTGAATTGGCCATGGATAGCTTACATTTAAGTTTATATCAAATTCTCTTAGCTTTTCGATGATTCTATCGCGTTGTTTATGCCTAACTACATAAAGGTAATATGCGTGGGAGTTATGCGCTTCAATTATTGGGGTTTGTAGAGATTCGATAGAGCTTAGCTGCTGATCATAAAAATGGGCAATTTGTTTGCGCTTCTCTAAATAGTTATCTAATTTTTTAAGCTTAAATCTCAAAATTTCTGCTTGAACTTCATCTAGTCTCGAATTAAAGCCTTGCGTTTCCGCGAAGTATCGACCTTTCATGCCGTAAAATTTAAGTTGTCGGATCACGCTTTCAATTTTTGGATCATTGCAGGTTATCATTCCCCCATCACCATAAGCTCCTAGGATTTTCGTCGGATAAAAAGAAAACGAACCGACGTCACCTAAACCACCTGCCTTACGTCCTTTATACAAAGCTCCATGTGCCTGTGCACAATCCTCTAGAATTTTTATATCATGAGACTTTGCTATTTCAGTCAACAAATCCATGTCCACACACTGACCATAAAGATGAACCGGTACAATACATTTAGTTTTTGGTCTAATAGCCTCCTCAAGTTTTTCTAAACTCATTAGGAATGTATTTGGATCTATATCAACGAACCTTGGAATACATCCAGCGTTTACGATTGCACATACAGTGGGTACAGCAGTATTAGAAACGGTAATCACTTCGTCGCCAGGATTTAAGCCAAGAGCCAATAGGGAAAGAGTTATAGAATTAGTACCATTATCAACACCGATTCCGAATTGGGTCTCACAATAAGTTGAAAACTCTTTTTCAAAAGCTGCTGAACTTGGCCCAAACATTAGCCTTCCCGAACCAGCAACTTTTTCAAACGCTTTAAGAATATCTGTTTTTTCTTCCTCGTACTCGTCTAGATAAGCCCAAACTCCAATCGTCATTTATATTTCCTTTTTGATTAGCTGGTTCTTCAATTTATCAAGACCTTCTGCATCATATAAAATGTTTTGATAAGAACTCTGAAAGTCTTTTTTTTCTATTGAGTCTAGAAAGCTTGATAAAAACCTTTGGAAAGAGCAGCTAGGATTTATTTTTTTAGAAATCCGGTGACCGTTCGCTTGCCCAGAGATCTCTAATTGTAGGTTTTTAGTTGCGGAAAAAATTCTATTACTTTCTAAGTAGACTTCTTTATTCGTTAGAGAAATAAAGTTTCGATACTGATAATCAAAGCCAAACTCTCCGGTTATACAAGATCCATCTTGGAAGAGAGAAGTGAAGTTAAACGAATAGATTAGGTCATTTTTGATTATCTGAAAGCCATTTAGTTCATAAATTTGTTTTGGATAAAAAAATCGTCCTGGTGAAATCGCATAGGCGGCTAAATCAAATATAGCCCCACCACCCATTTCTGGGTTTAGTCTGAAGTTTCCTTCTTTAAATATAGGAAATTGAAACGAGAGATGGATTTTACTTGGGTTAGACTTATATTCCTCGAAAGTTCTCTGTATTTCATAAAAAACATCGTGAAATAAGAAAATATTAGCCTCACCAAGTCCTAGTCTTTTTTTCTCTGCTTGCTCGATAAGTGCTTTAGTATTTTCTAATGATAAGGTCGCTGGTTTATCTAGTATAACATGTAACCCTTTTTCTAAGGCAGATAGAGCTAACGGAAAGTGTAAATCATTGCTTGTGGTAATGTAACAAATTGAAGCTGCACTTTCATTGATAGCTTTTTTGTAGTCGGAGAATACCTTACCTATTTTTTTCTCCTCAAGAAACAGCCTTTTCTTTGAGACAGAAGCGACGTCAAATTCATGGAATCCACAAGCATTGAAAGCATCATACGCTTTTTTTTGAAAGAAATTGGAATTTCCCAATACCAAGAGTTTCATTTTTTGACCTACTAAGGATAAATGGCTAATAGATTCCTGATTTCAATGTTTAATAATCCAGCTACCAAGGCCTCATCGAGTTCTTTTCTATTCATCCATCGAAATTTATCTGAAGATAAATCAGGTATCTCGTTGTTAGCCTCAATGATTAGGTAGTTACTAATAAAATTTAAAAACCTCCCACCTTCCTCTGATTGAAAGCTCGAGTGAGTAATTCTCGAATTGCTCGCAGAAAGTTTCAACTCCTCTACAATCTCCCATTGATAATACTCAGATGTGTTTTCCTTAGTCTCTGATTGGAACGTGGGTCCGATCGCGATATAATTTTCTATTCCTGGTTCGGCATAAAGACGAACAAGGAAATGAAGGGAGTTCGTCTTTTTTTTGACAATGAGTCCAATAACACCACAATTATGGTGTTCTAGAATAGGTTGGTCCCAGTATTTTACTTCTCTTGATTCTATCTTAACTGCTATGGGGGTGACGCTGAATTCTGCTCTATTTATATGCCTGAATGACTGATCGCTAAGCTTCCAATCTTTGCAATCACTGAGTGCAATTTTTTGAACCTGATATTCAATACTTTTCCTGTAGCTATCTATCCAATCTTCGGTAGTTGAAGTGTTTGACTCATTTTCAGAATTATTACTTATTGAAGCTGCAAAGCAAGCAAATACCGTTCTAGAGTCCATATTTACGACTAAATCGGATTTCATGAGTTGCTTAAGCGCATCATAGGATACCCACCGAAAATTTTCTTGGTCTTCTAACTTATTATCGACCCAAACAACAATATTTCGATTTTTTTTTCGAAAAAATTTTTTACCTTGTTCACTTTGCAGTGTGTCTACCTGAATCTTATCGATTGTTGCGCTAGTAAAGTAATCGAGATAAGGTGGGATAGTCCCTCCGTGAACCTGCGTGTAATTGCTTTTTGTTGCTTGAACTGTAGGGGAAATTTGGGCTAGCTTTGGATTTCCTGGCTCTACCTTAGCTTGTACTAGGAAATATATCTTGTCACCGACTCGTTTGGCTAAGTATCCCAGGATACCTACTTCAGGTTGATTAATAATGGGCTGGTCCCAAGTTAATTTTTGATTTCCAATTTTGGAACTAACTCTTACCGCCTCTATCGAGAAAAATTTTCCAGATTCGTGCTTTATGTCGCTCTCATCATCAGCTAAATTCCATTGCCTTAGCTCTGGAAAAGTTGTCTTTTCAATTTTTATTTCAATATTCTGTTCGCATTTTTTTAACCAGTTTAATGTTTCGCTAACCTCTTCTCCTGTTTCAGGGTAGTGGGGTAAAGTTTTTACGGTCTCTTTAAATCTATGTTCAAGCTCTCTCATTTCCCCTCGAATCTCCGTATATACTCTAAATAGTCCGACTTCGTACGTAGAGACTTGGCAATATCGTAATTAGTGCTGGCAATCACAAGTGCTACCGCATCTACAGTAAAATTCTTCATAGAGGTAAACACAAGAGGGGGCATGTAAAGTCCTCTCTTGGGATCGTCAAGTTTAAATGTCTTTATGTTGTTCTCGTCTTCAAAAGAAATGTCAAACGATCCATTGACCGCAGTAATAACCTGATGGGTATCGATATGGGCATGTCCACCGCGATCTGACGTTATCCCATGCATATAAAAAATTCTATTAATCTCGAAGGGAATTTGCTCATATTTTTCTATTGCTGTTAATGTGCCTCTAGAGTCTTCAATTGATGGGAACTCTATCCATTTGATTTCGTCTAATAGCGACATTTTTATTTTCCTCACTTGTATGAGACTCTAGGCTACTCGAGTCGCCAGAATCAATATAGCGGATTACATACTGTGGTGTACCAGATTGATCTAAAAACAAACGACCTAAATATTCCCCAATTACCCCAGTCAGAATTAGCTGCATGCCGGCAAAAAAAGAAATGCTCACTAAGACTGACGGAATTCCTATAGGATAATCGGCATTTAGAAGCTTTTCTACAATTACAATCGCGAGCAGCGCCAAACTTAAGAGGGAGGTGATGAGACCTGCTATGATCATTAGGCGTAGCGGTGCGATGGAAAAGTTGAGAAACATGTTGAACCAGAGCTTTATCAATTTAGTTAGGGTATAACCTGACTGACCATCTTTTCGTTCCTCATGTCCTACCGAGATTTGATCAATGCGATTGGTTGATCTAAATATCAATCCATCGATATATGGGAATGAGCCTTTATATTTTTTTATTTCGTCGACCATAAATCGATTCATGACCTTAAAACTGGAGAGGTATAATCCCTTCGGCTTTTTGAGCATGTAGCTCGCGATCCAACTGTTAAACTGGCTACCTAGATTTCTAAAATTTGAGTGCTTTTTGCTGCTAAAGTAACCGTAGACAACATCAAGATCATCTTCAACTAATTTATCCAGCATTGGTAGAATTTCTTTTGGTGGGTTTTGTCCGTCGTCATCCAGGACGGCTATATAGTCACCTGTAGCAGTATTGAGGCCAGCTAGAACTGCATTGTGTTCGCTAAAGTTTCTTGCCAAATGAACGTATCTGACCTTCATTGGGTTGGCTTTTACTAATGATTTGCAAATGAATTCACTGTTGTCCTTAGAACCATCGTTTACCAGTATGATTTCGATATTAACAGGAAAGTTTGCTAGTATATCACTTACTACCTCGCGAATGGTTTTGGATCCGTTATAGACTGGAATAACAAACGAGAGTTTTTGTTTGGGTTTTAGATAGTCTTTCGCAGTCATTTATTTAAATTCCCAGTACTGTTTTACTAACATTTAAATTCTTTAAATCTTGGGAAATCGTATTTTCATCATATTTATATTGTTTCGACAATAATGTGGGCTTTCCAGTGATTTTATTCACACGGTAAAGCTCATAACCTTGTCCTTGGAAGGCAATAAAGAATTCCTTTTGTGTAATTTCCCTCTTGTACTCGTCAAAGTGAAACACAAAGATTGGCCTGCCTAAACTAATATTTCCTGCTGGAGCAAAACCAGAACGTTCAAAAAAGAATGTTGGCTTGGGGGTAATAACTCCTGAGATATCCGATCGCTTTGTAACCCATCTAATGAGTCCAGTTGACCAGTATGGGTGAGAGCCAGTCGTGATGGAGCAATTACCAACAGCGATTACCTGAGCATCCATCGGTAAATCATAGTCATTCAGTTTTCCCATAGTTTCGAGGCACATATTGACAATATTCGCTTTTTTATAGGAGCTAGCAAAGTTTAATAAAAGTGTTAAGCCAAAAATTGCAGCTAAGGAAAAATGGAAGACTTTACGATTTGTGATGATTAGCTGAATAAAACAGACTGTTGCCAACACCAGACCAAATGCTGCGTTGAATGTATATCGAATGGTAAAGTCTTTAGAATAAACCGTGAAAGGGAATATTAAGATTAAGTACCAGCTAATACCAAATAATATGCCCCAGATGTTTTTTGACTTAAGGGGGGTTCTTTTATTAGGCCTGCTGCTATCTTTGCGATTCACAAATATTGAAATGGCAATTCCAGCTATCAGAAGTAAAAATGTGGCGTAGGTAATTTCTGGTAAAGAAGAGGTGTAGTAGAATGGTGGAGTAAATGACCTTGTTGTAAAGTCGGTGAAACGCTGAGTTATGGTCTCCATACTGTGGTCATAACGTGCTGTATAGGCAGCATAAGCGGGAAAGTAAATCGTTTGGATAAGCTTGCCTAGTGTAATCAACGCAGAACCGCATGTATAAACTATAGCTGTTTTTGTCTTTTTTATTCTGAATCCATATATTAGTACTAGAAGTACGATTGGCGGTGCGATAAAAACGCTTAATTCCGAAATAGCGGTTCCAATTGGATATGAAACCGCGGCAATTAGCCAGAGAATTGGCTTGTTACTACTAGCTTCCATTGTCTTGATCATGCAGTATGCCGAAACAAGTATGAAAAACATGGCAATTAAATTGTAAGACCCGTCTACAAAATAGGGAATGAAGTGCTGTGATGGAAGAAAACAGGGGAGTACGGCAGCACTGAAACAGATCCAGGGGTTTAAGGTTAAAACCCGCCTGTACAGCAAGTATAGTATGTAGGAGCTTGGTGCTAAGATAAAAATGCTTTGGAAAAGCCGCGGTCCCCACGAACCTAGCTCCCAAAAAGGCATGTTTAGAGTTGCAACGAAGAAATATCGAATCGAGGTGAAAAATGCGGATAGGCCTTTTTCGGTGTATATGGAGTACCTATACCAATCGTCGTTTATGAGGGGCTGATAGTAAAATATTCCAATTAAATTAGAAAAAATAATTGCCCCAATAAAGAACAATATTGGGAACCGTGTGACTATTGTTGTCTTCGGTTTTGAATCACTATAATGCATGTGTCGTTAAGACCTCTTAGTATGCCGAATTAATAGCTAGGATTGTTTTTCTCATTTGTTCTGCTTAGATCATTATTTAACTGTTTGAATTTATCAATACATTCCGATGCCCACTCTATTTTGTTTATAAAATATCGAGTTGGATTACTAATTGTTGTTGTTCCAAAACAATAAAGTAGACGGTTGGCATGAGGTTGTTTTAATATTCAGGCAAGAGTTTACATAATAGAAAGTAAACGTTCGAATACATTGAGTGGCGGTTTCGTTCGCTCTATTTTTAGCTTGCCATCTCTTTCCTTTGTGAGAGCTTACACTAGGGCAAAGTTTCTCATCTAGGTTATAAGGCTACGTCTAGTCAATGTTGGATAATCTTACTCGGGAGGAGGTGTATTTGGAGGGCAAGGGTCAAATTGTGGTAAGCACCAGGTGGCTCAGACTTGAGGAAGTTCTAACTCAGGTTAATGAGGCATCAAAAGCCAACTCTGATACACTGGCAACAACCGGGTCTGAAGGAGTAAGGGTAATTTGATTACGATATATAGTAAAGGTCTTAGGAATTTCGGTTATCAAGAGATAAACATTAGAGAATCGTTGATAAAACTGAATTTAGGTATAAAAACCTTCGAGGATTTTTTACATGAAAAAGGTTTTTGTAGGCTTTGCCGTACACCTTTCGGTGAGCCAGGCGAGCAATAAGGATAGAATTATCGCACGCTTTCTCCACCAAAACGGAGAAGATTCTTGCAAAATGAGGGGCACGTACCAAATGTAGGGCGAAAAGCCGACGATTCCTATTGCAATCATTGACTTTACAGAGAATAGACATACCGATGTGGTCGAGATGTCAAGAAAAGAAGAGTAACAAAGACAGGAAATACTGCTTTAAGGTCAGGATAGACTTCTTCTGGGTTAAAGATAAGTGAACTAGTGAAGCAAAAATGGTGGACCGGTCGATAAACATTTATCTTTCAGTTGCGCGCCTATTAGGCCTCTTCTGTATATAGACCGCTAGAAGAGGTAAGTATAAAAGGTCAGATTAGAACAATTGCTTACTGATTCAAAATTATCGACATGAATAGGTAACCTAAAATAGCCAAAAGATTCGATGATTCCAATAAATCCACCTGGGACGACAGTATGGAATACTTGAAAACTAACCATTATGACGACTGCGAAAATTCGTAATCGGTCTAAAGCGAACTTATAGGCTAAATGCCTCCGACTTCGGAGGTGTCAATACTAAATCCTAAAATATAGATTTTGGAAAATCTGTAAATTTAAACTTAGCTTCCAAAGCTCTATGATTTTTAGAGCGTTGACGTTACAATGCATTCACGCCAAAATAAACAATGGAACGTTGGAGTGTTAAGTAAGTATAGCGTAGTTGTGCCAAATTATGGCCGATCCAGAACTTTGTTGGATGCATTGAATTCCGTGTGCATTCAGATACATTTACCAGAAGAAGTTTACATCATTGACGATTGTTCACCTAAACCTATTGAAGGACTAGTCAACGATCTGAAACAGCAAAAAAAAATTCCCATTTTGCTGGAAGTAAATGATGCTAACAGGGGAGCAGCCTATAGTAGAAACCGGGGCGCTAATCTTACAAAATCGCACTATATCGCTTTCTTAGATTCTGATGACACTTGGGAAGAAGATAAACTAGAAAAGCAGCTAAAACTCGCAGCGTCTGGCGACTTTGATCTAGTCTATTGTGATTGTTGGATGATGACTAGGGGAGTTAAGTTACCGTCGAACAAACTTCTGGTCGACGATCGCATTGATGAACACCTAACAAACGGCTGGACCCCACCGAATACGTCTACTTTACTTGTTAAAAAAGACAGTTTTATGAAATTAGGAGGTTTTGACGAAAGTCTGAAGTCTTGCCAAGACCATGACTTTTGGATGCGAGCAGTTAGCGCCGGCTGGAAAATCGGCGTAGTTAAAGAGCCATTGTCTAACTTTCGTCTTGATGAAAATGATAGAATTAGTTTCAATCATATAAATCGTATGCATGGTGTTCGTGAATTTTTACGAAAATGGAAGCCTTTGATTTCCGAACGGAAAGGCTATCTAGGCTTTACGATGTTTAAACTTAATTACTATTGTAAGGCTTCAATGCCAATTTTCCTAAGGTATGTCAAATTTTGTAAAAGTAGGCCAGCCATGGAACTGTTTCTCAGATACTTGGCTTACAACCCCTATTTCTATACGCAAGTACCTAAGATGGTGGCCCATAAGCTGAAACTTTTATCATCGAGGTAAGTGATGGTAGGCATAAGTGTTGAAGAGATCCAAAAAAGTAAAAAAGTATTTAATCTAGAGCGGGCTATCTATAGTAAAGGCGCGCAGGCAAGTTTCTTTGTATATCGGGTTCTAAATAAATTAGATCGCGTCACTAAGAACTCTATTTCCGCCTTTGTGCGCCCCAAAAAATGGACCTATCGTTGCTGGATTCGCTACAAGATTAAAGGATCAACTGATGATCAAATCATAGCTATGGTGGGTGACCGTTGTCACAAGTTATTGCAAATGGCTTTGGGGCAACGAATTGAAGAAAATGCGTACTTTGTGTCAACTTTACTTCGAGAAGCGGAGTCTCGGAAAATTAAAAGTCGCGTCGTCAATTGGGGGAAAAAACTTCATGAAGACTATAAAGCTGGTAAAGTATACCAACCAACCGAATTAAGTATCGCCGAAAGCGAAGAAGTTGATCATGCTGGTCTTGAAGCATTTTACGAGTTAACCAAGAAAAGGCAGTCAATTAGGCGTTTTCTTCCTAAAGATGTCCCGAGTGAAGTTGTCGGAAAAATACTCGCCTGTGCCTTGGAATCACCCTCTTCATGTAACAGACAAAGCTGGAGATTTCTTGTTATTCGGGATCCTATTAAGAAAGAATACTTAGCCAAGATACGAAACGTGCAGTTCTTAGCAAACACTCCGGTAATCATTTGTGTTCTCGTTAATTCTGAAGTTTATTCAAATAATGGCCAGGGCGATAAGCGTATTACTCCCATTATGGACGGGTCGGCTGCTATGACTCATTTAGTGTTGGCAAGTGCTGCAGCGGGTCTCGGTTCCTGTTGGACTAACTTCGCCGCAAGCATATCACCAGAAAATATGCAAAATTTTAAAAAGTATTTCAATTTACCGGAATCTATGGTCGCCGTAAGTTTGGTTGCTCTTGGGTTTTACGATAAAAAATTTCCGAAACCTTTTCGGGATAACATTGACTCTCATGTTTTTGGCGAGCTGTGATTTTTCGATCTCGCCTTTTTGAGGCTTTGAGTTTTTTTCGGAGGTGGGTTGCAGCCTCTTTAAGAGAGTCTCAATTTCGTGTGTATGCAAAACTTCGCAAGCCGCTAAATGTTCCCCCAGTTCTGGGAGATAACCGTCAATCTTGGTGCTTGGCTCTGTTCCAACTATTGGATGCGGGGAAAAAATTTAGATTTAGTCTGTTTCAGCGTCTGCTTTTGCCTCGTAGTATACATGGATTTGAAATAGATTTGATCGAATTTTACTTCCGTTCCATGCTTGGTGTTAGTTTTTTATTGAAAAGTGATTATGACAAAAAGTTGACTTTACCGTTATGTCTTTGGTACCGGAATAAGGTCTTCGACCTACTAGGTAAAAGTCGGCGTACCCTTAAAAACAACCATCTTAAAGTAGAAAACACTTCTGTCATTGTAGCATTTCTTCTTTGCCCTGAAGAGTTATGGGATAGCCTTGATAGTAGCCAACAAGACAGTTTTATCAGTCATGTGCGTACCCATGCCTTCGGACAGTTTTATGAGAATAATTGGCTTTGGTTTAAACTTTTTCATTTGTTGTTTCTGGAACGCATGGCAGATGAAGATACTAGTGAAGAGCAGGAAATAATCCTCCACGAAATCGATAAAATGCATGTTGCTGATGGGTGGTATCGTGATGGGTACCAATCTAAGGATGGGCAAGTTGATTATTATTCGGCATGGGCTATGCAGTTTTATGGAATGATTTATTGTCAAATATACGGAAAAAACCGACTTAGAAACCTGCCTTCTAACTGGGAAAATAGATCAAAGAAGTTTCTAGAGTCCTATCAAGATCTTATCTTAAATGGAAATACCCAACCGCTGTTTGGTCGTAGTTCGACATATAGGAGTTGTTCCCTATCACCATTCGGCTTAGGTATCAGTAACGGACTAATTGATGAGGGGCATCTAAAAAATATTAAGACCCATTCCATAAAGCAGATGAACAAATGCTTAAATAGATACTTAGATCATGACGGATTGCAGATTCTTGGTGACAAGGAAAACTACTTGTCTCTTGAGCCTTATTCTGGGTTTGGAAGCCCTAATTGGATATTCAAGGCTTTCTCCTTTCTCATGATACCGGAAAATCACAGTTTTTGGCAGACCCCAACAGAAAATGTACCGTCCAACTCTCCGGTAGTTCATGAAGTGCTATCTAAAATGCTGTACTCGGGTCACGGCAACAACGGTGTTTCTATTTTATTTAATATGCAGGGTGGATGTCGACGTTTTCCCCTGAAGTACAATCGCTTTGCCTTTAATAACTACCTGCCATCCTCTCTTGGGCTACCTGCAAAACTTGCCATTAACTCTCTTGCGTTCGAGGTTTCTGGACAATGGGTTCTATGGCGTTCGTTATTCTGCGAGGTAGATGATGATCGAAGACTATCTGCTAGACTCTCCGTGGATGATTTACCTTCAGCGAATATTAGTTTATCGATTGAACTGCGGCCAAATGGCTATCAGTTCTCTGTTTTGATTTCGGGAGCTGGAAGTATAAGAGTTCGTTTAGGTGGTTTTCCTTTATATGGAAACGTTGAACATCGAGCTAGTAGTGACCGTGTAATCTTGTCAGAAAAAAACTCAAGTTCTGAGCTAGGGATTAAGGGTGGACCTGGAACCCTAATTGTAAAAAAATATAATCGCTTTTCAATACCTACAGTGTTTTGTAGGCTTCCTCATGAAGCTGTCACTATCGAGGGTTTCTGTTACTATTATAAGAGTGAAACTTGATAGTTTTTCCATTATTTAGCAGGATCTACGATGAGTCTAGTTTCTATAGTTATACCTACCCATAACAGATTAGCGATGCTTGAAAATGCTGTTGCATCTGTCTTTGCACAAACCTACGAGAACTGGGAGCTATTGATCACCTCTGACGGTTCCTCCGATGGTACCAACGAGTACTTAAAAAAACTCAGTCAAAATCCAAAGGTAAAGGTCTTTTTTAATGAAAAGCCTTCAGGTGCATCTTCCGCAAGAAATTTAGCTCTTACACATGCTTCTGGTAGCTTTATCGCTTTTCTCGATGATGACGATGTTTGGATGCCTGAAAAGCTCGCGATTCAAGTGCCAATGCTGGTTGCTAGCGACGATAAAGTAGGGTTGGTTTACGCTTGGATGGAATATTACCGAGATGGTAAGTTAGATAAAAAGCACAGCCCAACTCTTGAAGGAGATGTCTACCCAGAAATGCTGTGGAGACAGGCTATTGGAGGATGTCCTACCATTATTATAAAATCTGAGGTTGTTGAGAAAGTAGGGCTGTTTAATGAAAAATTATTGCGTGGAAACGACGGTGATTACTGGCGAAGGATTAGCAAACACTATCACGTCATTTGCTGTCGACAGTTTCTGGCTAAAATCAATATTGGTCATGATGACAGAATATCAGAGAACAATATTAATAACCTTTTAAAGGTAGAATACGCTTTTAAAGAAAGACTAAAGACTTTTGAAGAGGATTTTGCAAGATTCCCCGAGGCTCGTTTTCGACACAATTTAAAAATCGTAGAAACTTACCTTCTGATGGGTGAGTTTGTTAAAGCTTTGCAATATTTTTTCGGTACGGCTTGGGGTAGCTTATCTCCTAGAAAAAGCTTGATGATCTCCTTGTCGCAGGGCAAAAGACTTTTAAGCTGTGCTTTACAATCTAGATCAGTTCGTAGGTAAGTCTAGTAGGCGAGCCTATATTTTAAGTTCAAATCTTGTTACTGGATTGGTGACAAATAGTTTACTGTTTGTACTTATCAATTTGATATATTTTTTAGAGCTCCCTCCTTCATTTTTAGGTCTCGGGGAATTACTATTCTTAAAAGTATTCTGTATTTTATTTTCGTTTATTTCTATATATTTAGATAAAAGATTTTCATTCTCTAGAAGGTTATGTCAATGAATCAAGCGCTAACTGGGAATAAAAAGATGACTTTTCTTTATATAGGTCTTTTAACTATTGCCTATACTTGGTTCTTGATTCCAACCTTTGATGATGGATTTTACCTCAATCAATTTATTAACATTTATGTGGGACGTAGCAATTTTAATGATTTTCTAGGAACATACATACATTTTCAAAAGCCTCATACTTACCTTCAGGCATTTATTTATAAAGCTTCAGGTTATTCTTTATTTGTACTAAATCTCTTTCATAGTATGACGATTCTACTTTCAGTTTTGTTGACTTACAAGCTCTTACACCCTTTGGAGCCGAAACTAAGAGTTACAGGTTTAACCTTGATGTTTTACATGATTGTTTCACATTTTTGGGTTTCTACTACGAGACCAGAGTTGATAATTCTTCCACTCTGCTTAGCAGTCATTTTATCAATTAAGAACTTCGAGTCTTCTGGAGAACAAAAATATCTCAAATTTGGAATTGCGGCGGCATGCTTTTCGGTACCTATACATTATAACTGTACGATACCTTGTATTTTTATGATTTTTTACCTTTGCAAGTATGCTTTGCAAAGAAAGCTAACATACGCGACTTATTTTTTTGGGATCTTCTGCTCAGCTATAGCTTTAAGCGTTTTAGTTTATCCAGGTATTGAAAGTTTTATTCAATCATTTAAAGCATATGATGGGATAGGTGACCGGTGGAGTATGTTTTCTGGGGAAGTTGGGAGAGTCAAATGGTTTTTATCATACAGATATTATGTGCCATTATTCATAATCTTGTTGTGTGCTTTGCCTTTGAGAATAGAAAAAATTAAGTTAGTTTTAAGCGAGATCCCTAGGTTTATTTTTACCTATACTTTAATTACATTTTTCTGTTTCGTATTTCTACCTACCTCTAAATGGCCAGTGTACTGCATTTACTTATTAATACCCTTTGTTTATGCTTTTGTAGTTGTCCTGAGACATTCCGAAACTTTGTTGATTAAACTTCCTATTGTCTCGGCAATTATTTTGGGAGTCTCCTTCTTTTCAATGAGAAAGGAGCATCTACTTTTCGAGTCACTTTATATCGTGTTGTGTTTGATGCCAATTTTTCTCGTATTTATCCAAAAGTTGGATGTAGACAAGAAGATTCTTTACCCGTTGATGAGTATGAGTGCTTTTCTGACTTTAAACCTATATAGTGACTGGGATGTGTTCCGAAAAGCAGAGAAGATCATGCTTGATACCAATAAAATAGTCAGTCATTTATCTCTTTCATTTATTGACTATAGGAGAATGAATTCTAATCCAAATGTACCTTTGCATGATGCTATGATGAAAATCTATAAGAAGCAGCAAACAGTAACTGTAATTGATTCGAGCGCTGCTATCAGGTCGATCCAAAAATCTGATACTTGGTGTAAAGTTAGTGATAGCCAGATTCAGTCTTTTTCCCCCAGATTTTCTACAAAATCTCCACTTAATGACTTATGGGTTGCAAACTTCACACTATGTCAAAATTTGAGCAAGAGGAGTTTGGTCAAATGAAGTTTAAGCGAAGGCAGCTCAATATAATCACTCCTGTTTTCAATGATTGGGAATCACTAAAGGCCTTAATTCAAGACCTAAACGAGCAAGGCGAGCTTCTATCATATTATAAAATAAAATTAATCATTATGAATGATGGGTCGACAGATAGTTTTCCTGTCATAAATAGAGACTTCTTAGGCCGAATAGATGAAAGTGTGGTTGCAAATCTACGTTATAATATGGGTCATCAAAAAGCAATTTCCTTGGGTTTGAAGATTTCCGCAAAGGATACTACTGCTGAATTTCATGCTGTAATGGATGGAGATGGAGAAGATAGACCGAGTGATTTGTTTCGGCTTGTGGAGGGCGCGAGAAAGCACTCTAAGGTAACAGTTGCAGAGCGTAAAAAAAGAAAAGAGTCAAATTTTTTTCAGTTAAGTTATAAGCTTTATAAGGTTTTTTTTAAGATTGTAATTGGTAAGAGTATAAATTTTGGCAACTACTGCGTTATTCCTGCAGTTCATGTTGATTGTATTGCCAGTTCTATAGATTCTTGGAATCACTTGGCTGCGTCTCTAGTCAAGTCTCCAATTGATTTACTAAAAATACCACTTGATCGTGGGGATAGATATTTTGGTAGTTCTAAACTAAATTTTGTTGGGTTGGCTCTGCATGGTTTTAGTGCAATTTCTGTATTTGCCGATATAGCATTTGTCCGAATGATAATTTTTTCCTTGATTTTAGCATCGTTTAGTATTGGTACAATGATTATTGTGGTCGGCATTCGTGTTTTTACGGATCATGCAATACCGGGGTGGGCAACCTATAGTCTTGGGTTTTCTGTTTCAATCTTTATCCAAGCTATTTTTATCGCGTTAGTAACGTTGTTTCTATACCTAAATTCACGATCTCAAGGTCTGCTATTAGCTGAAATGAATACAACTTTGGAGCCTTATATAAGAGATTATATTAAATTGAAGGAGGCTATTTAGTTGGAGAAACTAAAGTATATTGGGGATGAGCTAACCCTATTTAAACAGGCCCACAATTGGAAAAAGTATTTTTCTGAACAAATTTCTAAATATATATCTGGCGATGTTTTAGAAGTTGGTGCAGGAATTGGCACAACTACTGCTGTGCTTTTAAATCCACAGAAAGTTCAAAGTTGGTTATGCTTAGAGCCCGATTCTGAATTGGCCGCCAAGATACCAAATCACCTTTCACGAGAGCAAGCTACTTTATGTACGACCAAAGTGGGGACAATATCTTCTTTAAATTGTGAAGGTAAATATGACACGATTATTTATATAGATGTGTTGGAACATATAGAAAATCATAGTGTTGAATTGACCAAAGCCCAGCAAAGACTTAAGAATGGCGGGCTTTTAATAGTATTAGTTCCGGCGTATCAGTTTTTATATTCAGAATTTGATCGTCAAGTGGGTCATTTTAGAAGGTACAGTAGAAGAACAATTCAAACTATAATGCCGGAGGAGTTTAGGCGAAAAGACATAGGTTACCTTGACTCCATAGGTCTTTTTGCAAGTCTGATGAATAAGTTTGTATTAAAACAAGACCTTCCAACTTCCGACCAAATTGCACTTTGGGATAAAGTTTTTGTTCCGTTATCGAAATATATTGTAGATAAATTGCTATTTAATAAGTTGGGTAAAAGTTTGTATGTGGTTTGGGAGAAAGTTTAGGCAAACAGGTCCTAGAGTCAAAACCTTCGAATCTGGGTTGAGGGGTTTCTAAATTGTTGGATACATCGAACCACCCTGTGGATCGCTACTCGAATAGATTTCTTGAAAGTCTCTGTAAAGGCTTTAAATTCGACTTAGCTTTTTTGCCCACAATCTTATAAAAATCTCTCGCATCCATACCATTATTCGGTCTCAGAGTCGTAAGGTCATCTTCAGTGACGATCTGACCTGCTTTGATTTCCACCTTGGGATATACTGCGCGCCTAAATGATTGAATATTCTCTGAGTCAATTTCTGAAATCGTTGGAGCTTTCTGTTTACTGCCCATCAGAGCGTGAATCGTCTCAATATTCTGTCTTAAGGTTAAAATCTCATCGCGAGTGAATGAGACTTTATGATCCCGAAACTCTTTTCCCTTTCTAGAATCTGTAAAGTGAAGCTCGAGTATTCGTGCACCTAACGTAACGGCAACCTCAGCAGCAAGCTGGCCGGTCGTGTGATCAGAATAACCTACGGGCAAGTTGTAACGCTTTTTGAGGCTAGGAATTACTGCCAAGTTTGCTTCATTGTCAGGGCAAGGATAAGATGTCGTACACTGCAAAATAGCAAGCTTTTGCTGCTCGATATAGTTGGGGTCGATGTCTTTTATAAATGCGACTAAGTCATCTATTTCCTCAAACGTTGCTAGTCCAGTTGAAATTATCATGGGCTTACTCAGATCGACTGTTTTTTTGATGACGTTATAGGCCGTCAGATCTCCAGAGCCAATTTTATAGATGGGAATGTACTTATCGATGTAAGAAATCGCATCAATATTCCATACCGATGCCATAAAGTCGATACCTGCAGAATTGCAGATCTCAGCAAGCTCAATGTATTGCTCCGGCGACAGCTGGAATCGCTTAAAATGCCGATGCCTATCAGGACTCTCCAGTTTATTGACTAAGGAATCGTTGGTATATATTTGGTATTTAACGGCGTCAGCACCAGATTCTATTGCTAGATTTGTTAGTTTCTTGGCATAGGCGAAGTTTCCTTCATGATTTCCGCCTATTTCTGCTATGATGTATACTTTGTCTTCTGAGAACATGGGTATCTCCCTAATGGTTAGCTAAGTACCATTTGATCGTGTTTGCTAAGCCAGATTCGAAGTCTATTTCAGGCTGCCAACCAAGGTCTTTTAACAGTGTGGCGTCCACGAGTTTGCGCGGAGTTCCGTCAGGTTTGCTTCTATCAAATTCTAGTGTTCCGTTGAATTCTGTCGATTTTGCAATTAGCTTTCCTAAATTCATTATTGAGTATTCTTGACCAGATCCTAAATTGATATGGCAGTCAAGTTGCCTAGCTGCATCAGTACCAAAGTCTGTATTCAATGTCACATTATCCAATAGATGAAGGACCGCCGCTGCACAGTCATCCACATGTAAGAACTCTCTCTTTGGAGTACCACTGCCCCAAAGGCTTACCGATTTAGCGCCATTCGCCTTTGCTTCAAGGAATTTTCGGATCAATGCAGGTAGTACGTGGGACGTTTTAAGATCGAAATTATCCCCTGGCCCATAAAGATTGGTCGGCATAACTGAGAAAAAATTCTTCCCATATTGATGACGAATTGACGAGATTAGTTCAACTCCCGCTAGCTTTGCTATAGCATAGGGGCGATTGGTTAACTCAAGCTTACCAGTATGAAGATATGACTCTTTGATAGGCTGTGGACAGTTTTTTGGGTATATACAAGTGCTACCCAGAAAAACTAAGTCTTGGACATCGAATTCATGAGCTGCCATTATTACATTGTTTTGGATACTTAAATTTTGAGTGATGAATTCGGTGCGGTATTCATTATTAGCGACAATACCCCCAACCTTCGCTGCTGCTAGGATAACCTGGCTTGGTCGTTCTGTTTCAAAGAATTTGAAAACCTGATCTTTATCACAGAGATCTAGTTCGTCTCTCGACCTTGTTATAGTGTTTCTGCTTTCTTGTTGATTAGCCAGTCGCAACAAGGCGCTGCCTACCATTCCGTTGTGACCAGCAATAAAGAGTCTTTCTTTGTTTGGACTGCTCATTGACGTCTTCCTGCTTCTAAGGTGACTCACTAATGCTCTCTTTTGCGCGCTTTAATCGTTTCGCTGACTGCAAGCTATGTGGTCTCGAATGACTTCCAGGTTCAAATACCTCTTCAGCGATCAAACTAGCCATCTTCCAATCCCATTCGCTTCCAATCTCTAAAGAAGACTGCTGATCAAGGACGACATGACCGACTTTTTCTCCAAAGTAGCTTTCAAAACGTCCGAGATTTCCTTCTTTTACTACGCTTAAACCACCGACAGCTTTGTATAGTTCCTCCCGTTCTAATCTGAGTAACCCTTGTTTGCTGTTAATAGGCGTCAGGCCAGCACCTCGATGCTTGTAAAGGAGTTTGTCCTCAGGACGAACTCCTAGGACTGAGTCAACTTCAAAAAAATCCATGACTCTAACGGCATCGTCAATGTATCGTGACCGTCGGAAGGGGTTTTCAGCATACAGGATAGCAAGGATATCAGGTTTCTGCCAAGTTTGTTCTAATTGTGCCACTGCATTCTTAATGGTTTCATCAATTAGAGTATTAGGTGCGGCGAGGTCTTTACTTCTATCTATTATGATCACCTCCTGACCGTATTTAAATGCTAGATATTCTTGGATCCTGTGATCTGGTGTTGATACCGCAACCTTATCTATAGTTTCTGCATTAAGTGCCTGATTGACAACCCAGTCGATAAGTGGAGTGCCGTTGATCTTCCTAAGAACAAAAGGAGTTTCCCTTTCCATGCCTCTTACAGGAATGATCGCTGCAATTTTACGGTGGGCTGGCGGCTTTTTACTATTTTTTTTGAGGATTTTTGAGCGCGTGCTATGAATTTTTTCTTCATTTTTACTTAGGCTCGTCGGGTGCTGACGATAGTAAAATAGTGGAAGATTTATGTTTTTAACATCATATCTCTTTACTGAGCGTATCCAAAGATCAAAGCCGTCTTGGCACTTATAGGATTCATCATAGCCACCGATTTCCTCCAACAGCTTCTTGCGTATCATAGTGCAGGCGCCGTGTGCTGGTTGGTCCTTAAGTTTGACAGCGTCGAAGTCATGCCTTTTTTGAATACCTAAGATAGATTCGTCGGTTCCTATCAAATAGTAATCCGGAAAAACTAGACCAGTTTCAGGGCTTCTATCTAAAGTTGAAGACAGTATTGCTAAAGCATGACTATCCAGGTAATCGTCTGCATCTAAGCGCATAATATACTCGCCTGACGAAGCTCGTATGGCGATATTATTGGTGATATTGAGGCCATTATTTTTTTGAAAAATAGCCGTCACCTTCGGGTGATCCAAGTGTTTTTCGATAATCTCTTTTGAGTTATCAGTAGATCCATCGTCAATAATAATAAGTTCGAAGTCTTGCATCGTCTGACTTAAGACACTTAGAATAGATTTCTCAATAAACTCTTGGTAGTTGTGGTTTGCAATGTAGACCGTAACTTTAGGAGAATTTGCCAAGGTATTAACCTCTACCTACTAGATTTTGCCATTGAATTCTTGTATTTACGATGGATCTGTCAACCCTTTGTTTTACTTGACGGTTGTGTTCTAACTGCTGAGGATTCCTACTGAAGAATTCTATAATGTCCTCATAACGATAACTATGAAGTTTATTTTCTTGGTCCATTTTAACCAAGAACGACTTTATAACTTCAAAGTCCTCTTTGGTATCGAGGGTGAGACGCCAGTTTTTACAATGTTCTTTTTTGACAGGATTTGACGAGCAACGAATCTGTTCCTGGTTATCAGTTACATACCAAGTCAAATACTCAGTGCCGGAGCGATCTTCTGCAAGGTCGTGTATGTTTTTTAACAGCTCGTAATCAAAGACTTCAACTTCTGTTCCTGAGGGGAGACCTTTTGAATCGGTGTACTGTGCGTTGGTCGCAAGGTGATGCTCAATGGCTCGATCGAGATAGTTTGGATCGATAAGGATATCGTCACCGGTAATTCGGATGACTAAGTCTGTGTTTTCCTCCCCTATGGCACCATGCATGCGACCAAGTACATCTTCTACTGGTCCGCGATATGCCATAATACCTTCTTTAACACCAAGGTCATAAATCTTCCGATCTTCAGGCTCCAGTGTTGTACATAGTACGATTTGATCAACTAGTTTGCTTTGCTTAACTCGTCCGATTAGATGACTTAGGGTTGGTTTTCCGGCTATTTCCAAAAAGGCTTTTTCTGGTAACCTTGATGAGGCACTCCGTGCAACAATCATAGCCCAAACTTTTTGTCGAACCATAGTTCGTAAAATCTGCTGGTTTTCCGAAATATCATGCATAGCTGTATGCTGATCAAGCTGAACAAAATCTATTGCTGAGGGGAGCTCTGTAGGAGTTCGCTTCATAACCATGTTTGCACTGTTTAGGGTCTCTCCTCTTTTGATGGGTCGACTTGCTACCCAATGCTTTTGCACTTGGCTTCTGTATTTCTTAGCGCTACCGTTCAAGCTGTGAAGTCCGGTCCCTATGGTGCTTTTGTATTCATCTATCGACTCAGAAAGTCTCTTAAAGTCTTGAGGTGTAACCGAGGAATAGTAGTCAACTCCTTTGGCTTCCCGATTAAGGGTTATATGCTTCTCGATGATGGTGGCACCAACTCCTAGAGCAACTAATGGAAGCTTGATGGCCCAATCTGAATCGCCTGCTACATGATCCATAAAGCCAATATCAGCTCTATCACTATAGATTGTTATGAGGTCTCTTAACTTAGCAAGATCTGTATCCTCTAGCTGGGTAGGATATGTTTGAAAACCGAAAAACAGACTTGGGCGCTGCAGAGAATGTTTAAGCACTAGAGCGAGAGCCTCTGCTATTTCCTTTTCCGTGCTGCCTCCCACGGAAAGGATTATTTTTTTATCCGATTTTGCAGCCGCTTCAATAAGCGGGATATTGGTCAAATCAGAGGAATGGATCTTGATGCCGGCAATTCTAGACTTTTTTGCAATGTCCAGGGTTTCAAAACCAAATATGTCAGCATAGACGTTAGTTTTCTCACAAAACTTACTTAGTAGCATATCCCATTGTTCGAGAGAAAAGGCCTGACCCTTAAAGTGTTGGTATCGGTGATGATTAGGGGTTAGTAACTCATCAGCTAGGTACATTTGGAACTTAATAGCATCGGCGCCCGCCTCTATAGCAGCCTCAGCTAATTCTATCGCTCCCTCAAGACTCCCTTGATGAGCATTAGCTAGCTCAGCAATTAGCTCTAAATCGTTTGAGTTTGGTTTCATATTTTTTTCCAAGCGTAGGTTTCTTTAAACTGACACTGTTTACAGATGTCAACTGCATTCACGGCGCCATTTACATGACACTTTCTAACCGTGTTGATAGCTTTACCATGCCAAATCTCTTTAAGCGTTTGTACCACCTCATTGGGCTTAATGTACCGTTTTGGCAAGCTTAAGTTCTTAATGTGATCGTACCCAAAGTCCCCTGCCTCAGACTTTTCTTTTGCCTTTTCATATTCTTTCAGACTATTTTTGATCGCCCTGTCGTCAAGAAAACCCACTGGGTGTTCATTACCCCAATCGTAACAGCACATGCTGACCGAACCATCAAAGGTGACCATCAGTCTCTGGTATGGCTGCTCACATGCAAGTCTACCTTGCGATACGAGTATATCAGAGTTCTTGTCCTTCCAGTAAGGCGTGTCATCAGGAAGGTTTTGGTCTGCAAGGTATTCTAAGACTTTAAGCCGAGATTCTTTATCTAAATCGGAGATGTCCCCACCACGCTCAGTGTAAGCTTTGAGTGATACGTCATCAACGCAGTCTTCAAATAGGTTAAAAAATGATTCGATTTCATTGTGATTTTCTTCGACTAGGATCATTTGGATTTTTGTTCGAGGAAACGGCGATCCCATCTCATTGCGAATACGAGCAAAGTCTCTAATATTTTTTACAACCGGTTCGAAGGTGTTCTCGCCATAGCGACCTATTCTCATTTTTTCATAGCTCTCTTTGGTACCACCATCGAAACTATAAATCATAAGGTCAAGACCAGCATCAATCAGCTTCTTAGAAAGTTTTTCGGTCAATAGGACAGCGTTAGTGTTAATGATGACTTCAAGAATCCCTTTGTCTTTGGCGTATTTCACCATCTCGGGAAGTTTAGGGTGCATCAACGGTTCGCCACGCCAATTAAGCTTAATTGAAGGAACATCGATCTCCGCACATTGATCGATCAGCTTCATATAAAGGTTGATGTCCATGAGCTTGTCAGGTGTTGCGATAAACTGTCGGTAGCAAAAAGGGCAAGCGAGGTTGCAAATCGCTGCTGTCTCTATGTCTACGCACAGTGGGCCTTTTTGCAAAGCTTTGAACTTTTCACCATAGATCTTGTTTCTTATTGCCGTTGCCGGTGTTTCTCGCCAGCGTCTACGATATTCCTTATAAAGAGTCCCAACATCACCAACAGCCTTTGCTGCCTTGTTTTGGTCCGCATGACGGAGCATATAGTCGACTCGCCCGATCTCGTTTTTTGTTCGGCTCTGGACGGCGTATTTTCGCTGGGGTTCTTGTTCCATTCTAGCTCCGTACTGAATGATTGATCAGTATAGGTGTTTGAGTGCATCTAAATTGAGTGGTTGATATAAGTCTTTATATTGTTCCATCCCTTGTGGGCTGTCAAGACTGACAAGGGGGCCATCGTAGTCAAATGTGATGAACTGGCAGTATTTTGGAAAAATCTCTGACTCTCGAATTTTGAAATTATCGTCCTTAATGCAATATATCGTCAGGCCGTAGTATGCAGCCTCAATTACCGTGGTTGATTCTCCGCTTAACAGTACTCCATATTGTGAGAAGAGGGACATAGTATCAATCGATGTTAAAGAGACATTTTCCAAATCCTGAGCGAACGTTCTCCACGCGTCAATTGACGGTTGTGTTTCTCTTGGGTGGAGTTTAATAACGACTTCTATCTGCGGGAATTTAGAAGCGTGAAGCTTGACCATTTTCCTGAAACTAGCTGAAAGATAGGGTGTTGTACATACTACGACAGCGTCTTTTTTCTCTGTTCCTATTTCCTTCAAATTCCCTTTACCAACCACTAAAACATTAAATTCGGAAAACCATTGACAGTTGGTTGTTAATACTTGTTTCCAGTATCTACCATATGTTGCCAAATAGTCTGGAACTAGGGCCTGATTTTTAATAGGAAACAATTCCTTTGTATAGTTGTATCCGGGGTGCTCGGGATAGATCGCACTATGTTGGTACTCAACAATGGGTACCCCTAGTTTTTTACACGCAAGGATAAATCCTTCATTCCCGTAACTCCCAAAGGTAATGTGAGCAAGCCTTGGGCTGCACTTTTTTATTAGTTTCTGAAAAAGAAACGCCTCTAGTCTGACATTTATTAACCTTTTCAGTAAATTTCTATATTGGTTTTTTTCCAGTAGTTTTGCTGCTTTTAGTAAGACTATTAACGAAGGAAAAAAAAAGAACATTCTGACTATTTTATTACTTCTTAGTCTGATGATATCGCCAATTTCAGCATCAAAACCTTTTAGATTGCGTTTGTTGTACTTATCCCATTCTTCTGGTCGGACATAGCCAATAGTATATATACTTCCATATTTCGATAATTCATCAATAATTGGCAGTCGCCATTGATCATCTGAGTTATTTGAAAACTGATTTGATACCGTAAATACTAGATGGTCTGCCTTTTTGACACTCTTTAGAGTGCCCGTAAATGAAGCGTGCTCGAGTTTTTCTTTAGTTATTTTCCCTTTGTTAGTCGGTAACTTATCAAAGGCGAGAGCTAACCTTAAAACCGGCCAATAGTTTATATGCCCTTGGTTGAGTGCTGAAATGATTCTTCGGTGCTTGAGTTCAAAGTTTCTTATAAAGTCGTGAATTTCTCTTACAGTATTCATTTTGGTTTACCTTTGATATCATTTTCCTCATTGTAGCTTTTAACTCAAATTTTTTTAGCTAAAATTTCAAATTGAGGAATATTGCATGTGTGGTGTCTTGGGATATTCTGGCAAACGCCTACCTAGCCTCAATAGATTTACGGAAAGCCTTAAGATGCTCGATAAAAGAGGTCCGGATGCCTTTGCTATTGAAAAAAAGCCGGAGCAAATATGTTTTGGGCATACCAGATTATCAATCATTGATCCGACCCCTGAAAGCAATCAACCATTTGTTTCTAAGGAGACAGGTAGTGTACTGATTTTTAACGGGGAGATTTATAACTATAAGCAGTTAAAGGCAGAAGAAAAAGATCTTGGTTTTGATACGTCTTCAGACACGGAAGTAATTTCTAAACTTTATGACAGGTATGGCTTAGACATGATCCCACGATTGGTGGGTATCTTTGCATTTGCTATTTATGATCCTCGCCTCAAAAAAACTATACTTGTAAGAGATCACTTCGGTGTCAAACCTCTATACTTTCATTTTGATAAAGAAGGTCTGTATTTTTCTTCCGAGACTAAGCCCTTGAGAAAGTTATTGGGAAATCGATGTCCAATAGATCATTTGCAAATTCAAAACTATTTTTCTAGAGGGACTCTATTGACCGATGAAAAGACTTTTTATAAAGGTATCGAGCAGATTCCAGCTGGAGAATATAGAGTTTTCGATCACAACTCGCAAAAGCTTTCGAGTGGTAGATACTGGAGTTTAACCCCTGTTCGATCTAGCTTAACTAATGAAAACGAAGTTGTCGATCAAGCAATTGAACTTTTGAATGAATCAATTAGACTTAATATGGTGGCCGACTGTGAGGTTGGTTTTAGCCTAAGCTCTGGAATAGACTCACAAATTTTATATCGCATGGCAGAAAGGCTAGGCTATGAAAATATCCGAGCGTATACGTTTGGCTTTAATGAGACGGAATACGATGAGTCCAATATTGCGAGACAAGTTGCAGGCAAAAATAATTTCTTCACCACAAAATTATTTCCTGACCAGCTCATAGACGAGTTAAGCGCGGCAGTTAATTACTTCGATATGCCATTGGGTGGTTTAGGGACGCTAAGCGCCTACCATATGATGAAAAAAGTCAATGCTGATGGATTGCGAGTAATGTTGGCAGGTGAAGGTGCGGACGAGCTTTTTTCAGGCTATAGTTATCATTTCGGGGCTCATTTCAAAGATCTTTTGATTCAGGAGGATTACACTAAGCTTAGACGAGAACTTGTAGACTTCAACAGTATGCACGGCACCTCCTATGAGCCAAATTCGGCAGAATTTGTGACGTGGATTAATAACAGCGTCTCATCTGATGCTAAGGCTCCTGATGGCACAAGCCTATCGCAGCGTCGCAGTGTGAGTAGCGATATAGATTTAAGTCGATATGGCAACTATTTTTCTTCCACAATGGCTAGTGATCTGTTCTCTAATAAAATTCCAAAACTATTATATTTCCAGGACCGCGCGGCTATGGCAAATAGTGTCGAAACAAGGGTTCCCTTTCTGGATTATCGCCTAGCTGAATTTATGTACTCATTGCCGCCCGAGTACAAGATTATTGGAGGAAGAGGTAAAACTTTACTGAAGATGATATGTGATAGGCTTCAGCTAAGAATTATTGCAAGGGATACGAAGCATTTTGTCGCGACACCACAAAGGGAGTGGTTGAAGCGAGACTGTTACGAAGAAGTTATAGGATTGATTTTGGATGGCCCTCTTAAAGACTGTGGATATTTCGATATGAATTCCTTCGTCAATGAATACCGAAAATATGCTGAGGGGGAAAAACTAGGAAATTCGTTTTTTGTTTGGAAGGCTTTAAATTTAAGTTTATTGTTGAGTGGTGATAAAAAAATTTCATTTTCTTAAAAATCCCAATGTATATGACCGGATAACAATTCAGCCGAGAAAGCCTTGCGCCTTCCTAAGCTTTTTCAGATCAACCACCTTTTCAGTTAGTCGTCGTTGCCATATAACAATGCTATTGAGTATTTCAACGCGATTATAGTTGCTGGTAGGATTGTGTACCGTTGACCCCGAAGACTACTCGCCGATGTTTCGATCCGAATCAACTGGTTGTCCTATGTCCAGGCTCGATGCTCTGCTACCAGGGAGTTGGCTGGTTGCACTGTCCAGTTAACTAGAGCGAGTAAAAAATATGTCAAATACAGTTATTCGATTCCAGCCTAGAGCTTGTCAAGTAGGTCAGTATTACTCTTTGAAAACTTTAAACGCACCGGACACTCAGTTTTTAAATACATTCAGGATAGAAGTGATACATAGCATCGATAACACTTAGTAATCAGTTAGCGATAAATACATAGAACAAGAGGTGAAATCAAAGTTCATTATTTTTCAATAAACGAGCAACTTAAACTAATCCGAGTAACTAATTTAACCGATTTTTAGTAGAAACTGGTGTTGAAAGCAGGTCTAGCTTTTCTTTTATTTTTTCAATTGGCCAGTTGTACCAATCTAAACTCTCCAAATATATTTTTTTTCTTTTGCTGAAGCGCTCTCCTAATCTAGTTGCTGGAACACCTCCAATAATTCCGTATGGCTCAAAAGCTTGATTTACAAACGAATTAGGAAGAACGACGCATCCCGCGCCAAGTCTCGTTCCGCCGGCTATAACCGAGTTTAGTCCAATAATACAGTCTGGGCCGATCTCAATTCCACCTGCTGTAGTGGCATTGTCTGACAAGGTAGTTCGTAACAACCTTTTGTCTAAGAACTGCGCCGTATAGGTATCCATTTTATGAGAAGACTCAAATAAGTGACAACCGAGCCCTAGTGTAGAAAAGTCTCCGACTTTAATGTTTGTAAAACGTGAACTAAGAGTGGTGCCGTTGCCTTGAATTAATACCCCCCTACCGACAATCACCTTACTGTCGGCCGATGCTGAAATCCGGCAATTCGAAATTTTGGCGTAATCGCCGATCTCCAGTTCGCCTCGTAATCTTGAGTCTGCTATTTCAACATTATTTCCCAACAATATATTATTATTACAAATATCATCCTGAGAAATATCGACATTTTTGAGTTTTTTTCGGTGTCGATAAAGATACTTGTATTTTTTCAAACGAGTCATAATCTTTTGACTAAGCATTGGAGCTATCTTCCAAAAAATCAACTATCGCCTTTATAGAGTTCATATTCGCGATTTCTTCTGGACTGAACTCAATATCAAAGGCGTCTTCTAACGCGACAATTAGGTTAATTTGGGTCAGCGAATCCCAAGTTTTAATACTGTTTCTATCTGAAGTTAAAAGAATTTCGTCTTCAGGCATTTTGAAAACTCTTCCAAAAAGAGATCTTATTTGTGGGTCTAATTCATGTTTTTGCAATATTTCCCCCTATATCTGAATGAAGTACCGTGATTAAGTTTGGCATTGCTATGTTGTTAGAGCTTTCATTTGACCGTCTTTTATATAGCTTTTCTGATGCGTTTTCATTTGAAATGCTAAAACCGGCATTTTCGAAAAAGTTACTTGCGATTCGATTCTTTCTAGTCGGCATGTAGGAAGCTTTAAAAGATTCACAATTATCAAATTTAACTAAATAATCGATACAATGCTCCAGAAAGGCAAACTCTAGCTTTCTCTCAAAAACTCGACAACTCATCAAAAATATCTCGAACTCAAAACAATTGAAGCTATCAATCTTACCAATGGCCAATAATGTAGTTCCTTGCTCTCCAAATCTGTCACTAGTTCTGCCGATAAAGATTCTACCCGCAGGAGACTCGTGGAATTTCTCGACCTCAGCAAGTGCCATTCTTTTTGTGGTTAGGTTGAATTGATTGGTTTTTAGAGTTAGCTGTGAGACTCTGGGCAAATCCTTAGCCGTTGCAAGGCCAAATTCTATTTGCAAGTTTAAGTCATTTAGATAGTCGACTAAATGCTTATGTTTTGCCCTGAACTCATTTCTTCTTTGTTCTGCTAAATAGAGAGATGTTCTATTTCTATCCTCTTCCGAAAATTCTAATTTGAGAAATGGTTCGTCAATTTCAAAAATTTCATCTATTTTCCAAGTCTTTTTTGGGATTTGATACACAAGTACTTGCGGTAAGTTAGTACAAACGAGTTCACATTCATATGAACTATCATCAACGAAGACTATAGAATCTAGACCGATGTTTAAGTCCTCTGCAATCCTATTTAAATTTTCAGCTTTGTTATCCCAATTGATTTGAAATGCTACAAAATCACTTTTACTTAAGAGGCAATATTTATGGTTGTTTAGTACGTCAAAAACGTCTTCTTCATTGTTCTTGCTATTCAACGCGAGGAGTATTCCTTGTTCTTTAAGTTTCAAGATTTTTTTTTGGAAATTGTAGAAGTATAGGCCAGGGTATGTCTCACTTGATAAAGCAATGCCATCGATTCCTTCTTCGCCAATCACACCTCCCCACAAGGTATTGTCACAATCGAGTACCAAACATTTTTTGATATCACCTTTCAGAGTTTTCGCAATTTTTAGGATTTCAAAACTAAGAATCGATAATAATTTTGTTGAAAATGGAGATCTTGAGGTTGACCAGAATCTAGAGTCGATACTTTCTGAAAACCCAACATAGAAAAAACACTTTTCAATATCTACAAACTTAATCTGTTTAAAATTTTTTTCGAGGAGCTGTACTAGAGTTTGATTAAGGTCTCGGAGCATGCTTAAGTCTGAGAATTTTGTTGAGAAGAAAGTTGTCATTATTATGTTTTTATCAAAATTCTCGGTAATTAAAGTTAATAGATCAGAGACCAGCTTTAACTTATCCTCTTTGGACAAAATACTAGACTGTTCGCCAAAAAGTGTGTCGTGTTCCAAACTAATTAGCAAAACATCTGGTTTGAATTTGTATAAGTCTGAATTTTCATTCAAAAAATACTGATGAATAACCTCAGCATTGCCGATAGCAAGATCCAAATCCATTTTGAAATTATAGCCCCAGTAAGCTAAAAACTCTTTTATTAAGTCAAGTGTATAATTCTGAATGGAAAAAATTTTTAGGGAATGAAAAAGCTCGGTAACTCGATTCTTTTGCATTTCTTCTGAAATAAAATTGACAGACGAATGTTTTTTTAGATCGAATAGTGGTCCAATTTTTTGTTGCATTTTATGAATACATACCCCATTTTTATTTTTATTTAAACTTACTCTACGGTATAAATTTTGAAAAATGAAGTTTTCTTTTCATTAGAGGATTCCAAGACTTTTTCGGAGATTTCACGAGACTTCAATCCACTCCACTTAGATTTCAGCTTTGCTAAACACACCCAATTTGGCAAGCCTATTGTGCATGGTGTCAATTTAGTTCTATCTGCTCTAAATTATGCAGCAGAGCAACTGTTCGAGAATGAAAAATTTGCGGTTCAGGCTCTCGATGTACGTTTCTTAAAACAAGTACTTGTAAATCAACTTGTAAGATTTGAGTTCAGCTACCTAGACAATCATCTTGATATTGATGTTTTTCTACTGAACGGTGAAAAGGCTGTAGAAGCCAACTTTTTGCTGAAAGATACTGCAAACAGAGTGTCATTAAATAATGGGTTGGGAGAAATTGATAAGTCGCTTAACGATTTTAGTATCGGTGAAATCGAAAATTGGAGTTCAAGCTTTACCTATTCTATCGATTCAGAATTACTTGATCAAACGTTCACAAATTTGCTCAGGTTTTTTGAAACCGATGATATAAGACACCTGTGCTTGACCTCGTACTTGATCGGAATGAAATGCCCAGGAAAGCATGCACTGTTCTCCGACTTTTCCATGAAGAGGATAGAAAACGATCTTGGCGATAGAGTTGACGCGAGAGTTTCTAAAATTGATGAAAGATTTTCCCTCGCCCGACTAGAGTTAGTGTCCTCTCGCTACAAGATGAACCTAAAAAGTTTTGTACATCCTAAACTAAAACCTATTTCCTCAATTTTACATTTATCTAAAAAATTCGATCTTTCAAATATTAAGTCTCATAAAGCACTAATTATTGGAGGGTCCAGCGGTTTAGGCTCAATTGTATCAAGAATCCTACTTGCCTCTGGTTGCCAAGTATATTCAACCTATAATGGTAATGATTTTGGCGTACAATTAATTGAGAAAGAGTGTGAAGATTTTTCTTGTACGCAGAAATTTTCCTACAGCCAACTTTCTGTCGATTCACTTCAGGATTCACTTCCTTTTGTTCTTAATAGCGAGTTCGATGCGATTTATTATTTTGCTACACCAAGGATTTTTGATAAATCGCTTGAGTTTTTTAATCCGCGAAAGTACGAAATCTTTTCAAAGTATTATATTTATGCGGTCGAAGAGCTTTATCGAATTTATAGGCAGAAATATCCCGACCGAAAGCTTTTGTTTTGTACTCCTTCAACTGTAGCTATCGAGGAGAAAATTTCTGAGTTAAATGAATACTCATTGGCAAAAGCCGCAGCCGAGCTTTTGTTAAAAAAAATAGGAGAATTTGATAAAAATTTTCATTTTTTTTCTCCACGTTTACCTAGATTTGAAAGTCAACAGACTTTAACATTTTTTCAGGGACTGAACAAAGATCCTGAAAAAATTGGTTTTGACTTCGTTACATGTGTGAATACACTTTCGAAAGAAATTTTTAGTTTGTAGTTCCTAATACAAGAATTTTTTATGATGGTAGTTATCGGAACCTAAGTACTCCAGTAGGCTTTGACTTTTCTTTGTCATAGCTACTTAGTTCAGAAGTGAGCGCTGCACCTGAGCCATCTTCCACCGTAGATTTACCTGGTCTATTCTTTACTTAAATAACTTTAAGGAGAATAGATATGACAGACGATCAGTGGCGGTCTCATTTTGCCGCAAAAGAAAACTCTGAGCTTACAATCTCTGAGTACACCAAAAAGCATGGAATCATACTTTCGAGTTGGTACTACCACCGCAAGCGATTGCAAAAAACTGATTCCAAGTTCGTGCCCATCAGTGGTCCAGAGTTCCCAGAAGAAACAAGCTATAGTATGCCACGTATCAACATCGATGCTTGCTGGGATCAGGGACTCTCTCTTGAGAGCGAAGGCTGTATTTTACCAAAACCTGCTGGGTTAACGGTCATTGCCAATACACTTCGCATGACGAGACCACTTGATGATGAAGGTAATCCGGTTCTTTGGGATATGGTTGTGACAACCAATGAAGGTGAGTATCTTTGGAAGACAGGGTTCGCGCATACGACTGACTGCGCCGATCCAATTGGCTACAGTCTAGCCGATTCTAATGCGGCCTTCCCACTCAACGGTCAAGCCATCCCGCAAGTGCATGGGCTCTATAAGCTGTGCTTGCAAGCACTCAGTGTTGCGCAACCAGTGTCATTCAACCTTTTTGTTGACACAATAGGGCCTCAGGAGGAGCCAAGCTTGTTCGTTCGCAACTTCGGTCCCACTCTGCGTGTCCAACCCATTTTCGTGGTGCCATATCATACTGACTTTTATGTTGGTTTTGGACCATTTGATTCAACAGATTGTAGTGAAAGCGAGCTGAGACCGTTCTTCCGCATCCCATACACGGTGGGTCGAGACGAACTCCCTCTCAAATTCTGCGTACAATCAATAAACCTCGCCGGTAACCCGAGCCGAATCTTTGAGATCCGTGTGGATGAATCGAGCCTCTAGCTCGATAGTCCGCGTTTTAAGATTCTGCCTGAGTGGGCGTTATTTGACGGAGCCTCCTGTCAGACTGAAAACATCATTGACCTGTTCCGAGCTGAGCGTAAAAGACAAACAAGCAAGAGCCTGCTCCATATGGAGGGGGTTTGTTGTTCCTGTTAAAGGAACGATTCCTTGTTGGATAAGAGATCTAAAGAAAATCTGTGCCGGTGTGTAGTCCAGCTCACTGGATATTTTCTGCACGGTTCGTGAGTTGAGGATGTGAGGGTTTGCGGTTAGGGTCCAAAAGCTCTGATAGACGATCTGTTGGTCTTGGCAAAACTTTCTTAGTGCCCTGTCGTAGCCTGACTCGGAGTAGAATCGATTCTGGAGAACGGCCGGTTTGATATCGACATGATCGTAGAGAGATTCAAAGAGCCTTTTGTCGTAGCAGTTTGATATGCCGAGTTGTTTAATTTGGCCCTCTCTGACAAAGGACTCCATCTTACGCCACGCCACAAGAGTGGTTTCAAGAGAATGGAGAGGTGAGTGAAGCACAAGGCTATCAAGATATTCGGTTCCGAGGTTCTTCAAAGATGCACCGATCGATTGTTCGACCTGGGTTTCCAAGGGCGCCTTTGCGTCATATGGCAATCTATTTGGATCCTGGCCTGGTAAGGGCGTGAACTTTGTCTGGATAAAAATCTCAGACCTAGGTATCGCTGAGATCTGAATGGCCTTACCAACCAGCTCTTCTTGATAGTGTTTCGGTTGACAAGCTGTATCAATACCTCGAAAACCCGCAGAAAGTGCTTGTTGAACATATTCGGTCGTTCGCTCTTTTTTCCAGGCTGTGCCGTATATCATTTTGGGAATCTTGACTTGACTTCTCGTTGTCACATGCTTGTCTTCAGGCATTTCTTAGCTTTCCTTTTACTTCATCAACATAGGTTTATATTGCTCTAAGTACCGTATTATCTAAAATTCTCTAGAAACTCAGTCCGCATACTGTCCCAACTCCCGTCTAGTTCGGCTGGTTTGATTCCCTTCGTATAGCCATGTGCTTGGAATTCTCGATCGTAGTTGAAAACGCGGTAGCAGAAACTAGCATGGACTCCGTTTGATGCTAAAGCAACCGGTGGTCTTTCCTGCCAATTGTTCTCTCTTGCTTCGACGCAACGGTCATAAAGCCATTGATCGTTTCTGTTGGAGCCTTGGTTTTGTTCGCCACGAGTTCTAAGAGCCTGCAAACTATAGTCGACAAGAGCTTCATAACCGGCTCCAACAGCGTGAAGAAGCTCCATGGCTATCTCGTCGGCCTCTTGCTCGTATGTATAATACCCATCATTTGTTCTATCTGGTAAACCGACTTTTCTCTCTGGTTTCTTAAGGAGATTGTCTTCAGTCTGTTCGTAGTAGTACTGGTAGGCAGTTGTTCTATGAAATGTTGATGAATGCGCCTTAAAGTAGTGACCTAGCTCATGGGCTATGACCCCAACAACCGCCTCTTCGTCTTGATTCACTTCGATCATTTCATAGCCAATGAAAACAGCATTTGCCGTAACATAAACGATTATTCCATCTGCAGTAGACCTGGACGGACCATCACCAGTCACTGCATTTTCGCGAATGTAGCCGTTGAGGATCAGTTTGCCATCTTCTGTGGCTCGAAAGTTTGAGGCATCGGATGTATTCAAATACTCCGCAAAGCCTTGTAGCCATTCCTCCGGGAGATCTCTGACGACGCAACCCATTTGTGATGAGTGTTGTTCTGCTTCACAGAAGCGACGATCGTTGACAGAGGATAGTCTGAAGCTCACCCTTCCCTGGAAACTTCTTGCCGAAAACTCATAGGCATGCGCTGTATTAGAGGTGTCGTAGCGACTCAAGTCGATTGTGTTGCTCCCACCTACAAACTCACTCTCACCTTCTTCGGACGAAATCTCAACTGGCACTCGATAATAAACTCGCGCCGGCAAAGCTAAACCAATCTCTGAGCCCTCAGGATTGTTTCGAAAGATGTAGAGTCTTGGTATCGGGGCAGCTGCCATTTCCGGGTTTACCGATACAACGTACTGATACATCGCATCGACCCAATTTTGTAGACGATTTCCAAGTTCAGTGCCCTCAGGAATCAAGCCAACTCTTGAAGTTGGGTAGGCTTCAACGTACTCCCGGCTCACATCTGCCCATAGCCAAGGCCTTGGAGTGCCTGCAGGGCTTCCTGAGTCAATAGGCGCAAAGTCTCCCTCCTTGTGACGAAGTTGAGAGTTAGAATCTGTCGATTTACATCCTAGCAGTGAAGAAACCAAGAATAGACAGCAGAGTGTCAATGAAAGTGTTCTCAAAGTAGCCTCCTTAAGTTGGTGTTTGTTGTGAAGTCTCATTCTATCATTGATCGTGGAATAAGCCAGGTCAAGCCAGCTACAGACTATGGGTCCTTCTTCAGATAGATCAGCTTTCATCGCGCAGTTCAAAGCGGATCAACGATGCTCTTGGGGTATCTGCGCGTCAATATCCTCGTTTTGTTCATCCCCTTGGCCAAACGCCTGTCCAATCAACCAGAGTCAGTGCACTGACTGGGTGCTCTCCTTTAGGTTAGCGATTGAGGCGACAAGGAAGCAAAACAGAAATCAATATTTCAAAGTATGGTACGATAGGAGTTTATTATTATAAGGAGCGCTGCGATAGGGTTCCACCGCTGGGTGTGTTGCTGGTTCTAGTAGTAGTTCGACATCTGATGCCTGTTGCTTCGATTTCACGGTCAGCCAGCGAAATTTTCCCATGGGTATATCCTTTTCTTTTTTGAATCCAAGGACTTCTGTGTAGAATTGTAAGGCTTTTTCTTGGTCATTGACGAATACGCTAGTGACGTGAAGTCTCATACTACTACCCTCTTGTGAAAACTCCTGGTTTGATTCTATAGGAGCACCCTGAGCTTTGATAGAATTTTCTGCAAGCAAGCACAAAGTAAAATAAAAAACAGGATGCGTTTCAGTAAGTGGATTCCTACAAGTTCAGCAACCCAAGCGATGAACCTTGCCATAAGAAGGTCGCACTTTGAAAAGTAAGGTTGGATTGGTCTAATCCAGACCTACGAGAAGACCAGAATCGATTTAAAATTCGTATGAACCGCCGCTTGCGGAACCGCATGAATGGTGGTACGCGAGCTGGGGCTGTAGATGGTTCTGGCTTCCCGATCGATCAAGCCTAAAGGTCAATCGACAAAGATTATAGCTTCGCCCCAGGCTTGTGGAGAAATAAGACTGATATTGCCAGGAGATACAAAGAACTCGGCCCAGAAACGCCAGTTCTGATTTTCAACACCTCCACCAAAATAAACGTTATAGGTTGTATCGATAAGAGCAGCAAGGCGCTCAGCCCCAAGTACATCTCCTAAATAGGATAGGTAGGCAGCATAGCTGAAACGGCCTGCAGGGAAACTAGAAAAGTCGACTGGAATCGAGATCGGTTGAGAACGACTAAAGAAGAACTCTACGAAAAGAGAGCTAGAACCATTGCCCAATGCAAAAGGAAAAGCTGCTATGGCTCGACCAGTTAAATCATCATGGACAGGTGCCAGATCGCGCGGAAAGACCGAATCTTTAACCACAACTGCGAATTGTCTTCCCGAGTCTTCACTAAAGCGGTCATATTTATCTCTGAAGTAAGCTTCCCAAACGAAACTTGGTAGAGCGATCGAAGGGTCTTCAGTTAGTTGGTATATTTCATTTTCCAGTCCGAATATCACGGCCTCGAGATAGGCTTTTTCCAACCATTGCCTCGGCAGTCCTTCTGCTATAAGAGACTCTCGAAAGCTTAGAATAGTCTGAGAAGAGCTATTGCCATTGTATCTATATATGATTCTTGAGGGCTCGACATCACCACGGCGTTGGTTTCTTAGCTCGCAACGAAAGAACGCTTGAGGAGTCCATTGTCTTGATAGCGAAATAAGTTCTGGTCGAAAACTTACACGGCTACCTTGCTGTATATTCTCGCTATCGTCTGGGAACAAAATGTGTGGCTGACAGAAAAGATTATCAGCGGATTGTACCTCAAGAGTCAAAGGAGCAAAACCGTCTCCTCTGATCGTTTCGCTAAGCTTTTCTGAGAAAATAACGCCTTGGTCCTCTGAGAACTCAATAAGCCTCTCTTGAAGGCTCTCTATTTCTTGTTTAAAATCTCTTTTAATATCTCGATCCGGGAGCGATCTGATCTGATAATCAGCATCTAAGATAATCAACTCTGCCAGAGCCGATGAGGGCGTCAAGACGAATAAAAAAGTAACCATCCATCTTTTTGTTGCAAACATATCCAAGTGTAAGTCTCCTTTGGTTAGAGTAGCTGAAACCGGTCGCCGTTGAACGACTAACAGCATCGGTTACTCTAGGAAAACGTAAGAACTCCGTCTAGTGTAAAAGGGACTTTTCTTTCTTGGAATCCAGCAATTCAGATCTTAAGCATCGATCGAAGAGGGTTCAGTTTAGATATGGAGAAATTTGGTTCTGTCGCACTATTTGTTTGACTACGTATGTGTGGTAAACTTCCTCAACTCTATGGAGGCGGCCATATTCATGCCGGCGAATGGATCGATGAAATTCTAGCTCATCGATTGAACGGCCTTGCACCACCCCAAATCATGAGGGATCGGGCATCAGCAAACACTGCGACAGCATGCTCCTATGTTGATCTTGCCTGCAACAAACATGCGCGGCAGTACTTATCGTGTGCGCTCTGTTCAACCAGTCGCACCTGTTCATATCCACTTACATGGCAGTGTTCCGATCAAGCAAAATGATGAGATCTCCTCTCATTTACCCCAAACCCTAGCGTCCCCGCCCCTCGATCTAGGATACTGCAATCCTTCTCATAAAACCCCGCATACGCCGATCGATGGACAGCGATGCGATTTTTCCAATTGGGAGCACCTGAAGATCAAGCACGAGATCCTTTTGCAGCCTGGTGAAACCCAGGAGTACCGATTCGCCTATCGACGAGAGAAACAGGAAAAACTCTCCAACGCTAGGCTTTGTTTCCAGCTTCAAAGTGTTGAACAATGCCAAAACATTCAAGTTGCCGGCTTTCAATAAACGATCGGTAGAATCAAAGTTGAAACGATTCGCTCGTGTTCGTCGGGTCTACGGCGATTTAATCTTTCCTACGTGCCCAAGCTACAGTTATGAAGGTTCTAAAAAAAATCGAACACCTCGGAGACAACGCGCCACAATCAGAAGCATCGGATTTGACAAGAATAGGCACGGATGTTTTGGTTGAGCTATACACCTCTCAAGGAAAGGAAAGACCATGTTGAAAGCTCTTTTTCTAACGACTTTTGTTGCCATGACAACAAGCGGGCAAGTCCAAGCTGAACACCCAGCTTCAAGCAATCTTTTTGCATACTGCGATATTGAGTATGTTCCAAGTTCAGGTTTTTTTGCCCATCAAACCCTTCGGTATTCATTCTCTCGAGTGGCCTATTTTGATCCAACTGACACTGTCGATGTGATTATCTACGTGGACGAACAAACGGCTGCTGAAGCTTTTCTTCCCTATCATAGAAACTTTGTGTACTCAGGCACAACCTCAACAAAAAGCCCGATATCCCTGTACCTCGATCGCCAGTCCAATCAAGCAACTGTCTCTCATGCTGGCTACACGATCCACGGTCAATGCTACGATTTCTGAAGACCCCTTAGGACTCCATTTATGGAGTCCAATGAATGCATCAATATATAAAGTCCGGAGCTCATGAGAACTCCCCAGGCTAAGACCACCATTCATTGTGAGATACCCGAAGTGAGAACATCCAATCAAATGGCTTTGCTGGATCAGCGCATAGCAGAGGCTGTCTTCATTGTTCCCGAATTCGGTCGAACCTACATTTTCTACAGGAAAAAATCGTCTCGTCGCCAAACCCTATGGGGCTTACTTTTTCTGCGGAATCTACATTTGGTATAAACTCGTAAAAATCATAAATGCCGATGCTATCGAGTACCCAGTACCTGAAATGATAGTTAGGTAAGCAAATTCAGGAATCCACTTCGTTGCCCACCAAGAAAAGACATCAGTGGCTAGGAAGCCATAGGGGAACGAGATAGCTGTTACCTTTAGCCAGTCGGGTATGCCAGAAGTTTTGGTAAAAATAAAACCGATAAAGAAAAATATAAATGCGATGCCGAAGAGATGAATGTGGGAAACTCTTGCAAGGGTTGGGACGGTCGCGCCCTCGTCAATCGCGGTGACCGTCTTAATTCCTTCGTAGGTTCTGTAATCTGGTATACCCGGAATAACACCATGGCATCGCACACAGTTGGCCGTGACGAGTGTTTGAATACTCGAATTCCAAGTGTCTTCAGGCGATCCATTTCTGACCCACTTAATGATCTCCGCCCGCGTTGCTTCGTCGGCCATAAGCTTCATCGATCCCTGAAGTTTCATCTCAAGACGACTACCCTCTCTATTTCCATAGTAACTATAAACAATATCATCCACCGATAACCCAAACTTCCCATCGGCCATCCCGTGCGTAAACAAGATCTGTGCAAAAGCCATGCAGAGCCCGAGGCCGACGACAAGCAAATACCCGGTGAAAAGAGCTTTTAGAGATACATCGATCGTCGAAAGTTCATGTTTGGATTGTTGACTCACAGCGCATCCTCATAGTATACCGACAGTATTACTCATAACTAATCTGGCTATTTTAGCATAATTGACAACTTAAGCACCCATTGGCTTCAAAGAAAACCCTTTCTTAGGCCTTAATTTATATGGACAATCTTACCGAGGCTAATAGGAAGCATGAAGGGGGAGCCCATCAGTCAACCTTCATACTGAAGGTCACGCTTCGCCCCAGTGCACCCCGCTGCATCACACTGTGGAGATGGAATTTTCAAGCCAAAATCACGTCTAGTTTGAACGACTCTCTATGTAATTAGATAGCTCTTCGTCTAATATATCGTAGACTCGCCTGATTCTCGCACTGGTTCGAATCTCCTTGTGAACGACGAGGTAAGTTAAAACAGGTATCGGAGGTATGTTCGGTAATGCCCTCATCACACTGGGTTCATGATCAGCAAAGATATCAAACATGACACTAATCCCAGCCCCGGAACGAAGGATAAGGATGAAAAAGCTGAAAATGCAATAAGACCATTCGTTCTTGGTAGGAAAGCCTGGCTTTTTAGTACAAGTACCGGTGGAGCTGAAGCCTCGGCCGTGATCTACAGCTTAGTGGAGACTGCAAAAGCTAATAATATCGAACCACATAGGTACCTATCAAAAGTTATCGCGGCGCTGCCAAATATGGATACGCTAGCTCAGATCGAGACACTACTCCCCTGGAATATCGAAATCAAATAAGACCGTCTACCCGAATACTGTCAAGTTCTTGTTGAGGGCTAGGTCGTGGCGCTTACTTTTATTTTAGCAACAAGAACAGCTACGACGTTTCTTTGTTTTTAGTATGATTCCTTTGTTCTGTGGAGCTAAGCTTTCAACCATAGCTTTTTCATGAGTATTCTTTGCGAGATCGTAATGCTCTCTCTGGACCACTACAGGTGGCATTTCAAAAATTTGATCAGGTAAAAGTCCTCTATCAACAGCAAAATTTGTTTCTTGTAGTATAGATTTTTTGAGATCATCGGAGTTGATGTTTAGTTCTATTGCCGTGATAAAAATGTATTCGACGCACTCTGTAAACGAACATAAATAGCTAGGTTCTTGGAATGGTTTTATCCCACTATAAACTGCCCAAATGCCATGTTCACATTCCCATATTTCTGACTTAAATTCACCTTGCGAAATGCTTAACCGAAGCCCTTTTTCCCACCTCGCTCTTTTGATAGACCTTTGAAACCTTTGTCTAATTCTCTTCATCTTTATTCCTGTATGACGATATATATGATGAGATACAGCCTTTTTATAGTTTAATTCATCTAGAACAAACCAATCTGTACCTAGGCGATAGGCCTATAATATTGAAATTGATTATCAGTATCAATAACAAATATTTGAATTTTTTCTTGTTGTCGGCAGAAATAGCAAGAAAGTTCTCTATCCGTGAAACCAATAAATATATTGAGGTTGACGCGATTGGCTTCTATACACTGCAAAAGGTTTGCCTTATCTCCCCAGAAGGTCCACATGTTTTTGGCAATGCTGAGAAAATCCACCTCTCCGTTTGGATTGGCTAGGCTTAAAGTCTGTAGGCATAGTTGAATCCTCCACGGAAATCGAAGGAGAGACTACGTACTCTACACGCTACTATTTGACAAGCACGGACAGCACGGTAACAAAAATAGCAAATACAATTCATTCACGCTGGCTATAGAAAATACTTTGCAATGGCAACTAGATATAACTTTCGATGAAGATAGGAAGATATCTCGAATAGGGGTGTCTGCTGAGAATTTGACCAGACTATGCTAGATCGCTCTCAGCCTTTTAAAAAAGGAAAAAACTTGCAAAGCTAGCATCAAGCACAAAAGACCTAAATCTGTCTGTATTGCTTCCCCTGAAAGCGCACTCAGCATATGTTAGAGTGTAAGGAAGGATCTTATAGATTTGGGAGAATAACCAAATGGCGAACCATTCAAAGTTGTCAGATAGTGAGAAGTACGAATTGATCATGAAACTGTTGAGGAAAGAGGCGACAGCTTCCGAGCTTTCTCGACAGTATCAGGTGTCAGAGCCTACAATAGGGCGCTGGAGAGATGATTTCTTGGACGGTGGCAAGCAAAGATTAAGTGTAAGACGGAACAAAGAGAATAGCTCCGAACTCAAACGGCTAAAGGTCGAGCTAGCAGAGCACAAGCAATTGATTGGTGAATACGCCTTTGCTAATGATTTCTTAAAAAAAAGACTGGACAGCTCAATTTAGAAAAAAAGCAGCGCTTTGAACTGCGAGACAGTGT
>JABSRP010000022.1 GCA_013215145.1 Pseudobacteriovorax sp.
ATGGCTTTTTCATATCCAGACAACTCCCCAGAAATATTGACCCATATAGATTACAGCCTTAAGTTAACGGCATTGTTATGACTTGCCGTAATATTTCAGCAGGCGGATTGAGTTGGCGACCAAGCGATCAACAAACTCATAATTTCGCGAGGTGTGCCCCAAAAGATAGAACCCGAGCCGATTAATAAAAAAGTCTTGTATGGATCGCTGACAACCCGTCAGCCATAGATCTGGGTTTATGTCGAGACCGCTTTCCTTAGATAGGAGGTCTCTGTGTTGCTCAATCAGTTCATCGATATCCCATTTTGAAAAATGCTCGCTGATAGTGAACGCTAGAAGCTCCATGAGGTCTCTCTGAGGTATATGCCAAGTGGCTAACTCCCAATCATAGGCAAATAGTTTTGGACCCTCTATCTCACAGTTATTAATAGCAAGGTTTCTAGGATTAAAGTCATTATGAATCAAAGTGTGTGGCAATTGATCCATGTCGCGCCACATATTTTCAAGGTCATCCACGATATCGTTTCCGATTTGAAAGGCTTCTCCAGTGACTAGATCAGGGAATTCCGTCCGGTTAGATCCTAGCATAACTCTGAATAGTTCTTTCATGGGGAGACAGATCTTACTACTCGGCGCGTCTTCTATGAGCCACGGCAGGTTGTTATCTTGCAGTTGCTTGCCGAAATACATGCTATGGAAGCTTGCAGCGCCGTGGATGGCCACTTGAATATCGGATTTTGTCCACGCATCGGGTACGTCGGCTTTATCCAAACAATCTAAATCCTCAAACGTCTCCATGATGACCAAGAAAGCTTCCCGACTCCTATCCACTAATGTGCCCATAATTTCGGGCATGTATTTCGTGATTTTTGGGTCGGTCATGCGATAGACTTCTATTTCCTTGCTGTGACAATTAGTGAACCCTAGATGGTCTCGATGTTGGTTGATGAGGGAGGCGATCTTCGGTCCACTGATACTAGCGTAGCTTTGCAGCATAAGAATCACCTCTTGATCGATGGGCTTGGATTTTATGACAGCTTTACGCTCCCATACTTTGCCGTCTTTTTCCAATTCGAGGCTGACAAATTTATGACCGATGAATTTCTTGGCTTTTCTAGAGGTTAATTCTGTAATAATGCTACTACCGTCTGTGGTCGCAGCTTGATTTTTTACGGAAATTAGATTTGCATCTTGAGTCCATGACTTATGGAGTACTTTGCTGACAAACTGTTTGGTCAAATGCTCCTCTTTCAACCATTCTATGGGTCTATTGCGACCAAGCTTTTCGTGTGCTGAGGCAAAGGTGCCATTGGCTAGTGCCGAAAGGGTCGAAAGATCCAGAGCCAGGCAATAGGAAGCGATAATCTCAGCGAGTTTAACCGCATGTCCAGGACCAGCACAGCCGATCATCTTTAGAAATTGGTTTTGATTTGGAAGTCCCGTTCCGCCACCCACTGTTCCAATAATGAGTGAGGGCAATAGCAAACTGCAGTAAATACCCTCAGGCTCGGGTGTTAACTGCAATTGACCTAAACTGGATTCATGGACGCAGGCCATATCTTGACCAGTAGAGGCAAAAATAGCCGCTATGGTATTGGCGATATTAATATTAGCTCCGATCACTCCCGACTGGATTCCACCTGCTAATATGTTTTGAAATAGGGCAATGACGTGTTCAGGTTCTACCTTCATGATGCGCAGCAGAGTTTTCTTTGGAATAAATGCTTCCGCTAATACACGAATACCGCGCCCAGCTATAAACGATCGAAGATTAACCTTTTTGTCGCCGCTAATATTTGAGTCGATATTGAAGCTAGCGAGCTCAATACCAAAGTAGTCGCGCATCTGTTGGATAATCCACTGGCAGGCATGCCATGTGGTTGTTGTCGTCATATTCTGACCAGCGGCGTCGCCGGTTTCATAAACAAAATTGATGTGGACTGCGCGACCCATCATGATGGGTTCTATTTCTGTAAGAACGGCATGATTGGATACCTCAGAAATCTTTTGTCTCAGTTCGGGAATATGACCTATCACCCAATCAGACAAAAATCTCGCCTCTTCAATATCGTGGCAATGAAACAGCGGAGCGCGCATCATTCGTTGGTTAAGCACCCGTGCGGTAACGCCACCCGAAGCCGTTAGCAATCTTGCACCGCGTGAAGCTGATGCGACGAGAGCTCCCTCAGAGGCCCCAAAGGGGGCGTAAAACAACCCACTGGCTTTTTCCCCCATGATCAAAAGTGGACCTACTAATCCGACGGGGATTTCAACCGAGCCTACGAGATTTTCAATATTATTTGTAAGAGATTCAGGATCGAAGGTTTTAGGAGCGATGGAATCGAAAGTTTCTCCCGTATGATCCTCGATAAATTTAAGTCGTTCGGCCCGAGACTTTTCTGTATATAAGCCCCGTCCTGGTATGCGTCGTGCCTCGGAGTCGAAATCGTTTTGTTCCTTTAGAGCTTTTTGGTGCTCATTCATCCGATTGCTATTGATTCCCCACAAAATAGCGGCCGACCTGGAGTCATAGGAGCCAAGGGTCACAATGAGCTCTTGGTTCGACGAGATTTCGATTCCAGTCACCGTGGTGGTTAATTCGTCTGATAATCCATCATGGAGCAGATTCATCCGCGTCACGGTTCCTACTCTTGGTAAGATTTCCATATAGGATTGGGGAACCAGAAGCTTCAGCTGCTGTTTTTGTATGTCTAAGATCGGGAAGACGTGGTCGGTTTCGTCACCTGGAATTCTTAATTTGACCTGCTTTGTCTCGCTCACAACCAGCACCTCTTGGGATTAAAGCCCAACATATTGCGGGGCTTATCAAAGTCGTCGGTCTGATTAATGTCAAATTTAGAAGAATATCAAGCCTATAAATATAACCTAATGATAATGGCTAGTTAATCAACACTTTGGTAAGCTCAGGTTGCCCATCCTCAGTTATTTTGACGCCAATTTCAACGTTATTAGGTTGGCCACGGTCAACTAGGGTGTTCACCCCTTGGCTTTTCAGTAAATCACTAAGCTCTTGGCAGAAGTCCCTGCCATCGCGGGTTGCTGTCATCGATTGTCTCCTTGGTGCTGTCGGTATGACGCATACTCGCCTCTATGGGCTCTTTTGTCAACATTAAATTAACCATAAATGGCCAAGGGTGAAAAAGATGTCCAGGACTACTTTACCCTTGCTGTTGCGGTACACTATCATAGAATATTCAGACATTTGGAGGTTTTTTTTGACGAACGACGATACAAAATCGGGGAAACTGACAGGACTGTGGCAATGGTCTATGGAGCGATTTCCCGTTTTTCACTGGATATTTGCAGCGGTTCTATTTAGTGGGCCCTATGTATGGCAGCATCGTTTTGGATCTGAGCAAGCGGGCTCGGATGTCCTGCTGTTTTTTACGAGCTTTTGTTTTTTTCTACTGTTGAGAGTTTTTGATGAGCACAAAGACTACGAGCTAGATTGTAAAAACCATCCCCAACGCGTTCTGCAGCGTGGAGTGATTTCCCTCGGTGATCTGAAAGTTCTGGGTATTGCGGCTGCAATCGTCACGCTTCTGGTCACCTTCCTGCGTGGGAATGAAGACGCTGTGGGAGGGCTGCTTTGGCCAGCATACGTAATGACCATGCTGTGGGCAGGTCTCATGGCTAAAGAGTTTTTTGTGGGGGATTGGCTCGAGACGAACCTGCCTCTTTATGGTCTTTCGCACATGGCGATCATGTTTCCTCTTTCACTTTGGTTTATGACTCTGACGAACCCAAGCCTTTCTAACATCGGATTCCTTGATGTATTGGTCATGGGGGTGAACTTCTTTACTGGTGCTATCGGTGAAGTCGCGAGAAAAACCTATGCGCCTTCCGATGAGCGTGATGGCGTTGATTCCTATACTAAAAATTTCGGTGTGGCCGGTACGACGATGATACTAAACGCCTTCTCACTTATACTTGTGGCCATGACAGCTATTGTCATTGAAGGCCATTATTTTTCCGTCCTAAGTGTTGCCGCTTTGGTGTTCACGATTCTATGTAATCGCAGTTATAGGAAGCAGCCTACCACTGAGGCCGCAAAAAAAGTGGAAAACAGTCACAGTTTACTTTTGATGGCAAACTATACAGCATTGCTTTTAGGAATCGGTTTTTTATAGGACATTGATATGAATTTTCCGTTAGGTTCCCACGAGCTGTACTCCTCCGATTCTGATGTTTTGGGTGGCAAAGCGTTTAATCTTGTATGGCTATCTCGGCAGGGATTTCCGGTCCCAAAGTTTTGGGTTGTGGATGCCGATATGATTTCGGATATTTTCCGCGCCAATCAGTTTCATCTGCCTGGTGGATTAGACAGATTAGAGCCGGCAAAAGTTTCGATTCTCCTTGCAGAAATTCGCGATAAGATTGCTTCGTTTGTTTTAACAGAGCCGCAGCGCAATGGCTTGCAGACGGTCCTTGAGCCATTGATTCAGGCAGAGTCGTTTTTTGCCGTCCGTTCGTCTGCTGTCGGTGAGGACAGTGCGGGGGCATCCTTTGCTGGACAAATGGATTCATTCTTATTTCAAAAAACCATGGATCAAGTGGAACAAAGCTTATTCAGATGCATCGCAAGCTTCTTCAACGAGCGAGCTTTTTTCTATCGCTTGGAAAAGGGTTTGCCTGTAGATAATATCCGAGGAGCCGTGGTGATCCAAGAGATGGTTTTTGGCGAGGTTTCTGGAGTCTTTTTTACAGCCAATCCCATCTCGGGCAAACGGGACGAGGGGCTCATCTCCGCTTGCTATGGTTGTGGTGAGGGAGTCGTGTCAGGAGTCTGTAACACCGATGAGTTTACCCTGGCGATGAAGAATGGAGATATCCGGTCACAGCAGATCAGCACCAAGGATGTGCAGTGTGTCTTCGATCAAGACCTAGGGTACGGTACAAAAGAAGTTCCTATAGATCAAGCCCTTCAGGAGTCATCCTGTCTGTCTCCTAACGAATTGCTGGCGCTTTGGTCAGCAGGGAAAGCCATTTCTGATGGTTATCGTTTCCCTCAGGATATTGAGTGGACCATTCGCGATCAACAAATTTTTATCTTACAATCGAGACCGGTAACTAAGTTACCTGACCCCAGGGCCTGCCGTGGAAAAGAAATTGTTTGGGATAACTCTAATATCCAAGAAAGCTACAACGGTGTGACGACTCCGTTAACTTTCTCCTTTGCTAGTCAGGCTTACGCTATGGTCTATGAGCAGACTTGCCATGTGCTAGGAATCAAACCTGAAGTGATTCAAAAAATGACCCCTACCTTTGAGAATCTGATTGGTCTGATAAACGGACGCGTCTATTACAATATTAATAACTGGTACCGTGGTTTACTCGTCTTGCCATCATTTGGTACCAATAAAGCAGATATGGAACGTATGATGGGGCTACAAGACCCCGTGGACTTTGTTGAAGATCAAGTTTTGACGAAAAGAGAAAAACTACAGAGGCTGCCGCAGCTGCTGTCAACTCTAGTCAAAATGCTTAAATCCTTCAGGCAGATGCCAAAACTTGTGGATCAGTTTCTCGAAAACTTCGAATACCATTATCGTAAAATAAAACGAAACCATATCCATAGACTCGAGGTGCCTCAGCTGATTGAGATGGGGCGATATCTGAAAAAAAATGTTCAAATGGATTGGACGACTCCGATTCTTAATGATTTTTATGTGATGATGATGAATGGTCGCGTCCATCGCTCCCTTGTAGCAGCCAAAATAGAACGTCCTGAATCTTTGCAGAACAACTTAATGGCTGGTGAAGAAGGTATCGAGAGTACCGAACCAACAAAGTACCTCCTAAGACTCTGCGATTTGATCAGGGAAAACGAGGGATTGATGGAGGTATTTGCTGGAGACACTAAAGGAATCTATGAAGCGCTACAGGTAAATCATCCAGAGTTTTTTGCAGACTGTTTGCAGTATATTGAACGCTATGGTGATCGCACAATGGGTGAGCTGAAACTAGAGTCTATCACTCTTCGGCAGGATCCGTCGTTTATGTTTGATGTGATTAAGAATTATTTAAAGAACGATCAACTAAGCCTTGCCTCTCTCGGTGAGAGGGAAGAAGAGATGCGCATCAATGCAGAAAAAGAAGCCTATACGGCGGCTAGAAAGCAAGGTCTACTATCAAAATGGAAGCTTAAGCGCAATGTGAAGCGTCTTCGTGAAGCTGTAAAAAATCGCGAGAATATGCGGTTAGCTAGAACGAGACTATTTGGTTTATATCGATCCATTTATCTCGAAATCGGCGAGCAGTTAGCGTTTTATGGACATTTAGATGATCCGAGAGATATATTTTATCTTTCCTACGATGAGTTGAATGCTTTTGATGAAGGGCGTAGCATCCAAACCCATTTTAAGGGCTTGGTAAAGTCAAGAAAGGCGGAGTATGCCTCCTACGAAGCCGAGGAACCTCCCCATCACTTCAAAACTAAGGGCACTCCTTATTATCAAAATACTTATGTCTACGAAGGCGATCAAGAAGACATTGATCCGAACCTAAAGGTATTCAAGGGCTTAGGTTGTTATCCAGGTATCGTCACAGCAAAAGTCAAAATTATCTTCAAACCCGAAGAAGCGGCTGATATCGATGGACAGATTCTGTGTACGGTGCGGACCGACCCTGGTTGGGCACCGCTGTTTCCAAGCAGTGGTGGTATTTTGGTTGAGAGAGGGTCCACCTTATCGCACTCCGCGGTGGTGGCTCGTGAACTCGGTATACCCGCTGTTGTAGGTGTTCCCGGAATCACAAAGCTACTCAAGGATGGCGACCTGATTCGACTCGATGGTGAGGCTGGTACCATAACGCGGCTCGAGGACGATGAGTGAAAGAGTTTCGTGGTGTTGCAGAGAAAATTCGTCTCACTGCCCAAACATATCCAGATAGAATTGCAGTTCGCTTACCGGTATTTTCCGATGCAGAGTTTACTGGTTATCAGGATTTTTCCTTTGACGCCATAGCTAGTCAAGTGCAGGCTTTCCAACGGGGATTAAGACGCTCTGGAGTCAAGCCTGGAGATAGGATCGTTCTGCTTTTTCCTCTGTCTTTGGATCTTATTGCTTTGATGCTGGCAGTTCTAGGTGTTGGCGCCGTTGTGACTTTCATCGATACGGGGATGAAGCGCAGCCATATCCTTAAATCATTAAAAAGTATTCGTCCTCGGGCTCTCGTTACCACAAGACAGATTGCAGCGTTTCGTTGGATGATTCCTACTCTGTGGTCCTTTAGAGTTTATAGTGTAGACGTTGATGGTTGGTATTTTCGATCTCATGAAGAGCTGATTTGTAGAGATACTACTAAGACGGATCCCGTTTATATCCCAAATAAAACCGATCCAGCCTTAATTACCTTTACTTCAGGGACCACTGGTCTACCGAAAGCCGCGAACAGAGATCATGGAATCATCTATCATCAGCATATGGCTCTTAACGAAGCCATTGGGTCATTAGGCCAGAACCTAAAGGTCATGCATTGTTTTCCTGTTGCCATTCTTCATCACTTAGCCAACGGTGATTGTATAAGCATGCCCCCTATTGATCTTAGTGTTCCCGGTCTTGCTCATCCACAGTGGGTGATGGAGACTCTGAAAAGCCACCAAATCCAATTGTTTGGCGGTGCTCCGGCATTCATGTCCTCAGTTATGAAATATTTGGATCAGTTTCCTCAAGCGACTGAGGGTTGTGATCTTAAGATGATCTTTATCGGTGGCGCTCCACTCGGTATCCAACTAGCACAGAAAGTGGAAAAGCACTTTCCAGAGAGCCAAAATCTAATTTTATATGGAAGCACAGAAGCTGAACCGATGGCGGAAAACTCCCTTAGCGAGTTTGTTCAATCCATGGCAAAGGGAGTTTATAACGTTGGTCTGCCTACACCGTCCGCAAACATTCGGATTGTGGATGTTTCTGAAGGGAAAGAGGTTCAGGAAGGAAACTTGGATGATGTGACGGATGGAGGCGTAGGAGAGGTTTGGGTTTCTGGTGAGCATGTGGTGCGAGAGTACCTTTTTCATGAAACGGCAAATCGCGAAACAAAGATCCGCGATCATGGCGTCGTGTGGCACCGAACAGGTGATCTTGCGTCGAGAAACGAGGCAGGCGAGTTATGCCTCGAAGGACGTCTTGGTCAAAATCTCGCTATAGATGGGGAGATGATTTATCCTCAGGAAATTCTGAATCAGCTGGGTAGCGTTCACAGCCTTGGCGAGGCGACTTTGCTTCTTTATCAAGACCGTCTTTGTCTAGTTTATGATGGGGATTCACGGCAAGATGATGAGCTTTTTGAAACACAGATAAAAAAACATATACCTACAAACCTTTCTAATTTTGCTGTCTATCGCCTGTCTGCCCTACCGAAGGATCGCCGTCATAATTCAAAAATTCATCTCCCCGGGGTTAAAGAAGCTTTACATCGCTTTCAAACAAACCCCAGTTGGGATCTGTTTCTGACGGGAAAGACAGCGGCAGAAGATCGGGCAAGACTATCGCGTTTATTTAACCTTTCTTGCGAGAGTAGTCTGGCTCCGGCATATTTTCTATTGGAGAGTCATGGCGTTGCTTTATGGCAAGCCTCAAACCGCTGTTATGAGGCTTATAGTTTATGTATTGAGGCAGATACCATTGTCGTGGGTCGGCATTGCTGGACTTTTAACAGTGAGCGGGAACAGATGGATGGTTTGATGAGATTCTTGAGGAGGAAGCGTGAGTTTAAGGGAAAGACTATAGTGTGGAGTGAAGAGGTTGAGAGGCTTTGAATTGATAGTGGGTTCTTGGGTGGGAACTACGTAGATGTTGTTTAGGTTGTGGATAGAGATTACGATGGGGTTGTTTTTTTGTGAATCGATGTTATTTGTATTTTCTAGGATAGTTGATAACAAAACACTTCACCACTGTAGTTTTGCTTTTTCTTGAACTTCGGTGGCTTGGGTTCGTAAGTTTTGTTATCAACTATCCTAGAAAAAAACAAAAAACGTCAATCCACAAACTTTTTTTCAACGCAGTAATTGATCTATGGTTAATTGTGGTGCATTGAGTGGATTGGGTAGGAAGTCTCAGCATTGATTTTAGATATTGTTGTAGTCGATGACAAAACTTTCGAAACTATAGAAAAATATCCGAAGAAAAGCTGAACCTCATTAAGCGTAGAGTTTTGTCATCGACTACAACAATATCTAAAATCAATGCTGAGACTTCATCAACAAGTCAGAACCTACGACGATCAAGAATTATACCTAAAATGGAAAAGCCAGATCAAATGATCTGGCCCTAAGATGTTTTGCTAATTTTCAGGTGTTTGCCTTATGGATTGTTTTCTTGGTAAGAGTTAATCACATCCCAAACCTGATCTTCTTTTTGTTGGATGGCAAAACAGATGCTATCACCATCAGAGAATTCAGATTCACAGGCCGCTTGAACTGGAATCATGCCTTCACTTGCCATGTTTAGCTTGTAAACAGACGTTGGAGTCACAGCACATGCGGTTGAGTCTACCTCGGTAACAGCAGCAGGCTCTGTCTGGCTTAGCAGCTCATCAGTTGTAAAGTCGATGAGGTCTAGTTCCGTTTTCAGAGTAGAGGTTGCGATGGTCGCGTACTTAGGAGCTTCGTTCTCATTGAATTCGAAAGTGATTTCACCTGAGTGGGTGAACGGCTCTGTTTCGTTGGGATCCTTAAAGCTTCCGGTACGTTTACCAGCGGCTTCGAAGACTTTAACGTCAGCGAATGAGGTTCCTGAATAACTAACTACGGATGCGCTCTTATCTGAATACGTGAAGGTTTGGTTGTTGAAGGTGTTTGAACCTGCAGATAGGAACTTAGTTGTTAGTTTTGAGTCTGAGATTTGGATAGAGCCACTGAAATTACCCGTTCCCCAGCTGCCAGAATCGCTACCATTGATCGTCAACTTTCTTGCAACCGCTGGATCGAACTCGATGGTGCCGTCAGTCACTGCCTTAAGGCCGGCTGTCAATACCATATGGTTGGCCCATGTGAACTCTTCGCCATCGAAGTCTTCTGTGCCACCGCCAGTGTTGGTGATGGTCAAAACACCTGTGTTGTTGTCAACACGTATGATTTCTTTGCTTCTCGCTGTGCCGTCATCGCCACAGAAGTTCAAGGCAACTTGATAGACGCCAGACTCGACTGAAGTCCCTTGTAGTTCGAATACAATGGTTTCACCGACTTGGCCATCAAACTCCAATTGCAGAGCGCGGTAGCTGGTTTCTGTTCCCGGAACAAAGTATTGCCCTTGATCTACCTCATCGCCACTTACGTATTCGATAAGTCTAGTTCCGGTCTCGGCATCCACGCGTTTCATGTAGCAGGATGATCCTGATGCCTGGCCTAAATCACTGATTTGTCTCGCGGCATCTTGCATTACGTAGCATTTGTTTTGGCCGTCGCGGAAACTCTGCATGTGAGTCTCGAAGGTATCCCAATCCTGAGATGTCGCGGCGGTTGTCATGTTTGTTACGAGGGTATCCACGGACGTAATCAGGTACTCTTCGATATTGTCTTTTGTGATGGAGTTAAAGTTAGGAGGAGTTCCCGTAACAGCGTCAGAGCTGTTCTGCAACGCTAGAGAACTAGACTCGGTAATCATCAAGTTGCCGACATCAGGAATCGCTGTAAGAGATGCGACTTGAGTCACTGAAGTCTCGGAAAACGGCTCAGTGGTTGTTGTCGTGGCCGCGTCGTCAGAATCGGAACCGCAACCTGCTGCGATCAGTGCTGTCAGTACAGGCACGACCATCGCAAATCCGTTTCTCTTAGGGTATCTCATGTGTTTTTCTCCCGAATTTATATTTATAGTGTTGTTGTGCAAAGTGGGGCTAACCAACCTCCTAAATATGTGCTCAGCTTCGGAACAAAACGGAAGAATTTAAGGAATCATCACTAATGCTGGGAAACTTACGATTAAACCCAGGAAATTCTGCCTGGTTGCCTGCGTATTTTTTAGCGGGCTGCTGCAAATGGTGGCTAAAAATCACGATGCACAGGAATTTCGTTCGCTAATACGCATGTTTTCGCTCAAATGTTGGGTAGTTTAGTGTTATTTGATAACCTATTTAGATTGTTTGACTATGATGATCTTAATTCAAGCTGGCTGAATACCTTCGAAATCGTAGCTAAATTTTTCTTATCTTTTTGTAATTATTAAACTAATTATTTGGCAAGAGTTCTAATTAGTAGTTGTAGTGATCACTTGGTCACAATGCAAACAAAGATTAAAAAAATATAAATTTAAATTTTGCGTATGTGAAAAATGTTATGATAGGGTGTCACTCTATGCTGACTAGTCAGTCAAGTTCTGTGAGATTCGGAGCTGGCTACGTACCGAGGAAAGGGTGATTATGTCCCTCACGCGTTTTTCTATCGCTACTGCATTGCTTGCAGCGGCGCCTGCGTATTCACAATTGATTATTGATGTCAAAGAAAAACCAAAAAAGCCATGGAAGGTCTCGACCTCCGTGACTCTTGCAGAGACTCCCATCGATCCTGCTGATACTGAATACAGAAGAGAGATTACTGGTGGAATTTCTGCTAGCTATATTGTTGGCGATCTTTATGAGTATCTTCCTAATCTGGCTGCTGTATCTGTTGGAGTCACCTACGAAGACGAGCTCACCTATGAAGACAATATCTCCAATATCCAAAGCCTCGTGGTGGGGATGAATAGTTTAATCTTCGATCTCGACAACGACGATTTAAGGCTAACAGTGGAGCCTAGTGTAGGTTATAACCTGAACGAGGATTTGCGAGAGTTTGTTGGCTATCAGGGCTTTGCTCGACTCCAAACCGGTTTGGTATTCAAACTGCCACAACTCATCTTCAAAAGTGTTCAAGCGGGCCCAACAGTCCGCTATTCAAAGTATTTCAACTCATACGATACCAACAGACTTGGTGGGCAGAACAACGACCGCTTGCAACGTATCGGCGGCTCCCTATCTGTGGGTATTTGGGGTGATATATCAACCACTGCTAGCGTTACTAATGATACCGTTTGGCTAGAAGACGGCTCGAAGGACTTAAATAAATATAACGCCAGCGTATCCTTAGCATACGCACCGGCCCTCGGCTTTAACGCAGCAGTTGGTTGGTCTCAGCGTGACAATACCCTTAAAAATGATGATGTAACTAATAATATAGATTTCACCTATGCAGATACTGCACAAGTTTCTGCGACGGTAGGATATAAATTTTGACAATTTTTTGGCCTGAGCAGACCTAGGACACTACACAAGGAGATCCTTACATGGAACTAAACTTCACAAGGAACATGACAAAAACTGCCGCCGCGATGGCTATATTCGCATTTGGCGTTAGTTCTTGTCAGAAGAGACGGGCGCCAGAATTCCGTCAGGGCGAAGGTGAGTATGTCTTCGCTATTGACGATTATAAAGACATGGAGTACCCGATCACTACGGGTAAATTTAAGGCTCCTGGTTCTGCAGTCGATGCCGATGTATTTGTTGCTTCTAAGGAAGGCAGCATCATCCGAGCACTCGATGCGGTAGATTTTAGGGCTGACCTTGAAATCGTGAATAACTTCAACAGTGTCGATCAATCGACTCTTAAGTTCTTCGCGAGAGAAGACACTTCAGATGTATACAAAGCTAAGATTGGCTTCACCGATAATCATATGATCGTTTACAAGATTGCCAATATCAATGACGTGGCCACCGATGAGTTGACTTACGGTATCGTTAATGGTGAGCAGGCTATCATTCCTATTCTAGGATACCCCCTAACAAAGTACACGATTGAATATGTTTTGGATTCTCGTGGTAAACCTACGAATCAAAAGACAACGATTGAAAAGAAATTCCTAAGCGAGGCCACTCACTTTTCGATTGATGCTAACAGTCCAAAGTACTTTGATCGTGCTTACAAGACTAACATGATTCCGGCCAAACTATTTGATGGTGATGACGAGTGGTTCTACGAAGTCAGTATCGTTGACGGTCCATTAAGCACAAGACTTGGTCAGCAGATTGGTGCTGGTATCTCTAAATTCAGTCGTACCAGTAACGCAATCCTTGTCCTTGATGTGAATATTCCAGAAGAAGCCGAAGGCCTTTCTGGTGATAAGCTTCCTCGGATTGTGAGTCTACCAACTTTTTGGGCTGACTACCGATTGAAGAATGCTGGTGACGACGCCTTTCTTAAAGAAGAGCTAGTTATACAAGAGGACGCTGGTAGCGCATCTTGGAAAACCCTTCCTTACGGTCTAGTTGACTTCAAAAGAGCATTGAACCCAGACGGCGCTAACCCGGATGCCTTCCGCGTGACGCGTCTTGAGGTTGATGACGACTATCTATCTTTCATCGTAGCGTCGTCTGATGACGGTACTGCGTTTCACTTCTCTTTCCAAAGAGACAATGAAAAGATCCAGGGTATCCCTTACCCAGCTCTTGACCGTCGTAAGTATGGTTTTTGGCAGGCGGACAGACAGTTTTACCCAGGTGAGATCACAGACACGGAAAAGTATGTTGCTAAGAATAAATTCCTAGCTCGTATGTATCCTGCATCCAATGACAATGTTATTGAGATCTTCTTAACAGAAAACACTCCTGATCATCCTGTTTTCATCGAAGCGATTAAAGACGCAATGGCTGCTTGGGATGAGGCATTTGTTGAGGCGGCTCGTGGATCTGATTTAGAAGATAACCCGATTCGCATTAAACTTAACTTGGATAAGCGTGTTGCTAACGGAGACGTAAGATATAACAAAGTTTCCTTTTATGACTTCAACATCGAAGTTGGTGGATTGTTAGGATACGGACCATCGGTTCAAGATGATCGTACTGGACGCATCTTCTCTTCGACTAACCACATTTACCTTCGCACTTACCGAGAAGGTATCTATAGTAACCTTAAGAGTTACATCCGCCACCGTTTAGGTCTTTTTGAAGGAAAAGAAGTACCTGGTGTCGACTACCCAGATCAAGTCTTAAAGACTGTGGGAACCATTGATTCCATTTACACAAACCCTGTAGCTAATGGTACTTACAAGAACGATGTTTATGCTTTACAGAACTCGCGTCTAGTCCGAGAAAAAGCTGAGCAACCGATCAATGTTGTCTAGCATGCTGGCCTAGGTCTTAATGAGTACCTCGAAAAGGTTGAGCAAGACGCTTTGATGACTCCTGCTGAGCGCGAAGATTCTGGTCTTTATGCTGAAATCAACGCGTTGATGAACCTTTCGTCACTTAACAAAAGACGTGAGGGTGCCAATGTAAAGACTCAGTGTGCCTACACGGCGGCCAAAGCCAACACCTATGCCGAGATCGAAGAGATCTGTGGCGGTCTTGATTTCGGTGCCTATGTCAACAACCTAGTAGCAGAAAAAGAATTTCTAAATCTAGAAGAGCTAGATTATCCAGTAGAAATCCTAAACGACTGTGCGATTCAGCTGCTTAAGCCGACACTTAAGTCAACTCTAGTCCACGAATTTGGTCATAACCTAGGTTTGACTCATAACTTCATGGGTAGCACCGATTTCAAAAACTTTGAACTAGATGAAAATGGAGTTCCCGTAGCGCGATCTACCTCTGTGATGGACTACCCTGAGCGTGATAGTGATCGTGGATTTAAACCAGGTACTTACGATGTTGCCGCGATTCGTTATGCGTACTACCGAACCGTTGAGCTGAAAGAAACTAATGCCGAAGGCAAAGCCAAAATCGTTTCTATCGCTTCTAACGATCCTGAAGATACACGACCTATTGAAGATCGCGTTGAAGACCCGAGCGCCCTAAGAAACTACTCTTACTGTTGGGACTTGGACATCCTTGACGGTGAGATTCCCATCGAAGATCCTAGATGTCGTCGTTGGGACCGTGGAGCGAACCCCGTTCAAATGGTTTATGCTTTGATGGACCGATTCAACGCCTTGACGACAACGGAAATGGATCGTTACGAAGGTGATGGCCTATACTTAAGAGCGCCTTTTGCTCTGAACCAGGTTATGATGCCGATGAAGTCGATCTACACCCGATACCGTTACCTTCTATACTTAAAGACGAAAGATAGTGAAGATCCATACTTCGTTAAAGGTGAGAGTAATTTTGATAACCTTATCGCAGAAAATGTTGGTTCGACCCAACTTAGCGATGCGGTGATGAGAGATACAGTTGCTCTCGAAAAAGCTCTGACAGAGCGTGACGCCAGTGGCAATCTTGTGATTAGTGAGCTTGAGCAGTACCGTGTGGCATCTGATGTAATCTTCAAGTTTTTGACGCAAGTTGCTTTTGCTGAAGACCGCTACTGTACGGCTTGGAAAGCTGGAATCTTTGTTGGCGCAGCTCCTTTCGCTAAACTAAGACTAGCCACATACAACGCTTCTGTTGCAAGGGGAGGCGATCGCCAAGCCACTTTACAGACTTGTGATGAGATAGCAGCTACATTGAAAACCTTACCAAATAACGACGCGTCTCTAAGAGACTTGGCCTACTTCAGTGATTCGTCTGCAGTCGATACGATCAAGCAGTTTGGTAAGGCTTATGATATTGTAACCTACACTGCCAATGAAGAAGGCCTGCAAGACAAGGCTCCTGTAACTCTTGACTTTGGTTCTTTCCGTATCGCAGCCATGGAAACTTTAACTTCACGTATGGCCCCTCTAGGGATTGCTAACGCTAATGGCTTTACTCCATCATTCCTAGATAACCCTAACTACCGTGCGGAGTTACTGAATTTGTTTGGAGAGAGACTATCTCGTGGCGTAAATCCCGAAAAGATGGGTGCTGCTCCAGGAACAGTCGGTAATCTTATCGAGTTCTCTGAAGAGCAGGATCTTCTTAGAACGATGTTTATCTTGATTCAAAATAACCTAGTTCCTCCCGGTGACTCTTCTGATAGAAGGCGTGATGACATCAGACCCATTATTGCTAACGCTGCCGATTTCCAGACAGCTACCGCTGGACTTGACTTAGAAAACGATGTCGCTGTGTACCAAGCTCCTGGTGGCGTTTATGTCTATTCATTACGCAAGGGATCACCAATTTGGTCTATCATCAAAAAGTTCCGTACACTGGAGCCGGTACTCGAGGGTGTATCTATTGCGGAAACAGCAAAAGAAGATCGTATCGCTTTTGCTGCTGAAGTTTTAGATCTAGCCACACAACTAATTCCAGCGTTTTCGACTCCTGCTACGGAGGATACTCCTGCTTCTATTGATTCGGCAGCTGCAAAACTAGCTGTTGATTTGATTAATGGGATCGCGAGCAATGTCTTCAAAGAGCCTACTGCAGAACCACTTGTTCTTGAAGGCGCTGATGAGCAAATCCAGCAACTGTATAACGCGATTATTGCTAGCCTCAGAGCAGATGTCCAAAATCAAGATTTTCCATCTTACGGAACTATCATTGATACGGTTCTCACAATTCCAGGTCTCTTCCCGAGCTATGGCGGGCAGATTTATCTGCAGAACTTTACGGATACCTACTCGAGAACTATCTATGTCAATGCTCTTGCGTTAGTTGCGGCAAAGGGTCTTGAATTGACATCGCTGACTCCTGCATTAGCTTCAGAAGAACTAGCTCTTTCGCTACAAGCGATGGAGACACTTCTTCCTGAGGGGCGAGTTCTTTCTGAGCTAAGTGTTCAAGAAGAGCTTCTAAGGACAATTATCCTCAGCCGATAAGTCTTGCAAATTAAAGCAAGAGCGGCTCGATAACCTTATCTTAACATTAAGCCGCGTCCCAATAAGGGGCGCGGTTTTTTTGTTTTGTCTTCGCAGACTTTTCCAAGCCCGCAGGTTTTCAAAAATACCTGGATCAAACCCTAGACTTCCTATTTCCCAACGCTTATGCAGAAGCCCTTTGTGCAAGACTAGCAGACCTCATCGCAAAGAAACTTATAAAAGAATACTCAGACCAGGCGATCAATGTGATTGATGAGGTCACTGAGCAATTTGTTAAGGTGTGTTTTGGGACTTGTGATTTAGAAAAGTTTCTCAACCAACTACGACCCATGGGTAACCTTAGTCAGTTGCAGGGTGGTCTGGAGTTCGTCGCAAGAAAGATCGAGGCTGGAAAGCTGGTTCGGCAGAATAAAGAGATCGTCGCTGAGATAGAGCTGTATAATGCCGCGAGTCCGTTGATTCGCTCTAATGGACTCGACTTGGATCGGACCATGGATCAATTGAATAAGGCATTGCCGTTCAAGTTACGGCTAAAGGTCAATGACAGGAATAGTGCCGCGCAAAATCTCTTAAAGGCGGCTGATGACGGTGGGCTTAGACGACAGATACTTGAATTCTTAGAAAATAACGACTATTCGGATATCCCAGGATATGTGGCGCTTGCCAAAGACATGAAGTCAAATTCAATAAAAAAAATAAATTCGATTCTTCAAGCACTAAGGTGGGGTAAAATTCTCAAAGATGAAGGTAGGAATATATTTTTCGAAAACAAGATGTTCGTGGGAGTCGATATAGATTTAGGGGACTATTTACCGAACGGGTCGATTAATGAAGCTATTCAGTTGAAAACTATCTCAGGTGAGAAGATCGTTATGAGGGCAAGAGAGGCTGTTAAACAGCTCGCTAAACTCTCACCGTCAGAAGCTAAATCAAAAACAGTGATTATAGAGAGTACAGCGGTTACATGGGATGATTTATTAAGGGTACCGCAAAAAATTGAGTCAATTGAGACTATAAAAAGAGATTTCCCAGATGTTAAATTGATTGTCTTTTTCGCTGATGATGTAATGCAGGTATGGTGATGACCTATACCATACCACTTTTGATTCTTCTATACACAAAAAGCACAATTTGATTTCCATCTTGTGCGACGCAGATAATGAGTTTCTATTTAATTTCGATGACGGTGTATGAACAATCGTTATTCCCGAACTCATCTATCGTGCCACTTTCGAATTCACCTTCGAGATTTCTCTTGAATTCCATATAGGTAAGATCAATTGCAGGTTCTATTATGCTATCTATGCAGTCTAGGTATATGGCTTCTTTGCAGCCTAAATTTTTTAAAATTTTTTTGCTTTCAACGAATGCTTCAGATTGATTTGTGAACCATGTATTCTTTTGAAATGAATTCAAAACAAATACTTTTTCAAAGAAATATATCGTGAAACGATAAGGTCCAAAAATCGCTAACTCTCTTTCTTTTTTATAAACGAAGTTCCAATCAGCCTCTTTGTCATAAATTTCTGAAACTATAATCCACTTTTCTTCAGATTTAAACCGAACCCCCTCAAAAGCCCGATCCAACACCTCTGGCAACCCAGGAAGATCCTCCACGGTAAACGGGTTCTCAAACACCATAGCTGTTAGTATGCTCATACCTTGCCTCAAGTCATCATCAGTTAAGCTGCCGCGAGCGGGGCTTTTCACGCAATCGCCTAGCCCGCAACCGCCTAAGAGTATATCTCCATGATGCGATAAAGCTATCTATTTGTTGGATTCTGTAATCCACGAGTTGCCGCCAATCACGGTGCCTTCCTTGATCACGGTATCACCGCCTAGGACCGTTGCGTTTGCGTAGATCACCACGTGAGCTTCGATTGTGGGGTGGCGTTTCTTGCCGCGCATGTCCCCTGAGACGGAGTGGGCTCCTAGGGTGACTCCTTGGAAGATACGGACATGATGTCCAATTTGGCTGGTTTCGCCAATGACGATGCCGGTGCCGTGGTCGATGTATATAGGGTGGTCTAGTTCGGCGCCTGGATGAATATCGATTCCCGTCAGTTGATGGGCGTACTCGCTGATCACGCGAGGGAGTAGGGGGACTGATGCCTTATACAGAATATTGGCCAATCTGTAGTGGGCTAGGCCGAGAAATCCGGGGTAACAGATGATCACCTCTTCTACGGACTGACAGGCAGGGTCTTGCTGGGCGATATACCTGGCATCGGAGTCGAGCTTTCGTTTGACAGAGGGTAAGGTTTGGAGAAAGTCTTTGGCACAATCCTCAGAGTTAGCGGTGCCTAGCTCAGTTAAGATTTGGCAAAGGGCTTGGTAGATCTTATCTAGGGTCTGCTTTCGCGACGCCTGGGTAAGCTCAATCTTAGGGTGGCACCGGGATGGATATAGGAGGTTGACACAGTCTGTGACAAAATCGAAGATGGTGTCACGGCAGAGGAGGGGCTTTTGATTGAGGTCGGTTTCGTCAAGCTCTTGAAAAACGCGATCGTACCAGCTAGCCATGATCTTCCTCAAGTTTAACGTATTAATTTGTCTCATATTATTATGCCATAGATCGCGAAAGGGTAAAGATGGAAACCTCTGTGTTCAGCAAACAAAGCGAAATGATCGGAAACACCTCTTTACTTAAGCTGGACTCCCTGTCCGAGATGACAGGTTCCTATATTTACGTGAAATGCGAAAACGAAAATCCTGGTGGCTCGATCAAGGATCGCGCGGCCTTGGGCATGGTCCAAGCCGCCCTCGAGTCTGGTCAGCTGCAAAGAGGAATGACTATCGTCGAGGGCACCGCCGGCAATACCGGAATCGGCCTGACTCTTGTGGGGAAGTCTCTTGGCTTTCCGGTTCGGGTGGTCATGCCTCGGGGGCAGGCGCAGGAGAAGGAGCGCATGGTGGGGCTGTTCGGCGGAGAGCTTCATCTGGTGGATCCTTGCCCCTTCAGAGATCCCGGACACTTTTATCACACGGCTAAGCGCTTTGCCGAAGAGGATCCCAAGCAGTTTTGGTGGGCCAATCAGTTTGAAAACACGGATAATTATAAGGTCCACTTTGAGACCACTGGTCCCGAAATCTGGAGGCAGACTCAGGGAAAGATCGATGTTTTTGTGAGCGCCGCCGGCACGGGTGGGACTATCGGTGGGGTCTCGTCGTTTCTCAAGCAAGAAAACCCTCTCGTCAAAACCATTTTGGTGGATCCGCGGGGGTCCGGGCTAAAGTCTTATGTGGACTCAGGGGAATTTAAGAGTGAGGGGTCTTCGATCACCGAGGGGATTGGTATTATGCGTCTCACTCAAAACTTTGCAGCGGCCAAAGTCGATTGCGCCTACAGTTTTGATGATCAAGATATCGTCACGGTAGCTCGTTATCTGAGAGATAAGGATGGCATCGTGTTGGGTACCAGCAGCGCGCTCAATGTCACCGCTGCCTTGTTTGAGGGGCTGCAGGAAAGCGGCAAACGTATTGTGACCATCGCCTGCGATAGCGGAGAGAGGAGCTTTTCCAAGTTCTATAACGATGAGTTTTTACGGTCAAAAGGGATCGACCCTAATGAGTCGATGGAGGTTCTCTTGGACCGATGGAGGTAAGGGAACAGCTAGTTGGAGCAGGAGAACCTTCCTCCGATGCTGAGCTTCTGTGATAAGATAGAGCATCGCGCATTGGTTAAGGAATGGTGGTGCTCATGAATGACTTGAGTTGGCGACGGCATTGGTTTGGTTTGGTTTCAATGGGAATCGTGCTATCACTTAGCGCCTCATGTAAGACGCAGCCAGAAGACTCGACGCGTCGCACTCCAGGGGTTAAAATCGAACCCAAGCCGTCACCGGATGTGAAACCGAACCCAACTCCTCAGCCTAATGACGATCCCACAAATCCAGGTGATTCCAAGCCAAGAAGGTTTCTCGACTTTGATGCTGATATTGACGAGGGTAGTCATATCAGGGCGACTTGGATTCCTCATCATTACTACAGCGATCCTAGGTTTGACCCTGACAAGGCGCTTGAGGAAATCAAGAGAGCGCGCTTCAACACTATTTATATCTCGGTATATAATCAGGGGGAGGCGCGCTGGAACTCATCGGCTTTCAAACGTGCTGGCGGTGTCGCCGCGACTGATAAAACACTTTTTGACTTTGTGGAAAAGCTGAAGGCAGCAGGAGTCCGTGTGGCTGCTTGGTTCGAGTATGGTTTGGCTTTGTATCCAAGTAATCACCCGATTGCCGTGAATCATCCTGACTGGCTGCAACGAGATATGGCTGGTGAGATCCAAGGCAACGAGACTCAGGTATTTATGTCACCCTCTCATCCCAAAGTGGTTGAGCTACTTTCAGATATGGTGGCAGAGATCACCAAACTTGGTATCTTCGACGAAATTCAATTGGATCGCTTTCGGTATACGAGGATGACCAGCGAAGGGCGAGAGTTTGGCTACGAAGCTGTCACTGCTGACTTGTATCAAAAACGCTTCAAACAGTCCCCGCCTACTGACAAGAATGAGGCTGGCTGGGTACAGTTTCGCGAAGAGCGGGTGAATGACTTAGTTAAGAGTTGTTATAAGGCCATCAAAAACACCGATGAGGCTATGCTCGTTTCGATTGCTCCAGTAGGACACTATGGTATCAGGCAGCATATGCAGCGATGGAGCGCATGGCTTAAAGAAGGGGCTATCGATTACGTTGCCATACAGGTCTACAACATGGATATTGACGCCTTTAAGAGTCATCTCGATCGGCAAATCACCGAGCTGGAATCTATCGGGAGACTAGGAGACTCGGTCAGCAAAAATAGAATCGTGATTGGTCTTAGAGCTCATGAGACGACTGACGCGCAGCAGACGATTGAATCCATTGAGTACCTGAGGTCGAAGGGGTTTTTTCATACTTCATTATGGGCGTTTCACCACTTTAATCGCAACGATTTGGGGATTGCTGATGATTTGGAGCTGCTTCTGAAGCCGAAGACGCATTCGACATGGAATCGCTTTCGTTACTTTGAGGGTTGGCAGGGGAAGCCGAAACATCCTTTTATACGGGATCCTGGATCTTGATGTTGGTTGGGATTTTATAAGACTCTATATTTTTCTTTTTTGTGATTTTTGATTTGTTATTTGATTTGTAGCGGACCTTGTGAAAACATTGCGCCTCCTTGAAGTTCTTTTTCAATTTGGTTTTTTGGGATCGGCTTCATAAGTTTTCACAAGGTCCGCTACAAATCAAATAACAAATCAAAAATCACAAAAAAGAAAAATATAGAGTCTTGTAAAATCTCACAGCTAAACCATTCCTGAACAGTGGTTTGTGTAGCGCCTCCTTGAAGTTCTTTTTCAATTTGTTTTTTTGGGATCGGCTTCATAAGTTTTCACAGGGTCCACTACAGATTTAAAAAAGTAACAAAACATCAAAAATGAAAAGCAAAAAACGTAAGGGCTTTTTAAACTCAACGGCTCAATCACTCCTGAAATGTGCTTTCAATCAGTTTTATGAAATTGGTAGAGATGAATTCGAGGTTTTTGTAATAACTCAATAACTCCTCGAGCTATAGCAATCTCTCCCAAAAATGATGCATTGGGAGAGTTGCTTTCGGCTGGGAAGGAGGAGATGAAGGTATCTTAGTAGATCCGATCGCCTCGTTCGAAGTTTTTGTCTCTAAAGCATTCTTGGATCAACTGCCTCGCCTTGCCAAGGCTTAAGGTTTTATTGGTTCCACTTGGTCTAATGGTTCCATTGTCGGCGATATTGGCGGCAATTCTTAGCTGTTGGCCTTTGACGTAGGCGTAATGGCTTTTTTCGTACACTTTGGGTTGGGACGCCAGAGCAAATTTATCGACTCCTTCACAGGGCTCGTCGGTGAGGGAGGGCTCTTCAGGTACTGGCGGTGGTGGATTGCCAGATTTTGAGGAGCTTTTCTTGCCACAAGATATGGATAGAGTCAGACATGTCATGAGTATAACTAAGTTTCGCATATTATTCGCTCCCTACGTAAGAAAGATGGATCGTGTCGTCCGAGATATCCGCTCTCGATTTCATTCTGCAGAGATTTTCTGTCTCGCAGTCGGCCATGGTTTCAATCAAGTCTTTTAAGAATTGGGTCTGGCGCAGGAATCCCATATAAATCGTTTGGGCCGATGGGGTGAAGCCGAAAAGAAAGGCAAATTCTTGAGTGGTAATGGGAGAGTTTAATAGATCAGGTGTCGTCGCTATCATGTCGTCGAAGATGTTCTGGGCACTAATAGATGCCAAAAGCGTGATATTAACCCCCTTGGCCTCTAGTATTTTCACCGTCCTGTTGTCCCAGTCGATGACTCCTGGGATGTATGGTAGTGTCAGCGCATTGAGTTCGGGTAGTTGGGATAGTGACGAAATATTTCGTAGCTCCGGATTATCGTGGAGGTATAGTTCCCTTAGTTCGCTGTGACTGGCATTAAGGAAGGAAAGATCCTTTAAGCGATTGCCGTCTAGGGAAAGTCGTTCCATTGATGTCGGTAGGTTTTCAATGCGCCTGATGCGATTTTGGGAAAGGTATGCCATCCACAATCCGCGATTGGGATTTGGCTCTGGTGGAAAGAGGACTTCTTCGATTTGATTGAAATCAAGATCTAGGATCAGTAGTTGATAGGAGCGGGAGAGGTCTAGGGTGCCTGAAATCTTATTATAGTAGCCGTAAATTTCATTTGCATTTGTCAATCGAGATAGATTGGAAGCATCAGTTACGTTGTTGCCTATAAACGAAAAGCGCGATAGCGACTCTGGGTTGGAGAATCTCGGGATGGCCGATAGATTTGCTCCATTTAGCTTGACATCGTTTAAGCTTGTTAAGTTGTTTAACTCGCTGAAATCTTCCAAGGGGTTATGGCTGAGATCGATCTTTTTCAGATTGATAAGACCACCAATGCCAGTCAAATCTTTGATCTGATTTCTTCCCAAAAAGAGGTTTTCTATATCAGTGTTCATATCCGATGGTATCGATGTTAGCTGATTTGACGCTAGATCTAGTGTTTTCAGTTTGGTCAATCCCGAAAAACTAGGAAGGCTTTCGATTTGATTGTTAGCGGCTCTCAGTTCAACTAACTCGGTAAAGTTGGTAACAGATGAAAGGTCACTTAACTCATTAAAGGACAGGAGTAGGTTAGTGAGCTTTGGTGCTTTTCTTGTGGTATCTGCCGGATCTTCGTTTTCTTCTAGATCGTCCTCTTCAAGTAGTCCCCAGGCTAAGCTTTGCAGTCTATTATTTTCCAAGCTAAGAGTTGGTAGGTCGAATAGAGCGTTAAACGGAGGGCTTGCAGAAAGTCCAAGACCAGCGAGGGAAACCTCGGATATCTCTGTTGGCGCGTTGGGGTCCGAAACGGCTGTCAGTAACGCGTTGCAATCGGAAAACCCAAAGGACTCTTTTAGTGTTTGAAAGCTTAACTGCTCTTGCAGGTTAGCAGGAAATTCGCAGCGTTCCAACCACTCCGTTTTATTTTGGATGAGGGTGGCCTCGGCATCGGCACAGTAGTCAGGGTTATCGGTGAGTTGGTAGCCAGTCTTTCTTTCGAAATCACAGACGCTGTGATGAATGAGGCCATAAACGCCGTCAACGCCACATTCGGCGCCGCGGGAGGTCACGCCGTATACTCGCCATTCACCATTGCTCAACTGACCAAAAGCGGGCCCGCCGCTATCACCAAAACAGCTGCCTTTGCCCTCGTCCGAGATGACGTTTAGCTCAGTTTTTGTCAGCGATTCGATCTCTACTTCGGTTTCGTAGCGGACTCCTGACTCGTCGTTTTCTCGGACCCCGTACCCAACCAATGTGGAGCTTTTCCCAGGGGCCAAGAGCTCCTTCTTCTCCTCAGGGTCGGCAAGGACAGGGATGATTTCGATGTCAGAGCGTTCTTCTTCTAGGACTAAATATGCGACATCAAAGTGTAATTGGTAGTTATCGGTGTAATTGGGATCACGCACGCCGAAGCTTTCGACTTTAGTGGCTCGGCTCTTTCCGTTTTGACTGATCACTTGAGAATCGTTGGAAAATGTGACTTCAACGAAGTCTAAGTCATTTTCTGTTAAGTCTTCAATACAGTGGGTTGCCGTAATGGCCACTTTGGGATGGATCAGGGTAACCGTGCAAATGGAGTCTCCTCCAACCAACAGAGCTCCTGTTGATTCCCAGCGGCTTCCCGTTGGGGTGCCGTTGAATATAGACAATTGGCTTTGAGTCTCTTCTACGGGGGCTGAGCAACCGAGAAAAGATAGCGTGAATAGACTAGCTATGGCTTTAGATTTCATAAAATTAAATCCCAATCATTGGCTGTTTGTCATTATTTGACACGATTGCCCCCAATATATTGCAGTTAATTTTGAATATAAAGGCTTTGTCGATGACTTCTGAAATAAATATCGCCTTGGCGTGTCTTACCTACCGTGGCGTTATGCCTCCTGGTTAAAAACTCAGTTTATTTGATTAATTTATAAAGGTTAGTATTTATGTTAGTAAGATGGCTCATGTGTTTGGCTATATCAGTAGGTGGATTGAGTTCTCAAGCCCTAGCTAAGGAAACTGGGTTCGTCCCGTCTTATTCCAAGGTCACTTGGCAGAAATCGGATACCCAATACACGTTTCACCCTGATGGGACTTTTGATTGGCTAAAAGGAAAAGACATTCTTGCCAAAGGAGAGTGGAAGGTGGTGGACCAGTATCTTATCCTTGTCGATAAAGAGGGTTCTAGAGCCTGTCTTGATAACGAATTTATCGTGAGTGGGGTTTATATCTGGAAGTTATACAAAGGTAAAATCCATCTATCTGTGGCTCATGATAACTGTGATGGCCGCCAGCGGGGGTTTCTGCACGCTAGTCCATTCACACCAATAGTTACAGGCCGTTAGTGGCAGTCAATTGCTAGGGGCTTAAACTAGCCCCTAGATATGTCGCCAGCATCAAATAACCTCCCAAAAAAAGATATTTAGTCTTGCAATAATCATCTTCCGTTTGAGTCTTTTAGGCAATAAGAGGGCATGATGTTCGCAATTGATCAGATCTATATTAGAAAATTGCCTGATTTGTTGGCGTTAAGTCCAATGCCTGATAACTAATATTTTATAGGAAGAACTCATGAAAAAAGCTTTAGCAACACTAGCAATTCTGGCAGCAAGTTCGGCTGCTCAAGCGAATACTTGTACTGGTAAAGTCGAGAAGATCGCTATTGAAGCACCAAGAACACTTATGGTGCAGTTTGATTTTCAAACTCACCGGACCCCCAAGGCAATCTGCAAACTGAACCAGGAAACCTGTAAGTTATGGTATCCAATGCTTCTTGCGGCAAAGGCGTCTGGGACACCAGTATCGATCAGGACTGAGGGTAGCGACTGCCGTGGAAGTGCAGAATCGTTTTCCATATCCGGTATCAATCGTATCGATGCGCTTTAGCCATGAATGCCATGTTTCGATTTGAATATGGTGAAATATTCCCACTTATCAATAAAGGCAAAGCTTCCAGAGCCCTTTGTCATCAATTACCGATAGGTCTTGATGTCTAGGGCTGACTAATTGCATTACTCTAGCTGTGACGTCTCGAAAACGTATTCAACTCTTTGAGTCGCCCAAAAAAACTATTAAATGGTTCATGAGAGTGAGGGCCATAGCCTCCAGCCATGAGATGGCAGTGAGGGACTTGTAGCTCTTTTAATAAGTTGTATACGAGAAAATCACGCTCTATCATTTGCTCTAGGTTGAGCTGAATGCTTTGTGAACTTGGCAAACTATCTAGGACATAAGGATCACTACCTTGGATGACGAAAGCAAGGTCAGGTCTGTCCAAATCCGCGAGTTTTGTTAGGCCATCCTTAAGCTTTTGCAGATAGAGCTGGCTTTCTCCTTGGGCCACCGGAACATCAATAGTACTTGGAATCCACCAAGGTTTTTCGTCTTGGGCTTCGGTAGAGCCGCCATCATCTAAGGGCCATCCATCGGCCATGTGAATGCTGAAGGTGGAAATGCTGGGATCGTTTTGTGTGATTTGGGCAGTACCGTCACCTTTGTGAACATCGATATCAATCACCCAGATGTTTTTCACAGCATGATTTCGCTGAAGATATCTGGCAGCGATGACAATATCGTTGAGCACGCAAAAGCCCCGTCCTTCAAAGGTCATAGCGTGATGAAACCCGCCACCTAAAAAGAACGATTCTCCTTGCTCCAAAGCAACCTTACCTGCAGCCAAAGTCCCCGAGGTTTGCAATAGAGCCTGCTCAACTAGTTTGGCTAAAGGCAAACTTGCATTTGCGGGATTGTAGCGATGATAGCTGCCATCAGGGTTTTTAAGTTCGAAAGCCTTGATGATTTCCGCGGCTTTCTCATCTTCAGTTCCGAATAAACGGTTTGTGAAGTCATGTGAATGGGCTAGGGCGATGTCTTCCTTAGTCATCAAACGATAATCTGGGCGCGATCGAACCTTGTTCAGCGGGATCTCTTGCCTCTGCAAAAACTCCATCACGTTGTTTGTACGTTGATCCGTCAAGGGAATCTCGATGCCAAAATTATGTAAACCTAAATGACTGTCGGGATCGTATAATATATTCATGGGAAAACTCTCAGCAGTTGAAACATGTCTCCTTATACTTAAAAGCCTGCGAAAAATCTTCTCTTTCCATCTGTGTCCAAACGGCTTCCTCTTTCAAGAAACGGCTTTATTGACAGAACGCAAAAAGCCATCGTAAGGGGATACGATGGCAAAAGAAAAAAAGGTTGATTAAGCACGAAGAAAGCCTGTCGTACGACAGACCGTGATTCGTATGATGGTTACCGATATTGCCAGTCGATCCAGCAGTCTTCTGACCTTGGAAAATTGACCGTGATAGCAATGGATCTTTCGGACATACCGACTTGGCCTGCAACACTGTTTCGGCAAACATTTGATGTATCGATCTGCTCGGCTTCGATCGTGACAGCCTCACCTGCTCTGATGGAATAACTTAACGAGTCAAAGTTGCCATCAGCATCACTATCTCTACAGTCGTTGCTAGATGAAGTACGGACACAGATCCTAAAATTACCTGGTGTTTCGATAAGGGGAACAACAAAAACATTGACTGTTTTTTGACTCTGAACGTCAGATGTACTTTGGATCTGGGCTGGTTCCTCTTGCTGACCACATGCGATCAGTAAGACCGCCAGAATTATTGGGAAAATAGTAGACTTTACCATGTCTTACCTCCTCGGGTTCTCAACCATATTTTTGTATGTGCGAATCTAAATACCTTATCGTCGATTCGTTTAAGAAAATTCATCGAAATTGTTTAGTTTTATAAAATCCATATTTTAGCGTATCAAATTTGAGCTCTAGATTAGTCTGTACGGCCTAGTCCTCAGTGTGGAAGTCTAGTAATTAGTACTAGTTGTAGTTTTCTGACGCGAAATTGCCACCTTATAGCGCTTGAGAAGCCTTGCTGAGCCCCTTATGTTGGGACCAATGAATATAACTAAAGGCGGAGTTGGCTATGAGAGTTAGCGGAGATGATATTAAAGCTATGACGACGAGGTATCGCGCACAGTTCGTGAACTCCTTGTCCGGTGCAAAAAGTGTCAACCTGGTTGGGACAAAGAACGCTAAAGGTCAAGAGAATCTGTGTATTGTCAGCTCCTGTGTCCACTTGGGGTCTGATCCGGCCTTGCTTGGGGTCGTGTTCAGGCCGAATTCCGTTCCCAGGCATAGTTTTGAAAACATCGAAGAGACCGGTTATTTTACACTGAATCACGTCTGCGAAGGCATGCATAGACAGGCTCATCAATCCTCAGCCCGCTATCCAAGAGATGTGTCCGAATTTGAAGCAACTGGCTTGAGCCCCCTTTATGAAACCGGCTTTCATGCTCCTTTCGTCAGAGAAGCCAGGGTTCGTATAGGCCTTAAGCTTGTCGAAACTCTGCCTATCCCCCTAAACGGAACGACTCTCGTGATAGGCCAAATTGAGAGCGTTGAGCTGCCAAAAGAGTGCGTCAAAACAGATGGTTATATTGCGATTCACGAGGCAGGTACCTTGGCCGTTACGGGCTTGGATTCGTATCATTCGCTACCATCTATCGAACGCCTGAAGTACGCTAAACCAGATATACCCCTTGAACCCCTTGATATTTAGCGCTTTGTACTTGCCATAATTCGGAGCGTTGATTTTACCGCGATTTGCGCCGTTTAATACTATGACGGAGGGTTTGATGGCAGCGGTAAATGCTCGAAATTTGGCTATAAATTCCCAGTGGACGGCGGTTCAACCCGTGCGAGGCTGGAAGCATTATCGGATCACGGGTCGAAGGCACCTGAATCGCATCCTCGAGATCGAACTCATGGCAGTTTGCGACAAATCGATTAGGTTTTGGGTTGTTTCGGCTGCGCTTAAGGACCCAGAAGCTTGGAGACAAGGTTGGCTTTAGGGAGGGTATTATGGTTACCATTTTCTACGACAGTCTCTGTCCAGTGTGTCTGACAGAGGTGAAATTTCTGAAGCAGTTCAACCAGGATGGGAGCGTGGCTTTTGTCGACATTACCGAAGCAGGGTTTGCGCCAGGGGCATACGATCGGAACATCGAAGACTTTATAGGTACGATCCATGGGATCACCGAAGAAGGCGAGCTGATCACCGGAATGCCGGTCTTCCGATCGGTCTATCGTGCTCTAGGGCTTGGGTGGATGATGAACTGGACTGGATGGCCTGGCCTGAAGCCAGTGGTCGATCGGGCTTATAAATTATTCTGCAGAATTAGGCCGAAGCTTTCAAAATTCGAAAACTGCGGTGATCGTTGCCGCATTTAGGCATTGTGTTTATGTGTAATATACTGAATTTGTTTGTTTTGTCTTGTACCGTGGCCGCTTTAATAGGAGGCGTTAAAAAGGCACTTATGTGGGATATTATCGGCTAAACGTACATGACTATCTATTGGAGAGTCCATGAGCTTTTGGAAAAGGTTTGGTAACAACCGACGGCGTTACAAAATTATCGCGCCGCGACCCCGCTTGTTTGTTCTGGGAGAAAAAACAGCGGAGGGTTGGCATTCCTGTTTTCTTTGGTGTGGCACCTTTGGTAACTATCTAATCGGTTTGCCACGTTCGATGGAACCATTTAAGCAAATCATAGCCGCTAAGGGTGGGGTTAAAGCTATCCTCCTAACCCGTGAGGAGAATCACTTTCAATCTAGCGCTGAAACGTTATTCCAATTCGCTGGCGCTTATCTTATCGCTGGCGATGTCGTTCCCTCTTGGCAGATACCGAGTTACCGGCACCATGCCGTCTATCACCACGACTTCAGGTTTAAATGGTTAGGTAAAAACGATGGCGGAAACAGTTGGCTGATCGAAACAGCAGACTGCCACCTACTCGTTGGACGGACCACGGTCAAGGATCAAAAAACATGCGGCACCGATGTCGTCATGCTTCAGGAGAGCATTGCGGATAACGATCTGGAAAAGGTCGTTGGGATCCCAAGGGATATCGGAGGCTTAGGTAAGTTTGGCTGTAGTCTGAGTGAGTTTTTTACGTCTCGGAGAGTGATTCACTACTATAATCCAGCATTGCCACTTATCGCCGTCTTTGACGACATTGAATTTGAGCGCAACGACTTTGAAGCGATTGGTCCGACGGCGAGGTCTCAGCTGACCAAATTACTACAAGAGTATGGAGCGTCACAAAAGTCGGGTCAGCTTTTTTCTATGGACGACAACGAGATCCATTTAGTCGGCCCAAACCGAGCTCTTGCATCCGATCCGTTGGATTGTGTGACGATAAAAGACGATCGGCTCACCATAGTCACGCCAACGCAGTACTGGATGGCTCTCCTTGAGGCCGACATCGAGGAACCGATCAGACAAAAGCTTGCGGTAAACTTTGCAGCCACACTCCCTTTCAATTGGAGAAAGACCTTCCCTGCCTCCTTAGTCAGGTGGGAGAAAAATTCTACATTTATGAAAAGGCTCAGGGCAAAGCAAAAAAACTGCATCGAGCACTACAAGCGCCGCCGACCCAAAGGAATCTTGGGCGCCATCTCTCAATAATCAAAACTTTCGTAAAGTAATCGTTTCGCTGTCTAGTTCTTAGACAGTGGATTTCTGTCACTGTAAAAAATATCAACAGGATAGCCTTGGAGACCGATTTGCAGAGGCTCCCCTGGTGTCATCACACGTTGAGCTGAATCTTCCTATTGTGGTTATTCTAAATTGTAAGGAGCTGAAATGAAGAAGTTAATTCTCTTATTCACACTAGTTATGACTGGTGTAGCATGTCAAAGCGAAGAAAACGCCAGACAGGATGTTGGTGTAAGCACAAACTCAAACGAGTCTGATGCAAAAGACTCTTTTGATGGTGTTCTACCAGAAAGTGACGCGGAAGCAGATCAAATCCAGGCCGAGTTAGTCAAACTAGAAGAGGAAAAAAAGGCAATCGAAGATAGCCTTAATTTAGTAGACGAGCAAATTGGTGAGGCTGAGAAAGTCCAGCAAGAGATGGAATACGAGTCGCAAAATTTGAGCATGGTCATCAGCATACTACGTAGGCTTCTCGATAGCGGTGTCTTCCGCGGTATCATCGAGCAGTTTATCAATCCAGATTTACTGGATAGTATCTTTGATGCAATTGATTCTGGGGACTCTCAGGCGATCTTCGCTGCATTTGCTCAAATTATTTTTGACTTGATTTCCCAACGCATCTCAAGCGCTGATCAAATCAGTGCCATCGATGATGAGATTGCCATCAAGCAGCAAGAGCTTGATGCACTTTCTTCTGGGACTGAGTAGTAGTCTGTAGTAGCCCTCTGATGGGCTCCAACTTCGCAAAAAGCCCTGTTCTTGATGGCACCTGGGCTTTTTGCGAGTCTGCGAACTTCTTGTGAGCTCCGCAACTTGTCCACCCTCCCCAATATTCCGTAAGAATCTTTTCCAAAAGTCAGGTTTCCTATTCCACTGTTTTCCATAGGTTTTATGATGGTTTCTGAAACTCACCGATCGTCCTGGCCTCAAAACGCTACGTTTTGCAATGTAAATCGCTGGATTAGCTAAAACATCTGGCAGATGCTCCGATTGCTTTATCAATACGGAGGTGCTTATTCATGAAACTGACGCTTGTTAAGAAAATTATACTGATCTGTGCTGTTCCATTACTGGGGCTTATAGCAGTTTCAGGAAACCTTTCCTTCGAAAGGCTAGAGACTAAGGAGCACTCAGAAGACATCCAGCGCTATTTTGAGAGTTTGAAGGTAGTCTCAAGCCTATTGGTCTCACTAAATCAAGAGCGATCCTTGGCGATTCTAAGCAAGAGCGATATGGCCGAAGAAGGCCAATGGAAAAACCAATGGTCGACTACCGATTCCTACTGGAAAACACTGCAGAACGCTCTTCAAAACAAAGGGATTCCCACCAGTCACAAAGAGGTGTTGTCCCAAGTGGGAACCATGCTCTCTGACGCTCGGTTGACCCGGACTACCGACCAGGAAAATGCCACAATCCTAGCTGGCTACGAGGCGATTTCCGATGTCTTGCTTGCCACTTATACTGCGGTTGCTGAGAGCAATCAGGTTCAGGGGCTTTCTGTGAAAGTAAATTCACTTTCGATGTTGGAACTATCTAGAGAGGCTACTAGCCGCCTGCGCGAGCATTTCTTTTTGGTGGTTTATGACGATCAGCCAATTTTTGCAGAGACCGTAGACCCACTGATCGATCTAAAGGGTACGATGGATTTTAATCTCAGTTCTCATGCCCTTTCGATACTTCAGACATCGCGACAAAGTATTGACGGGTTCAATGAAAAGGAAACGTGGCAGTTTTTGCAGGAGTCTTTCAAAGGTGTTATGGAGCTTTCCGAGGACGGAGGGTTTGGCATTGATGGGGAAGAGTTTCTGGGTAACATGAGCTCTATTCTTCAGGATCAAGACCAGGTCATCCGCGCCGAATTTGGATCACTCGATCGTAAGATTTCGGATATAGATAGTGCCGCAACTCAGGCTCTATGGCTCAATGTGGTCTCGCTTTCTAGCTTGCTTCTGGTGATTGCTGTCGTTGCTTTTGTGATCTCTAAAGGGATAAAGGCAGGTATGAACGAGATCTTTAGAACCCTCAATGAGGTAGCGAAAGGGGATTTGCAGAGGAATCTGCAACCGAAAGGTTCCGATGAGATTTCTGATCTTTTGCGAACCACTAAGAGTATGATTGAGCAATTGCGTGTCGTTTTTAAGTCGGATTCCGTCGACTGGGAGCACATGTCGAAGATGGAAGAGCTTGAAAAGGTCGCGCGATCTGCTCAAAAAGATGCTGAAGGGCTTGCTGAGTCTGCAGAGCGAGATAAGCAGGCGGCAGAAATAGCCAAGAAACAGGCGGAAGACTCGATGATGGATGCTGAAAAGGCAACAAAAGAAGCTCTTTTGGCTCAAAGAAAGGTTGAATCCGCCCTGGTCGAAGCAGAAAACGAAAAAACCAAAGCGCTAGAAGCTACGGAACTGGCGCAGGTTGAAAAGAAAAAGGCAGAAAAAGCTGCTGAGCAAGCGAAAGAGGAGGCAGAGAAGGCCTTAAAGGCAAGAAATGAAGCGGCACTAGCGACGAAGCAGGCCGAGAAAGCTGCGAGCCAGGCTGAGTTGGAGAAGGTTAAGGCTGAAGAGGAAAAGAAAAAGGCTGAGCAAGCGATGTTAGCTAGTGACGAAGCTAAGAAGATCGCGGAACGCTCGAAGCAAGAGGCTGAGCAGGCTGCTGAATCCGCTCGTAGGGAAAAAGAAAAGGCTAAGCTGGCTCAAACCGAGAGTGAGGAGGCCAAGGCTCAAGCGGAAATTCTGGGCAAAAAGGCCAAAGACGAGGCAGACTTTTTGATGAAGCGCGCTAACATCGTTCTGGATGCTGTCGGGTTAGCTGAAAAAGGTGACCTAACGGTTCAGATCGAACTGGATGGTGACGATCCTGTAGCAAAAATAGGTCGCAGTCTCTCAAACTTTTTTACTGTACTCAGGAATTCCATTCTCGAGATAGAGCGCCAGGCTAAATTACTAGACGCTAATAATATTAAACTAGGGACACTAACGGAAGATATGCTCCAAAACGCATTGGCAACAGCACAGAGAGTTGCTGATATGGTAAGCGCCTCGTTGACCCTGAATGAAAATATGAGCAACGTCAAACATAATACGGATGAGATTAAGCTGTCCATCAGCGATGTCGCTAGCTCGACGGTGAAGGCTGCAAACCTAACCGATGAGACGGTTGAATCGAGCGATAAGGCCCGTAAAGTGGTGGATCGTCTTAGCCAAAGAGTGCTCGATATTCAGAATATTGTGAGTTTGATCAATCAAATTGCTACGCAGACCAATCTCCTTGCCCTCAACGCTGCCATTGAAGCGGCGCGAGCGGGCGATAGCGGGCGGGGTTTTTCAGTGGTTGCCAACGAAGTGAAGGAGTTGGCAAATCAAACGGCCATTGCCACGACTGAAATCTCCGATCAGGTTGAGGAGATAAATACCGAAGCCGCATCTACAGTGGAAGTCATGGAGACTATTTCTGGTTTCATAGCACGCATCAATGATTCGGCCCGAAGTATTTCAGCATCGGCAGAGCAGCAAGAAGCCGCCTCAAGTGAAATTGTTAGAATTATCGGCAGATCATCGGATACTACCTCCATCATCACGGAAAACCTATCTATGGTGAAAAAAGCTACAGATAGTACTAAAATTGTGACGGAGTCAACTAAGGGTGCTGCCATGGAGGTTAAGTTAGTTTCTGATCAACTGATAGACTTAGTTGCTAAATTTAAGGTTCACAAAGATGGTGAATCCGATTTAGCAGCCTGAATGTATTATGGAATGACTATACGTAAATCATTATATCTTTTTCATCTTTAAAGGACGGTAACATGTTAAAGCAATCTTTTTTAGTATTCTCTCTCTTGCTTGCAGGTGCTTTGGAAGCAGCGTCAACGGCAGAATTCAGTTCAGCCATCAACGTCGCTGGAAGGCAACGGATGCTGACACAAAAAATGGCCAAAGAGTCTCTGTTGATTAAACTTGGGATAGATAGATCTGCTAATGAGGCAAATTTAAAGAAAACTATGACTCTATTTGATGAGAGCCTAAAAAGCCTTCAGAAAGGTAATAGCGGAAAAACCATACCGGCTCCTCCTAACGATAAAATCGGAAAGCAGTTAGATAAGGTAGCTGGGCTTTGGGCTACTTACAAAAAGTCCTTGGAATCTTCAGATATCAAGGGGGTAGCTGATATAAACCTTAATATCTTAAAGGAAATGAACAAGGCCGTGAAGCAATATGAAGTAGCCTCTATCAAAGCGGGTATTAAAGGTAGTGGAAAGGTTATTAATATCGCAGGTCGACAAAGGATGCTGACCCAAAAAATGGCCAAGGAGGTGTTCTTTGTCGCCGCAGAAATGGATGCAGCAAAAAATCGGAAGAACTTAAAATCCACCATAAAGCTGTTCGATAGCTCTCTTGATGCCCTGAAAAAAGGAAACAAAAAGATGAAAGTTCAGGCTACAACAGATGCTGGGATTTTAGCACAATTGGATACAGTCTCTAAATTGTGGGCCGAATATAAAACACACCTGGATAAAATTTTAGCCACCGACGCCATCGACCCGGCGGTACTAAAAGATATCGCAGCCATCAATCCAAAAGTTTTGAAAGAGATGCACGCTGCCGTAGGAATGTTTGAAAAGGTCAGCAGTCAATAATTTGAGATGCTTTGGGGGATTCAGCCCCTCCAGTGGCGCAGCCGTCTTTACCCGGAGTCCTTATTAAGGGACTCCTTATCTTCCACGAACTCATGCTTAGACGGAATATGCTATATTGTCACTAAAGTCATCTGATAGATGACTCCTAAATAGGCAGTTAAAACTTTTCGCTGGCTATTTTTTTTAGCTATCCTATTATCATCAAAGATAACTATGTCGATTTTGAAAACTCTGTAGCCTCTGCGAGGTAAATGTAGAGAGGTTTTGCCATGAAATTTAGGCGCATTATGACCCAAATTGTGGGGCTTTTCTTGATCCTAGGGCTTGGCGCCTGTATGTTTGCGAATATCGTTTACCGAAACGCAGACTGGCTCGTCATGTCGCGTATTGACGATTTTCTCGATCTCAATGCGAAACAAAGTGATCTCATCGAACCTAAGGTGAAAGATGCGGTGGCCTACCTTAAGGCGGAAAGGTTTCCCGAACTCATTGGCCTCTTGGATAAGCTTAAGATGCAGTTGCAGGAAAAAAAACCTATCGAGCCAACAGTTAACGAGATTGACGCATTGACGGCAAAGGTCAAGGTTGATCTCATGGATCGATTGCTTCCCACGGCGGTGGAGCTGTTCACCACTCTCGAGGCGGAGCAACTTGCTCATTTGCAAGAGTCTTTGGAAGAGCGCAATGAGGAAACCGTCAAATTTGTCGAGGCAAAGCCGGAAACCTATCAGGAGCTGCTACAAGACGAACGGGATGATCGGATAGATAGCTATGAAGATTGGCTTGGGTCGGTGGATCAGGCGATGGTAGATTTGATTTTGCCACTGTCGCGAGATCAGTCCTACTATAAAGCGAGGCTCGACTACCGACGCCGGATGCAGGCTATGTTTGTGCGGAATATCACAGATTATAAAAGTGACAAAAAGGCCATGAGCCAATTTTTGCGTCAATGGGTGAAGGACCCCGTCTCGCTTGGGACTGAGGATGACCGGATCTATGTCCGCAAAAGGCGCGAGTTATGGCGAGGAAACATGAGTAAAATAGTGGAAAGCCTTTCGGATAGCCAAAGAAAGCATTTGGTGACAGAGGTCTCAGAGTTAATTCAAAAAATGAGGCAGTTAGGCTAAAAAAAATGAGCCCGAAACTACAATGTTTCGGGCCCGAGAACTACACATAACACACGATCGAATCGTCTTTTACAGGAAAATTCAGTAAATCTGATTCCTAGCTTTCCACCGAGGAGATCGGTTACCTATACCTTTTCCAAGATTTGTGCCAATATTTACTGGTAAAAAGTACTAGTGATTACCTTAGGTTTCGGTGTATGGAACATAGGTGCCTCGCGCTGGTTCCCAGATTTGGGCCATTTCTCCTAATTCTGGGCATAGAGTTCCTAAATTTAGTTGGTCGCCATCATGCATGCTATTCGGATTTGTCTTTTTATGCTATCGGGCTTTGTCTCTACTAAGGGGCTAGCTACTAATGTGACGATAAGGGGGCTCGAAAGGACCTCTGAAAGCTACCTTCGTACGTTGCTCGACCGCTGTGATTTGAATTATCGGCTCATATCTGAAGTGGAAACCTGCCTGCGCAACACACGATTGTTTTCTGATATCTCCGTCGGTATCCAAGAGGATCAGGTCCAAATCTCTCTAAAGGAAAAATGGACCTTGATCACGATTCCACGATTCGAAAGCTCGGCAGGAGATACGCGTTATGGTGCTTTTTTGATCGAATCTAACGCTTTTGGGGTAGGACATTTTGCGATTGCTGGACTTACTTTTGGCAGTCGTTCCAATTCGATTCTTGCCGGTTACACGTTTAAGAATGTTATGGGATCTCATGTTTTTATCGCAGGTGTTGGGGCAAAAGAAGAAGATGATATCTCGTTATTTCGCGCCCATGATGAAGAGATTCATCAGATGAATCTTAGGGTCCTTCGTTCTGAGTTTTCTCTGGGTTATGAGTTTGATTCTCTGAGTCAATTTCGGGTTTCCGTGGGAACCTTGAATCATCGCTTTGATCAAATCGAGCAAGATGAAACTCCCGATGATTATGAAGCCACTGTTATATCCGCCGACCTTCGGCTCAGTAATGCCAATTTTAAACAGTTTTACGAGGATGGTGCCAATCTAAGACTTCGGACTCAGAAAGAGATTACCGGCCCCGTAGGGAAACACGTTGCTTCGGCTGCATTTGTGTACAGTTTTGGGCTCATGGACGAAGGGGCGGCTCTGATTACAGGAAGCCGTTATAGTCAAATACTGTCCCCTCCTCACCCTGCAGCATTTGAGCTAGTCGGACGGAATCGTGGTGCGCGAGGTATTCCCGAAAACGGGGCTTGGGTTACCAAACATTCCTATTGGTTTGGTGAGGCTATGGTCCCCGTTTGGAAGCCGAAAGCGGGAACGTTAGTGGTTGGTGCCTTCTCCGAAGCGGGACGTCTTAGTTTTAACTCGAGTTACTTAGCCGATACGGCAAGCTATTCTTCGATGGGTGTTTTATGTTATTTTTATTTGAGACGGGTTGCTGTGCCTGGTATAGGTATTGAAATCGGGCGCAATAATCCCTTCTCAGATTTCTTTGTGAGCGTTGCCATCGGAGGGTCTCGAGACTAGCGCTGATACTATTTTCCAGTCCTTTTTTTCCACAATCCTGGTAATTGAGAACTGTATCGTCCATAATATTGAGGTTGGTCCTCATAACTTGTCCAAGTAGGTGAGACATTTGTGTTACAGACTGTTTATTCCGTTTTTTTCTATTGTTTTCTCACTGGTATGGTCTCAGCGTATTCTTGCTAGAGGGCTATCTGTTGAAGATGTACTTAATTTAGCCGATCAAAAATCTCCCGATATTGAACTTATTAGACAGACCTATGAAGCAGGTCGGTATCAGGCTAGAGCCTATCTTGCCCAAGCTCTCCCCCGTGTCGACTTTAGCTACCGATTTGCCAAGAATGATATCGTTCTATCACCAACCCAAGGAGGCGGAACCTCTGGAATCGATCGGTTAAAAATTGATGACTATAGCTGGAGCGTCAATCTAGGCGCTCCTCTTTATACGTTTGGTCGTGTCGGTGCTCTGTATACCATGTACCGTAGCGGAACCGATCAGGTGGAGCGACAAAAGTTGGTGGATCGCGACCAGGTTTTGAGGGCTATCCTGAAGGCTTATGTCGACGCTTTGGGTTCGGTGAGGCGCGTAGCGGTGCAGAAAAAAGCGGTAGAAAGAAGCCGGCAAAACTACAGTTTTGTCAAACTGGAATATGAGGGTGGAGCCACCAAACGTATTGATTTCTTAACGAGCCAGGCTAGGCTTCAAGAGACGGAAGCTGATTATCTCAAAGCTGAAGCGGACCGTAACGGGGCTATCGACCTGCTGAAGGTATTGTTGGGCTTGGACGCGAAGGACCAGCTGGAGCTAGATGTCAACCAGGGCCGTGATAGTAAGTTTTTTCAGCTGAGAGAGGATCGGCAAGTTAAAAACTCGGGTAGTCTCGAGTTAGCCAGACTTACCAATGAGTTTTCTACGGCTAACTACAAGTACCGGTCGGCTGCCTACTACCCCAGCATCGACGCATTTGCCAGTGTCTCAGGTCAAGCGTCCACTATCACCGATGGGTTGCCTGAAGGGGCTACTGTAGAAGACGAAGGTTTTTCAGAGTCCTTCGATAAGGGGAATCGTAGTGTGTTTTATGGCTTGGAGTTTAAGTGGAATCTATTTGCGGGAGGAGCAGACCTAGCTGAGCAAAAGATTGCTGCTAGTCAGAGGATGCAGGCAAAGATCGAGTATGAGAAAAAACTCAGAGAAGAACAGATCCTAAAGCAGAATGCCAAAATTTATCTCAGTACGGCTCAAAGGATTTATGAGGCTAGTTTGAAATCCCTGGAGGCCTCAAAACTAGCCCTCGAGACGGCAAATTCAGAGTTTAAGAATGGTGCCCTGTCTTTGACAGAGCTTTACCAAGAGGAAGAGAAGTTTCGTTCTATCGAGGGGGAGTCGATCCAGGCATTCGGCGCCTTAATCCTGGCAACTGCAGATTACCGCATCAATAATGGTTGGGAGATTCAATGAATCGTATTTTTATAACAGTCTCGATAGCCCTAATCGTTCAGGCCCTTGGATGCTCCAAGCCATCTGAAACGGATACCAAAAAGGGGGCAACGGACGCGACACCAGCTGGAGTCACTCAGACAGACGAGGAAAAACTAATTCCTGTCAAAGTTAGCTCCATCGAGGCTCGTGGTTACCGAGAGTTTGGCACTTATGTCGGACAAATCATGCCGGTCACGGAGGCCGAACTCAAAACCTACCTCGGTGGTCGCGTAGGAAAGCTTTATAAGGATAGAGGTGACAAGGTCAAAAAAGGAGAAAAGCTCTGCGATATTGAAGGCAGCAAATATCAAGCGATTTTAGATTCTGCCAAATTATCCGAGAAACTTGCTTCAGAGAAGCTAGCTCGCAATAAGCAGCATCTTGAGCAGGGAACAGCTTCAAGGACGCAAGTTGATCGGGCGCAGATGGAGTTTCTTGAGGCTAAGCAGATGCATCTTGTGGCTCAGAAAAATCGCGATGGTGCTTATTGTGTATCGCCGATCTCAGGTGTTATTGTCGATCGGAAAATCGAACGCTTTGACGAAACCTCCCCCGGGCAAACCACCTTTTTTGTTGCTGATACCTCAAAGATGCGGGTGACCGTTGGCATTCCCGAAACGGAAATCGATGGTTACCGTAATGGTAATGTCGCTTTCTTAACCTCAGACTCGGTGGTTGGGGAACCTTTAGAGGGTCGTATCAAGAGCATAGCGCGGCGGATCGATGCTAGCCGCAAAACCTTCCTTATGGATCTGCTATTTGATAATTCAGCTCAGCAACTGTTATCAGGAACAACGGCGCGGGTCAAAGTCCTTAGATACGACAAGAAAGATCAGATTGTGATTCCCACAGAATCGATCATGGTTCTTGCTGATGAAAAGGCTGTCATGGTGGTAGTGGAAAATAAGGCTCAAAAACGGACCGTTGAGATTCAAAGTAATAATGAGACAGAGTCGTTGATCGCGGGTGGGTTGACCATAGGAGATCAGCTGATCATCGAAGGCCAAATGCAAGCCGTCAACGGATCCTTAGTCGAGATCAAACCTTAACGAGGTTATTTTGTTAAAAGCTATCGTAAATAAATATTTGGCTGTTTTTGTCTTTGCACTCTTGATCGTGATTATGGGGTCTGTGTCCTATAGTACTTTGCCAAGAGAGTCGTCTCCTGAAATCCGTCGGCCTCTTATCTTTGTTACGACGGTCTATCCGGGTGTGTCTCCCAAAGATATCGAGAGCCTCATCACCGAGGAGATCGAGGCTGAACTCGAGGGGCTCGAAGGATTGGAGAAGATCAAGTCTGACAGTCAGCTTGGTGTTTCTATGGTACGGGCTGAGTTTTCCGGCGACACCGATGTTGAGTTAGCTCTGAGACGGACTAAGGAACGGGTTGATATCGCCAAATCAAAGCTACCCGTGGATGCTGAAGACCCCACGGTGCGAGAGCTAAACTTCTCCGATCAACCATTTTTAATTCTTACCATATCCAATTCAGACGGTCTGGAGCGTATTGAAACGCTTATCGATGAATTGGAAGAAGACCTGAAAAAGGTGCCCGGTGTCCTCGATGTTTTAGTCACAGGAAAACTGGATCGTGAGGTGGAAATCGCTATTGATCCCGCTTTGCTGAACCAATATGGGTTTTCGCTTAACGATGTATCTAATGCTATCAGGAGCGAAAATATTACGATTCCTGGTGGGGAGTTGAAGTCTAATATCTTGAATTTCGGCGTCACTGTCTCCGGCGAGATCTCTAATCCAGAAGAGTTTCGCAACATTGTCGTTAAGTCAGGAAATCGAGAGATTCCCCTGAAAAACTTAGGGATGGTGAGTTTTCGCTACTCGGATGTGGAGTCTTATTCTACCCTGAATGGCAAGCCAGCCATTTCTTTGGCTGTAAAAAAACGTGCAGGCGAAAACCTTATTGCCCTCGTGGATAATATAAAGAAGCTCGTGGAAACAAAGCAACCTAGCTTTCCACCCAAGACCGAGCTTGACTATACCTACGACGAATCAAAACAAATCAAGGACATGGTTCTTGATCTTGAAAACAATATTTTGAGCGCTTTGCTGCTCGTACTTATCGTCACCTTTTTCTTCCTTGGCCCGGTCAATGCTATGTTTGTATCGATGGCCATCCCCTTTGCTATGTTAATGTCATTTTTTGTTATTAGCCTAACAGGCCTTACGTTGAATATGGTGGTGCTCTTTAGTTTGGTGATCGCTCTCGGTATGATGGTGGATAATGGGATTGTTATCGTTGAAAATATCTATCGTCATGCTGGTATGGGAAAAGGCCGGATACAGGCTGCGGTGGACGGTACGAAAGAAATTGCATGGCCCATTACCACCTCTACTGTAACCACTGTTCTTGCGTTTTTTCCTATCATCTTTATGCCTGACGTTATGGGCGAGTTTATGTCCTATCTTCCCAAGACAGTGATCATCGTTTTGACCTCATCACTTATTATCGGCCTGACTATAACTATGACTTTTTGTGCAAGGTTTTTGAAAATATCAGAGGCCAATCAAAAGAAGGTGACTGAAGGTAGCGGCCAATTCCAAAAACTGCAAAGATCCTATCGCAAGCTTTTGGATCTCGCACTAAGAAATACCGGCACTAGCCTTATGACACTGGCCGCGATTACGCTATTTGTTTTCGTGGGAATTGCTCTGAACTCCATGTTTGGAAAAGAGGCTGTATTTTTCCCTGATTTAGATCCTTCCGTTGGGATTGTGAATATAGAGATGCCTAATGGCACTCCCCTCGAAAAGAACAAAAGTTTTTCTGAAATGGTATACAGCACAATCAACCGCATTAAAGGGGATGTTGAGAGCTTTCAAACATCTGTGGGAGCCAGTTCTGGATTTGGCGGAGGACGCGACTCTCATCGTACCCAAATTCGCGTCACCTTCGATCCTTATTTGGAAAGAGAAACTCCCAGTGCCGATACCCTGCAAGATATGAGAGAAAAGGTCGCTGAAATTCCTGGCGCTGAAATTCGTATCACCAAAATGGCTGAAGGGCCTCCGCAGGGTAACGACGTCTCGTTTCAAGTGACGGGGCAGGATTATCGATACCTTGGAGAAATTGCCACTCAAATTGAAGACATCATCAAAAAATATGAGTCAAAATTCGATATCGTAGACTCAGATTTTGAGGCGGCAAAGCCAGAAATCAGGGTCGTTATAGATCGCGAAAAGGCGAATCGCTTGGGTTTCAGCACCCGTCTCATTGCCTCGACAATTCGTACAGCCATATCGGGTTCGAAAGAGAGCACGATAAGGCGCGGTACCGAGGAGTATGATGTTATGGTGCGATTGACGCAAGAGGCCCGAGATCAGCTTTCGTTCTTGCGCGACCTTGAGATCGTCAAAGACGGAAGGCGCATCCCCTTGTCCACGTTTGCAAAGATAGAGCGGGTGAGTTCCGTGAATGTGATCAAGAGATCAGACCGCCAGCGAACGGTGACAGTATTTGCAGACTTTTTGCCCGAGATGGAAGGTAAGGATCAGATTAAGAAGGATATACAGGAGGCGATCAATGCCATCTCTCTACCAGTAGGGTATAGTATATCAGGCGGAGAGGGCCAGGAGTCTCGTGACAGGTCAACGCTGTTTCTGCTTCAGGCTTTTGTCGTCGCTGTCCTACTAATCTTTCTTGTGATGGTGATCCAGTTCAATTCCATCGCGCAGCCCCTTATTATACTTGCCGCCGTCTTTTTATCACTAGGCGGTGTTTTTTGGGGGATGTTTTTATTCCGGCAGACTTTCGTCATCATTATGTCGGGCATCGGTGTCATTAGCTTAGCAGGAGTCGTCGTGAACAATGCCATCGTATTGATTGACTTTATCAATCAAACCGTGGCCAAAGGTGTCCCTTTAAGAGAAGCTGTCACTCAGGCTTCGGAAACAAGGCTAAGACCGGTTCTTCTCACTGCGATAACCACTGTCATTGGCTTACTGCCAATGGCCTTTGGTATTAGCATTAACTTCTTTGACTTTTCCTTGCAGATTGGGTCTGAATCGTCAGAATGGTGGGGGCCGATGGCCTGGACGATTATTTTTGGTCTCACCTTTGCCACCGTTTTAACGCTGCTAGTGATACCTTGCTTAATCTATCTCTCCTACAGAATACGGGGCTATGGACCTGAAGACGTTAAAAATGCTCCGACCTAAGACTTAAGGTGGAGCGGTTTGATTGAAGTGATCAGTACCGAACACTAATGCTTGCGATACGAATAGTCGTCAGCCTTTGCTAGCGATTCACTATTAGTTACACCACTTTTCATAGCAGGCTTGACCGCCTTGGAAGTCTAAACAGATATTTAGCTGCTCTTGGTTGCAGCTTTGTCCTGGAGGTGGCAGGTCGCCAGGTCCAATGCCAATGATATCCACCGAGCATGACGCGACTCGTGAAAGGATAGAAGGGATCGTAGCTTTTTGGACGATGCGACGTTCGTTACCTAGGCAGAATAGTGTGCCACCATCTCTTTTGTACTCGGAGATACCGACCTTGTATCGAAATTCTACACCTCTCACAAAAACCAATCCTGTTGGGCAGCGGAAAGCACAGCCTGTTTCGAAAATCTTTCTTTGGACTGGTGTTCCTTCGATAGTCCTGGCTTCAGCAATTCCGAGAAAACAAAATGATAATGCTAGGGTTCCTAAAAACCTCTTGAACGATGACATGAAGAACTCCTTTTCGCGATGATTGATTTATTCCCTTTGCCTTACAACGAGTCCATGTTTCTGTCAAATGATAGAGTATAAAGCTAGTACATTCCAGTTGGTATAGTCGCTGAGTTAGGGAAGGTTGGGTAAAGATGGTGAGAAACTACGTTAAAAACTTCATCATTCGGGGTGGGCCTAAGCTACCGTTATAAAATTCAGCCATCGTGTCGATATTGAAGGAGCACAGTGGCTGAAAGGTAAATCCAAAGTTAGTGAGCTATCACATCACTTCTAGTCAAAATGAAGAGTCTTGGTCGTGAGTTAAAAGAGCTGTTGCCGTAAACGATCCTTAGCTCGTCATCGACAAAGATATTCATCAGAACACCGGTGACTCCAATGGGGCCTGGAACAGGAGTTGTGGCCACCTGACCTGCCTCAACCCGTTGAGCAAGGTCGATCAAGTTGGTTCCGGGGTGGTAGACGGTGTTGTTGATGCCATTGGAAGTAAATTCTATGGCTAGATAACTCGCCTTCGTCTCGTAGGCACCTCTTAAAAAGCTAGTAAACGTCCCTGCAGCTGTGGTCACCGAAGATATGTTGTAATAGAAACCATCTTTACTCACCACTTGGTAAACGCTAAAGGGGTCCGTTCCCGGACCAAAACCATTGTCAGTCCATACATTGCGCCAACCTCCGGCCACAAGTGCAGCTCGTTCTGGCTCCGTCGCGGTCGGAGATAACTCAAGCAATTCGTTGACAAGGGGGTCGAGGCTATTTCTGGTCAGTAATGCAGGAGCGTCGTTACGAGTGGCGTCCCCTGCTATTTCTATAATGGTAGCCTTAAGCTCTTCGACTCTGTTTTGCTTATCGTTGGTATCGGATAAAGCGGCAGTGGCTAGGGTAAGGGATGCAAAGGCAAGGGCAACAAGTTTCATAGTATTTATCTCCTGAACAAAGTTTGTGTCACGACAATCATTACAGGTTTTAAGGGAGAGCTGGAGAGATTAAGTGTGGCGCCTCTTTATACTAGGAAAATCCTATAGGGACTACGTTTCGTCGTAGGATTATCAATAACATCAGAACCACCCACAATCCATTTCTTTAAGAGCGCTATTTTTTATGGCATTTTGGTTAGACTTTTTTACCGAAATAGGATTCAATAGGTGCCAGTACTTTAACATATGGAAATGTGCGTTGCTTGTTGGACCTTGGTTTGTATTGACTTAAGGGTCATTCGGTTGCTGATGTTGGATTGATTGTGTTTTGGGACGTCTTGGTGAAAGAATCAACTCATGAAGTTATCGGAATTCCGATGACTGCTATGGAAAGAATTCATGCGGCGATAATAAGCCAAAATCACCAAAGCCTATTTAACATGTCGAAAGTACTTTCACTCATAGGTAACGCTCTTATAAACCTAGCGTTGCGCCATCCCCCAGAGGCATTCTGCAACAAGTGTTTAGCACAGGACCGACATAATAGTTTGATTTCCACTATTCTACGCTACTTTTTTGTACCTAAAAAAAATGTTGCGCTTGCAAAGACTATTGAAAAGAGTCTAAACAAATCCATCGAATCCGGATCTTTCGATACGTTTTACAGTATGAGTAGCAGGCCGTTTAGTGAGCAGATGGTTTTGAATCGTTCACGACTAAATTATGTCTTTGTAACGGTATTGCGAGTCTTTTTTAATGGATCGATTAAGCCATGTGTTTGGCTGAAGCTTTGACCTGAATTTTTTAAAAAAGGGGTAGACATTGAGTAGATTAAGTAAGGTTTTGATGGCTGGAGCAATCGTTTGTGGTGCGAATTCCGCATTGGCAGACGAGAACTTTGAATATCACGGATATTTACGTGCCGGTGGCGGCTGGTCCGAAAATGGTACACAACAAAGTTGTTTCAAACTAAACGCTTATGGTAGTGGAGCCACATCGCGATTGGGTAACGAGTGTGGAGGCCTTTACGGTGAGCTGACACTTGCCCATTGGGCAAACAAACCGAAAGAAGGGTCGACTGAAGCCTGGTTTAAAACATCGGTAACACTATCTGTAGTTGCTGATATGTTTGCTTCCTGGGAGCCGACAAATACAGACGATCTGATATTGTCTTTGCGGGAGGTATACACTCAAGCGGGTAATATCTTACCGAACGAGGCTTTAATCTGGATCGGAAAGCGATTCTATCGCCGTGTTGATATCCATATGCTTGACTTGTTTGTAAGTACGAACTCAGGTGGTCGTGGATTTGGTATCGAAGAGATGAAATTAGGTGACGGTCGGTTTGCCTTTGCGATCACCCAATACAAGAACGCAAACTCGTTTACGATAGATGACGAGACTAGCGTTTCTATGCCTCTCGAGAATGTCTTCGATGTACGGTATGCCTGGAGCGGCTTTGACGTTCATTTGATTCACGGTCAAACAGGTCAAACCTCAGCCACTGGGGACAACAACGCTGAAAAGTATTTTGAAGCTATGAGCGGTCAGTCCTTATTTGTGAGCTACTATAACGATATGGGAGAGGGGCGCTCCAACAAGACGATATTCCAATACGGACGTGGTATCTACGGACCGAACCTCGGTAGCGGTGACCGCTTTATGTCAATGTCTGATGGGTCAAATGTTGTTCGTAAGGGTGAGAGTGCTAAAAAAGACGCTGTTGATGAGTCTTCGGCAATCCGCGTTATCAATCAGCATATCAAGCAAGACAATGCCTATGAGTACGCTTTTGTAGCCATCGCGCAGCAAGACGACATCACAAGCCACAAGCTTGGCGATCAGAGCGATGCAAAAGCTCGTCAAACATTGCTAGCTGAAGTTCGTGGTTCGTACTATTTAAACGATAATACCAAGCTGACTGCTGATGTGGCTCATTGGGCCATTACAAATGCAGTGTTTGGTGAAGCTAATAGTGAGGAGCAGAACGACCAAGCTCTTACCAAGGTGACTCTGGCTACTGAGTTAGTGCCTTCAAGAGGGTACTGGGTAAGACCATCCCTCAGATTCTTTGTGACTCATGCGAGCTGGGATGACGGTGCACAAACAGGTGGAGTTGGTGGACTACTTGGTCATCAGCAAGATGAGAAAAGTGGTTTGACTTACGGTTTCCAAACAGAATACTGGTGGTAATCGTAAGCATTTAATCCTACATAAAGTCTAAGAAATCTAAACCAGTCAAGCAGCTTTGCTTTGGCTGGTTTTTTTACGAGCGCTCAGCTTGGACAGAAAAGCTCCCATCCATGTGAACAGAAAACCTTAGTAAAATAGGTTGGCAGCATACCTGGCAATCCTCAATGTATGATGTGCTCCCTTCCGATAGGTCAAAAAACGAATCACTGATCTCTCCGCAAAATGGGCATTGGTATTTGTAAGTTTCTTCCATGATTTTGTGCCTTAATCTTCTAATTTTGTAAAAAAACTACGGAAAATCGACGAAAATGTTGCAGATTAGTCTGTTTGCATTCTTTATACGGCCGCTTGGTCAATTAGCGATGGTACTCCATTAATAAATCTTTTAATAATATTTTAACCCTACCCGGTTGTAAGATGATGTGGGAAAAGGAGATTTTTGTAATGAGAAACTTTTCAAGAATTCTGTACCTGATGTTTCTATTTCAGGGTAAATCACTCTTTGCAGGTTCTGAGGGGCTTCCTCGTACAGTTTTCGTTCACTTGTTTGAATGGAGTTGGAATGACATTGAAAAAGAGTGCCCGCTTCTAGGAGAGCTTGGGTATGGGGCCGTTCAAGTGTCGCCGCCGCAAGAGTCTATTGATAGGCCTGAGTGGTGGTCGCGTTACCAGCCAGTAAGCTATCAAATTCAGGGGCGCAGTGGCTTTGAAGAAGACTTCAGGCGCATGATCCGGGTTTGCGGTGAGCATGGGGTCGAGATTTATGCCGATGCTGTTATCAACCACATGGCAGCTCGCAATCGTAACTTCCCAGGCGTTCCGTATTCATCCCTAGACTTCCATACCTGCTTCGTACCTATCGATTATAGCGATCGCTTCAAAATCCAAAATTGTGATCTAAATGGATTGAATGATTTAGCCACTGAGAAAGAGTATGTGCGGTCGATGATCGCTAATTACCTGAACAAACTGATCGACATGGGAGTCAGGGGGTTGAGGATCGATGCGGCTAAGCATATACCTGCTGACGATATCGCTAATATTATTTCTCGGCTTCGTGGCAACCCTTATATCTTTCAAGAGGTCATAGGCGCTGCGCAGGAGCCGGTTACGGTATTTGAATACGATCAAATTGCAGACGTGACTGAGTTTCTATACGGAACGACGTTAGGGCGGCATTTCAAGGGGCAGGCCGCGCTAAAAGAACTGCGATATTTGAACTTCTTCGATGGTTGGCTCAACTCAGATAATGCCGTTGTTTTCACCGATAATCATGATACGCAGCGATATGAACCATTTAGTGTGATGACCTTCAAAGACGATGGCCGTCGTTACAATCTTGCTAACGTATTTATGCTTTCCTATCCTTACGGGTATCCAAAGGTGATGTCTTCGTATCGATTCAATAGCTTCGATCAGGGTCCCCCTTCTCAGCGTGTATATCAAGGTGCTGGATGCTTCAACGAATGGGTTTGCGAGCACCGGTGGACCTCCATCGCCAATATGGTCGAATTCCGAAATGTCACGGCAAAGGACTTCAGGATCGATAACTGGTGGGACAACGGTTTTAATCAAATTGCTTTCAGTCGCGGCTCTAGCGGTTTCGTGGCCATCAATGGGGAAAACTTTCGCATGCAGCAACGCCTATTCACAGGAATGGCCCCGGGGCGTTACTGCAACGTGACTTCAGGGCGATTGATTGCCTCGGAAAATCGCTGTGAAGGTGGTGATATTACCGTTGATCAAAATGGCTTCGTAATCATTGATATCGAAGCCTTTGGTTCGTTAGCCATACACGAGCGCAGTCGCTACTCGTTTTAACCTATGTGTCTTGTTGAAATGTTACTTCCATGCAATCCTCAAAACCAAGAGGGTTGCATGTTTTTTTTATAGTTGTCTAAAAATCCAATCCTTGTAGTAACGGATGTCTAGGTTGTATCCGATTCCCTCATCACAAGCAGGACCTGATAGCGGCATTCCTAGAAGCTGATAACTTTGGTCGTCTCCGCTTTTTATGTATACAGATCCTCCCGAATCACCCTGGCGACTTCCTTTTCCGGGGTTAGGACCGTCTTTAAAGTGCTGTGCGGATGTCCACTCTTCTGTCGCGAAGGTTGAGACTGATCGAAGGCTGAATGGGCGAAAGCTTATCCATTCTTGAAACTCCTCATCGTAAGTAAGATCGAATTGATTCTCGTAAGAGCCAAAACCTGCAATAACGATAGAGGTATCTACTAGGGAGCCCTCGAAGGAAGTTATGGACGCTGGCGATGAGCCTGGGATTGGTTGGTCTAGGAAAAATAGAGCCATGTCGTAAGACTTTTGCGAGCGGTAGCCCTCTTCATCGCCAAGGTCACCTCGATAGAGATCATGAGGTACGCAGCGATTGATGCGAACCCAAGATTTATTGGCTAGTAGGGTAGAAGGACCTAAAATCGCATATCTAGGAGAGAATTGGAGACAGGTGTGGGCTGCGCCAACAGCTACGGTAGGTGCAATCAGTGTGGCACTACCTTCGATATCCGCATACCAGTCACCCTGGTAGAATTCGTCCTGAGAGAAGAGCCCAATGCTGGACTGGCGTATTGATGGGTTTTCGGGGGTCCTACCACCGAAGACTGAGGGGTCTGAGGTATCCAGATAGTTGTGACAGGATGAAGAGATGATGCTGAGAAGGATTAAATACTTGGCTGAGTTCATTTTATTCACCTTAGATGGCGATCTAGCCTACATAGCAGGCGGTTATGAATAGGTGAAATAAAATCACAAGCTCTCCCGTAGAACTGTTCTTTGTCTGTGGATAAGCGTCAGTATGACTTCATATTAGCCATGATGGAGTCGGTTATTTATATTTAGTTACGTTTCATGATCGTAAAGCTGTGTTAATTTAATCTTAACTTTATTTCATTTTTAACAAGGCGAGCTTGCTTGGGTGCTATGTATCTGTTACAAGTTGGTGGCGCTTCCTTAAAGCGCGACATTGGTACTTGTATAAGCTGGAAATAGGGTCCAGCGTTTCTACCAGACACCAGAAATGTCTGACTACAAGGAGAGATTCTTTCATGAAGCTTGCAACTTCACTATTGCTTGACGTGCGCATGCCTTTTGTGCGTCGAATTAACACAAACACAGCTATTAGTATCTCTAAAGTAGTCGTTACAGCTAGTTTGCTGATAGGTGCCCAGAGCGCACTTAGTCGCAGTGACTGTCCAGGAAAACCAGAAACTGATACCATGGTATGTCTCAAATCCCCGGATCACCGACCCGGGGATATTTTTTTGAGATCAGAGTCAGGTCGCCCTCTTGGAGTGGATTGGCCGGATTTTACCGACGCTCGCTTGATCGAGTACTCCGGCAACTGCCGATTAGCACTTGTTGAAGGCGATGAGCAGGAAACGGCTTGGGTCTCACGCGAGGTTGTGGAAGATCTGAGTGAATGTGGGCGTTTTGAGGTCGAGCCAGAGCCGGAAATTACGGATCCAGAACCGGAAGTTACCGATCCAGACGAAACTCCCGTGGTAGAGACCCCAAGAAACTTACCGTCACATCTTCAGGTTTTTATGGATGCCGCCCCTAGGGAAGACATCCAAGGTTGCAGCAGCTCCCGCGAGTGCGAGGCAGACTTAGAGGCTTATGCTTCAAGAAATATCCGAACTTACGGCTACTCAAGGGCACGTGAGTTTATGTTCCAGGAGATTCATGCTGAACTTGATAACAGCGGGCGACGGATTGTTTATGGTGTCTATACTGGTGAGTGGAAGCCCCTACCGAATCGCGGGACGCCTAACCACCAAATCATCAACACTGAACACACCTTTCCTCAGTCTCGTTTGAAGAAAGGACGGAAGTTTGGTCAGTCGAAGGCTGATTTGCTTCACCTGTTTCCGACCATTAGTGATGTGAACTCAACGCGCTCCTCTCTACCGTTCTCTGACTGTGGAAGTACAAACGGACGCTGGAAAGTTTGTGGTGCTGGATTTGAGCCGCCAACCGATCACAAAGGGGCTGTCGCAAGAGCGATGTTCTATATGTCTATCGTCTACGATCTGAATATTGCGCCAAGTGAGGAAAGAACCCTCAAGCGATGGAATGATATGTATCCGGTGACCGAAAAAGAAATCGAACGGTCTTACAAGATTTTCGGGATTCAAGGTAATCGCAACCCATTTGTAGATAATAAAGACTGGGTTAATTTGATAGCCGATTATTAGTTGGTCGATCCGACAGGAGATGCCATCGTATTTGTAGGATCACAGTTACTAGAACGAATCAAGGGTCAGGCTGCAGCTTGGCCCTTTTGTGTATGCTTAAAATGATCGAGAACAGCTTTTAGTTGATTCACATCAATGGGTTTTTCGATAAACGCTTCGATACCAAGGTTGTCTATTTGCTTCTGATGCATTGACTGCTGGTGACCAGATATCATGCAAACATACGGCCTCGTTTCCGTTGTGCTAATACGATAGATAGACTCCACTAATGCAAAGCCACTCTGTTTGGGCATGGAGATATCCATGAAAACAAGTTTTGGCTTCCTGTCTGAAAATATGGTCGTGGCTAAGTTGGGGCATTCTGTCGATACAATACCTTTACAACCAAGCCGTCTCAGTAGCAAAGTAAGGATCAGGTTGTTTTCTTTTTGGTCGTCAACCAATAAAATTTCATGGGATTGACTCATGGTATTAGATCCTTCTTCCATGCTGGCATCCATCAAAGCCTTTAATCTTGCTTCCATTTGTTCTAAACGGGATGCCTTTAGTTATGTATTGAATCGCATCTCTTTCAAAGTCTTCCAGCCAAAACTTGTTTTCTGTCGGTGCATCGAATCGTGATGCTAGCGAGTGATTTGCCGCATCAGGATAAAAGCAGATATGGCGTTTTGCTTCTGAATTATGGAAGACTCTCAAAATGCGATCATTATCCACGGCTTTGTCTTTGTCGACGAGCACAAATTGGCTTTCGACTTGCAACCTGACGGTCTCTGAAAGATCGTAGCCAAACTGCTGAGATGCTATCATGTGGGTGATATCGAAGTCACAGATTCCAGCGCGTCCACCTTTTCTCTCTTCAAGGCATGCCTGACCCCAGCCGATGGTTCGCTCTAAGATGGCCTTCGTCAACTGCTCGCCGGGGGTAAACCAACTTGTTATCCTGCTTTTAGATATCTCATTGAGTCCGCCAAGGATACTTGAGATAAGTCCCGATAGTTTATAGTAGGGGATTATGAGCAGAGCTCGCCGGTATATGCTGGGATCGTCTAGCACAGCTTGGGTCGCATAAGCGGAGCCTAGTGATAAACCGCCTATGACTTTATTATCTGAAGGGTATTGACGCATGATGGTATTCATCTGTTTGACAAACGCAGGCATCACAGATTGATAGGTTTCGCGATTGGGAAGGGTTTTTTGCTCATGGGTTTGGTCCTGTGAGCCATGGCCCGGTAGTAGTGGCAAAAGCACATCCCAGCCCGCAACACTTAGTTGGTTGGCTAGGGCATAAAATTGTTGGGGACAGGCTGTGAAGCCATGCATGAGTATAACCACGCCCATGCGTTCCTGAGTTTTATGGCGAAATGAAGTTGGTTCGCAAGATTTTTGTAGCGGCATCTTGCTCTTTGTTTCGTTGACGTAGTTAAGCCACGGCTTGTGGGTGACGTCGTTGGAATCGGACGATAGTTTGCTGCTGGATGTTGGTGTCCGGCAAGAAACGAGCAGTGTACTTATTGTAAGTAGGTAAATGATGAGCCACATGACGACGATCCTCCCACTCAGACGATCGACTGTTCTTTTTAGATCTTTCTAGGTATGTTTTTCCTACAACATCTCTGAAACGCGAACATTCTGTGCCAGACTGTTGATGTCTGTTGCCTACCAACGACCGACATACTTAGGAGTGCCATTTGTGTGGTTCTAGTCGAAGTTCTAAGATGTTGCTAATTGACGATTGATACCACTAGACTGCCAAATATTTTGGCGCCAGCGGTAGATACAAATGAGCCCCCGGATCGCCTCATCCACAGCATTCGCCATAAAAATACCCATTAGGCCGAAGTCTAAAACGATCCCGAAAAAGTAAGCGAGGGGAACAGCGATACACCACATGACTATCATGCCGGTGGTGCTGTTGAATACAGCGTCTCCAGTCGCTCTCAAATTTGCGCCAACGACGACATTCATACATCGACCGAGATCAGATACTAAGGAGAGCAGCAGGATATCTCTCGCTAAGGACATGATGCTTTCATCGCTGGTAAGCAGGCCGAATACTGGACGGTAAAAAACTATGAGCCAGAAGGTGACAAATATTGTCGAGACTGTGGCCAATCCCAGCGACTTCCATAGAATGTCATTAGCATTTGAGAAGTCTTTAGCACCTACAGAGTTGGCTATCAAAACAGATGATCCCTGACTCACAGCAACGGCGATGAGAATGACAAAGGTGAGAGCTTGTCCGACGTATACATTGGTGGCTAAGGCCATACTTCCCATGCTTACGATAAACATTGTGACCGCAACCCGACTTCCCTGGTATGCCATGGGCTCTGCAATAGCTGGGATTGCGATTCTAAAAATCTGAACCAGATAAGACCGGATTTTTTCTTTCTCAATCCATCCCAGGCCGTGTAGCAGTTTTCTCCGGTAGGCCAGTCCGATACTCAGTAACAAGCCAGTAAACCAAGAGGATACGGTTGCTAGGGCAATCAATTGGATGGAGGTGGTATCCGGTCCATCACCAAATTGAATTAAAAATAAGGCGTTTAGCCCAAGGTTCATCAGGTTAAGGACTATAGATGATAGTAGATTATCCCTGGTATGGCCATAACTCTCCATGATACTGGCTAAGGCGCGTCGGATGGAAAAGAATGCAAAACCCCAACCTATTATTGGCATGTAAGCAGCAGCGAGGATGACTAAATCAGAGTCAAGCCCTAGCGCGACCGCAATCGTCTCACTAAAAAGAATCAATAGTAAGGACCAAGCTAGGCCCACTATCAAGCTGAGAGCGATGGCAATAGTAAACACATGATTGGCATCTTGCTTTTTTCCCGCTCCCAAATACTGAGTCGCAATATTACAGCAGCTTCTGGAAAGACTGCTTACAGTAAGCATGCCGAACCCTAGAAAAGCAAGGATGGCTCCGACGGACGCTGCAGCCTGGTCGCTGATTTGAGCGAGGAAGTACATATCGACCATTCCCGTTAGCACGGCGAACACAAGTTCGATAAAGATCGGCCAAGAGATCCTTATGATGTTTTTGTATTTGGAATACTGAAAGATAGCTGTCTCCGTCGAAATAAGCCAAATTGCAGCTGAAATCTAACTGCATTGTAGTCATTTAGCAAGTTTTAAGAGCAGCGATCTGATAGCTTGCGCTCTGGCTCTGTAAGTGTCTGATATTATATTATGTAATGCTTGCGAAGGGAGAGTGTTTTTGATGAAAAATTGTAATATTACTAGCAAAGCTGTTGAATGGAAAAACCCCGCTCCTCTGGTGAGGGGCGGGGAGTGGCTTTACAGCCAGCGTTGACACAACTATCTTAGCTAAGATTACTCAGCAGCAATACTTGCAGAGTAAATGTCTTGGATCGGTGCAAAAGGACCGGCAAAACTTGGAATGGAAGCTTTCCACATGAAGTCTGGTCGGTTTTCTGTGAGCCATTCGCCACCAATGATATGGCCGTCAGCGTCAAGCTCTAGGTAATAGGAGTAATTTTCCGGTACATCGGCATCAACTCGAGGAGTCCTATACTCGGGGCTGTCGAAGTAGTGACGGATTTCCGTGATGTACTTCATGACCATATCAACTTTTACGATTTTTGCCGTTCCGGGAGCGGCCGTTTCATAGATCTCATAGGCACTGCCATCTGCCATGGTTTCGGAGATGTTTGTGGTATAAGAGACAACAGGCTGGTTCCAGACCTGGTAATCGCGTGTTTTGTCAATCATGAAAGATTTGTCTTTTTCGCCAATTTGGTTGGCGATCACGACATGAAATGATCCTGCGTTGACACCTTTACAGTCTGATCCTAGTTTGTACGCGTTAAGCTGCTCAAGTGTGATTTCGCCATTTTCGTACTGCTCTTGTAATTCATCAAAATTACGGTTGCAACGACGACCCAAGAAGTAATTAGCTGGTGATCGGGTCGAATGAACAAAATACGTCAGCAGGGCTTTGACATCGGAAGCGCCAAAAGGAATTTCGTACTCGCCATCAAGACTAGTTAGAGTCACTGGTTTAGGGGTTTCGAAAGCGACTGTGGCCGGAGCCCAGGCATGGCAAAGGCCTTCCCAGGTGGCAATGTCATCGTCTGTCAAAACCGCTGTCCGGCGCCGCTCAGCCTTGGTAAGAGCAAAGTTGGAGTACCCTGCGTATAGATCAAACTTCTCAGCAGGTGATAATCGTCGTATCTGGGCAGATGTTAGTTGGCTTGGATCTTCGATTAGGTCATACTTTGACTTTTGTTCAATGCTGCCTCTCGTATTCCATCGATAACTAATGCCGCCGCGGTATGTTGCCCAATAGTCACCACTCCAAGGCATCTTACTTAGCTTAGCTTCGGTTTTAAGCTCATCGAATTTGGTGTTGAAACCGCTTTCAATAAACTCATCCCGAAGTTGCCCGGGTGCGTTTTGGCCATCCCAAGCTTCGCTTAGCTTGGAAGAGTCTGTGCCCGGTGAGCAGGCTAGTTGTGATCCAAGGATGGATAGGGTTAGTGTCTTTAATATCGTTTTCATAGTGTAATATTCCTTCACTTTATGTCGTCTTATTTAACTGTAACGGTAAAAGTAACTTCATCTGTGTCGCCTAGACGCTCAATCTTTGCTTTCAAAGTCACGTCTACAGCTTCGCCATTTGTTGGTCTCGTCACAACACCTTCCGTGGATAGAACCTCTGGATGTGATGATTCCCAAGTGATTTTTACAAGATCATCGTCTTCAGTGATAAGATTCAGATCCGACGTGACTTCAGTTAATGAAGCATTGTCACCAAGAAGGATCCCATCATTGAGTTTCTCAATGGTGCGGTCGATAATTTGCCGAGGCGTTAAACTTCCTGCTAAGACGATAAAATCAAAGTCTTTTGTGGTTTCGAAATCTGCTGCGCCATCTAAATCTGTATCGATAGAGATCGTGGCCGTCAATGTCACTTCCGCATCTCCAAACGCCGCTGTTGGTGTATAAACTTTAGCTGTGTGCCTATTAGGGTTCACGACGATAAAGAAGCTGTTGGACGTCCATGTGACATTTGCATTTCCAGAGTAAGGAGGAAGCACAAGGTCATTTGTCAATCCAAGTGGAGTGAAGTTGTCGCCAAGAATCTTATCCTCGTCTAGAAGGATCTTCGCTCGTTCTAGTTGGTTGGGAACTTGAACGTCAAAGGATTTTGACTCTTTTTCTCCATCTAATTCAAAAGTAGCGGTAAGAGTTACAGTCGTCTCGTCCATATCTGGAGTCGGAGAAACTAGGGCGCCTGATAAAGCGATTATTGATGGATGACTAGATTCCCAGGTTACTGTGATTCCGTTATCCCAGCTATCGAAAAGATTAAGGTTAGAAACAATTTTTCCTTCATAGTGACGATTGTCAGCTAAGTAATCTCGATCACGTACACTGTCGAGTGCATTGATTAGCTCTGCTGAACGAGGTAGGACAGTGAGATCTAGAACTTTTCGGGATACCGCATTGTTTTTCATAAACTTTGCAGTTAGTTGTATCACGATAGCCTCTTGATCGGCAGCTGGTCGCGTTACATGTCCTGCGTTACTAACGATTTCAGCGTTTGAGCTTTCCCAGATCACATCAACACCAGCGAAGCTGTTTGTTAGTTCTAGTTCAGTTCTTATGCTATCCAGATTAGCATTTTGTGAAAGGATAGAATCAAAGTCAAATGTGGAGAGAGCGGCATCTACCGCGCTTTGATCGGATTGTTCAGCTCTTAAAACTTTTAAGCTGAATTGAAGGCTGTCAGATTCTTCACCTTTTTTGATAATGGCTGTTAGAGTGACGGGTTTATCACCATCTTCAAATTTTGGACGACTAACTCTGCCATCTTTTTTGATAATGTCTTCTTGAGATGAAATCCATTCGACAGTCACTCCATTCTCTAATTCTTTCTCTAAAACAAGATCTACAGTGATCGAATCTTTGTCGCTATTGGCTCCTAGAATCGATTCGAGGGTAAGCTTACCTTTTTCTTCGTTTAGAATTTCACGATCGGTCATAGGCAATTTGGTCACAGTCAGATCGAATTCTTTTGTTCTTGATAGCTCGCCTAAAGTTAGCGTAGCTGTTAGCTTCACGTCGACACTATCTAATGAAAACGCTGGACGTATAACCTCTCCATTAGTCTTGATGACTTCTGAATTGTTGCTTTCCCAGGTCACGACTACGTTGTCGGCTAATAAAGTTTTTAGATCTAGATTTGATTTAATATCGGCCTTAGACGTGTTCTCTCCAAGAATAGACTCGTCGGTTAGAAAGTCTAGGGCATCGTTTAAAGCGGTTTCACTATCGAAAGCATCTGCAACTACCGTGATTTGGATAGTTTTTGTTTTCCTGTTAACGTAACTGTCGTGACTGAATACAGCTGTTAGAGTAACGTCTGCATTGCCTTCTTCGTGAGAAGGACGCCTGACGACGCCGTCGTTGCTAACCACATTGGGGTTTGATGAATTCCATTCTACCAAGAGTCCAGACTCAGTATTTTTATAAAGATTTAAGTCTGACTTAACTTCAGATTTCTTCGTATTTTCGTTTAAGAAGTTAGGGATATCATTTTCGAGGGCTTGAAATGCTGTTAGAGCTAGCTTTAGCCCTTCTTCAGTAACAACAAAAACAAATTTTTTCACACGACTTTCGCCGTTAAGTGAAAACGTCGCAGACAATGTAACAATGTGATCGGCGAATACGTCGTTGCTCATTTGAACCGCGCCGTTATCTTTAATCAAAGTTGTATCGTCTGATTTCCATGTGATGGCAACCTCGTGCTTACCTTTCGCAGGTAGTACTAGATCGCTTGAGATCGCATCACTTGATTTGTTATCACCAAGTAAATCCTCTGCCGAAAGATCGTCAGCTGCTTCGGTGATAAGAGTCATAACGGAAGGGTTTTCTACTCCAGAGGAGTCACTGTCTTTATCACATGACGTGATGGTTGTGCCTAACAAAAGGGCGCTTAAGATTCCCTTTGCGATGAGTTTGTTATTTAACACGTTATTAATCCTTTATACTGTGCAACACTGTAAGTTATGTAAAAAATGAAGATCATTTTTTGTGTTTTCTGTATGGCTGTAAATGCCGGTTCACAGTACATTGACTATTGAAGGATCAATATATTGCAAAAATTTTATAGCGAGGAACTCGCCTGCCTTAGACAGCTTGCTTTAAGTCAATAATTATCATGGTTTATGTGGGAGGAATTTGTTATTAAAACAGTTGATCCATCCTAGTCTATTTGGTCTTATTAGATTAATGAAGTTTTGATCGATCAGCCAGTTTAATTGAGGTTTGATTTTGTTGAACTGGTATCCAGCATCGAGGAGGGTGCATGAAAATTGAAGGAAGAAACCTTAGCCTCAGGTACCAAGACAAACTAGTATTGGAAAATATTAGTTTTACCCTTGAGTCTGGCAATCGTTTGGCGCTTATTGGTAGCTCTGGATCAGGTAAATCTAGTCTGATTAAAGGATTAATCGGATTACCAAGTTTTTATCAGGGAGAGGTAAAAGTAGATGGTAACATGCTCACGAATGACTGGATAAATCGTTTTCGCCGTCGCGTTGGTTATGTTATTCAGGGTGGAGGTTTGTTTCCTCATTTAACGGTCAAAGAGAATGCCCTAGTTCTTGTCCGAAGTATGTCTCTTGCAGATGATGACTGTGATAAACGATTTACTATGTATGCGGAATTAGCTCAACTGGAGTCTAAGCTTTTTCCATTATACCCGCATCAGTTGTCAGGGGGGCAAAAACAAAGAGCTGCCCTTGTTCGTGCGCTAGTTCACGAGCCAGAGCTTCTCATTTTGGATGAACCGTTTAGCGCGCTAGATCCTGTGATTCGCTATACTCTCCAGCGAGATGTTAAGGCTTTGATTGCCTCTCTTAAAAAATCTCTTATTCTGGTGACCCACGATCTTAATGAGGCAAAGCATTTTGCTGATCAAATCTCGTTTATGCATGATGGGAAAATCCTTCAGACGGGAAAGTTTTTAGAGCTCAAGGAAAACCCTAAGCACAAGCTGATTGGAGAGTTCTTCACAGCTCAGTTGGCGGAATTTTAATATGAACATTGTTACGTTATCAAAGCATCTACTGTTGGCTATTTGTCTTTTATGCAGTTTTAAAGCGATATCAAAAGACATAGTCGTTGGTTCAAAAAAATTCACGGAAAATATTATCCTGGGCGAACTTGCCAAGCAAATAATCGAGGACGATGTGGGGCTTAGTGTTACTCATAAAGAGGAGTTAGGTGGGACAAGAGTTCTGTTTGAGGCATTGAAACGAGGCGATATCGATATATATCCTGAATATTCAGGCACTCTTATTTTCGAAATACTTGCCTCGCAAGGTAAGAACTCCCTCGAGGAGCTGAAAGATCATTTGCGTGGGCTTGGTCTCGGAATTACCAAGCCACTAGCCTTCAACAATACTTATGCATTGGGGATGCGTCGTGAACAAGCTGAATCGCTAGGCATCCACAAAATATCACAGTTATCATCCCATGAAACACTCCGATATGGTTTGGGTCATGAATTTTTGGATCGGCAAGATGGTTGGCCCGGACTGGCAAAAGCATATAGTCTAAGTCATCAGAATATTTCTGGAATGGACCATGATATCGCTTATAAAGCCATCCGCACAGGTCGGATTGATCTTATGGATTTGTACTCTACCGATGCGGAGATTCAAGGCTATGATCTAATAGCTCTAGAGGATGATAAACAATACTTTCCCGAATATGCCGCTTTGTTTCTTTATCGTCTAGATTTGGAGGAGTCAGTCATCGCATCCTTAAAGAGGTTTGAAGGTTTGATTGACGCCAATACCATGGTAGGGATGAATCATCTGGCTAAGTTTGAAAAACAGTCACCTGAGATGATCGCACAAAACTATCTTAGTCAAAATCTTGGGGTTTCTGGATCCGAGGCAGTTAATGAAACGGTTCTATCCGATATCGTTAAACGTTCGACTCAGCATTTATATCTTGTCTTTGTGTCATTGTTTGCAGCGTTAGTTGTTTCCATTCCGCTAGGGTATCTGTGTTTTGTTTGGCAAAAAGCTGGCAAGATCATCCTCGGTTTTGTGGGCGTGATACAAACGATCCCCTCACTTGCTATTTTGGTAGTGATGATTCCGTTGTTTGGGATTGGCGAATTGCCTGCCATTATAGCTCTATTTTTGTATAGCCTTCTTCCCATTGTACGAGGCACTCATCTAGGGTTTTCGCAGATAGAGCCAGGACTTGATTTTATGATAGAATCCATGGGTTTGCCGAAGAAATCTAAGATTTGGCGTATCCGCTTCCCTTTAGCTCTACCGGCAATTTTGAATGGACTAAAGACATCGGCTGTCATCAATGTAGGCACAGCCACGATTGGGGCCCTGATTGGAGCAGGTGGGTACGGGCAGACGATACTCAAGGGAATCCGTCTTGATGATCATCAATTGATTCTGTCTGGTGCAATCCCTGCGGCCTTGATGGCGCTTGGCATCCAGGTAGCTTTTGACTATTTGGAGAAAAGCCTTGTATCGGATGGGATTCGGACGAAATAGACTTGGTAGTCGTCTAGTTCCTCTCGTCCGTTCCCATATGAAGTCTGAGCCCGTTAATTAGCGCCGACGGCTTCCATTTTTTTGCGTTGGCTTGCCTTCTTTTTGGCGCCACGTTTATTCAGCAGTTGAATCGCAAAGAGGCAAACTCCACTAACCCAAAGGCCTAAGAGCAGAATGGCGGCAGGTAAAAAGATTCCTAGTCGCGACCACTCATGAAAAAAGCTGCCGTCATGAATAGATTCGATTAAATCAGACCGCCGATAGGCAACATGAAGAATCGCTCCATCCTTACTGGAAACCTGCACTTCCCAGCGGTTTTTCCCTCTAATCTTAATCACGCCCTTGTTAGGCCTCACGTCAAGGCGATCGATATCTTGCCAAGATTTGATGTTCGCTTCTTCAGCTAATTTAGCAGCGGATAAAACCTGATCCAAGGTGATGTCCATCGCATAGGCTTCACCCTTGGCAGTCGGTGGTTGTACCCAAGATACTTCTTTTTTAACTTGAAGAATAATTCCTGTGACAATAATGATCAGCACAGGAAGGAAGGCCCAGAGGGCCGCAACATAATGAAATCGCCGACTCAGTCGGCTTAACTTTAATTTCCAACGCATAGACTATTTTAACTTTCTATTAGTGAGATACCTTTCGGACATTCCACTGAATTCCATCTTGATCCAGTATCTTTTGCATGTTGACGATATCTTGATTAATAAGCGTTTCCAGTTCGGCCCTCAAAGCCATGAGCTGATCTTCGGCTATCTGTAAAGACTCCAATGCAGAGGGAGTTGCACCATAACTTGAATTGATCATACTGGTTTTCACAAAACCAATACGATCAAAAATAGTTGGTGGCTGTTTCTCACCGATCTGTTGGCGCGGCCTTTCGCCTACTAGTCTAGCATTCAAGGTTTTTGCTTTACGGTGAATGTTTGCAAGATCTTCGTCGATAGAACCCGGAGCTAAGGCAGATAGTTCCAGAGTTTTTTGCCAAGTTTTCACCTGGTCAGATACCTTTCTTAAAAGGTCGATACTTCTGCTGGTACTTTTCTCAAGAGTTTCCAAACGCTCAATGACGACTTCTTGGTCGGCCAAAGATTGTCCTTCTAGGTGCGGAGTTGTGAGTCGTTTGACTTCAAAACTTTTAGGCTCACCTAGTGCCGTAATTTTACCTTTATACTCTTTGCTAAGACTGACGGTATAGGTGCCTGGAGAGGCCATATAACGTATTTTTTGGTACGTCTCTTCTTCTCCTTCAAAGGTTCTTTGAGTTACGGCACGAGGATAGGAGCGACGAAGGTCCCAGTTAAATCTGTGGAATCCTTTTTTTGTTGGTGCTGACAAACGGCGTACGGTTTTTCCGGAGGCATCTGTGATGGTCAGCCAAATTTTGGGCTCCCTTTCTATGCTTTCTTCTAAGAGCGTTTCAAATTTTGGGAAAGTAGCAGATTTGGCCTCAGCCTCGTCTTTTTTACGCTTTGTTCCTGATGTGGTCAGATCCTCTTTCAAGTAATAGGTGAAGTTGGCTCCGAACTTAGGGTTCTTTGCGAAGAATTCAGCCTGACCTTGAAAACCTCGTGAACCAAAACCAAATGCATTCTGCTCGTGATACCACCAAGTGTCTTTTACGTCGAAAAGTATGGCTTCCGCTGTTAAGGCTTTTTCGTTTAGCTGGCGCAATGGGCTGATGTCATCAAGAATGAAAATTCCTCGACCGAACGTACCTAAAACCAAATCAGATTCTGTTGGATGAATCGTTAAATCACGAACAGCAATTGTAGGCAAGCCGCCTTTCATTTTATGCCAGGCTTTCCCAGCATCAAAGGAAGCGAATACGCCGAATTCAGTACCCAAAAAGAATAAATTTTTGTCTTTATGATCTTGAACCAAACGCCAAACCAAGTGATTTTCGGGGAGGTTTGCCGCCATAGACGTCCAACTTTTGCCTCGGTTAGTGCTTTTAATGAGGTATGGCTTATAGTCGCCATATTTGTGATTATCTAAGGAGACGTATACCGTATCAGGATCGAAATGATCCGCTTTAATGTCATTCACGAAGGCGGTGCTCGGGATGCCTTTGATTGTCTCTAAGCTTATTTTTCTCCAGTTTTTCCCGGCGTCTTCCGTGATCTGTAGCAACCCATCATCGGTACCAGCGTAAATCAAGCCCTCAACTTTTGGCGATTCGGCTAGCGATGTAATTGTATTATAGTTAGACATGGCATAGAGATCCCAAGAGGCATGCCATCCCCACTTGCGTCCCATGATGGGTAGCTCGACCCGTCTTTGGTTTTTGGTAAGGTCTCCTGAGATTGCTGTCCAGCTATCACCCCGGTCGTTAGACATCCAAATCCTTTGTGAGGCAAAGTAAAGTCTTGTCGAGGAGTGAGGACTGACCAGAATCGGTGCGTCCCAGTTGTAGCGTTCTGCTGGTTCACCCGGAGCTGGTTGTGGCTGTATCGCTACTTTTTCACCAGTTTTGCGATCGATGCGATTGAGATTACCTTGCTGCCACTGAGCATAAGCAATATTTGGATTTCCGGGTTCGGTTGCGGGCTGATGACCATCTCCAGCGAGGACAACAGACCAGTCTGAGTTTCTGATACCGAAGCTTTGAAGGGTTCGCGAAGGACCAACCTGAGATGCGTTATCTTGAGTACCGCCATAGACGTTATAGAAGGGTTTGGCATCATCCACTGCTATTTTGTAAAACTGTAGCGTAGGGAGGTTGCTTAGAAAGCGCCAGTTCTTGCCTTTATCGAAGGATTCATACAATCCGCCATCAGAACCTAGCAAGAGATAGTTGGGGTCGTCTTGTCGAAACCCTAAGGCATGATGATCCGGGTGCTTAGCTTGTCCCCTCATAGCCGAGAAGGTTTTACCGCCGTCGTAGGAACGTTGCAACCAGACATCCGCAAGATAGATCTCATCAAATCGATGAGGGCTAACGTATAGCTCTTGGTAGTAATGAGGTCCTGTCCCACCAGCAACGGCATCAGACATCTTAGTCCAAGAGACTCCGCGATCGCTTGATCGATATACAGCACCTTTGCGCTGTTCAAGCTCTAAGGCAGCATAGATCACATCCGGATTTTGTGGCGAGATCCCAAGACCGATTTTCCCGATGTTTGCTTTTGCAGGCAGACCTTTGCTAAGTTTTTGCCAAGTTTTACCACCGTCAAGTGATCGGTGTAAGCCAGACTTTGGTCCGCCACCCATATAGGCCGCAACAGTCCGATGTCGCTGCCAAGTAGCAGCATAAAGGCGACTAGGGTCTCTAGGGTCGATGGCAATGTCGGTGACGCCAGTCCATTCATCATCTCCTAGAACGCGGCTCCATTTTTTACCACCGTCCTCCGTCATGTAAAGCCCGCGCTCTCCGCCTTTTGTCCAAAGGGGGCCCTGAGCTGCTACCCACATAATATTTGAATCGTTAGGGTGTATGATGATTTTAGAGATATGCTTTGTCTTTTTTAAACCATAGTGCTTCCAGCTGGCTCCACCATCTTCACTCTTATAGATTCCGTCGCCAAAGCTCACATGGCGACCACCAACATTTTCGCCGGTCCCTACCCAAAGGGTTTCTGGAGAGCTTGGATCTACAGCAAGGGTTCCAATAGAGTATACTTTTTGACCATCGAAAATCGGCGTCCAAGTTGTCCCGGAGTTTTCCGTTTTCCAAACTCCTCCAGACCCTACCGCGACATAGAATGTATTTCTTTTCGTGGGATGGAAGGCAATGTCTGATACCCTTCCTGACATAAAGGCTGGGCCTAGTCCACGGAATTGAAACTGACTTAATGTCGCTTCTGATAACCTGTTTTGTTTTTGGTTCTTTTCTTCTGCCTGTTTTGCAGAGCAGGAGGTGACGGGTAGGACGAACATGCTCATAGCGAAGCAGCTTGCCAAAAATGTCCGAGACAGCATTTGCCTCTCCTTTCATAACGGCGGTTAGGGAGATAAAGACGCGAAAGTCTTGAATTTCTGCCTGTCTTAGCACTTATGTTGCTTGGAGAAAAGTTAATTATATTAGTTTGGTGCGTCGTATTGGAATGTTGGCTGACGCAGGTAGAGGCGTGTCAATCCGAAACCTGTATAGAGTTACGGATTTATTGGCTATTTGAATCCGATTAGTTGATAACCGGTCCCCAGTGGTCGATGTGCGACGAGCCATGAAGGCTAAATTTACATTGGGTATTGCCGTTAAATCGATGAGTATCTTTCAGCGTATGAATGGCTGGTCCGCGTCCCGAATCTCGGTATTTCTGGTTGACGCATCCTGCCCAAGCCCGACAGTCTGAGGTTCGGCATTGCCCGCTGTATTCGGGAGTAAACGAAACTTTTTTTGCCTTCGGCGCTGGTGGTGGTGCTGGCTGAGCGAAAATAGGTTTGTGCGGTTTGCCTCCGCGACAGGAGTAAACTTGAATGCGGTATCTGGCATCGAGTCCATCCGTGGCCAAAAACATATAGTCTTCATCGTGACGATTGATATCACCGTCTATTTCTAGCTTAATGGTTAGCTCTCTCAACCCATCATCAGGGTCAAAATCGTAGCGATCCATGCAAAGGTTACTTCGTCCTCTTCGTCCCTTACTATGTGGCAGAAAAAACTGCTTTTGCTCTAAGGGGCGATCCATAAACTCCTCAGGAAAATAGACACGCAAGGCTCCTGCGTCAGCACCTCTAACTTTTCCTGTGATTCTGATGTTTCCTGAAGACCCTTGAGATTTAATAATGCCGTATGTCAGGGTTTGTTGTAAGGCGATCTCATCACGCGAGTTGACTTTTAGCCTTAGGTTAAGGGTACATTTCTTTTTGTCTCTGCCCCCTGGTAAATCGAGAAACATGCTTCCAAAAAGGATGGAGTAGCCGTCCACCTCTTCGAGAATCCATGTGTTTTCACTATTGCAGTCTGGTCCATCGATTGGGGTGTTACTATCAAAGTCAAAGGAAAAGTACTTTTTGAAATCTTGAGCCTGAGCCAAACCTGATAATCCCAGGGCGCAGAATAAGTGAATGAGTAACGAAGCTTTTGTTTTCATAACGGCAAACCTTTCTAGTTTTTTTTGAAAGAGATCAAAATCTGAGCCATTTATTTTATTAGGTAATTATGGGATTTTAGCTTGTTGCCAAATCTGTATAGCGGTTTCATCTTAGTATATCTGCGTGAAACTAGTTTTACATATTATTTGAAATGATTAGCTTTAATATTCTGATTTGTGAATGGATTTCATCGCTAATGATCTTCGGCTGGTGGTTTAATTTGATGCTATTGATTCTGTTAGACTCATGTTTGGAGAAGTTTGTAGCTGTCTAAAATATAGCTAATAATCGGTATAAGTTGCCTTATAGGCAATTTAAAGTTTCAATTGAATTAAGAGTCTGAGATTTGAACCCGACGATTCGCCGTTGTGGTCGGTTGTTAGGGACGTACTTAAAGTTCTGTCAAAACCTTTGTATGTAGCTAAAATTAATAACTTTATCTCACTTGGGTCTTATGAACAACCTATCCCCTGGAGTCCCTACAAATTAAGCCGAAACGGTTCTTTGTAGGGGAGAATATGATCAAACATTCCGATTTTGCCAAAAAGCTAGCTGAGTTTCAGACTATTCAAATACAAAAGGTCCGAGATACGCTGTTAAAATCAAAGTGCCGCGTTTCTTTTCTGCAATCAAGCGGTATGGATTACTGCCGTGCCTGCAACCTGCAGCTTGCTCAAGAGCTTAGTGACCAAGCTACCCATGTGCATTACGTCGATCTCAGTGCAGCAAAGCCGGGCTATGGAATTTGGGAGCAGGTAGTTGATATTCTGGAGGGGGAAGGTTGGTTTTCTGCAAAAATTGAGGAGAGTCTTGTTGGACAATCTGCTCAGGAAATATTGCAGCTCGATTGTCAAAATAATGAAGACATACTTGATCGGGCTAGCGTAGAGCTCATGCTTGACCGACTTATTGAAGAGTCCTACCTATTGTTCGAGGCTATTCAGAAAGTTTTACTGACTGAAAAAGAGGATATGCATTATTTCGTCCTAGATGGCATTGACTTTCGTCAGTATCACCTTTTTAATCTCATATGGGAGTATTCAAAACGAACAGAGACCATAAGCCAGGTCCGGTTTGTTTCCATTATCGATACTAGTTTTTCTGAAAACCTTAAATACACCAACCTCTTAAGTGAATATCAAAAAATTGAAGCGGCTTCCCTTAGTATATTGATTGCGCCAAAGCCTACGGTGGATACGGTCAAGAAAACCATTTCATGGTTTCGATCTCACGAAAGAGTCCTCCAAGAGGGTACCGGTTTGCAGCAGGCTGCTATAGAATCAGTGGTCTCCTTAAAGAAAAAGCAAATTTTCTGTTTCGACACCCTAACAGGGACTCTTGAACATCGATTGGATATTAGGTTTGAAGAATCCCATGCTGCGATTCAACAAACGCCAGATCATATCAGTTTGTTGTCGCATTTAGATTTGGTGGGTCTACTCAAACAGTTATACCAAAAAGATTACGAGGATTTGAATCTAATCGAGAGATTCTTGGCAGGGGTTTTATTCTATTTGTCGCCTAATTATCAATGGGCAGACGCTTATGTCGAAAAAATCATGGGAGGTTGGGATCCTCATCCGGCCGTCTTCGCTAGTTCACTACAGATGGTTTATGGTCGCTATCAGGAAGAGTCTGTCCGTAAAAGGTTTCACTCTCTCATTGATTCTGGGTTTAAAAAAGATGGGCAGCATCACTATAATTTGCTCGGCAACGTGATGCGAACCCAAATCATTTTTCGGGACAAAGAGACTTTAGAAATATCCGAATCTATGTTGACTATGAGTTTTGACTTCACCGACAAATATAAAGATTTTTTAAATCATGTGATGCATGTCCTTCATTGGGGAGTGCGCTACATGCATCAAAAAGATTTTCAAAGTGAATCTATAAACGGGATCGATTTCGTATTGCGCTATTTCGAAAGTCGATCTTTGTTGACCACCCGTATTCTGAAGTTGTTACCCTACACCAGTTATTTAAAGCTTCTGAATCCAACTGCCGGTTATATCGCTTTTGTCCATAAGAGTTGGCGGATTTTTGATGCTCTATATCAATTCGATATAGAGGTGCAGGTGACTTTCACCGATGCCAGTAAGCATCTTGTGTCTCTTGCAAATTTAGCAAACTCCTATATTAGTAGTGGCCAAGTTGATAAATCCCTTAAGTATTTCGACTTAGCTGTCGCCACTTGTCGTGCGACAAATCCCGACTATCTTTTTACTGCTTTAGTCCCTCGCATGGAGCTCTTGGTTGGCGCAGGAGTCATATCTAAAAGAATTTTAAATGATTTTAATGACATTACTGCTTGCAAAGGGCTAGATGGGAATACCTCTACAGTTGACCTCGATGCTATCAGAGATCTTTTAGTTTTTTTTGAATTGGGGGAGGTTAATCCACGAGCCATTCCCTCTACTTTGAAAAAACGTCCTGTAAAAACAATGATCGAAATTATTGTTTCCCTGGACAAAATGAGAAACTTTGGGCTAAACGATTTGGTTGAGTTATCTCAATCATATGAAGATCATATCTTTAATCCAAACTTAGCAAAAGCCGTTGCCGAATCTAAGCTTGAAATATTTTATCTAGAAGAATTAAGGCGCGAAGGGGTGCGGTCTAGAAATATCGTATTGATGATACTTTACCGCGTATTGATTCAAGAACTTAATAAAGGAAAACAAGATATAGACTGGATTGCATGTGCGGAGCAGATTGAACAGAAATATGTGCGTGACATATGCCAAAGTTGGAAATATGAGGCGAAGGGATGGGTCAGGGACTCTATTCTGAGTCGACCGCTATTTTGCAAAAATATGGTATCCACTGCCAAACACTCCGATATTGTATGGCAGACGTTTTTGGAGAGTCTTAAAGGGTATGAATCTGCGAATTCGGTTATCGAATATGGTTTGTTGTTAGCTAGTAATATGTATAATCTTAGGTCTGCAAAAGCTTTTTTTCCTATCCCAAATAACCAAAATGACATGTGTTGTATTACCTTTTCTAGGAATATCGTGAATATGAAGGGTTTTATCGTCAAGACGAAGCCTTTTCAAATTCAAGAAACTGTTGTGCCGACAAAGTCGATATCACTTGGTTTAAAACCAAGTGTTGTTGCCAATGGTGACGAGATTGAAATCCAACTACCACCGATGAAACTGGTTCTCTCTCTGCGGAACTCAAAGGACGCTGCATTTGTGCTGGAGTCTATCGAATCATCATTTATGGCCAGACGCCAACTAATGGAATATGCTCTTGATGGTTATTTGACTAGGTCGCATTTAAAGCACAGTCAAGCGATCTTAGAGACCCAGATGCAAAAGAAAGATGCGGACTCAAGTCGATTGATCTCAAAATTAAATGAATTCTCGAAGACAGTCTTTGAGAAAAATAAAAAGATTTCTGCGATTATGGATAGAATCCCTTTGGGTATATTCACATTCAGCGAAGACTTTTTATTTGAGTCTGAGCATTCAGCGAGTTTAGCTCAATTGCTCGGTATGGATTCCATCGTGGGTAAGAGTGTGCTGAGTTATTTTATCGATCGCTTCGAACAAAGCCATGTGACGAGAGATATTCAGATTGAACTACTAACAGCCGTGATAGGTGAGGATTATGTCAACTTTGAGATCAATGCCGGACACTTTCCGAGAACCGTCACTATCGGCGATAAAATTTTGGGACTCACATGGTCACCATTGGTTGATGAAAACAGTATTGTCAAAAAAGTTTTGGTGTCTATTGAGGATCAAACGGATGAGTATCGGCTTCGTAAGGAGGCAGAAGATCATGATCGTATGATGGCTATGGTAGCCAAACTTTTAAAGATAACCCCTGAAGGACTTGGTGACTTTATTAATTCTAGTCTTGAGTTTTTACGGAAAAGCTTCTTGTTGCTGATTGATGAAGATGTTTTCACTGAACGCTATTTGGCAGTATTGCATGACGTTCATACTATTAAAGGAAATGCACGGACCATGGGATTAGACGATATTGCGAATCATTGTCATCAGATTGAGTCTTGTATTTTTTCCTACATTGATGGTGAGGGAGACTATGACTTTGAGGATGTCATTGCCATGCATCAGATGTTGACGGACGACTTTATTTATATAAGGGATATTAATTACGATGTCCTTGGTCGTAAAGAAATCTCGCAGTCTTTGACCACTAGCGAATCGATTGAGGTGCTTAACGTCATCGAAAGCTTACCTGTCGGTGCGATGCGTTCTGATACAAGAAAAAAAATCCTAGAGTTATTGGATTTGGATCTTCAGTCTCTTGGTGACGTCCTGAACCCGGTGATTGAAGGTATGCGTAGTACGGCAAAAACTTTGGGCCGGCCCATTCCAAACATCGACATTTTTGAGATGGGAAAAACCTTACCGCGTTACCTTAACCAGATACTTGTAGATGTCTTCACTCATCTCTTTAACAATGCTCTCGATCACAGTATTGAGGATGCTGATGTCCGACGAGGAAAGGGTAAATTGGAGGCTGGGCTGATCACCGTGCATTTGACCGTGAAAGAGGACGAGTTGCATTTTGCTATTTACGATGACGGTGCTGGCGCAAACCTTAATGGATTGGCTAAGTTGGCGCATGAGCGAGGTGTAGTATGGAAGACTGAGGAGAAGCTCTTAGAGGTGATGTTTATGCACGACGCATCAACCAAGCAAGAAGTTTCTATGATATCAGGTCGAGGACTAGGGATGGGTGCCATAAAAGAAAGAATAGAAGCTTTGGGAGGAACGTTTGCTGTTGCGCCGTTTGATCAGTCGGAACCTATCGATGGCCGGCTAAGAGTTATCTTTAAGATTGTGATACCTACAAGTTCAGATCAGCACGCTCTTTCGTCGTGAAAAGAGCGCGCCAATGTAGTGTGTTTAAACTTGGTTAGGCATTTACAAAGGAGCCCGAAAGCTCATAGGTAAGTCCAAGACGAGCTTTGCCTCCTCTTTGAGAACTAAAGTAGATCTTGTCGCCGTATTGATTGATCGCCGGTCCTGTGATTTCGGAATGATCCTGATCGACGATCTGTACAAGAGGGTAGATATCACCGTAGGGCCCCATGACAACAATCTGCATATCGCCACCGTCTTCGGCTACTAAGATATGTCCGTCGGTACTCACGACGACATTGTCTACTCCACTTAGGATAGGTTTTGGTGATGTTGTCACATCGTAGACAATTTCTAGTAGCTGGGAATTTGTGTCAAGTTTCCAAACGCGGTTATCGCCTTTTGTGGTGAAGTATATAAGGCCTTCATGGAACCAAATACCTTCTCCACCATTAAAAATCGTACTTTCGGGGACTTGAAATCGTGTTTCTTTACCAAAAAGTCCAGGCGCGGGATCATCGATTTTAGCCCAAGAAACAATATTATCGCTGCCGACGATAGCAACTTCCAAAATACCATCATCAAAATCAAAGACACCATCATCGTCTACAAAATTGGTAGTAAAGCGATACAGCCGCCCGTCGGTCTCGTCTTCTGTAAGGTAGGCCTGTTGTTTATCTGGATCTATGGCGACTGCTTCATGTTTAAATCGCCCAAGAGCATCCCGCCTTACGGCCTTTTTTTCGCCGTAGATATCGCATTCAAACACATATCCCTTCTTTACCTCTTCGCAGGACAGCCAGGTTCCCCAAGGAGTTGGGCCCCCAGCACAGTTACGGGATGTGTTACGAAGTATAGGGTAGGCGTCCACCACCTGTCCTTTTCGATTGAACCTTACGGCTCCAACACCCCCAACAAAATTGACCTCACAGTTTGAGGTGTAGATCCAACCGCCATCAGGTGTGGGAAATGTGGCTCCTCCATCAGGAAAAATATGCCATCGGTAGTTTGATCGCTCTCCATCGGCGTACTGAATGCGTGCCTCTGACTCGCAGATGAGCTTGCTAGAGACTCCAGCAGGTAGCCGAAGGCCAAGAGCATCAGCTTGCCGAAGTGGGCCTAGAGATTTTAGGCTGGTATAGCTTAGAAATGGCTTGCCAGTTGCCATTTGAGCCAAACCACCGGCACTTGCCGTGGCCGCACCTATGGTAGACAGGCTGTTTTTAAAAAACGAACGTCGGGATAATTGAGGCATATCGTTAGCTCCACTGATGCACAAATAGCGGTTCCGCGATATCTATCGCAAACCTTCTGATATGTATTACTTACCTATCATAGCGGATGGAACCATAAATTTTTTGTGAATGCATCAAAAAACGTTAGTGTTCAGTTTATGTGAAGAGATTCTGGTGAACATAGGGAGGGATTTATTCGAGGTTGCGAAAGCCTCAGAAAATTCCGGCGCTTGTGACGAACGTCATTAGTGACGCCGGATGAGAATAGGACTACTTAGTAGCAGTAGTCTTTTATGCGCCGCGCATCAAAAACAAAGTTTGAGCGCCAGCTATTTTGAATCTTAAGCCATTGACCGTTGATAGAAACCGCAACCTCATGGAACCGGTCTCCAGTAATCTCTGCCGTTATGACCTGAATGTCGGGAAGCCCAATCGTATAACCACCATCATTTGGGTTGTAGTCAATGCGGTCAAAGCGCTCTACGCTGATTTCATTGCCATCCGCGTCCTTGGTGATAAAAACGATTCTTACATTCTCGTTGCCCTTAAACGAGACATCTCTCACATGAATGTAGCTTTGGGCCCTTGCGATAAACGGCCCAGCGAATCGACTGAAACCTTCGTAAACTTGGTAGTCCCACTGAATATTCACGCCACCTCTTGCTGTTTTTGTTTCGTAACACCAGTCTCCAAGTGCGACACTACTAAGGCTCATGATGCCGACAGCAAGGGCGGTTGCCCATTTAAACATACCTATCATAAAACACCTCTTCTTCTCGATACAGTTACCCAGGTCGTCTCATTATCCTATCAATACTTATTTAGTCAACTAGCTGGTTTCGTTAGTAAGTACAGTAATGTAGGAAACTTAGCAAACCTACGAGCCTGTGGTCAGGCGATTCGTCTTAGTTATCTGAGTTAATCTTTGTAAAGGAACGGAGATAGTTACTTCGTGTTATGTTTGTTTCGTAGAGCTAGTGTTCACAGAACGCATTGTTTCGTTTTTCTTGCGACCAGACACTGGCAGCGATTATGGTGGGTTCAGACAAAGGTTGAACATGACGAGTCACATAAAGGAGTTTTGTATGAAGTCATATTTTCTAGCAACCGCAGCAGCGGGACTTTTAGGTAACGGTTTAGCAATGGGTGCTGTCAACCCTGGGTTTGTTGTCACTTCGGTAGAAACAACTACACCAGAAATTCGACGGCCAGTTTTTGAAAACCCCGATCAAAGGGTTAAAGCTATCAGGCAACTTTGCGCCGTTCCTGCTGCAGGACATAGCCTATACATCCCTGGGTTCGCAACGGATCTCGTTAGTAAACGTGGCGACCTAAAGTTTACCGAATTTGATAACGGTACAGCGACATTAGTAGGTACCGCAGTCAGTAAATCAAACCCTTGGAAAAAACTTGATGTCTTCGTCGAGTTTGCTGATCTAGAGGGATCTGTTGATAATCACGGTTGGCACTACTATCACAGCATGTGGGGAGACCTAGTAGGCGTCGGTGAGGCGAACTACTTTAACGTTGGTATGGAAAGGCGTGGTGGTGCGTTTCAAGTTGGGTACTCAGCAAATAAGAAAAACGATGCTTACGGAGCTGCAGGCTGGTTTGAGATCTACGGCAGTCAAGATGGACATGGAGACATTAATGTAAATCTAGTTTCTTGCAAAAAGCCAGCTCCTAAGGCTCCTGAATGGGTAAGCTATGAGGTGACCTCCGCGAATGGATCCGGCTGTCCATCAGGAAATGTTAGCATCGGAAATGGCTCTAACCAGAAAACCCTAGATCTAAATATTCCTATGATTTCGCTGGAGACTGATCGGTTTGCTCGAGAGTTTTGTCAAGCCTCAGTTAGAGTTAATCGCCCTGCAGGATGGCAATACGCAATCAAAGGATATCACGCTTGGTACAAAGCAAATCTTGCTGATGGAACCAAGGCAAAGATCGATGGGTCAGCATACTTTCAAGGCAGCGATCAAACGCAAACGTTTAGTACAAGCATCGAAGGACGCATTAATAAGAATCGCGACATACATCAGTCAGTTAAAGATTCAGACTTAATTTTCTCTGACTGTAACGGTGATCGCGATGTTAACCTAAAGACCGCTGCAAACGTTCGTAGTGGTTGGGGTGCTCTAACAGTTAAATCACTTCAGCGATACGATATCATTTGGCGTCGCTGCAAATAGGCTTTATAACTCCCGTTCCTCTACTCGCTAGGAACAATGCTTCGAAATCACTGATTCGGTTGAGTCAGTGATTTTTTTAAACTGGTCCCATTAACTGTGGATTTCATAAGATGTCATTCGAATTTCCCGTAATTTAAGGGCAATTTGTCTCTTCTTTCTAATGACCGAAGAGATTAACCATGTCACAAACGAGATGTATTTATTGCCAGTCACAGAATTTCGTGAAAAATGGAAACTATCGCAGGGTTTCCGATAATCGCAAATTTCAAAGATACCGCTGTAGCCATTGCCATAAGAGCTTTTCAGAACAAGCCTTCAAACCTGATTATAGATTAAGGAGACGTAATCTTGACCTTCTCATTTTTCGGCTTCTAGCTGGAGGTATGGCGCAAAGGGAAATCGCTCGTACCGTAGGTATTTGTAGGAAGTCGGTGGCTTGCAGAGTTATACGATTCGGTGAGTATGCTAAAGTCAAACTGAAGTCCTATAGAGATCAGATGCCCAAAGCAGACCTCGTTCTTTTTGACGAAATGGAAACCTTCGAGCATACCAAATGTAAGCCTCTAACAATGCCGATAGCAGTAGAAGAAAAAACGAGAAAGATTCTCAGCTTTTCTGTCGGAAAGATCGCAGCGAAAGGTCCCTTGGCAAAGATCTCCAGGAGAAAATATGGTCCAAGACGCTGCGAGAGAAAAGAGCTTCTAGACAAGCTAATTAAAGAACTGAAAACTTGCTGTAGCCAAAGTCCTACGATTAAAACCGATCTTTCTCATCATTATCCGAGCATCATCAAAAGTGGCTGGCAAGGAAAGGCAGTCCATAAAACATCGAAAGGGCGGCGAGGAGCAGTTACCGGACAGGGTGAAATGAAGAAAGGAGGTTATGATCAGCTGTTTTTCCTTAATCACACCTATGCCATGATTCGCGATAAGATCAAGTGTCTATCGCGTAAAACCTGGTGTACGGTCAAGAAAATTCAAAAGTTTGAGTGCTGGGTCTATATTTACGTTCATTTTCATAACCAGCGCGTGGAAGGAAGGGATCGCCCAACGCTGATCTATCCGCAGTTAATGTGACCAGTTCTTATTGTCTAGCCGAAAAATAAGATTTCGAAGGCAGACCTCAGAGTGTCCAAGTCAATCGCTTGCAGTATGATCTAGTAAAATAATTACATTTCAAATTTGTAGTTGCTGTCCCATAAATGTCAGTCGCTTTTTCTGATGAATTGATTGAATGTAACTCTCTAGTTGAGTTTTGCGATGGTTGTGTTGTCCGAAAACTAGTCTGAAATATATGACATGGTTTAAATTATCTAATTATTTTTGTATACAACGTACATTCCATCGTGTAGGACAGTCGGTTGAATGATGTAACTTTACTAGATTCTGGAGAACCGATGACCAACAAAGCTATACTGACTGGCCTTTTGGTATTAAGCGCTCAAGCCAATGCCAGTGAGCTTGCCGAAAAGAGTTTACTATTTGAGACAGGGTTAGGACGTCTGCAAAGCCTTCCCGAAAAAACGACATATATAAGCGGGAGCTTTTCTCAAACTCAAGCCGTAAATGAAACGAGCAGCGCACGACTGTCGGCAGATGATGACAGATTCGGTTTGGCCGTGCAGAGTAAGCTATGGCAACAAAACAACCATGGTTTTGGGATCAATCTCAACACACAAAACCACTCAGATCTTAGAGTTATCGATAACAGCGTCGAACTAGCAAAATCATCACTGTCTCCATGGTATGCTTACCGTTTGGGAACTGTTGTCTTGGGTATTCAGGCCGATGTTAATTATATCTCTGTGGAAACCGAGTCGTTTAACGAGCAGAGCTCCTCAGAATCTACCACCTTCGTGACACCCGAATTGACGCTCTTAAGTCCTATAGGAAAAAACCTCACTGGGACCTTCGTCTATCGTGGCAAAGAAAAACGTGGAGCCGCGTCTTACCGGTATCAGGCTCCAGAGACGATGACTTTAGAGGCAGCTTATGACTGGACAGACCATGTCGCCTCGGTTTTTAGTGTCGATTACTACCGCTTCAACGATCTCAACGATCAAGCAGAAGACAGTCATCGCCTAGCCTTTGGTGGGGTCTATCGACCGGTTTCGCAAACGGTTTTGGCTGGCAAACTTTATTATAGCAACAGCGCCGTCGACCAATCTAAAGAATCGGTGAGCTTTGAATTTGGTCCTCAGTTGGGCCTTGGTCTGGAAGCTCAATATCAATTGAACCCCAAAATGGACCTAACGTCGCAGGTGACTTATGCCTCGGGGGCAGAATCTTTTGGTCAAAACTTCACAAGCAAACGAATTGTCAATGTCAGTGTAGGAAGCACTATCACTCTATAGGAGGTCTCCCATGAGACTTATGTTAAAACCGATATTCGTATCGAGCCTTTTGGCAACAGGGATGTTGTCTACTTCTTGCGATTTGTTAAAGCGCGATGGTAGCAAGTCTGACAAGGAAGGTCCTGATGCATGTGCCGTCGATCCAGCATCTTGCGAGCCTGGACCGGGGCCGGGCATTGGTCCTGGGCCGGGACCAGGAATTGATCCTGATCCTGATCCGGTGACTCCACCAACAGATGACAAACCTTTATTCATCATTGGTGATACCGTTCCTGATAGTAAATTAACGAAAGTAAATATCGGTAGTCGTGATGATATCAATAGTTCCGGTATTGTTGGTGACGCTATCGACGAGATTAAGCCTCTCATTGGCACAGATCGTGTCATCGGTTGGGAAAACTTAACTCAGCTCAAAGATATGAAAACCATTTCCGCAGCCAAAATGGACGATGAGGTCATTCTACAAGCTTTTAATATGACCTATAGGTATATTGAAGAGCAGATAGACGAGCTTGACGAAGCTGGTTATACAATGATCCAGATCTCTCCACCTCAAAAAGCTTTAGAGAAATATGGTATATGGTGGGAGTCGTATCAGCCTGTTGATCATCGAGATTTTTCAAGTCGCTATGGCGACGAAGATGATTTACGGTCTTTGCTAAGCGCAGCTCATAGTAAAGGGATTAAAGTCATCGCCGATACGGTTCTCAATCATATGGCTGACCCTTTGCGTTACAACCCTGCAAGTCCTCTTTACTACAATGGCTTGTACGAGCCTAAACACTTTATTAACTACGATCTGTATTTGGATTTGACAGATTATAAAATGGAAGTATTGCGTTCTCCTGTGGACGAATATGCCTTTTATTATAGTACTGATCGGTCTCTTTACCGCCGTTATTCTGATTTCTTGGCTATAAATGGTATAGAAATGGAAAAGGCGAGTTCGTCTGACGAAAGTCGCAAACTTTACGAAACTCTCTTTGTTTACGATCAGCTGCCTTGGATGTTTGACGATCTTGAGCGGCAAATGGATGAGAAGGGTGTAGCATTAACTGTTGATGGCGAGAGGCTTATTTGTGAGTCGCGATCGGAAGAGCTACCTTGTTTAGAGGTCAGTGAGTTTCATCAAACCTTCGAAAATCTATTTGGTGCAGGAGCTCTTATTGTCCGAGGTTACTACTTCGAACTAGGTGCGAACCTTCCTCCGATTTACCAAAATGAGTGGGATGATTTAGAAAAAGTTCTGATTAAATGGTATCCTGGTTTGCCATCATTGAATACCAGCGACCCTTATGTTCTTAAGACTCATGCGGATCTTGTAGAAAAGATGCTAAGGCTAGGTATCGATGGTTTTCGTCTGGATGCCGTCAAGCATATTCCCGATACGTATTTCTCAGAAATCATCGAAATTGTTCGTGATCGTTTAAAGGTCGATAATCCTGAAATCGACGGTGAGACCATCTTGAAAAAGCCCCTTTATGTTTATGGAGAGATGGCAACCTCGGAAGTTTCAATCGCCAATCAGTATCGCGACCGTATGGATGTGACAGATTTCTTCTTGTTAGATACTTACATGTACTCTTCAGTCTTTCCTGAGAGTTTTGACTTGTATGGTCGTGGTAGTGAAAACCTACAGAATCTTCGAAAATCGGCACTGATCGCGGAGCTCGAAGCTTCGGATAATACGGGATGGCAGAAAATGCTTTACCCAATCGGAGATAATATCGGGAAGTCTTACTTCTCATTAGAAAGCTTTGATCGTGATGTTTATCTTAACGAATTGAAGTCTCCGATATATTTTGCTCGGATTCATGACTCCGTTGTTGGCGACATGTTTATCTTGCGAAACTACCAGCAGGCTATGCTGGGACATGCCTACTTCTTGGCTGCAACTGAGGGTCGCGCACTTGTTTATGGTTCTGACGAGGACGTTTACCTAAATGCAGGAGCGGACTATAAGGAAAAGATAGTTTTAGCAGCGATGAAATACCGAAGAGAAACGTCGGGTTTGACCTATAAGGACGAACTTGACAATGTGGACTACTGTGGCGAAACCTGTGATCGAACAGACCTTTTGTTTATCGATCGTGAGGATAAAGGTCTTGCTTTAATCTACTCAGGACGTAATCCCTTGGCTATCGAAGCCTTGACCACATCACTAGCTGCAGGATGTTACTTGGAGTTGATGTCAGGACGTAAAGTTGAGGCTAATGAATCAGGCCTTATCTCTAGACTGGGCAAAACTGAGTTAACTATTTTGCCAAGAACCGCCGCCTTCTTCCTACCAACTGACTGTGCAGAAGACGAACGTGCCCTACCTTTGACGATTCCTGAAGATGTTGATTTGGATCTACCTCTAGATGAAGATTACGATATCTTTCTTCGTGGGTCGTTTAACGGATGGGCTGCCTCAGATGATTTCATTTTAGTCCCTAGCCAAAATGATTGCTTTGCCTCGGTTCAAATGCTAGATGCTGGAGAGTATTCCTTCAAAATCGGAGACGAGAACTGGTCAAAAGTCGATATTGGTGGGTTAGAAAATCGAGCTCTCAGCCTAGGTGAAAACTCTGTTACCAACAGGTTTACTGGTGACATAGCCCAGCCAGTCAATCTTTCACTTGTTCTTAGTGAAGATACGGAGCTTAAATTTGAGATCTGCGGAGTGGATACGGAAACGCCTGTATTGACCGTGTCTATTATGTAATACCCCATATTTTATAAAAGCTTAGCTTATGACGAGGGTCTCTTATGAGACCCTTTTTGTTTTTCTGCCCATGAGTGAAAATGGAACTCTTTCTTTTTTACTGTCTAGACTTTTGACAGCTTCGGCATTCCGTCAGATTTTTTGCCTACTTACGACAGCTTGCCATTATAAATGGCTAAATATATTGAGTTAAAAATATAGCCGGATCACTAGGTTCTGGTTTGGCTCTTGCACAGCTACTGATAGGAAACGAGACATGTGTTGAATCAAGAGGTTGTGGATGAGTGGTTTATTGCGGTTTATTTTGCTTTTTATCATTATGTCGATCATGTCATGTAGCAAACCTTTAACGCCTCCTTCGAAAAAAGTTGAGCGTTCACAGCGCGATCCAGCCAACGAAGTTCCAAAGAATTCTGAGTCAAATATTGTGATTGAACCCAGTGATCCAAATTCGTCGACGATCTGGTTTGCTACCGCTGCAACTATAGCTACTATCGCCAAAGACCAAGCTGTTAACACCGAGGATCCTAATAGGCTTAACGTCGACTTTTGTCATATTAACCCGAACTCTAAGATTGAAATATCTGAACGGGCTGAGTTAATTGACTCTAATACCATCTATGTATATCTGGACGGAGTTGTTAGTCCAGATTGTCCCCTAAGGGAGGGGGTGATATCTTTGCTTTCGATAACATCCATTAGCCATGAGTTGATTCGACCGGAAAATCCATCAAAAACTCCTACCAACCCACCAAAATCAGATATCCCAGGGACTGATCCATCTTTTGAGAGTCCGGCAGTACTGGATTTTCCCTTGCCTCACAAGCCTTATCAGAGTTTCCTGTCTGCGCCGCGAAACTTTGGAGCCATTCGCGACGGTGGCAGACGGACCCATGCAGCGGCCGATTTGTATTCCGATACCAGTCAGCCTGTGATGGCTATTGCTGATGGGAGAGTTATTGACTACTACTATTTTTATAGCGGAACCTATGCGGTGGTGGTCGAACACCCAGAAGTAGATGGTATGAAGATCGTGCGCTATGGGGAAGTGGGATCTTTAGCCTCTGGAGTTAAAGTCGGTGACATCGTGAAAAGAGGTCAGATATTGGCTAATGTCGGCAAACTTTCTTGTTGCAGTCCCATGCTGCATTTTGAGGGATATACAGGTACCGCTTCGGGACCGCTTTCGGTCTCTAGTGGTAAATACCGGAGGCGATCTGATTTACTCAATCCAACGGATTTGCTCTTGGAGCTGCAGGCGAAGGCCTTTCCTTAGGCAAGAACCTTCGTTTCCTGATCCTGCCGAATCGTTTGTAAGATCTTGGAGCGCCATTGATCTTTCAAGTGTTCTGCAAACTTCTGATCGGGGCAAATCGATCTATGTATCTTGAGTGACATTGTCAGCTTACCAAACCATGTTAAGGCAACAATCCCGACGGGGTAATTGACCGATCCCGGTGTCGCCACAAGCCAGACTTTATTCTCATCTAGATGGCTCGCTAGCACTGGACCTTGTTCATGACCTGGCCAGACGCCCATATTAGAAAAGGTACCAAAATAAAAGGACTTCTTTGAGGAGTTTAGAGAAAGGGCGCGCATACCCCGGACTCCTACAATTCTTCCAATATGACCAAGCCACCAGATGCCCCAATGAGTTTTGTTAGACAAGCATGTTTTCATCTGCCTATGAAGAAGCGAGGCAGATGTATTTTGATCGCAGCGGAGATAGATACCACTCGAATGATTCGAAAGTGGGTTTTCCTTCCAAACTGGTCCTCGCATATTTACGGGAAACAACCAGGATCCATCATAATCATCAGGGTTTGCCACGAGGGATTTGATAACCGTTTGATTCAGCATCTCGATGAGAAATGCGTTTTGGGATAGCTTTTGCTTTTTGCAGTAGTCGGCAATGCTAGCGGTTTCTTCTCTGTCAAAACTTATGTAGTGAGGCTGAGCGGAGTTTTCAAGATCCAAGTCCGGAGATCGGTATTTCCATTGAACCTTAGGAGATTTCATGTTTTGTAAGGCGCGGCGTATAATCGTCAATCGACTTAGCAAGCTTGGTTTTGATGTGTCACGTCCATGGGGCAATTTTAAGCGACCAAATCCATTTTTTTCTAAGATATCGATTAAGCCACCGGCACCATCCCACTTTGCGTGACTATAGTAAAACTGTCGTTTGGATTTGCTGACTAGATCGATCTCCCAGAATGTGATCTTGTCGTTGACACCTCTTTCAGCGGCGACCTCATACCATTTTCCTAGCCAATCAGTTTTGCCACTAAGCATTAGGCGACTCCTACCTCAAATGTCAGGGGACGAGTTTTTTGGTCAGGAAGATTTATCCCTTTGGAAAAATCGTCAGGTGACATGACCTGATATAATCGGCCCGGTGTTGATTGCATGATAAATTTGCTGGATATCAAAGATGACTTTAACTGTAATTGGGGAGTATCAATGAAGGTGGTGATATGACAGTCACGGTACTCTTTTGTTTTGCTGATATATTCGAGCATATGAAAAAACAGCGACTGTCGCTGCCGTCTTTCGATACCAGGAGCAAACTCTAGATGGGTGAGATTGAGTGCTTTTACAACCCCACCATTTTTGACCTTTGGTTTGCCAGCTAGACTAAGGATGGACGACAGCGCTTTATAAAAAGGGGACAGCCCATCAATCACCATGCGTCTAGTTTGATTCTGAACCCATGGAGCGACGCAGCTGACGATTGAGCCGGCATCATCAGTAGCTAATATAAATGAATCAATCGAAAAGTTCTCCCAAGTGTCAAAACGCCGTTTCAACTCATCAGCAGTATTTGAGTCTGGCACTATATGCTCACCTAGAGTTTTGATTTTGTTAGACGTAGCCAAAAACTTCCGTAGTGCCGGAACGTCTTCGGCAGTGGCTCTTCGGATATGGGGCCTTTGCTTGGAGCTATGCCGTCGTCTTTGGAGCCATACCCCTGGCTTCTTAAGCGGAAACGAAAAAGGTAATCGACCTAAGATACTCACTGCTTTGTAGGTTCCAATCTCCCGATAAACGTAGTGTTTGCGACGCTGAACTAGAGCCGATTGAGCCACCGAATTCTCCGCTAGGACGGCCGAATAAAAGTACTGACACTGATCGAACTCGATTATGTTACGGCAGTTTGCGACGACCCTCGCATAACAGTTGCGCCATTGAACTCGCGCCAAGCGATAAAGTTTTGGGCTCGTCCTAAGGTCACAAAGGTAGGCTAACTGGGTCAATTCACCCGAGACATATTGTTTTTTTAGCGCCAAGGTGCAGATACCGCCGATGGAGTCATCCTTGTTCATAAAAACAAAGACAAAGGACTTAGCGCACTGCTCCTTTAAGAAGGCAAAGTAATCTGGAGAGCGATCATAACGCAACGACATCGAATTCGTGTTCATAGCTATGCTAGAACAGAAATCGAGAATTGCCTCATTATCATCTGGAGTGGCTACTCGTATATGTGAGTAGTCACCAATAATTGTATGTAGGGATATGGGATCCATAGAAACGGCCTATCAGCTGAAACGTTAATTGCCTTGGTAGGCGTCTTCTGTTCGTGTGAAAACTTTTTCTCGGTATTTGTGACCGCGTCTTTTACGGAATAGCCAGGTGGGATCCCTAAACAAGGCTAGGAATATGTTTTTTAATTGAAAATACTCCACAGACTCTTCGTCTGGCTGCTTCATTCCGGGAACCGTTTTCGTCAAACCACGATAAATTACCGTCGGTCGGACAACAGCGTAAATAGCGCCAAGAGAGGCAGACTTTAGACTGTATGTATATAGAAATTGCGATTTTCGACAGCTCAGCATCTCGAAAAGCATGCGGATCCATAAGAGAGCTGACTTCTTCCCTGAAAACGATGGATTAACCCAAAGTGCATTGAGCTCTGCCGCTTTGTTGGTTTTTACCATATCAGATGAGACACCATGAGGTAGTGATTCCAAGGTGCGGAATGGACCCTTAAGGGCTAATAGAAAGCCACCTTGCAAATTGTAGTCGTCATCAAAGTATCCAATGACGCGACTCCGTTTGAGGTAATCCATTGGATAAGTGATCTTATGGACTTTTTCGGCAGCCATAATGAAGCCTTTTAGTTCCAAGTCGTTCTTCAGCAGACGAGTTTTCACAGCATCTCTCCTTCTTGTCTCCACTTTCGTCGAGCAAAATTCTAATCGCTAGATATTCATGTCGTTTCTAACCTTTTTAATAAGTTAACAAAAGTCAGTTTTACAAGTAAAAATAAAGTAAATAGTAGTATCTAAATTCTAAATTTATTTGAGATTAACCGGTTGGCCAAAATTTAAGATAACAAAAGGTGTTGATTGAGTTTCTTTATGAGGTCTGTAGCACCTGTCTAGCAACTGCTACAGAAAGAGCAGTCTTTTTTTCTCAATCTCACTTTTGAAAACTGTTACAAATCAAAGACAGGGACTAACACCTACGGCGATAAAACAACTATTTTCCTTCCAAATAGTCGTCTAATCAAATTTAGAATATCGTTTAAGACTACTAAAAAAGAAGGTAATAAAAGTGTTGTAAGCACAGCGCCGAATGCCATACCCCAGCCAAGGGCCAACGCTATGGGAACTACAAAAGGATCCTTACCCCCAACACCATATGCGGTTGGTAAGATGCCAGCCACAGTCGTGATCGTTGTAAGAAATATCGGACGTAATCGTATCTTTGCAGCTTCTAAAACGGCATCTAAGTAGTAAGAACCGGACTTTAGTAGACCATTAACGAAATCGACTAACACTATAGCGTTGTTAACAATGACACCAGCTAAGGCTATGACGCCGATAGTACCGAGAAAACTCAAAGGCATGTTGTCGTGAAAGTAAAAAGTCCAGATGACTGATATCGCACCAAGAGGTATGGTGGCAGCGATAACCAGCGGTTGATAAAGGTTTTGAAAAAGTAAAATCAGAATAAGGAAGATGCCGAAAAAGGCAAAAGCAAAAGCCTGGATTAGAGACGCTATCGACTCATCGGTGTCCTGATTCTCTCCACCAAAGACGGCGGTTACCTTAGGATGATCTTTCAGGATGGTATCGACAATGGGGCCCATGGTTTCAGCAAGTTTTTTTGCGGTAATCGTATCCGTATCTAACTCGGCCAGGACTGATACCTGTCTTTGATTGTCTTCGTGTCGGTAGACGGAAACCCCTTGACTCTCGGTATAGGTGGCGACGCGCCCAAGGGGTATGAGTTGACCGCGGCTGTTGGGAACGAGTATGTCATCAATTGTATCAGTCTTACTGCGATCAGATTTGCTTAGCGATACTCTGACATCCAATTCTTCATCCAGTTTTCGGATAGGGGTAGCTACCAATCCAGCATAAGAGGCGCGGACAGCTCGCCCGATATCGGCAACCGTCAGTCCAGAGGCGACAGCTTCCGCTTCCTTCACTTTGATATGGATCTCTTTTTTACCAAGATAATAGGTCGAGTCGATATCGGAAACACCAGGGATCTCTGCCAGTTTTTGCTTTACTTTGTCGACGACAGGAAGGATGTCTTCGTATTCTTTTCCCCGTATTCCAATATTCACTGGTTTCCCAACAGGTGGGCCGCCACTGACTTGCTCATAGGAAATTTTCTGGATGCCTTCCGGTTTGCCGATGATTTCTCGCAATTCATCGGTAACTTGTTGGGCCGTCACCAGCCGTTCCGTTGCGGGGCTTAGAAACACGAAAGCCTGACCATATTCAGTTCCGGTTTTGCTGGAAGGGTCATTAGCATCTTTACGCTGAACGCCAAACTTTACGGTATAGTCGTCAATGATAGTGCTATCATAGGCCTCAAGAGCAGCCTCTATGGGAGCTCCGGCGCGCATGGTTGCAGCCAATGAGCTACCGTTTGGGGTGGAGAAGTTGATCACAAATAGTTCGACTCCACCTGGAGGGAACAAGACAAAGCTCATTTTTTCGTTGGCCCAATAGAAGGAACCTCCAAGTAATCCAAAGGTAAATAGTATCACAAGGTATCGCACCTTTATGAGCCTACGGATGAGAGCCAAATAGAATCGTTCTGGGTATCTCTCCCAGAAGTTTTGCATAAAACCCTTGTTTTTATCGATATTCGTTTTGACCACGGCACCTGACCATTTGCCTAGGTGGTGTGGTAAGACGAAAAAACACTCCCATAGAGATATGGCCAAAGCAATGATGACGCCCAAGGGGATATATCGAATAAACTTGCCAAAGATACCTGACATGTAGAGCATGGGGGCAAAGGCTATAATGGTAGTCATGACCGATACGGTTACGGGGGCCCATACCTGTCTTGTTCCAGCGATAGCTGCTTCAGTCGAGTCAAGGCCTTTTTCTCGGAAACGCTGAGTGTTTTCGGTAACAACAATAGCATCATCAACGAGCATGCCGACGACTATGATAAGCCCCATCATACTAATGAGATTGATTGAGATATCATAAGCATAAAATACCGAGATGGCACCAAGGAAAGAAAAGGGAATGCCAAAGGCTGTGATGGCTGCGACCCGCCAAGGGAGCACAAAGGAAAGAAACACCAATACCAGCGCTAAGCCAACAATAAGGTTATTGGAAAGGACCGCAATACGACGTTTGACATAAAAGCTGCGATCGTTAATGTAGCTGATGGCCACAGCTGGATCGATTTCGGATTGAACAGACTCGACTTTAGCCTTGATGTCCTCAACAAGGTCTAAGACATCGCCGCTTTCTTTCTTTAACACCGTCAGGGATATAGACTGTTTGCCATTGGTCTTGTAGGTCTCGGTAGCTCTTTCAAACTCTTGTGTGACTGTGGCGACATCTTTCACGCGTATGGGTTCTGCATAAACATTCGTACGGATGACCGTGTCTTCCACTTCCTTCGCATTTGTAAATTCACCTACGGTACGTACAATCAATTCTTGATATTGATTGTCCTCAGTGGCTTCGATGGTTCCTCCCGGGGTGGTCATGTTACGATTAGCAAGTGCGCCGATTATCTCAGGCAAAGAAATCTCATACTTTTTCAAAAGCTCTGGTTTGGCGGCTACACGAACCTCGTAGTCACGGAGGCCGGAAAAGGTTACCTTTGCGACATCGGGCAAGCGTTCGAGGTGCTCTTCAAGAAACTTTGCGTTCTCTCTGAGCGTATCCTCTGAGACTTCGCTACCCGTTAAGGCAATCTCGATGGTAGGGGTCTGTTTGGTTGTCGCTACAGTAACGATGGGATCTTCGGTATCTTCAGGAAGGTTATCAATGGAATCAATCACCTCTTGGATATCTTCCTTGGCTTCTGAGGCGGTGGTCTGATCAGGATCCAATTGAATGATGAGAGAACTCGCTCCCTCTCTTGAGATCGACGTGAGTTTTTTTATACCGTCCACCTCCTTTAGTCCCTGCTCGAGAGGATTGGTCACAAGCCTTTCAGTGGCTTCAGCTGCAGCACCTGGGTAGGGTGTGACGACTGTGATGATATCAAAGTTTACGTTAGGGAAGACCTCGCGCTTGATGGAAACTATAGAAAAGACGCCAACGGCAAACACAAATATGGTTACCAAATCGACAAAAATTCCTTGGCGGGCAAAAAATGCTATGAGCTTATTCATTTCATCCTCAACTTGCTTTCCGAAACAGCTAACTCAACAAATTCCTTCGAATCACCACGTAGCTCTTTTAATATCCAGTAGGATTCCGCAAGCTGGGAGTCGATCCCAGCTATAGATTCCTGGTTAGCGATGAGATCATTACTAGCAGAAATTACTGATTGAACATCGGTTTTGCCTAGACTAAAACGATCTTCTTCCAATTGGCGCCTTTGATTGTTCATGCGTCTAATATCCACGAGCAACCGCCGATTTGTGTTCAGTTGCTTTATGTTTTGGCAGGTGTTTTGCCATAGTATTCTGGTCTCGGCTCGGCTGTCCGAAAGTTGGTGTTTTGTCGCATTTAGCGCTTGTTTTTGGGCCACAATATCGGCGACTTTTGAGCTTTGTCCGAGATCCATGCTGATGCCTACAGATACAGAATAGTCTGGGTTCTTGAGCGACAGTGAGTTTTGAACGGTTTTGCCATAATCATCGTCAATTTCATTACCTCCCACCTGAGCAGCCACATAGATATCAGATTTTCGATTATCGTGCAGATTGCTGAGTGTTAGTTGTAGCGATTTAATGCGAGCGATGGCAGGAGCGAACCTGGCGTTACCGTCACTTAATATGGAATCTCGAGTCGTGACGCTACATAAATCTTTGAGCTGGTTTCGATAGAGTTTGAGCTCTAAGGGTATTTTTTCTGCATTGGCGTCTAAGAATTTTTCTGGAAGCTTAAGCAGAATCACTAGTCTTCGCCAAATGTCTCCTAACTGTTGCCTAGCCACTGCTGTAGCTTGCTCGATTTGAAGAAGGTTTTGCTTGACGTTTAGGTAGTCTGCCTCAACAGCGGTACCCCTTTGTTTCAATAGCTCTATGGTTTCCAAAAGTCTCTTTTGTGTGCGGATGCGCGAGGCGGCAAAGGAGACCTGTTTTTGAGCGAACCAAGCTCTAACATACAAGCGGTGCAAGGTTAAAAGCCAGTTGCCTAGGTCCTTATCGTAGGTTAATCGGATAAAATCACGCTCTGCTGCTCCAGCCTCCACCGCTCGATCGAAGGATGACCCAAACGCGTTCTTCCAGAGACTCTGACGAACGGCTATGGAAACTTCAGTCTCGTAGGGAGGGATCGAGCCACCACCAAATCCTGCGGGCAGACCCACATCGGCTTTGCGTGATGCCATTGAAGTTTCGACAAAAGTTCCCGTGGTGAAGGCTTTTTGCCAGCTAAAATCAATTTGTTGAATCGAGTTGATGGTGGCAGCAGTTGGATTTGCTTGAGCATTTTTATCGGATAACTGACTGATACTGGAGTCTAATTGCTCGACCAATTGTGCCCGGCTTCGCAGCAAGGGAATATTTTCACCCTCAAGATTCACCTTTAATAGCTTAGCGCTGTCTGAAAATCTAAATCCCAAATCGACGATCATGTCGAAGCTAACTTTTCCACCAGGCACTAAGGCAAGGAACTCATCTTCTACGGCTTGGCGGCTAAAAGACACGGATGGATAGCAGAAAGAGAGTATAAGCAAGAGGTTTCTTATGCGCTGCAATGGGTGACTCCTTCTGGCTAAGAGCGTTGGTATGATTGATTCGGGGGAGTCTATAACAAGATAGTTTATGAAAGCAAGGTTGAGTCCCTAATGCAGGCTCTCCAAGTCTAACTTGGTTTATCGATAGACACCTTATTGTCCCTACTACGGTAAAAAAATTAGTCCCCATGTATGCAAATACACCACAGTGTATCGTTTGCTCGCGAGTATCCCTGGCACTAATGGATGAGACATTACGACCAGAAACTAGCTCAGGCCCGCTAACACCAGTCCTATACTTAGTATTATTATGCTAGCAAATGTCATTAGCATACCGGCTACGCGAAAATTGAAATTTTCCTTCGTCTGCGAGATACCCCAAGCGTGAATGCAACGACCCAAAACCAGCAAAATACATGCAGTAATGACTCGCCAAGAGTCGGGATATTGGAGCTCATTGATAACAAGTAATATTAACGCCAGCGGGGTATACTCAGCAAAGTTTGCCTGAGCGCGCATCCGTCTTTCCAGTTGTTTATCATCTTTTGCCCCTAGGGCAATTCTGTTGCTACGCCTATAACGAATGACCCTAACACTGAGAATGATCAGTAATGGGCCTAGAATAGAAGCGGCCATAGAGCTGTAAAAAAGTGACTGCATATTGCGCTTTCTTTGGCTGAAAAAAGTTGCTAGACGATAGCTATCTATAATCCTCAGGTCAAGGGCTTTCCCTATTTTATATTAAGTAAAATCCTAAGGTTAAGTATGAGAGTAGAGTCGAGAATTTGAACCACCTAGTGTTTTGTACTTCATTTTTTTGATGATTATCTCTATACCTTGATGGTTTCGCATTTGGCTTGTGCTAGCTTATTGTCGCTGCCAACCATGGGTGTTCAACTATAAGCTTGCGCTAGGATGTTTTGAGGTGTCTTGGTTAACAAAGTACAAAGATATTACTAGTCAGACGAAGCGACTCATCTTGATGGAGTTTTTTCTTCAGACTATCAATAGTTCGTATTTTTTGATTTTTAATTATTACTTAAATTCGCTTGAGCTGTCAGACGATTATATCGCACAGTTGATCAGTTATCGATTTTTGATAACCATGTTTATTGCTCTCCCCGTTGGGTTTTATGTTCGCAATCGACCCATTGCCCCTCTATTTCGCCTAGCAGTCATTCTGTTACCTCTAGGGTCTTTTCTAACGTTGTATTTTGCAGAGTCACAAAACACCAGCTTATTGAAGGCTGCCGTGATGCTTATGGGAATGGGTGCAACCTTTGTTCAAGTTTTGATGATTCCGTTTATCATGAGGAACGAGCCTGTTGCATCCCGGATGGAAGCGATTGCGCTACACTTTACAACATGGAGTACGACCACATTTTTACTTGGATGCGTTGCTTTCTTAGGTAAATCCATCTTAGGCGAAGCGATTCCTGAACTCCAGTACCTTACTGGCGTCACCATCATGGGAACGTTGGGAGCACTCATTGTCTTTTTTAAAATTCAAGAAGACATTCCTCAGGATCGCGAAGCCCCTATGGGCTTGAGACAGCGCTATGACTGGTTACCTATTGCAAAGGTATTGTTGCCTGCCATGATAATTGGGATCGGAGCAGGTCTTACAATCCCATTTATTAACCTGTTTTTTCTTCATGTATTTGCCATGCCCTATGAAAACTTTGCCATTATGGGTAGCGTCTCGACGATTTTTGTGACGGCTGGCTCTATGTATGGTCCCCGATTAAAGCAGCGACTTGGTACTCGCTACGCAATAGTTAGTTCTCAGGGTATTGCTATCGCGGCTCTTATCGGTATGGCTTTTACTTCATTTTTTTCAGAATTTTTGTTGGCTTATGTCCTAGCCTGCCTTTGTTATCTGATTCGTCAGCCTTTAATGAATCTTGCTAACCCACTGATCTCTTCTTTTACCATGGAATACGTTGGCGAAAGAAATCGCGAGATGGCTAGTGCCTTACAGCAGTCTTTATGGGCAGGCTCCTGGTTTTTTTCGAGTCATATTTTTGCTATCCTCAGGGGTGATGGTCAGGCTTATAGTACGATTCTTCTGACAACTGCAGCGATTTATGCGTTAGGTGTTTTCTTATATGATAGACTTCTGAGGCAAACCGAAGCTGGTTGAGTAAGATAAAGGCCTCGCAGTGTTCCTGTGATTCATGACCTCGCTGCGAGTTTACCTTGGATCAACATACCAAGGATCATGGCACCTACAAATAGGATCACCGAACTATCAAAGGTTGCTATTGATGCCACTGCTGGCCCCGGACAATAACCTCCTAATGCCCAACCTATGCCAAACAAAAAGGCTCCTAGTAGCAGTTTACGATCAATGGTTTTATTATCTGGGATTTGAAAGCTATCTGAGAAAAAAGGTGTTTTTCTTTTTGTGACTAAAGGGAAGCTGATGGCATGGACACCAATAGCTCCTATCATTACAAAGGCCAGAGAGGGATCCCAATTGCCAAATATATCTAGAAAAGCAATGACTTTTCCAGGTTGCGTCATTCCCGAAGTAGCAAGTCCGACGCTAAAAAGAAATCCTACAATGATGGTAATCAAACCTTGTTTCATAGATCTCATCCTTTAATCATGTTAAAGATAACGACGGTGAGAATTCCCGCTGATATGAACGTTACCGTGGCTAAAATCGAACGAAATGAGAATCGACTGATTCCACAAACTCCATGACCGCTTGTGCAGCCGCTTCCCAAACGAGTTCCGAAACCAACCAAGAGGCCAGCTACACCAATGATCGGAAGGGATCGGTCAGACGTATTGATAAATAAGTCTTCCGAAATAAGGAAACTTACCACGCCACCTAGAATCAGTCCCAAAATGATGAGAGGGGCTTGCATACCGGCTTGAGCTCTCGAGGTAAGACTTGTATATAAGATTCCGCTTACCCCAAAGATTCGTCCATTAGCTGCTAGTAGAATCGTTGCAGCAATGCCAATCAGGCTTCCGCCTATAAGTGCTAGTATCCAGTCAGAGTGCATGCCTTAATCCCTCGCCATAATATCTGATGTTGCGTCCTGCAGAACCATGTTATAGGGGAACTTTTGAGCCTTGTCTATGAGGAGCTTTTGTTCATGAAATGGTTAACTCTCATATGGATTTTACTTTCTGGAGCAGGAATGGCTAACGAAACAAAACATGTAGCAGAGATTTTAGATCGGTTACATAAATCTGCAGCTGATGCCGATGGTGAGACCTATTTTTCATTATTCGATGAAGACGGTGTCTTTATTGGGACTGATGCAAAAGAGACTTGGACGATAAAAGAGTTTCGCGCCTATGCTGAGCCTTTCTTTAAAAAAGGTCGAGGTTGGGTTTATACGCCGAAAAAGAGACATATCTATTTTTCGCCAGCGAAAACTGTGGCGTGGTTTGATGAAATTCTTGACAGCAAATCCTTTGGTGTCAGCCGCAGAACAGGGGTTCTTGTCAAAAAATCTCAAATCTGGAAAATCGCTCAGTATCACCTCACGATTCCCATTCCTAACGAACTTGTTAAACCCGTGACGGATCAAATTAAAAATCTTTCTAGATAAATCAAAATCCTGAGATCTCCTAGGTGGGAGATCGTGGAAATTGAGGTGTTTTGCTAGCCTAAAGCCATGATTTTATAAACTGAGAGATGTGTGTAAGTTGCTAATAAGTAAGGTGAATTAGCCTGTCTTTAGGTTTTTAGATAGCTTTTACCCGAATAGGGAACTTTTACTCATGTTTTAATTTCTATAGTCCGATCGCCTCCTTAATAGGAGACGAATTTGAATTCTTACCGCTACATCTTATTTTTAGCAGCAATGCTCTTCTTCGCTGAGCCACTCGAGGCCCGAGACGTGAAAACGCAAGCGGTAAAGGGTGAGGTCACGGTAGACCCGCGGTCTCTTGATGACGGAGGCACGGTTCGACTGGAGGGGCAATGGCTCTTTTACGATCGTATCGTTGAGCCTCAGTCCATTGAAAAGCACCATACGACAACACGCGATATCAAGGTCCCTTGGGTTCGAGTCCCAGAATCGGGTGGTAGTCCAAACGGTCAGGGTACTTATCGTTTGGAATTTTATATGTCTGATTCCAGAAATCTTGGCATGATGATTCCAAGAGGTGATGCTAGTACGCGCGTCTATGTCAACGGCCAACTTAAATCTAAGACCGGAACCTTGGGGCAAACACGTGACGATCACAGGTCCGTCAGGAGAACCCAAAGTCTCTTTTTTCAATCATTTCCTGGCAAGAATACCGTAACGATTCAGATGGTGAACTTTCATGGAGATCTCGGCGGTTTTCGTTCTGCTCCGCGCCTTGGAACGACTGAAACCATAGTTAAGCTTGAATCTGAAGGCATCCTAAAAGATGGCGTCGTCTTAGGGGCGATCATCATCATGGGCCTTTATCATTTCTTCCTCTGGTATCTACGACCAAGCCGGCGATCTCCGCTTTATTATGGTGCCTTTTGTTTGGTCCTCGGGATGCGGTCGTTGCAAACCGGACCTGGTGACATCATGCGCTACATTTGGAAAGATGCGCCTCTAGAATTAAGTATGACCTTGACCTTTATTGGCTTCTCTTGGGGGCTCATGTTCTGCACCCTATTGGTTTCTAATCTTTACGAAAAGTACTTTCCTAAATGGGTCAAATATGTTGGTGTCGCTCAGGGCCTGATTTGGGGTCCTATGATCATTTTCACCCCTTATCAGTTTTACGCGATCTTTGATCCATGGGTCCAGTATTTTACCCTTATATTCGGAGTGGCCGTCATCTATACTATATTTCGGTCACTGATTAATCGCCAGAAAGACTCGGGATTATTCCTCGCGGGTTTCGTTGTGTTTTTTGCAACGGCTATTAATGACATTTTACTATCTTTAGGTCATATAGAGGGTGTGAGCCTAACCCATGGTGGTCTTTTTGTTTTCCTTCTTTTTCAATCTCTTATCCTTTCCTTCCGATTCAACCGTGATCACGACAGAGCGGAGGAGGCTGAAGCCAACCTTGCCACACTTAATGCTGACCTAGAGCAGACGGTCCATCAACGGACGACCCAAATTAAATCCATTATCGAAAATGTTCAGTCTGCATTTTTACTGGTTGATGAGACTGGACGGGTGGAGGATGGATTTACCAAATCCTGCTACACCATGGTTGGACAACAGATAGCGCCAGGCGTGCCTCTAACAAAAGCCTTAAGGCTCAACGATAGGCAGTCGGCTCAAATGGAACTTGCCATCGATCAAGTATTTCACTCAGTGATGCCAATCACTGCAGCTATAGCTCAGATTCCTGGACGCGTTGATATTGGGCAACGACGGGTGAAGGTGGAGGCTAAGGTCATATACTCTAGTGATGAAGTATCCAAAAAGTGCCTATTGTTCACCTTAACTGACGTGACAAATTTGGAAAACGCAGAAAGAGACGTCCAAGCCAAAAACAAAATTCTAAATATTCTCTATCATAAGGATGGTTTCCAGGCCTTCCTTACGGACTTTTCGAGGCAATACAAAGAATCCATGCTGGCGTTGGAGAGCAATAAACAACTTGAATTGCGCATGATCTTACACACTATCAAAGGAAACGCAGCATCCTATGGTCTAGATGAATTGGTCCAGTATATTGAGACCTGTGAGGATGCAAAATCGATTTCTATCGTTCAACTACGAGGAGTTTGGCGCATACTAGAAGAGTTTTTGAAGGATCATGATATTCTATTTGGTTTTAGTTTGGAAGATGCGGAACTCACATCTGTTGCCGTACAAAAATCAAAGTTGATGGATGTCCAAGAGGCCATTCATCTTGGGGATTTATCCATAGCGTACGAACGCATGTCGGAGTTAATGGATTCTGTGTCGAAAAAGAAGATCGCCAATTACCTGCCCAATTTTAATGAGTATCTGAAGCAGGTTTCTAAAACGGAAGATAAGGTGATTCAACTTAAGGTTTCCGGTGATGACCAGTTCATTGATGAGTCCTATGCTGAAGTTTTGTCGACGTTAATTCACGTTATCAGAAACTCTGTGGATCATGGTATCGAAAAGACCTCTGATCGAGGGGGTAAACCTGAGTCGGGGACCATATCCTTAGACTTCCGTTTTGCAACGGATCGTCTATATATTGAGGTGGCGGATGATGGAAAGGGGTTGGACCTTGGTAAAATTAAATCAAAAGCCTTGCGTTCAGGAGTTATCAAAGAAGCTGATGCGTCTGTGATGTCCATTGAAGATATTCAAGCGCTAATTTTTCATGCTGGGCTTTCTAGTCGAGATGGGGTCGCCTCACTTTCAGGGCGTGGTATGGGAATGGCTGCAGTCAAGCAGGCTGTCGAAGATTTGAACGGGTCTATCCAGATTTCAAGTCAGAAAGGCTATGGCACGACCATTACCCTAAGCCTTCCTTTCTTGGAGCGTTATCAACCAACCCACAGCCGAAGCGTTATGACTTAGCTGCAGGGCTGCTCAACAGAATAAGACGTCCGAAAATCAGTTTTATTGCGAAAATATCTCATATTTTTTCTCCTTTTTTATTTAAATAGTTATAAACATATGAATATATTGATTTAAAAATTATTTACGTGTATTTTTCTAGAAAATAGTCGCAAATAATTCGTTGTATATGTATAGTTAGGCAGCTGTGAACAAGGAGTCATTATGCAGCCATACAGTAAATACAGAGTTTTAGACGCACTGGTTAAGGCGCGTAAAGAGGCTGGTTTTACTCAGCAAGGGGTAGAAGCAACCTTAGAGTGGAGGAAGGGGACTGTTCACGATTTGGAAAGTGGTCGTCTTGCTTTGAGTGTTGAAAGTTGCTGGCGTCTGTTGGATTTGTTTGGCAAGGATTGGTCTATTTTTGATGTTTCAGAGACACCGTTACAGCCCACGGTTCTGAGTCCTAGCATCACTCCACTGGCAGAAATAGGTATGCTGTCAAGTAAAGCAAATGACGCCATCGCCAACATGAAGTCAGATCCTCTCATCATCACTGAGATTGGCACCTCGGCTGATGATGAAAGACCTATGCTGGTCAGGCTTATGGAAAAAATGACAACAGTGCAGGCCCGTGATTTTTTTTTGGAATTGGGGCGTTATGTGAATGCAACGATTACAGCCGACTCTAAAATATCCCAAGTAGAGCGTAATTTTGCTGAAGTTTTGATTCAAAACTCCCAGCTTTCTCTATCTGAAAGGGAAAAAAACAGCCTACGACGTTGTCTGGGTAAAACATACTTAGGTGGAAGTATAGAGAAAAAGTTCCCGAGGAATTCACTTAAGTATTTTCTGATTTGGGTCCTATTTTTGGTGGCTATCTGTGATGACGAATTAAACCATCACGAAATTTCTTATATCGAGCATGTGGCAGCCCATATCGGACTTCCTCATGAGCAGTTAATGACAATAAAACGCCAAGTGGTATGAATCAACGAACTGGGGAGAGGATATGAATTTTTGGCTATACCTTGCCATAATATTGATTTTAGCTGAGTTTTTGGTTCCCGGCGCAGTCCTGATTTTTATCGGTTTGGCAGCGGGAATTGTCGGAGTACTGGTTTACCTAGGTTGGATTGATGGACTCATCGCTAGTGCCACGACATTTTTTATGATTTCATTGGTCTTTGTTTTGGGGTTGCGCTCTGTGGCCCTGAAGTTTTTACCCGGCGATACCTCAGTGGATAACGTGAGCTTAGATGATGAACCTATTGGCGCCATCGTTGAGGTGATTTCTGAAATTTCGGCTAGTGTCCCTGGACGCATCTCTTACCGTGGTACGGGGTGGCCAGCAAAAAGTTCTTCAAGTCATGAGAAAGGCGACAAGGTGATTATCAAGGGTAAATCTGACGAGTATTGGCTAGTAACATCCATCGAGGAGGGAATTTAAGATGATAACTATTTTAACCTGTATAACTATTCTATTTTTTATCTTTGCTTATTTGACATTTATTATTGTACCGATGCGCGAGGCCATCGTCATCGAGAGGTTAGGCAAGTTTCTTAAAGTCGGTAAGTCTGGACTTCATGTGCTGATTCCGGTTTTTGATCAGGTTGCCTATCGTCATGAAACGAGGGAGCAGGTCTTGGATATTCCCCCCCAGAGTTGTATTACGAAAGATAATATTCAAATTGAAGTGGATGGAATTCTATATCTTCAGGTGACGGACCCTAGGCTAGCGAGTTATGGTATTGAAGATTATCGCATCGCGGCTATCAATTTGGCCCAAACAACCATGCGATCTGAAATTGGTCGGCTCTCATTGGGGCAGACGTTTTCTGAAAGAGAAAAGCTTAACGACAAGATTGTACAAGAAATCGATCAAGCTTCCAATCATTGGGGGATCAAGGTGCTGCGCTATGAAGTGATGAATATCAACCCCTCGCGCCATGTCGTCAACACATTGGAAAAGCAAATGGAAGCAGAGCGCGAAAAACGAGCTGAAATCCTTCTTGCTCGCGCGGAAAAAGAATCCACAATCAATTTGTCCGAGGGCGAGCGACAATTTGCGATCAATTTATCCGAAGGCGAAAAGCAAAAACGGATCAATGAAGCCGAGGGTAAAGCGAAACAGATCAGTCTAATAGCAGAAGCTACAGCCGAAGGGATGGCGATGGTAGCTAACGCTATGCAACTACCTGGAGGGAAGCAAGCGGCTAATCTACGGCTTGTGGAACAGTACATTGATCAGCTTGGCGATATTTATCAGGAATCAGACATATCTCTTTTGCCGAAGGAAATGGCTCAGGTAAAAGGCATTTTTGAAGGTGTGGATCAGGTCAGCTCGAGCTTACAAGGGAGAAAGTAATATGGAAATGATGTCAGTTTTGAATTTAATCTTTTGGGGCGCACTATTCGCCATTCTGATTTTTAAACTCTTTACCTCGATCAAACTAGTGCCGACTAAGTCTGCTTTTATGGTAGAGAGGTTAGGGAGATATAAGAAAACTCTAGGTCCAGGGTTTCATGCCTTGATTCCGTTTATCGATAAAGTTCCTTACAAGGTTGACTTAAAAGAGGAAGCTATAGAGGTGCCGCCTCAAGACTGTTTCTCTAAGGATGAGGTCCACGTAACAGTAGATGGTGTGATTTATCTTTCCGTAGTGGAGCCGAGTAAAGCCTGTTATGGCGTCACCGATTATCGGTACGCTGCGGTTCAATTAGCTCAAACCACTACCAGGGCGATTATCGGAACGTTAGACTTGGACCGAACCTTTGAGGAACGAACTACTATTTCTGCTCACGTCGTCAATGTATTGGAAAAAGCTGGGCATAGTTGGGGTATCAGAGTCCATCGTTATGAGATTAAAAATTTAAGACCGCCCGAGTCCGTTCGTGTTTCCATGGAAAAGCAGGTCACTGCCGAGAGAGATCGTCGGGCTATCCTTGCGAAGAGTGAAGGGGATAAGCAAGCCAAGATCAATCTATCTGAAGGGCAGCGCTCCGAATTGATAAACCTATCAGAGGGTGAAAAACAAAAAAAGATCAATGAGGCCGAAGGGCGAGCCGCAGAGATCTTAACGATTTCAAAAGCAACAGCGGATTCTATTGCTAAGATTGCAGAGGTCATTAGTACTGATGGAGGCGGGGACGCTTTAAAGCTACAACTTGGGGAACGCTATATTTCGAAGATGCAGAATTTGGCGAAGAAAGATACCAGAGTGATAGTCCCAAGTGATGTTTCGGACTTCCAACATTGGCTGGGCCAGCTTGATCTTAATCCGACGACGAAGTAAAACGACGGCCCTCTAGGCCGCAGATTTCTTGTGCTCATCGAGTAAGTGTTTGGCTTTTTTAAAGTCAGGTTTGGCTTTTAGAGCTTTTTCTAAATGGGTGCAGGCTTCTTTTTCCTGCCCCATTTTAACGAGATTGAGGCCGATATTGTAGTGTAGTTTGGCCTGAAACTCTGGATTCTCTGTGATAGAGAGTGTTTCTTCATAGACGCGATTGGCTTCGTCTCGTTTCCCTTTCTTTGCTAGTTCGATGCCACAGCTATTCATAATAGAAACGATTTCTTTTTCGCTATGAGTCTTTTTGAGATCGTCTAGACAATCGGTCACTTCACCTTTGATTACTTTGATTTTGGTGCCTAGTTCAAAGGCATGTTCGTTGGTATGATCGATATTTGCCAAGGCAGCCACCTGTTTTTCGGCTAGCTCTACGAAGCCAAGATCAAAGTTTGTGACGCCGGCGTTCTCCAAGACGTTCATATGGTGGGGATAGCCTTCAGCAAGTTCGTCTAAAATGACTTTGGCATCCTCTTTGTTGTCTGTAGCCAGAAGGTATTTGGCCAGCAGGGATCGTGCCCAGAGTGAGTCAGGGTTTTTTTCTAGAACGCCGCTTAAAAGAACCTTAGCTTTTTCATTTTCGCCTTTTTCTAAATGGATCTCGGACATGAGAATGTCAAATTTGTCGTGGTCTCCATGATCTTTCTGGCCTTGCTGTATGATGAACTCTGCCATATCGTAAACTTTCGTGTAGATAGCAGCGTGGACATCCCGAACGACAGCATCGATGGGCGGAAGGTTTGATTCTCGCTCTTCGATAAATTTCATTTTGGTGAGAAAGCGCTCCTCGGTAAACGGAAGCTTTAGCACATAGTGAATATCGTACTGGTAGAATAAACTGATTTCTGAGTTGTCTACTTCGTCGCCTACGAACATATGAGTTTCTAAGCCATAGTTACCGCAAGCCCTCAGCTTTTGTAGTAAAACCACCCCAGGTCCGTCGGGTAGGCTCAGAGCTGTGACAAAAAACTCGCATTGATGCCGGGTTGCATACTCGTAGGCATCGTCGATGGTCCCGAAGGTCTCGATATCTTCGAATCCAAACGTCACTAGGAAGTTTTTGAAAATATTGGCCTGGTCACCATTGGCACAAACCAGCGCCTTCGAGGTTTTGTTAATCATAGTCGTCTCCTGCTCTCCTAAGGCTATCATCGGTTGTCAGTGAGCATTGCTTATGAGAGTCGCTCCGAAATCTTATATATATCGAATAATACAAGATAATATCTTTGCTTTCGAAAAGACCATCCCGCAGGTGAAATGAACTTTTGTGAATTGTTTGGGAAACTCTGTGACTTAACATCTACAGATGTTAGAAAGATGGAAAATAACGATGCGGCTAAAAATACCTAAGACAATCCTAGGCTTTTGTTTAGGCGCAAAGATATTGCTGAAGGGACCTCCAGATTATGGCTATATGTCGAAAAATACTGATGAATTCTTTACTGATTTCCTATTTAATCACTGGTTGCGGAGAGCAAAACCCAAACAGTCAGCTCGATGCTGTTGATATTCCCAATACTTCCATAAAGCATCAGTCTATAGATAATTGCTGGGTCTATGCTACCGTGGGCTGGATCGAGTCTCTTCATATGCGTTCTGGTCTTGGATCACAAAACTTTTCAGAAACCTATCTCATGTACCGCTATTTTCAAGATCAACTTGTATTTACCACTCCGAGTCGGATTGAGACCGCTGGACTTTGGGTACGTGCTAAGCATATCGTGAAAAAGTTTGGACTTATGTATGAGCGAGACTTTATTGCCGAAGAAGCCGACTCTAGGCAAAGTGCCAGACAAGAAGAAGCCTTGGATTTTGTTAATAACAAGCTTCGTGATCAGTCGTTTCGTGATCAACTGGTTTCCCTAAGTGGTGACCAGCGTGTTAGGTTTGTCCAGGACATGTTGGATCAGGCTTTCGCAGTGCAGTATCGCGAGTTTTCGACAAAGGTGATTCCAGCAGATAGTATTATTCTCAAAAATTCGAAGGGTGACAATATAAGTCTTACTAAAGAAATCGATCGATGGCATTTAGAGTTTCATAACCGGTCTTTATTCGCATGGGACGATGCCGGGCTTTCGGTGAGTGATCTTCCCGCTTTGCCGCCTAGCGGCTTAACTCAGGATCAGAAAGATTTACAGGTAAAGGTCATCAAAGCTCTAAATCGTAAAGATCCCGTGATACTGGAATGGTTTATTGATTTCAATGCCCGGGACCAGAGAGGTGTTTTTTCTCTTGAGTCCATCATTGACAAAGAGCCGGGAAGGCAAGGCTATCATCAAACAGTCATAGAGGATTATGTGGCCGACATCATTGATCCCGTAACAGGTAGGGTTATTAAGACGGTTGGTGAAGGACAGGCGAGTCGACAGGACTTGAAAGCTCTAGAAGAAAATGGGCGATTAAAATACTTGATCGTCAAGAATTCCTGGGGGGTAGATTCCGTATCTTATACTGTGGGTGGAGATAAGGGGTTTCATAGAATTGATGCCAGCTACCTCTTTGGTTGGATGAAAAAGACTGATGTCAACCGACTTGTCCCTGCTGATACAGGACTGCGTGGCTTTATTTTGCCAAGAGGTTAAGGTCATTCGCTGAATTTTTCTGGTTGGCCTTCGCTCTCGATTAGGTCTATGATTCGGACTTCTAAAAGATTTATTCCCATAGGAGTTCGCATTGGCTAAAAAAGATAATGTTCTGAAAGACATGCAAGGAGATTTGCCTGCTTACAAGGGTGACCCTAATCTAATTCCCAATCAGAGCTTTGCTAAGACCAACGGTCCTGCGTTTTCGAAAGTTGTGGAAGCTAGGCGTTCGATTCGGGTATATGACGGTAAAAGGATTCCAGAATCTACAGTCAAGCTTTGCTTGAAAGAAGCAACATTGGCTCCTAGTTCCTCTAATCTGCAACCCTACCAGGTCTACTGGTTGAAGTCTGATGAGATAAAAAAAGCAGGGGCCTATGCCTGTTTGAAGCAACCAGCCGCTACGACAGCTGGTGAGCTGTTTGCCATCGTTATGAGAGGCGATCTCTGGAAACAAAACTTAAATAAACTTGTTGATATCATGACAGAATCTGGCAAAACAGAGCTCTCTCCCTCGGTAAAGTCTTACTATCGATCCCTCATACCAAAAATCATGTCCAACGATCCCCTTGGTATTCAGAACATGATGAGGCGCATTGGTTTTACCTTGGCTGGCTTAAAAGGCCCAATCGTTAGAACCCCCGTAAATCGTGGTGATCATCGCGTTTGGGGGCATGTTCAGGCTGCATTAGTCGCTGAAAACCTTATGCTATCGTTGACAGCTCACGGGTACGATACCTGCCCCATGGGTGGTTTTGATGAGGCTAGGATAAAAAAGTTGCTTAAATTGCCTGCTAAGGCGGAGGTCACGATGATGATATCTGCTGGAAATCGAAAACCAGAAGGCCTTTATGGTCCTCGGTATCGGTTGGATTCTGACGATCTAATAAAAATTATATGACTTAATTCTGGTCATTACACGTCAGTAATGATCAGTAATGACTATTCATTAGCCTATGTGTTCGCAATTTTACTCACCTTTTTTGGTTGCAAATGACACATCAGCTCTCAGCTTTTGCTATTCCATTCCGATTTTCTTTAATGAATAGCGGGAGTTTGATTATGAAACAGAAAAAAATCTTATTGATCGACGACGAAGATGAGGTATTGGATCTCATGCAGGAGGATTTGAAGGATGAAAGACTGCTTTTATACACGGCGACTGACGGCAAGCAAGCTCTTGAGATTCTTGATCGTGAGTCCATTGACTGTATCATCAGCGACATCAAAATGCCCGAACTTGATGGGTTGAAACTGCTAAATCGGATCACAGAATCAAAGCATAAAGAGATTCCCTTCTTTTTCATGTCCTCGTTTCCAAACCTAGAAAAATTGGTACTTGATAAAGATAGTATTAAAGGGTTTATCGAAAAGCCCTACGAAAACGCGGATTTTTTAAGTCTCATACTAAAAACGGTGCAGCTTGAAAATAAGGCCGGCTGACTTCGGTTAGTTTTCCTTATCAACCAGACATCGGTAAATTTTTCCAAGTTAACATGTTCTATATCTTCCGATAGTGCCCAGAGGGGGACGGTATGGAACGAAAAAAAAACTCCTTTGACACATCTGATCAGACGGACGAATCGAAGAATCCTAAGCTCATACTTGAGAGGCGACAGTCCTCGATGCAATTTCAGAATAAAGAACCTTCCCAAACCGACAAGACTGAATCGGATGAACATGGAATCGAGAGATTCGAATTTTTGAAGTATAGCCATATCTTTGCTGCAGGGGCTGTAGGAGGGGCTCTATTTATCTGCTATCCCGTGATTCAAGGATCTTCGGAATCCTATCAAGGGTTGGTGGGGACGACCAACAGCCGTTTTCTATTGCCCATGTTTATGATCAGCTTTGGGGGGTTGCTTGGCGGTTTTCTAGCACTGATAAGCAAGCAAAATCGTCTATGGCCAGCGTTTGTTATGGGTCTATCATTTAACTCAGTGCTTACTAGCGTCTTACCCGAGTCGGTAGATACCACCGCCAGTAAGCCAGATGTTATCCTTCAAGAAAGCTCAGATACCCTACGTTTACCCGAGCAAACTCATTTGATTCGTGATTTATTTGAAACCACGGCCTATGCCAATGACTGCGGGACACTGTCAGGATTTTACCAGCGGGCAAAAGCATTCTATTTTTGGGAGGGTTGCGATATTCAACAAAAGCTTGGTTTTTTGGTGAGCCAGACAGCAGAGTCGAAACACAGAGACTTCTTGGTCAAGGCATTTCAGAATCACCCAGAAAAAAGCATTTTGTTTCGGACCACTGGTGAATTTCCCAAAGATATGAAACTTCAGGTAATTTACGGGGATCAAGTGACTAACTATCGTTTGAGCGAGGGTTTAACAGTGATTCCTTATCTCGGAGAGGTGACGAAAGTCATCATTTATGGCGACCCCCGACTTAAGAAAAGTGAGTACAGTGTTGGGCCGGATACGGAAAGGATCACAGTTGATTTGGACTTGAACCTCAAAAAAGCGTCGATAAGTGCTATCAAAGGTGGAGATGAGCGCAATATTATTACAGTCGATAATTGGGAAATTGGGCTAAGACCCCAAAAACCGTAACCTTCTTACGATTAATAAGTCTTAATGGCGGCTAATCATCTATAAGCTGTCTTTTTATTAGATTTGTGTTAGGTAATCTACAAAATCGATCTGGATTTTCCAGAACGTCTTCGATCCAATTGTTGATGGTTACCGGCTGATGTTTTCCAAGCTATTTACTCTCATCCTAATCAGTCTCATGCCTCAGATTGCTTTGGGGCTGCCGTCCGAAGACCTGGTGGAGGCCATCCAGGATAGCAGTGAATTTTCTGGTTACCTTCACTTCGAACGCCATGGTCAGGAACTTATTAGCGATTTTTACGGGGTCAAGGACCCTCAATCGCATCTACCGTATCAAGGTAACGAGTGGTTTTGGACCGGATTTTTGGCGAAAACCCTTATCGCACAGGTTATTTATAACTATAGTTTAGACGGACGTTTATCACTTTCCGATGATGTGTCGGTATACTTTCCTGAGTTGTCTGTAGGTAGTTTGAAATACGGGCAACAACCCCTAAAAATAAAGCATCTGTTGTCTCAAACAGGCGGGTTAAGTGAACCTTGGCTGAAGCAGCGACGGAATATATTGCGTCGTAACTCTCAGGAGGTCCTAAGCACCTTACAAAAAGGTCTAATTAGGCGGCCCGGAGAGGAGTTTGTATATAACGATATGAGCTATTTTGTTCTAGGTGAGCTCATCCTTAGGATTAGCCAAGAAAGTCTATACAGTGTCTTTAGGCAAGAGTTAAGCAAAATCAATATTGATCAAATGCGTTTTTTGGGTCTGGCCGACGCTGATCTTTTGCCCAAAGGATTTCTGTTTAGTGGTTTTAGTTGGATCCATGCCTCTTCGGTCACTTGGGATTTCCAAGGGTCCCATCTTTCGGATAAGGAGGAACAGGATCAAACGTTAATTGTAACGCCGTCTGGTATGAAACAATGGTTAAGGTGGCAGCTATTCAGCCCACGCTCGATACTCTCGCTGTACAGAAACGGTTCAGACTATAAAAACTTTGCGTATTTTGGCGGTTTTTTTCGTATGCGGGACGCTGGTAGAACCTATTATATCAATGGTGGTGGCATTGAATCTCATGGTAGTACATCGTTTCTCTTTTTAGATCCGGTAAGAGAAAGTGGTGGTTTTCTTATGTCGCATTTTGAATTGGGAACCAGGACTAAAGCTTCTGTTATCAATGGTATGCTTGAAAAATCTCCGTATCATATAGAGCTTGGGCATAGTCTAAATGAGGTTATCTGGGCTATTGTTAGAGCCTATCGGGGTTGGTTGGTCTTGCTGGTACTTATCGCAGTTTGTTTGATTGATTATGGTGCCGCTCGCAGCAAGTACAGCTGGGTCACAAAGCTGCGATCTTTTGGTTGTAGTTTGTTTCCCAATCATTCCGAAAATCTGTGGGGGGTGGTGAACTTTTGTCTCATCTCCACACTTATTTTGTCGTTTTACATGGCTATCTCAACAGCAATGATATTAGGGATCATTGCTTGTCTCTGTATTGTCGTGATTGGGTACGTGAACTCATATGTTTGGTTTAGCCTTCGGGGTGCGTTTACGACGAAAGTTATCGTTAAGGAACTTATACTTGGCTCGACTATTGTCTTGGCCATGATTGTCAACGAATATCATGTTATCAGCCATGCAATCGTTTTGTCTTGATGCGATTTCTGAGTGTTTCTATCCCGCTTAACCTAGGGATTTCCGATTGATAGAGAAAATTTCATAAATCTTTTGAAGACATACGCGGTATCTGCTAGGAAACAGACTTTACAACTAAAGGAGTCTTTATGAAATCGTTCCTACTTATTTGTTTCGCTTTTTGCTGTACGTTTAACCTTATGGCTGGCAGTTATGATCTGGTGTCGGTGCCGCACAAGGATATTGATGGATTCCTCGTCCCTGGTAGCGATGCTACGAATACCCCTGAAGCGCTGCAAGGTCTATGGTTTATGGATGGGAATCCCCTTGCGGACGAAGTAATCTCGTTTGCAAGTGCTCGCTTTGAGCCTTATGTAGACGCAGAGGGAAACTCCGGCTACAAAGCTTTAGTTCCTGTTTATGACGAAGGAATTTGGACTTGGCATGATAATGCCTACGGTCGCTTGCTTTACGGACTAGTCTTGAAAAGTCGTCTTGAGTACCTTATCGAGTTTAATGAAGACTTTTCTGAGGGACAGGTGACGCCAACCTTTGACCCTCTTATCCTGCTCCCATCGATTGTTGTCCCTCCCTCTATGTTGGTTGATTTTGAACTTAATAAGGTGGCCGAAGATGAGTATGCTCGCGACAGCATCATACTAGGGCAGGTATCGACTTACCGATTCCGCCGTATAGTCGATGGCGAAGGCCGAAGGTTACCTGCCTACGAGGATTATGTTGCTTCGATTCTTGAACGTGGTCCGATTAATGCATTGATTCCTATCTGTAGAAAAGGTGACGGCGATACGCTGCCGACGCGCTGCGCCTTTTGATTGCTATGATTAGGGCCAAATACTGCGACTCGCGATGGATTTGGCCTGTCATGGCTATGGTGATATCTGATTGGCTGGAAACAAAAAAGTAACCGAAGGATCATTTTGGGCTTGGGCTCCTTGGGTCATCACCATATCAATCCAAGACCTGTAGGTACTGACAAGGGTATCTACGGTCAACCCCCCTTCGCAATCGGAAGGCCCTGTTGATATAATCCCGAATTGCTCGAGACCTCCAGGAGTCATAACATAGTCTGGACCGCCACTGTCGCCCGGACACGAACCTTGACCACCTGAAGCCGACAAGACGACAAGTCCTGACTCCTCGAAAAGTTTTTCGAGCTTCATATTTATTTTGAATAGAATGTTACGAGGTGCTGTACAGGCATTACTTGTGCAGCCAAATCCAGCGGTTACGATGCGCGAATGTCTAAGGATATCCATGGACTCGAGGAAATTGACTGGATAATAGTTGGAGGGAGCTGGCTCGGCTAACTTCAGCACGGCAACGTCATAGTACTTCCTACCGGGGTTGGGGATCTCTGATGCTTTTGTCATCGTTGCGATAAGCTTGTCGTACTCAGCTGACTGAGATTCATTATACTGGCTGTGAATTGCGGTCCAAACAACCTCGATCGTCGGCGGTGGACCACTCCCTTCAATGTAGAAATTAGAAAAAAGCACGGAAGGTTTACGACTGCGATCATTAAAGCAATGGGCAGCCGTCAGAACATGGAATTTGGTGATGAGAGTCCCGGTGCAAAACTCTCCTGGACTGGTGGTTTTATCCATTATTGACACCGTCGAACGAGCGACCGGGTCTTCTCGGCTTACAAAGTCACCCTTAGCAATCTTTGGGGCCGAATAGGGATCCCTAGTCGAACGGCAAGACATAGTAGAAACTATGATACAGGCAAACCCGGTGTAGCGTAGTAGCTTTATCAACATGACCTCCTGGCTACGATGTTCTCGTATGGAACCAATTAGTAGTGTAGGTCTCTTATTGATTGGTTCCTTAGACAGGATAGCAAACTTTTTCGGTTACCAACGTCAAAAAGTGGTCATCTCGTTAGATTCGTTTCAAGCAATCTCGACCACTTAGCTTTTCGCAATGCAGTCTCTTTGAATTGACTGGCTTATGTATGCGGGATATGGTTTGAAAAATTTTTTCAGTCAAAATCTAAGGCTAAGTAACTATTGTTAGCCGTTGAGGAGGGCGAATCGTTGGTAGGGAAAAAATCTGACAAGTCCGCAAGCAAGTTTTCTCGTAGAAGTTTTGCGAAAGGAGCAGCCGGTGCCGCCGCTGTGGGTCTAACGGGTAGTGCTACGTTAAAAGGTAACGATCAGCCCGTGGCCAGCGAGTATGATTTTGTGATTGTCGGCTCAGGTGCTGGTGGCGGCCCGCTAGCTGTCAACTTAGCAAAGGCTGGTTTTTCGGTACTGGTGCTTGAAGCAGGTAGCCGCGATAACGATAACATTGTGCGTGAAGTTCCCTTGTTTCATACCGTGGCATCCGAAGATGAGCAGCTATCTTGGGCCTTCTATACCAACCATTATCAAGACCCAAAAAGGCAAGCCTCTGAGCGGAAGCATTACCAGCCTGGAGAGGCTAAGTGGTCTCCTTCAGGCGGCGTTTATTATCCTCGTGGCTCTACTATCGGTGGTAGCACCGCCGTCAATGCTATGGTGACCCTGCTACCACACCGGGAAGACTTTGATTATATCGCCGATATTACAGGTGACGAAAGCTGGCGCTCCTTTGATTTTGATGGGACTAGTCCCAACGCTCCAGGGATGATTTTTAAGTATATGAAACGAGTCGAGACATGGCTTCCAGTCAAGCTTTCGGATTTCAGTTTGTTGTCTCAAGCACCAAAGCTTGTTCAGATCATTCTGTCAGCAATCCGCTCTCAAGGTCTGGGCTCTGTGATCAAAAATCTGGGAGATATCACTGATAGCGATAAGATTCTAGATCCTAACGCTTTGTTTTCGATCTTGGGAAAAGAGGAGGGTATTTTTCAAGTACCCATGGCAATCGGAAACCCAAAAGATACCCAAAAAGGTGTGAAAGCGCCTCATGGTCTTCGAGGTGGCGTGAGAAATCACCTGCTTGCGGCTGAAGAGACCTATGCAAACCTAACCATACAAACCGATGCCTTCGTAAGCAAATTAGTCTTTGCTGGCGATGAGGGTGATGATGCAAGACGCGTCACTGGCGTCGAGTTTATGCAGGGTAAAAAACTCTACAAAGCTGAGAGGAGATATGCGACTGGTGTCGATAGCAAGAGGTATCCCAAGCAGATCGTCAAAGCTAGATATGAGGTGATACTCAGTTCGGGAGCCTTCAATACGCCACAGTTGTTGAAGCTTTCTGGAATCGGACCAAGGAAGGAATTAGAGACCTTTTCTATACCGGTTAGACAAGATTTGCCTGGGGTGGGGACCAACTTGCAAGACAGGTATGAGGTCCCTGTGATCAGTCAGATGAAAGAGCCTCTCTCCCTTGCAGATGACTGTACCTTTGGCCAACCAGGAGATCCTTGTTTGGACGATCTTTTTGAATCTGGAGGCAAAGGATCCATTTATGCGACCAATGGTAGCGGAATCGGAATCATGAAGAAAACTAAAGAGGCTAAACGCAAGGGTGGAAGTCCCGATTTGTTTGTCTTTGGTATTCCAAGCCGATTTGATGGTTACTACGAAGACTATTCCAAGGTTTCGGTGTCTGAGGCCGATAAATATAGCTGGCTAGTGCTTAAGGGGCATACTAACAATACGGCAGGTACCGTAACTCTGAAAAGTGTCGACCCACTAGAAATGCCTGAGATTAACTTTAATTATTACGACGAAAGCAATGATACTAGTGGAGACGATCTCAAGGGGATGGTTGAGGGAGTCAAGCTTGCTAGGGAAACCATGGTACGTGCTCAGGATTTGGTCACGTCTGAATTTATGCCAGGAGACTCTGTAGCTAGCGACTCAGAAATTGAAACCTACATCAAAACAGAGTACTGGGGGCATCACGCTTCATGCACTTGTCCCATTGGCGCCGACAACGATCCTATGGCTGTTTTAGATAGCAAATTTCGCGTCAGAGGAATAGAGGGGTTGCGAGTTGTGGACGCCTCTGTATTTCCAAAGATACCTGGCTTGTTTATCGCCTTGCCCATCTATCTGGTTAGCGAGAAGGCGAGTGACGACATCATTGAGCAATACAGATAGACTTGATTTGGTTATTACGAGTTAGAGTAAAAGATGGGGCAGTTTTCTCTCTAGTTATGGCGGAGAGAAAACTGCCTCTAAGCTTAGCGGTTCTCAATATAGAGACAGTCTATCTAAGTCCATTCTCTGGAAGGTCGATTCCAGAAAAAAACCTCAGACCTGATACAAATTTAGCACAGTCACAGTTTTAGACCTATGTAACGCAGAAAAATGTGGCTTGCGTCGATGTAGGGAATTCGTCCAAGTACCTCAATATGGTCAGATTTTGCCAAGGGTCAAGACGAGACGTACATTCCTACCATGGACTATTTGCAACAAAGTAAACCTGTGATCCGTAACTTTTTTCACACGTTTGTGGCCTGCATAGCTCTCGCAACCTAATATAAATCAAATCTTTTTATGGCCTTACCATTGGATCGGAGGATGCATAAGGTGAGCGAGGCTATGCTGCCTCCAATTGCTATGGAATCGTTCTATGAAAAGCTTTTCTAACCAATGGCTTATGACTATAATAGGGGCTACCCTTGCCACGGGCTGTGTATCAACACATATCAACCCTCCAGTAGAATCCCCGGTTGTGGGTGTGGATGCGAGTTGTGCACTAAGTGAAACTGTTGATATCGATGAATTTTATGGGGTTACCTGTACACTAGAAAATACCGTGGATGAAACGATCCGGTTTCGTATCTCTGACATCAGCGTACCAAATCCAGAACTAAGTCTAGTGTCCCAAGACGATGCCGAATCCATAACAGATGCCATAGAAGACCGGCGCAAGACCGATATTCATAACCGAAAGATGGGGACTTTGGCAGTTATTGGGCTCGGAATTGTGGCTATTTTATCTGGTGACTCTTCCTTGATGACTGCAGGTAGCGTTGCGGTGGCGGGCGCTGATGGCTACAATGCAGGATCTGATATTTCTGAAAGCCATAGACAGGCTCAGTACGGAAACGCCACCACCTACGCTTACCGAGAGCATGTGGTTGGTAAACGGATGACTTTACCCAGTCGCCTTTCGACCAAGATTAACTTTATCGTTGAGGGGCCCTTTGCTCCGGATACGGTGAGCCTCTGCTTTGCAGACGATCTTGGTTGCATGGATTATCCTGTTAGATAAGTATGCTGAAACGACTTGATAGAGTCTCTCTCCATTGAGTCGTTTCTTGCTATTGATCAGACAAGGCTTTGCCCCGCGCTTCCCTTGCTTTGCTGCTAGTCTTTTAAGACAGTTTTGTGTCCTTCTCTTTGTTACGATCCCATAAAAATCGTTAGTTAATGTGTTTGCTCTCCAGAAGCCGCATGCTGGGAGTAAAATCTGCCGAGACACGGCATTTTCTCTGCGTGCCTCGCTTGATAGTGCTAGATAGCTCTTATTAACTATGTGATAGGGAGTAAGAGATGAAAAAGAATCATTGGTTTAAATCTTCGATAGTTTTTGGCTTGGCCATTATGGCGAGTACTACTATGGCCAGGCCACTAGCTGAGAGCGATAGGGCGCTCCGAGATCGGGTTGACTTTGGCCCGATTCTGCGAAAGCAAGTGCAGACATTTTTTTCCTACGATAGCGCTAAGTTCTTCGCAAGCAAGGGAAAAAACCAAATCACTCTGAAAGCCAAGCCTAAGGGTATTCCTATTGTTGGCGAGACTGATGGTCTATTATTGGTTGATGAAACCGGGCTAGCCGACTCTTGCCGGACCGAGCAAGAGATCATCTTGGGAAAAGATGCTCACCAAACTTATACAGATCTGACCTATGGTTTAGGAGCTGTCGAGGAGTTCTGTAATGAAGATGGGACGGACTGTACTATCCAGAACGATGATAAAGGCATCTTCTGCCGTAAAAAAACACTAGCTCATATCATGCCGACTCCCATATTTGCCTGTGGACAGCAATATTACTGTGATGGTGACGAACAAAAAGTGATCCGCCTTGAATTGATCATTGAAGGATTCCAGATGGAAGATCACGGGGTTCCTATGTTTCGGCCGTTGAATGGGGAACCCTCTCACTCGCAAAAGGGGCTGATTATCGTAAGTACCGGCTCCAAGCAAAACGCAGAGTGATGACAGGTATGAATGTATCATCGCCTAATATCGATACGATTATTGATACTGTAGGTTCATCTGGTGAGCTCCTACGTGAGCTCTATCTCATGAAGAAGAGAGAGCGAAAAACATCTTTAGGTGCGATTTGCCGGTCCATCGGCATTCCGTCCACAGGTTATCTTTCGGATGTCATGAAGGGCAAGAAAATACTGAATCAAAAATACTGGGAGGCAACGAAATCCTATTTTTCGTTTGATGAGAAACAAAGCATACTCTTTCATTTACTATTAGATCGTGATCAAGCACGTAAGCAAAAAAGTCTCGACGACGAAAATAGACTGTCCCAAGACATTGAAATTCTAAGGCAGAGGATTAGCCATTCCGATATCCATCGACTCTCTAGTCGCTTTGCCAATCGTGCCTTTGCGCTTGACGTATTCGCTGCCTTAGGGTTGAAAAAGAATCAAGGAGCCACCCTACGCTGTTTAAAAGACTTTTTCGGTAGGGCGAAAGCTTTGGACGTTGAGAAGAGTGTCGCCTTACTATTGCAAGAAGGTCTTGTGACGATCGATGACCAAGGGACGATTAGGGAGGCGAACTTATCCTTTCATATCAACGATAGTGAAGATTTTTCTCACGTGAATTATCTCAAGGATGTTATCTCCGATACTCATCAGCAGATTGATCATTGGTATGATAATAAAGAGTTGGCCAACTTCTTTAGCGCTACGATTCCCGTCGCCAAAGAGCAATACCAACAAGTCTTAAGCGAAATAAAAATATTTATGGAAGAGCGCTCCATCAAGCTGGTTAGTAAGGATGCTGATAGCTTGGTGAGATTGAGCTTTCAGGCGTTTCCCGTGGCAACGGCTTATCGGGAATGATCGGTATCGAAAAATCGAATCTGGTAGCTCGATTTACAACTCCTCTAATAAGAATTACTTTAGTCGAGGTTTATCAATCGATTTAGTTCAGTACAAAAGTCGATTGCTTTTTGTGTGTTGACTGGGACATGAATGATAGCTTGATTTTTGCTTACCAAGTCCATGAAACTGGCGATAAAAGCTAGATGTCCAACTTGATCGACTGCAACTAAGCTCATTTCGAATTCTGAAATCGCGGAAAGAGGTGAGGACCCCTTACCTGAATGAAAGATGTTCTTACTGTGATTTATAAACTTTACGATCTCAGATTCTTCCAACCAAATCTTTGAACACTTGGCAGAAAAACCGTAAGAGCTTGCGTCTATTGTAAATTCGTAGCTCCTTGACCCATTGGCTTCTAGAAAGTCAGAGGGAATGAATTCGATAAAAGATTTTTCGTCTTCACTACATCTGATGTTCATATTTGTAGGTTCCCAATATAAGAGCGTGTAGGACTGAAATGGGCAAGTCTATTTCGTTTCTGTTATTTATGGAACACTGAAGTTGAATCGACTAAACAGATTGTGGATTGGATTTTCAGTATGAATCGTAATCAAAGTGAAGGGCTCATCCCCATCTTTTACAACTGGGGATGATGTATTTATTCGACTTACTTAGTTTCGCAAGTAGTCTGCTTCCACAGAGTAGTAAGCATCAAAGTCAACTAAGAAGTCGTGGCTACCGTTGATTGGATCTACGAGCCAGCCGGCCGTAGTATCGATGGCCATCTTAAGTTGGCATCGTTGTGCCTGGTAGTAACCGGTGCGACCGTTCTGGTATAGGCGCTCGTTATTGAAAAAATTGAAGTTGATGTGGCTTTCTGGTTCGAAGTAGCTGCAGGTCTCGCGGCTTAAAGTGGCAACAGAATCAACGACATCGCAGGTGATGGCTGCTGTAAAGGCATCGCCATCATAGTTAAGGCAATCGTTGATGAAAGTGACTGTCAAAGCTTCGCCTTCAGCGGGAATGACCGTAGCTGAAAGATTAGACAAAAACTGACGATAGAAACCATCAGGGCGTCCGGCATAAACTAAGTTAGCGGAAACGCTGACTTCTGTTCCATTAGAGGAAGTTAGTGCGACGCCGTCTAGTTCAACACCAGGAAATGCTGGGTCGACTTTGCCCGTGAATTGAGCGCTAGCTAGGGTTGAGCTTGCTAATAGCAAGAAGCTGAAAACAGTCTTTTTCATAAGTTGGTACTCCAAAGTTCGTTGTAGGCCGCCAATATAAATCATCGACTGTCTATGTCAATTTAAAAATGTAGCAAAATTACAAGTAGCGGAGGAAAAATAATTTGTAAAGACTATTCATGGTGGGGTTAAGACTTCTTATCCGTAATATAATTACATAGCTAAGCTGTTGGGACGGTATTCACTCATCCATTTGGATGAGTGACGGTAAGTGGGGTTTAGAGTTCCGTGAGATAATTCACATTATTTGCAGCGGTTTGCATGACGACTTCGGTTTTTACCGTGACGTTGGCGTCCGTGCTTGTAGAGGCATAGCTAAATCCGTGTAGGATGATCTTGCCGAAACGTGCCACTCCGTTTGTGTCTGTTATTTGAAAATCAAATACTGAGTTTTCATAGACTGCCACTACGGTTCCCGAGTCGTAATAGGAGTCGCCGTCAGCCACAGCTTGATCTCCTGGAATCCTAGTGGATATGGTGCCGGCAGCCTGCAAGGGATCAGTCGTCATAGGTCCACGGCCGAGAAGTTTGATGCGGCTCGTGGCCGCAGTTGATACCAAAAGGCGTTGTGGGAACAACGCTCCGTCGTCTCTAGCAACGTAGATATTGTAAGGGACATCAGTTAGGCTATTCGCCTTAGTGACATCACATAGACTGGAAGCAGGACAGGGGGTACTAGTTCCTAGAGTTGCAGTAAAGTTCACTGGATCCAAAGTGATCGCCTGATATTGACTCGTAACATAAGCTACATCTTGGCTTAACAGGACAGGTGCCGGTGTGTCGTCAGCTAAATTAGACGACCAGCTGATCTCGTCGAAATCACTGCCCAGTACAGCGACCACTAGGAACGTGTAATCAGTTCCGTTAGTAAGGCCTTTGATAAGGCAACGTTGGATACCCTCACCGTCTTTGAATTCACTGCTGGCGTCTTTTGCCACGGAGATGTTTTCGTTACCCAGATTCGTATCGGGAGCAGCAGGATCGTAGCAAACTTGCTTTGCTGTGATCGGTGTCCCCTCTCCATCGTCGGTATCTTCGGTGGCCTGGGTCACAAACAGCCCGCCGCCACAGCTCTCGCTCGTGTTTGCGGTGATGCCAAATAAGCCGAAGAAACTGTTGTTGTCCTCGCAGCGGGGGATCGAGGCTTCGCGAAGTGTTGCCTCTTGGTTGTAACTGTCTTGAGGGTATTGAGGAAGGTTAGCGGAATCGGCGGCGATATTCGCTATGGACTTTCCCTCGATCATATAGACGTGATAGCCCTGCAGCTCGTCTTCGAAGTTTTGAGCATTCCAACGTAGTTCGATGGATTCGCTACCGGTAACGGTGGTGAGGTTAAGTGGTGGCGATAGATCGTCACGTTCGGCGATGTCAGGGTCAGCGCCATCGGCGCAGGATAATCCCAGGCCTAAAACAATGGAAAACGTTAGCGTAGGTATCAGCTGTTTTGTTCTAATGGTTGGTATCATGGCAGTCTCCTTAGCGACCTGGTGTGTTTGGGTTGGCAGACAGAAGTAGTTGATAGGAAACATTGCATGATGTGTCGGGGCATGCTGCCTCAGAGACATAAATCCAATCATAGTAAAAATCGGCATCGGCTGGCGTGGCACTATCTGCAGCGGCATTGGCAATGACGTAAATATGATTTTTCTCGACTACGATAGACTGTCCAGGCTGGCTGTAACCTCCGCCTTGGCTAATTGCCGTTGCATCAAATCCACTTAGGTTAGGCGCGCTCTGTACCAAATTGACAAAATTGTCGTCGGCAAACCCATTTTCGAAGTAACCAAATGATAAAATAACCGCATTTTGGCCAGTTGCGAAAGTCAGGTTGTCGTTGTTATTGAATTTTTCGAATTGAACCGTTCTGTCTGTCGTTGTTGCACTGATTGCCGCTGCTGAAACCGTTGTGGCGATCTCCGGGCAGCCATCCGTAGCGCAGGCTGACCTAAGGGTCGCAAACAGTGGTAGGGCTATTTGGTTACCTGAAGTGATACCTGCACTGGTAGTAACAGCAGTCGCATACTTAGGAACAATACAGGCCACATCGGTAGAGCTTTGCGAGATTTCCTCACCTTCGTCTTGAACAGCAAAGACGAAAAAGCAGACTTGGCTGCCTATAGCTAGGGTTTCTGGCAACGAGTAGGAAATATTGCCGATGGATGTGATAGCGCTAGCCTCGGTTTCTTGCTTGACGGTTCCGGTGGGGTCACAGATGCCGCCGTCGATAGGAATACAGGTTGGCAAGTTCGCCTCTTTTGTGGCGGTCCGTAGTTTATGGTAAGGCAGAGCAGAGAACTTCTTATCTTCGAGATTATACTCCGCTTCGGCATTGTCTGCAGTGCCGGGTAAGGCATATTGATTGGTGGCCTGGTAGGAAAAGTTAGCCAGAATCGTTCTGGCAGCTTCCACCGCGTCACCATTAGCATCTAGGAGCTGGATAGGCTCACCCTTAGTGATGCCGAATTCTGTGAGATCAGCATCCGTTACAACGGCGCCATATACGTTATAGCCTTCGAAGTCGTCTTCGAAATTGGCTGTCGACCAACGCAAGTCGATGCTGCCGTTACCTTTGTCAACAATCTTCAATGCGCTTGGTGATTTTAAATCATCGCGGGTCACCGCTTCGGGGTCCGCGGCATCGCCGCAGGCTATTGCCAAGGCTAGCAGGCTAAACCCTGCGACCTTATGAAAGGTTTGAGTCACTTTATACTTCATTATGGTTCCTTTGCCGTTCAGTCAAAAATAAATCTAGCTAGTACCACAGAGGACTCACTGCCAATGGCAGGAAGCCCTCATGACGTTCTATTCTTTTTCCCTATAATCCCAAAAATGACAAGACATTCCTGGGTGACTTCGGATTAACTGTCCGTAGCGGGCTCACCATCCTCTTCTGGGGCAATGCTATACCAAAATGCGTCGAGGTCTTCTGGGGTCCAAATTTCTAGGGCTCGTTTGAGGTTAAAAGGAGTCGCGCCGTTGTTTAAGTGAAACAATAGCTCGACCACTTGATCTTGCTCTTCAGTAAGATTGTCGTCACGATAGGCATTAATGATCACATCGAACAGAGCTTCGCTCGTCTCGTCGCTACTGGCTGCATCGGCAAAGCATGGGAACGCTAATGCCGATTCCACAAAACTCTCAGGATCCATAGACGGAAGATCTTGAGCACCTTCGGCTTCATTCATTTCTATTGACTCAGACATAACCGACCTCGCAAAAAAAATTAATTTGAAGAAACAGTGAATGCATAGATTATCTTGATTCGACTCAGTTGCCCAACGAAAAAACAGCCGGCTGACGATCTAGACATCCTTAACCATCCCGTTGCAGACAGCAGTAATGCTGCTATAGTGTAGTACCGTTGAAAACAAATGGAGGGTTTGGTTTGCGGGTCTTTTCGGACAACCTGGCCGAGTTTTTTTTATCGATCATCAGAACCTTTTTTAGCAGTCAGGTGTTTACCTTTATTATCGCTGGCAATATTATTCTGTTCCCTGCGGCCGGACTATTCTACATGGCAGAGGAGGCGGTCAATCCTCACGTAGACTCTTACATTGACGCCTTATGGTGGGCCTTTGTTACCGTGACGACGGTTGGTTATGGTGATATTTGGCCAGTGACAAATTTAGGGCGGATTATGGCGATATCTCTGATGATAGGCGGTGCCACTTGTTTTGTGGGGTTCACAGCGACATTTGTAAAGAGGTTTTTAGCGGACTACCATACTGACGAGGCTCCGGCTGAGACCCAAATTAAAGAGATGAATGAGCGGCTTTCTCGTATGGAGGAGCAGCTACAAAAGCTCATTTCCAAAAACTAAGTCCTGTACGGTCAAGAGAATTGGTTTAGGAGAGTTATAAGCCTTATCGCATTAGCTAGTCCCTGATTCCTTTGATGGGATGTCAGGGACCGGTGGTCTAAAGGAGTAAAGGCGCGTTAAATAAAAGCGTCGACTTTTCTTTTCGCTTGATTCTTATCGTCTTCAGGTTTTTGTTTCTCGACTAACGTCCTCTGCTGAGACTTGAAGGGCATGGGAAGCTTATCGATTTGTTGTTGAATGTAGGCCTCTCGTTTTACATTCAGCTCACTATCAAGTTTATCGATCAACTCACCCGCTAAAGTCTTCGAGGCTGTCTCTAATCTCTGACTTTGTAAAGTGTTGGCATTAGCGTTGGTCAAGGAAAGCGCGCAGACTCCGAACAGAAAGAACTTTATTTTTGTCACAGTCAAACCTCCTAATATCGTGTGTCTCTCAAAAGCTGAAGGCCTTATCGGTTTCTTTTTGCGTCTTCTAAAAGTTGCTTCATTTATCTTAGCGGGAGGCTGGCTAAGATATTTAAATTTGGGGTTAAAAATTGTTGATAAAGGCAGGAAGGAATCGGCAATTGCTGCGGAGGCCATAACTGTTGGCCAGCCAGTTAATGTGTATGACTAATCATCGCTTAAGGCTTCATCCACTACAAACAAATCTGGCCCTGCGGCCAGACCATCGGGCTCTGACTGTCAGAGGGTATTCTATCCCCGTCTCATAAAGTGCTTCTTCAGTTTCCAAAGGTATCGATCAGATGCTCCACCAACTCAGGGACTTTGATGGAAGCAGGGCCTAGAGACTGATTTTGAAACTGTCTGGAAAACTCACTTTCCACCTGATTGACTTCATAGGTGATACAGCCGGGAGAAACCTCGGCGACAAACCCTGCTGCTGGATAAACCTGTCCTGAGGTTCCGATAGCAATGAAGGCCTTGCATTGGGCTAAGGCTTGATAGATGGATGCTAGGTGCATGGGCATTTCGCCAAACCAGACGATATTTGGTCTGAGACTTCCTTTGGTCTGGCAGTGAGAGCAGACCGATTCCGCGTCGAAGTCCTCTTTGACTTCATGCACAGCATGACAGGCTGTGCATCGGGCCTGTAGCAGCTCGCCGTGGATGTGAACCACGTTTTGGTTGTCGGCTCTTTCATGAAGATCGTCCACATTCTGAGTGACGATAAGTGTTCGCACGGCCTGGCCTAGGTGAGTCAAGGCCCTATGAGCAGGGTTTGGTTGGATCTTAGGATCGAGGAGTTGGCGCCGCCTTTGGTTGTAAAATTGGTAGACCAAAGCGGGGTTTTTCTCGAAGCCATTTGGTGTGCAGACATCTTCAATTTTGTGATTCTCCCAAAGCCCTCCACTATCTCGAAATGTCGCTATGCCAGATTTGGCTGATATTCCGGCCCCAGTTAATACAATAATGTCGAATGGATGTCTAAAATCATACGAAAATGTAGTCATAAATTTGGGGTTCCTTTCTTGACTTTCGCTCGTGGGTCGCTATGCTTCTTGTGCTTAAAATGACGGCCCTTGCTCTCTAAACAATCCAATACAGGTGAATAAACTTAGGAGATTTTTATGTCGACATTGGAAGATCGTAGTAATGCAAAAAGACAGGCTATAGGCCGCACAGTCCGCACGTTTCAACCGACCCTTGATGCCAATGGAAACCCTATCCCAGTCAGCGAGTACTTCGGAGATAACGCCTTCGATGCTACCAAAGCTTCTGTGATTCCCAAAGCTATCAGAAAAGAAGTTAAGGAATTTATCCATTCCCGGCAAGCTCTTAGTAAAGACAAGGTAGAGGTGATCGCGGCAGCTGTGACCAATTGGGCTATCAGCAAAGGCTGTAGTCATTTTTGTCATTGGTTCCAGCCTTTAACAGGTGGAACTGCAGAAAAGCATGACGCGTTTCTTTCTTTCGAAGACTCAAAACCCATTGAAAAACTTACTGTATCTCAATTGATGCAAGGCGAGCCGGACGCGTCTTCCTTTCCCAACGGCGGTGCTCGGTCGACCTTCGAAGCTAGGGGCTATACGACCTGGGACCTTTCATCTCCCATGTTTATTATGGAAAGCGCTAATGGTAAAACCCTGTGTATTCCTACAGCCTTCATCTCATATACAGGCGAATCTCTCGATAATAAAACTCCACTACTTAAGAGTTTGAGCTATCTTTCTAAAGAAGCCTCTCGTTTCTATAACCTCATTGGTGAAGACGTAAAATCGGTTCACACGTCTGTCGGCTGTGAGCAAGAGTACTTTCTAGTGGATAAGGCTTTGCATCACGCGCGTCCAGACCTTCTTATGACTGGCCGTACCGTTTTTGGTGCAGCTTCCACGAAGAATCAGCAATTGGATGATCACTACTTCGGTATTATTCCGTCTCGTGTGATGGCCTTTATGCAGGAACTTGATCATGAGCTATACAAGCTTGGGATTCCTGCAAAAACTCGACACAACGAAGTAGCGCCAGGACAATTTGAGATCGCTCCCATTTTCTGCGAAGCAAACGTTGCTGCCGATCAAAACCAACTCGTTATGGCGACTATCAAAAACGTAGCTGAAAAGCATAGCTTTGTGGCCATGCTTCACGAGAAGCCCTTTGCTGGAATCAACGGTTCCGGTAAGCACGTGAACTGGTCAATTACTGACGACAAAGGTCGCAACAAACTTGAACCAGGATTGGATCCAGCCCATAACCTCTCTTTCTTGGCAAGTGTGTCCATCGTTCTAAAAGCGGTTTATGATCACTCTGCTGCTTTGAGAATGTCGATTGCTTCTGTCGGGAACGATCACAGACTAGGGGCTAACGAAGCTCCTCCTGCGATCATTTCTGTATTCTTGGGTGACGCCCTTGCAGAGATCTTCGAGCAACTTGTCGAAGGCAAAAGCCTTTCAGAAAGCAAAAGTAAGGTCTTGATGGACGTTGGTGCTACCCAACTTATGAACCTAATGAAAGATAATACCGACCGTAACCGGACGTCTCCTTTTGCCTTTACTGGCAACAAATTTGAATTCCGTGCGGTTGGTGCTACCATGCCTGTCAACTTACCGGTTAGTATCTTGAACGCGGCTGTTGCAACAGCTTTCAAAGATGCTGCAGATTATGTTGAGTCAGCACTTGCTAAAGGTGAAGGCAAAGAGGAAGCGCTATTCAATTTGATCGTAAGAGACGCCCAGCTTTCTCAGAAAGTGGTCTTCAATGGCGATGGCTACTCTGACGAGTGGGTTGCTGAAGCAGAAACTAGAGGACTCCCTCACCTACGTACGACTCCTGATGCCCTTGCTGTCTTACAAGACACACAGCTCACAAAGTTTCTTGTTGACGGCGACGTTATGAACGAGCGTGAACTTGATATGCGCTACAATGTTCTGATTGAACGCTACAACGGTCTAAGAACGATTGAACTCAACACTCTTTTGAATATCACTCACCAGTCGATCATTCCTGTAGGGTTAGAGTACAAGAAAGATATAGCCGTAGGCATCCGGGCCACTGAGGATATCGGCATGAAGACTGACGGCGAGAGAGAAATCTACGAGCTAGTCGACAATACTCTTGCTAATGTGTTCAACCACGCTAAGGCTATGAGAAGCAAGCTAGCTGATATGCCTACTGAAGAGTCAGACTGCGCGCGCTATATTGTTCAAGAGTTGTTCCCGATGAGCGAAGAGCTTGCAGGATACTGTAGCGAACTTGAGGTTTTGGTTCCTGATTCTAAGTGGCCACTACCTAAGTTTGAAGAGCTATTGTTCATGAGATAATGAACAGGTAGACTATAATATAGAATTAGTTAAGGGCTGATAGCTACGTATCAGCCCTTTTTATTTTCCTAGAGTATGAACACCGTTTGCATTTAACTCTTTGCTTTTTACTCTTTTTCGTAGTCGTAATTCACCCGAACTGTAGCGTCAGCCTCTCCAAGCTCCGACTCATTGATTGTTAGATTAAGTCCGGAAAGCTCGTAGCTTGCTTCGTCGATTTCATTTCCAGCAACCTTAACCACCAGTGATCCTGGGATAGGGCTGTGCTTCAAAGTGAATTTATTATTAGTCTTAGTGACAATGGACTTACTTAAAGTACTGAAGTGCTCACTCCAGTCGTCTTTACAGATATCAAAAACCTCTCCCTTTGTTTGAGACGAAAGGTTTTCGTAGGCTGTGCCTTTGTTAGCCACTGAACATGTTCCTGTGGAAGTGTCGCCGCGGAAAGCATAGATAATTGGCTCAAGCTCAGGACTATTGTTTTTGATCATTTTTAAGAAGACCTCTTGGTCAACCGTATGGGCATTGTCATCAGTGACAAAAACATAGGCCCTGGTGGCATTGGGACGGAAAAAGCCTGCAAGAGTTCCTTTGGCATTCTCGATCAATCCTGGGCTTTCCATATAATAAGCCTGACGGCCGAAATTTCGGTCGATAAAGTCTTGAGAGTAGGAAAATTCTGAAAGTCCGCAGATTTCTGAGGTTCCATCGATCTCAGCAAGAATATCGTTGCTATTAAAGTCAATATTGGTCTGGCTGGCGTCACAGCTGGCGGCAGCTGTGATGGCTAAGGCATTTGTACTGCCAACAGGAATATTCACTTGCTTATGGCCGTTGGCGACATGCTCATCTGATAATGTCACAGTCGTGTCAGGACCAAAAATAGTATCTGTTTGTGAAATCAAGGCAAGTTTAAGATTGGTATCTTCCCCAACAGAGTCAATAAAGTTGTCAAAGTTGCGACGAACTTGATCAGCCTCTTCTCTCATGGATCCACTATTATCAATGACCCATACGATATCGAGCTCACTCTGCTGAGTGTTGAGGTTGAAAACCTCAGAAAACGGAGCCTTCGTAGGTTCGGGCTTTATGACCTCGGCTTCTTTAGGCTGAGTTTTGGCAACACCACCTTTGAATCCTTTGTCTTCGGCACATCCAATGTTGACTAAGGTCAACGCGCTCAAAAATAATAACGACTTGTTCATACTACTACAACGTTCCATAACAATTTCCTTCAGCGGGGTATATGTCACTAACGATGAAATACAAGCAATTCGCAGACCAAAAATATCCTATATTAATGTTAATATTTACAAAGAGTTGTAAATTAAGTGGCGAATTTTACCATCGATAAGATTAAGGCACTGTCTAAAAATCCGACACCTAGAGGGGGATCGTTTTCCAGGATCGTTCTCCATTCGTCAGGTGTTAAGCCCCCAAAAATAGCGACTCCGTTTCAGGTTTATTTTTGGGAAAAATAATATTCAGTAGATTTTTCTTAATATTCATCGATGATAGCCGATGACTGACCAAGGAGGGCGTTTATGTTCGTCAAAATCAAGTCTTTTGCAACAGAAGAAGAGGCCATCATAGCTGTCGATGAGCTCACCAGGCAGTCGGTCACCTCTCATTATGTTTTTAACGGAGATAGGTTTGTGCTTAAAGTCGTGCCTACTGAATGGGACACGGCTATTAATCTGATTGCCAATTCTATTTCCTTAAAAGATGCTCGATTTCAAAACAGGGATGATGAGGTCGCTTAATGGTCGAGCCTAGTTCACGAAATGCTCTGGAGCAGTACCTACCCAAGAAGGTTTTGGTGATCGAAGACGATCAGTCGGTCCAAAGCCTAATCAAAATGAGCTTTCGCGATTATGGTATTCACGATGTTTACTGCTTTCACGATGGGCAGGCTGGTTGGAATGAACTTTTTGAGACAAAGTTTGACCTAATCATTCTGGACTGGAAGCTGCCTAGCCTTGAGGGCAAGCAAATATTTAATCGTCTAAGAATGACTAAAGATTTTAGACATATTCCTGTTATCGTTGTGTCAGGATTTCTGGATGAGGATGGAATCAGCCTTATCAATGATTTTTTCTTTTCGGCTTGGTTAGAAAAGCCTTTTGACGACAGCGTGTTGATGAAGGTAGCTAAAGAGGTCTTGCGAGATCGATTTGATTTTGGCGTGATTTCGAAAAAAGCTGATGAGCTCTATTTTGAGTCATTCGATCATAATGTCTCGCGACCGATGGATGTTCTCAACGGTTGGCTACAAAACTATGGGCAAAACCCCAAAGGGGTATCCATGGTAGCTGATATCCTTCGTAATCTTCATGCCTACGACCAGGCTAGACAAATCATCACAAACTCCTTAAAAGTTCACCGCTCACGGTCCTTGCTATGGCATCAACTTGGTTTGACACAGCTTTTAATGGGGCAGTATGAGAAGGCTCAAGAGACTTTTGAACGAGCCAATGAAATCTGTGATCAGAATATGGAGCGTAAGGTCATTTTGGGTCTTCTAGACTTTCATAACGGTCAATTTGATCGAGGCATGGTCTACTTTGATGCGATTCGATCCGAAGACCCTGAGTCGCCCTTAAACCGATCCCTGATCGAGATCATAAATTTCGTTCGAGGGCGATTTACGCCCGCTCAGATCACCCAGTTAACCAATGGTTTAGGGTTTTGCCTAAACCGTCTGGCCCTTCAATCGACCCAACTTGGTCAGTATAAAGAGGGTAGCGAGTTTTACTCCATTGCTTTGATGTTTGCGTCTGAGAGGGAGGCAAAGGCAAAGTTGTACTATAATCTAGGTATTTGCGAAGCGCGCATGGGAAATCGCGTGAATGCCATGCATAATTTTTTTCGCTCCCTAGATTTACTCCCAAATTTTTCCATTACGGTCGAGGCTCTCAGACGCTTTGGCTTTGAAGTTCCTTACGGCATGTAATAAATCAATATCGATACTAGCCAACCCCTTCCCACTAGCCGTGATGCGATGAAAACCCTCTCAAACCACAACTGTCAGGCTCTTAAATAATTCTGTAAATATCTGTAAACAGTCATATAAAAACATATTTTAACAATATAGTCAGAATTGCCGATCGCATACTGCAGAAGGGGAAAGTAGGAGATTATATATCGTGTTAAAAGGTTTACCTCATGTAACGATTGTGATGGCGGCTTGCTTTATCGTAGGCTGCTTTCCTGGCGAAGGCTTTTTCGAACAAGAGGTCACTGAGACCGAGACCGTTGAAGAGATTCAAGTCAAATTAGTTGGCGAATCGGTTCAAGCATCTGTATCCAAAAACTCTACGGTTACCCAAAAAGTAACGGTTCCAGAAGGATCGTCTATTGAGGGGGCATCTCTATCGATTCCACCGGGTGCGTTGACTGTGGATATGACTGTTAGTATCGAAGAGACTGTGGCTATTACCTCACTTCAAAGTGGTGAGGAAGTAGAATATGCAAATTATGCTGCCGTTGGTGTAACCAACGACGCTGGCTTGGAAAAACTTTTAACTCCAATGACGATCCAAATCCCCCTATCCGATTCTTCCACCTTCTCACTCACTCAAAACACAGAGCCTAATGCCGTTAAATTGCGAATTAGTTCGTCTGGAGGCACAGCTTGTAAAGAGCAGTTCATCTTGGAAGATGAATTTGAAATCAGTTACAACGGCGAACGAGGTCAGAACATTTTAACTCTAGAAAAGGAGTTTTTTGGCGCTTATCAGCCGGTGAGAATCTCGGCCAATTTTTATACTGACTTAGAGATAGCCCGTGACACCGTCAAGGAGCGAATCGCTGCAGGTACGGCAACTGAGGAGGAGTTGCTCAGTGCTAAAAACGGCTGTCCTATCGTAACCAAGACTAAGAAAAAAGAGTTGGATAAGAGCAGCCCTATCATCATTGGTAAGGTCCAAAAAGAGATTAGCAATCGAACTTTGAATCTTAGCGCAAACATTACAGCAGATGTAGCGATGACCGGATGTACGATTTCCTTCAAAAACAAATACTCTAGCATCCCTGAACCCTATGTGGTTTCGTCGGAATCAGCTAGCTTTGTCGTGGACCTGAGTACGTACTTGGAGCCGGTATCTGGTTCGGGTTTACTAGAGTGTCAGTTCGCCGATGGCCGCTCGGGTAGCCAGGAATTTGACTCTGTGACATTGAATGCTATTGGACGAGCAGAAGGTGATCAGATAGATCGAACTGCTAAGATTTTTACTGCACTTCCTGAAGGTGGTAGCTGCGTGCTCCATGGTCTCAATAAGATCACTGGAGAATCCGGTTCTGAAAGCTTTTCCAGTCCTGCCGAACATAAAATCTATTTTACAGAAGATGAAGGTGCTCTTGATTTAGACCTGTACGTGGAGTGTAAGTATCCTAACGGTGATGTGTTACGTACAGATTCGTTTTCGTTGGCTGTGGGCGCTTGCACCACCTGTAGCCCCGAAGAAAATCCACCTCAAGTTATCAGTGTGAGTTTTCCTGCTACTGTGACGACTCCTGGAACATTCCAAATCGATTTGAATGCGAATGATGATACCGGTTTGGATAAAATATGCTTTGGGTTCACTTGGGCAAATACGAGTGTTCCAAGCGAAAATATTTGTCAACCCATTAAAGAAAAAACGAACGGGGATCTTTACGCAATCGTTACCGTGCCCGACTACGTTAATGTAACGCCTCCCAACTTTTGGGTGACCTACGTGGAGGTGTTTGATCTGGTAGGGAATTCGAACATCATTTACATTCATGATCATGGCGAGACTACCTATCGGAAGGCAACTTATAACGCCACGACAGGAACCAAGTCACAAAGTGAAGTCACGGCGGTTCCCTATTTCTACTTTAGTATGACGGCAGGTGCTGGACACGACCCTGATATCGTGCCTCCTTTACTTACTGATATAGTTACGGTACCTTCCTCAATCATAGCAAACGGCAGTTATACTATGGTTTTCGAAGTGGCTGATGCTGGTGAAAGCTATGATCCGAATAACAGATTCGTTGCGCTATGCTTTGATCTTAAAAATCAGGCCACTGGAGAGCTGCATCAACATTTCTGCCTCGATGATGTTATGCATGTTTCGGGTGATCGCTTTACTGGTACCTTCAAGATTTCGAGCAATATTGAAGACGGCATCTATGCTATGGATAGCATAGACCTCAGAGATCGCTCTTTTCGATTTGCATCGGCGCAAGCTGATACGAATACACCGCCCACGGCTTATTCAGGGGCTCCTACTATCACACCTCCTTTGCTAACACTGACTGGCGGCGTTGATAATACAGCTCCTGTGGTTACGGCATTAAGTTTTGCGCCCGGTCCGTTTGTGGTAAGTGGTGGCACGGCCCAAGGCGTCTTGGCTATCACAGCACTAGACTCAGGGACGGTGATGCAGTTTTGTGTCACCATTGACGAGGAGGCAGGCAATTGGCCCTTGCATATCGGTTGCTACACTCCAACAGCTGCGGGTAACACTTATCAAGCGTTTGTGACCCTACCTGGGTATTTGAAGGATGGAATCAACTATAATTATACCAAGATCGAAGTGTTTGATCAGGCAGGGAATGTCACCACCATTGAAGAGAAAGCCTCGGCGGACAGCTATTATCACGTTGATGATTTGGTCTCGGGCTTTAGTGTCCCGACCTTTCAGTTTTCTGGCTCTGTGTCTGATACCACGCCTCCTACTATGACCGCAGTATCGATAAGCACCAATACTGTGACAGCACCCTCGACTATTACGTTGACCGTAGATATTACAGAAACGGGAGGTGCAGGAATAGATCCGGAGGGGTTCTGTGCGACCTTCGAGACTATGAGTAATTTACGTGATGTCATAAAGTGTGGGGGCTTGACGTTATCCGCCGGTAATACCTATATGGTCACTGTTGATTTTGACCCATGGGTGGAAAACGATACCTATAAATTGACGGATCTATTCGCCTTCGATCGGGCAGGTAATGCTCATAACCTTTATGCTGGCATGTGGTCTGATACCAACTTTAACGGCACCGGAATCGCTATGCCCACCGTTACTGTATCTGGAGCCACCCTCGACGATGTTTCCCCTTTCTTAACCTCAACCCCTGCGACGTTTGAAGCAAGTAGCTATGGAATTGGAGAGGATGCTTACCTGGTTATCCATGGCTCAGACGCTACTTCGGGTTTAGATATCAGTAAGGTTTGTGTGACCATAGCAGACTATTACTATGTTCAAAAGCGGGTCTGCGGTAATGGTCAGAGTCTTGGTGGCGATTCCTATCGTATGCATTTCGAAGTTCCATCAACATTTTCTGCTGGTTTTGCCTATCTCCAGACCATTGATCTTTACGACAATGCCGGTAATCAAAACCAATACTATTCCTCTGCCAGTGGTATCATGTATTCTCCAGATCCAGGTTGGTTGCCGCTAACATTTAACGTAACGCCGTAGGGTCGTTTGCTTTAGGTTTTGTTGGTGATGTTTATTCAGCAGAGATCTATAATTCTAAACTTGATGCATAAAACTATTCGATAGTTTGCAAAATATTCTTGGTTTAAGTGATAAAATTTATTTGTCGATTAATTTATCTTTTCAATTGGTAATGGCTAATTTGATTGCTTAGCTGAAGTTTTTTAAGTCTGTTTCTGTTCTGAAATTTAATAATAAATACAGTATGATATTGTGTTGCCTGGAAATCGCGCCCTTCCATTTAGTTGTCTAATTATTCTATCTTTTATCTTCTCTATATTGACTTTCTATAAGCAATCACCTAGGAAATTTAAAATTAAATTTGCAAAGTAACCAAATATTTAGGAGTCATTGGTGATGACAATGAATCGACGGGTGCCATCATTATTGGTGGGTATTGGGGCTTTGACCGTTCCAGCGGTTGGCCAGACAGCAGAGGAAACGGGAACCAACAAAGTCGAAAGGATTCAGGTAACCGGCTCTCATATCAAACGGACAGAGGTCGAAGGTGTATCTTCGATACTAGTCATCGATCGAGAAGAAATCGAAAAAAGCGGATTTTCTACAGTCAGCGAAATGATGCAGAATATGACTATCTCGTCTCAAGGGTCTTATAGCAGCTCTGCCGTTGCTGATGAGCGTGGAACCGTCACCAATGTAAACCTACGCGGGCTCGGAGCCGAGAACACACTCGTCTTGCTTGATGGTCGCAGACTTCCAGATGAAGCTGGGCTGGGCGTCGTCGATTTGTCCACGATTCCCATGGCCGCCGTAGAGCGTATTGAGGTCCTCAAGGATTCGGCCTCTGCGATTTATGGGTCGGATGCCACGGGTGGTGTGGTCAATATCATCACTAGAAAAGACCTAACAGGATCCGCCATATTTGCAAGGGGAAGCACACCGCAAAGGCTTGATGGTGCTACCGAAACTGAGTTCGCTTATATCACTGGTGCCAGCGGCGATAACTTTCGTTCGTTAACGGCCCTAAACTATCGCCATGTTGAGCCAACGTTCTATCGCGACCGTGAGTGGACGCAGCAGGGGCTAAGTATTTACGCCTATCCAGCAAACTATGTTCAGGAGGCGGAAGGAGCTAAGCTGCAGCAACATCCAAACTGTGACCCCAATGCTCCCAAGCTAACGGCAGAGGAAAACGGCAATTTGCTATGTACCTATGATTATGGTGCAACCATGGCCTTTAGTCCGGAAGTGACGACTATTGGCTTTATGAACAATATTGAGTACAACCTTACCGACAATATGAGACTGTTCTCAAATATCCGAGCCACTAAAACCACTAATATTTGGAACATGGCGCCAAATGCTGGTGATTTTACCTTACCCCAAGCGGATGCTCAGGACCGACAGGATGCTCTCGGGTTGCAGGGCGAAATTAATGCGCCAGTCAAATTCTTTTACCGGGGGGTTCCCTGGGGCTTGCGTCAATGGGAAGAGGAAAATACCCTTATCGGCGGTAATGTCGGCCTAGAAGGCTCTCTTGGTACCGATTGGGACTGGGACGTTGTTGTCGGTCATACGCAAAACAAGAAAGATACCATAAACCCAGGTGGTTTTATGCTTATTAGTGAGCTGAACGATGGTATCGCCTCAGGTGAGTTTAATCCTTTCAGCACTCAGCTGACGGATTCATCGTTAAATGTCGTTAGCCGGGCTGCTTATGAGCCATTTGAAGTTATCGATACGCAAATGTCGTTTTACCAAGCCAGTGTTTCGGGCGAAGCATTTTCCCTAGCGGGTGGTTCGGTAGGTATGGCTGTTGGTGTGCAGCGAACCGAGCAAGAGTATGAGAAGATCATCGATCCGCAATCCGAGGCTGGAAATGTCTTTGGTGTTGATGAAAGTGAAGGTGCGGAAGGCGATCGCGATGTTAATGCAGCGTTTGTCGAATTTGCGATTCCTGTATTAGATAATCTTGAAGTTCAGCTCGCCGCTAGGCATGACGTTTATGAGGACTTTGGATCCACCACGAATCCAAAATTTGGCTTTAAATACCTTCCCACAGAGCGCGTTTTATTTCGCGGAAACGTGGGAACAGGTTTCAAAGCACCGACCCTAGATGAGATCTATAAAGGGACAACTATTGCCCTCCAGAATCTGATTGATCGACCGCGAAACGAAGAGACTCTAACAACGGAAATCGAAATCAAAACGGTTGGTAACCAGGATCTAAAAGAAGAAACGTCTTTGGCCTATAACTTAGGGACTGTGATCGAGCCAATCAATGGATTATCCATTGGTGCCGACTACTGGTATATCGAAATCGAAGATATTGTCGCCACAATGGACCCGCAAGATGTTCTAGATGCAGTGGCACGTGGGGAGTCTATTGATGGTGTCGTTATCACTCGTATCGGTGGCGAAACTGGACGCTTAGAGCAGATCTCACTACCGACCCAAAACCTTGGAACCTCTGAAGATGCCGGTTATGATGCGAATATTGACTATCGTTTCAACTTAGCAGGTATCCGCTACAGGGTTGGTGGAGATTACTCTAGAAAGCTCTATGCCCGCAGCGTGCCGTTTCCAGGAGCTGAGCAGCGGGATACCCTTGGTGAGAGAGGAGAGCCAAGGTGGCGAGCTGCTGCTCGGGCTAGCGTCACTATCGGTAGTCACACATTCAGTGCCCGTAATAATCATATCGCTGGACAATTAGCAGCTAACAAGATCGATAATATTGGTAGCTATAAAACGGTAGATCTCCAGTACTCTTGGGCGCATCCCTGGAACGGAAACGTCGCCGTAGGTGCTCTGAATGCCTTTGACGAAGGATTTCCAAGAGATCCAAGTGAGCGAGCTAGTGATGATACGAGGGTTCTAGAACTCTACAATCCAAATGGTCGTGTCGTGTATATGAATCTTAATCAAGCATTCTAATAGGGGACTCAGGCTGATAGCTTGATGCTCGTATTTTTAAGTGTTTAGGTTTGTGTCGGTACCCCCGTGATGATTTCGTTGTGAGTCTTCATGGGGGTTTTTCTGACTACACCGTTTTAATTTAGCTTCCTAGGTTTTCTGATTAGCTATACAATTGAGTTTGAGGATTTTGTTAACTTTATTAACTCATTATTAACTTTTTCTTAATTACTTTCTCAGTGAGATGGTTTAAGTTAACAGTGACTCAAGCCTAAACTTGAGAGGCTCATAGGCAGATGCCTTTGGAACTTAGGCTAGTCGTTCCCATTTTTTGTGAACTTTGATGTACTATTATGTTTTTTTGTTGGACCTCCGTTACAAGGTCCAACAAGTTTTCTGTGATCTAAAGTTTTTGTTATAACTCATCGAAGTCGGGAACGATGTCTTCCGACAGACGTCCCTCCATGACACCAATATGAAATACTGTTGCCCCGGGACTTGTCCATGTATTGAAATCGAATCTTCCACTCCCTTGGGTATCACCTGGGATTCTCTGAACGTGAATAGGATAGGCTCCATCTGAATCGAAAGACAGCGGGCGGCCAGCCTCGCAACTATCTGGAAATCTCTTGGCCTGAATGAAGTAGGCATAGCCTTTTTGATTCCCTTCATCGCCATAAGAGAATACCCTGGCCTTACCATCGGCGTCCACGACGACTGCTGTCCTTTGGTCTACAGCGACCATCCGAGCATCACCAGGTTGAGTAAGCCAGTTATCACAGAGCGCTCTTGCCAAAAAGCTGATACCTCGTCCCATCCGATCAGGTTTGTTGAAATGGGGTTCGGCGAAGGTGTTTTGCATATAGGGAAAGCTAAAAAGATCGTTTCTGGCGAGCGTCATTTTACGACCATAAGGATCACTCAAGGCCTCCTCGCTATTCACCGCATCAAACTCGGCAGTAAAATAGAAAGAGCCGAGAACATTGCAGCCCGAACTCGTACCACCCATGGGGATTTTCTTTTCCCTCGCAAGCCAGTTTATGCTGTCCACAATGTTTGTGCCTTGCCATTGTTTGACATAATTCCACTGGTCACCCCCAGCAATAAATAGCGCCTCAGCTTGCCGCACTATTTCGTTGATACGGGGATCATTTGCCTTCTCTCTGGAATCGATAATCAGCGTTTCTACAGAATCAACGCCACCTAGCTCCGAAAATATATAGTCATTGTAAGCGGGTGTTCCGGAGGAGCGGAGGACTAAAAAATCACCACCTCCCGATGATGTGATCATCGCGCGCATGGCATTGTCGACATCTGTAGAGCCACCCATGATGACAAGCCCATATTCCGTATTGGTAGAGACATCATTGCGGTTTCCAGAGACAAATCGAATCAATGAGTCTTTCAAGGGATCTTGCATCAGATTTGCCTCGGCGAGTTCCAGGAACGAAGTGGGCGAGGACATGATCTCAGGCGTATCCGCTGTTCTCATATTGATGCTGCGTGTATCAACAGATTCGCGACGAGCTTGGATCGTTACTTCTTTGATATTAACTAATGGAGATGTAGACTGCGGTAGTTGCTCGACAAGCAGAATATCATCTCCACCATGTCCAACGGATGAGGACGACATGATCAATAGCTCCTTGTCGTCCAGCTGCATACTGCCAAGAGGCTTTTCTCCACCTTTAAGGTCTAGCTGAAACGCCTCCCATTGGTCAGAATTCAACGATCCTCGTATCCATCCAGGGCTGCTATCTTGCCTGTCACCCAGAGCAAAACTCAAGATCTGTCGGCTTCGCTTTCCCTTGATATCGACCAGTCTTATGGGAAGGCTCGATTGAAAACTCTGGGTGAGGATTGGTAGCCCGTCACGGTCTACCTCGACGAGGAAACCGGTGGTCCCGTCAAAAGAATCGCTCTCACCCACTAAGAGCATACCCTTATCGTTGGTTTCCTGAAGATTGAGAAAACCATCAAACTTGTCTCCTCCATAACTTTGGGACCAAACTAGACGGAGAGATGATGTCAAAACACCTGCGAAAGCATCAGTTGTAGTATCGTAGTTGATCCTGCCAGCCACTGCGAATGCTTGGTCCGCCAGTTCACGGATTTCCTCAACGACAAACGGGATATCTGATTGAAGCTCCCTGTCTATACGCGTCTGGCCGTCGAAACCAAAAGACTTCAGTTGAAGATGATAATCATCGCTCTGCCAAGCTAGGACCAATTCGTCTTTAAGGTTACGCAGAGCAAGATGAAAATTTTTGGCGTTTTGTGGGAGATTCAAGGCAAATTGATTTATAATGCGACCATCCTGTGGGGAAAGCACGACTAGGATTGTTTGCTCAGGAACTGGCGGCTCATCGCGCTTCGGTTGCTTTGTGGCACGAATCAGGGCCGCTACTCTCTTCCCTGATTGGGTGCTATCTGCAAGCACTTCGATATCCCAGCTCCGCTCTGCTGCTTTCAGGAAATATTGTGTTAAGTCGCCTTGAAACGTCCATCCTCCGAGCCAAAGCTGACGGGAATAGCCCTTGTACTGAGCCGTAAGCCATAGCCTTTCGCCATCCACGATAGCTCCTAGGAGCTCATCATCCCAAGTGGATCCTAAAACAGTAGCTTTTCCCTTCAAAGAGGAGCTCTCATCACTTAAAGCAGCTGTCTCGGGTGCGGTATTCGTCTTGCAAGCCATGACATTCAAAAAAAAGAGAATACTTAAACAACGGATAGCCTCGGTTCGCATATGGACCTCTCACAATTTCTATGAGTCATTTATTCTGACGGATTTTGTAGGAATTGCAACGGATTCTTTGATGGAATGAATGTTGATTGGCCCGTATTATTGTAATTATTTCCCGAGGTAAGATTACAAATAGCGATCGCCTGCTACAGCGAGGGCTTTTAAAAAAATTTCTTCGCGAAATACGAAAAATCAAGTTCCTAAGACCATAGATATAACTAACAAGTTTAAAAGGGGCGTTGGTTTTTGCCGATAGGTTTTATGGGGATTGGGGTTAAATTTGACGAGGGTTAAGCTTTTGACAAAGTTACAGCCTGTATTAATAGCATCCATGGCAGCATTATTTTTGGTAAACTGTGGAGAGAGGCATAATCCTTCTCCTGAAGACTTTTTTAGTGCGGATGGGAATGTATCACCTCTCGAGAATTCTGAGAACGGTGGTACGGCTGATGTTTTACCTCCGTCGACTCCCGCTGGTTTTGTGCAAATCGATGAAAACGTAAGTGAAGCGGAGAATATTCGTTGCGAGGTTTCTATCGATGGTGCTCTCGCCTATCGATGGTATGTGAATGATGACATCATCGTTGGTCAAAGTGAAGGATTGCTTCCGAAAGAGCAATTTTCTGCCTTTGACGAAGTCTACTGCGAAGTCTTTGCAAGTAACGAGAATGGTGAGTCAGAATCCATCTCTTCTAATACCGTAGTTGTCACGCCGGCGGTATCTCTTAAGTTAGCAGATGATATTAGTTTGAATGGGCAGTGTTCAGCGACTCAACGAGTCGAAACAAGCTATGTTACTGACCAGGCTTATGAAAGCAGTGAGTTGACTTTAGAGGGCATTAACGCACAATCTGAAACGGTTAATGAATTCGGGTGGACTGCTGATTTTGATTCTTTTTCCATCGCATCTGTCAGTGAATTTCATGCTACCTGGTTGATTCAGTCTACAGGGGATTACACAAACACCATAAACACCGCCTTCGAAGTAGTTGTGGCTCAGGTTGAGCTGCCGTCACTTCCAGTTAACGCGAAGAATAATTTGTATACTGGTATGTATCAGGAAGGTATGCAGATCCCACATATAAACGTTTGCCATGCGGGAATACGAGCTGGCATTGCAGCATCGGAGGATGCCACTTGTCTATTGGACGAACTAGGTCGGGTATATTGCACAGGTGGTAACGATCTGGGGCAGCTTGGAGACGATGGGATCGTTGGGTCGATGGGTACGCTTAATCAGGTTGATCCATTGAAGATCGACGGGACTCGGCTGCGAAACGAGCCGTTCAGATTCCGGGAGGTAACGATAGTTACTGCGCACTTATGGAAACAGGAAAGGTTCTATGCTGGGGCCAAGGAACCAGTGGTCGCCTAGGCAGGGGGGCTGATGATCCAGGAACGAATGCACCCTTACCAGAGTTCGTTGATGAAACCAAGATCAATGGCTTGACCCCAGGGACAACCGCAGCGGCAATCTACCACGAAAATGCACGTGGCTGTGCAATTATGAAAAATAACTCACTACTCTGCTGGGGGCAGGACAACAGCGGTAACCTTGGTACGGGGCCTGGAGACCAAACCACAGGTTCGCCCACCCAAGTCTCAGGTTTTGACGGTTCAGCTGATGACAAAAGCGTGGTGGCTGTGGGGATTGGGTTTCAGCATAGCTGTGCCATAGTAAAAAATGGTCGCGTTGCCTGCTGGGGCGTTGGTACCAACGGACGCTTGGGTCTAGGTGATCAGAACCTTCGAGAGGTCCCTACATTGATTTCGGCTGATTTCTTCGATGGGTCGAGCAATCAGGCTGATAAAAAACCAGTGGCTATATCATCAGGTAACAGCCATACCTGCGTACTTGTGGAAAGTGGAAAGGTCCTGTGCTGGGGGAATGGAGCCAATGGTCGACTTGGTGATAACAATACCGCCGCACATAACCAGCTCACTCCCGCCTTCGTTACGAATATTGACGGTGCGACGCCGGCAACGACAGCGATCTCTCTATCAACGGGAAACAACTTTTCCTGCGCTCTAATGGCGAATGGTACGGTCAAGTGTTGGGGGGCCAGACAGAATGGACGTTTAGGTGACGGGCAGACTAGCGGCAGTGTAGGGGTTCCAGTACAGACAGCTGGGAATATACTGGATGGTAACAGCGATGAGCGCAAAGCTATTAATCTTACATCAGGAAATCAACACAGTTGTGTGGTTAGGGCTGACAAGCAAGTAGCCTGTTGGGGGAGTGGGGTTAATGGAAAACTTGGCGATGCTAATGTCATGGCTCATAATGTGGCTCAACCAACGCTTATCCCAAATTTTGTCAATGCCGCTGTTGCCCAAAAAGTTCGTTTGAATCCAAAGACTGCAGATGAGTAAATCATACTTTGAGTGCAGTCCAAATTCTTTGTTTAAAATTCGCTACGCTATTTTTGTCTCTTCACTAGAAGGCGAGGGCCGAGAAGAAGCCGAATTTAAAGGTGTCTTCCTCTATGGATGCCGATCGACCTAGAATGGCTTCTTTTTCGAGTTGAGGCTGATTTTTGATAAACAATGGTTCCTTGTTGCTGCGATTTTCTTTAATCTTAGCTAGCCATTTTACAGAGTCTCCATGCTGATAGCTCAGCCTGTTTTTTGAGGTAACTACGAGCATGGCGGGATATATCTGATTCTTGATTTCTAAAAATGGTGGTACGAAGTCTCCCTGGTTTCGATCTCCTTTACCAGGAAACGAAGCAAGAAAACGGGGTTGATCAAGAACCAACCCAGCATATAAATTTGGTCTTTGATTTACAATGGTTGCGGAGACCGGAGAAAAACTACCCTTACTATAAATATAGAGTTGTCCTGATAGCGCAAAACTTTGTGCAATTAATTGATCACTTAAAGATAATACTTGATCGATGGAGCTTTGAAATGAACTGGCTTCAGTCGTCAAATAATCAGTACTCTTAAAATGCGGAAATACAACGATAAATCCCTTGTCCATAAGGCTAAGCCAGTAATCTCTAAACCTAGGTCGTGCATAACTAGACGGATTTTGGTCGTCCAACACTATGAGCGCCGGATTACGACTTTTGAGTTTGCGACTTTTCCTGTAGGTCAGAGTCACGAAGGATTTTGTACCCTTGACATCAAAGGTTTTCAGTGAGCTGGTATACAAACTTGGATTCACTGTTTTTAACAGCGCTTGAGAGCCAATGCGGCTTTCTTTCTTCGCATAGACATTATAATTGAACATCTCAGGTGGTGAGCCAAGTGATTCTTTCGTATACAGAATACTGTCGGAATCGAATACTAAGTTTTTGGCCATAGTAAATGATTGATGCGCTTTAACCTCAAAAATTGAGGAGATGGATTTATTTTTATATTGATAAAGATGATATTTATCAACTGAAGGTAACTCTGTTTTGATCACTATGAAGTCTTTGAATCCCCAAAAATCTACAATGGGCTGTTTTAATTGAGCAGGAAGAAGAGGCTTCCAATCTGATTTTTTGAACGAATTTGCCTCGGTGACAAAAATCTGTTTGTCGTCTGACGGCGCCTTCGAAATCATGATGAACTTATCTGCACTTGCTTTCACTTTATAGTCCGAACCTGCCGTTTTGGGTTCTAACAACTGAGGTGGCGTCGACGGGACTAGTCCTAAGACAAATCTTGTTTCTGACGTGACATCCCCGATTGAATCGATAAAAATATACTTTTCGCTCAAAGATTTTCTCAGAGTTACTTTAAATCCTTCCTTAGTCTCTTGGTAGGTACTGAGGAGTTCTTTGTTAGGAAGGGCTAACCGCAAAACATGCTTTGGCAGGTCCGAGGTTTTTTTAGGGGCACTTACTATGAACAGGTCTGGTGTTTTTTGAGCCCAAACAAAATCACCTACGGTGTTCTCAATAAGGTGTATTTGTTTTTTTTGCTGTAGATCAAATATAGCAATATTCTGATGGGGCGATGATTCTGAGGTTATCGCGTAAGCCAAGTATTTGCCGGTTGCATCGATTTTGATTGGGCCGATGGAAAGCGGGATGTCTTTTTTCGGCATTTTGTTGAAGTCCAGTAGAACCTCTTCATTCGCTGCTAGCCTTCCTTTTTTTCGATAAAAAATGGGAAATTCTTTGTCCATGGGATGCTTCTGATAGTAGAAGAAGCCGCGAAAATAGTACGGAGTACTCTCAGATGTGACATTACGGCGTTTTTCTAGGGCGTTGCGAAAACTCTGGATGGGTTTTTCTCGCCCTGTCAGAAACTTGTTCAAATCCTCAGCCTGAGATTTATAAAAGGATTTAAAAGTGTCAGATTGACTGTTATCTAACCAACTGAAAGGTTGTATTGCTATATCCAGAGTCTTACGAGTGTCCTCTGGCACATCCTTTGCTTTTTCCTGCGAGATACCAGAGGTCGCGATCATGATTGCCAAAAGGTAATTCAGGTGGACTGCCATTAAAAAGCGTAACATACGGGTTTCCTAGAGATTCAAATCAATGCGTGAGCCAATGGTCAATTTAGGAGCTTAAGAGGTTCGCCACAAGTATAATTTGGACTCTTTGAAACTGACTAAGCGATTAAAACTAGTTTCACCAAGATGTTCTAAGAAAGGAAAAAACGGCTTAGTGGTGTTCGCAGATAACGACTTTTGAGAACGGTTAGATGAAAAGGCTCGGTTTTAACATTGAGACTATATTACGGCGGCCGGTAATCTAATGACGATTGAGATCCCCATATTCGCTAAAGGAGTGCGAGATGTCTTTATTTTTGCTTATCTTAGAATTTCTATTAAACCTGTTTGCATTTGGCCCCAAAGATCCCCCACAAAAAGAGCCCCAACCTGAGCAACCAAACATAGAAGCGAAGATTTATCTCGAAGAGGATCCCTATTTAGATTACGGACGCCTCACCTTTGATGAATCGACCTCAAAGGAGCTGTTTCAGTTGATTGGGGTTATGGCTACGACTTCGGTTTCTGAGGTTCCCGGTCTTGGGCAAATATCTATTCGTCGCGGCCAAAATCTATCTTGCCTTGAGCTCGATTACAATGAGTTCACTGGGGAAAGTCCGAAGTATCTTTGTCATGCTTTGCTTTCTCGGAAAGGCCAATTTCAGGCTTTCGGCAATCTACTAGCTCAAGAACCAACAGAAAACATAGAAGCTTCAGAACCTTCGTTATTCACGGCATCTGGAGAGACTGCTGAGTTGATCTATCATTTTCTAAATGTAGCGCCATTCCCTAATCTAAACAATACTAGCTTTCTGAAGCAGGGTGAACATATCGCCTGCTATCAAACAAATAACCCCACAGATGGAACGGTGGCGTATCGTTGCGGATTTACTGTTTCTCAAGATGGTGTTGTTTCGTCTGCTGGATCTACTGATCCCATTGCTCGGGTTGGTAAAACCTATCCATTAAGCGATATAGCTGAATACTCACCCGTTGACATGCTACGACAAGAATGGGTTTTGAGTGAACAGGAAAACACCACATATGGTCTTGCACAGCTAGAAACCTATCAAAGTGCTTTCATAACTCCAGACACGGGAGATCAGACCGACCCCGAGCAGCCAGATGGTGATGACGATGATTTTTTCGAGTTTTAGAAAGTCGAGGTTTGATAATATGAAAGCTATTAGTTTTTTTGTGGTGACCCTTTTTTGTGCTTTGCAGCCCCCTTTTCTTGGAGCTCAGAATCGTGATCTGGCCCTAGAATGGACTAAAGAAGTTCTTTCTAACGAACTTCCCCAGTTCACGGAAGATAGCTCCTATTTGCTGGTGGCTGCTGCCTCGATACAAGCGCCAGAGTCGTTTATGGCATCAATGAAGTGTTCCTTTCGAGATGGAGAAACCTCCTACCGGAATGTGAAATTAGTCCCTATCCCTTGCGAAGGTCAGTGTCTCGACGGGGAATCCTCAGGTATCGTTTATGCGCTAGAGCAGGGGATAAAAGAAACACCAATTTCCCTGGAAATGACTTGCCGAAGCAAACGAGGTGGGACATTAAGTGCCACCCTGTCGCGGCAAGTATTTCTTGGCGATCAAATCGAATCGGAAAGGCAGTATTTTGGATTCGCAAGGCGGACCCTTGGCGTGCACTTGGGAGGAGTCAGAACCACAAATCAGGCAGTCAAACTTAGAGTGAATACTGACGGCCTAGTAGCGCTTAAAGACGCTCAGGGAAACTATAGTGAGTTTTTAAATGATTTTGGCACCAGCTACCCTCATGGAGAAAACGCTGCAAAAAAAGCAAGGGTACCCCATCTGGTTCGATACTTTGCGATTCCTCAGAATATCAATGCCATCAAATTGAAGCTACGGTTGAGTAACGAAACGCTGTATCAGCCAGCAAAACTCAAATTAGTAGGTGTTCCACGCTACGATCGTGATTTGTCACCTCAACCACCTCTGAGGCCTAACCCCACTCCCATCGTTCGACCGCCCGTTATTCGACCACCAGTTATTGATCGGCCTCCAGTAATTCGGCCGCCAGTTATCAGGCCACCTATCGTTATACCGCCTGGCTCTTCAAGTAACGATAAGGTTTTGGTAAAGCGAGATGCTAAGGTCGAAATCATTCGCATCGAGGGTGTCCAAATTGCGAGACTGCAGATGCCTCTTGTGGACTATGATCCACAATCTCAGGTGATGACTCACTATCGAGGGATGGACATCGCCATTGAGTATGGTAACGGTTCGGATTGCTTTATACCGACACAGAAGTTTGCTCATCCACAGCACGCCAGCCGCTCTGTCCTCGGACTGTTAGCAAATCCAGAGGTTATAGAATCCAGTGTATGTCCGAGGAGCATTACGGAAAGTCCAGAAGAGCGAGAGGATTCGTTTATCATTACCCCGCGTTCGTCGCTTATGCGAAGTAGCAATCATCTTGCTATGAGATCCCAAGGGGCTTGTCCTTCGGTAGAAGCTGATATATTGGCTTTATACAATTCCAACTTACGAGGGATTGAAACCGTTGTCGACGAGTATCGGACCCACAAGATGAAAGAGGGATATGCGGTTCATCCCATAGATATAAAGCAACTTGGCCAGGACTTGACGGACAAAACTTTACGACCTCTGCTAAAGTGCTATTATGATCGGTCTGTCGGGGATAAACCATCTTGGCTATTGATCTGGGGCGATGTTAACTATATTCCGACATCTTACTCTAGCAAAGCCGAATTTAGGAATAAACAAGATGGCGTTGCCAATTCCGGAGATCTCGTCTACGGAAGTTTCGCAAAAAGTAATATATTAGGGATCCCGGAGCTAACAGTTGGCAGAATTCCCGTGAATCGTTTGTCGGAGGCAAAAGACTATTTGGATAAACTGAAGCGATACTCCTCTGGGCAAGGTCTTGCCGGATTCGATTCTATTTTGTTGACGGGATACTTTGAGGATGAGCTTCTTCCGCAAGACAACACCTCTGATAAGAGCGTCTACACTGAGGTATTTGAGACAGATATTGTTCCTGGTCTGCTCAATCATGGATTTAATATTCGACGGCATTATTCAGCATCAGCTGGCTCAGATCCTCAACGTTGGAGCCATGGCAGCAGAATTCCCTCAAGTTTACTCGCACGAAATGGCTTCTCATGGCAAAGTGATTTTCGAGATCTTCAATCTTCCTTGTCATCTCGAGGCATCATTGTGCATCGAGGGCATGCCGGTATAGGGGAGTGGGAGGCGCCGTCTTTCTCCATTCACAATGTAGGCGACTTGGGGAGGCGAAGCAATACACCACTTGTCCTGGGTATTAACTGCCTCTCAGGCATGTTTGACAGTGAAACCTTGGGGAAAGAAAAGGATGATGAACCAAAGGGAGATTTCTCGAGAGATTTGCTAGCTAATCCTGTCGGCTTAGGAGAAGCATTGGTCCGCTCTCCCTATGGTGCGATTGGGTATATAGGAGCTAGTCGCTCGTCTGTGACCTTCGCTAACGATTATATGGCTGCGGGATTACTCTATGAACCGACTTTACCACGAACGGTTTCCGATCGTAGGCTTGGCGCAATCTTGAATCGAGGGAAGCAGTTCTTGGCCTCTAGATATGTCGTTGATGGTCGGGTTGATCCCTCTACTGTATCAAAAACAGTATTTGAACAATTTTTTATTTATAACCTTCAAGGCGATCCTACCGTTGAGGTTTTTGATGATGCTCAACCAAGGCTATTCTCGTCTCGTCCATTGACGCGGACTCTGTTGCCCAATGGACGGACACGTATTCAAGGTCGTCTAAGTTATCGGCAAGATTCATGCTTCAGTTGCGAGCCAACGGCTTCTTCTATCGCTCAGGTTTTGAGTAAGCATGCTGTGACAGTGACTATATTTGACGAAGATAGACAGATTCTTCAGCGCGTTCGTCTAAGCAATGATGGGCATTTACAAATTGATTTGCCAGCCATGGGAGGTTTGACCGTGGTTGCCTCGGGTCTTGGAATTCGTCCGTTTCATGCTAGCCTTTGAGGAAGGCCCCCACTCAAAAGACTTTGAATTTTACTCACCAATTCGCTATAACCCGTCCATTATTAATGAGACGGGTTTGGCATCGGTGGAAACACAAGAGTTCAATGATATTAGCATATTACTTAAGGCTCAGACTGGTTCGAGCTCTCTGAGAGAGCTCTACGAGGCGCGAAAGGCGAAAAAAGACAGCTTTTCCCTAAGTTTTATATCACGTCAATGTGGCGCATCAAAGGGCTATCTTTCCGATGTCTTCCGGGGGAAGCGTCAGCTCCACCCTCAGTATTGGGAGCCGATCGTCGATGTATTCAAACTCCAGGGTCGTTCAAAATCGATACTGCAAAAACTTCTTGAGCTTGATCGCAATCGGGATGACAGCAAAACTGAGCTTCTGTTAGAAGAATTGGCTCGTCTGAGAAAAGCAGCTGCAACCTACATTAAGACATTTCCAGAGCAGTCTAAGGGAATGTTTTTTGCGCTAGAGGTCTATTGTAGTTTTGGGATGTTTGGAAATTCTCCAACTCTCAAGGAGCTGCGCGATCACTTTGGTTCTGGGCGTGGTATCGACCTGGATCATGCTCTGCGCTATCTTATCTCTACAGGTGCTATTGCTTATGATGGGATACATTACCGTATTCTTGAGAATCACATAAGTTTTGTATCCTCTGAGTCGGGAGACTACTCCTATAATTCCTACCTTTCTCAGTCCCTTGACTTTGCTAAGCAGAACCTAGAGGAGTGGTCAGAAAAAAGGGATCGATCAATTTATGAAGCCACATTTATTTCCGTAGAAAAAGATAAGCTACCAGACTTTATAGAAACCATTCGCAATCAAAATCATCAATTTCAAGCTGACTTAGAGTCTAAGGATGCTGACACGATAGTTCTGTATAATATGCAAGTCTTTCCCGTATCCCAAAAGCGGATGGCAAAGCAAACTGACTAGAGTTTCAATGCTTGTTCATTGTTCCTTTATCTTCCTTTTTGATTTACAGATATACTAACACTAATGGCATCATCGCTAATCGAAGCTTTACTATTGCCAGCAGTTAGGATAGCTCCCAAAAGGCCCCCAAACGATATTTCGAAATTCCCTATTTTCGTTGTGAAGTCAACACCATAGGTAGTTTTCGGCTCAGTGTGCCAGAAAAACTCAATATCGGCGAGGAGTTGTGGATCTGTCACTGTTCCATCGTCGGACTGTGCTTCACTTTCGATACTATTGGTATCTAATGCCTGGTAATCGAGCCATGGTGTGATGGCAAACCGCTTAAAAACCTGGTATTTGATATTTAAACCGGCTTGAAGCCCGGAAAGATTGTATCGTTTAGTTTTGACATTGGTGTTTCCAGCTACAACCGAATCCGAAAATACCTCTTCAGTATAGTCGTGTTTTGCATTGATGCTTTTGCCACCAAGAATGACAGTTGCCTTGATATTTTTATGTAGTTTTGGAAATGGTATCCAGTAGAGAAAAAGTCCAATTTCGGTAAACGCGATGGAGCTTTCTTGATCCGAATTATAGTTCTGTCCTTGGACAAGGATGCGTCTTTTGTAAATAGACTCCTTAAGTCCCCGGCCTAAGGAAAATCCGAGACCAATATTCTTCAGAGATATGGCTATGTGCGGATGAACCGCCCAACCTCCGAGTTCCAAACTTGCCTGATAATCAGGTATATCAGCATAGTTGGTATTTTCGAGGTCAGGGGGTTATATTGTACTTTGGGTACTCAATGCCTAGGGCATAGGTGATCGTATTTTTTGCAGGACTGAGATGAGTTATCGGAGCTCCACCATAAATCGCCCGATTATTTTGACGATAATCGACGAATTGCTCTTTGAGGTCTTCCAGATTATCTGCTCTTTGAGCCAGAGCATGAGTGGAAAGAAGCATTCCGATTGCTATTAAAATCTTCACACAGAACTCATCTATTCGTCGTGTTTTCGGAAGTAATCGGTATGTTTTGCATCATCCTTAAGCAAATGGATCTGATTATTCAGGACTACAAAAATAGACTAACTTGGTTTCTTAGGAATCTTCAAAAAAATCCGATACCTACCTTAGTGGTAGACCGGGTTTTTGGAGTTACTGATAAAACGGTTAGTAAACATCGTATTTTTCGTGTTGTCGGGTTTCGTGATTCCCTTTGATACGAATGTGCTTTCACAATCTGATACGCGTTCGAGCAGCTGGAGTGAGGATGAGAAAGTCACTCTCGACGGTGCTTGGTTTGTACGAGGGGGTTTGCTTGATCCCGTTAAGCTCAATAGGCGCAATTACCAAAAAAGTAGACAAATCGATGTCATGACACCATTTAAAGCAATGGGTTTTAAGCAAGTAAGAACAGGCCGTGGCTCAGTTACCTACTACCGCCTGCTTAAGAATCTACCATCTAACTATCAATTTGGGATGAGATATAGAGCGGACACCTCCTCAAAAGTCTATTTCTATCGAGTGGGATCACGGCCATCTCAGGTCGCAGAGTTTGGTAAGGTTACGAATAATCCTCGTCATCACTTTCCCCAACTCATCGATCCTCTGGTTAAGCTTAAGTCGCAAAAGAAGGGTGATTACTTCATTGTGATTCAGGTGCAGAATTACTTTTATGATGAGGGGGGGATCTGGCGAGCTCCCACTCTAGATTCTTGGCAGGAGGCTGAGAAAACGTGGCAAATCGAGCTACTTAGTGAAATTTTCACTATCGGTATGATTTTCATACTCACAGCATATAATTTTGTCTTGTTTTTTTACCGAAGGGAAGACTACGCAAATTTTTGGCTTTCCGTTTTTTGTACCTGTGTCTTGCTTAGAGCCACCGCAACATCTGGCAAAATTCTTCCGATTTTCTTTACTGAGCCAAATTTAGATGTTTATAGTTTCCAGAGATGGATCGAGTTCTCTTCTGGACAAATGTTGACCGGGTCTGTACTCGGGTTTGTTTTGTATTCGTTTTATCCGGGAAGGTTTCGCAGTTTCTTTACGTTCCAATGGATTCTTATTTTCGGAACAGTTGTAGCGGCCTTCCTTCTACCATTGCATCGAATACGACAAGTTGTGATACCTATGGATGTCCTCATTGCCATCGGGGGTGCCTTTGTCTTTTACTTAGCTGTAGCCGCTGTGGTGACTAAGAAACCGGGTGCATCCATTTACCTTGCTGGTTGCATCGTTGTCTTAGTTACAGGAGTGAATGATATCCTTCTCGGTCTAAAAGTACTGGACGAAGGGAGTTTTCTCATTCATTACGGTACAGCATTCTTTATATTTTGTCTGGGTCAGGTGGTTGCAAAAAAGTTTGCCTTGGCGTTCCGGACATCGAGACGTCTTTCTATCCATTTAGAGGAAGAAGTGTCAATCAAGACAAAAGATATTCGTTCTATTTTGGATAATATCCCTCAGGGAATATTGACCATTGGTGAGGGTGAGATCATTCATCCTAATTACTCGAAGTTCCTAGAAACAATTACGGGGACCAATCATATTTCTGGGATGAAAATTCAAGACCTGATTTTTCGATCCAGCGATATGAGTCCAGATAAAATCGATATAGCCTTGGCTTCAATTAGATCTTCTATTGGTGAGTTTTCATTTAATTTTGATGTCAATATTGATCATCTTCCAAAAGATGTTCGGTATACATCTGCAACGGGCGAAAAGAAATATCTCAGATTTACCTGGAGTGCCATCGCGAACTCGCAAGATATCATTTACAAAATCATGCTCGCTGTCAAAGATGTGACTGAGTTACGAGTATTCGAAGAGGAGAACCGGCTTCAAAAAAGAGAGATTGGAATCATCGAAGAAATTATAGATGTTCAAAAAGAAAAGTTCTTTCATTTTATTGATGAGAGCTTGGAATTTATTGAGCGTTGTTCACGTTTACTTGTCGATGATCGTGACGAGCAAAATACATTAAGAGAACTATTCATTAAGCTTCACACTCTAAAAGGGATATCCCGAGCTCATGGATTTAAAGCAATTTCAAATCAAATTCACTTGGCAGAAGATCATATTCAATCACAGGTGAAGCAAAGTCGATTTGAAAAGGATGTGATTGAAAAGAACTTGGATGAGCTAAGAGAAACCATAATTGAATACAGAGATATTGCAAATCGTAGGCTCCACTATAATGTTGGTACCAAAACAGACTATACCGGTAATCGAGAGTTTATTGCAGCTCAGGCATTTCAGCTTCAACAACTAAATAGTGACGGTCTGGACGGTGAAAATAAGCAGATACTTGAGTCGGTACTGTCATCGCTAAATGATGCTTTATTCAGGGACTTGAGAAAAGGAGTTGAAGAAACTTTTTCTAGTGTGGAAGAAATTGCTGTTATGGTGGGTAAAGAGCCTCCTCACGTAACATATAGTTTTGAGGAATCTATTGGCATTGTTCCAGATGTGTTAAAAGTCCTCAATCACTGTTTTGTCCATGTCATAAGGAATTCCCTGGATCATGGTATCGAGTCATCGGAGGACCGTATTAAAAAAGGCAAACCTTCCGTTGGATCCATATACCTGGATGTCTATACTCAAGAATCATGGCTTATGATCAATTATTCTGATGACGGGCGAGGGTTGGATCTAGAAGCTGTCTTGCATAGAGCGATACGGGAAGAGGTTTTGGAAGAGGGTAAGTCCTACCCGGCAGCTGAAATAGCCGATTGCATTTTTCGATCGGGAGTCACTACGGCTAGAAAGGTCACTGATATTAGTGGCCGCGGAGTAGGAATGGACGCTGTAAGAAGTTTCATGAGGAACCTTGGTGGCGAAGTAAGTATTGATGTTCGCGACGTAACCTCGGGATCATTCTGTACATTTTCTCTTGTTTTTGCAATTCCATCTCATCTTTTCCAGTCTTTTGGAAGTAGTTCGTCTGACGAAATTAATTCTGTCTCATAAAAATTATATTCAGAAGTGGTCTGCTTTGCGCTTGGCGATATTGCGAGAAAGCGATATATTCCTAATATTTATAGCGATGTAGTAGATCTAGGTTCGTGTAAAATTTGATTTTTTTTCTTACTGCTCCGATATTTCCAACAGATAGGAGTAGGAAAAAAACGTTTGAATAGACTGCGAAAATTTTTGAAGCAAGCAGGATTTGAATCCCTCGAAGAGTTGGATCAGGATGCTCTATCCTTTTGCCTAAAAGTTACCCCAATTCAAGACTTTGATCATAGCGAGGGTCATTCCTACTACGCTTATTGTTTGGATAAGATTCCGACAGTCGATCAAAATCGACTGCTAAATTATTTAAAAAACTGGGAGACTTTGGACTCAGAAAAGATTTCTACAGTGTCAAATATTTCCTCAGTTGATGGAACGATTTACTTTGTAGAGAGTTTTGAAAGCGAGATAAATACGAAGGCCCCGAATGCTCAACCTACTTTCTCTGCGGCATTAAAGAGCCTCCTCGAATGTGTGCAAACACTAAAGATGCTTCATCAAGCGAAAATACCGGTAGTACCGTTTCATCAAGAATCCATCGGATTTAGAAAAGATCAGATCACAAATCCAATCATCCGTCCCGGTTCGTGGTTGTTGTTGGAGTTTGGAGAATTTTCGGTCGATAATTACAGATTTTGTCCTCCAGAAATGGTGGCAGGCCTTGGAACTGGTGATCAAATAAATCCCTGTCTGTACTCGTTGGGAATTCATTTTTTTGAAATTATGACCGGACACCAGCTGTTTTCGGGGCGGGACTTGAAATCTATCTCAACAAAAATATACAGTGATACTCCACCAGGGATCGATTTTTTTCGTGGTGACTGCCCTCCTTTCCTATCTGAGATTGCGAAACGCCTCATTCGAAAGAATGATTCCAGACGCTATCACACTTTCGAAGGATTATTATTCGATCTAAATCAGAGTCTAAAGAAATCTGAGTTCACTAGCAAAACAGCTTTTGCGTTGGGACGTAAAGACTCATACCGAGAACTGAACTATTCCATCCCCATTGTTGGCCGAGTCAACGAAATAGCAGTGCTGGAAAAAGGATGGTATGACACGCTTGATGAACGCGGGACTATGCAAATCATCGGAGCCCCATCGGGAACTGGAAAAACGCGGCTTGCTAGAGAGATTCAGCAAAAGGCAGAAAAGGCAAAATCAGTCGTACTTGATATGAAGTTTTCCACCTATGAAAGTAACGTTCCTTTAAGTGCTGTTAATCGTGCATTAGGGCATTACGTGGAGGAACTCCAACATCTCTCACCAGATCTGTTACGTAAGTGGAAAAGACGTGTTAACGAAGAGTTAGATGATTTTGGCTATTTATTAAACCAAAGGCTGACATTTTTTGGTGATTTATTACCAAAATTCAAAAAGCATCACAAACTAGATCGAGATCTAGAAGAACAAAAATTTTACGAAACTTTCGCTCAATTTTTTACACTACTGAGTTGGGAAGATCATCCAACATTTATTTTTGTCGACGATTTACAATGGGCAGACTCTGTATCAATCAATTTATTTGGTAAGATTGCAGAACTAGCAAAACAGAAAAAAATGCGTTCGACTTTTGTGTTAGGAGCTTACAGGAGTGAGGAAGTTCCGCTAGATAGTCAGCTTAAGTCTGATATTTTAGATATTATTCCCTTTCAGAATCTAATCCTTTTGGATGGGCTAAGTGTAGAAGAATCAAATGAACTTGTGAGCCGGCTTATTGATGAGGATTCTGAAGAGGTCGTAAAGCTTCAAAAATTTACCTTTTCATTAACAAACGGACGACCTTTTTTTGTCTATGAATTCTTAGAAAATGCCATCAATAAGCTTTATCACAAAAACGACGAGGGGCATTGGGTTTTCGCCGAAGATAATGCTCATCAGCAGTATTTTCATCAAGACCTTAATGAGCTTGCAAAAGTAAGAATCGCCAATCTCAGGCCAGACACTATGCTAACCCTTCTAGGTGCTTCAGTGGTTGGTGCAGCAGTCAAAAGAGATGCACTTGTTTTTATGCTGAAAGACTTGGCTCGGATTAGACCTTTTGACTCGAAAGAGTCGATTGCTTCGATAATTCAGCGAAGTGTACATGAACTTCGGCTGGAACATATGATTCAAAAATCAGAAAATCCGATTATTTTCTTTCATGATCGCATTCGCGATGCAGCTTGGAGTTTGGTGCCAGAAGCTGAGAAGCCATTTTTACATCAAAGTTTTGCTCGGTACTACTTTAATAAAATTCTAAACGATAAAGTAGATATAGATGACAGCTTAATTTTCGAGATCGCCTTTCATGTCGTGGAGGGTGGGATAGATTTTGATCTTATCCGTTCTATTAGAGTGCTTTCCATAGCGGCAAAAAAATCGATGGATTTGTTTTCTTATCGTCAGGCAAGAGACTATTTGAAAGTTATTGCAGAGCGATTCCCTCTCAATCCAGACAGTCATCTTTACACAAGTATTGGTATGAAACCGTCAGAAGTTATCGATATGTTTGAGCTCTATGGAGATGCACTAACATTTTCGGAAGATGTTTACGGTGGGTTAAGAATTTATCACGAGATCTTGAATCACGTGAAAGATGGTATTCAGAGAGCTGAAATTCTTAAGAAAGTCTCTACAAACAATCTCTTTATTTTTGACTACTATGAAGCCATTCGAGCTAGTGATCAGTGTCTCGCATCATTGAGATTTTCTATCTGCAAAACTGAGATAAATGCGATCTTAACGTTTCCTTATCACCTGATGGTCTTTTGTTTTTGTCTGATTCTTAGTTTGTTTTATAAATACCCAAAAAATAAAAAGATCTCAAGAGAGCAACAACTCTTACTGGACGTTATGGTAGCTATGTTAGTGCCAAGTTATTTCACAAAGCCTCTTTGTGCCATTACAAACGTACTTAAATTTTCGCCTAAGGTCATCTTTTATCGCAGTCATCCTATGAAAGCCATACTCTCTTCCTATGGTGGGGTTGTTTGTGCAGCCTTCGGCTTATACGGTTTGGGTCGACGATTCTATGATAACGCGCATCAGTATTTTGAAAATGATCCTCACCCTGTGAGCGAAATTTTCTTGAATATGACTAGGTCATATCTAATAGAATACCCGAGTGGAAACCTTCGCACGGCTCGTTCACTGGCAAAAAAAGCTATCGCTGATGCCAAAAAAATTGGTGAGGTTTTTTGGAGAGCTTTGGCCTATCAAGCAGAGGTGCATCTCGCCTATGTTTCCGGGACACTGCCTGTCGAAAAATATGCGAAATGCTTGTATGATGACTTTAAGAAATATCATTTTGGTGCAACTATGCTTCAGTGCCTATATCGGTATGCGAGGCTTTCAGAAAACGAAGAACTGCTCAAGGAAATTATAAGGCTTTGTGAAGAGCAACGCCTCATCCAAAAAGAAAAGGGCTTTGCTACTATCGATGGTGTTTATGCAAATATCTCGGCTGGAGAGTTATATCTTATCAATGGTGAACTGAAAAAAGCAGAAGAGTATTTAAGCCGAGCGCAGAAAATGGTCTTGAGACACTTTCATCGAGTGGCCTACTGCAATTATTCTGCAGTTTTGCTTGCTATGGCACGAGTTCGACAAAAAAAGCTCTTTAGGTCATGTTTTTCCTTAGGCTACGCCTGGATCAATGTATTATTAGGAGTGAAAGTATACACCGCTCAAACCTTATTTTGCACGGGTGAGTTTTACTGGCAGCTTGGGATTCGGTCACTTGGAATATACTTTATGCGAAAAGGTATTTTGTACTGTGAAAAACGTTCATTTAAAGGGTACGAAAATGAACTGCGCTTACAATTAGCGACCTATTTAAGATCAGATGATGAAGATCTAGCTGAAACCCACTTTCGAAGAGCTTCACGTTTTTATCGCTACACGGATCAATCTCTATTTTATAATCGGGCTGAAGGCGGTCTTGCCAATCTCTCGCACTTTGAAGAACGAGTGGGAAATCAATCTGCTGTAAAAAGTGATATGAAAGCTAAGTTAAATATGCAGGCTATTATTGAAATGTTTTTGAATATAGCTGCAGTTGAAAACACAGTAAAACTTGCTGAAGAAGCATTGAAAAGTTTTGAATTAAGTACTGGAGCAGATCACGGTATTTTTTGCACTTATGACGAATCGGGGAGATTACAACCCTTATATTGTTTTGGGGTTACCGAAAGTTTTCGGCAGCTCCTACCAGATTTCAAGGGAGACAGTCTAGTCCACGCAAGACGATACTGGGATATTAATCAGATTATTATGTCATTTGAACAAGAAGGCATCAACGAGCCTATTCAATTGGAAGGCTATGGGGAAAGTGTAGCAGGATTGGCAGTGCCGTTGTTTAATGATCAAAAAATCCAGGGAATAGTTGTTTTAGGACACCGCAAAATACCCCGTCTTTTCGTTGATCAGGATTTAGATATTGTCAAGCCACTTGCTATCCAGTCAGCGATAGGGATTAATAATTTTCACCTGTGGGAAACGATTCAAGATCTAAATAAAAGATTATCTGAGCATCTCGAGTCGACTGAAGCTGAAGTTCGCAGTAAAACCCGCGATATACAATCTATATTTAGTTCGATAGAGATGGCTGTTATTGCCGTAGATCGCCAGTATCGGATCCATTCAAGCTTTTCCAAGTACTCCAAAACAATTTTTCCTCATATAATAGCCAATGAATCGTTTATTGATACAGTTTTTAGAGGAGTGGATGAAGAACAAAGATCCTATATTGACACGGTATTACGTTTGTCCTTAGACAATGATGTCCTTGGTTTTGATAGTAATAGTAGCCTACTGCCAAAAGATTTGTGCATTCAAGTTGGAGAATCTCCACGAGATTTGAGTTTGAGTTGGGCGCCCATTATTGATGAAAACGATGTCGTAGAGAAAATTCTATTCGTTGCACGTGATGTCACAGAAATAAAAATGCTACGGGAGGCGAAGAAAGCTCAAGATGACTACGTGAAGGTTTTGGCCGAGCTACTACAGAGTAACGCAAAGAGTGTCACTAGAATACTGACTGATACATCGGAACTACTGTCTGCGATGAAGTCTACGTACAGTAACGAGCATGCTTCCAAAACTGCGATTGATCTTCATACCCTAAAAGGTAACGCGCGTTCACTTGGTTTGACTGAGCTCGCCACCATGCTTCATCAGTTAGAATCTGTATTTACGAAAGACAAAGACACGGATTTTGTAGAGTCTTGGCATTTGGTCGTGGAGTCATTGACTATCTATCGCGAAATAGTCGATAAGGTACTTCAATTCGCCAATAATAAAGATTCCGATTCTCCGAACCCTTCGGTGTTGTCGAACATCGAAACTATTTTGAAGAATCGTGAAAACCAAGATCTATCCGTCGTTATCGGGTTGATTGAAGACGAGTTAACAAATGTAGTGAGTAAGGGAATTAAAGATATTGTGGAAGAACTTGAGTATTTGGTGCAAAACACAGCAGGTATTTTGGGTAAGCCTGTTCCTGTTCTTGAATTTTCTGGCCCTAACTTTCCCCTCTCAGAGGAAGAAGTTAATCTTGTTCGTTCGGTATTAGTCCACTTAATGAATAATGCCCTTGATCATGGTCTAGAGCACAAAGATGAAAGAATCATAGAAAACAAATCCCCTGAAGGTCACATTTATATTACCGCAGTGGAAAACCAAGAAGATCTAATTATTGAAGTGAAAGATGATGGTCGCGGGTTAAATATAGATGCCATTAAAGGCAAAGCTGAAGAATCGAGTATTGTTTTCGCTAAAGACATTACGGATGAAGAACTATGCCAGCTCATATTCTTACCTTCTTTCTCAACGAAAAGTGAAAGCTCTATCGTGTCGGGAAGGGGTGTAGGCCTTGAGGCTGTGAAGACCATGTTAGAGAGTTGTGGGCATGGTGTAGAGTTGATTTTGATGGAGCAACAGGTTAATGGGAATATATCTTTTATCATTAGGATTTGTTTAAAGAATATGGCTAGTTCAAATGGTGCGGCCTGAAAACTGGCTCAATTAATTGGACCTAATTCTAGCAAATGTCATTGGTTTGAATTTTGTATCTAGCTTATGTTGCCCTTCTTACAAAGGGGGGAATTTATGAACTGCATTCATTGCCGTAGTGCTCAGTTTATCATACGCAAAGGATTCTATACCAGATCAAGTGATGGTAAGAGATTTCAGCGATATTATTGTAAAATCTGTAATAAGCGCTTTTCTGAGCGAGTTTGGGCCATAGATTATCGCTATCGTAAACGAAGAGTATATCAACCGATCTTCCGTTCTTTGGCTAAAGGCGTTTCTCAGCGAACTTGTGCCTTTTTGCTTGACGTCACGCGAGCAACCATCGCAAGGCGTGTTGTGCGATTTGGGAAGATATGTGAGCATAATCTAAATGTCTATCGTCAAACTCGTAGTCAGACCCATCAAGTGATGTTTGATGAGCTGGAAACATTTGTCCACACTAAGTGTAAGCCCCTTACAGTTCCAATTGCAGTCGAAGCCGGAACCCGAAAGGTTCTAGCACTAGGAGTCGGTTCCATAGCTGCAAAAGGAAAACTTGCTGAAATTTCTCGCAGAAAATATGGTCCTCGTAAATGCCAGAGACGACAACTACTTAATCAGCTTCTAAAAGACTTAAAGAATTGCACCCACAAAAAAACCGTCTTTCATACCGATAAAAGCCAGCACTATAGTAAACCCATCAAATATCACTTCCCCATGGCGACACACAAAACAACCAAAGGAAGGCGTGGTTGTGTTGTCGGCCAGGGAGAGCTCAAACGAGGTGGCCACGATCCTCTATTTTCCCT
>JABSRP010000023.1 GCA_013215145.1 Pseudobacteriovorax sp.
ACTTCTTTCTCTTTGCCATGTGGAATGTCCTCCAAAAGTTATATAAGTTTTTCGGAGGGAAGTGGGATTTCTTTAGAGACAGCACAAGAATTCCGAGTAAATTGAATGAGCTGTGGAACAGGACTAGGTTAGTTAGGGGGTCGTCAGATAGAAGCTTAACAAGCTCAACCAAAGGGATTAATGCAGCAAGTGCAACTAGGTCGACACATAAATTATATAAAAAATGAGCTAAGGCTACTCTCTTTGCATTGACGTTGCCTTTAACGGAACCTAATGCTGCTGTGATAGTAGTCCCAAGATCAGCACCAATGACAAGTGCTGCTGCTGGTTCGAAATCAATTATGGACGAGTTCAATGCTGTTAAAGTGATCATCATCATTGCTGAACTAGACTGAATGAGAGCTGTAGCGAGAAATCCGAAAGCGAAGTACACTAGTAATGGGTAGCCTTTGAGTATCGATATGTCGATGACCTCGGTTACTTCGGCAACGCTGTTTTTCATACTATCTAAACCCCAAAAGAGTAGGGCACCTACGAAAATCAATTGAGAGTATCTATGCCAGCGACCACCTTCTGTAAAAAACACCCGTCCAAGAGCTCCTATTGCCAGTCCCGGTATTACGAAAGCTGAAAATTTTAGCTTGAATCCTAGCAAAGCGACAATCCAGCCAGTGAAAGTTGTGCCTAAATTAGACCCTAAGACCACGCCAATTGCGTTACTAAGACCAAGACTCCCCGAACCTACTAGAGCGAGTAACATAAGGGTGACAACCGAGCTACTTTGTAAAAAAGCGGTGGCTAAAGTCCCACTAAGAATGGCTTTCCAAACACGATTGGTGTGGCGACTAAGAAACGACTTGAACGACTCACCTGCGACAGCCTTTAGTAGTACTTCAAGCCTTTGCATAGCAAGGAGAAACAGGCCTAATCCGGCCAGGAATTCCCAGTAGTGAACTGTATCCAAACGACACCCCTGAAGTTTCAAAATAAAATTCCATCACAATTACTTACTTATATACCTAGCTAATTTCAAGTATTATGGGCAGAATGGTCCAACTTGGATCTGATGGACTGTTTGAATAATTGGGATTGTTATATTAAAGAGGCTTCCAAAGAGCGCAATATGATAAATAGCAGTGTCTACATTTCAAAGGATAAACCTCGTCATGGAATTTAAAAAAATCATCGATGCGCAAAGACTCTTTTCCCCAGAGACAATTTATTTGAACAGCGCAACTCTTGGACTTCCTCCTTTGACTGTCAAGGAGTCGCTGGAACGAGTGGTGGGAACATGGTATCAAGGTAAGCTTACTGCCCCAATGTTTGATCAACCTGTTGAAAACTGTAGACAACTGTTTGCGAAGATCATCAACGTTCCTTGCTCATGGGTCTCTATCAATTCTACCGTATCGCAGATGGTAGGAACGGTGGTCAACTCTTTAGACAAAGGTTCAGTGGTTTTAACAGTCAAAAATGAATTCACTTCCCTTCTATTTCCGCTACTACAGAAGGCTCAATGTTCAGAGATAATGGTCAGAGAAGTCAAACCGGAAGATCTAATCGCCTCCATTGACTCAAGTATTGATATGGTTGCGGTCAGTGCTGCACAATCCGTCGATGGCACAGTGATAAACGTAGATAGATTGGTTGAGAAAGCTAAGGCTCATGGGTGCAAAACACTTATCGATGGAACTCAGGCGATAGGTTGGTACTCCCAGGCTTGGCAAGAGGTCGATTATTTGGTAGCTGCTGCCTACAAATGGCTCCTATGCCCACGCGGGGTTGCGTTTATGAGCGTCCGTCCGGAATTTCATGCAGACCTTCTTCCTGATGGTCCAAGCTGGTTTGGAGGTGAAAGGGTTTGGGATTCGATCTATGGATCTCCGTTGAGGCTGGCAAACGATGCTAGAAAGTGCGATGCCTCACCAGCCTGGTTTTCGTGGATAGGTGCTGAGAAGGCGCTTGAACTTATCCATAATATGGGTCCTAAACTTATCGGAGAGTACAACGTCAATCTAGCAAATCGATTCTTAAACCGTATTGGGTATGAAACGACCCAATCGGCAATCATCTCAGTGAATGCACCTGGCCTTTGTCAAGCTCTTGCAAAACACAATATCGTAACCAGTGAAAGGTTAGGATCTACTCGAATTTCCTTTCATTTTTATAACACCGAAAAGCAGGTGGATACTGCGGCAGAATTTGTTTCTAAGTACCTTCAATAAAGTGACAGAAAACTCTCGAATCAGTCAATTACCGTAATATGAAGGCGTATTGTGGCAAACATAGGCCCCTAGCAGAACGTTGATATAGGCAGAACCGCTGTTTTCCTCAAGTCCTACTTCCAGCGCATAAAAATACTCGTTATTTGTTGGGGAGGTATTTTAATAGATAATTTTATGATTTTTATCCCTATGGAAGATGTCGATTTTTTGGAAGTAAAACCTAACTGACGGTTTTATACAGTTGAATAAAATTGTGATTTTGAAAGCTTATAAACATGTTTTCATAAATGGTAAAGCGCGAACCCTCCTTCGCCGAGATTTTAACTCTGGTTGCGGCATTAAAGTTTTGGTGGAATTGGTAGTCATCGGGAAGAGGTAAATTAATGAAAACTAGGCCTAAAATCCTTGTTGTAGAAGACGATCCCTATATTGCACAAATATACACAGAGATCCTCGAAGATCAGGATTTTGATGTTATATTAGCTGAACACGGTACCTTGGCTTTGAAATTAATATCTAAACATTCACCAGAGCTCATCGTCATGGATTTCATGCTTCCCGATTACACCGGTGATCAGCTTGCCGAGAAGATTGGGGATGTTTGTCCTTTTGTTTTCGTTAGTGGAGTTGAAGAACATTTTCTTCGAGGTCGTGAGTTTAATGGATTGTTTTTGAACAAGCCATTTTCATCTCAAGATCTTGTGAAAGCAGTAAATGAGTCGTTTCAATCTCAAAACAAAGGCCAGGCTTAAAACGATTGTACGAACTCAATAAGCGCTCGGTTAGTCTCTTCAGGCTTTTCTAAGTGAGGTAGATGAGCGGCATCATCAACGGTGACCATCTTAGCGTGAGTGATCTGAGATTTGATCTTGGTATAAAAACTATAGGGAAAGGTTTGATCCTCACGCCCCCAAATGACGAGTGTTGGAATGCCTAAGGCGTTAAGTGCTTTGTATCCGGATTCGTAGTTTTGCACGGGAACCGATCTCATAGTTCGTAGCATGGCAGGATCTGTTCCTTTTACCTTTAGCTGATCTGAAAAAAACTGTAAGAACGCGGCAAAAGGTTCGGGATCTAAAAAGTACTTCACGTTTTGCCGGTAAATGATGGCCCTACCAAACAGAGAAAAGACGAGGTCACCTATCACTGGGATATCTCGGAACTTAGCCAAAAACGGAACCTCGATAGGAAATCCAGCAGGTCCGATTAAGGCGATCGATGCGACCTCCTTGGGGTAGGTTTGTGCATAATGAGAGGCAACAATGGCCCCCATAGATGAGCCGACTAAATGAAAGCGAGAGATTTGCAAGTGGCGCACTAACTCGTTAAGCTGACTTATGTAGAGGTTTAGATCGTATTGGGAGTCGATTCGGTCAGAATAACCTCTCCCATAAAGGTCATAGCGTAGAACGCGAAACCCATGTTTTCTTAGTCTCGATGTGGTTGCGTCCCAGCTCTTCATAGGGCCAGATACCCCGTGGATCAGGACCACGGTTTCACCATTTGATCCATCTCCCAACCATTCATAGTGTGTTTGTCCATGACTGAGTTGAACCTGCTGCTTGAACTCCTCAGGGTAGCGATCAGATAAGTCAGAGACTGTTGTCTCTTTCGAGCAGGATAGGTTAAGCAGAATCATTATGACGAGTAACATCCGGAAAGCGAGCATGAAGCGACTCCTCGTTAACCTATGAACAATAAGATGGGACTGTTAAGCGATGAGGACTTAACGGTCTCACGTTAATGCTGCTAGAGCTTTTACTCATTGACCTAGGTCAAGAAATGTTAGTCACTAGATTTACTGAATTTTTTGCGTCTAATGCGGCTGAGAGTTGCTGGGTCAACACCCAAAAAAGAGGCGATATCGGACTGATTCACGCGATCTTCGAGCCCAGGGAAGTCGATTTTAAAAGCTTCATAGCGCTCACTTGCATCAAGGGATAAGAGTTGAAACTCTCGTTTTTCCCTAGAAATATAGTGGAGTTCGGCTATACGACGGCCTAATTTTTGCCATGCTATGCCTCTTTCGAAGTAGCTGGCAAGGTGCTCAAAACTGGTTTCAAATATGATGCTATCTTCCAAAGCTTCTATCGTTACGTGAGCCGGCTGCTTGGTTAGAATGGTGGCAAACGATCCTATAGGAGATCCTTCTATGCAGAAATTACGAATTATGCTGCGGCCTTCACTCGTACTGTAATAGACTTTAAAGACTCCCTCCGCAACAAATCCTACACGATCATGGATGTCTCCCACTGTAGTAAAGGTTTCATGTTTTTTGAATCGGCTCAGGCGTAGACCGGAAGAAAAGCTTGCAAACTCTCCGGATGATAGAGGTGATAAGGAATTAAAGTAGGCTTTTAGTCCTTCGAGTCTCAAGGTTTCCTCATAAATATTATGTAACACAACGATAGCTTATAACGAAATCTAAGGGAAGCTGACTTAATGATTCTTAGCGAAAAAAAACGAGGCCTCATTGAGGCCTCGCGTATCAGGAATAATCATAGATAGATCAAAGTTCTCTTGCTTATCTAATAGGCTGCTCCAAGGTAGCAGATACGCTGTCCAAGAAGGCCCGAGAGGCTCTAGAGTTAATATTTACATAGGAAGAGCTGAAGAAGCTTCCACCGGACGTGACTCCGACTAGCTCGCCATCCACTAACATGGGACCACCAGAGTCACCGGGTCCAGAATTTACGTCTATACCGCAATCGGTCCGACAAGTTGTACGACTAGGTCCGCGGAAGGTGATGAAGTTTGAGACGCCACCAATCGTAATCGTTCCCTTACGCTTAGTCCCTACGGAATCATCATCAGCTGCTGGTCTAATGGAATCAGCACCAAATCCAATGATGGTTGCGGTTTCACCTCGGCGAGGCTGAGCGCTTGCAATAGGAGTTGTGGCTTCTGAGACGTAGTCCTCAAAATATAGAATTGCCAAGTCATTGGATGTGACGGTCGCTATGTTACGTCGGTTGATGCTTGGGTGGCGGAAAATTCTAGATGAGGTGGCAATGCGTTTGAAGCCACCGGAAATACCATTGGATGGATCATCATCTGTATCGATAGTTTCATCCCAATCCAAGATCAGAATCTCATCTTCGAGTTCTTCATTCAGGCCTCGTCCAGCTTGGTTGGATATATATTCGGTACAGTGTGCTGCCGTAAGAAGCAGCTGTGGTTGTACAAATGTGCCTGTACACACAGAGCCGCCTTCGCCTTCTTGGGCGAGGTTATAGATGAAGACCACAGAAGGGTCGGTAGTGTAAGGAATTTCCAGTCCGTCCACGACTTTTAGGTCTGATGAATCTGACTGTGTGTTAGAACCACAAGCTGCAAGAAGAGCAAGTGAACTGAAAACGCCAACAAGTTTTGATTTTGCACTGAAATTTACCAAGATATGTCTCCCATCACGTTATTGGTAGGTTAGCCAGTCAATAGCAGTCTAAAAATTTTTTGTAAATAAAAAACTTGGCTGAATAGCCAAGGCTGAATTTTGCCTTAGTTAAAAAATGCCTTAAAACACACTGTATACAAACGATTCACGTTGTGACTTGAGAAAAATTCAATAAGCCTTGCGGTCACCTATTTCGCTTTCATACAACCGAAAGTAAAGCTCTTCACACTGCCTGAAAATGATTCAAGGTATCGCGGTATAAATTATACGACTAACAGTTTTCTTTAGCGTGAACTTTGGAAGAGGCTTCTGAAGGAGATTTTATGGCCTTTGCTGAAACCATTTCATCAATTTAGGGTCAAAGCGTATTGCAAGTGTTTGCATTATTAGGCATAGATTGGACGCTAGACACAGTTATATTTTGCCCCAATCACAACGTATCTGGAGACCAAGTGCTATGATTAGGCGAACGCTCTTTGTTGGTTTTTTAGTTTCTTCTCTTATTACTTTTGGCTGTCGCAATAGCGACGATGATGACAATGCTCCTGTCTATCCGCCGTTACCTGAAGCCCCTGCAGCTGACTTGATGCTGAGCGATATGAGTCAGCGATTGCTTATAGCCGATGGAGCCGAGCCACGGTTAACGATGGTGGAGATAGCTACGGGTGAGATCATTAAAACCTTCGATATTGAATCAGTAGCCCGTGTATATACGGGTCCAATCGGGAATTTTGCTTATGCCGTTCAGGCAAGGGCTGGTGTCGTGGACATTATAGACGGAGGATTTTCAACAAACATTGAGCAAGGTATCCCCTTTAAGTTGGCTCCCAGCATACATAGTCAGCAAGTAAAAGGAGCTCTACCGATTCACTTTGTCGGGAAGCAAGGCTACTCTGCTATATTTTTTGATGATGAGGGTAAGGCGCGTTTCATTCCTGAGCCGATTCAAGCAAACTCCATTGCCGAGAGTATTGAGATCGATTCGGGAGCTCCCCATCATGGTGTTGCTTTAGCTTTCGACCAGTTCTTTTTGCTAAGTAAGCCAGTCTTTATCGAAGGAGTGGAACGAGCCGCGGCGGGGGGGATTCAAGCATTCGATTCACAAGGCCAGCAGCTTGACCAAGACTTTCCCACCTGCCCACGACTCCACGGTGAAGCGAGTACGAGCACCGCTGTAGCCTTTGGCTGTGGCGATGGAGTCCTCATATTGCAGGCAGAAAACAATACTTTGAAGTCGATTAAGGTAGCCAATCCCCAGCTCGAGGACGGCGCAAGCCCTCGTGTGGGAACCATCGCCGCTCATGACGGTGTGCCTTATATGATTGGTAACTTTGGTAGTCAACGATATGTGGCCATCGATCCTGAAAAGGAGCGCTTGGACATCTATGATCTACCCATCGATTATGCACGATTTGCCTTTTCCAAGGACGGAGAAAAACTGATTTTCTTGAGCAAGGATGGCGAACTACTGATTGTGTCGAGTGACGATCATAGTGTGATTCATCGTTCAAAAGTGACGTCGCCCTCAACCGGTGAGAACCATGGGGCAACAGATCCGAAAATGGTTGTTGCACCTGGATTTGTTTTTGTAACAGATCCGGCAAAAGCCGTAGTACATGCCTTTAGCCTCGATCGTATGTCTATCGTCTCAACATATGAAGTGGGGGGGCGCACCTACTATGATAGCGATGTTAGATTTTCCAGCAGCCGACTAGTATGTTGGCTCCATCGACCAGCTATGGGCTGTACTCAGATTGCTTCATCTGAGTACAGTTTTTGATAGTTTCTAGTCACTTGTAGTTTTCCTCGCGGTGGCGAGGCTTTATCCTTGTCTCATTGTTAAAACCACCAAGGAGAACAAGGATATGAAACTCTTTAAAGTACTAGGATTGAGTCTTGGCCTCTCGTCATTTTCAGCTGCATATGCAGCTCCCGTTGTTGACTGTGACGACGGTCTAGTGGAATTTGTTGAATCATCTCGCCCTCATTGCAGCATCTATGCAACGGGTACCCAATTGGGAACTAACGCAAATATACCAGCAACCCTACTAACGGGACAAAACTATGAGGGCGTCATAGGAGTGGGCAATACCAGCCCATTTTATTTTTCTGCCTCAGGAAGTTATGTTTTGGCAAACTATAAAGCCGTTCAGACCTACGGTAATCGCATCAACCAGCGCTGGTCGACCCAGAACCAAATGCGACTTCATGAAGACACTGGGCGCGTTCAGTTTCGCTCTGTGACATGGAATTCCTCTTGGGTATCTCTAACTAGGCGTTCATGCTATCGCGCTAGCAATGGCAACTTACTTATGACAGCCTATAATTCCTACTCTAGGACATTTTTGAATGTTGTTTTTGCCAAAGCCTGTCTCCATTAGACCAAGTTGCTTTACTAGTAGGTTTTATTAGTTTTAAAAGACGAAGGTCATATCCCTTCGTCTTTTTCATGGTTTCTCTACAATCTATAGAATACATGCCGCGAATTTTCAAAATCAAATCAAGTGGTGTTTACCTGTTCGCTTTTACTTGTTAATATTGCCTCATTATCTCAACACTCAGCAGAAGTCTATGACTTGTAAGGAACTCGATGTCTTTGCCTGGAGTTATTGTATCGGCCGGAATCTTGGGATTAGTTGCTTACGCCTTAGTTCAGACCTTGGATCTCAATTTGAAGGCTACCAAAAATGTTGAAGAGCGGTTTGAATTAGAAAGTATCGAGCGAGCTCTGATAGCCAATGTTTCCTGTGAGGAAACCTTCGTAGCGGCTGGCCTTGGTTCCATACCAGTAGCATCTGATTGTAATTCAACGGCAACAAACCAAGTACCTCCATTTTTTAACCTAGTCAGGGAAACACCATTTGGACCTCGGAATCTTTTTGGGAGGAGCTGGAGCTGCAGATGGTAATTATCGTGTGAGGGCCAGTTGCTCAGCTAGTGCTGGCAGTTTGATTGACCAGGCTATTCCAGTGAGAGGACGCAATGCCCTTACTAATAAGGCTATAGCATGGAATACTCCAGAGGCCGTTATCATCGGTGGAGCCGGTCGCATTCCTCTATGTTTTGGCAATTCGGCTACGATTGAGATTGCTCAGGCCGTATTTAATAGTACTGGGTTTCAGACCTTGTCGGGGCCTAGTTCTGCGTTTATTCCGGTATTGAATCAACAGTCTCATCCCTCGGATATTACTCAAATTAATGGTTCTGGTTTGCGCTGCGATGAAAGTCGCGGCTGGCGCATCACGGGATGCTATATTCATGCGATCGGAACACGAGGCGATATCAGCCCGATTCCCAATGGGTGTATCTCCCTCGATCACGCAACCTCATCTTTGACGGTTCTTTGTGCCAGGTAAGCACCTGCTTTCAAAAATAGCTCTGAATGAAGATCAGCTCCTCATCAGCAAGCGTAGCACTTCCCCGGAGCATAGCTTGCGATGGCAGAAATTTTTGTTTTGATTCCGGGAGCGTCTCAAATCCAAAGTTTGTATAAAAATCTGGACTAATCTCACTAAATAAAATTTGTCGCGTTCCACCTTCAAGATCCTCTAACAGAGCCAATACCGAAGTCATCAATAGACTCGAGTAACCTTTTTTGCGAAACTTAGGATGCGTGGCGACTGAGGCTATGCCGCTGAGATTATTGGTGAAACGTAGGTGGTTTAGCCCCGCGACTAATCGTCCCTCTTCATTGCGCAGCACGTACCTACGACCGGTAAGGTGATTGCGGCAAGAATCATAGGATTTTATAAATGCCTCGGGACTCATACCATCTCCCCAGGCATCGTAGCCGAACATCAGCACCTCCTTCAAATCTTCTGGACATGCAATAGCGATAGTACCTACAGGTTCAAACCTCTTTTTGTCCTCTTTTGCTCCGAAAAACATCTCTGTAGGACGGATCCACCTAGGCGATACCTTGGTTTCATACAGGCAACGGTAGACTTCGTAGTCTTCGGATGTTTCGCTATGTCTGGCGCGAAAATATCTAAGGTAGAGAGGTCCCTTGTAGTGCCGAAAAATCTGCCACATGATGGCTCCATTTGTTTTGTCTGTTCATGCTTCCTGACCACAATACAACCCCTGTTCTGCAGGGTGTGCAGCCCCTAGAAATCGTTAAATTATTGGTGTATTCTAGGTGATAAGTCTATAAAAATATCTTGGAGCATGAAAAAAAATAGATAGATGAATACAATTGACGCTATTTTTCGTTATTTGTTAGTATTTTCGTCTAAGAGGATCTTTATGTTTCGGGAGGTTGGGGTGTCGCAGGAAGAGAGGGAAGTCCTAAGGAGTAAGGTCGAACATCTCGAACGGGAGTTGGCGATATTTAAGTTGAGAGAAAGGCTCTACAACTTGATGACAGATCATATCCCCAAATTTGCTGCTATTATCTTTGACAGGAATATGCGTTATGTCTTGGCTCAAGGGCAAGCTCTAGATGACTCCGGATATAATGAAGCGCAAATGATTGGTAGGACCTTAGATGAGGTCCTGCCTGAAGCTTCCGTGGAGCAGCTTAAACCGGTTTATCAAAAGACCTTAAATGGGCAGACGACTAGTTTCGAATATTTTGTTCGCGAAACCTACTATGACTCAAATTTTGTCCCTATCTTGGATGAAAATTCTAACGTCACCCATGGCATGATCATCATCTTCGACAGCACAGAGATAAAGAAAAAACTCTACTTAGCTGAAGAGGCCTCACGCATTAAAAGCCATTTTATTGCCACCATCTCTCATGAAATCCGAACCCCTATCAATGGGATTATTGGTATGGCAGATCTAGTTCTTGAAGAGGAAACAAATGCGACGGTTCATGACAAGCTAAAGGTGATCTCGCAGTGTGGCACATCTCTTTTGGATCTGATCAATGAAGTCTTAGATTTTTCGAAAATAGAGTCTCAACAGATATCGTTATTAAATGAGTCTTTGGCAGTTGAAACGATTATGACCGATGTGAGCGCCTTTCTTGATCATAAATTGAAACAAAAAAACTTAAAATTACAGATATTCTATGACGATGCTGTCCCTCGTTTTGTAGGAATTGACCTTGTCAAGGTGAAGCAAATCTTGCTAAATCTGGTGGGTAATGCTGTTAAGTTCACTGAAAAGGTGCTATCACAGTCAAGGTTGCTGTGGATAGGACCAAAGACAGTGCAGCTATCAAGTTTCAGATCATTGACTCTGGAATCGGCATACCCGAAGACGCCATGCCAAAACTATTCGAGCCGTTTACTCAAGTGGATTCCTCAGCTACGCGAAAGTTTGGTGGTACAGTATTAGGGTTGAGTATCTGTAAGGGACTTGTAGACAAGATGGGGGGCTTCATCACGGTGGAAAGTCGCTTGGGTGAGGGCTCGACGTTCGTAGTATCGATTCCCTTCGAGGCGATTAAGGAGGGTCAGCAAATTGTGTCTAAGCCTGATCAAACCATCCCTGCGAATGTGAATACGAGCATATTAGTAGTAGAAGATAATCACGTGAATCAGACAGTCATTGTTGGCCATTTGAGAAAGCTTGGATTTAAGCCTGATATTGCCGAGAATGGTCGAAAAGCTTTGGAGAAGGTGGCAGCACGCACCTATGATGTGATCTTTATGGATCTTCATATGCCAGAGATGGATGGTATCGAGGCAAGCAAACGCATCAAGTCCTCACCTAAGGATCATAAGCCCACCATAGTTGCTGTGACTGCTGTCAGTTCCATTGATGAGCAGTACCTATGTGAGGAAAGTTGTTTTGATGCCTTTATTCAAAAGCCTATCAAGCGATCCGATCTAAGTAAGGTGCTGAGAGAAACCTCAGCACGGCAGGGAGATATAGCAAGTTGAGTGCCCTCAACACAGAGTTTCCCAGGTCCTCCATTTTTTGCAGGGATTAGCCGACTTGTGAGGCTTTACCTGGAATTCCCTTGGTAAATCTGTCTTGTGGCAAGTAATGGTCAAATGCTGAGGCAAAGACCCGGCGTAACAACCTTCCGTTGAGCCCTACCTCTTTAATCATATAGCCATGATGCTGCACGATGCCATCGTTTTCCAACCTTCGCACGTGTTCAAGCTCATGAGCAAAATAGCTTTGAAAATGAATCTGGAATCTATCCTCGAGGTTTTGAATATCAACATGACCGTAGGTATAGATACCTTGAACTAGCTCGCGTCTTAACTGGTCATCACGACTCAAATGATGCGATTTATAACAGTGATTGCTATCGGAAACAGCTTCCAGCCAAGCCTCTAGGGTACGTGGATTTTGAAAGAATACTCTTCCGAAATCGGAGATCGCGGTTGGTCCGAATCCTAGTATGTTTTTGTCACGACCTGCAGTCATACCCTGGAAGTTTCGGTGCAGCGATTGGGACTCATAAGCTTGGGATAGCTCGTCACTTGGTTTGGCAAAATGATCTAACCCAAGAAACTCATATCCTGCACGACCTAGTTTTTCGATGGCAAGAAGATTGAGCTTAAGTGGCAACAAACCTGAAGGAAGGTCTTTCTCCAAAAAGGTCTTTTGCCATTTGAACATATCAGGGATCACTGCCAGTCGGTAGTATGCGATCCGATCTGGGTTGAGGTCTATGACCTGGTCAAGTGTTTTGCTGACCGATGACTCAGTTTGAAACGGTAGGCCATAGATCAGATCGAAATTGATAGACGCGAAATTCAGTTCCCGCGCCCATGCAACTGCAGACGCCACCATATCAAAGGGCTGAATGCGGTTGATCGCAGATTGGACTTTAGGGTCGAAGTCTTGAACACCCAAACTTATGCGGTTGATACCCAAGCCTTTTAAGAAGCTTAGAGCTTGTTTGGAGATAGTTCTGGGATCAATTTCGATAGCTACTTCGGCATGATCGGTGATGTCGAAGGCCTGTCTAATGAGTCCCCAGAGAGTCTTCCATTGGTCTTGATTTAGGAATGTCGGCGTTCCGCCGCCAAAGTGAATATGCGACACTTTGCGGTTTTCATACAGCTTTGCCTTGGCTTTGATCTCCTTTGCGAAACCCTCGATAAGACGCGTAACACGATCTTGGGTCTTAGGATCGCTTTGCACCCTAATCTCCTTGCTACAGCCACAGTAAAAGCAGAGCTTCTGACAAAAAGGGATGTGAAAGTAGAGGGAAAGCCCATTTTCCGCATCTGTTTGCCAGGTTAAGGGCTCGATTTGGTCCAATGTGAATGAGCCGTTCCAGTAAGGCACCGCCGGATAGGACGTATGGCGTGGTAAGGCTAGCTGAGAGTAGCGACTGTAAGTTCTGAGGTCTTGGCTATCTAAAGGTTCCATTTCAATCTCCATGGTGGCGCATAGGCCTATTCCTGCAAAAATAGAGCCTGATTTTTAATAAGCGATTACAGTGGGGTACGTTGTTTGGTGTTTCGACATTGCGGGAGATAACCCTATAGATAGGAAATCGCGCATGTCCCATGAGATTGGATGAGGCGGTTTAACTCACTAATTTATAGATAGTCGCTATCGCATCTATATGTTGGTGCAAATCCAAAGACCTGGATATTGTGGCCACTGTCAACAGACATAATAATAGATTCGAGGACTTGTTTTAGTGACTTACCATATCAACTATATAAAACGAATTTCAGGACTTGTGCTGAGCACATGGTTTTTGGTCATATCTTCTGCAGGCATTGGCCAGGAATTAGGTCAGCATAAGGTTGTATTTTCTCCAGCAGAACTTGACGAGAGCCATCTAGCTAAGGCCAAGGATTGGATCGATCAGGCGGAGACTTCCATCGATATCGCGATGTATAGCATGCGGCCCACCCGAATCGGAATTTTGGATAGTTTGGAAGCTGCTGTCCTTCAGGGTGTCAAAGTGCGCATGATTCTGGAAAAGGCTAGTAAAGACCGTAAGAATCCTGAGGGTAGTTTTTCCAGTCGGATGGAAGATCTAGGCATTGATGTGAGATATATTAACAAGATCATGCACCATAAGTTCGCGATCATCGACGCTACGGAAGAGAGCTTTTTACCAACAAAAAATCGCTTGATTTCTGGTAGTGCAAATTGGACATCATCTGCCGCTCAGAGATTTGATGAGAACACGTTGTTCTTCTCCGGCCACTACGAGTTATCAAATCGATTCTCACAAGAGTTTGACAGCCTTTGGAATCATTCGAGAGACTTTGTCTGGCAGGATTTTTCGGAATCAATCTCGCGAATCCTTCCGATATCCGAAGAAAATCCTACGGCTGTTGATCAAAATGATTTCGACGTGTTCTTCACGTCAGCAAATTTTCAAAAGGTAGATCTTAGGGCAGGTCCTGGTTTTCGTACGATTTATGGGGTGAATACTGTGAGCCGCGCAATCGTTGCAGCTATCGAATCCGCCAAAACCTCAATCAAAGTTGCCTCGGGGCATTTGCGCTCGAAACTGATTGCTGAGGCTCTATTGCGTAAAAAACAGGAAGCGCCCGGTGTCGATATTCAAGTGATTCTAGACAACCAGGAATTTATCTCTGCCTACTATGACGCCGAGCAAAAGCGCGAGATTATCACCTGTGAAAGAGAGGCTCGTACGGATAGGCAAAGACAAAAATGCACCGAGACTGGAATTTATTACAGCTATGATCTTGTTCGTGCGGGTATCGATGTTCGGTTCAAGGCCTATGCTTACCGCTGGCACTATAGTTACGCGCCTCAAATGCATCATAAGTATATGGTCATCGATCAAAAAGTCGTTCTAACTGGTAGTTTCAATTACTCAGACAACGCTGAGAATAATACCATGGAAAATCTAATGGTGCTGAGAGGGGATAGATTTGAGCAGTTGGCTGACGACTTTATAGAAAATCATGAGACTATGTGGAGCTCAGGGCGCAACCTTATCGAGGGCCTAAACGAACAGATTTCCTCTGCTGATAGCTTTCCCATTGTCTTCGAGCCCATGGCCTTGTCATGGCAGGAGCTTTCCGACCTCAAAAAATTGATTCGAGAAAACTGTTCAGCCATCAATAGCCATGATTTCCGACGCAAACCTGAAGCACACAGAGTTTGCTACAGATGACGCCCTTGCTGCTTTCATTAGGTATAGGTATTTTTTGGAAGAGATTTTAGAAGCCCTTGGCCTTGCCAAGGGCTTGATCACTTAGTGTCTCATACTTTCTTTACGACTTTTAGGTGACATCAGCTTTCTGGTAAAAAACTCTTCCACCTGGCTAAATAGATGAATCCTTACATTCTTACCCCTGATCCCATGCTTTTTTCCTGGATACGTCATAAGCTCAAAGGGTAGGGCTCTTTTTTGTAACTCCGTCATCAGTTTTGTGGCGTTTGTGAACAAGACATTGTCATCCGCCATCCCATGGATCAACAAAAGATTATCCTGATAACTGTCTAGGTAGGGAAAGACGCTGCTTGCCTGATACCCCTTGGGGTTATCTTTTGGATGTTCCAAAAATCGTTCTGTGTAATGGGTGTCATAGAGATCCCAAGTAGTTACTGGGGCCACGGCGACACCGGCTTTAAAGTAATTTCGTGCCTTAGCCATCGCCATGGAAGCCATGTATCCGCCATAACTCCAGCCAAAAATCCCGATATTATTTTTGTCGACATAGTCTAGGGTTCTGAGGTATCGAACGCCGGTAATTTGATCGCGTATCTCTTTATCACCTAGCTGACGGTGAATAGCTTTTTCAAACTTTGCATTACGATTGCCCGAACCACGATTATCAAGGGCAAAGACGATAAATCCCCTCTCTGTCAGATATTGGTCAATGAGTCCGTTAGTCCCACCCCATTGCTTTCTGACGGTTTGCGGACCAGGTCCACCATAGACGCGAACAATCACTGGATAGCTAGCGTTTTGATCAAAGTTATAGGGTTTGCTTATTTTATAGTAGAGCTTTTGACCATCTTCAGCAGCTAGGTGACCAAACGTGATCTTTGGCATTTTAGTGCTGTATGGTTTGTAGGGGTGCTCAGTGGTTAATTGGTTTTGATTTAAAAACGTCACTAGTTTGCCATCGCGGTGACGGATACTGGTCTGAGGCAACTGATCCATCGAGGAAAATCTATGAATGTAGTACTCACCTGTTTTACTAAATGTCGCCTGATGAATTCCAGCGCCGTCAGAAATGCGTGTTACGCGACCTGTGTCATAGTTTAGGCGGTAAAGGTGTTGTTCGGTATGGTCTTTGAAGTTTGCGGTGAAGTAAAGGGTCTTTGCCATCTCGTCGACATGTGAGACGTCCATAACAACGCCATCACCATTGGTGATGGGACGAATTTTGCGTCCATCTGCCGATAACAAGTAAAGCTGGCGGCTACCGTTGCGCTCGGATTTCCAAATAATCTCGCCTGATTTTAGTAGTCTTAAGTCATTGTGTAAATTGATCCATCGATCATCGGTTTCGGTCAAGATGGTGCGGGGTTTTAAAGCTGGTTTTTGGAAAGAAATGAGATCTATAATTTTCTGATCACGACTCTGTCTTTGCACGATAACTCGGTTGGAGTCTGGTGACCAATTGACTCTAGCAACATAAATATCTTTGTTTTTTCCTAAGTCTAAGGCGGAAAATTTTTTTAAAGCGATATCGTAGTGAAGTAGGCTGACTTCAGCATTGGTTGTACCAGTTTTTGGGTAGCGTTGCTGAATCGTTTTCAGCTCATCGCCGTAAATCTCATAACGGGTTTCGAGGGCTACCTTCGATTCATCAACGCGGCTGATAACCAGAGAGGTATCGTCCGGAGACCACCAATAGCCAGTGTATCGGCGCATTTTCTCTTGAGCGATAAACTCGGCCTGACCAAATCGAATCGATCCACCACCGGAAGAGGTGACAAGGGTTTCTTTGCCGTCTCTAATGGAATATATAACGAGGTTTTGCTCCCTCACATAAGAAACATAACCGCCTTTTGGGGAAATTTTCGCATCTGTTTCAAAAGACTCGGTCTTAGTAATCCTTTTCGTTTTGCCAGACGCCAGGTCATAGAGAAAGATATCCCCGGCTAACGGAATTAGAATTTGCTCTCCTTTTCGATCCCACTGGTAGGTGGTGATGCCAACAGAGGTGATGCGTTGCCTTTCCCGTCGAGCCTTTTCATCATCGGACAACTTGAAGGAGCGTGGTTCGATGCTTTTTGAATCGATGAGCTTCGCGTGATCTTTTGTTTTAAGGTTATATTTCCACAGGTCGCTACGAAGTACTTGTCCGTCCCGACTGGATTTTAGATAGGTGACAATTTTGCCGTCCGGCGACATCTTTAAGCTCTTGATTCTTGGGCCGCTAAGAGACGGATCGCTATAGATTCGCTCTAAGGTTAGGGGGGAAGCAAAACTCAAAGAGGGGTAGTAAGAGCACAGCATCAGTATTAATAGCCATTTGGACATGAACGTCTCCTTGCTTGTCTGAAGTTAGTAACGGCTTGGATAGCATAATTACCGACGGATTCCTACGTTTAGTGCCCGATGATGAGGGAATACTTTGGCGTCTTCTTCACAGGAAAATTTGAGGGTTTCTACTAGCCGGTGGCAGTTTGCCTAGCTCGACTCGCTCTAAAGATTTCGGCGAAACATGATTTTTTCTGGTGATATCAGAGCTATAGAATTATCGAAAAAAACGATGTTTCGGGATAGATTTATCTATTTTTGCGTGAGTGGATTCCTGCCGTATGATTGGTGTCAGCTTGGACGTCACTATCGAATGGGAGAACAAAACCGTGATCAAAGATAATACTGGGTTTTTAAGCCCTCTTATTGGCAAGTCAAATGGGATCCATCTAACCATCTACTTGAACCGTCCTGAGCACGCCGAAGCTCTGCGCGGAGAGCTTGAACGGGCTATCCGTAACGCCGAAATCTATCTAGCTCCGGCATTAAAGCCATCTGAGATTGATCGCTATTTAAGTCCCGTCAAATCATTGCTGAACGATGATGATTTTTTACGAGGATTCAAAGGCAATATTGGTATTTTTAGAGACGCCGATTCCATTAGGTTGTTAAGCCTTCCGATTCGTGTCAGTTCCACCGTAGTGGTAGCAACAACCTTTCATGTGAAGCCGTTGCTTAAGTGGATTCAGCACGATGAGGAGTTCTTGATTGTCGGTGTGGAAAATGAAGACTTAGTGTTTTACACAGGGAATCAATTCAATCTGAAGTCTATATCGTTCAAAGAAGCCTTTGAGCCATACACCAGAGCTAGGCGCTTAGTGAACCACTATGGATTGCCGCCGTCTCGAGAAAAGGCAGGATCGACTCTTGCGATGCAAATCCGCAAGCTCAATGCTTGGTTATCTAAGATCGATGAGAAGCTTCGTCCTCCGCTTTATATCATGGGGAGAGACAACTATAATATGCTCAAAAATGCTTTGGATTACCCAGAGAACCTTATGGCGCTCAACCCGCCTCGTTATTCCAATCGGAATCTCAAAAGGCTCTGCAAAAGTCTTAGGCAGCGTTCTTTGAACCGGACTCAGAGTAAGCTTGAAAAGGTCTTTCGTGAATATCGTCGTGCGATGCTTCACAACAAGGCGGAAAGCAATCTGTTCCGTGTGGCTCACGCCGCAGCAAGCGGAAATATCTCAAAACTTGTGGTGGCCGAAAATCTCAACCTATTTGGCAAGTTGAACTGGCAAACCGGAGACTTGGTTTTACACCGCAATCACCAGGATCACGAGGACGATGACGTCTTAGATGATCTTGCTCAGTTAGTTCTTTCTACTGGTGGCGAAGTGGTAGTCGCGCCTCTTGGGGAAATTCCCGGGGCAAGGCCTGTACTGGCAATCCTAAAACGATCAGATAATGTGATCGAATTTCGTGAAGCTATGGGGCAGGGTAAGCAGCTGCTCCAGCCGGCTTACGCTTAGCCACCAAACGGAGGGTTTGGGTCGCAGATTTATTAGCGTTGGATGATGCGACTCAAACCCTCCACACAGCTTGTTGACTTGAAAAGGAGTTTAGTCATGAAACATAGGATAGCTGGGATGATTTTTGATCGCGTAAGACGTAGTCCAAAATTAGGGAAACGACTACTTTTGGTTCTTGGGATTGGGGTCTCGGCCTTTGCCGTGATTGCCGTTGTGGGTATATGGTTTTCTGTAGCCATGGTAGGAAAGACCCTCGAATTAGCGAAATCCGATAATGTGACCCAATTGGTGGCTCAGGCTGAGGAGCAGATGCAACAGCTTCCAGAGACTCTGGACGAGGTCCCGGCTGTGATTAAACCTGGTTGTATTGATCAGGCTCAGTCGATGCTTTCCCTTCAAATTTGGTTGGAACAACCCATTGGCGATAATGTAAAAACTTTGCGGGAGGCTTGTTGGTCCGGTCAAACAACAAGTTCATGAACTAGATTCATATGGTCTCGGGACAATAAGATTGTCCCGGTTGGTATATTCCTTAGCATTAGTTTCCTTTCATTCACGTTTGGGTAAGACAGTTAAGGTTGTCTTACCCTTTTTCTTTGGTGCCCGAGCCTTCTCGCATAATATCCGGTAGGAATTTTGGTAAAATGCCGCTAGAGTAGGCCAGATTTTTTTCTGGAGGGTTAAAGCTATGTTAATTGCCGCTGCTCAGTGTGCACCTGTTTATCTCAATCCTGAAGCCACAACGGAAAAAGCCATTGGCTACATCAAAGAAGCGGCTGCACAGGGTGTAAAAGTGATAGCATTTGGGGAAACCTTTCTCTCAGGATACCCTTTTTGGTTGTCTATAACTGGAGGAGCCCAGTTTGAAAATGAGCTGCAAAAACAAATGTATGCTCGCTATTTGGAAGCTGCTATTTGTGCAGATCATACCTGTTTAAAATCTTTGAGTAAAGCTGCCAAAGAGCATCAGATTTATGTCTTGATGGGATTTATGGAACGACCCATTGGTGTCGCTTCCGGCAGTGTTTTTTGCAGCCTTGCAGCGATACATCCAGAGCACGGCATCGAGCGGGTGCATCGGAAGTTAGTTCCCACCTATGAGGAAAGGCTAGTCTGGGCCGCTGGAGATGGCTTTGGATTAGGCGTCAGCCAGTGGCAAGATACGAATATTACCGCATTGAATTGCTGGGAAAATTGGATGCCTCTAGCGCGCCATGCTTGCTATGGGCAAGGTAGCCAACTCCATATCGCCTCTTGGCCTGGAAGTACAAGATTGACCAAAGACATCACGAGATTTGTAGCCAAAGAGGGCCGCGTGTTCGTTTTGTCAGCATCCTCGACCCTGGATTATAACGATATCCCAAAGGACTTACCTATCTTTAGCGCATTAGCAGCCGATGAGAGTTACTGCAATGGCGGTTCGGCGATCGCGGGTCCCGATGGTGAATGGGTGGTCCCTCCCTGTGAAACGCGAGAAACACTGGTAGTGGGCGACATTAATCTTGAGTTGATAGCAGCGGAAAGGCAAAATTTTGATCCTACAGGGCACTACTTTCGTAGTGACGTGTTTCAGATACGAATGCGTAAAGAAAGAGGTCAGGCTTTAAGTATTGACGAATGAGACCCTTCTATTCGTGATTTAGGTTTACTTAACTCGCTTCTGTTTCCTGCGAAGGATTAGGATTTGCGGAGCAGACTTTGACTCGTTTTAGGTAAAGAAATTGAGCCGATGAATCGTCTCTGACATAAATGCTTTCGCTGAGGCGAATTTCCTTGAATCCAAGAGCGAAAGACTTGGCTTGGTTTTTCAGTTTTTCTTGCAAAATAATTAGATGAGCATGGGGTGACGGGTAAGTAGCTTCTATGGATTTTCGACTAGATTCGTATCGTTTTGCCAGAATAATGCCTTGACCAAGCATATCATGCCTCACTGATCCTGATTGAGAAAAATAAGCCTTGACCTCACCAAGGGCGATACCTACGGCGCAGCGTACCAGAGGTTGAGTGGGGTCGCTGTTGACGTGTTGATCAAAGCGGTCTATAAACTCCTCTGCGAGGCATATGGCTTCATCAGCGATATTTTTTCCTATAGAAGCAAAGGGGAATCCCACAGCACAGAAAAAACCGTCGCCAACCTCTTTCACCATGTGGGCACGACTGACTAGCTTAGACTCACAATACCCCTCTAAAACCATTTCACGGCAGTCTTTCAAAAAGTTCTCGAGATTGACTTCAAATTTTTTATCTTTAATCTTCGAGCTTGATATGACATCTAATGAAATGATAGCCGCTAGGCTTGAACCCACAGGCATAGTTTTCTCTAAGGTCTCTCCGTCAAGTATTTTTGTTACCTGATGAGGGTAGAGCAATTTTTTCATCTGATCAAAACCGTGACGCTTTTCTTTGGCGGTTTTTGAAATTTTTAAGCCCAGTGCACAAAGCATCAAGATATTCTCCACAATGAACGAATAATCCATGACACTATCGGAAATGTGGGGGACGAACCCTAGCCACGATAGTGATTGATAGACGACACCGAACATAATGAAGCTATAGGCAAAATTAAAGGCAAGTAGAGATCCTGATGGTGATTTGATGTAGGACCAAACGCCCGAAAATACAATAATGATTGAGTTAAGTATGGCCTGAACCACCAATAGTTTGCCAGCAAATCCTTCATAAATCATTGAGGTGCAAAACACCACGAAATGACCGGCAATAGCTACCCAATAAACTTCATGTAAAAATTCTGGTAGTTTCTCGCGGCCAATAAATACTAACGAAAATAACGCAGTGAATATCATAGCTATGGCTGCAGCGGCCATGGCGTGCTTCATTTCCAACCCGGGAAACACGCCACCGAGTACGGTGGAGAACGTGCCATAAAAAATTAGATAGCCAAGGTAGCAGGGATAAACCCTTTCACGATAGGTTAGCCAAAGTATGCAGGTGAAAAGTGAACTGAGTAGACATGTCGATGCAAGAATTGCCCAGTTCACGTGAACGGTAATCATCGCGTTACTCAGAGCCGTTCGGTTTGTCCAAAAGGTCCAAGACTGGTTTTGAATGGCTGGTGAGACCCTTTGTATGTGAATAATCGCTCTTTCACCTGGTGCAAATGTGATTGTGACGATTCTGTTTTTTGTCGCTACTTGAGAGTTGTTCTCTTGGAAAAACTTGTAATTTTTATATACCTTAAAGGCCACCGCGCTTGCCAGACGATCCCAAATAAAGAGATCGATGGGTTGAGAGCTGGTATTGATCAATTCGAGTCTTTGCCAGTAGGTATCGCCCTGTAAGGAGAAAGAGATGAAATCACTTTGGTTAGCCTTGAAAAACTTATCATGATCTCTGAGTTCCTCATCTTTTATGGGGCCGGAGAAGCTAAGGCTGCGTAAACCCCAAAACTCTCCGGCTGTCGTCTTATCTAATTTGATGGGATCTGGGCCGGCAGCTAATGGCACTGCGACCCACATCAGAAAAAAGAGGAACATAGTTTTAAGAAAATACATCAAGTCTGCGCTCAAGACATAAAACCGACAGTCTATGATATCAGCTATACGGCGCTGTTTATGTAGGCGATCATGCCTACTTGCAACATAGTTTCGGCAGTTGATGTGTTTTAAAAAGAGACGGACTCATCGAATATTCGGTCAAACAAGATACCGAGGCGAGACAGGTCTCTTCTTGGTTGTTGCCTTTCCGGTGGTATGGGCGTGATCTGACCGTCTTCCTGACGAGCGATGGCAAATTGAAAAACATAACCTGGTTCAACTCCCATACGGATATCTGAGATCACCCAGTTGATTCCTACTAAGTCGACACTATATAGGCCGTGGGTAAATCGGGTTAATTCTGCCACGGGAGGATGGTCGCGAAGCTGATGGGCAATATCGTAGCGACTTGGTATTTTTCGAAAACTAACCTCACTGGATTCATCAAAGATTGAGGTATAGCCGACGTGGTAGCCGTCGTCTCCTACCGATACGAGGCGCCATAAGAGGGTGTTGAAAGGCGTTGGCGTGATCATAAGTGTTTCCACAGGAAGACCAGCCTTCTCGAGGGACGCCACGGCGCGATGTTTGACAAATTGTTGTACCCCAAGGGACCAGATAAGATAAGCCGTACTAAGTACCAACCCAATGCTATTAGCCCGCGCTCCTAGGCTAGGCTTGCGACTGATAAGGTATATTAAGACGCCAAGCAAAAGCGGTACCGTGTACCCAGGATCAACGATAAACATAGAACCGATGGAGACAGGGTACCGGGTGATAGGCCAGAAAATTTGTGTCCCATATATGGTGAGGCTGTCTAGTAAGGCGTGAGTGAAAAACACGGCTAAGACGGCAAGAGTCCACTTTTGCTTCCATGGAGCACTATTCTTATGGATACGCAAAATTATCCAGGTCCAAAGGGGAGTGAGGGCAGCCAAAACTATAAGGGAGTGTGAGAAGGAGCGGTGATAGACAAAGTCGGCAACTGGGTTTCCCATAGGGATAAACACGTCGAGGTCAGGAAAGGTGCCCAAGAATGCGCCCCAGGCCGCAGCTTTTCGTCCCACGTGCTTGCCGACGATGGCTTCACTTACGGCTGCCCCGAGCGTCAATTGAGTGATTGAGTCCATGGTGTCTCCTAATTTATCCTCTAAAACTGCCAATCTGGTATTCGGGCATCATAACGGATCCCCTAAGTGTTCTCCAGAGCAATTCCTGCGGTGCCTCAACCTAGATGCGACCGTTACCTGGCGTTTGCTACCTGTACAATATTGTGCAGGGTATTCTGTGATAGTCTCTCCTCAGGCGGGGTGCGCAGCACTCATCTGTTGAGATCGATGGCTAACAATGGCATGAAATGATTTCTTTTATTTCGCTTTTCATTCTATTTTGTTTATTTCCTACTCCTTCTGCGAAGGCAGAACTGTGGCATTTTGATATCGTAGATCGTAATTCAGTAAAAATGATGGGCTCGGAGCAGGATTTACTCACTTGGCTGGAAAGCTTTGATCAGTTTGCGTATCGTCTGGAACGAGGTGATAACAACCTTAAGCTTAGGCCCAAAACTGTCATTAGAGACATGGAATCAGGTGAAATTTTACCGATAAACGACCTCTATTTTTCTAAGCATGGTGTCGAGCGGGTGCGGTTTCCTCCCCTACACAACGAAAAAGACTCACAAATGAAGGCAATCGTGGCCAAAAAATATGTAACATTGGCGACGGATATGGTTCAAGGGCTCTTGGTGGATGGCTTTCCCAATTTCCTAATTTTATTGGAAGGAGAACTCGTAGCAACTAATTTCCGTTCCTTTGAGAATGCGGAGGCCTACATCGGCGGCTCCAACTTTTTTCACGATAGGCAGATTCCTATCGATTGGCGGCGTTTTGGGAAAACAGCGGGGCAGACTGTTGAAGTTAAAGTTTTGAGTTTTATTACCCAATACCCCTATCTTCCTCGTGAAATTAGTATTCTGAGTGAATTCGAGGATCCTTGGCAGTTTCGTTGGCGACAATTTCTGATCGTCGAATGGAATTTAGTGCTAGTGGGATGTTGTCTGATTTTAGCGATGTTCTACTGTCTTATCGCTATAATGCCGGAAGCTCGCAGAGAAAATTTGCAGATTGCCGGGATGTTTTTTGCATTGATGTTTGTTGTCGCCTATATGAGTGGATTTTATTCCTATTGGTCTCTGCATCCAACCTACCAACGTAAGTTGTTTTGCTCCGCATTAATCCTTTTTAGTATTTGTCTATTGAAATCTAGTATTCGAGCCGTACAAATAGAGACTGGTGTTGCTACCGAGCGGCATCAAAAAAAGATACTCGGGGTATTCCTATTAGCTTGTTTTCTAAGCTTCTTATTGCTTTCGAATGATGTCAGTACCTGGAAGACCTTTGCCGTGATTGCAGGCCTAATCGTTATAGTGGCTACGGCAGTATCCCTTTTCCTATTTTATAAATTTCGCAGCTACCGAGCTCTTAGGGTTTTAAAATATAGTCACGCGCTTTTGATTCTTTGTGCCTTCGAAGCCATTTTGAATTTTATTTTCCGCTACTCGAGTTTCGCAAGTATTTCCACCTTCGCTTCTGTTATCGCTTTAAGTCATGGTGTTTACTTTAGTACCCGGTTTAGGCGTCAGCATCGAAAACTACAGGGGCTAAAGGCTGAGCTAGAAGTGATCATCGAAGATAGGAATAACAATATCCGAACACTCCTTGATCACATTCCGCAAGGAATTTTATCCATACGAAAAGGTGGGGTGATTGGTCGCGAGTATTCCGCGCATTTAAAGCATATTTTAGAGCTCGAGCAGATCGAAAATGAAACATTTGATAAATTGATTCTTCCGAATATCGATCTTTCTGCGGATAAAAAAGATCAGCTTTGGCAAACGATTTTAGCCTCCTTAGGTAATAGTGATTTAAATTTTTTAGTCAACGCAGATAAATTCCCCTCAGAATTCTATTATCAGACTCATACTGGCGTGAAAATCTTACAAGCAACTTGGAATTGTCAAACCAATGGTCCAAAATCTAAGGTAGAGCAAATACTTGTGACTCTCCACGATATCACAGGTCAAAAGAAACTCGAGAAACAAGCGGCGGAACAGCAGCGCGAGAATCAAATTTTGATAGAAGTCTCTAAAAGTCTTCCAGACAAATCGAATCAATTTTTTGACAAATTTAGTAAAACTATTTTGGAATTAGAATCTCTGTTTTGCCAATTGAACATGAGTGATAAAGAGTCCACGGAACAACCTTATCTACTCATCCATACCCTGAAAGGCTACGCGAGAATCTTAGACTTTACGCTTTTGGCCGATCGAGCCCATTGCTTGGAAGGCCAGCTCGACCAATTTATGAAACAAGGAACAGAACATTTGCTTAAAGATATCGTGGAATCATTCTCTATCCTCCAGGATATTTATCGCAAATATGAGCATAGTTTTTTCTATAGTCTTGGATATGCCGAAACGAAAGAAATATATGCAAAAATGAATCTGAGTGAAGTGGAGCGACAACTTAAGGAGATTCTCAATAGTTTTGATGATAAGGCACAGTCTCGTATTGAAATGCTCTACAAAAACCTAATGGAAGGGGAAAGTGTTCTATTTGCTAGTGTATTCGAAAATGTAAAACAATTGAGCGCTTTTTCGTCTCATCACTTGGGCAAGCCTGAGCCCGAGTTCCGTCTCACTGGCGAAAACATCTCTATTCCACTAAATCTTAAGAAGGTCCTGGATGATTGCTTTCAGCACGTTATAACGAATATCATGGATCATGGTATCGAAGACCCATCAGTACGTGTGGAGAAGGGTAAAAGGGACGTTGGCACCATATCGATTCAAGCTTCTACTCGCTTTGGTGAAGATCCCCGACAGCAAGGCTTCGAAATCATAGTATCTGATGATGGTGCAGGACTTTCCCTCGAAAATTTGATTATCAGAGCTTTTGGTGAAGAAAGAAGACGAGAAGACCTGTCTACGGCGGAGATAAAAACTGTATTGGACTCCGTCTTCGATTTTAAAGTGTCGACTAAATCCAGTGTATCCATGACCTCGGGCCGTGGGGCTGGGTTATCCGCGGTGCGTTGGCTTATGGAAAGTCTAGGTGGATCTGTCAGCTTGATGGTTAGTGAAGAAGATTTCTTAAACGCGGCGCGACCTGTATTCAAGCTTAAGCTAAACATTCCCTACCATTCTGGACAGGGCAGACATAAGCCCGAGGTGGCTGGCTGAAAATAAACGATATAAATAACAAATATTATTGATTAAAATAGTAATTACTTAAGTAAATACTAGTATTGCCGATACGCCTACTCAAGGACGGGACGAACGATTTTCCGTCCATCAAAATACCGGGATGGAAACCAAAACGAAGCTACGTCTGTAGCTGGCTACCACAACGAAGTCCCCTCAATGTAATTATGAGGTGATGTTATGTCTTGTGTTAGCCTTGACCTGTTTCCTTCCGATTCTAAGCAGATCCCATTACAAAACAATCAATCGCTTTCTTCTGAACAAAAGATAACGCCAAAGCGTATCTTGATTGCGGATGGCTCTCGTAAGATAGCTCAGCAAATCAAGTGGGTCCTTAAAGATAGTTTTTCCAACTATGACCTGACATTTGTCCACTCTAAAAATAAAAGCGAAATGTTGGAAACCCTTCAATCAGAAAACTCTTTTGATTTGGTTATCTTTGATTGGTCATTGGATGAGGTGTCTGCGCTTGGCACAATCCAGTATTTCGATACGGTGGCTCCAACGATGCCTTTTATTGTTTTTTCTGAAAAAATACATAATTTTGCTCTTACCCAAGGGCAGTCCAATATTAAATCTTGGCTGTTGAAACCCACCAGACCCCAGCGTTTGGCTGACATTGTCGAAATAGTTTTAGATTTATGAGCGCTACCTATTTTTACTCGTATTGGCCTGTTACAATAGCATAAATCTCATTGAAACTATTTTTTAGAGGATCCTTTATGCAACGCATCCCAACTCTTTTGAGTCAACTCATTCTGGTTATGTCCATGGGTTTGGTCCCAAGTCATGTTTTTGCTAACAAAGGCGCATCGAAAGAAGACAAAGCAAAGGCGGAAGCGTTGATAAAAGAAAAACTCGGTGGTCTTATGCAGCTGATGTGCCAGCAAAACCCAAATCAAGAAGGCTGTGAAAGCCTAAGAAAAGACCAAGGTCTGAAAAAGGCGGTTCGGTCCGGTGAACGATACGTGTACAAAGGGACGGTCTATGTCCGAGTTTCTGAGGCTAAAAATGAGCTCAAGCCTTTTTCCTACACCCTTAAGGTGAATGGGATTCCAATGGGAAAGAAATCCGGCGCAGCTATTGACTATTCCATAGGAGATATCAAAGGTAAGGCAAAGAGCGTACACAACGGATTTGATATTATTAACCTAAAAGGCCTGAGCCAAGATGCTCTTAAGGGTATCGAAAAAAAACCATTTATCGTCAAGCAAAAGCATGCCTCAGTTTTTGGAATTCTAGCGATTGTGGCCGGTGCCGGTGGTATGAGTCCAGTGGATTTGGCTAAGGCCGTAAAACTAAAGGCGAGTCAAGATCCAAACATAGCAGCGAAGTTCTCCTCAACAAAACTTGCAGGAGTAAAGGCGACCAGGTATCAGGATGATGGCGTTGACATTATCTATAGCGAAGCTCTCAGTCTTGAACTGATGAAGACGAAAATGCTTGTGGGTGAGAAGGGAGAAGCGAATACCGTTGAATTGGTGTCGTATAGTAAGTGATCTCGGTAGCAAGGTGTCTTTCAAAATCATAGGGAAAATACGCTGCAACAGATCTTTCAAACCGCCTTGCGGTCTATGGTAAAGGTCTTCATGCAGGAAAGTGGAATATCTGAGATCGATGCTTGGCAATGATCGCAGTGTTTCATAGCGTCTTCCTCAGATGATTGCCAGTTTATGGTTCCGCACACGAAGCATTGCCGGAATCCACAACTGTTTTCAAAGTCAAGAGATTCTTGTTCAGTCATGAGCAAGGTATCGTCGGCTAGATTTTGATACAACTGGTAAAATAAATCCATGGGTTGGGTTGTCTTATAGAATTCTCTCAGAGCGTAAAGGTACATACCTCTCTCATGAGCTACTTTCACGGTAGAAAACTGATCTTTGGTCCTCGATAAGTATTGATTAACCATGATTCTGTACAGTTCGGAAACCACATCCTCTTCAGGTATTCCCATCAGTTTCACTGAATAGTTTAGTTCAGTAAAATCACCTACGCATGTTTGCCTAATATCAGAGAGCTTTCTGACGACAAATCCCAATCTGGGTAAACGACCCAACGGGAGCAGGATAGGTGAGATAGGGTAGACTGTTTTGTCACAGAATGACAGGCTGTCTTCAGAATAACTAAAATAGAAAATGGGTTTATTCAATACTGATCTCCACCGATACGAGCTTATTAGTTCTTATCGTACACTAGCAAAGATGCTTTCGCTGCAATGATTCAGCAGATGTTTGGAATAATTAGGGTAACCTCGGTATTTATGCTTTTGTTGAAAAGCGGATTAGGCCTCGCTAGTCCTGACTATTCGATGAAAATCTGTGAAATTCTATCCCTGGAACCAACGGTATACCGAACCTGCGGAGATAAAAATGGTTTTTTGAGTCACGGTATGAACAAAGAGTTTCGCTATCATCTGACTCTGACTAATCATAAAGAACAGACCCTTGATGGGGTCTTAACCTATTTGCTCCCTTACGCTAAGTATAGTCTTAAAAAGTGGGACTCCTCGTCAAACGAGTACGTGGATTTTTATGATAATGACAGCATCAGGGAAAAAAAGGTCTGGTACTTTGTTCCCACTATACGCCTATCGCTAGAACCTGGGATCACGAAGTTTTTGTTAACCATAAAAAATGAAAACAACATGAGTGTGATAACCAAACACGAGTTCATCGAAGAAAGTGTTTTTGAAGCTCAAAAACATACCTTGATATTTACAGTTTTGCTGCTTGCAGGAATCTGCTTGGCAACCATAGCTCGAAAATTTGTTCTAGCTATTGCTAAGGCAAGCCTGGAAGAGGCTTATCTATGTTTGTTTTTCGTCTGCCTATTTTTCTATACCGATGCTATGACAGGGATCTCGTCCTTACTGTTTTCTTTTAATTACAGTATTAAACTCACTCTCGAATCGTCGTTACTATCCACAGTTTTTTGTGTGCTGGCTACCAGTACTATTTTCCGCCCGAGGTACTATGCTCTGGTAAACATGGGCATACTGACGAGTTCTGGGATCATCATGATCGGGTATCTCTTTATTCGCGAATTTTACTGGCTGTCTTACTTAGTCGTTGTCTTTGGTTTTTCCTATGCCATCGTCACGGGATTCTATTTTGCTGCTCGTCACGATAAATATTTTGCCATTTATTCGCTGGGTTTTTTACTTTTGGCCGCAGGTAATTACATCCAGCTTTATGTTGGCTTTAGTGCTAGCTCTTACTCCATCGTTAGTATTGTTTGGACTCTACCTGCTGGTGTTGTACTGCTGATTGCTTGTATCGAAATGGTATCGGGCATCAAGATTCGAAAGATAAAAACAGATCTACGTATGACAAAGCAAAAGGAAAAAATGGCAAAAATTAAAGTAGAATTAGAAAGCCTTCATAATAAAGAATTAGCGTCTTCGATTTATGAACTCAAAGAATATAATAGAGTGTTAGAGTCTCTTTTTAGTATGAAAACCTTGCAAGCGAGCTCGAACACCGTCTCACTGAGACTTGATCAAGTCTGTCAGCAACTAAGTCAGGTTTTTAAGTGTCCCGTGGTTATGATGATCGTCGGAAAACGCAGAGACTATATCTTTAAGTTATCAGCTTCGAATATCGATGAGTCGTCTAAAAATAGACTCGTTGATATTCACCAGCAACTGAGCCCTACTGGCTACGATCGATCGAAATTCTATCATTTTTTGGATCAAAGGCTATTGGTTTGCGCTAATACAGTGTTTTCGTCCTCGCATTTGCTATCCCATAAAGCAAATATGATTAAGATATTTTTACTAACAGATTCCAACGTCAAGCGTAGCTACCATGTACTGGATTTTATGATTTCGACCCTTAGCACAGCCATTGTGGAGACCATTGAGATTGAGGAAAAAAAGCAGCAGGTACAAATTGATAAGCTCACAGGTTGCTTTAATCAAGATTATTGGCAAGACTTCTGTGTCATAGCCAACGATATGATGGTCCGATCACATCAAGGGTTCTGCATTGTCTTTGCCGACGTCGATCGATTAAAACCCATTAACGATAGGTATGGTCACAAATTTGGTGATTCGTTGATCAAGACTATTGGTAAATTACTATTAGCGTATACAAGAGGGAACGCGACAGTGTTTCGGCTAAGTGGAGACGAGTTTGCTATTCATATTCCAAATTGCAGTCTAGCAGATACCACAACGTTTGTGGAATCGATCAAACTTCGGTTAAGTCAGGAAAGGCTTGAGTGTCTGGACGATAGTGGTGATTCTTACAGGGAATCTATTTCAGCCTCCTTTGGTATAGCCTCAAGTGAGGAGGTGGAGCAACCTTATGCGGAAAATACCTTGGAATTGGCTGATAATCGGATGTTTGAGAATAAGAAAAAAGCTAAAATGAATCGGGTTGGATAGTAGACATGTTACGAGTCATTTGACTTTAGGATAGATTCTGATCGATTCATCATCTCTAGATAGACTTTTCCCAATAGAAAGGCGTCTTCTAAGGCCGTATGAGGGATCTCTTCTTCCGTGCCCAGAAGTTCCTTGATGAGTTTATTGGAAGACACCGAACTAACAATGCCACTGTTAATGTGGATTAAAAACTGAGCGGCTGACACTAGGTCAAGCATCTCGTGGAAGATGAGGTCCTCCACCCATTGCTGACCATAAACTTGAGCTAGCAGAGGACGGTCCAGACCAGCAATACTCTTGCCAAAAAGCACAGCTTTTTTGGTGCCTTTCGCTTGGCTTTCGTCTGTTCGGCTATAGGTTCTGAAGGTCTCAAAATAGTTATGTATGGCTTCTTTGGTTTTCTCGACGGTTTGACCTTTTTTATGAGCGATGCCGATGACCTTCAGGATATTCTCGTTACCGAGTACAAAGTCCGAAACTTTACCCTCTTGTTTCATCGTCTCCAGGTCAGGGCATTGATGGTAGAGGTGAAGCGCTTTCTCTTTGTAAATTTTTCGCTTATGAATATCCATGGGAACGAAGGCAGTTTCGAGCAAATATGGCCTTTCGTCGGCAGCCTCATGCAATAAGCCTGATGATTCTAGATCGAATGAAAAAACCAAACCTGGAGGAAACTGTTTTTGTGATGACATGCGATTTCCCACCTTTCCTTACTTAGGATTCGGTTTATCTTAACAAATGTTTAGCTATAATTTTCGGCTTTGGCAGCCCAAATCATCTTGCGGGATGACTCATGTTTAAGCCGGGAGGCTGTCTGTGAATGCCATCAGCGCTAAAGGTAAAAATTTGGGCTAAAATAGGTAAAAATACAAATAAAGAACAGTATTAATAGGTATTTAGCAGTTACTGAGGTTACGTTGTAAGTAATTTTATGGATGACTATATTGCGTAGTTCTTTGTGGTCATATATAGAACCCGTGACGTTAATCTGAATGTGGGACTTGAAATGGAACAATTAGCTAGTGTGGGCAGTTTGGTTATCATGACGATGATATTATCCGAAATGCTGATCAACTTCGTCAAAAAAAGTAATAATTACGACTTTAAGGATAGCTGGGTAAATATTATCATTGGCTTACCAGGGTCATTCCTAACGAAACTCCTATATAACGGTCTGATGTTCGCTGGTTTTTCGATGGCCTACGAGTTTCATTTGTTCGAACTTGACAGTGGCTCATGGTTTTTCTGGCCTCTAGCCCTAATCCTCAGTGACTTTAGTTACTACTGGTATCATAGAGCGGGACATGAACTTAGACTTTTCTGGGGGACGCACAGCATCCATCACAGTTCAGAAGATTACAATTTATCGACTGCGATTCGCCTGAGCTGGTTGGAAAACTCATTTCGCTGGATGTTTTGGTTACCTCTACCACTCGTGGGCGTTGATCCACTTAGCTCGATGATTGCCTACCTTTTGGTACGTTATTATCAAGTATGGCTGCATACCCAGTCCATCTCCCGAGTGCCTATTTTTGAAATCATATTTACGGTACCGAGTCATCATAGGGTTCATCATGGGACCAACCCACAATATATCGACAAGAACTACGGCGGCTGTCTGATTATTTGGGATAAGTTGTTTGGTACCTTTGAGCCTGAGGTGGAGCCTGTGGTTTATGGGGTTCTAAAGCCCATCGAGACTTATAACCCTGTGAAAGTGAATTTTATGGAATATGGCAGCTTGATCAAAGATGTTTGGCAAGCGAAAAGCTGGTCTCATAGATTCGGCTATCTGTTTCATAAACCAGGCTGGAGCCCTGAAGGACCAGGGCAAAGTCTAGAAGAATTGTTTCAAGAAAAACTTGCACTTTCTAAGGAAAACAAATCCTCTGGATCTCTAGCTCACGCAGGAGAGTAAAGCCTTTAAAAAAAGAACTGGTCTTTGCTAATGCTAAGATCAGTTTTTTGTATCCTTAGTCTTAGTAACAACCCTCGCCCTGGTTTTGATCGGGTCGATCTTCATCGCAGACCGGGTTCTCGGGTACTATAAAGACGTTTTCTTGGATTTCACTGGCAATGTCGGTATTGCGTTGAATGATTGTGGCAAGGCTTTGCTCTCGAATCATCTGTATGTCTTCGCTGCTCAATGAATTTTCAAACCAGAAGCGATCTCCTGATCTTAACCGATTGAACTGATCCCAGACGACAGCGCTAAAAAGCTCACCTAAGAGAGAAGCAGATTTGGAATCTTCAGCAAGCCCGCCAATCCAAGTATCCACCTGATCTACAGTGCCGTAGATGGCAGCTAGTTGGTCTTGTAGGGTCACGTCACTAGTAATGTCAGAGAAGTCGTTAGCCTTGGGTAGCCCAAGTGCTTTGCGAGACTCGTTGTAGTTAGCGATACCATGATCACGGCCTCGCTGAATATTGAGGGATGCGAGATCAAGGCCTCCCATTCCTGGATTGCCAAATAGGAAGTTGCGAACATCGCTTACTATCATATGGTCTAGGGCCTGGGCTTGTTGCTTTGCTAAACCGCGGAGCACAGGACTGATACCCCCCTCATTCAGCAACCTTTGCGGAGCAAAAAAAGCATCCTTAAGTGACAAGTTACCAGCATCAATGCTTTGGTTGGTCTCGTCTAAGCGTAAAATAGTAGGGCTAAGAAGGGAGTGTCCGTGACGGTAGGCCGCTGTAGAAAAAATGAGATCAATACCCGGATTGATCTGAGCATCATAGCCGCTATAAGCAGTAATTTTATCGGCGCCGAGCAAAACTGGTAGGTACTCATGAAACGTTATATGCTGGATCTCGGCGATCACGATTTCTCTTGCCTTCTGGTAAAGGGTGTCACCATTTGCTTCAGGTAAGACTGATTTGAAGTGATTGACCCAATGATTGTGCTCACGAACAAAAAGCGTGTGGAGTGACGTCAGGGCGACGTTTTCATTGGCGCGGACATCGCCAGCCGCAAACGACTGCGAACCGTTGCCGTTTGCAAAAGGTAGCATGTTGTCCGCGCTGGTTCTGAGTTTCCCGCTTCCATCTAATTGGCGTAAGGATTGCGCTTGAGCCTCACTGGAACCATAAACCATAGATCCATCTAGAAAGGCTGTGATGGTATTGGGAAAATTTCTTACTCCAGATTTTCCTATGACAGCTGTCGATCGCTCAAAGCTAATGACAGCATCACCCTGAGAGTCTGGATCGAAAAACACATCGCCATTGGGTACCGATATTGGGGCAAATTCGCCGCTATCAGCTTCAGTCAGTACAAGATCGTGATCGATAAATTGGCCCCATGCCCAAAGATAGTCCGATGCTCGTTTCACATTGCCCAAACTGGGATCGATGGTCTGATGGCTTATAGCATTACTAATAACCCGTGCTGATGTAGCCTCAGGCATGATGCCAAGACCGTCGCTGTAACTTGGCTTTGAAACGCGCAGTTGCAAGGCGCCCGCGCTGCCAAAGTCTGGGTTTGCCAAATTGTTGCCTGTTCCGTCAATGGATCGAAACTCGGGACTGGAATCGGCGTCTTGCTGGCTTGCGCTGCTAATGACGCCGTTCACGGTTTCGACGGCTGAGGCTTCCATGTTAGGGTCTTTTTTAGCTTTGGGAGCACATGCACCTAAAGATAGAGATAGCGATAATAGGCCAGCGTTTGCAACATAATAGGACCGGCAAAACAATTTCATAAATCCACCCAATTCCGAAATTCAACAACAACTTGATCACCGCATGGGTTTTAGCAAGATTGGGACCATTAAAAAGCCTAAAGATATTAGTTCAATAGGTGGTTTGGGCTGTTCTGTACCTGTCAGCTGTCTATAATTCTTACCTAAGAGACCTTCGACATAGATGCCCCTTCTCAGATCTGTGTAGGTTGAGTCATCTGCCGCAATTCGTAGTTAATGTGCCAAAATCTCTATAAATGTAGGCTAGGAAGCTGAATCAAGTTTCAATACAATAGGTTGCTTGGTAAATGGAACAGAGATTTTGGAGAAAAAGCATGGTTAAAAAAGAGCTTAGTGGCGGTCGTAAGGGAAAAATATGGAAGGAATCTGAGACTGTTATTAGACCTTCTAATGACTGGACGAGAACAGTTCACAGATTCCTAAGCTACCTCAGAGAGCGGGGCGTAGATTTTGTACCTAAACCGCTAAGCTTTGATTCAGATAATGAGGTTTTATCATTTATGCCAGGTGATGTTTTTCATTCACCATATCCAAAGGATCTCTTTTCGATAGAATCTCTAAAATCTGCTAGTCGTTTGCTCAGGCAATTTCATGACTTTGGCAAAGGTTTTATTTCGCAAATTTCTCGTGATGATAAATGGATGTTAGAGCCGAAGAAAGGCTTCGAAGTGATTTGCCATGGTGACTTCGCTCCATACAATGTCTGTGTCAATGACTGGCACGCTACTGGAATCATCGACTTTGATACGATTCACCCAGGCCCAAGGCTATGGGATATCTCTTACGCTATTTATCGATGGGTACCACTAACATCACCTCTAAACCCTGATACTTTTTTTGAATTAGATAAACAAATTCATCGGGCAGGGGTCTTTTTCGATGTCTATGGAGCGAGCGCTGGCCTACGCGAGAAACTGGTACCAATGTTGGTTGAGCGACTAGAAGCTCTCATATCGTACATGACGACAAACGCGCCCCAAAGTGAGACGAATTTTGGTGATGATATAGCAAACGGGCACATCAAGGTTTATCAAAATGATATTGAATACCTATTAAAACATCAATCAAAGATAGCCAATGGACTCATTAACAGTTGATTTAATATTTCCATTTTTTCTTTATTCAAGGTATGCCTAAAAAGTATTAAATGATATTTATTGGGATCAACAGACACTATTCTAATGGGCAACAGTTGACGATTCAGGGGAAAACTCTTTGACAACATTTCCCGATTCATCCAGAAACTCCATGGCGGCGTTGCCATTTTCATGGACACTCAAACGAAGTCTCGTACGACCTTTGCCATCTTGCATAGAAAGAATGACCTTATCATTTCTTCTTCCCAACGAGAGTCTAGGCGTCGAGGGATATTTCTTCTTGAATGCTTCTTGAGCGATCTTTAGTTCCTCTCCTTGTAAAGACTTCATCGCATTTGCATCCTCGACGAAGAGATCCAACGGAAGCTCGGGACGATCGGTAACTTGTACTCCTGCCCAATAATGTCCCTTCTTCTCGATATAGGAAAACTGCAAAACCTGATCCTGTTGATGCCTGTCAAATGTTAGACCGCCGCCTACAAGGTCTTTGTCTCCTGCAAACGTGAGTCCACCCATCTCGTCGCCTTCTTTGTTGTGGAAAATCAGTCCCGCGGGTCTCGTGCCATCAGGTCGCAGCTTTTTCCCACGCACCGTCCCCCCGGGAGATCGAGAGCGATTGGAAAGTGTTAGCGCAGTGGTACCACTGTCTTCGACAATATTGATTCGTTTGGCATCAATGACTTCAAAAACCTCTGTTTCAGACTTCCGCTGCAGGGAGAAAAGAAAAGCAAATGCGGGTATCGATGCGATGATATAGATCCTAGTGATCCAAGTTTCTATATGTCTCAAAATGATTCTCCGTTTGTTTTTGTATTAAGTGCCAAATTTCAACTAGACTTTGGGTGTCTTGTCCATTGTGACGCACACACCAATGGCTCTACCTAAAAACACATTTTTTAGACAGCTTTGCTGCGCAAATATTGCAGTTTTTTGTGGGAAGGTAGGAAGAAGTCTAAATATGCTAAATAAACTAGACGCATACAGTAAGGGTTTTATGTCAAAGCCCTAGAGGAGATCATATGCATGGCTGAAGACCTGGCTTCTAAGACCATTTGACAAAAATCTTTGGCCCCATCGTTTGGATCGGATAGGGCAAGCTTCATTATGCTTATTCGGTAGATCTTCGTTTCGGCAAGGCGTTTAGTGCATGGTAAAGCGATTACTCGTTTGAATGACGATCACAGCCTTTCCAGGTTCACCATGTTCTTTGAAGGTGCGTCCTATGACGGAAAATTTTTGGGCCTCGGCATTATTATAATACTCACGAGGTTTGCCATGAACGGTTTCCTTAACGACAGCCTTGTCGGTATCCAGTAAACGATGATACCAGTTTAGATTTTCGGCCATGTTGAAGGCTTCAACGGACGCTTGTGGTAGCACCTTAGATAGTTCAGTTGTGACAGTATTGATGGCCGCCTCACCGTCGTTTGACGAGCCGCTGGATGGCCAAACGGCAAGGTACGCTTTGGTGCGATAGGTTGCGGGATCTTGGTTAAGGGAGTTTTCCTCGATCATTTGGCTTAGATTTGCTGTGAGGTCAGGATCATCCAGCCGTATCGATATAGCCTCGAGATTTTCTCGGGCTGTAGCAAGATCTGGGATGATATTGGGCTCGGTCCTTTCGGTTCTGTTGGCTGCGAATATGTTATAAGCCATATCAGTATTACCAGCCTCACCGCTCCGTTGCGGAGACAGCATGGTTTGGCTAACGTCTTGGCCTATACCGACTGAGGAAGCGAAAGCAGTCAAAGGTAAGCTCGGCTGTAAAAGTAGAAATCCGATTGGTAGTAAGAGCTTGGTTTTTGTTCGACTCATCTGTTTTTCCCCTATGACAATCAATTCTTGGTATCCAATAGGGAAACGATAGCATGAAACCGAGGTTTTCTGGTGCCGCAATAAGTTCTGAAAACCCTCCATGCCACGGAATGAGTGCTTTCCAATACTGTCTGATGTATGGGGGCTTTTTGTAAGTCCGGATTACTGCAGTATGACATTAAAGCAAATCATACCGCATATTGGTTGTCCGTTTGGAAGAGCTCTGTTGGAGCCGAACAGCTGCCAGTTATTGGTGCCTCCGTAGAGCTGGCAGTCAAAACCAGAGCTATTGCCCTGCTCGCTATACTCCACGTTTTGAAGCATACAGATATCAGCAGTGCTGGTGGTAGCGACTCCAGCTTGATTGCCCGTGACCTCGACGACGTTGCCAGTCTGAAGTCGAATCTCACGGCAATCCAAATTTCCGTTCGCATCGAAGCCCACCATAACCTCTCCAGCCGGGCAAGTGGCTGAGGCAAGAGGGATGGCGCAATTTGCCTGGGCGGCGTTGCCAAAGCTTCGGACAAAGGCTCTACCATTACAGGTTTGATTGCGGGTGGGAAAGTCTTCACAGACCGGTAAGCCATCTGACGTGACGTCATCTACAGTTTGTCCCGGACCACAGGCCGTGGCCGCTGCTGCGCTGAAGAATTCGCGGCAATAGATTTCACCCGTGGGAAACAATGCCCTTGGATTGAGGTCTCTGCGAGTCAGTGCGTCCTGGGCTCTTGTGCCATCGGGCAGCTGTCCTTCGACAGTGAATCCTATGCCTCCGTTTTGGCAGGAAGCAGTGACGACCCATATGCTGTTGCCCACCCGTCCGTTAGCCCCAAATAGATTGTTACCTCTGGTATCTCTCGGCGTAATGTTGGCAGGACAGGCTATGGGCGGAGTTGGGGAGGCCACGCCGAGGGTCCGGGTGCAGGAAAATCGTCTTAGCACGGCCTGTCGGATGGCAGAGCGTTCGTCTCGCTGTTCAATATTTTTCGAGGAGCGGAAGGAATTGACCATCATACGCGATGCGCCGACGGCAAGGATTCCTAGAATCCCTGCGGCGATCAGTATAGAGATTAACGAAAGCCCGGACTCTTTGTTCTTAAAAAATGGCATGTGTATCTCCTTAGCATGACTCACCATAAAGTCTAGCAAAGTTATATAGGTAACAAACGCCCATAGTAGAAAACCCGTAGACTAAACCTAAGGATTAGGATCGAAACAGTGTTTTCCTACTAATTGGTCCTTAATAGGCTGAAGTTTTTAATTAACCCTTTACCTATGGCGCGACCCGTAATAGGCCTCATGCAAACTCCCTCTTTTGTATGTCCCTTGCCGGCTTTGGAGGTCAGCCATGAAATTATTCCGATGTGACCGTTGTTTAAACCCAGGAGCGACTTCCCTGGTGCGATATGCTTCTTATTTATACTTGCTGCTTCATTTACTGTTGGAGGGAACCGTGGCCTCAGCAAAGGAGACAACCTGTCTCCACAGATTTATGTTAAAAGCTGGAACCGAAACCCGTGTAGATCTCAGAGCCAGCTTTACTAGCCCCGCGTGGGATCGTCTCATTCCCATGCAGCGCCAAGGTGATACTTGGATCGTCGACGTCGAGGTCCCAGCTCAAAGCTTCCATGAGTATAAGTTTTTCCTCGATGGTCGCCGTTGGCTTGCGGATCCCTTTCACTCTGAGGCGACTGGTCCCGAAGGAAATAGTTTGCTGCGACCGCTTGACTGTTTGGCGCCAAATGATTCTCAAATTTCTGGGATTAGGGAGGAGGGCTTTTGGATTTATCCCAAACCAGCGGTGGCTTACAAGTCTCAGGAGTTTTCTGCTTTCCTCAACACCCATGAGGTGTTTGTTGAGTCCTATCAGCAGGCTCACTATCTGCGTTTGGCCATGAAAGCCCGCACAGCTGATAACCCACTAGAGCTGACGATTCAGCTCGACGAGCCAGTCGATCAATTTGAAATATTTCCTACCGCGCCAACATCTCTGGAAAAATCTGGATCCCATGCTGTCGTCCTCAAACTGTCTGAAGCCAGGCATCAAGTGGTGACCATCAACGGCAAAAAGCTATTTGTTTTGTTAGATGACTTGGAGGATTCAGATCTGCCATCCCAAGAGGAGCGCATCGATGTTGTGCAAAGAGGTTTTAGTCGGCTAGGGACCATGGATCTGACGCAGAGGCTGCAGGATCTTATTAACGAAGCGGGTGCGACGGGAAAAACCCTTTATTTTCCTTACGGTGTTTACACTTCAGGTATGCTCGTGATCCCCTCAACTGTTAAGATCTTTCTTGAGGCTTGTTCGATCCTTCGGTCCCATCCAGATCCGACTCGTATCCCCATTGATCCAGGGCGGGTAGAATCAGGCTCTGATCCAAGCTTTCCTCCAGATCGCAGGTATCTCGGTCGCACTATGACCTACTCTCGCTTTTTGTTTATTGATCAAGCCAGTAACGTTAGTATTACAGGGCGTGGGACGATTGATGGTGAGGGCAGCTTCATCCGAAAGGGGCACAATCGGGTACCAAATTTGATCCGCAGTAAGCAATCCTCACAGATCGTCATAAAAGATATTATGCTGAGAGGGGCGGCAGCCTGGTCTGTGCATCTGCTAGATTCCGAGAGTATCGAGATCAAAAATATCAAAATGATCAACGACCGCAGCAACTTAAACACAGATGGTATTGACCCCGATATGTCCCGCAACGTGCTGATTGAAGATTCGTTTATCTACACCAAGGACGACGCCATCTGCATCAAAGCTACCGGCAACAGCGATCTTCGTGGCGATGTGAAACATATTACCGTACGGCGTAATCTAGTGAGTTCTGTCGATGCTGGGCTTAAGGTCGGAACCGAATCTGATGCGCAGTTGTTTGAGTCCATAGTATTTGAAGATAACGCTATCTTTGACTCCCATCGCGGTCTTTCTATTGTGGTCAGAGATGGTGCCCTTTATAACGGGATTCGCTTTGAAAAAACTCTGTTGGGACGCAACGTCACCCATATGATCGAGCAAGTGATAGGACGCCGCGATCCAAATGATGCTAGAGGTCGGATTCAAGATCTATCGATTGTCGATCTGAAAGCACCTTATTACTGGCCGCCAGCAAGCAATTGGACCTGGTACGCAGCGTTTCGCGAGGGTAGCCCCAAACCAGGAAGCTTTGTTCATGTTTTCGAAGGCCATGACCAGGATAACAGCCTTCGAGGGCTAAATCTGAGAGGATTCGAAGTCCGAGGACAATCGCTTCGCACGGCGAGAGATTTTCTCGAGTTTGCAGGCATAAGCTTTGGTCCTTTTGTCGAGGCGGTAAGCTTCGACTGATTGAGCCGGAAGTTGTGCCTCCCAGTACTTGTTCGTAAAAGAAGTGGGAGGCCTACTTAATTCTCTCCAAATCTCAGAGCTTCAGTCTCCTTGCTGGGTTCTAAATTTTTTCATTCCTAATCTTCCGTGACTCCAAAGAGTATTCACCCTTCTTTGGCGATTAGCAAACTGATAGCAGCCAATCGTAGCTAGCACGATTTTTTAGTTTGTTGAGATTAGTTATGGGGTGGCTCTTAGTCTCTTTTACGAGATATCTGAAAAAAATTCGGCTAAGATTTTGTAAGATATTGAAATCTTTGTAAAATATAGAAAAATCTGGTTCTCATTTTCTGTGAGATTCTTTATGATTTCTAAGTTACTCAAATATAGGAAGGAGATTTTTTTATGATGAAACAAAGCCTACTTATCTTGGGTAGTCTTGTGGTTGAGTCAATGGTCTATGGACAGACTGCCATAATCGAACGCGTAAGAACTCTCGGTCGAGCGTGTTCGGTAGATACCACAGCTACCAACGTGAGTCCCGATGGGCAGGCTATCACCTTAACCTTTAGTGAATTCGCAGCGGATATATCCGACGGTCAGAGTTATGTCAGGACTTTTTGTAGGGTAAACATGGACTTGCTGGTACCTGAAAACGTTGCATTTACCATTGCTAGTGTTGACTACCGCGGGTTTGTTTCCTTGGATGATGATGTCGAAGCCAATCACTGGCTATCATTTGGATTTGGCGGATCCATGTATACCTTCGAAACCATGGCCTTTGCAGGACCTATATTCGAAGATTATGCCGAGCGTGTTTGGCTTCCCATCAGCAACGAATCTTACTCACCATGCAGTCGCCGGCAAAATCGAGTGAGACTGCGTCTGCATAATGTCGTGACCTTAAGGCAGAACACAGATCAAGAAGGATACATTGGAGTCGACAGCCTTGACGCCGAGTTGAACCAACCGTTAGGACTTGTTTTGAAATGGAAAAACTGTAATCTCTAGGAGACTTTATATGAAACGTTTATGTTTAGGATTCATTGTGAGTTTTTTGTCCGCCACTGGATACGGTCAGGAACTAACCTGGGACAGCTTTCGGGCTTTTGGCGGTGGCGATGGTGTGCGTTGTCAATACGATGAGAACAACCCAGATGCGGCAAACACCTATCTGGATGCCTTTGGCCCCAATGCTACCTTTGTCTTTGATTCCTTCGGTATTGATTTGCCACGGGTCTTTGGTGGAGGAAAGTTGGACTACGAAGCTAGTTGTAACATCGAAGCCTTCGTGACCATTCCCCAAGGACACTATATTGAAACCCTTTCACAGACGATACTATTCAGCGTTAAAAAGGGACGAGGCGCTCTGGGTGGAGTGTCCACCAACGGATTCTTGTTTCAAGACCAGATTCCCATCAATCAAATCAATCTTGAGTTTCTTCCAGATGAAAGGGTGGATACAGACCTAGCAGATCGGTCGAATACTCAAATATTCGATCCCATCGCACGTGCCCTCCAATGCGCCGCCACCGCATTAGGGCCTCTGAAAACTAAATTTAAGTTTCAGATGTTGGCGATCGGCGTGCGGCCTCTGCCGTTTATTGAGTTTGTGACGAATATCGATAGTGGTGATTTTACCTTTGAGTTGCAACCTACCATCCGTCGCTGCGGTTAGACATGCGAAAAATTCGACGCTAGCTGCGTTATGGCCTTGTATGGAAATCCTCACGCACGCCTTGTGCGCTGCGGTTTAAATCCAAGGTCATGCCTTGCTATCGCCGTTTTTTCGCATGTCTGTAGTTGCTAGCTGTGTTAAGTCTATCTCAAGGTCGCTAACTGCTATGATGAGCAGCTATAATGAGAAATCCCTCCGGCTTCGAAAAAGGCCTGAGGCCGCAATTTATAGTATCTGTCCTCGATATCTTCCGATTGTTCGTCGTATGGCCGCGTCAACACCTCTTGGAGCTCTTTTATCGGCTGGTAGTCGCCCTCTTTGGCTCGCTGATAAGCGGGAGCAATCAACCATTCTCGCCAGGTGTACTTCGGATTGCTTTGTTTCATAAGCCGTGAGATATCATCCAAACCTTTACTTTGATGCCCACGAAGATGCGATTGCCACGTTTCAAGCCACTGAGTCCACTGAACTTTCTGTGAATCACTAGCGTCTCGATAGAAGCTCTTTTTCAGCTGTTCCACGGATTCTGGTATTTGAGCGAGTTCTCTAAAGAAAATACTGTAGTCCACTGGGGTCTGAGTCATAAGGTGAATTAAAGCCTCCATAAGCTCTGCATCGAATACCTCCAAGCCTAGCTTCGAGGCCCACATGCTTTCCAGTTTTGATTGCATGACAGCTGGAAAACCTTCCAGCAAGTCCCTGATTTTTTGGACGGTTTCTGGATGATCCTTGAACAAAGGCTGCAATGCTATACATAGCATCTGAAAGTTTTTTCCGGCGGCTACGGGTTGATTAAAGAACGAGAAGTGGAGCCCTCCGCCCGTCCATGGTTGAAACTCTGGGTCGAAACGCTCACAGAAACCAAAGGGTCCATAGTCTAAGGTAAAACCGCCGCCTGCGCAGTTATCGCTGTTAAAATTCCCCTGACAGTAACCCACGCGCAGCCAATGGGCGACTAAAGAGGTCAGGCGGTCTCGGTATGACTCAATCAGCGCGCCGGTTTTCTCAGCGGTAGATAGCTGATCATCAATGGTGCCGGCATACTCCCGCTCTATGAGATGGAGAAAGATCATCTCTAACTCTTCCATAGCCTTTGGGTGCTCTTTCTTTCGAGCGCGACGACCAAAGAGTTCAAGCTGGCCAACACGGATAAAGGAAGGTGCAACCCGTGTTGTGATCGCAACTGGCTCGGAAACTAAAACATCGGGTTCGTGAGACTTAGATCCGTCGGTATACCAAGGGCGACGAACCGTCTCGGTTTTCGATACAAAGAGACTCAAGGAACGCGATGTTGGGATGCCTAGTGCGAACATGTGCTCTTGCGCAAGGAACTCCCGAACGCTGGAGCGCAGGACGGCGCGGCCATCACCACCGCGGCAGTAAGGAGTGCGCCCTCCGCCTTTCAGCTGCATCTCCCAACGTCGGCCATTGACCGAGACTTCCAGCACGGAAACAGCACGACCATCGCCATAGCCGTTACCGGTTTGAAAAGGGCAATTTTGAATATACTCTGTGCCATATATGGAAAGGGCATAGCCTGTTGCCCAAGCGATTTTTCGCATGGGCGGTGGGACCTGCGTGACATCTCCTGAGAACAGGCGGCAAAAGCCTTCCGATTGGGCCAGGCTGTCGTCTAGATTTAGTTCGTCAAAGAGGGTCGGGCTGTGGGCAATGTAAACCGGATTGGCAATAGCTGTTGGTTTTGTCGGTACGTAGTGCCCTGAAAAAACCTGGCGCGGATCATGATCATTTCCATCTGTTGTGGATTCGGGGTCCTGGTTCAACTTATCCATAAGTGAATAGTCGGCAAATTGAGCGAGATCCTCTAGTTTGGTCGCTCTAGGATTTACTTTGTCGTTGGCATGTATCACAAGATCCTCCGTTCCCTGTCTTTTGTGAAGCTGTCCGTCATCACATGCAGGACACTCGTTTTTGTTAGTCACAAAGGTGATCTCCAAACTAGTCGTAAGCATGTCGAAGTTATGTTCGAAAGAGATCAATGTCCGAACCACCACCTTTCTACCAAATCATAGCGTTTCCCAGAGGTTTGTCGATATTTGTGAGCAGATGTCATCTTTTTGTGGCAGTCTTTCAGAGCGTGCCTGTGATTATATTAATAATTTGACGCAGTGCATTCGTAACTCGACTGGGATTCACGTTCTCTTCTATGTCATAATGTGGTAGTCGAAGGGCAGTTAGACTGAAGGTCGCACTGCTTACAACATGTGCTGAGGAGACCGCCTGTCTATGCGAGTAGGTCGTAAAACCTTTCTTTTGTATGCATCCCTGCTCCCGTTTTTTGTGCTTGGCTTTTACACTGTGAAAAAAGGCATTGACGAGTATGTGCTTGCGTATCGGCCTCGTCCTGAATTGTTTCCGAGGCAGGAATTCATAAATCGCCATGGCTTTCCCGCTGATAGTCAGGAAGTTCGGATACCTTATCAGTACCAAGGAGAGCAGTCTTTCATTGCAGGGAGTCTTCACCTGTCGGAAGGTCGACCACTTGTGATCCTCCTCCATGGAACTGGTGCTAATCGTCAGCAGCTCGTGCACGAGGCCATTGCCCTAGCTGATAGTGGGTTAGGATTCTTTTTGATGGATTGGCCTGGGCATGGCGAAAGTCCTGGATCGATTAGCTGGGACGATCGCGAGCGCAAGGCCCTGTCTGAAGTCGTGCATTGGTTGAGGGAGGGCATGCCGTCGCCAAAAGTTGCGCCACTGGCCATATATGCCTTCTCAATGGGAGCTTGGATTGCTGCCAGCAGCCTAGAGCATCTGGACGGCGTCGACTCGTTAGTTTTAGCGGGAGTGCCGGCCGATGCTGAGTATGGTTTAAACCGAACAGGCGGGGTTTTGGGGTACTGGGGAAGCTTTCCAGCCAGATTGGTCTCTTGGTTGTGGGGATCGCGTTATTGGGAAAAAGCGCCCATGGACGAGATTGGGCGACGACCCCATCCTCGGTTACTGATCGTTTCGGGGAAACAAGATGAAATGATCCCTACAAGTGAGAGCCTGCGGGTCTTTCAAAAAGCGTCCGAGCCTCGAGCACTCTGGATCGCCGAGTCTGCCGGGCATGGTGATTATTTAAGGGCTGATCCTCAAGGTTTTTACGAGCATGTGATCGGTCATTTTATGCAGGTAGATCAAAAACGGTGAAAACTAAACAAAGTCTTCTAATGATGTACTTTTAGTACATGCTTTCCGAATAATTGATGAATAATTCGTGTATTTTTATCTCCACTGGCGCCATAACTAAGTCAGATCACGATACATAAACCGGTTTGTCATTCGTTTTCGTTTTTTTATGTTTCATCGACTTTTAGGAGATAATTTTATGAAAATCTTGTCAAAAATCATAGTAGCCCTGGCTTTTCTTGCAATCAACCCTGTCGCCTCTGCCAGCCCTTTGTACCTAGGTAACGTTGACCTGTCCGACCAGCTTGAGCGAGAGGTGCTGAAGCTGCCACCTTGTTCAGCTTCCTGGAATCGTCCTGTGACTGAAGTCAAATTGGAAGTGCGACGGAACGCTGCAGATATTGAGTTTGTAAGGGTTAAGTTTCAAAACGGCGATACTTATCGTTTGAATGTCAGAGAGTTCTTTCAAGTCAATAGCTCATCTCGATGGATCGATCTGCAAGGTTACGCCCGTTGCATCCGGGAGATTCGCATCGTTGGTGACGCGGTAACCTTTGGTCATACACCACGGAAAAAGTCACGGATCTTTTTGCTAGGTAGATAATCTAGCCCTCAAAGCCACAATCCCCAGGTTTGCGTGATGCAGCTTGGGGAATTGACTTTTTGGCATGATGCCTACTGCAACCAAAGCTCTGACTTTAGTTATTGCAACTGAATTGCAATAAAACTAGACTTAGGATCTTTCTAGGATAAAGGAAACTTTTCATGCAGATGCAGGTATCAAATAAACAGATGTTACGAGACCGTAGGCTGGCAAAAATGCTTAGCATAGAGTGGATGGGGCAAACCATCGCTAGTGTCTGTTGGATCGTAAGTGTATTTATGTACGGATTAAGCAGTGCAGGTGACTATTTGCAGCTTGCCGCAGGGTCGGCGTGGTTTCTAGCTAATGTTGCGGCCGTTACAAAATCAGATAATGTTGGTTGATTCTTATGGAAAGTCCAAACTACGAAAACTCCATCGCCATCATCTCTTGTATCCACGGCAATATCGAAGCGCTGGAAGCGGTTTACTCAGATATTTTGTCAAAGGATATCAAAAAAATTATTTGTTTGGGAGACTTGGTCGGCTACGGACCCTATCCCAACGAGGTGGTTTCGTTCATTGAGCGTTACGATATCGCGACGGTCTTAGGGTGTTGGGACGAAGGCATTGCCCAAAATAAAATAAGCTGCGGCTGTGAGTATGTCTCCAAGGAAGAGGCCAAACTGGGAGAGATGGCATTTCACTGGACCAAATCTGAAGTGACGTCAGACACAGTCGCATTTCTTGACCGCCTAAGGTACGGCGTGAGGCATACCTTTGCCTGCGGCAAGACCTTGTTTGTCCACGGCAGTCCCCAGTCAACCAGTGAGTATCTCACCGAGTCTACCCATGAGTTTATTTTGTTTGAAAGAGCGGCTCGAGGTGGCTGCGATATCTTGGTTTGTGGCCACACCCACGTTCCTTTCGTCAAAGAGATTTCTGGAACCCTGAACGTGCGCACGCCATTAGGAGGTCCCGAAGTCAAAGATGTGGAACTCGCCCCAAAACTGATCATCAACGCGGGTAGTGTGGGAGAGCCACGGCATGGTGGAGTTGAGTCGACATATGTGACGATGGATACGGATACCCGAAAGGTGGATATTCATTACGTGCCCTATGATTTAAAACAGACGATGCGCGCTATGAGAAAAAAAGGGATCCCAGAGGTTCTAATCGAACGCCTGCAGTCGGGTATGGAGCTAACAGGCAAAGATAAAAGCATCAACTGTGACTGTTGAAACGTGAGCGCAAGTGTCCCGTTGTCGAAGTGGGGTTATTGCGCCTGCTTGCGTACTTTTTTGCTGTCCATATCGATAATTCTGCCCGAGGTTTTACCTGAGTCAATCTGAAAGCTATAAGTCTCTGCTGTCTTGAGTATACAGGTTTCAAAAACCGAAAATATTTTTGGATCGTAGGCTTGTTCTGCGGCTTTTTGCATGATGCCCAAAGACTCCTCTGGGCTAAAGGCGTCTTTATAAGGTCTCACCATGAGTAACGCCGAAAAAACGTCGGCAACGGAGACTATACGGGTGAATTCATGAATGCCATGTTCCTCGTCCTCTTCTAGTCTGCCCCTTTTGTTATTTGGATAGCCTCCACCGCGAAACTTTTCGTGATGCTCGCCGGAAACCCTAGCGACAACGGGATCAAGGGGTGCGCCCTGTTCGATAGCCTTTGTGATCTCATCGCATCCTAGCTGGGCGTGAGTTTTCATAATTGCGAACTCGTCTGGGCTGAACTTGTCGGGCTTGTGCAGAATATGTCCGGGGATCATGGTTTTACCCACATCGTGGAACATCCCGCAAAGTGCGATGAGTTTTGACGTTTCCCGATCCATCTTCAGAAGTTTGTGAGCAATGACTCCTGCGATCATAGCTACGGAGGCACTGTGATCGTATAAGGTTGGATCAGCAAGTATCATGCGGCTGAGAGTACCTATTGCCACCTCACTGCTGAGTAAACTATCTATCATCCGATCGATGGCCACCTCTGCGTCCATCACTGTTTCCTGATCGATGCCACCCTTAACGATTAATTGGCTAACTGAGGTCAGATCGCAAAACAATTGAAGGGTTTTCTGGTCGAGTAGAGGGTCCTTTTGAATCAGACTATAAATCTTGCGATTTCTGATATTGTCCAGAATACGCGCTAACTCGGGATAATCCTCGACGCGTATGCAAATACTGAGATCTTCAAAGTCTTTGTTCATGGCTGTAATAAGCTGATCCAGCAGCAAGTGGCTAAACTCTCTCGGGTTTATGAACTCGATTAGAGTCGTTTCAATCTTGAAAAAAAGAGAAAAGTCGATGTGTTTGACTTCGTACAGGTATTGCACTTGTTCCAGATGTAAGATGCGGTAGTTGTCAGCATCTTTCTCCGTTAGCTCGATGGTCTTACACCGTTTTCTCGTGGCTTCAGATATTTTATAGGCTTTTTTCACTGGTATAAGCGCCTAACGAGTTGCGGAGTGGGCTGTCCTCTTGTCTCGGGCTAGAGGTCCCCACGGTTCAATCACAGTCAATATTGACTCTATCACTGTATTCTGACATAGGGTGTATGCAAATGCAAATAGTTGCATTTGGTTTTCCGTTGAGGTGTCTGAAACCTCTTGTCATGGTGTGGGGTAGGGTGAACACGCCTCTACGAGTCCGTAACTCCAAGCCAACGCAAGGCATTATCATGGACAAGTTTCTTCTTACGATCCTCAGCAAAATCATCCATGGATCGGATAAGACTGCCGGGCTCTAGCTCACCCAAGGGAAAGGGATAATCGCTACCCAAGATCACCTTGTCTTCGCCAATGAGATCGACTACGTGACGCAACATGGTTTTGTCATGAAGGATGGAGTCGATGTAAAACTTACCAAGATACTCTCTCGGGTTAATCGGGTTATCAACGGCGCAGAGGTCAGGGCGTACCTTAAACCCATGCTCGATACGACCGATAGTCGCCGGAAATGAGCCTCCTCCATGGGCAAAGGCAACTCTTAAATTGGGGAGCTTTTCAAATACGCCGCCAAATATCATGGAGCATATGGCTAAAGAGGTTTCTGCAGGCATGCCTACCAGCCATGGCAACCAGTAGTCAGGCATGCGCTCTTTTCCCATCATGTCCCAGGGGTGAATCAGAACGCAGGCGCCCAAATCTTGGCAGGCTTCGAACACCGCCACAACCTCTGGTGCGTTCAAATTCCAATCTCCAATATGGCTACCGACCTGAATGCCGCAGAGGCCTAATTCCTTAACTGAGCGCTCGAGTTCCTTTATGGCCAAATCAGGATGCTGCATGGGCAAGGTTCCAAGGCCGTAGAAGTTCTCGGGGTACTCGCGCACGGTATTAGCGATATCGTCGTTTAAAAATCGACTCACTTCCAGCCCATCTTTGGGCTCAGCCCAGTAGCTAAACAAGACGGGAATGGTGGACAAAACGTGCTTGCTGACTCCAAACCGCGCGTAGTCGTCAATGCGAGCCTTAGGGTCCCAGCAGTTCTTGTCGATACGACGGAAAAACTTACCGTCGTCCCGTTTCATATCAGCCTGCTCTCCACTTTCTAGGTGCTCTAGCTGAATAAATCCGCCATAGCCAAATTTACGTTTAAAGTCAGGCATGGTTTTTGGCATGATGTGGGTGTGGATATCAATACTTGTCATGAGCTCACTACATGGTCTGAAATGTTTTTGTTGCTGTGGAGGTCAGTTTGCATGGAGGTCAATGAGAAATCAATCGTTACTTCCTACTGATTTGTAGATGTGATGTTCGAAGGCAAGTGTTTACCTGATGAGATTGATTAATCATGCCTTATTGCTATATCATTACTGCATGCCTTCATGATATTTCCACTCATGCCTAAATTGCAATAAGGTCGCATTATGCCTCGTTATGAATATCTCTGTGGGGACTGCGGTTATGCCGAAGTCTTCCAAATGAAGTACCAAGATAAGGGTCCCGATTGTCCTCGTTGTGGCAGCTCGCAGTTTATCAAGCAAATCAGTTTGTTTGGTACCGTCGGTCTTAGTCAAAAAAGTACAAAGCCTCCGGTAAGCCGGCCGCAAGCCCAGGCGAAGTCACAGACAAAACCTCACCAATCTCATAGTGGTTCCTGTGATAGTTCGCAACACGAGCATTCACATGGCTCAAAACCAGAACATAGTCGTGGGGCGTGTCAAGGGCATGACCATGGTCATAAACATGAGCATTCCTCAGGGCATAGTTGTAGTAAGAGTAATGTTGACAACTTGATTAAAACATATGAAAAAACGGCAAGGCCTGTGGAAATTAAAAAGTAAAAGTCGTGAGCGAGCCCCGCAGAAGGCGGGGCTATGAACTTGTGGTAAGAATTATAGGGAGCTTATCATTATTGACAAGCTAGATCATTTAGATCCATCCAAACACCTTGACCGCTATAGGTCGAACCAGCTCTTGGTTTGACGTAGATTCTGCGGTTAGGATTGTCCTGGTAGGTAGAGGCGACATCAACGACGATGCCCTTACCAATGCCATTGTCCAGAACCTTGGACGATGAGGAGTCGCCTGAGTATACCTTAGCGATATCGGCTGTTACGACCAATGTGCTACATTTGGTCTTGTCTCCGGCACTTGCTGTTGCCACTTTGCGGCCCAGTAGTTCGTTATAAAAGTCTGCGGTAAAGCCTTTTTTGAGGTCGGCACAGCTAGAGATAGCACCGTCTCCTGATTTGTTCTTAAGTGAGTTGACGATCAGATTGATACCGTCTTTATCCACGTCTTTAACGCCTCCGTTGCCAGAGGTAGTTTCGACACTTCCCCGTGAGGTCTTGGCATCAAGGACTGCATTGTTAAGGGTTCCTGTTACGGCGCCGCTGACTCCAGGGCAGACAATGGCGGCAATAACAGCTCCCGTGGCTGGGTTTGCCGTAATAGCGCTTGAAGTCGCGACGCTGATACCAGTACAAACTCCACCGGCTATGATGCCTGCAGCTGTTATGGCGTCGGTGTTGCCGCCGAGTTCGTTGGCAATTAATCGCTCTAACTCGTCTTTAGTAACAGAGCTCTGGGTCAGGGGGCTAGCATTTTTTAGGGCATCTTCTTCTTGCTGAGCTGTAGGTCTTCTATCAAATGGATTCCAGCGAAACTCACTATAGTGATACCAACACTTGTCATCAGGGTTGTTTTGATCGCTGACGCTATATAAAAAGGCATTCTTAAACAAGCCGGATCCTTTAGCGGCAGACACGGTGGATTCTTCTGATTTGTTTTTACAAGCAACAAAAACCACAGAGAGGCTCAAGAGTAGGGTCAATTTTTTCATAGTATGCTTCCTTACTTTTTGTTCAGCCACCTAGATAAACCGCAGTGTTTCCTAGATAGAGCAGAAAATGATCGTGAAATTGTCAATGGCTATGGGAGTTAAAGCAGGATGCGTACCAAAGGTAATTCCATTAGAATCATTCGGATTAGGTGGCTGATCCCTGTCAAATATTCAGTCTAATTTGATAAAATTGAACATTTCTTGGTCAGATTGAAAGGGAATAATCCATCAATTTTATTTGATTTTTTAGAGAAGCCGGCGTCAAAAAAATCTGAAGGCGGTCAATACATGACGGGAGCCCGTCGCCTGCGAAACGGGTCCTTCATCTACCATTGGATTTTTTTACAGGAGTCCAAGTGGAAAAAATCCTTGAGATTTCCAGAGTGTATTGCCTCTACTGGCACGATAACCGTCTCGGTTTTTTGGGAGGGCCTCAGGGTTTTGGCCATGATTTTGTCGATGTAGGCAAAGGTGCTTGTCATCATCTTTTTGATGGGTTTGTGGACATCTAAGTGCTGAAGCCCAGCTTTGATATTTCTACAGGATTGAGTGGATCCGTCGGCTCCGGCAATAAAAGTTTCCCCTGTCATATTAAGCTTTTTAATCGCATCGATGGCACCCTGAGCCATTTTACTATTATTTGCCAGCACGGCAGACTTAAGGCTTGGTTTCAGGTTTTTGAGGACAGTGGCGTGGCAGCGAATCTCTGAACAATCGGTGTGATAAAAGGTATCAGGAGCAACTGTTTTGTCGGTGAGTCCACGACTAAGGCTTTTGGTGATTTCCTGTGTGACGCTCTGATTGCGCTCTCCGGCACAGATGATGATTTTCTGCCAGTTCCTGCCTGATTTGATTAAGTGCTCAGCCTGAATCTGACCAATGGCGGCATTATTGTGAGTGATATATGCCACGACCCCAGTAGCCTCCGTTTTTCGGTCGTAGCTAATCACTGGGATGTTTTTTCTCTTGGCTAGGTCTACGATGCGCCTACCCGCACTGGTAGAGTGAGGCTGAAGAATCAAAACAGCGATGCCCGATTCTATCAGCTCTCTGGCCTGCTGCCATTGCCTCTCACCATCATTGTTAGCTGATTTGAATAAGGGGGCAAAACCGCGGTCTCTTGCCATTTCGATAAAATACATCTTATCGTATTTGTAGCGTTCCTCTTTCATGCTGCTGAGTAAAAAGCCAATTCTGACCTCGCTAAATCCAGTGACACTAAGACATAGGCTGGCTAATAGGATCAAGACGTAGTGTTTCATGGGACATCCGAAGTTAGAAAATCCTTCACCATTTTGCGTCGCTCCTTTGATACCTGTAGATCGTCCTGATTTTCCATAGTGACGATCATGGGATAAGTGTGAGAAAAGCTCGATACAAAGTGGCGGTTTAGGATGTGATTTCTATGAATGCGGATAAACAGTTGCGGATCGAGAGTTGCCTCTAGGTCTTTCATGGTTAGGTTGCAAGAGTACTTTTTGTCGATAAGGTGAAGGTAGCTAGTTTTGTCCTGATAACTAAAATACAGGATCTCCGAGGTTTCGATACGTTTTTCCCGCAGTCCAATTTTAATTGGGATATTACGCAGGTATTGATTTGATTGAGATGATGCTTCTATATTGCTTAGGGCTTTTGTTAAGACCTCTTCAAAACGCTGCTTGCTAAAGGGTTTTAATAGGTAGTTTTCCGCGTTTTCTTCGAAGGCTTTGACCGCATACTCTGAGTAAGCTGTTTGAAAAATGATCAGCGATTTGTTGAGATTGTGCTGCTTAAGAAAATCGAATCCTGAGTATACAGGCATCTCCACATCCAAAAAAATGATATCTGGATCAAAGGCGGCAAGCTCTTCACCAGCAGATACGGCGTCGCGCGCCTCTTTGATTTGAAAGTCTCCATCAAATTCTTCAAGGAGTTTCACGATACGTTGACGGGCGATTTCTTCATCGTCAACAATTAAAATCGAAGCTGTCACAGAGATTCCCCCGTAAATTCAAAACTAAAAATTACCGTGTCAGGATCTAGTTGATCAAATTGAATCACCCCTAAAGACCCATAGAGGTGAGACAGTATCTTCTTAGTATTTCTGAGACCTGTGCCATCTTCAATCTTGTCTTGTTCCAGGCGCCCTGTATTGGTCACTGTAGCTCGATACAGTTCGGGAGACTCTTGGGAGATCCGAAGCTCGATATGCCCACCTTCTATACGTTTCTCAATACCATGTTTAATGGCATTTTCCACTAGTGTTTGTAAAATCAGCTGCGGTAGGAATGCTGTTTTTTCTTTTATGGGATTAATAATGTTAAAACTTAGTCGGTTGCCAAAACGCTTCTTCTGGATCGCCAAATAGTTTTGCACAATCTCGAGTTCCCTGGTCAGAGGCGAAGTGAGTTTGCTAGAAGACTCTAAAATCAATCTGTAGAGGTTGGCTAGCTGAATGGTGACCTCGACGGCACTTTCTTGGTCGAGCTCGATAAGGCTAGTGATCATGTTGAGACTGTTAAATAAGAAATGCGGCTTCATCTGGGTTTTTAGTTGAGATAACTCGAGATCATGTTTGTGCTTTCTCAATTCTTCCTCATTGAGGGCTTGCTGCTCAATAGTCCTAACTTTGTGCTCGATGCTTTTAGCCATTTCATTGAATTGCAAGGCCAGTCGACCGAGTTCGTCGGTTCGGTTGACCGACATGCGAGCATTAAGATGACCGCGTTTCATAAGGTCGGCCGTTCGAACTAGATCGCGCAGCGATCCGATAGTATTGAGAAGCAGTCTTAGGATCACAGCGATAAAAATCAGAGAGATAAAAAAGAAGAGGATCGATAGGATTTGGACTTGATTTTGAATGGCTTGTCCTAGAGCACTGCGATCGGAACGCAGAGCAATCAAAGTACCCTCATGATCCAACTCAACTTTGGCGTGATCGATGCCGGCGTTACTAGCGGCTAGTTCATCCATAGCAAATAGATTTTGGTTACCGAGTGTCAAAAAACCTTGTCCATCTCGTTGCAATTGGATGGCTATGCGTTCGTTGTCCTGGAAATTCAAAATGCGATCCAGACGCAATCTAAGCAAATCGCTGCGCTGAACAATACTTAAAAAGAACCCTAAGCCGCGAAATTCATCCCAAACATATATAGGGGCAATAGTGAGTAAAACAAGCTCCTTCCTGCGAAAATCGTCTATATTGGTCTCGTTTGTCAAAAAATCCTGGGTAAACTCAGCGAAAACGGCAACAGTTTTGCCATCCTCGATACCTTGGAGTTTTGCTATGTCACGCGGCTTAAAGCTGACCTCATAAAACAAGGCAAGCTCGTCGGCAATCGGGGCAACTTGGTGGCTTCGCGACCAGGACCACTCCCCATTGTCCCCTGACCAAGCGATAAACCCGAGATCATGAATTTGAGAGTCCACAAGGCGATTCGTCACAAGAGACAGGAGTGTGGGATCTTCCTCTTTAAAGGTATCGACAAAAGACGTGGAGGACACGATCCTTTGAGCGGACTTTTTGGCTTCCGATACAAACGTCTCGATCACGTAGTTTGCAGCGGAAACATTATCCTCGAGATTATTAGCATAGGACTCCTCCTGGAGATGATTCAACCTTGGTAAGAAAACAGCAAGCAGGACCAGCGCGTAAAGGCTAAACCCTACTGTTAGCAGTATAGAAAACTTGACTCTAAGCGGTAATGACTGCAGGTGTCGAAGCATCGGTGGATTTCAAGCCTTCTCTTTAGGTTTGGATGGAAACGGACTTGGCCTTTTGGTTAAGAACCCTTAAATCATTATAAACTTCCGCGCCGTGTTTGTCTTTATGGGGCTTTTAACTGTTTTAACGCCACGTCCTTACTCTTGCCCATTGTTTTTGTAAAGACCATAAGATAAGACTAGGTATTCTCGTGGAGAAAAGCTTGGCTTAGAAGGCGGTCTGCGTCTTTTTCTTGGCATTGTTGGCTACGGATATCTATGCAGAGGTGTGAAACATGGTGACGGTTAGGGTAAACGGAGAAACGAAGCAGTTGGATGTTGAGGCGGAAAAGCCTCTTTTGTGGACCTTGCGTGAAGACGCAGAAATTCTTGGTCCCAAATTTGGATGCGGGTACGGGGCCTGTGGCGCCTGCACCGTGCATGTCGAAGGGGTCGGGGTACGGTCGTGTATCTACCGGACAGAATCCGCGGCAGGCAAAGAGGTGACCACAATTGAGGGTTTGAACTCTCCCATCGGCCAAGCGCTCAAAACCGCCTGGGAATCAATTCAGGTGCCCCAGTGTGGTTATTGTCAACCAGGGATGATTATGGCTTTTGCATCCGCCATCCAATCGCAGCAGACCCCTGATGTGGATTCGGTTCTTCAGGAAGTTACGAATCTTTGTCGTTGTGGCACGTATGATGAGATCCGATCCGCGGTAGCCGTAGCACTTAATGAACTCAGGAAGGGGGCGAGCCAATGATAGATGTAAGCAGACGAACCATAATCAAATCAAAGCTTGCCTTAGGTGCGCTTACTTTTGCTAGCCCTTTTGTCGGGTCAAAAGCGCTTTTTGGTCGTGAAACCCTCGATTCTTTGAAACCCAGTGTTTGGGTGACGGTCTTCGCTGACGGCAAAGTCGAGATCGCCGTGGCCAAAGCCGAAATGGGGCAAGGAGTGTTTTCCAACCTACCTCTGATCGTCGCCGACGAGATGGAGGCTAACTGGGATAACGTAGCCATCAAGATGGTGGGTGAGGCCGGTGAGTATCTGGTGCCTGGCGGTTTTTTTGCTGGTACCTTTGGATCGACATCCGTTCGCTTTGGCTACAACCGGTTTCGCGCTCTTGGGGCAGGGATACGGCAACTATTTATCGAAGCTGCGGCCCGCAAGCTTTCTCTCGATACCATTCAGCTTAAGGCTGAGCAAGGCTTTATCGTGGCAACCAATGGCCAAAAGCTTGCCTACGGCGAGCTGCTCGAGTTTGCTCGCGACCTTCTTCCACTTAAAGAAGACGCGCCACTAAAGGAGCCAAAGGATTTTAAACTGATCGGAAAGTCCATACCACGAAAGGATGTACCCGATAAGATTGCCGGGAAAGCGAAATATGGTATCGATGCCAGCCTGCCTGGTATGCTTTATGGAGCAGTCAAGCACAACCCAGTATTTGGCTCGCGTATCACGAATTTTACCGAGCTGGAAAATCAAAAACCCGCTGGGACGACTCTGGTTGAAGTCCCCAATGGCATTGTTCTTGTTGCCGATAGCTACTGGCGCGCTGAGCGAGGACTAAGCGCTTTGCGGATTGCCTACGATGTTCCGGCTGGAACAGAGGCTATATCTGATCAGTACATCGCAGAGCAGTTGCGCGAGCAGCTGAAATCCCCCGGTCCCATCGTTGAGTCTGAAGGGCAGATTGTCGGTGAGGATAGCGATTGGTTTGAGGCTGTCTACGAGGTTCCCTTCCTCGCTCATGCTTGCATGGAGCCCATGTCTGCCTTGGCTTCGGTGACAAATAACAGCGCCTACCTTGAGGTACCCACCCAGTCAGCATTGCTTTGCCAGCAGTCTGTGGCAGCAGCTCTTTCGATGTCACCAGACTCGGTAGAGGTCCAGCCCACCTTTCTTGGCGGCGGATTCGGTCGGAAGGCAGAGACGGATTTTGTTGTCGAGGCGGCGCTAGCGTCCAAAAAGGCCGGAAAGCCCGTAAAATTGATTTGGTCGCGGGCTGAGGATATACAGCATGATTTTTATCGTCCGGCCTTCGCAGCTAAAATGCGCGCAGTCCTCAAGGACGGTAAAGTCTCTAGTTGGCAAGCCATGAGTGCCGGTTCAAGCCCACTGATTCAGCGCAACCCTAACCAGCCTTTTGATCCACTTTCTATCGATGGTTTTGTCGATCTGCTTTACGACATCCCGAATCGAGAGATTGGATTCAAAAACTACGACGAAGGGATCCCAGTAGGATTCTGGAGATCTGTTGGGCTGTCGCAGAACTGCTTCTTCGTGGAATCCTTTTTAGACGAGCTAGCCGAAAGGAATGGGGTAGATGGTCTACAATTGCGCCGATCCATGCTGTCTCAAGATGGACCCGCGCTGGCTTTGCTCGATGAATTGGACCAGATGAGTGGTTGGAGTCAGGACTCGACCCTTAAGGGAATCGCTATCTGCCGCTCCCATGGGGCTTACATTGGCGCTGTGGCACATCTGAGTGCGCAAGGTAGCGACCGGTGGGTCGTGAGGCATCTTGATGCTGTCATCGATGTTGGTGTTGCCGTCAACCCTGAAAACATTAAAGGCCAAGTCCGTGGCGGCATGCTCTATGGCTTAGTCGCCGCCCTATACGCGGACTTACCCATCGATAAGGGGCGGGTTCAGTTTGATAACTTCTTCCAGTCGACAAATTTACGGCTATCCAACGCTCCGACCATGTCAGTCAAGGTTAATGAAAACCTGAATGTTATGGGTGGTGCCGGCGAGCCTGGAACTGCAGTGATTGCTCCGGCCGTGGCTAGTGCGTTTCGTAGGGCTAGCGGTCAGGTGGTGAGGCAGTTGCCTATTGCTAAGCTTGGAATCGTTGGGCGTTAGGTTTCGTTGAAAAGGGGAGCACCGCTCCCTTTGGAAAAACGTTGCCGTGTTTTTTCGTGTTTGTGTCACTCACCTGTCATTCTGCAATCCAATCGACATATAGCTATAAACCGGAGCATGAGTCACGGTCTATGTCTCCTTAGGGGCTAATGTTAGCCATCGCAACGTGTAAGTTATGCAGAGTTAGACTCTTTGACTACATTTGTGTCTTACCATCCAACAAAAACGTAATAATTAAAGCTGTAACATACGGGCATTTATCTTGAGTTTTGTGTCGGCCTCACCGTAATGTGCAGGCTCTATGACCGCCAAATCGTGAAAAGCATAAGCAACAAGGACTTCAATATGAATCAAGCTTTAGCACATACCACCCTCACGGCCCACGACCATAGCCATAGCTTTTTGGCCATGCCATTAGAATGGATAAGTCTCCTGGGAATGGTGGCCATCGGATGGCTTGCCTGCAAATGGATCCAACGCTCACTGAAACGCTGACCCATCGCTGTTGACAAGGGGCGCATATGTCTTGGCGTGGAGAGATCTCCTTAAACTATAGTTTGGTTGGTGAAAGGCTACGATACTCTTGTCGCCATCAAGGGCCTTTGACGGTGCAAAAACCCTTTGTGAGCCCTGATCAACGAAGCCTTCATCACTATATCCTTCATCCTCCTGGTGGGTTGGTGGGTCTTGACGAACTTCATACCCAGGTTGGCATCAAAGGCAGTCCTTTGATCTTACTAACGTCACCATCGGCTCAAAAAGTCTATCGTTCCACTCATAAACCAGCGTTGGTTCGCAGTCACTCTGAGATTCATGATGACGGTGTGTTTGCCTGGCTTCCCCAGGAGACCATACTCTTTGGTGGGTCTCACTACCGTTCCCACAATCACTTTCACCTGAGTCCTGAGGCGAGCTTAGTTTACTGGGATACCTTCGTTTTTGGCCGGCCTAGCATTGGCGAGACCTTGGGGGAGGCGAGCTTACAAAATCGCCTCATCATTGACGTTGATGGCAAACCCATGGTGAACGACGGCTTTCGTCTCGCGGCGGGTGACGACTTACTGGAGAGTCCTCTGGGGCTAGGGGCACAAACCTGTTACGGACAACTATATATCTGCGGTCCTCAAGTAAGCGCCTGGGCGGCTAAACTCGATCACTCGCGTCATGGGCACAGCTCATGGACGGCATACGACAATGTGTTTTCCGCACGGATTTTGGGAAGCCATGCTTACGATCTGCGGGATTGGCTTCACGTATTTGTCGAAAGTTTTTTCGCATATTCCGCAATTCACTCATATCAGCAGCCCCGCATCTGGGCCTGCTAACGGGAGACTTTATGGACTTATCCCCAAGGGAAAAAGATAAGCTTCTTTTGTTTACGGCATCGCTTTTGGCAGAGCGGCGCAAGATGAAGGGATTAAAGCTGAATTATCCCGAAGCAGTAGCGCTTATATCGGCGTTTGTGATGGAAGGGGCCCGGGAAGGCAAAACGGTGGCCGAACTGATGTCTACAGGGCGTGAGGTGTTGACTAAGGACGATTTGATGGAAGGTGTCGCTGCGCTTATCCCTGAGATCCAGATTGAGGCGACATTTAGAGACGGCACCAAACTCGTTACGATCCACAACCCCATTCAATAGGACGTCTTATGAAACCTGGAGAGATAAAGGTAGCGGCCGGAACAATCGAGCTAAATCCGGATCGAGAGAGGCGTGAGTTAACTGTGGCAAATACCGGTGATCGGCCGATTCAAGTCGGATCCCATTACCATTTTTATGAGGTCAATGAGGCTTTGACCTTCGACCGTGAGCAGGCCTTGGGCTTCCGTCTGGACATTCCTTCGGGTACCGGAATGCGCTTTGAGCCTGGTCAGGAGCGCCGGGTGACCCTGGTGGCTCTACCAAAAGGAAGCCGGGTTTTTGGTTTTGCTGGCCGCGTTATGGGCCCGCTCAAGGGATAACGATGACTGTTTCCGATTGGGGGATATAGCATGAAGATAGATCGTCAGAATTATGCAGATATGTTTGGTCCAACCACCGGAGACCGGATGCGTTTGGGTGATACCAGCCTCTGGGTCACTGTGGAGAAGGATCACTGCCACTATGGTGAAGAGGTCAAATTTGGTGGAGGTAAGGTCATTCGAGACGGCATGGGCCAAAGCCAGGCGCTGGCAAAAGACTCTGCCGATACCGTGATAACTAACGCTCTCATTATCGATCATTGGGGGATCGTCAAAGCTGACGTTGGGATCAAAGACGGTAGGATTCTGGCCATAGGTAAAGCAGGTAACCCCGATATTCAAGGTCCTGTGGATATGGTTATCGGTGCCTCCACAGAGGTCATTGCCGGTGAGGGGCTGATCCTCACGGCAGGAGGAGTCGATGCCCACATTCACTTTATTTGCCCACAGCAAATAGACGAGGCTCTAGCTTCGGGGGTCACCACCATGTTAGGTGGGGGGACCGGTCCGGCGACGGGAACCAATGCCACCACCTGCACGCCCGGCCCCTGGCACATTCATCAGATGCTACGATCTTTAGATCAGTATCCGATGAATTTTGGTCTACTCGGCAAAGGCAACTGCAGTCAGCCTCAGCCTCTCGTCGAGCAAATCGAAGCTGGCGCTATAGGCCTTAAGCTCCATGAAGATTGGGGGACAACGCCAGCAGCGATTTCCAACTGCCTTGATGTTGCCGATCAGATGGATATTCAGGTGGCGATTCATACTGATACCCTGAACGAGTCTGGATTTGTCGACTCAACCTTAGGAGCCTTTAAAGGTCGTACCATCCATACCTATCATACCGAAGGAGCGGGTGGCGGCCATGCGCCAGACATCATAAAAGCCTGTGGACTTCACCATGTCCTGCCCTCGTCCACGAATCCCACCATGCCTTATACGGTGAATACTGTGGATGAGCACCTCGATATGCTCATGGTTTGTCATCATTTGGATCCGGCGATCCCCGAAGATGTTGCCTTCGCGGACTCAAGGATTCGCCGCGAGACCATCGCCGCCGAGGATATTCTTCATGATATGGGTGCTATCAGTATGATTGCCTCAGACTCCCAGGCCATGGGTCGTGTTGGAGAAGTGATCTGCCGAACCTGGCAAACGGCGCACAAAATGAAGCTTCAGCGAGGAGCCTTGGAGGGAGATACCGCCGAGAGCGATAATGAGCGGGTCAAACGCTATATTGCGAAGTATACGATCAACCCAGCAATCACACACGGCATAAGTGATGAAGTTGGGTCTGTCGAGGTGGGAAAACTCGCTGATCTTGTCCTTTGGCATCCGGCATTTTTTGGGGTCAAACCGAAACTGATTCTCAAAGGCGGTGCGATAGCCCTTGCCGCCATGGGCGATCCCAATGGGTCTATACCCACGCCTCAGCCCGTTCACTATCGCAGTATGTTTGCATCCAAGGGGAAGGGGATGCAGACAACATCAGTCCATTTTGTATCCCAAGCCGCCAGCCAGTCTTTGGGGCATCTCGGGCTTGGCAAAGGTCTAAAAGCCGTGAATCAGACCCGGGAGATCTCCAAAGCACAGATGATACGAAACGATCTGTCGCCAGATATCGACGTGGATCCTCAAACCTATCGTGTGACTGTTGACGGTAAGGAAATCTCCTGTGATCCCCTAGATGAGTTGCCCTTGGCTCAGAAATACTTTTTATTTTAAGCAGGAGAGTCATCTTGAAAATTTTTTCACAAAAATCCTCGGCAGAGGCCTCAGTAGATTTCGAGGTGATGCTAAATTACTTTGATCGGCAAAAGTCTCGCATCCAAGTCACAGCAAGCAATGGTGAGGATGTTGGGATCCTGATTCCCCGCGGACAGCCGTTATCCTGTGGCGATGTCTTAACCTCGGACTGTGGTCTATCGCTAAAAATCTTGGGTCTACCTGAGGAGGTGTCGGTCATTGAAGCTGATGGCACGGATCTAGCATGCGCGTCCTATCACTTGGGTAATCGGCATATTCCTGTAGCTATCGATGAAGGGGAGCTTTGCTATCACACCGATCATGTCATTGACGATATGATGATCCAATTGGGGTTTGTCGTATCTCCCGGCCTTAGGGTGTTTCATCCAGAAAAGGGAGCCTATCATAAACACGCCTAACGAAGTTTTATGCCTTTTAAGAATGACGAGCCCGAATCTACCCATTGGCGGATTCTCCTGGTCTCAAGGCTTGGAGGGGGCGGTATCTCTTGGTTTGGTTGCGGATCAAGAAAGTCTCTGTCAATGGCTTGAGACGGTGCTTAGCAAGAGTCTCGTCTATAATGAGCTGGCGACGATGAGCCACGCCTATCAGGCCTCCAGTAGACAAGACGCCGAGACCTTAGCTCATCTTGATCATCTATTGATGGCCACTAAGGAAACCAAGGAGCTTAGAGATGAGAGCCTTCAGATGGGTAAAGCCCTACAAAAGATGCTAAGGGAAACCCATCCCGAAATCTGGTTAAGTCTCGAGACGTATTCATATGAAGTGCTCTTCGCCGAGTTCGTTCAGCAACAATCTGTTCCCATCGATGTGGCGCTAGCAGCATTTGTCTGGAGCTGGCTGGAAAACCAAGTTATGGCAGCCACGAGACTTATTTCTATTGGACAAGTAGCTACCCAAAAGATTCTGGTTCAGTTTCAGCAAACCATTCCCTCTTTGGTGACCCAAAGTCAGACCATTGGTGAGGACGACATTGGTTTTTCCTTGCCAAGTTTATTCTTTTCCAGCGCCTGTCATGAAAGTCAGTACAGTCGCCTGTTTCGATCATAGGAGGAACTTATGAGTGATCATTTAAGAGTCGGAGTGGGAGGTCCTGTCGGATCAGGTAAGACCGCCCTAATTCGTAATCTCTGTATAAAATTGCGAGAAACCTATGACCTTGCGGTAGTTACCAACGACATCTATACCCGGGAGGACGCCCAGTTCTTGATTCATCATAAAGCCCTAGATGAAGATAGAATCGTCGGTGTCGAGACCGGCGGCTGCCCTCATACCGCCATCCGTGAAGACGCTTCAATGAATCTTCAGGCCATTGAAGACTTAGGAGAGAGATTGCCGGGATTAGAGCTCGTATTTGTCGAAAGCGGTGGCGATAACCTCAGCGCCACCTTTAGTCCCGATCTTTCAGATCTCACAATTTACGTCATAGACGTCTCAGCTGGTGACAAGATTCCGCGCAAAGGCGGTCCAGGGATCACACGGAGCGATCTGCTCGTGATTAACAAAACTGACTTAGCACCCCACGTAGGTGCGTCCCTTGAGATTATGAGGCGGGATGCTAAAGCCATGCGGGGAGATCGTCCGTTTGTGTTTGCCAACCAAAAAACCGGTGAAGGGATGGAAGAGATCTTGAATTTTATTCAGCATAAGGGTTTGTTAAAACCTAAAGACTGAAATCTAGACTGGGTGGTCGGGCTGCTGGCTGCCATACTGGGTGGCATTTGTCATGGTTTCTCCTGGTCCTTGGGAATTGTCCTCGATTTGTCCGGAATAATCTGCGACAACGGGGCTTGCATCTTTTCAGGTTCCCAACCCCGTCAGGAGAGTTCGATTGCACCGTCACTTGATCAGTACCTTATCCTTATCTTTGCTGGGAGGCTCTCAGCTTCTTGCTCAAACAGAAACCCGTCCCGACAGCGCCTTAGAAAGGCTGACAGTCACCGGTAGCCGCATTGGATCATTTTCTCAGGAAAGCCCCCGCACCGTTATCCGTATCTCTCGGGAAGAGCTGGAGCAGAGCGGTTTAAAATCCTTAGGTGATATCCTCAATCGGTTGCCTCAGATGAGTTTTGGCTCGCAACCGGCTGGTCCATCTGATCAGGGTGCAGGGTTTCGTGGTGCGAATTTAAGAGGTCTTGGCATCGATAAAACTCTGGTCCTTGTTAACGGCCAAAGACTAGCGAAACACCCAGGCTTCAATGCTCCCGATTTGGATATTTTGCCCCTCTCGGCCATCGAGTCTGTTGAAGTCCTGCTCACATCTGGCTCAGCGATATACGGCTCAGATGCCTTAGCTGGTGTCATTCAAATACGAACCAGGCAAAACGAAAGCCTGGGCTCGATCGGTGCTCAAATTGAGAGAACCGCCGCAGGCGGCTCGGAGCAAGAGCATCTGGAGGCTGTCTACGGGTACACGGGTGACAGGTGGAGCTCACTCACGAGTTTCAATTACACGCAAAAGGGGGCTCTGCAGCAGACCGAGCGCTCCTGGTATGACATGTTCACGGCAAGCAATGGTGTTCCCACCTCTTACCAGCCTGATGGCGGAAGCTTTGTACCACTAGGTGGAGAGGAGGCGTGCCCAGGCCCTATTGTGCGTCGTTCCAATGGAGTTTTTTGCGGCTTTGATCTGCAACCGTCCTTGTACTACCTGATTCCCGAGTCAAATGGCCGTTTGTTCCAAGATCTTAGCTACGAGGCATCAACTGATGTGACTGTGTTTCTGCGAGTGTTTGCCTCTCAACTCGATCAAGACCGCAGGGGGTTGGGAGCGCCCCTACGTGGCCGGCAAGTCGGCGTAACTCGTGTGGACCAGTTAGTCGATGAAGGGGTCCTGCCTGAGGATGTGAGAGGCCAAGACCTTAGTGTTCAAGGACGATTCGCCGATTTACCTCAAAAAAGTGAAAACCATCGCCAATCGTTATCGCTACTTCTTGGTTCCACAATAGATCTCGCTTCAGGAAACCAATTAGATATCAGCGTTTTTCGCAGCGACATCCTTCAGAAAAACGACTGGTCCCAGGGTTACTTCTTAAACGATGTCATGAATGAGGCGATTTTTTCTGGCACCTACGATGTCTTTGCTCCTTTAGGAGAGAGAGGTGATTCCGGAGCGGAACGATCGCTTTGGTCTAAGCAGGAGGCGGAGATTACCGGAGCCGAAGCAGTGCTAAAGGGCAACTGGAATAGCTCTCTTTGGGCGGCCTCATGGGAGTACGCTGTGGGTACGGCCTATCAAGAGGAAAGCTATGAGAAACAGTGCTCTCAAGAATTAGCGAACGGTGAGGTCTTTGCCTTGGGCTGTGGTCAGGGCGCAGGGGATCGCAGCTCAGCCGCGTTGTTTGCCGAGCTCAGCCTGAGTTGGGACCGCAGTCAACTAAGATTGGCAGGACGAGCCGATGATCATTCGGACTTTGGTTTGGCAGCCACGCCTATGTTAGGGTACTCCTACAACGACCCCTCGGGCTTTTTTGCAGTGTTAAACTACAGTGAAGGCTTTAAGGCGCCAAACCTTTCGGAGCTATACGATGGTAGCGCGCGTTCCCAGACGGGAGAGATCGATTACCTTCGTTGCCGCCAAGCGCGAGAGGCAGGTGCGTCTGCAGAAGAATTAGAACTGCTCTGTGAAGAACCCGCTCAGTTTCAAGTCGTAACTGGCGGAAATGCAGAACTTAAAGAAGAGAACTCTCAGTCCTTGCTGCTAGGAGCCGGATACCAGCCATCAAAGGATTGGGGGCTAGCGCTTAACTACCAACGGATTGACGTTAGCAACGAGATTCGCTTCCCCGATATAGAGACCGTCCTATTGCAGGAGTCTCAGGGAGTCACAGTATCGGGAGTCGCCATTGAGCGAGATCCTGACAACGCCAGTGATCCTAACTCCCTGGTGTCCATTACCTCAGGTTATCTCAACCTTAGCCGTAGCGAGTTTCAAGGAATTGATGCCGCGGCCTTCGTACAAGGGGGCGATAGGCTTCGCTGGCGCTGGGATATGTCTGTGGCATATGTGCTAAGCTTTCGGAGTGAATTGCTGCCAGGTTCCGGGTTTGAGCAGCTGGTTGGCCAAGACCAAAGGCCTCGGTGGCGCTCGACTCAAGGATTGACCTTAGACTACAACAATCACCGACTTGCCTTACAGCTCAACTCACTGGCTGGATATCGAAAAAATGATGTGACTGCGGGATCGGTAGGGGACTTTTCTACCTTAGATGGATCGTATCGTTGGTCTCTGCCCTACGGTCTGTTGCTCACTATTAGCGGGCAAAACCTTTTGCGCAGCACCCCTCCTCAAGACACCACAGGTGGCAACGATCGTGGGATTGATGGCAGATTGTATGACCCGAGGGGGACTCGATACGCCGTTGGTCTGAGCAAAACTTGGTGACGCTCACGAACAAAATAACTATATTTGAGTCACAGCTATGCTTTGGTTGCTCGTGTATCTGAGGCATCCTTCTAAGGATTTAAAATAATGGCAGAGAATTCCAATAATCAGGAAAAGCCCTCAAAACGATCGAAAGCTATATTATGGCTCAGAGACGGGTTGATATTACTTTGTATTCTGGCGGCTGTGGAAGTCTGGCAGGGTTGGAATCACCCTAGAGAGCCTTTAGACTCCGACCTGCAGACTAAGGTCTATCCGACCTTACAAGAGCAAACGGCGGCTCTTTGGACGCCGGATAAGCCAGCCTTGGTTTATGCCTTTGCCCCTTGGTGCTCAGTTTGTCAAAACGATGCTTCTGTGATTAATCCCTTCCTCGGTGATGAGCGCCTTCATGTTGTGTCTCTGGCCTTGAGCTGGGACGCAACCAAAGACCTCATTGATTTTCAGAAGGATACTGGTTTGGCTAGTCCGATCCTGTTGGGTAGTGATGATGAGGTTCAAGCTCTTGGGTTGACAGCCTTCCCTAGCTATTACCTGATCGATAAAAATGGGGCGATTGTGCATTCTTGGTCGGGGTTTACGACCAGGGTTGGTCTTTGGCTTCGGATAAAAACTCTCCTATAAGAGGAAATGGCAATATACAGCTGTATTTTGACCTAGTTCCACCTAACTGTGTTCCAGTCTCTATGCTGCTTAAAACAGCAACTTTGAATTCCAAAGTGGCGATATTGTTATGCTGGTATGAAATTGGGGAATGGTTTTCCGCGCTCAGCGAGCTTGTCCAAGGTCTGGAAATCACAAATTTGACCCATTTGTTCCCAAATTTTTGCGACTACAGGATGCTGATGAGCCTGAGAAGATGACTCTTCATCGACCCATTCGAAAATCTCCAAGAGAGTACCATCCTCTGATTTACATAGGGTTGCTTTTCGCTTTGTCGCCAACTCTAGCTTTTGAAGGGTAGGTAAATGCTCCTTGACCAATTTCAATAGTGCGTGGTCTTTGCCTTCATGCGGCTTGTACATAGCAATTACGATTCTAGATTCCATCTCACGTTTCCTCTATTCAAAATAGTTAATCCACTTGCCTAGCGAATGTTTCAGTCTAGCGATATTCAATCTGTAGACTTGTTCGCGCCCTTTTCTTTCGACACTCACAAGACCAGCTGACTCTAGTTGCCGAAGGTGCCTAGTTGTCGTGGGCCAGCTACAAGAAAACCTCTTTGCAATCTCACCCGCAGTCATGACACCACCGAGGGCGTTAAGCACAACTAAGATTTGTCTCCTCGAACAGTGCGCGAGCGCTTTGCAGACAACATCAATGTCTTCAAGTTCTTGTATTCCCTTGCCCATCGCCACCTTCATATAGTTGGTACTCTTAGGAAAAATGTTTAGAAAATTCGCTAATTATTGCAAGTTTTATTTTGAAGGTGGCTGACAGGTTAAATTACATATACAGTTCTTGTAAATTTAAAATACAGCCTGCAATTTTGTAAACTTTGTATAGAGCGCTAGCTTCTTCTAACCTTGGTTAAGCTCGCGATTCCTTGCCAACAAATTTGGCCCGTTTCATCCGTTGATATCCTAATGCGGGGACTTTGAGAAAAAACTAGACCCAAAAAAGAACTTCCTCACGATTAATATTAAAGGACTCTTGTGTTGGGTAAAGTGAATTCTCATATAAAAATTGGTCATTGGGAAACCAACTTTCCGAGTAATCGAGACAGCGTGTTTCATGTATCCGAAAACAGTATTGGTGTTTTGAAGCAGAATAAGTAGGGAGTAGCAAATTGTTATTGAATTCGAATGGTACATTGTTTATGCGTTCCGCAAGTTAAAAACAACATATAGGGAATGAATGAATGTTACAAAAGCTTGCTAAAGGTCTTTTATTTTCCGGAATTATACTGAGCAAACTTGGCTTTTCTCAGATAAATTGTGAAGATCCTAATTCGATCGAGTCGAAGAAAGATTGGCTTTTCAGTGATTCAAAAGTATTTTCAAAACTTGTCGGTAGTTGGAAGGGTGAATGGCGCCGATATGATTCTAAGGGGGATTCCATTCCCTATATCATTAATGGCGAAGAAGTCTTAGTTAAAACGTCTATCCTTCATCAATCAATAGACAAAGAGAATAATCTTTGGCGGCAGACTAACGTATACGATCAAGAAGATTTTTCTCGAAATTTTGTCGGACGAGTTCTTAAAGATGGTGGGGTGATTTTTCATAATTGTGCCGACGAAGGCTACGAGAGATTTGAAGCTGTCGCGCGTGAATACGGTGACTATCATATATTCTGGGTCGTGAAAAATATCGAGACCGGAATTGTGATCTATACGGAAGATATTTCTTTAACCACTGCCAATGAACGATCCCGAATCGGTCGGAGATATAACTACGCTAACGGCGAGTATGTTGGCCTTACAGTGATCCATGAAGAAAGAATTGATTGAATATAGATACTTCTATCTAGTTTTTTGTAGAGGGACTGCCTGTTCAAAATAGGTAGTTTCTGCCCATTTGATTAAATTACACTGGCTTTATAGGAAATGGAAGAATACTATAAGCAGTCCTACTTTTGCTTCATCATTGTCAGGACCTGTGTAACCCACTAAACGAAACTATTCGGGACATCTACCAACCTGTATAATGCTCCACAACTCGTCCGAATCTACAATAGGAATAGGTCTGAGATTCGCCCCGAAAAACGTATTTCTTAAGTGACTTTAAACAAGGATAGTCATTATGTATTGGAATTCTACCGTTCCTGAAATTAACGTTTCAGAATTTGAGGAGTCTTTGCAATTCTATCAGCAATCCCTTGGATTTGTGGTCCGTTACTTAAGATCAAATCCCAATTTCGCCTATCTACAATTGGAAGATTGTCAACTGATGGTGGAAAGCGTCCATTCTAGGATGTGGAAAACAGCCCTTTTGGAAAAACCTTTTGGTCGAGGGATCAATATTCAATTTGAAATTCGGCAGTTTGAAGACTTGCTGGAAAAAATAGAAATCTCCAAAATGACCTTTTTCCAGAACCCTCAGATCGTAAGGTATGAAACTGGAAGTAAAACAGAAACAGCGGTTCGGGAGTTTTTGATACGGGATCCTGACGGATACATATTGCGATTTGTTGAAAAGCCTTTTCTACCAGATTCACCGGTTTCCGTTGAAGGTATCGATCATTTTGTCCTGACTGTTGGAAATATTAAAAAAACCATCGCTTTTTATCAATCGACCCTCGGAATGAAGCCTGTTGAATTTAAAAAGGGACGATGGGCTTTATTGTTTGGAAATCAAAAAATCAATTTACATGCTGCAGATAATATTCCAGATAAAAACGTGAAGAAAGCGACACCAGGCTCTGCTGATTTTTGTCTGACCACTTGGATACCGCTGGAAAGAGTCATCGAAAATTTGCAGCAGCTTAGTGTCCCTATAATTGAGGGTCCAGGACCAAGGACAGGTGCTTGTGAAGCCATTGAGTCAATATACATATGTGATCCGGACGAGAATTTGGTGGAAATTTGTCGCCCCACTTTGGAATAAATAGTTGGCATAAAACATTAAATGTACTAATCACAGAAAAAGTTTAAAAAAAGAGCACCAGCCCCGAAAGACTGCCGCCCGAATCATCTATCGTACAAGTTATTAGAGTGATGGGTTAAGGCAAACACCAAAGGCCTCGTCATTTACCGGCCAGTAAGGCTTCCAGCCCGATAGGTTGTCTCTGACAACATTACAAATGGCATCGGTGGAACTCTCAGCGGCAGAGCCCTCATTGGCGACCAGCAGTGCCTCTTTCAAAAAGTGAGACATGATTTGCCGGGGCCCATTGTCGGCTAGGTTAAGATTGCTATCGGCTGCCGAAATCCAGTTGAGAAGTAGATCCCCTTTGACGAGGGAAGGGTCTTGAGTTACCGCAAACTCAAACATTTGATTGACTGTGTAGGCGATAACACCACCAAGCGAATGGGGCGATCGCAGGGAGAATTCGTCGCAACCGGCATCTGAGCTAGGGCCAAACCCGTTCGGTGCAGAGTCTTGATCGAAAATATAGTTCATGAAATTTGGCGTCCAATTTTTTTCTTTAAGCCAGCCAGCCATCTGTCTTGAGCCAGGATCTCGAATCCCTTGAAAGCAGGGAGCAGATTCCAGTCCTAAAAATCTATCTCCAGAACTGAAGTATGCAAATAGATCAGCAAACGACTCATTTACTGCGCCAATCACAAGCATAGTATCAACCGCCGGTTTATCGCCATCAATCTCCTGTAGACTAAAAGTTTTCTTTAGGTCCAATTTTTGGTGGCGATGCTTACCTATGGTTGTCAAAGTCTTTGGGTTATTTTGCAACATAGCTTTGTAGCCTAGTCTAGCCGAACCAAAAATTCTAGTTAGGCGAGAAGCAAAGACGTGGTGGCCGTACTCATGTCTGGCTACGAAAGGTTGAGTCCATAACGGTGCAGAATCTCCGATACGCGGCGCCGTTCCGGGCTTCGGGTGAGGCCAAATGGTTATGGTATAGGTGTCTTGTCCATCTATACTTTGAAATGACCAAAAGGCATTGTAGACGTCGTCATTTTTTTGTCTTATCGGGGTTCGGGCATCGCTCGACGGTGGTAGTAAAGCGAGATCCTCGGGTCGTACACGAAGAAACGTTTCGCTTGTCGTTAATGGTAAAACGTCTAGGTTCACGCTAGGTAAGGTGACTCTGGTACTTGGGTTAAGACTATCGTGATATTTTTTCGACGCTGCTAGCTCACGGCCAAATAGATTGGCAACGCCATTAACTGTGTTGCCTTCAGCGTCCTCGTCGCATACTGTCAATCCTTTAATGTCGGATGCGATTTGAGAGTTTTCGCTGATAGAATGGAGAACAAGATCGTTGCCTTCAATCTTGAAGTCTATGGCTAATTGCTCTGAAACTTTGGTTCCTGTGAACGTTCTACTTAAACCTGTTAAATCGGTAAGACTAGCACAGTTTTTTTCGACTAAAGGCAAAATTTCGGCTTCGGCTATAACTTCCTCAGAGAACACTCCCTGAGTCTCGTACCAAGGTTGGGCATTGACGACTTCTTTTTTGGTTTTTGTGCAGCTGCTTGCCATCAGTAGTATGGCCATACAGGTAAATAAGGAGGTGCTTTGGGGTTTCAATGGTAGCTCCGCATTAGTTTGTTCGCAGGCAACATTGCCTGATCAGTGAATACTATAACAAAATAACTATTAAGTCAAGTTGATATTACGTGATATAGTTGAGTGAATACAGTGGTATACAGATTTTGTGGCGGTTTTTTTTGACATATTTTATGAAAAGATTTCACATAAAGCATTTTAATTCGTATCTTTATTTCAGATCATCTACTCTCATGCAAAGCTTCGATGGCAATCATATCGTTCAGAACTCAGGCGCGTTCGTCTGAGGCCTTTGACAAACCATATTAGCAGAAGATGGGAGTTTGCTATGCGCTTATGGATCTTTTTTCTGACTCTGGTATCGAGCTATGCTCTGGCTGACAAGGAGCTCTTGGTTGAGGGCTTTGAGTGGCGCGACTTCTATCAAACCTATGACCCTGTTAGTGATAGTTGCAGCCGGTTTTATGAGGAGACCATTGCCGACCAGCCAACGCCTGATCGCATCGGCGATGTCATCGGTTATAAACCATTGGGAAGGACGTCGCTGCCCCTTTACATTTACCTGCCTGGATCGTTTCAGCCTGTGGATACCGAAATCGCTAGGCTGCATGTAAAAACTATGGCAGAGCGGGGCTATTTTGCTGTTGCCATCCGCTATCCAAATGCGAGGTATCCGTCTTCCTGTGACGGTACAGATCCCGATCCCCTTCGCGAGTCCATGATGGATAAGGCTCGGTGCCTTTTTGAGGGGAGCCGTTCCGATTCTGCCGTCAGCCGGCTTTGTCAGTTGTCGGACGTCGACTGTGATCGCGATTTACTGGTGCATGGTTTTAGCCAAGGTGGTCAGATAGCTTTGATGGCAAAGACCTTCGAGCCAAGGTTTCGCAAGGCGCTGATTTACGGTGCTGGAAACTTTAATTTGATTGCCAAAAAGGCTTATCCTTGTACCGAGATTCAAAACAACGCCTTCCAGCCTGATGATATTCGGTCTTTGGTGGGGGATCAGGATATCTTTTTTGGTGGATCCAATGTCTTAACCTCATTGGCAAATGTCAATTCCCGCAAGAATCTTCGTCAGCATAGAGTTCGGACCCAACAAACCGCCATTACTGGTCAACCGGCGTGTCCTTGGTATCAGGGAAATTGCCTCAATCCCAATGGGTCTGGATATTATATCGTCAGAGGCTTTGAGACCGAGAATAACTGCTCAAATCATGGCTTTTTCTCACACAAGGCTCATAATCCTACCCCCTGCGAGGGTAAATACCTCAGGCCGGATCGCGGGTATGTCGCCGATAAGAGTGAAACCCATAGACCCTTGTATCCCTGGTCTATGGCATTGAGTTTTGATTGGTTGACAGCGCGGGATTAAGCGATCGCACGCGCCAAGCTGTAATTGGTGATAGATTCTCCTGCCTGACTCCGGGAGCCATCAAGGCGCTTCAGTTTGATACCAAGCTGAGTGAGATCGAACAGGCCTCCCATATTCTTGGCGTTGGCTCCCAATCGATTTAATACCCCTTCTGCAGTCTGTGATCGAATGCCCTTGGCACAGTAGAGGAACAGCCTAGCCCCCTTCAATGACTGGAGAGTTTCCCTAAGATGCTCCTGTCTAGAGGGGTCCTGAATTTTAGAGAGCGGTAACCACAAAGCGCCCTCAAGAATACCTTCCCGATGGATCTCATTCTCCTCTCTGACATCAATAAGAATAGCTTGATTGGCATCACTTTGATTGAGGTAACGGTTGGCAAGGAAAATCTCTTTCCAGCTTCTTGTTCCCAAGTCCTGACTACTCAAGGTGGAGCTACCGTCCGCCGCGTCGGGAAGGATGGGGCTTTTTAACACTTGGTATAGACTTAAATGACGATCCTGCAGGACCCCAAGCCTTTCCAAATCGATGTCTGAGCGTTCTGGCATTTTTTGGCTGCCGAAGAGGCGATCCCAAATGGTGAATACTGTTGAAAAGTTATAATCACCCTTATCCCGATGGATCGTGTGATGCATCGCGTGGTACCTGGGAGTCACAATGAAATTACGGATAAAATGCTCAAATTTTTTCGGAAAGCATATATTAGAATGATGATACTCTGATGCTATGTTCAGCACGATCTCAAATATGATAAACGCAATCGGTGACACTCCAAGAATCATAAGCCAGCCCGCCTTAAAGATAGACGATATAAAAAACTCACCGGGATGATAGCGTAGGGCTGTGAAGATATCCAAGTGGGTATCTGTGTGGTGGACGCGATGAAATTTCCACATGAAACCAACTCTGTGGAACCATCGGTGTTTGATATAGTCAAAAAAGTCGAATATGACGATTGCTGCTAAAGCCTGGAGCCAGATGGGGGAGCTGAATTGATTGAAAAGCCCAAAGTTGTGGCTTTCCACATATCCTGTCCAGAAGATAAATGGCGCCGTGACGACGACCTTCATAAAGATATTGTTGACTACAGCTAGTTTGATGGAGAACCATGCACGTTGGGCTCGTTTTTCACGCCAAGCTCGCTCTGGTTTGATACCTTCAATGAAAAACATCAGTGCAAAAAGCCCAAGAAACAAGGCTAGGCGCAACTCGCCATACTCGCTAATCATAGTCCCCTCCTACTTGTTAGTGTCTTTCTTTCGGTTACCAACTTTTGAGGGGATTAGCAATCAATGTTATCATATTAACAAAATATAACCTTACTCCGACTATGGTTTACTCACCTGTGACTATCGATGGGCTGATAGCGCCTGCACCAACATTGCTGCAGTAAGTAATATTGTTGGGGATATCCTCAACACAGTTGTCGGTGTCACTTGTGAGAGCCTCGGAATTATACGTACTCGTTCGGATAAACGTGGTCAGGTCATAGCTCAGTTTGATCGTAGCGGTCTGTCCTTCTTCTACCACAAAATTCTCAACTGCCGCACCTGTCACACCGCAACCAGAGCCTGTCACAGAAACAGGTTCCGTCATGGCTCCAGCTTGGAACCTATGAGCTAAGAACGTATCGGTATCAATATCGGGGGTGCAAAGTCGCAAACTAGCTTGTGTGTAGGTCCCGGGGATGATCGGCAGTCCCTGGGAGTTCAGCTCGGCATTCACCTCTGGTGTGGATCGGGCAAGATCGACATAAGTTGTGATCGCCGCCGTATCGCAAGCCTCGGCATTGTGATACTTGTAAAATACGGATTTATAGGTCCCAACATTGACCTCTTGGTCTGCAGCAAGCCCCTCTTCTTGCCGGATCGCCTCCGCTGCTTCGAGCTTTTCAGCTTCGGTCATCTCTACTTCTATGCCGTAATCGAATTCGGTGTCGGCGCAGGCATCGTTCACCCAAATTGCGCGGTAGTTTCCCTCACTATCGATCAATTCGACGCTTACTATGATCAAGCCAAAGTAGCTTGGCGTGACAAATCCTTCGGTTAAGCCAGCAACGGTGTTGTTTTCAAACTCAACCGACAAAACTCCAGGGCTCCCGGTTTCCGTGTAAGATCGTGTGATGGGTTCTTTGTCATCGTCACTGTCACCGCAGCCCAAGGCCATACAGCTTGTCAAAGCGAGACTGACCAGGTTTTTGCTCGTTGGCATAGCTGTTCCTCCAAGATCATCCTTAATCGTAGGGTGGAATCGGAACTGAAAATTGCTTTTATACGGTATATTTTGCCTAGCTGGTTGTAATCTGTCGCCGTCATAGGATTGTTTGACGTGTACTCAATTTATTGTGGTATCCGTGCCTTGGGTATTTATACGGCGGTGTTATATTTCATAAGAATCTAAAATAATAACGATTTAATTAATTTGTCGACTTGGATTCAGCTTTTTTTTGATGGCCTTGCAATAATGTTAAGACAGTTTTGTCCTTCTTTCGTGATTACTAAACCTTTAATCGGGAAAAATAATGAAAAAGTTACTTACGATTTTACTTCTTTGTACCTCAGGCTCCAGTTTCGCACTTCAAGGGTCAACTGGAAAAATTACTCGACTTGATCAGCTAGCTGATGGTGATATTCGTATCCAAATCGATTCAGAAAAGTGTGTCGCGGCAAATGGCCATTATCTTTTGAAAGATAGCCACCCAAATAAAAAAGAAATCTACTCTACACTGTTAGCAGCATCGATGTCTGGAAAAAGCGTTGTTCTAACCGGCGAAACCTGCGAGCGAGGATCTAGAGTCAGTATAATTTCAAGAACTTCGATAACATATTAAATCGCAACTCTATCTGCATTGGCTTGCCAAAAAATCTTTTGGTTTGGCGCTTGGACTTCGGAAAGAGGTTCTTTAAGCCGTTTGTGCAGCTGTTCAGACATGTTGCGATCTTTTGAAAGAAAAAATGAGTTTCAATCGCAGCTGCATATAAGTTTAATGGCTTTCAGCGTAAACCATGATAGAAACCAGGTCTCTACGATTATTGTAGTGTCTCTATAATGAAATCTATCCGCCAAGAGAAGCAGCATCCTATGGCCTAGCTAAGCACCCGCCTCAGCCTGCTTCTGTGATTAATCTACTTTAGCTATATTGGTTTTTAGGTAAGATAGGTTGACGAAGGAATTACCTGTAGGTTGCAGTTTTTTTTAGCTAGCTCTAGAAAAATTTCTTTATTTAAAAAAATACCAAATGATTAGTATTTCTAGCCTGATTATCCTTGCCAGTTGGGTCTTCGAGTCCTATACAATCCATTTGACTTAAAAGATGTTTGGTTTCCCCCCTCAGGGGTTGATCAGTCGTTTAAACCTTTCAAAGGAGAGACATCGTGAAGAAAGATACGTCAGGCAAATTAGCCAAAATTACTATTGCACTTTCTCTTGGTTACAGTGGTGCTGCTATAGGTGAAGAGTCCTTGAGCCCGCAAGAGCCCACAGCACCAAATGCCATTCCTAGTACTGGCGAAGGAAGTATCGATACGGTTGACTTAGGTGATGATTTTTTAGAGGAGCTCTTAAACCTCATCGATCCAAAACGCACGGAAGATACGGCTATACCAAGCATGATGAGTACGATTTCTAATTAAGACGGCCTACTATGAACTTGTTTAAATCTTTTCTTACAGCGGGATTACTTTTGATGGGAATGTCAGGGATGGCAAATGAGCAAGAAGACGATATTTTTCGTATTCTAGTTTCACACCAGGGTGAAGACCCTTGGTCGGTGGATTCCGATGTTAGCTCCAAAAAACCATTTAAATACGGTGTTTTTGGTTACTTAGTGAATATAAGCGACTCTCTCTTGGTAGAACCTGGCCTTTTAGAAAACTGGCATTGGGATTTTGAGGAAAAACGCTATGTATTCCGCCTAAGAAAAGACTTAAAGTTTCATAACGGCCGTGCGGTAACAAGCACTGACTTAGAATTCAGCTTGGTACGCTGGTTTTTAATGACAAAACCTAGTTTTGAAAAAGCCTACGTACCAAGTATTAAAGGGATTGAAACCCTTCGGCCTGGAGATAAATTTAAATCGGGTAGCGTTCCAGGAATTAAGATCATTGACGATCAAAGTATGACGATTGAAGTTTCCGTCTTTAATCCAACATTCCTTCATTCATTGATAGATATTCCCTTAGTCCCAATGGAAGAGTTGCAGGACGATTACTATACATGGAAAGGCATGCCAGTCGGCGCAGGACCACTTAAAGCCATATCTTACGATAAAGGCACGGGTGAGATGAAATTGGAAGTCGTCGCGCCTCAAACAAAAAAACACCCAAAACGAATTTATATGTACACGAAGGATAGCAAGGACGTCGTGTACGATATCACGACGAAGCCACCAAATAATGAAGATCAGTTTACAGTGGTTAAGCTTTCCCAAAAACACGATTGGGTAGGGCACATTCTTATTAACCACGCCACAGACCTAGGTCGTGATAAAAATTTTCGAAAAGCTCTTTATCACGGGATCAACCGCTCTGAAATTGCGCGTTTGCGCCATAAGCACGCCCAAGCTATTGCTGAAATTATCCCGCCATCATTTTGGGGGAGTTCTGCCTTTAAAGACCCTTACGATCTAGAATTAGCCAAGTCGTTTATAGCGAAAATCCCAAAAGCTTTAAAGGAAAAGGCCTACAAGGTACCTTCTTATACCGGTGAAAAACCCTTGCATGTGATTGAGCTGGAAAAACAATTACAACGACTTGGATTAGACTTTGAACTTGTCTCTGGTTGGACTAAATTTTCTAATCCTGAGCTACCGCCGATCAAAATTGTACAGATCAATACATCAAGTCCAGATCCACTGCTTCAGTTTTCGTTTTTCAAAGAGGGAAGCCCACTGATCAACTATTTTCCTGAGAATAATCATAAATTCGAAAAACTATTTAACAACGGAGCCATCGCACCATCCTTTGATGTCAAAGTCAAAACCATAAGTGAACTATCAAATTATTTCAAAGACGAAGTCTTTTCTGTACCAACCCATGCTGTGCCCCCAGTCTTTTTTATAAACAAACAGTCAAAGTTTAAACTAGGGAATCAACGGAGCTCCGTCAGCTTCTTTTTAGATAGAGTGGAAAAACAGTGAGTTTAATTTTTTCTCCGCAAGCAGTGGAGCGTATTTTGGCCATGAACAAAGTGTTTCGGAGGAAATGTCTAACCCGTTGTAATGATTTTCTCGATTTAAAGCTCGAGGACTATAGTCCTTGGATGGGGCTGCTTTCCTTTGTGGATAGAGAGACCTATAGCAAAGTTGTGCCGCATAATTTCAAATTAGACGATATGGAAAACACGCCGGATCGCCTCAAATTTCTTTCTATATTGAATACAGCCGGTACGGAAGAGGAATTGGCTCTAGAGGCGCTTGAAGATTGGCAGGTCCTTGACTGGGAAAATAGGACCGCCATAGAAACCGTGAACGCAACCTTTCCAAAATCGTTTGATCTCATTACCGGTAGTAGTGAGTTTTTTGCACAACTCCTGCCTCGGTTAGTCGATATTGTGATTCCTCTCAATGAATTTGTCCCTTTTGAACGAGGATTTTCTGATCACAGAGTAAAAGGTGCCATCTTTATCACGCCGCGATCAGACGACTATCCTGTGTTTCATAGTGCGGTATCAATGGCTCATGAATTGGGACATCAAGTCATGATGCTTTATCAAACGGCTGATCCTTTAATCGAGGCGGATGACCATAAATTGTTTTCTTATTCCGCTGCACGAAAAACAGATCGGCCAGTTATCCAATGCCTACATGCAAGTTTTGCTTTAGCATTTATGCAGCGCGCTTGCATGAGTATACTTAAAAGTGATAGTCACGGGATTCCGCAAGATCTAATCTCTCAGGAGATGGCAAGATTTCGTGAGGGTCTCAAGGAGACACTATTGCCGCTATTTGAACTAGTTAGGTTTACCGCAATTGGAAAGCGCTTGGCTATGGAATTGAAGGCTGAGGTTGGTAGCTAATGGTTCCTAGCTTTGAGAGAATAGCCAAAGCAAAAGCCCGAGAGCTCAGTTTTTTCCTCTCCCTAGCTGTCACCACAGTTTTTTTCGGTATTTGTGCCTATATTTTGAAAATTTCTATCGTTGATTCGGTACGCAATAGCTTCAAAGCCTCACAAACATTTTTGATAAATTCCATCAATATTGGAAATTCATTTGCCTTAGAATCTCAATTAGAGTCTTTAGTTAATGAACAGTTCTTAGCGGTAAATATTTACTATATCAAGTCAGGTAAAAAACAGTTGTTTCTATCGAAACCATTAGATCATAAGACTGTGAGTTCAGACTTTCCCTTAATCATCTATCAATCTAAAATCTCCTACCAAGCCACCTATAGAATTGCAGAGAGCAATGGCTATGTCTTTTATATTAATTTAATAAAACCCATTGATATTTGGCTTTATATTTTATTGCTAGGTATATTGAGCCTTATCTTGTTTTTTATTTGTTGCTACATTCATAAAGGGTTTGGCAACCTAGCACTCACCTTTTCAAATCCAGTTGGTAAATTGATTCATAAGGTCAGAAATCAGGAGTTAAATCTCAGCAAAGAGGCGCTGGTTCATGATTTGAAATTTGAAGAAACGATGCAGTTATACGAAACATTTCGTAATCAGTGGCACTTACTTATGGAAAATGAAAAAGAGATTCGCAGCCATGCGAAGGATAAAGCGATAGCCCAAACAACACAAATGCTTGCCCATGATGTTAGAAAACCTTTTAGTATGATTCAAGCTCTTATTGATATCGTTTCCACCACAGATGATATTAGAGAGGCACAGGCAACACTCACGAAAAGCTTGCCAACGATTTCAAACGCGATGACCTCCGTCAATGGGATGATACAAGATATTATGGATGTTGGTAGCACAGCGTCAATGCAGCTTGAAGAGATTGATCTAGAATCCATCGTTGATTCCGCTTTAAGAAATCAATTTGCATTTACACCTAACGATTCCATTGATATTACTTACCATTTAGACCTGACACGTAAAGTCTCCGTCGACGTGTTAAAGATAGCTCGCGTATTTTCGAATATTATTGGAAATGCTGTTCAACATATGAATGCAACGGGTAGGATTTGGGTTTATGCAGTTGAAAAAGATCATTACTGCGAAGTTTGTATTGGAAATTCCGATACGTATATAGATGCAAACGATATCCCCCTTCTGTTTGATGCATTTTATACCCGAAATAAAAAAGGGGGGACTGGCCTAGGTCTCGCTATAGCAAAAAAGATCGTCAATGCACATGATGGCAAGATTTGGTGCGAATCAGACCAATTGAGGGGTACCGAATTTTTCTTTACTCTTCCTCTTACAAACGCAAGTTCAACGAAGGTTGAGAAGACAAAGCGGAACTCCAGTGAGTATTTACAAAAAACTAGCTTCCAAATACCCGCAGAAGACTTCGTCCCCCCCAAGGCAGCATCAATTGACGATGATCTCATCAACAAACTAAAGGCAAGAATAGCGACGCATAAATCACCAATTACGGTTGCCGTACTAGATGATGAAGATATCTACATCCAGACGATTAGGAATCAAATTCATGCCCTAGGCATTATCCAAGACATCAATTTTTTGTCCTTTCAAAGTTTTAAAGATTTCAAAAGCATCCTTACAAATTCTGTGGATTTAGCCATAATTGACGTCGATTTAGGACCGAAACGCCTTAATGGGTTCGAAGTGACTGAAGACCTACGCAAGAGAGGGTTTACGGCTACGATCTGTATTCACTCCAATAGAGCTGCCCTGGAGTATCAACCAAAAGCCCTGGCTTCGGGGGCAAACTTTTTTCTACCTAAACCCATGACAAAGCAAAATATCATATACCTCCTACTTAGTATTTTAGGCCAACAAGCCAAAAATAAGGTTGTGGCCGAAGAGATTCTCCTCTTTGAGGATGAGTCCATTTTCCAAAGGCAATGGAAACGCGTCATCGGCAAAGATAAAGTAGAAATTTATAAAGGCTGGAGCGAATTTGAAGAACACAAACAAGAGACATTTGATTGGTCTCGTTACAAATACGTTGTCGTCGACTATTATCTTTTAGATGGTGAGACTGGCATCGATGTAGCCAGAAAACTCCGCGATCATTCCTGTGATCTTGAAATATACATGAGCTCCAGTCGGAGCGCCTTGCCTCCTGATAGTGGGGATTTGATCGCAAAACTTGTGTCGAAAGATCCTCGTGAGGCCATCTCTGAAATAAAGTTGCATCGGGCGTAGGTCTTCTAAATGCGAGTAAATAATTAACAATTTGCCTTCTTTTACTCAAATCTCATGCTCGAGTCGCTCGCTAAGTCCCGAGCCTACATGGTTTCGCTTTATCATCGTTTGTCTGTACAATAGGGAATGCATCAAGAGTCGATACAAAGGAGGCCCTATTGAACGGTCCAGATGTGATCCGGGTACTTGCAATTTCAGGGTCATTGGCTCCAGAGTCTGCCAACGAAAAACTGCTACGAGCCATTAATAAACTCGCCACCGATGATTTAGCGTTCACTCTGGTGGATATCATAGGTAGTCTGCCTTTTTTTCAACCAGAGCGGGCGGAAATCAACACGCCAGCCTCAGTTGACCGCTGGCGGACCTTGATCCAGGCCCATGACGTAGTAGTGTTTGCCTCACCTGAATACGGTCACAGCATGCCGGGAGTCTTGAAAAACGCCATTGACTGGCTGATTCCTAGTGGTGAGCTGACAGAAAAAGCTGTTGCCATCACATCGGCGGTCAAACATGATAACCGGGGCAAGATGGGTTTAAAATCTCTCGAAATGGTTTTGAATGCTTGCGAAGCGGCGGTGATATGGAACGAGGCTATCACCAATCAAAACAGCCGGCAAATTCTCAGAATGATCAAAAGCCTCTTAAATTACGAAAAAGAAGCTCTTACAATTTAGCTTTCCATCGGTGTTGTAGGGTAGATCCACAGTGGGATCTACCTTATATCCTAAATTCCCAAATTTTCGAAGTGCGGGATGTAGACGTAGCCTTCATTAAGCTGACAAGAAGCACCCAAAGACTGATCTAGTTTGACAAAATAGTTTTGCGAGCCCGGAACACGCTCCACTGATTTTGTCCGATAGGTCCCCGGCGGCATGGGGCATTTTTCGGTATTTTCAGCCAAGGTGGACGATTGGGCCTGACTGATTTTTAACACGGTGTTAAAGTTTGCCGTAATCTGGGTGATGGCTGGTGGTGGCTCGCCAGTTCCGAATAGGTTTGCGGCGTTTCGAATTTCTGGTGCAAAGACATCGGCAATACCCGTAAGTGCTTTGCGGCGAATCGTGGTCTTATCACCGCCAGGAGTCTGGGCATTGATAAACCAGGCAAAAAGCCTTCCTTTCGGGCTAGCAGACGTTGCCGGAAGGCAAAAATAACCGCCAAATACCGACTCATTCCGGTTGCGGATGCCTGATGAGCCGGATCCTGTCTTACCAAAAAGACGCCAGCGTCCTCCCGATATTTGATCAAGGCGTGATTTGCCGCCGAAAGCACTGACAAAAACCCCGCGTTGACTGGTTCCAGCTGCGCCTTTAAAGAATCCCCCGACTGACTGGCTATTCACATACCCATACTTAAGGACCGCAAGATCTTCATCCTGAACGGCGCTGCGCCAGGTGACATCGTCTAGTCTATTGACCGCTAAGCGCTTCCAAAACTCAGCCATGGTGATGGTTTTAAGGGTGTTGCTGCTGATACCGCTCCAACTTCCTGCCCTCGAAATCGTAACCGTCTGGCTTTCGTTGGAGCCGTTGCGAAAGACGTTTCCCAAGGGCTGTGGCGAGGCGCCGTGCCCTCCGCCAAAAGACTGGCCGCTATCACCATTTGTGAGCCAGTTTTTGACGAATTGATCGCTGCCACTGGCTCCGGTGATTGATTTAAACCAAACCGCTGTCGCGTTGTGACTAGTATTCGTAACCTCGGTCACGTGATCTGCCACCCAGTAATCCCTGATAGCGCTATTATACCGTGCACGACCCCGGATTTTTGAGTAAAGTCCTACCCTGCCGCCACTGGCATTGCGAATGGTTTCGGCAGCATTAAACATCACAAGGGCCTTGGTGGAAGACCAGTTTTCCATAGGGTTGTAGGCTGTTTCGTTGGAAAAATAATGATAATGGGGGACGCCGCCTATCATTCTCACATCGACCACGACCACGCGAACGTTGGGTACAGCTCGTCCGCTGCTGTCAACAGCGCCCCTGGTGTTGGAATTCGACTCATAACCTGCTGTTCCCATCAGGCTAAAGTCTAAGCCGGCAAAGGACATGTGGCGGGCATTTTTATCGGAAAAGAACGAAGGGCTGCTATAGTCGATCTCGTTGCTATTAAAATATTGGATGGGTTTTCCCCGAAATGTGGCGGTTTTTCCCGCCGATCCCCAATCGCCAACTTCGCAGCGGATAATGCGATCCATGTTTGCCGCAGGCGTGTCTTTGGTGGCGCTGGTTTCGTTTTGAACTGTCTTGCAACTGGTAGCTAGTAAACCGAATAGGAGCAGTGCTACTGCGAAATATCTCATAGCTCACCTCGAAAGTTTGGATCTTTAAGTGCAGCCACATCAATGGTTCCTCCGTCGCAGACAAGGTAGGCTTCCTTGCCATCCACAGGGTATTTAACGAACTCAGGAATGATGGCTTTTTGCTTATCCTCAAAAATCTGTATCGTAAAGCGTTTCAGGGCTTGAAGACCCTGACCAACCGGGACTTGACTTCGATTTCCGTCGCTGCTTTCCTGATAGGCATAAAGCTCTTTCACGGCAACATCGTATTGCCGCTGACGATCATTGATGAGCTCTTTGCGATTGCTTGTAAGAGAAGCCAGCTCTTGAAACTGACCGTAAGTAACTAATGTTGTGCCACTTGATTGCTGAACTATAGCAATGCCTTTTCCTATATTTTGTTTTTTGCCGGTAGCATCTGTGTAGGAGGAGATTTTTTGCACGGAAATGGACACCGCGTTTTCCTTATTATCGCCGCCGCTATTGTTACAAGTGAATATAATAGTTGGGGGGATCTCATCTTTTTTGCGATCCTCACAACTGGTGTCGATCTCTCCTGAAGCTGTTTCTTCCTGAGACGGTGGTGAGCAGGTGACCTCTTTTGAGACAACGTTAGAATTAGCCTGTTCAGGAGGCCCGCTGCCCCGAAATACACTTTCTAATCCCTGGGCCTGGCCATAGGCCACAGGAGAGAAGATCCAAACCATCAAACATCCGATGAGACTCTTCAAAGCAAACTCCTAGAAAATCGCAAACAAAAACAATCCGGTGAATGATAAATTATCCAATACTTCACCTCTGATTAACAAGTTGTTTTCTCTCAGGAATCTGACTGTGTTCGCTAAAACCCACCAACTGTACCTTATGTACATGTCACAAGGAGATCGCCGAGGATTTAAGATTAAGTCTTGTCTTAATGCGGCTTAGGCCAACCTCGGTAACCCCCAAATAGGAGACTAAATCTTTTTGGTTAATAGAAGAGTATTGAGAGAATCTCTGTAAAGCCAATTGGTATCGCTCTTCGATGCTAAGGCAAAGAAACTCGTATTCTCGTCTTTGTTTTTTCTCGGCAAGATTAAGCAAAGCCTCGAGAAAATACTGGGAAAGGGTAGGGGATTCTTTCATGGATTGGTAGAGTTTCAACGCTGAGAATCTCAAAAATGTTGAATCCTCCAGGCATATCAATTCGTAGAGGTATTTGTTTCCAGGTTTAGGAATAGATATGTGGCCAATCATCTGCCCCGGTGCGAAAAAACTCTTCACCCGTTCGTTCCCCTCAAAGGTGAGATAAACAACTTTTGCCAAACCTGATGTGATAATGTCGATGGTGTCGGCCGGCTCACCTTGAGCAAAGAGCCTTTGGTCTTTTTTTAAGATTTTAGTCTCTGGTCCTAATAGCTTCAAGGTATGGCTCGCTAGCATTTCCATATGTGCATTAACCTCGGTTAATTTTGTTTTTTTTACTTCGGAATACACTACACCTGATGAGTTAAGGTATGCCAGCGCTATCTTTTAAGGAGGCATTCATGACGTCAATGACGAAGATCACTGTTAATGGTGTCCTGTATACAGTGGGCGATGATATAAACAAACCGCTTTTGCGGGTTCTTAGGGATACATTGCGGCTAACGGGAACCAAGTACGGTTGTGGCAAAGGGCTTTGCGGGGCCTGTACCGTCCATGTCGCTGGCGTTGCTGTAAGATCCTGCCAAATCCCTCTAGGCTCCGTTGTTGGGCAGAAAGTGATTACCATCGAACAACTTGCTAAGGATCGGCATCCACTCATCTCCTATTGGGTCAAGAATAATGTCCCGCAGTGTGGGTTTTGTCAAAGCGGTCAGCTGATGAGTGCCGCGAATTATGTGGCGTCGAAAAACGCCAAGACCTCTGACATTGATGATGCTATGTCAGGTAATCTCTGCCGTTGCGGGAGCTACCCACGGATCAAATCGGCCCTTAGCCAGTATTTAAAACAACAGAACGCCTAATGGTACTTCATTAGCGAAAGGATAAGGATGAATTCTAGACGAGAGTTTTTGCAAAAACTACCTCAATGGTATGCTGTAGCACTTCTTGGACAGGGATGTGTGCTGATACCACCCCTGCCAACCTTAAAAGACGACCCTGAATCGTTGGCTAAGGGGTGGATCGCCCTTTCGGAAGACGGAGGCGCCAAGCTATTTTTACCCAAATGCGAGATGGGGCAAGGTATTAGCACGGGATATGCAAAGCTCATTGCCGATGAGTTGGGTATCGGATTGGATCAAGTTTCCATACGATTGGCTGAGCCTCATGTGTTTTCCGCAGTCAAGTTCACCGTAGGAAGTGAGTCGATTTCCCGATACTACGATCATATTGTAACAGCCTGCCGCGCACTAAAGCGCACCGGTACCTCGAAAGCGTTGGCGTCGAGAAAGGATTCCGAAGAGGCGGATACCCGGGAAGACGCACAGGATAAGTCAACGGGGGCAACGATATTCACCCACGATGTATATCCTGAATCCATGGTGTATGGTCACGTGTTCAAGCCACCCAAGTTTGGGCAAAAAATGCTCAAATTCAATGACGAAAAGCTACGCGAGCTTCCCTCTATGCAAGTCATATGGGATAGCGATAACCAGCTGCTCGGAGTCGTGGCCCCAGGTTTTTGGGAACTGCAGCAGGCAAAACGACCGATGGAAATCACATGGCAGTTGGAAGACTCGGAGCTTACCAATGAGCACCTTAACGAGCAGCTTGACTTCTCGTCAGCATCCATGTTTTCTGGAAAAACCTTACAGGAAGCCGGTGAACCGTCTTCCCAACAGACCAAAGATACATTGGATGTTTTCTTTGAAACGCCAATCCAAAGCCACGCATGTATGGAAACCCAAGCAGCCGTAGCCGATGTTCAAGACCATGTTGCAAAAATCTGGGTGGGCTCCCAGGCTCCTTGGTATGTGCTGAAGGTGGCACGCAGCATTCTTTCCGATCATGACGAACAGGTCTTTCCGCAGTACTTGGGCGGAGGCTTTGGAGGAAGAGTCGTCCAGCCGGCGGTTCGAGAAGCCCTCCTATTATCAAAGGTATGCCGCAAACCGGTTAAGGTTCAGTGGACTCGTGAGGAGGACTTTCAGTATGGTTACTTTCGTAGTCCTACAAAGCATGCAATTAAGCTGCAGACGGATAACAAGGGGAATTTGACACACTGGCATCATCGATTTTCGTCGGGGCGCGTGGTACTGACGAACGCCTTTCCCAGTCGAGCCATTGTTTGGGCCAGTTCCTTTATTGCCGATCGAGGTGGCGCTCGGGGGGCTGAGTTTCGCTATCAAAGCCGCTATGTGAAGACAGAGTATTGGTCGGAAACCCTTGCGATACCGACGGGGCCTATGCGATCCCTTGGTGCTCCTGTCAATAACTTTGCTATTGAAGTTGCTTTAGATCAGGTAGCCCGTAAGTTAGGTATCGACCCTATAAGTTTTCGGTTGCAGCGGCTTCAGCCTGCAGAAAAACGACTTAAAGCTACTCTAGAAGGGCTTCGCTACATGCTGAAAGACGACGATATCGATGATGTTTCCAGTCCGGGAGTTGCCTGTGGTTCTTATAAAGCTGTGACCTTTGTCTCAGTTGCCGTCTCTATGAAAAACAAAAAGATCGCTAAGGTCTACGTATGTCACGACTGTGGGTATACTGTGGTCTCTGATTTGGTTCGTCAGCAAATCGAAAGTAATGTCGTTTGGGGCCTATCCTTTGCCCTCAGCGAATCTACGGAGCTCAAAGATGGAAGGATGTATGCAGAAAACTTTGACACCTATCCTATCCCCAGAATGGCTGATATCCCGCCTAACCAGATGCGACTCATTAACTCCGGCCCAAGTCAGAAACCCTCTGGGGCTGGTGAAGCAGCGATGATGCCGGTGGTACCAGCTGTTATTAATGCGTTAGCACGGAAAACTGGAACCTTGCCAGCTTCCACGCCGTTTCGCTACTGAATTCTCCGCGACGATGGGAGTTTATCTTGGCATTTTTTTTAAAAACGTTCGACGATATAGTCAACTGCCGAGGTCCCAGACGTACAAGTTCCATAACGTACGTCAATAGATCGGCCAGCGTGCGCCGCTGCAAGTAATACGGAAAGAGTCGCTTTGCCACCAGGCGTTGAGACATCTATGGAAAAGTAATTTGTACCTGATGATTTGCATCCCGAATCCGTTTGAAACAGAACCAAGTCGTTTCCGGGGGTTGGGTAAATCGTTTTGATTTTTTTGTTTTTTTCGTAGGCACCGAAGGCTTGAGATCCCCAGATTAACAGTCCTGTAACTATAGTTAATTTTCTTAGTATATGTTTTCCTTTTAGTTTAATCACCTAATTACGGTTGAAGGACAAAGTGGGAATGGAATTATTGCAGAGTCGCTTAAAAACGCTAAGTAGTTGTATGCATGGGGAAACTGGGTCTAAAAATCTCTAGTAGTCATAACGGGTAGACTTGAATGTGATCTGTCCGATATATATAATCATTTTCGGAATAATATATCAATATTGGTCGCGGCATCCACAGATTGGCAGGAGTTAAACTTTGGCCGGTCAAAATCTTGGGTATGGTCCGAAGGGAACAGACATTTTCCACGAACCGGTTTAGATGGACTGTGAGCCTCCCATTTTTATCAGCCCAAATTTTTCGGACTCATACGAGGGTTTAGGTCCGAGCTTTCAGGGCGCAATCGGAAAGAACGTGGTGCTCGGCAAAAAAAAGATCGATGCCTGCTTTCGCAGGGGCACCGATACTTTATCAAACTAAAATCTAATCTATCGTTAGCGACACTGAGCAAAATTTGCGAACTGATCAGCCTTCACAAATACCGCTCCAAACTGGTTGCGGAGCGAGTTGGGACTGCTAGGGTCACTGCTATCGACACTGACCTGAGTCACGCCTGAAGCATCCACCAGGTACCCGCGAACTGTAAGCTCCACACCATCGTCCAAAAACGCAACTGGTGTACCTGCCCCTGTGATGGCTAGGCGGTTGTTAACGGTACCGAGTGGGAAGGTTCGCACCCAAACCTGACTACCAACGGGCTGAGAGCTGGTTTGACAGGTTTTGCCAATGGCGGCGGATTTAGCTGCAGGATCGATGGCATCTACTGGAGTCACTCCCGCGCCGAAGCGCTGACCTTCAGCAACCTGATCGTACTTGCCGCGGAATTTTCCGACTGAAATCGGCACGCCAGCTCCGCTGCGCGGGCGGTAGACTTCAAAGCGTCCGCTGCTTTGGCTATTAGATTTTACGTATCGGCTTTGGATCCGGTCGAAAATCTCTTCGATTTGACTATTTTGGTTGCGCACGCAGCCACCGCTGTAGCGTCTGTTGTTGTCGGCTGAGCTGAACAGTCCTGGCTGGTTTGTGCCGTGAAGTCCATATAAGCGCCCACTACGAAACCACAGCCCTCTGGTACCTAGTGGGTTATCGCTGGCACAGGCCCCTTTTGGTGAGCCATCCCTTGGGAAAAATAGCGGGCACTTCTCGATTTGGTGAATATAGTACTGACCGGTTGGCGTGTAATCAGCTGCCGGTGCCTGGCTTGTCGTGCTGGCGTTGTAGTCTCGACCGCTGATGACATTCCACTTCTCGATGAGGATGCCATTCTCTAAGTAATACGCCCTATTGACACTAATGTCGACAAATAGCGCCTGAGACGCCGCCATCACTTGCTGCTCTGAAAGGCTTGTGCTTTCCATCAGTTCAGAGTCGTTAGAGTCTTCGACTCCACACTGGACAGCAAACAAAGATACGAAAGCTGCTAAAATAAAAGATTTTTTCAATTTGATCCTCCTGAGTGTCTGTATTGTGCATCATGATACCAATCGTATAGCAATAATATCCGTACGTCTCAATGTGCAATCCCATTTTTATGGACTCTACAGAACAGTATCTGTAGTTTGTTTTGAGTAAATATTTGACTGAGGAGTTGCGTATATGACTGGTACATGGGTAAAGCGAGCGTTTCTGATCGTCAGCCTGGGGTTGATGGCAGAGGGCGGGTTTAGCAAGACAGAGGCCAAGGCTTACAAATCGGAGGTCTATGCCAAGGGATTTGATAAACCTTGGGGAATGGCATTTTTGCCTGATGGTAGGCTGCTGATCACAGAAAAAGCAGGGCAGCTCTCAATAGTGCCAAAAAATGGCGGCAAAGGGACAAAAATCAAAGGCTTACCCGCTGTTGATCCCGCCGGGCAAGGCGGGTTACTCGATGTGCAGGTTGGGCCCACTTTTGCCAAAGACCAGATGATCTACTGGTCGTTCTCCGAGCCCGACAAACAGGGTAACTCTGGAACAGCTGTGGGTCGCGCCAAACTCGTGGGTAATAGCTTAAAAGATGTGTCCATCATCTGGCGTCAGCTGCCAAAGGTTAAAAGCGGTTATCATTTTGGTAGTCGTCTGGTGTTTGACAACGATGGCTATCTGTTCATTACCGTTGGCGATCGCTATTTTAAGATGCAAGAGGCCCAGACCACAGACAATCATTCAGGCAAAATCATTCGCATCTTTCCCGATGGCCGCATCCCAAAAGATAATCCCTTCTACAAAAGCAAAACTGCGAAAAAAGACATCTGGTCTTACGGGCACCGTAATGTCCAAGGAGCTATCATCGATCGCAAAAGCAACCAACTTTGGGCTCACGAGCACGGGGCTCAGGGCGGTGATGAGATCAATAAGATCCAACCAGGTAAAAACTATGGCTGGCCCATCATCACCCACGGTAAAGACTACTCAGGCGCTAAGATCGGGATTGGGACAAAGAAGGCCGGGATGGAGCAACCCTTTCATCATTGGACACCCTCCATTGCTCCGTGCGGTATGATGCTTTACTCGGGGAAGATGTTTGCTGAGTGGCGCGGAAACCTGTTTGTCCCCTCCTTGAAGTTTGGCTACCTCAATCGCATCACTTGGGATAAAACGAAGGTGCAGTCGGAAGAAAAACTGCTGACGGAATTCGGAGCCCGTATCCGTGATGTGGAAGAGGGGCCGGATGGATCTATATTTGTTATTTTCGATAAACCAGGGTCTGAAGTGATTCGCTTATTTCGACAGAAAACATCCTAGAAACATCTTATCGCTGGCCTGCTTTGATAGGCGAGGTTTCGTTGAGGTTTTCTACCCATAGCGTTAATTTCGCTTCGCATATCCCGATACCTACCTCCATGGAAGGGGTAGGTTGTCATTGAAGTTCGCTGTTCTGCTTAAATTCTGGCTTTTTGCTTTGATTGCATGGGTTTGCCTGTCTGTTGATGCCTATGGAATGGCAAGCGCTTCGCGGGGAATTGTCGATGCTTCCCAAGAGCCTATCAAGCTACGCGAGGGTTGGTCGGTGGTGTGGGGGGAGTTTGTTGATCCTGCATCGGTATCTACCCGGCAAGACGATCCGATGTTGGAGTCCTTTCAACAGTTTAATCCTGACAATAAAAAGCAAGCCGGCGTGAAGCGCTATGCTAGTTTTTACCAGCACTTTATTTTGGATCCTACCAAGGCTTATGGCTTCTATTTTCCCGAAATTAGAGGGGCTAGCCGTGTTTTCATCAATGGCGAGTTGGTATCTGAGCAGGGCGTATTGGGAACCCATCCTGAGGACGACCGCGGTGAGACTAATATGAGGCCCAAGCTCAGCTTTCTCGACCCTGGCCTCACGTCTGCTACTGTGGTGATCCATAACTCATCCTTCGACATGTACAACCTTGGGCCCATGCTTCCGATTCTAGCGGGAGAGCGCTCGGTCCTTACCAAACACCGGCATAGCGCTCAACTGCGGGATCTTTTTGCTCTGTCTGCCGTGCTTATTATGTCGTTTTATCATTTTGCTCTATACTTTCTGCGCAGGGATCGCAAAGAGCCCTTGCTATTTGGGGTTGTGGGATTGTTGCTGACCGTGATGACTGGAATCCGTTCTGAGGGCGGGCTTGGGTTCATGTTTTTCGACCCATTTCCCACGCGCTTTTATTATACTACCGAGTTTCTGACCTTTCCCTTAGCTGTCATGACGATGATGCTTTACGTAAAGATGCTTTATCCTGATCAGATTAAAAACTGGTTAGTTAAAATGGAATTATATAGCGGGGTGTTTTACGTCCTCAGTATTCTAAGTTTAGGGTACTGGGGTATTGAGACGGTTTTGATTCCTTATCAGTTCATTGGTCTAGGTGGAGGGTTTGTTTGTCTCGCCTATTTGGTGAAGGCTGCCATCGATCGTGAGGCGGGCTCCAAACTGTTTGTCTTTGGCTTTTCGGCAATGCTATTTGGTGCGGTTAACTATATTCTAAAAACCAATAGCGTCATTGAAACTCAAACTATCTCGCATATGACGCTGTTTATCTTCATCCTCGGGCAGTCGATTATTCTATCCCAGCGATTTGCTCTAGCGTTCAAAATGCTAGAAGTCGCCCGTAGCAAGATCAGGCGGATGAATGAAGGCCTCGAAAAAACCATCAAAGAGCGAACGGCCACGATCCGGATGATCATCGATAACGTTCAGTCAGGCTTTTTAATCGTTAATGAAGACTTGACGGTTGGTGAAGGCTTTACTCAATCCTGTCATCGGATCCTAGGCGCTAAGGTGGCAGAAGGTGTGAGCTTTATCGATTTTTTTGATCTAAATGAGCGCGATAAAGGTAACCTGATTAACGCCTTTGACCAGGTGTTCTCCGATATGATGCCTGAGTCTGTCACAACAAGACAAATCCGAGACCGCCTACCCTTTGGGGACCGGCAGGTAAAGCTCGAAATTTCCGTGATCCGTGATCAAGAAGGTGGTATCACCTCCCTACTGTTAACAGTGAACGATGTCACAGAGCTTTCCGTTGTCGAGACCCAAGCAGAGCTGCGAAAAACCCTACTCAAAATACTCCAGTCTAAAATCAGTTTTAAATCCCTGTTGCGAGAGACCTTCTCCGAATTGGACGAGGGGATTAACCACGCGCTCCCGCAAATCCGCTACCGCAATGGACTGCATACCATGAAAGGTAACTTCGCCTCCTACGGACTCGATGGACTGGTGAGCGAAATTCATAAAATCGAAGATTTACCGAAAATCACCGCTGTGGAATTTGCGACTCTTAAGGGGATTCTTGAGACCTTTTTGGAGACTTATAAAGACATCCTATCCATCGATCCCATGGATCTCAACTATGTTTGTTACTCTGTTGATGATAACGATTTTGAGTCGCTAAAACGTCAATTGATGTCTGAGGGGGCTAGTCAGCGTGTGATTACCCTGTGTCAGAATTGGATTGATGTCGCCAAAAAAGTTTCCTTTGGCGATTTGCTTGGCCCGGTTCAAAAGACAACGGAGCGCCTGGCAAAACAGTTAGGAAAAGAAGTGAGGGTCAACGTGGTCGGGCATGACGAGGCTGTGGATGCTGAAAAACTCCAGTACGTGGTTCACAGCCTGGTTCATTTGATCAGAAACAGTATTGACCACGGCATCGAGTATGCTGAAGATCGCGGCGGTAAAGATCCTGTGGGCACCATAGATATCGAGCTGCGTAACGAATCGTATCAGACGGTGATTTCTATTCGCGACGATGGTGCCGGGATTGACTTGGATCGGATCAGAGATGTGGCCGAAAAGCGAAATATCATTGATCCTGATGCCTGGGATCAGATGTCTGAGCAGGATAAGCTTCATCTCATTTTTACACCGGGCTTTTCTACTAGCGATGAGGTTTCTAGCCTATCGGGACGCGGAGTGGGAATGTCAGCCTGCGAAGAGGCTGTACTCGAGATGAACGGAGAGATCCAAATCAAATCTGAGTTCAAAAAAGGGGTGGAGTTCTCCATTCTGCTTCCTAAGACAAACCCAGAAGCGAATCGAAAGCTTGCCTAGCCCGAATTGTTGCATACATAAATCTACGAGTCATTAACGTCCTCTTTTTTCCGTTATTATGAATACTTTAGCGTTTGCGCTAAGTGACGAGACGACCGTCAAATGTAGAAAAGGAGCAGTCATGAAATTACTGACGAGTGTCCTGAATTTTTTGGAAGGTAAACCAAGGCAACCAACGCTGCGACCGCGACGCTCGAAGTCTTGCGAAATGGTCTTTGACATCGATTGCTACATCGACGATCATCGAGACGATAAGGTGGATGTTCTGCACAAAAGCGGTGGAGATATTGTTGCTGTTGTCACCGAGTCGAAGCCTTCAGGTCGGAGTGATAAGTTGCGGATCTAAGGCCTCTGGTTGTCCATAACCGAAATGCCCTTGGGAGATGTCGTTGCATCAAGAGGAATCCTACGAATCCATGTTGTCAGGAGGCCATCCTAATTCCCTAGGTCGAACCCTTGAAGTTGTGGCAGACGTAGAAAAGGACCTCCCGTCACACCTGCCCTTGCTTTTTGCTTGTTACCGATCGAAGGATACCGTGGTGCGTCTTAGGACATCGAATGCCTTTAAGAGACTATTTCGTGCGTATCCAGACCAATTTAAAGCTTATGCATCGAAATTTCTAAAAAAGCTGCCAACCTTATCGCAACCCTCCGCCGACTGGACGTTGATGCAGCTGTGTTTTGAGGGCGATGAGTACTTAAGCAAAGCGCAAAGGCTTAAAGCTGTGGAGTATGGGAAACTGCTCATTAAGGATTCCGATGACTGGATTGTGCAAAACGCCAGTATTCAGGCTCTAAGTTTTTGGGCTCTGGACGATGCTAAGCTTAGGCGTTGGTTGAAACCAAAACTTTCTAAGCTTTCCCAATCGAAACGTAAGTCTGTGGCTAATCGAGCAAAAAAGGCGCTCGAACAGCTAAGTACTTAGCAAATATGCGAGATCCTGCCTTCTGCTATAGAATCATTTTTCCCACTAAAGTTAGCTGTTTACCTGACGAAACCCTAAGCGTTGCTGAACGTTTCCTCAATTAGGAGTGCCGTGTTTATGGTGGCGAACTATCTGTTAAAAGCTTTGCTTGGATGGGGGCTGTTGTCTGCCTATGGTGCGGTTGTCGCAAAGGTAGAGAGAGAAGAATATAGCCCGATGGAACACCCGGCTACGGATATTCCTCAAAATCCGGACAAATTTCGCTGGATTGTGGACGACGCGATTGGCGGCAAAAAAGTGAGTACCAATGGAGCGCCCGTCGTTATCTTTCGGGAAATGGAGCCTGCGGTTGTGGGAGCACTAACAAAAGGAACTGAGATAAACTTAACTAAAGTGCGAACCTACAAGGGGGTTAACTATTGGGCCGTCACCTATACGAACGAGGCTGGTGAGGATCGCGATGGTTGGCTCAGTGGCATGTTTATCCTTCGTGGCTCTCCACGATGATGTATCTGTAAAAAAAGAGGCCTATCCATTAGCGAACGTCAGAAAACCTCACCTGTTCGGGAAGATCGTGAGCAAAGTCTGACCTGTATCTCATGGCCTGATCGGCACTAGGGTCCATAGTCAAGTAAAGAGGCCATATCCCTTCACTACGCTGAGACAGGCGTTCTATCCTAAAGACGCCATAGCAATATCCCTTTCGGCTGGGATCCCTAAGGGAGGCGTATTGCGCCGTTCGCCTGGTTTTGTTGCTAATAGACCAGTTGTGAAACAAGCTATAGTCGCTTTTTTCGAGCCTTTCAGGGTCCTCCACTTTGATGTCAGCGCAGTCTTGGAGGTCGAGCTTCACCGATCCAAGCATCTTTTTGCTGTAGCTTTGCGAGAAGGCACTGGTATGGCTTGCCAAGCGAAACCGCATAAAATGGTATGCCGACTCGTAGGCACAGGTGCGAGCAGTATCGGCTGCATAAAAACAGCGAATAGTAGACCCTGCGGGCACCAAGCGGCTCTGAAATTGAGTCCCCACTGGAATGGGGTAGCGAAAGGGTGCTGCTATCCAAGGCTCGTGGGGGTATCGCTGAGCTGACTGGTCCGAGGTGCCGTTGATCTCCTCTTCTAAGAAGTCCACCTCTCTAGCCGAAAGCTCGTCTCCTCCGTAACTCATGTCCGTGGGGGAGAAGATACGAAAAACAGTGGGATAGGATGACACGATTAAACCCCCAAGCCTCTTTGGTAGTCGAGATATTGTTTTACTGTGACGGCGCCTAATATGCCTGACTTAACAAGATCCGACGGCGACGCACCATGAAAGTCGGAATTGCTGGCATAAAACCAAATGGCTCGGTCTTTCGGGTTGGTGAATATGGAATATAAGGAGCGATGGATCGATGCTAAGACGAGGAATTTTTGATAGTCGTTATCACGTTCCTTCTGGCTGACATTGTAGCCGCACTCGCCAGCTCGAATCCACTTGCCAATAACGCTCCTGGACAGTCCCAAATGGAGGGCTAATTTTGCATTGTTTTGATCGAAAAGTATCTCTAGTATCTGCAACATAAGCTTACAGATAGCTTGCTTTTTCTCTTTGTCAGACAGTTCCTGCCTTTGTTGTGCCACTATCGTCATGAAACACCTCCCAGCCCAATATAGCTAAGGTCGGTAGATATATCTACATGTTTTACAAAATATCTCCATAACCCTTGTAAGATAATGATAATACTGCTATAAAATGTGTAGATAAATCTACAGAATTTGCAGATGAACGACGTATTGGGGTTTGAGTGGAAAAGAAGGATCCACTGCCGAGGCTCTCTTCGATAGCTGTTGTCGAGAAACCTCGGAGCTGTTGCGGAAGGGGGTAACGTGAGCCTTCAGATTTGACTAAAACCGCCATCAACCTCAATCTCGGCACCCACGATGTAGGACGATTGCTCACTTGCCAAAAATGCCACAGCGTTTGCGACTTCTTCAGACTGACCAAATCGCTTCACTGGCACTTTCTCGATCATCTGCTGGGAAAACTGATCGAGCGCCTCTTGAGGCATGCCTAACTTACCGAATATCGGCGTTTCAATGGGGCCCGGTGCAATAGCGTTAACGCGGATTTTGCGTTCTACCAGGTCTGCAGATAGGGTTCGGGCCATGGATCGAAGCCCAGCCTTAGACAGTGAGTAGACACTTGTGCCTGGCATGCCTTTGACATTGACCACAGACGTCGTCAAGACAACCGAGGAGCCTTCATTCAGGATGGGTAACAGACTCTGGACCGTGAAGTAGGCACCTTTGAGATTGATATTGATCACTTTATCAAAATGGTCCTCCGTCGCGTCACTTAAAGGGGCAAACTCAGCAATACCTGCATTGACAAAAAGGATGTCTAGGCTGCCGAACTCTTTTTTCACCTGCTCGTAAAGGTTGGCTCGATCCTCGCGACTGGCGACATCGGTTTTGATGGCGATGGGGTTGCCTGGGATTTCCTTAAGCGCTTTTTCAAGGTCGGCCTCGTTGCGAGCGGCAATAGCCACGCGGGCACCATCATTGGCAAGCCTAATGGCCGTCGCAAGTCCGATTCCTGTAGAACCACCAGTGATCAATGCTGTTTTTCCATTTAGCTGTGACATGTCAGAACTCCTTCATAAAACTGCCTACTAGTAGATAGGCCATGACAACTAAAAGAACTTAAGCGCAAAGGCTTAATTTTAAATCGTTTTTTATCACAGATATGTGATTTTTGCCAAATACACGGCCGTAATGCATAGAACCCTTGACCATGGCGAGTATCGCCTGAGCCTTATCACTTGGGTTGCTGGCAAACCGAAAGTCACCCTTATCCAAGCCCTGGCTGAGTATCTCCGAGAGAATCCTTCTCTCCAGTTGGCAGATGCTCTCGACCTTGCGCTGAACGGTTTTGGGTAGATTCAGAAAATCGTGCTGCAACGACACGATTGTGCAGATACGGCCCGAACACGCTGACTCCTCACAGCCATGCCCGATTAATCCCCATATTTTTTCGAAGCCACTCCAATTTTTTGATAGTAAAAACGCCTCTTTATCTAATAAATAGTGAGTCACTTTGTCGAGAACTGCCAAAGCTAAGTCCTCTTTTTTTGGAAAATGATGGTGGATGCTAGCCTTTCGGATTCCAAGAGCCTTTTCAAGGTCGCCGTAGCTAAAGCCACCATAACCGTTGAGGTCGATCAGTTGCTGGGCGTTGTCTACGATTTGGCTTTTACGATCCTGCATCATGTTTCCTTTCATTTTGCAGCCTACCTATTAGTCGGTAGGCTGTCAAGAAACCTTTAGCTTAAACTTGCTTGAGGGGTTTAAGTGCCAGTAAGTCCATCGATCTTTCGCTTTCCTGTCCTGAAGCCGCAATCCGCGCCTACCTTTTTCGCCGGTTTCGGGCTATCACCCTCCATAGACAATCATCAGGAGGTTTATTTCGCATGAGAACATTTATCGCCAGTTTTGGCATCTTTGTCGCCTTGGCTGCATCAGCTCAGCAGGATTTCTCGAAGGTTCAGATCGAAACCCAAAAGCTATCCAAGTCCATTGCTATCCTCAAAGGAGCAGGTGGTAATATTGGAATTTCGTATGGCGCCGACGGCGTCTTCATCATTGACGATCAATACGCTCCCCTCCATGACAAAATCATGGCGGCCATTCGAGCATTGACCAGAGAGCCGCCTAAGTTTGTGATCAACACCCACTGGCACGGTGACCATACCGGCGGTAACGAGCAGATGGGCAAGAAAGGATCGATCATCGTGGCTCACGAAAATGTGCGCAAACGCCTGAGCAGCGAGCAATTGATAGGCCTGTTCCAAATGAAGGTTCCCCCATCACCCGATGCCGCTCTGCCCGTGATTACTTTTAACGACCAGATAACCTTCCACCTCAATGGCGATGAGATTCATGTGATGCATGTCTCCCATGCTCACACTGATGGTGACGCTATGGTGCAGTTTGAGAAGGCCAATATTCTTCATATGGGCGATCTGTTTTTCAATGGCAACTTTCCCTTTATAGATGTGAGCTCTGGCGGTTCTGTCACAGGATTGATAGCAGCTCTAGAAAAAGCTATGACTCTCACCAACAAACAGTCAAAAATCATCCCTGGTCACGGACCTATGGCCACGCGGGAGGACCTTAAGGCCTATTTAGACATGATCCGATCTTCCAAAGATCTAGTGGCCAAGCATGTGGCAGCGGGCAAACCCTTGGCAGAGATCATTCAGGCCAAGCCCCTGGCCAAGTTTGCCAAGAAATGGGGCAATGGCTTTATACAAGAGGACGTATTTGTTCGTATCCTTCACGAAAGCCTCTCAGCTCCGATCAAATCATCCTGAAGGCCATAAAAAAGACCCGCCGAAGGGGTCGGGCGGGTCAAAACATGCTTAGACCAGGAGGTCTAAGCTATGATGAGATCGTGAGATCTTATTATTCGTAAGTGACTGGGCCAGAGATTGGGTTGCAGTCTAGGTCTAAGCCTCTTTGAGCTAGGTAGTCTTCAAGTGAAGTGAAAACACCTGTTCGCTCGTTGAATAATGGAGTTCCGCCAAGATACATGGTGTCTACTGGATCACAGTATCGGTTAAGCTCTTGCTTTACAGGAGCTTGGGCAAGAAGAAAGGCTGCGTCTTTTGTCTCAAATGGCTCGCCATTGACGTCGATGATGTTAGTTAAGATGACTTTCTGCTTGGCTTCTTTAGAAACCGTCACAACCACCTCAAGGTCTGCTGGAACTGGATCATACTGGAGCGTGCAGAATATTCCGGTACCGTCTTCAGGAATCGTACGAACGATCTGAGCAGAAACTAAGACTTTATCTTCAAATGGAACAGTAACAAGGGCGGGTACGTTTTGCGCCGCAACGCAGCTGTTACTTCCCTGAATGACTGATCCTTTAATCTCGTAAGTCACTGAGTCACTTGTATTCTCTAGAATAGACACTGAACTTACCGTCAATGGAGTTCCATAAGATACTGTTTTTGTTTGAGCATTGGCAGAAAGTGAAAGAGCGAAGCTTGTGGCTAGAGCAAATTTGATCATTGATGTCATCGTTGTATTCCTTGTCGAAGTGAACTGTTTGTTTCGAGTGAGGCAGTTCTAGCAGGCTTCATCATAAATCCATAGGCTTGGCCGTCCAGTTAATGTCGAATCGACGTCCCTGTGACTGTCTCACAGTAATCATCGTGGGCTCTCACCCGTGTTTGGCAAGGTGTCTGGGGTAATCTTCGTTGGTGTTGAAGCCCGATCCATTTCAAGGCTTTTGCATAAATCTCAGTCTGTTATGATGTTGCGAAACCAGACCTTGTGAGGAGTAGATATGGACTTGGGTATTGTTGGGAACTGCCAGTATAGTGCTCTGATAGATCGCCAGGGGAATGTGAAGTGGTTATGTTGGCCACGGTTTGACTCAGATTTTATTTTCGGAAGTTTGCTCGACTCGGACAAAGGAGGAACCTTTCAGATCTCTCCCGGAGACGGCAGGCTAGGTGAGCAGAGCTATGTTGGTAACACAAATATACTTAGGACCACCTTTCGCGATGAAAAAGGTGCCTTCGAAGTCATCGACTTTGCTCCTAGGTTTATGCAGTCCAATCGATACTACAAACCAAAGATGCTGGTACGCATCATTCGGCCGTTGGAGGGGCGCCCCCGTTGCTGTGTAAATATTGAATGCCGCACTAATTATGGCAAAGATATCTGCAGCGATTCCTTGGAGTCGAATCATATCGAATTTTTTGGCCGGGATGCTCCCGTAAGGCTAACCACCAATGCGCCGCTTACTTATGTCAAAAACGGTAGAGAGTTTTCCGTGGATAGGAGCTTTTACTTTGCACTGACCCAGGGGCATCCAGTAGAGGCTGATCTCGTAGAAACCTGCCAAAGTTTTCTAGTAAAAACAAAGCAGTACTGGGAAACCTGGATCAAGCACAGCTATCTGCCACCACAGTTTCAAAACGAAGTGATCCGCTCGGCTTTGGTTCTTAAGCTGCATCAGTTTGAGGATACCGGCGCCATCATCGCCGCTACGACTACCAGTATTCCTGAGGCTGGCGGTACCGAGCGCAACTGGGATTATCGCTACTGCTGGATCCGGGATGCTGTGTTTTCTTTATCAGCACTGCAGCGGCTCACCCACTTTGAGGAGTTGGAGAAGTTCATCCTTTATCTCAATAATATTGTTGAGGACTCTAAGGATCAAGATTACTTTATCCAGCCAGTTTACGGGATTGGCGGCGAGCAAGATCTTAGCGAAAGGATCTTAGATTACCTTGAAGGGTATTTAGGCAATAAGCCAGTTCGCATTGGTAATCAGGCCGCTGAGCATCTCCAGTATGATGTTTACGGCGAGATACTACTAGCCATTAGCCCGATATTCTTAGATCAACGCTTCCTTCCGGAAAAATGCCTCCTACCGATCTCTGTTGTGGATCGTCTCACCGAACAGATCGAAAAATACCTGGTAAGTCCTGATGCTGGTCTTTGGGAGTTTCGGGGTAAGGCTCAAGTTCACACGTTTACCCTGCTATTAAATTGGGCTGGGCTTTTGGTGAGCGAAAAAATCTACCACAGTGTAGGTGAAGCAGAAAAGGCTGATAGTTGTCGACAGTTGCTGACAAAATTAAGCGAATTTATCGAAAAGGAAACTTGGAACGAAGATATCTCAGCGTACACTCAAGCCGCTGACAGCACCGATCTAGACGCGTCCCTACTCATGTTGATTAATATGGGATACTTAGAAGCGGATGATCCAAAAGCCCACAAGTTAGTAGATCAGATAATAAAAAACCTTTCTCATAACAACGGATTATTGCATCGTTATAAAGCACCAGATGATTTTGGAGCAACAGAAAACGCCTTTCTGATTTGCTCGTTTTGGCTAGTTGAGTCCTTGGCTCGCTTGAATCGCCGTGAAGAAGCTCTGAGTCTGCTGAAATCCCTTATGACCTGTAGCAATCATTTGGGTCTGTTCAGCGAAGATGTGGATCCGGCCACGGGGACGCCATGGGGAAACTTCCCGCAAACGTACTCGCATGTTGGCCTTATTAATGCGGTATTTGCGTTGTTTCCCCATCATGGAACCCTTTATCTAGAGAAGAATAGGGAGCGCCAATCATGAAACTCATCATTGTCTCGAATCGGCTTCCCGTAACAGCAGGGGTAGATAAATCTGGGCAGATGACTATCAAAGAAAGCAGCGGTGGTCTCGTGAGCGGATTGAAAGAGGTGCACCGCAGCAGCAACTCCATCTGGATTGGTTATCTTGGAGGTATGCCGCAGGAAGATGGCTCCATCGAGGCTTACTGTCAGGAAAATCGCCTTGCGGAAGTCCGTCTTCCACCTGAGATCTATGATGCCTTTTACAACGGTTATGCCAACGACACGCTATGGCCCCTCTTTCACAATTTCCTGGCCAGTATGAGTATTTCCGACAATCACTGGCAAGCTTATGTCAGAGCCAATGAGGCGTTCGCTGATAAAATCGACGAGCACTACCAGCCAGGCGATAGCGTTTGGGTGCATGATTACCAATTGATGCTGGTGCCTCTGATGCTGCGGGCAAAGCACCCCAAGATTAGAGTGGCCTATTTTCACCATATTCCCTTTCCTTCCAGTGAGATTTTTCGAGCGATACCGCGACGCAAGGAACTGATTCTAGGGTTGCTAGGCGCTGATTATATTGGATTTCATACCTATGATTACTCGCGCCATTTTATTCAGTCGACGAGACGGATCATTGGTGCCAAAACAAAAATTAATGAGATCACCTTAGGCGACAGGCCAGTTAAGGTTTCTACCCATCCACTAGGTGTCGATGTGAAGACCTTCGGCGCCAGGACTAACCCGAATCCGCCTTTACCCAGGCGTATGGCGGAAAAAGACTTGGTGACCATCCTCGGTATTGACCGCCTAGATTACACCAAAGGTTTGCCCGAGAGGCTTCAGGCCTTTGGCAGATTTTTGGAGTTAAACCCTTCTTTTAGGGGAAAGGTCCGATTGATTCAGGTATGTGTCCCTAGCCGGCAAGATATCGAAAGCTATCATGAAATCCGCCAGCAGGTTGAGCAGCTCGTCGGTCGTATCAACGGCGAGCACTCGGAGTCCGATCACATACCCATTGAATATATTTACCGGTCATTGCCATTGGAAGAGGTCATTGAGCACTACCAGATGGCTGATATCATGATGGTGACCCCATTGCGGGATGGTCTAAATTTGGTTTGCAAGGAGTATGTCGCCGCCCGCACCGACCTGGATGGCTGCTTGATCCTTAGCGAATTTGCCGGCGCGTCGGCGGAGATGGGCGAGGCCCTTCAAGTGAACCCCTACGATATCAACAAGGTAGCCGAAACGATTCGCGATGCGTTGATGATGGATCAATCAGAGCGACGGCATCGCATGACGGCTCTGCGTAAACGAACCATTGAACAAGATAATGTGGACTGGGCGGAGAATTTTATACAGATGTGGAACTCCCATAACAACGACCGCATGAAGCTTTCCCAATACCTCGAGTCGTCAGCTCATCAAAAATTCTGGCAAGACTTAGCGGCAAAGCAGCGGATATTTTTGTTTTTAGATTACGACGGTACCCTTGCACCGATTGAGGATCGGCCAGAGCTGGCTATCCCAAGCAAGCGTTTGGATACGGTCATGGATAAGGTGGTGAAATTGCCGAATGTTATCACAACCATTGTGACTGGAAGACCGCGGGAGTTCTGTGAGCGCTACCTTGTGAAGTACGGCACCGGTGTGGTAGCCGAGCACGGCACCTTTCTACGTTCGGATCACACAGGCTGGAAGCAAAATGTTGTGATTTCTCAGGAAGATATTGCCAAGGTTAAACCCGAGGTGATGGAGCTTCTTGAGTCCTTTGTCAATGCGGTTCCTGGTAGCCACGTGGAGATAAAGGATAGTTGTTTTGTCTGGCACTACCGCGAGTGCGATCCTGAATTTGCAGCCGATCAGGCTCAGACCCTAGGCGAGAACTTGGAGCAAATGCTGAGCAAAACCTCATGGTCTGTGTATCACGGTAAAAAAACTGTAGAAATCAGACAAAGTTTTGCCAATAAAGGCTTTGGCGTTGAAACTGTTCTTGAGTTGTATGACTGGGATCCTCAGCGGGACTCGATGATTACGGTGGGTGACGATACTACGGACGAGGATATGCACCGCGTACAACCCGACTGGAACCGGTCGATTCATATAGGCCAGCCCAACTCCTACTCAAAGTATCACCTCAACAATCCTGAGGAGCTCTATAGCTTTTTGGATCTAGCTTACCTCTCACGAGGCTAGGCAGTTTCTCCTGCGGCGCTCTCCTATCGTTTGTTACAAACTGAATAGATACGTGGTTTCCGGGCTCTGATAAATCAGTAGCCCGATCACTAGATTAAGAGAGACGAGAAACATGCGTTATTACATCGGTTTAGTCCTTGCGATCTGTTTGTATCAGCTTGCTAGCTGTGGTGGTGATAGTAGCGACACTCCCGTAGTTACTGAAACAGAAACACAGGGTGCAGAGCCAGAAGAGGAGCCGGAATCCTCAACTGAGGTAGTGGATGAAGACTGCGATCTGACGGAAGCTGGTACCTTAGCTGTAGAGATAGTTGCCGCCGATCACTACGTAAAATGCGCTCAATTCTGTGCCGACACCAATGGCAATGGCGCCTGTGGCGAAGACGAGCAAAAATCGACGTTGACAGATGAAAATGGTGAGGCCGGATTCGTGGAAGAGGTTCCGCCGAGTACGGTACTGCTTAACGTCGAAAATTCGATTCACAACGGGGTCCCTTATACGATCGCCATCGAAGGGGTCGTGCCTGAAACTGGTTTGACACAATCATCTGCGGTTGTGATCTCGCCATTGACCACTTTAAAGGCCAGTGGTCTCACCGAGGCCCAGGTTGTGACCATGCTGCAAACAGCTGGCCTAAGCGAAATGACAGTCGCCGATGTTACGGGCAATCCCATGGAGAATATCATCGGCAATGAGGAGGATCTTAGCGATGCTTTTTTGGCCAGAATCCGTGCCTCGATCGCGGTCTATAATTTTATTCGGATTTACGATGGCGCCGAGAGTTTGAAAAATTTATCTGCCAGCGAAATCTACTCCCAAGCTACCACCGGTGGCGATGTGGCAAAGGTTCTTACCATGGCAGTGACTATTATCACGAGTGCGCTTACTAATGCTGTCCTGACAGAGGTTAAAGCGCAGGCGGCTCAGATTCCAGGTGCTCCGGCGCCGACCCGAGAGGATGTGGTGCGGACTGCTGTAGTGATCTCAGATCTGGATCAACGCGGGGTCACATCTAAGGTAGCTTAGGCTTTCATCAAACATTGGCTAGCGCTGACGCTAACCAAAGCACGAATAGATTTTGTTGCTTCTTTAAAAGCGAATGGGACGATCACTAGAAAAGCAATCGCGTTTTGATTTCACGTTAAGACCTACCGAAACCGGGTTGATCACCTGGTTGGCATCGACGCTCATACTCATATTTGAAATATCACCGAGCTCATTGGCAAACATTTGGCTGTAAACCTCAAACTTAAGTGTCACCCTTCGCTCTCCGCAAGATGTCCACCTTTGATTTAGTTTCGTTGGTATCGTCAGTCTTGTGCTACGCCTAGCGGGCAGGCGGTTCTCGGGGAAGGTATAGCGAAAAGACTCCTCGGGTCCATTATTCATACTGAACCAAAACTTGATGCCCAGGAACGACTCTTCATGAAGGTCATGGTTAAAGTTTATCAGGGCTGAATCTAGCTTGACTCTCATATCTGCAGGGACGCTAAAGGTCAGCTCTCCGATACAGCGTGCCTCATCTTCCGACCGCGGAGTCCCTGTAACGCCTCCAGCAAAGCCACTAAGCTGTGGATCCCAAACGGCTAGATCAAAGCCTTGAAAGCTGACGTGAACGCTCCTATTTTCTCTGGACCAGTAATGAAAGAAGCTATCATCGCGGCAGCCATCACCGCTTAGTGTGGAATCTACAAGACGGAGATCGCCAAAATCTATGGCTTGAGCCGGCAGGCTTCCTAACAAAAGGCCGGCTCCAAGTAAGGCGTTTCTAAGTTGCATCGTAACCTCTCTTCTCTCGTTTGATAGTGTCCACCAAGCTATAACGCTTTACTTGCCAAATGCATGCGGATTTTTTTACATTAGGGCCGAAATATATCAACTTGTTCAAATTCAAGAGTGTAGACGACAAACTTTGGTAAGTCAGCGGTAACCCCTTTGGCCGCCGTTCCAGAAACCTTGGGTGATAGGTTGCCACCACCCATGCCAGGGCGACCACCGTGTTTACGACCGACATTGTGAAAATCTATCAGAATATAGTTTGTTTGAGTGAGATTTGCCGTCTCGGCGCAGTAAAACTCTGTCATGAGTCGTCTCCGGCTCGACCCGAAAGGGATATCTTTGGGAACCAAGCTGCCGTACAGGCAGGTCTCGCCCTCAAATTCTGTTATCACCAGTGCCATCATGTATTCTGTTTTATCAATCCGATAGACTTGAGGGGTATGGACCTGAGTCTCCACAAAGGCAATGTCGGAAGACGTCATCTCCACAAAATCCTCTTTATCGATATTCATGGCGTGAGTGGCGCTGGATAAAGCCAAAAAACTAGCTGCTGCAATAAAGGCTTTCATCTGGTATCTCCTTAGTTAAATCTCTAGTAGTGGGTATAGCTGTAAATTAAAGCGAACCAATTGGTTGGCGTTTTTCGACTCCACCTTTGCACGAAGAGCCGACAACTCGTTTCTCATAGTTTCCAATAGGCTATGGAGTTGGGCTTTTTCGGCAGTGATCAGACTGCTGTGAAAAATAACGTCCTGGCGTTTCTCTTTGACCATTGGCAAGTGCTCGATGCTTTCTTCGATGGCGCTGCGCAGAAAGTCTTGCTCGTAGTCATCAGAAGACTCCGAGTCCAAAAACGAAAACTCTTTTTCTGTGCAGATGGACAGCACAGAGTCTTGCTCTTGGATCAGCCCCTGTCTGATTAATTCATGGGCTGACTTTTGAATCTGCTGAGCTGTTAGCATGGTGAGCTTGGCGTATAAACTGCGGTAGCTACCTTGTTTTCCCGGTAATATATATAAGGTCAAATAGACGAGAAAAATCGCATTTAACTCGATCTTTTCATCAAACTGCACCTTGTTCGAGGTAAGAAGACTACGGAGCTGCTTGCGTTCCCCTTCCAGACCTGAGCGCGTGGCGTCATCGGACGCAAAGGACGTTGTCAAAAGCAGTTGAATCTCTAGATACCGGCTCTCATGCTCATCAAGACCTAACAGGGTAATCAAAGGTTTGACAAGGCGAATGCTAATCGACTTGCGCCCTTTCAAAATGTCGGTTAGGTAACTGCGCGAACTACATCCCAACCGTCTTGAGATCGCGCTTTTATTGAAGGAAGGCTTTTCTGATTTCCTTAGCATGATAAGCTTTTCTAGAGCTTCCATAGGACTATGACTCAAGATAACGGTTCGCTCGACACTCAGCATTTGGCAAAGTCCTCCCTGGCTGCGGCATATGCCTAACTTGAAAAGGCAATTTGAGGCAATGACTTTTCGTTTCGCTAGGTGAATGTTGTTTTCACAGTGGTTATTTGTGATGGTTTTGCCGATCATCGCGAACGATCGAAATCATTTGATCACTATGAGAGATCAGCTGCAGCGAGTCCTAGCGTACTTTGGAGAACGCGGCAAGTACGAGGTAATAAATACGAATCTAAAAAGATTAATTGGCTGTTCAAACAGCCATGGATTTCATAGCTCTTGAGTTCGATGCTCACCAAAGTACACTAGTGAACATCGCAAAAAGGTGAGGTACGTACCTTAAGACTGAGTCTCCTAAACATTTCGAAATTTAAGAAAGGTCTCACTTAAAACTCTAGCGCCATGACAAATATAGGTCCTGGGCTTTTTCTTAGCACAACGGGAGCCCTTACTTAGACTAATCATAGGATATAGGAATGAAAAGTATATGCATAAGAAATATAGGGGGAACCCTGCGTGCTGAGAGTAGGTGAGGAAATTTTCTTTCAAACAGAAATTTGAAGAGGCAGCTTTCCCCATTCGCATGACGAATGAAAAATCTAGAAGATACCTTCTTGGAAAACCTTTCCGATCTAGTTGAAGGATTTCTTATCTCTAATGTTGAAAAGTTATCGGCTAATTTGTCAACAATAATAGAGGCTTGTATAGCCTTGTGCCCGCGCCGCAGACACAAGGCTTGACTTTTGCGGCATCGTGCCGATAAGTTATATATACGGAACGTACCGTATACATAATGGTTCAGGATCGATGGCCTGAAACAGTCCTCGCTGCGAGGGCGTTACTAACTGTTTAAAAAGGAGGGTATCGTGAGTAGTAGCACTTCAATCGAGAAGAGAGCGGTGGTGATTGGTGGTTCGGCAGGGATGGGGCTGGCAACCTCTCGTAGACTTCTAGGGCTTGGGTACGAGGTCTGGATAGTAGGGCGAAGCCAAGCGAAGCTTGCGGCAGCCGGAGCCGAACTTGACCATCCCAATCTTAAGGAGGCCTGTGTCGATGCTTCCGATCTCGATGCTCTCACTAGTTTTTGCCGTGGTCTTGGTCAGGTGGACCATGTTGTACTGTCTGCCGGCGGAGTCTCAGGCGCCTGTATGGCTCCCTTTCAGGAACTCAAGGCTGAGGATCTGCAGAAGGGGTTTCTCGACAAGTTTTGGATGCAGTTTCAGGTAGCACAGACCCTGTCCTCAATCATTGTGCCCGGAGGTAGTCTGACTTTCGTGACAGCTATCTCGGCTCAACTGGCTCTTCCGGGGACCTCTGGTTTGGCAGCCATCAACGGTGCGATTGAGTCCATGATCCGCCCGATGGCCAAGGAGCTAGCGCCAAAGGTAAGAGTCAATGCTGTCTCTCCTGGAGTTGTTGAGACAGACTGGTGGTCGTTTATGCCGGAGAGCGACAGGAACGCCACCTTTCAGCACATTGCATCCACTCTCCCCATGCAGAGAATCGGGGCTCCCGGCGACATTGCTAGGGTGGTAGAGATGCTTGTTGAGAACTCGTTCATAACCGGAATTGTCATTCCATGCGATGGTGGGAGTCATCTTGGCTAGTAGTGAACTGAAGCAAGAATCCAAACGAGGTCGACCTCGCGATCCTAGGGTTAGGGCGGCTATCCTGCAGGCGACTCTGGAGGCCATAACTAATCGTTGCGAGAGGCTCTCGATCGAGTCGGTGGCTGCTGGTGCTGGCGTAAGCAAGAAGACGGTCTATCATTGGTGGGACTCCAGAGGAACTTTGCTTCTCGATGCACTGGCCGAGTACGCCAAGAGTCACGTTTCAGCCTCGCCGACTCGTGTGAGCGAAAATCCACTTGAGAGTCTAGTCAAACGCACCGTGAAAAGCTTTGGTGGAACCATTGGGGAAGTTCTGCGAGGCCTCGTGGTGGAGGCTCAGATTAATGAGGGGTTCCGCAGCCAGTTGCGTGAACGGCTCATCGACATGCGAAGGGCCGAGATGCAAGCAATTCTATTCTCTCAGTATCCTGGAGCTTCTGTGAGTTCCGAGATTCTGCTAGACAAGGCTTACGGAGCTATCTGGTATCGACTGCTCGTCAGCTTCGGCCCTCTTGATGAAACGTTCGCCAGAGAGCTGTTCAAGAGTCTTGACGAGGAGTTACGAGAAGACGACTAGCAGTAGTCGTCGTCCATCGAGTGGTCATCAGCTACAAAATCGCTGCCGCCCTACTTGGGCGAGAGTCTCTTGATGCCATTACCGTTTGCAATATCAACGACGTATGCGAAGCTCTTAACATGGATTTCGGTTGCGGTGCCGAAGATGCTGCTTCTGGCGTCGAAGGTTAGGCCGTGGCTGTCGTTGGCTTCCTCGAAGCCATGCACGAAGTCACCGTGAGGGGTTACTGTTGACGCCAAGGTCAAAAGCCCACAACTCCGGAACTAGACCGAACGCCGATGATTGAGGAAAGTCGAGGCTATAGGAAGACAGTCACGAATTTCTCGGTTTCACCTCGATCCGTTATGAGCTCGATGCCGGTGAAAACATACCCAATCGAAGGGAGGTTGTCCTCCACACACCGATAATCGACCAGATCGCTACAACCGGACTGCAGCTGTTGTCGAATTTGGGATAGGATCTCATCTTGGACCTCTGTAGGGTACAGGCCCAGTTCGTACCAAAAGACCGACCCGCCCTCTGGTCTTTGAATCAATAAGTCGAGAAGCTCTTTTCCAAAGAGGTTCTGTCCTTCTACAAAGAACTGCTTGAGATTAAAGTCTTCCAAGGATGCAGGCCTCGAGAAAGTGATCTGCAAAAGCTGATCTTTCATAGCCTGGACAACTTCGTTTTCGACAGTGCCTGGATCCTTAAATAGGTCCTCGGAGAACATCGCTGCCACCATCTCACGCTGGAACTTGGTGAGATCCGGGCCAACCTGAGGATCCTGAAGCTGCTTATACAGAACGTTGCGAGCTCCGGGTATAAGCTCCGTGCGGACCCAATTCATGCAGGCCTTTTGCTCATCGCAGAAAGGAGTACAGAGCCCAGCTGAGCCACAGTACTTAACCCCGAAAAGTTGATACTTTCTCGCCCGACTCTGATTTTCAAGAAAGAACTCTAACTGTTCTCCTCTGGCCAGGGCATCGACATCAACCGTTGGATCCAGATTGGGCAACGCCGTAGTTACGGTTTGGTGCTGGCAATCAACCCCATATTCTCGAAGAAACCCTTCCAGATTTGCACCGTGTGCGAAGGACTCATCGACCAACCCTTGGTTTTCCAGGTAATCGGCGATCACGCAGTAAGTGATTCGTTCGAACTGCTTGCGCTCCTTCCGACCGGAAAAAAGGAAGTATCGGGCATTTTCAAACTGCTCTGACTGGGGCCTCGTTAATTCAAAGCTCATCCGTTCCTCGACTGTATCGAGAGCTTGGAGATAGCTTTGAAATTGGATTGACAGGTCGGAGTCCTGAACGTTTTCACGCTTCTCAATCCTGCTAACGTCGATGGTGAAGCTCTCTCCTTGGAGATTTGTCCGCGGCAGTTCGCCTACTCGGCCCAAATCGGCAAAACTTTGTTTGACTCGACTAACTGTCTCCGTCAGCTTTTCCTTTCCACGAGTTCCAGCATAGGCAAGATTGGTTACGTTCACCTCGAAACCCATTTCCAATGGCGACGAAGGAATCGAGTTTTCCTTAATTCGTACGTCAAGGTGGAAGTCTAAATCGGCTTTGGTCGAGTCACCGCCACTGGAAAGGCACACTTCTCCCGCAGGGCAGCTTGTCGCTAAGTCAGGAGTTGTGCAATCCGAACCGTCTTTGCACGTAGGATTATCAGCCGGGGTATCTGGCGATGGGTTGCAGTCAACACCAGGAGAACATGTGTCATCAGGGATAGTCGGAGGAGCGACTGGCTCACTGCCGCCACCAGAGTTCGGTGTGCACGAGAGTCCACTTACTAGCATCGCCAAGATAATGAGGTACTTCAAGACTGAATCTCCTAAAAATTTCGAAATTAAAGAAAGGTCCCACTTCAAACGAGATAGCTACAATCCAAGGCTAGGTCGACATGTAATATCTAGTATTCTAGGATCACGAAATTCTAGCCCAGGTATCAGAGTGCCCGCAGTGCCAAGGGATCGAGTGAAGGCTTCCTCGCCTTTGCTGACCTCATAGGTATCGACTACGGTTGTTTCGCCGAGCTTAATATTTGAATGAACTTCATCCCATTTTGCAGAAACATGACACTTAATCTTTTTATTTGTATGATTCTTAATTTCAAGAGTCGCCTCATTGGTATGAGGAAAATTAAGTCTGATTTTTGCCTCAAATTTACCAACTGAGGCAAAACTCATACTTGAAATACTGAACAAGAAGACAAAAGATAAAAATTTTTCCATTTCTTACTCCATTTGAAATATTTTGCTCTTTCTAATATAGGCTGGTCAAAATAGCCATGCTATATAGACCCAGTACTTAGCAAGATATTGCAAAAAAAAAAGAGCTTCGCCTGCCTTATGCTTTTAGTAATTATTTTAGCTGTTTAACAAAGTACGTGTAGCGACTTAAACATCACTGAGCAGTCTGAAGCTCGAGCTGATTCAACCTCCCCCATTGAGGAGAATGATCAGGGGGACGGAGTTCACCCTTCTACGTGTGGGGCTTTGGGAGCAGCCTTAGGCTTTTTGGATTCGGGGGCCTTTTTAGCGTTCTGCCACTCGGATTTCATGGCAAACTTGGCCACGGGACAGTTAAGAGATCTTTTGAAGGCTCCATGGACCCGGCAGACTAGACTTTGCTGAACGAGTCGACCCCGTAATGACGTAGGCTCTTTCATTCCTTCACACTCGAGTATCGGGGTCTTGCCGGAGAGGCGTATATCTCCTCGCCGATTGCGAATCTTTCCTTGGAAGAACTCCACCCGGAAGGGGTTGAGTTTTTCAGTATATCCGCCGTTGACAGAGTATACAGCCTGTTCATCGTTTAGGCTGTATCGAAAATCTGAAAAGAGAGTGATTTCCAAAGCAGCTTTGCTTGTTGTACATTCTCCGATCCAGTATCTGGCCTTGGGTTGGACACCCTGTGCTGATAAGGGAATGGATAGGCCTAGTAGAATAGATACCAAGCTAAATATACAGAATAACCGATGCAATCTCAAAGCTCGATGGGAATACTTGGAAGAAATCTGAGATCTTAGCAGCAGTACTTTGAAGACTTCAGAGTTATTAAACTTGTTTCCAAGGATTTTCGGAGCGAACGCTGTAAAAAACAAGACTTGTGCGTCCTTTAGCAATAAAAGTAATTTGGCTAGCATGAATCTCTCCTTATTGGCCCCTCGCTAGGGGTGTTAAGATTGTTGTCATCTGAAGGTGTTGTCGTTTTATCTGAGTTTTCAGATTTTTCCGAACCCATATCTTTTACTTCTTTATGTCCTGAATCTCCCGAGCAACCTATTATGAAGAAGAGAGTAAACATGCGGATAATTAGATACTTGGGCATATACCCTCCAGTCTGACTACGAGCTCCAATTTGTATGACAAGAATGACCCACATTTATTGCAGGAAAAAACCGATGGTTTTCAAGGCAGAATCAGCAATTAGCGTGCCATTACCTTGAATATAGCCTATCCGTTGAGGCAGCGATCCCAGTCGTTATTGACTAAGATTTACTGCTCAAAAAACTCTCTTCTGAGATTTTCGTTCTGATCAGGTCTGTAGTCGAGATCAGCCTTATCGAGCTCAAGTGCTACTGTTATCTTTCTTAGACCAGAGGCTTCGTAATGCAACTGAAGGGGTGAGTATGCTTAGGAACAATGACTTATCATTTTTCTGTGAGGTCGCAGGAAAATCGGGGCTGTTCAGTGTCAGTATGCTCTTGAAATCGTTTCGATCCGGAGTTAATGATTTCACTTAGAATTCAGGCTTTTAAACCTTGTGTAGGCTCAGTTATTATAGACGTCGTCATCGAAATCGTCTATCTGAGTACCATAGGTTTTGTAGATCTGTTCAGCCCTCAACGTATCTTTGCCGTCACTTTCAGCCGAGACGTCTATCCCTTCCTCTGAGTGCTCCTCAGGACAGCTTGCTGGTCTTTGTGTCCGTGTGGTCATTTTAACAAGATCTTTGACTAGCCGTTCGAGTTCTTGAAAGCTTTTACTACTCCTTACTGACGTAAGGTCTGGATCCTCCTTCAAAAGCTTTTCATACCGTTGAAAGATCTTCCTAGTTTTTAAATCCACGGTTTGACGCCAAAGACAACGTTCATCGAGTTGCGATTGAATAAGTTGGAGCAAGGAAGATCTGAAATGTTCAATTTGAACATCATGAGAGTATCGCGCAGAAGGTGAATTTAGTTGTCCACCGAATGCTAATCCATTGTAGGTTGCGTTCGGAATTTCTGAGTATCTTGCAAACTCAATGGCCTCTTCATAGAAACCGAGTCTACCAAGTGTCAGGACCATTCTTTGTATATAGGGGACATGATCCTGGACGAAGCCGCGAATGGTAGAATACGGCGCCAGCAGGTTCAGAACTCTAAGATAATTCTCGGACTTTACGTATGGAGTTGAGGACCTAAAGACCTTGGCGATGTCCTTATAGTTATGACTCCTTGGTTTACCTATCTTAAACCGGATCCCCTGACCACAGTACCTTTCGGTGTTCGATACCTTATGGTCTTTAATGAGTTCCATACACTCTTTTGTATGAATCATCAGTTCTGGAGTTTGTCGGAGACGCTCAAAGGCTCTTCTCCTCTTTTCAATGAGCTTCTTGTTTGGCTTGCGTACATAGCTATTCAGGCTGGAAAGATCTAAAAGAAAGGATATTCTGTATAAATCTCTATCGAAACGACTCTTATCTAGTTTACCCAGGAAGTCTCCATAGTCTATGGGCAAAGACTCATTTTCCAGACTCTTGGTCTTTTGAATCATGTAGATGGGTGGAAGACCGTGTAAGAGCCATGATGTCCAGTACTGTTCAGGAGCTATCTCGTTTGAAGAGAGAGTGTAAATCCAATCCCCCTTTTTAAACTGTGACTGCAAAGCTTTTTTAGATATGCACTTTTTAAGACAGGGATCGACCTTTGACTCATCGCAGTAAGCTAGATTGAGCTTGCCCTTGAATCTCCTTTTCTGGAAATCCCACTCCCTGACCTCTAGGACGCCGAGTTTCTTGCCTTCCTGAATGTCATCATGTAGTACACCAAAGTTCACGACCTTGCCTATGATAAGTCTATCGTATGTCTTGGAAAACCTATGATCGAATGGGCCGCTGGCAAATTCTGGTGAGATAATGCAAGAATCAGCTAGACTTTGACCAGAAAGGAGTAGTTGCGATATCGTGAATAACAAGGAAAGAGACTTTCGGGTCTTCAATACTTACCACCTGACTTCAAGTTTTGGAGTTGTTCTCACAGTCTAACACAGTCTTTAAGCGCTTTAGTTTTGGAGTATGGACTTAGCTGGGTGATATCATCTACCCAGCCCTGCTAGCTCTTTGGGGGTGATGGCTTCGATCATTTTTTCGAAGGCTTCTTATTCAGAGTACCCCCTATTCAAGAGTTTAGAGAACTTTGATCTTGCAAACTTATCGGCTTTCACATTGCTCTAGAGCGAAGTCCCGACTAGATCCGAGGCGCAGCTCTCTCTCGAGGCAACGCACGAGGCGTCTTGGGTTGTCGGCCCCATTGCAGGCTCGACGGCTTTCTCTGGTGGAGTAGCGGTTCTCGATCATGAAATCAATACAGGCATCAACACCGCCGGAGTTTGCCGCAATACAACTGCTTAGGGCATCGCTGCGGCTGAAGCCTTGGTTGCGTAAATTTTGGACACAACTTCCAAGGTTTGCTGGATTGCGAGACGCTTGGCAGCCATTTATAGCGTCGGATCTGGAGTAACTTTGATTGCGAAGGCTCTGGACACAAGCTGACAGTGTCGAGGGAAAGCGTGTCGCCACACAGGCATTGAGGGCATCAGGTCGGCTATAACTCTGATTGCGAAGCCCCTGAACACAACTCGCAAGTTCACCGGGAAATGCGGAACGCTGGCAGGCACCTAAGGCATCGGAGCGAGAAAAAGACTGGTTGCGCAAGGATTGAGTGCACGTGGGGAGTTGCAGGGGAAATCGAGCTGTTTTACAGGTCGATAACGCCTCTGAGCGGGCATAGGACTGGTTACGTAGACCTTGAACACAGGATCCCAAGTCCTCGGGAAAATCAGTCTCAACGCAGGCTGCCAGTGCATCAGCTCTGGCAAAGGATTGGTTTCTAAGGTTTTGGGTGCAGGCGCTCACCAGGCTGGGTTCATAGGCTTTAACACAAGCCTCTAGGGCATCTCTTCGTGCGAAGCTTTGGTTTCGCAGGTTCTGGGTGCAAGCTGGAACGTCTTCGGGGAATAAGGCTCGCTGGCAGCCATCCAGTGCATCGGCTCTGCTATAACCTTGGCGCCGTAACGCTTCCGAACAAGCTGGAAGGTCGCGGGACTCGAGTCTGCTAGTATCATCGCCTTGTGCATGAGCTTGGTTCGTGTCTAGTCCTGAAAAAAATGCAACGATAACAATCGAAAGTAATAATTTCATAGGCTCTTTCCTGAGTTGAAAATGTTTCATGAGATGCTTCCCCTATGTCCCCATGAGCACGAATGTCTGGGTAGGCAAAACAATCCTAATGCTGGTTTTAACTGAGGGCATTCTAAACCCGGGAGGCCGGTGGTCAACGGTTTTCTAGGGCATTTTAGGGAAGATTTAGGAAGATCTAAAGCAGGTGATCTTCCGGCGGCTCTGTTTTCTAGGGGCTGTCACTCTAGACTAGGATTCTGTAAAAAACATAAGACAAGCTTTGGTTTGGTATATTTAATCAGCAACCCAAGGATGTGGGCGCTTATAACTTTCTCTCTGCTCGATGTGGGCCTTTATGTTTTCGAGATTATGTTTAAATATCTGACTCACTTTAAAGTTTAGAAACCAATACATGATCCGATAAAACGGACCCTCTGGCTTCAATGTAACCCCTCGGAAAGTAAGTCTCGTTTTACCATTGCCCAGATCAACATACTCCTGTTCGGCCCAGAATTCGGCATTCGCTTCTCCTGGATATCCTGAATGTTGCACGTTAAAGGTCCTAAGTCTTCGAAACGTATAGGGCCTTGTGATAAGAACCTCTTCGTCCCAGGTCATCCCTGTTTCGTCAGCATTGCGAAAGCAGCGACGCAACGCCCCTACTTGGCCATCGGGAATGTCTCCTGGCATTGAAGAAATGTGATCAAAAAACACCGACCAGTATTGGGCTTTGCTATTATCACTTAAATAGTCCCAAACCACCTCAGGGCTTGCTTGGATGACAACGGACTCACTAACGTCTGATTTGCAGGATAAACTGGCCAAACCGGCTAAAATTAATAATAAAAAAACAGAGGTTGCGAAACATGTTGGAATTCCTTTGATGGTAATAATAGCTGAGTGATATCACCAGTTTTTTGGTCTGTCAATTAAGATTGTGTTATTTTGGCATCTTATTCAGAAACTACGCTGTCTCCAGGACTTGGAGGAACCCCCATGAGACGAGGAACGAAAAGCTGACGAGCGCCACTTTGATTTCAACTGTGCTGTTATTGCTTGTTTAGTCATCGCACAGAAAACCGATCCCTAGATGAGGCAACGATTCCCATAGGTCGATATGAAACGCTTGCAGCTCAAAACTATTTTGGCCAGTGGCCAGAACCAGATCGATAGACTGCTGGATATCCAAAGTAGTCCTGGACGAGTTTGCCTACTTGCCTGTGGCGATCATGAGATGGCTTCAGAATTTGGTTCCACCATACAGGATCATATAAAAAGCCAACTAGACCAAAAAACCTTTGCCATAGCCTCTCCAGACGATGGTTTTCTTTATTTCCGCTCGGCGCTGTTGTATTTTGATGATAGGGGAGAGCAGACCCTGAAATCCTTCGGATGTTCCCTTGATCAGGGGTTACAACAGGCGGAGTTTGGCGACTTCGATCAGCAAATGGATAAGCTATGGCCCCAATTTAATCATTTGACATTGGCCAAACAAAATATTGAGCAGCATGAATACACCTGGCAACAAATCAAAAGAATACTCGATCGTAAGCGCAATGATCATGTGTTTTTCGTTTGCCCACCTCTGACCTCACGCAATGTCTACAATATCTTCAACAGCATTTATCGCTACTACGCTACCCGTCCTGCTAGTGAGTTAGCTAATGTTTGGATCCTTCTATCTGAAGAATCGATTGCGAAAAGGCATCGAGATTTGGCCTTGCAGGTGACTAGACAGATCCTAGGCGCGAGGGTGTCTCAGCAAAAATTAGAGCTTCCCTTGGCGTCCGAGTGGGAGGGCTTACTTACAGGTATCGTTCAAAACCCAAAAGAAACAGCCTTTAAGGTCTCGCGGTCCATAGAGCAGCGGAAAGGTGATACTTTGAACCTGGACTTGCTGGAATCCACGATATCTTCCATGGGGATGTCCTTAGCATATAAGCGAGACAGACCAAAAACTGACGAAAGCTGTGATCTTTCTAATCTATTAAAGCTTAGTGAATTCGAGGCAGTTCAGAGTCATATACTAGAAGATCGTAGCTTCGAAAGCTTGACCTCCTGCGAAAGGTATCTGATTGGTGAGATGCAAATGGCAGGAGTGATTCAACCTGACAGAGAAAAAATCACTGGCCGCATAGCGCAAGATATTTGGCCACTGACGCGTTCTAAATACGTGAAAGCTGCCTATTTGTCTGGTATTTTAGTGTTTGCTGCGGAATCCGATCACCAAGAGTTCTTTGATGGTATCTTGCAAAACGATCAAGACAGCTTTGTAAATCTAGCTGTCGCCCTTGTATATTTGCGTCAAGCCCTAGCTTTAGAGTCCTCAGAGATCACGGAAGGCTTTGCGAAACGAGCTAAGTACCTTCAAATGGCACATGGATTATGTCATCCCCAGGTTCATTTTGTCTTCGATCTTACGGAGCAAAGCCTCACGGCTGTTTTGGATGATGACAAGCAGCATCTAGAAGCATTAAAAGGTTTCATCCACGAACATCAAAAAACTGAATTTTCGATGTTAACGGAGCACGGGATATTCTTCTTAAATGTCTTTACTGTCGCTCTTTTTCGAAGTCTCGGTAATAAGTCCTATATGCGCTTGCATCGTCGCTTAGATCAGCTATTTATTGAGGTGGCTCAAAAGTACCTGGATTACAACGCCGTTGCCTATGGCATGCTAAATCTAGGATATCATCAGATTCATAGCTCGAGGCTTACAGCAGCCATGGAGGCCATCGAAATAGGTCATATTATGTCTCAGTTTCGGTCAGGCCCCAATCGCCTGGATACCATAGCTCATTGGTACAAAAACGAGACGGAATTAGTTGGCTGTGTGAATAATCGAGAGCGCATGACATTTATAGAGTCAGCGTTTCTGTCTCATGAAGACGCTTGCCGCTTACTACCGGCAAAAAAGAGCTTTCTTGCACAAGCTATCATCTCAAATTACCTTTGCGACCAAACAAAAGCTATGATGGCTTTTGCTAGGCAGTATGCCCATGACTATTTATCCACGAGTAACCACAACCCCTTGCCAAAAGATTTGGCCATCATATTTGCTGATGCCTCCCTTGAGACTCATAACAGTCACGTAGCTGATGATGAACATGTCAGACAATGGAAGGCCATTTTAAACGCGAAAACCATCACTACGGAACACATATATTCATACTTAGATAGTCGGGATGCATTTGCTAACCTAAGTTTTTTACTAGCTTTGAAGTCGTTAATGAAAGCTTTTGGCAACAGTCACTTGGATAGTGATCTATTTGATGTCTTTGTCATGCCCCTGGCAGATGTGGCATTCAATCGATGGCAAAATTTCCACGGAAGAAAAAAAGCATGCGACTCTATTTATGGAATTATTCCTTTTTCCCAAATAAGTCTTTCCAATCAAGCCTTAGAGGTCATGACTGAGACTGCAGCTGACTGTATGTCAGATATCACTGAGCCAAACGATTTGCTGTTAACTCTGGCTGCTGTAATAGCTATCCTGAGTGGCTCCAAAGCCATTTCCATAGAGATTCTTTATAGTAGCAAAGACTGCTTAATACTTGACTTTGACGGTGACTTTGACAAGAATCTCAAAATTTATAGGGATACTAAACAAAGTCATCGATTCTCCTATGGCGATGAATTCTTTGACCATAGAATTGCCAAAAATATGTTCGTATATTTTGACGATGGCCTGGTTCATTTCTACAATTCAGAACGAAGTTTACACCTGGAAGCCAAGGTAGATCAAAAGAAACATCGGTATATAGAGACTTTCCTACAAGGGTCAGCAGCGATTCCTAGGTTATTTGCTAATATCAGTAATACCTGGAGGTATCTTGTTGCCAAAGACGAGCAGGAACGATCCGAGAGACAAAAGGTTATTAGTATTAATCAGCAGACAAGAAGAGCTCTTGAGTTGGCCGAAATCGCCCATATGGCCACGGAAGAGATATCAGAAAAAAGTAATGTTATCGCATCGATTCTAAAAAATATTCATCAGGGTATTTTTACCTTTGATAAGGGGAGAGTCATTCAAAAAAACTATTCTCCCTACCTGGAGACGATTTTTGAAGCGTCAAACCTTAGTGAACTGACCTTAGACGAGCTAATTGTTGAAAGATTTCAAATTCCCAGAGACAAAAAAGATATGATCTACGATATTTTGAACTTAGCTTTCAACTACGATATGTTTAGTTTCGAGGTAAACGAGTGGAATCTACCTCGTTCTGCTGATATTCAAATCAAGTCTGGTATAAAATCACTTGAATTTGACTGGCTGCCTATTCTGAATAGAGACTCCGTTTCAAGTATTATGGTCACGATACGGGATGTGACCCAAATCAATGAAATAAAGAAGGAGAAAAGACGTGCTGAGCAGAGGTTGCGGTTAATCAATACGATGTTAAAAGTGGAGAGTAAACACATTCATCGCTTCTTTACCGACCTTGCTGGACTGATCCAAGAAGTGAGATCTATGGGACAGAACACAGAAGGCAAAATAGAGTTACAGCAAGACTTGCATAGTATGAAGGGGATGGCGCGTGTATTAGGTTTTCCTGATATAGCTAGTTCCATCCATAACTTGGAATCCCAATTGAGTCATAAGCATGTAAGCGATGAGGCGTGCTCTCTTATCAGTGATGAAATTAGCTGGGCGCTTCAAATTTTCCAAGATATCAACAAAGAATCTAGATTTATTCATTCTGAGCTCATTGCCGATTTTAATGAGTTAAAGGATCATCTGAAACAGCAATCCACTGGGGCTGCGACACGCGTTATCTTGGATAAAATAGAGAGGCAATTACACCCACGCACAGATTTGGATGCTGTTCTAGAGCCCATTATTGAGTCTAGTCGTGCACACGCTGCTAGTGTTGGTAAAGAGCCGCCTCGGTTCGAGGTCACCCAAGATAACGTGTCCCTTGACGATGCTCAGCGCAGGGTACTTTCCCATGCCTTTATGCATCTAGTGACGAACGCTATCGATCATAGTATCGAGCCGGAAGCAGATAGATGGGCTAAGGGAAAAGATGGGCGAGGGAGGATCTTTATCCGCCTTACGTCGGTTAACGACGTTATTTCTATTGAGGTAACAGACGATGGCGCGGGAGCTAATCTAGAGCTATTGCAAAAGTCGTGGCAAAAAACCAGACGAAACCCGGAAACAAGCCTTGCCACACCAGGAGGCTTGGAAGAGATTCTTTTCCAGCCTGGTGTGACGACTCAAAAGGAGCTATCCGAATACTCAGGACGGGGTATGGGGCTGGCAGCTGTTAAGGCAGATTTTGAGCGTATGGGTTGGAGCATTCGCGTCGAATTTGCGTCGACAAAGCAGCCTGGATCGACCCGAGCTCCCTTGCGGTTTGTGATCCAATCAGTTCAATTAAATCAGAGAGCGTCCTAACCACAGGTTTTTCGATCAAGGCTAGGGCAAACAGGATGGTCAACCCAATGAGTTGCGGGTATCCTACGGGGAATTGTAAATATCTGTAAGTATGGAATAATAACTGCAAGTAACCCAAAAGGGTCCCGGCTAGCGCTGAAGAATTTCCCTTGGGCTCATTCTACGGCTTTGTCCTCCGATAATGAAAAGGTATCGAAACCATTGAGGAGTCTCGTAAGAGTGAGAAGTTTCCTCAGCCTGAATGCGCTGGGAATTGTTTGGTTATTATTACCAGGCTCACAGGCGGCTGCGGACGGCTGTGAGAGCCTAAAAGCTACTAGTTTCAACAGCGTGAGTGACACTCGGAAAGAGTTTCTCCAACTGCCTGTTGAGGACATACGGGCACGCGCCTTACCGTCAAAATCCATGGCTAGCTACCATAAGACCAATGCGATTCAATCGTTTAAAGCTGAGTTTACCCAAGCGGCAAACTGCTATCTCCAGTATGAAGATGGATTCTATCGCGGAATCGCTATCAAAATACTTCAGGGTGATCAGGTCCTTTTTGAGGACTCTTGGAGCTTGGATCAAATTCAGGACCTGCATTTTGGATCCTTTCCCAAAATTTACCTGGATATGCCGGCCGGCGCTTATGATGTATTTGTCTTAATCGATAGTTTCTACTCTAGACCTGCTGTGAGTTTTCTTAGCGTGAAAACTTATGATTTTTTACAAGATAAGTTATCCCTGGGGCTTGTTCTGGTTTGTGCTGTGTTTATTATTTATAACCTTATGTCCTATGGGAATCTTCGTAATAGCGAGACTAAATTTTATTGTGTTTACCTAAGCTTTTTAACGGTACACAACTCTCTGACTCTTGGTTGGGCGCAAGCTATCGTTTCACGAGTGTTTGGGATCGATGCCGTAAACGACTTTGATCGCTATCACATACTATTTTCACTCGGTAATGTATCGGCCACTCTTTGTGTTGGCGCTATGCTTATGTTTTTTCTGACCTTTGTTGAGATCAAAAAGTTCTACCCAAAATTCTATAAGCCCTTCTACTGGAGCGCCAAATTAAGTGTGGTTGTAGCTGCCTTGACTGCCATCGCTGTATACTGGGACCCTGACCTAGGACTTTTGTTTCAGCCATTTCTCATATTGGTATTTCTGCTGGTTGCCGTATTTACTGTTTATGCTTCATTTAAAAAAGATACCCGGGCCATGGTATTTTTGATTGCATTGGTGGCGATCGTCTTGGGCGGAGCTATAAGCATCTTAGCTCATATGAATCTGATTGAGTTGAATTACTGGACCCGTCATGCCTCTCTTATGGGCAACACCTTTGAGGCAGTTTTTCTTTCCTTGGCGATTTCGTCAAAACTAGACAGAAGACTGAGCAATCGCTTGCATCGCATCGAACAGAGCCAAAAGGAAATCCGGCACTCCTACGAGCAGCTATCAAAACTGGTTTATCCTCACCAATTATTAGCAACGAAAGTAGGACAAAATATAGAGGATACGATGCCCACCGGCACTCAAGATGCCGTGATCGTTTGCTTCGATATCCAGGACTCTAGTCTCATCGGCCATTCAGAAAGTGCTGCTTTCTTCGATTTGGTTCTAAAAAAGTGTTATCAAGAGATGAATCGTAACTATTGTCCCGATACCCTGCGCGCTCGCGGCTACATGATCAATGAAATGGGGGATGGGTTTTTGTGCTCCGTTGGGTTTCCCTTTAGCTGTGAGAAACCGCAGGAGATAGAAGCTTATGAGCTGGCCAAAGAGTTTGTGAAGATCTTTCGAAAAACCGCTCGTCAGTACTTGAGTCGCAACGATGTCTACTGCGCTGTTGGCATCGCTAGCGATAATATTACGGGATTCTTTCCTTTATTTGGTCTCAAGCAATATACCATCTATGGCGATGCAATTGTATTGGCCACCCGCTATGAGGCTGCGCGTAAGATCATTATCAAGGATCATCAACACGATAACGATATCATCATCGTTCAGGATAAGGTCTTTCAAAAGCTACCTAGGGCGATCCAACAGGAATTTGAAATCTATCATCTTTATAAACAAAAGATCCGCGGCGACCACCAAGCCGAAGCCCTTCACTTCGCTTTCCCCTGCGAAAAAATGCTGAACCGAGTCGTATAAATCTGGTTTCTCCAACGTCATTTACCGGTAAAGAATGCCATAAAATGCTTACCATAACCATGAAATGCAGCCAAAGCATGACGAGGATAACAGTCAGATCTGAATGGCTGATAATATTAAAGGATTCCCAACAAGAAAAACAAAAGACTTGAGAAACTGTGACTTGACGAGATTTTTAGATGATTTTCTGCCATAAGTGACTATGATGCCTGACACAGATTTTAGAAGATGGGAGTGAAACGATATATGAAACATCAGTGGATGATAGGTTTGCTATCAAGCGTTGTGCTTGCTCATCCTAGCTATGCCAACACCAACCTGCAATGCGAGCAAGCGATTGAGGAGCAGCTTGACGCCTATTTTACCGTTGTCGATGCCTTCGCTGAAGAATGCGAGAGGGTTAATGACGAACTTGACGATGACGGTCTGCCTAATTGTGGAAGCATTTGTACTGAGTCTATGGTTCAGAACTTCAAAGCGCCTGAGGGTAGTGTCAAAGTCACAGTGGGCAACAAGTCCAGCTCGGGAGGCTTTGGTAGCGGTGGATTTTCCTTCGGTGGAACATCCTCGTCGGGATCGAGTTCCAGTAGTGACAAGGACAAGCCTAAGTTCTCGGTTGAGCTCGAATTGAAGTTTACCCTTGGTCCTAGCACCGAGCTAAAGTGCGTCAACCCCATGTTTGCGCCCATCGTCAAGGAATTTGCTATGACCATATTGAATTCCACTTGGGTCCAAGAAAAGTACCAAGAGGCATGTGCGGAGGCAGGCACGTGAGTCTACGATTTAGGAGCTTCCTTTTAGCTATCAGCCTACTTACAGGACATAAAGGTCTTGCCACAGAGCTCTTCGACATACCGGTATCTGATGGTAGTGTTCTTGTATTAGGTGATCATGAGGCGCGGATTAAGCAAAGCCATCAAACCGAGCTGATAGCCTCCTTTGCTAGCGAGGTTGGAGGCTTTTGCCAGGAACAAAACCGTCTCCTAAAGGAGCAAAATCGGCCTTATTGCCAAAAAGAGTTTTGTGTCATGGAATCTTGGACTCAAGAGGACGGTGCAGCCCTTTCGATTAAGCTCAAATATGGCAATTTGAATTCATCAGACGGTTATCGTCTAGAGTTCTTGATCAGCTACGACCCGGCTACGGTTAAGAGCCAGGTCATGTGTATTCATCCGTTATTATCCCAGCCCGTCCGGGAGCTAAGGCAAGCACTGGCACTGTCCTTTGTCGTCTACGGAGATTCGTAGTCTCCCCCTTGAGCGGTGCATGACGCCTCTGCAATGTCAGGGGTGAAACCATCACCAGAAAAAATTAAGACCTTATCAATGGTGCCGTCCTGAGGGATGACGCAGCGACCATCGCTGTCTGAGGTGTCGCAGGGAGCATCATCCCAGCTATAGCTTCGGCCATTGGTGGCCTCACGGGACTCGCATTCCTGTTTTTGCTCGTCAACTATGTCTTCAGATAGGCCCGCAAACTCTTGGCAAAGGCCCGAAATATCGTCGCCATTAGTTATCGTCGTCAAACAGGATCCAGTAGCTGAGCCTGCGTCATTTGATACAGCTGTCTGCTGAGGTTTGCTGTCCTCGGTACAAGACATCAATAGCAAGATCGCTGGTATGGCGCATAACACCGTCTTTCTCATAGGTCCTCCAGGGCTTATCGATATCTTCGACTTATCGGAACATCAATCAGAACCCTAAACTCTCTTGTTTATTGAGTGAAATCCGCAATAATGAGTTAAATAATGCTTGTGGTCATGCTAAGTCCCTAACTTTACTCACAGCAAAAAATGGTATCGAACTTGCTCAGTAAGGGCGGTAGACGATGTCATTTATTGCAGTAGAGAGATCCATGATGAAATCCCCTGAGGTCATTAGCCTCGACCAAGCCCTCGACCTTTTTAAGACTGGCCAAAATGTGGTAACAGCCATGGCAGCGGCCGAGCCACAAAAATTATTTTCGCAGTTGCATCAAATTGATAAGAGCATTGAGAATTTAACGTTTTTTTCAGCAAATCCCAGTGAGGCCTACCCATGCTTTAGTCAGGAGGACTTGATGGGTCGCATCAGCTTTCAGATGATGTTTTTGACTCATAGTGTTCGCAAACTGATTGGTAACGGTCTTATCGATTATGTCCCCCAGCACCTATCGCGATGGATTCATTACATCACCTCTCGGGGGCGGCCAGATATCTTTTGGGGAAGCTGCAGCCTTCCCGATGATCGTGGCTTCGTCAGCCTTGGTCCAAACTGCTGTTACGAATCCGAGGCCTTAAGGCAATCACGGTTGGTGGTGCTTGAGATGAATCCCAACATACCTTGCACCTTTGGGGCGACTCATGTTCCTGTCTCCCAGGTAGACTACTTTGTTCAGTCAGAAAAGCCTCTACAGTCCATCCCGCACAATGATCACTGTGACGAGATTGATGAGACCATTGCCTCATATATTGCTGAGCTCGTCGCTGATGGCTCAACGATTCAGTTAGGCATTGGGTCCATCCCCAATGCTGTTGGAAGGGCCCTAGCTTCGAAAAAACACTTAGGCATCCATACGGAAATGATCAACAACACCATGATTGACCTGGTAGAGCAGGGTGTCGTTGATGGCTCCAAAAAATCTATTTGGCCTGGGAAAGTTGTGGGCGCCTTTGCCCTTGGCAATGAGCACCTTTATAAGTTTCTCCATAACAACCCAAGTTTTGAGTTTCAGCCAGCCTCTGTAGTCAATGACCCTGTAAGGATTGGACGCAATCATCTGATGATTTCCATCAACACAGCCGTGGAAGTTGACTTCAGCGGGCAGGTTTGTTCGGAGTCTGTTGGTCACCGCGAATTGAGCGGTATCGGTGGCGCCGCTGATACTCATATCGGTGCGCAGCGTTCGTCCAATGGGCGGGGAATCATCGCAGTTAGGTCTCTGGCGAAAAACGGAGCGTCAAAAATTGTCGCTGAGCTAAAACCTGGGGCGAAAGTTAGCATTGGCCGCAATGATGTGGATACGATCATTACGGAATACGGTGTCTGCCGCCTTGCCGACAAAAGTGTCTCAGAGCGCATCTTGGGGCTGATCGGCATTGCTCACCCCGATCATCGCGATGAATTAACTGATACCGCGAAGAGATTAGGCTATCTTTAATCACAGGGTTTGATATTGGTATCTTCAGATTTTGTGATTACGATATATTAGGGACAACATAAATTCGGAAGGGAGTCTGAATGCGATTGGTTTTGAGTTTTGTTCTGTTTGTTTTTGCGTGGCAAGGATCTGTGTTTGCGGAAAAAGCGACCCAGAAAAAAGAGGTGAGACCGATCATGGGTCAGGTATTTGCCGACATTTCTCTCCTTTTCCCCTTAAGCTTGGATCCGGAAGGGTTCAAAAAATCTGACAACAAAAAACCAATCATGGAGGCCTTGGGCCGCCTATCCAAAAGCTCCCGTCAGCTGGTGGGCCATGTTGATGACTGGCCTTACTCTTATAAAAAAACCGCAGATAAGTTTAGTCGAGCAGCTGAGCATTCTCGTAAATACTTCGCAGCTGGTAAGCCTGAGCTGTCTCAGCATATTGTTCGGGGTATGACTCAGACCTGCATTAGCTGTCATGTGACTGCTGGTGGTAGCAGCAGCCAGACCCAGTTCGACAAATTCTTTGGCCAGTTATTAAAGGAAACCCTTTCTCCCATCGAACTAGCACGTCTGAGCACGATGTCACGTAACTTTGATCAGGCTGAGAAAAGCTACGAAACCCAACTTAGTAACGATCCAAAAATGATCTTAGAGCCCACCATGCGTGAGTATTTGCTAGTTAAAGTTGGGGTGAAATCTGATATTTCTGGTCTTATTCCTGTGCTGGAGGCGAACCTGAAGCATCCGTCTGCCAATCAGACCAGCAAAGCGAGGGCAAAGCAGTTTTTATCTGATGCCAAAAAGCTAAATGCGAAAAAGGCTTTGGCAAAAAAGAATGGTGGGACAAAGGCGATTCGAGATCTTATCAAAACGTCAACCTACCAGGCTAGCCTGCTGAATTATGTGGTAGCCCTGTCGCATCTCAATCGCGCCTTAGATGTAAAAACACCTGACCCAGAGCATTTGTTTCTTATGGGGAAAGCAAAAAATGGGCTCTCACCGTTTTTTTGGGTCTCTGATGCCGAATTCTATTTTGAAGAGGCTATTGTGAAAAAGCCATCAGCCCCATGGGCTCAGGAGGCTATGGATGCTCTTCGTGATATTTACACCTTCGGGTACTCGGGGTCCTCTGGGACTAAGATTCCCAGCGATGTGAAGACCAAACTCGAGACGCTTCAGGCCAAGATTGACGGCAGCAAGAAGCCGGCGAACTTATGATTTTATAATATTTAGTCAGTCGTTTAAGCAGGTTACCCCTCCAAGACAAAAGCAGGTATGATAAGCTGGTTCATGCTCGTTTCCTTGTCTTGGAGTGATCGATGTCGAAATTGCTGCGAAGTCCTAACTTTTTTCCTTTTTTCTGGACTCAGTTCCTAGGTGCATTTACAGATAATGTCTTTAAGAACGCCTACGTCGTCATGCTGGTCTTGGCGGCTAGCTCTGAGGGGGCTAGTGGGATTTGGGTCACGGCAGCCCAAGGCTTATTCATCCTACCTTTTTTCTTTTTTTCCCCCATTGCCGGCCAGATCTGTGACAAGTATTCAAAGTCGGTGGTGATCCAAAAGGTCAAACTTATCGAGATCGGAATCATGGGACTTGCAGTCCTCGGGTTTGTGATCAACAGTCCCATTTTTCTTATGTTTGTGCTGTTTCTGATGGGTACACAATCGACGTTTTTTGGGCCTGTAAAATTCTCCATCCTACCGCAAACTCTAAAGCGTGAGGATATTATGGAAGGCACGGGCCTTGTGGAGATGGGAACATTCCTCGCCATCCTCCTTGGTACCATCATCGGCGGTTTGCTGGCACCGAAGGCAGACTCTACCATGACTGTGATCCTCTTGGGGGCGGCCCTGCTCAGCTTTTCCAGCTTGGGTTACCTTTTTAGCCGTAAGATCCCTTATTTGCCCGGTATGGTGCCCGAGCTCAAGCTCTCTTGGAACCCTGTCTCCGAATTTAAGTCCCTGTACCAACTAGTCCATACCAGGCGCAGCGTCTACTACGGAGTCATCGGCATCTCTTGGTTTTGGTTTTTCGGCGCTTCGGTGCTTTCGCTCTTTCCCAATCTAGTCAAGTTTTTGATGGGTGGTAATGAGTCCCTGATCACGTTATTCCTAGCTATGTTTAGTATCAGTATTGGTGTCGGATCAGTTCTTTGTGAAAAGCTCTCCCATACGGATATTGAAATCGGCATGCTGCCTGTGGGCGCCATCGGCATGAGCATCTTTACCTTTCACTTGGGAATCGCTGATTTTTCTAGCTTTAAGGCCTTGAACTCCGTGGGGATTGCCGAATTTATCTCGTATCCTGTGGCGTGGCGTATCCTCTTTGATCTTTTTATGCTTGGATTTTTTGGTAGCTTCTTTATCGTACCTCTTTATGCTTTGATTCAGAGCCGCTCACCGCAAAACAGCGTATCGCGAGTGATTGCCGCCAATAATATAGCTAATGCTATCTTTATGGTGGCCTCAGCCCTGATTATCATGCTGCTTTATGCTATCGGTCTCACCAGTGCCAATATCCTAGTGGTCCTAGCTCTTATGAATTTAGTTGTGGGCGTATTTATCTTAGCCGCGGTACCCGAATTCTTACTGCGATTCGGGGTATGGGCCCTCGCTAAGACCATCTACCGACTTAAGTATGAGGGACGCAGTCATGTGCCTATGGATGCTTCTGCACTAGTGATAGCCAATCATATATCGTTTATCGACTGGTTTATTATCTCGGCCGCCTGTCAACGGCCGGTGCGATTTGTGATGCATTATAGTTTCTTTAAGATACCCATTGTCCAGTGGGTCTTCAAAGCGGGTGGCGTGATTCCCATCGCACAAGAGAGCGAGAACCCTGAGATTAAAAAACGAGCCTTTGAGCTGATTGATGAAGGTCTTAAGAAAGGCGATCTTGTATGTATCTTTCCCGAAGGGGCTATCTCCCGCGATGGTGAGCTAGATACCTTTCGCCCTGGAGTGACAAAGATCTTGGAGTCCTGCCCCGTGCCTGTGGTACCGATTGCTATTTCAGGCTTATGGGGTAGCTATTTTAGTCGATTCAAGGGCAGTGCCCTTTCGGGAATGCCAAAGCCAAAGCGCAGAAAGATAACTGTGGACATTGGGTCTCCCATGGATCCTGCAGACGTGACGACGGATTCATTGAAAGAAAAGATCACGCAAATGTTGAAAAACAGGAAATCTATGGCGTAGTCTTAAGGTTAGAGCTTTTCTGTATGTGGAGGCAATGTGCGCTATCTATCGATCGCTGGATCTATCCTACTGGTATCTTGCAAATTGGTCAGTTCCGGTGATACGAGAACCAGCGCTAGCTTTAAACCCAGCGATAAGAAGGCTTCCTCCTCGGACAAGGAAGGCGATACGACGACAGTTGGCGACGATAAAAAAACTGACCAGACAGGAGGCACAGGACTATTGCCCGACTTGTCGGAGGTCTTGAATGCCGGCCTTTCTAGCAGACGTGAGATAAAGGCTCTCTATAAGGAAATGGACGATGAGGCCTTTCAATCTAAGTGGAACGCCTCCCTGGAGACTCCAGCAAGCTTCTTTCAGTCTTTTGCCAAGGTTTGGTATCAAGATCTGAAGACCGTCTCGGATATGCCCGCCACTGGCATGTGTCTGGGGGATCCTCATCCCGAGAGTTTTGGCACGGTTTGGTTTTCCGATGGCTTCCGTTATGTCTATCAGCAGCTGGATGATGTGGGTAGCTGTCCCGTAGCCTTTGATATCCTTCGATACCTAGTGGCAGCCAACTTAACCTTAGAAGATCCCGATGCGCTGAAGCAACTGATCGATACCTATTTGTCTGAAGTGAAATCTCCAACCTTCTCCCTCAGTATTCCCGACAAATTTATGGGGGATATCGACAGCAAGCGCACTGAGATCCTCGAACAGACGGTAGATCGCGAGGATTTTAGGACCGACAACAGTGATCTTAAGAGTCTTAGCAATGACGAAAAACGTGAGATACGCGAAGCCCTAGAGTCTCACTTTAACGACCCGACCATCGATGTTCTGGATGTGATCCAGAGGTTGAGGGATGATCGGGGGAATGCTGGCGTGCTCAGCTATAACGCGCTTATCGATGATCCTAATCATAATGGTATGGAGGTGGTGGAGCTGAGCCAATTGCTTGATCCTGTCGTTGCGATGCTAGTGGAGTCTCAGAAAGATGACACGAATCGACTCAAGCAAGCCGTCGATGTCATTTGGGGGAGTGGGTCCGATGCCGTCCATTTCGGAAGCCTCAAGATAAATGGCGATGATTTTTTGATGCGGTCTCGTAGCCGGTATCATGTGACGATGAGTACGTTGACCAAAGGCGAGCAGCTTGAGTTGATGAAGCTGCAGGTAACGATGATTGCTCAGGTTCACGGCGACCTGGTGAATACGGACGAAGCATTAGCATGGCTACTGACCGCCACTACCATCATGAGCGAGAGGTACCTCTCGCTACACAATAGCCACAAATAAATAAGTTAGTGTGATTCAGCCACAGGCTTGGCAGTTGCCAGGACCCTGGTTGGTTACATCAGTTTTTGATCGGCCAAGAGACAAAAACGTACAGGTCAACTCATAGGTGTTAGTGCCTGGCTCGAGGGCCTCATCGTAGGTGGTGGTCTGGACAAAGGCGCGCACGACCTGCTCCACGCGAGATGTCGTACCAACGGGAGGATTTAAGGCTGGTTGAAAGTCGAAGACGTCTTGGTCAATGCCTTCTACAAAGACTTCAAAAAAGCCAATCTCGCCGATGTAGCTGTGCTTGAATACGGGGTTATAGCGTCTTGTGGCAGGAGGAAGCGTGCTGAATTCAGCCTTTAGATCTACCGCACCCAAGGATTGGCCAACTTTTAGGGGTAGCAGACGCGGGAGGCCTGTCCCTGGTGTAAGAGGCGCAGTCCTGCCAAAAATACTGATACGCCTTTCAGTACCAAAGCTAATGCGCTGAATGCCGAATTCACCGCCTACGCGACCAATATTGAAATCTAGTTCAAGTATTGTATCTCTCCACGTTGAAATGTCTCCGGTAAAGATATCGTTTCGTGTCTCAGAAACAATCGGCGCCCCAAAGGCAGCTCGGGTAAACTTGGTGCCGTGCCTTAATAATTTGGGAATCGGCTCGACTGATTCGCAGCGAAGTTGGCGAGGAAGCTCACTGGTGACAATATCAATATTGTCGCCGGGCGATTGCGATTGGGCAAGACTATGGGTGCCAGCTGATAACAGGGTGCCAAGGGCTACAGCAATGAACTGAGGTTTCATCAGAATCTCCAATACGATACAAGATGTTAACAATGGTAAACGTATCAGGGTTCGCCGCCTTCAAAGGCAAAGTTACAGAGCATTCTGGGAGAGTCGTTTAGCAAATTTGTATGACTTTTTTTCAGGCTGCTCTAATCTAGCGCTGTCAGGCCCCTGCGATAGTTTCGTTATGCAGATTTTGTATAAAAGCGATGCTTCTATACTCCGGCTGACTCACTCATTAGACATAAACCGGAGAATAAGCTGTGAAATTATTAACTGCCTTACTTTAAGTTTTCGGTTGATGAAAACAACAAGTTAGGCCTTGTTGTTCAAACCTTCGAGATGCCAGATTTTTGAGACGATCTTCCATCCATCCTTAGACTTTACAAACCCTAGATGATCGACGAAAGTATTTTCGTGAGCTTTAAGTCTAATTTTTACCGTTGCACTCAATGGTGATAGGAAATCGATCGAGAGAATCTCATCCTCGCGAACTTGTTTCTGACTAGCAGGGGATAGTCTCTGTCCTACATCCCTACGAAAGCTCTCGATAGACTCTACGAAAACATCACCCTGATCAGCATCGAATAGACTTGATGACTTGTGGAAAACCCTGTCGAGTATCTCGGTATCACAATAGTATAAAGAATCAAAGTATAGCTGAATCGCGTCGATTAGGTCGGTATAGTTTGGATTCATCGGATTTTACCCTCCTTTGTGTTAAAATCTACCCATCCATATATCTGACACGGATGGATGTGCCAACCCGATATAGTGACAACACTCATGGATATCCTGCCAAAGGCCAAAAATGAAAAAGCCAATTAAGGTAGCCGCGATTGTGCATAAAAAGATATGTACCTTTGAATATGGTATAGCTACTGAAGTTTTTTCGCTTGATCGGCCCGAAGTAAGTGAAAAGCCTCTTTATCATTTTTCTACATATTCATTTGGTGGGGACTTTCTAGAAGCTCAGGGTGGATGTGTCTTCCAAGCTACAGGGAGTTTGGCTGAACTTCAAAGTGCCGAAGTGATAGTAGTCCCTGGTTGGACCTATATTGAAAGCAGAATTCCAGAAGAAGTTCTAACAATCATAAAGGAAGCGAATGAGCGAGGAGTACAATTTCTATCCATCTGCTCGGGCGTATATGTTTTAGCATCTTCAGGGATCCTCAACGGGAAAAGGGCCACTACCCATTGGAGGTACATAGACAAGTTAAGACAAAGATTCCCTGACGTGATCTTTGATGACGAGACTTTGTTCGTAGAAAGCGAAAATATCATCACTTCAGCGGGAAGCACCGCTGGACTCGATGCCAGCCTATATTTGGTGAGACAACAATATGGCTCCAAGATTGCTAACGACATAGCTAGAAGGTTGGTAATAAACGAGCATCGGCAAGGTTTTCAACCTCAAGTTTCCGAATCAATAGATATTGGAGACGAAGCAGAAAGAATCATTTCAGAGGTTAAGAGTTCAATCAGAAATAATCTTGCTGGGGAATACAATATCTCTGAAATGGCGAAGCTAGCAAGAATGTCAGAACGGACTTTCCAGCGAAGATTCTATGATTTAGCTGGGATTCCACCTATTCAATGGCTCAACTATGAACGAGTTATTGCTGCGACTGAATTGCTGTTAGTCTCTAAACAGACAGTTGAACATATTGCTTTTTCTGTAGGCTTCAAAGGTGCTGACATACTTAGATATCACTTTCAAAAACAATTTGGAATAAGTCCAATAGAGTATAGAGAGAAATATACAAAACCTAGGTATAGATAAAACAAATCAGGAAATTCGGATCTCTGATTTTTAAGGCCAATATTTGCTGCATAGAAATACCCTATTTTTTAGACAGACTTTTTGCAATTTAACTATATTTGAAGGGTTTTCTTGACCACGACTTACTAAAACCAAGGTTTAAGAATCCATTTCTGCGGTAGCCTATCTAGTATTTGAAGATACTTACATCATGAATCCGTTTGATAGTGCCATGAATTATCTAACTATTTCAGTGACATGCGCCTTATCTTTCCGCTGAGATCAGCCTAGCTTAAAAAACCCCTGGAACTGATATCGAGCCAACCATTCCTTAAGAAGACTATTTTACTGTGGTTCGTTACAACTACATCTTAATTCGCCTTCGCCATTTAGAGGAACAAACAAATCCTAGCCTTCCATATAACTATTATGCGATGATCGGGTCTCTGAAATGAGATATCAAGAAGGAAGCAACAGTGGAATATACTCATAGAATCGGTGAGAGGGTGCGCTTAATCAGCGAGGATTATACCGAATATGGTGTAGTTGCATGGTCTTATCTAAACGAACAAGGCGACGAAGATTGCTACGTCACCTTCTTTGGAACGGTCAAACCCGATGAAGATAAAAAACCCCAAGAGACTCCTTACGTCTTGCGATTCTACGCTAGCTCACTGACCAAAGGCTGGCAATGATTCATCAGAGCTGTACGGACGGCTTAACCTAGAAGTTTCTAGCGCTATGAAGGTATAAAAAAAAGGCTACCCGAGAAGCTATATCCACCTCCTCAAGCCTCAGTCGCAACACCATGGTGGTAGACTTAGAAGACAGTCAACTCAATATCCTAGATGATAACAGTTATGAGGCCGTTGGCGTTCGTTCCTGGATCCTGGCTAACGATGCTGTCACCGGCATTTCCATCGCCATTGATGGCTTGGACTCGGAGCGTCTTGATACACGATTCATGCCTACTACCGCAATGCCGATTCTGAGCCCGTGTTTGTATCCACTGAGTGTGATGTCTTATAAAAAAGGTCTTACTATCTTAGGATCAAATATTTGACGGAATCGAGCGTGTCTATTTTTCCGTTTTTTATCCGATTCATTCGACTCAATAAAAAAAGTAGCCCCCTCCATAGCTAAGTACGTTGGAGGGGGCGTTGGGAATACAAATCGGCACTTTTTTTTAAGCTACTTTTTATCCTTCAGAGCCTACAGTTTCCTCAGTTGGAACAAGGCTCGTTGCTAGTTCGGAGATCGATTGCAGGTTTGCGTCTTCTGCTAACTCACTTGCTACAAGGTCGTTAGCAGTGGATAGATTAGTTTCGGCTACTTCTCTAACTTCCTGTGCCGCTGCATAAGCCTCTGCAGACTCAGTGGCTTCGACGCCCAATAGCTCTTCGTATGCTTTAGAAAGACCTTCTAATTCTGCTGTAGCAGTAGTTTTTGCTTTTTCCTGAACTGCTATGTCTCCTATTTGGGTGGCAACCGCAGCTTGAGCTTCGTCTCTAGACGCTGTGTTGGCTCGGACTTGAATTACGAAACTGCGAACAGCTTCACGAGCTGCTGCAATATCCTCAGCTGTTGCGTCGGTAGTAGCAAGTAATTCGTCAAGTTTATTACGAGCTTCATCCCGTTTAGCAGTGTTTGTATCTAGAGTAGCTTGAGCAGTTTCTAGTACTAGGTATAATCCTGTGGCTTCAACGGCCTCTACTTGTTCGGAAGAAGCAACGCTTGGGGCACCAAGATCATTCGTTAAACCACCTATGGTTGAGATGATTTCATTTAGTTTAGTCTGACCTGCTAGGTAAGCATCGATAGCTGCTACTAGAGGCTTGTCTTCTTCAGCTTCACGATCAAGACCCTCAAGAATGCTGTTAACTTCTAGGGCTAGTAGGTCAACTCTACCTTTCGCAGCAGCTTCTGCTTCTAGAGCTTCACTTAAAATTTCTTTTTTAATTTCGACATCTTCTTCAGCATTAGCTATGATTTCCTTAGCTAAACGATCAGCCTGAATTGCTTGGATCTCTTCAGCGGCTACAGCGAAATCAGTAATTTGATTTGCAGCCATAAACTTCACAAGGTCAAAAGCAGCTTTTTGCTGTGCAAGGCCATCTATATTTTCGATGATAAGTTGAGCGAGATCAACTGATGCTTGCTCGGAGGCCTCTAGCTTAGCGTTTACGTCATCAATAGTTTTATTTAATGCAGTAATCTCTTCATCTTTAGCAGCGATTGCATCCTCTAGATCGGCGATCTGAGTGTTAAGATCTTTTGCTTCATCTTCTAGTTCTTTTACACGGTCTTCGTCGTTACCAGCAGCTTTAGCATCGTCAAGTTGTTTTTCAACTTCTTTAAGCTGAGCCTCAAGTTCCGTTTTATCATTTTCTAATTGAACTTTGATGTCTTCTGCGGCTTTCTTTTCTGTTTCCGCTTTATCTCGTTCACCAGTAAGAGAAAGAGATTTTGCCTGTTCCGCTTCAAGTTCCTTGCGAGTTTCTTCAAGTTGTTTGACAGTTTCTTGGTTCTCAACTTGAACAATTTTCTCTTTTTCGTCTTTGTCACATCCAACGATTCCAGTTGCTAGGCCTAATACTATTAGAGATGACATAGTTAGATTTTTCATGTTTTTTTTGACTCCATCTGTTTTTCTTAAAAGGCAAAGTGCCCGTACACGAGTAAAGATGAATTAGCTGAGCTAATATTGCAGATTTTTTTCAAACTTCCCTGTCACCTATAAGGACAAAAACAATATAATTAGATAGATGCAGTAAGAATCTTTTTGGCGAGTTCATAACTTTAAAACAGGTCGACAACGGACTACTAATTCAAATTAGTTAGAGTTGGTCGGTTGGCGAATTTAGTTCTCTGGATGAGAGACAGATGAGATGAATAGCCCACGCTGAGAAACGATTTTGCTGGCTTAGTGGTATCTGACAGATGGAGGTATGCTAGCTGAAACTCGACTTGAGTACTAAAAGCCCCTAACTAGAATAGCTATGAGGCCGTTGGCGTTGGTTCCTGGATCCTGGCTAACGATGCTGTCACCGGAATTTCCATCGCCATTGATGGCCTGGACTCAGGGCGTCTTGATACGATAAATGCCTACTACCGCAACGCCGATTCTGAGCGCGTGTTCGTATCCACAGAATGTGATGTCTTATAAAAAAGAAAAATTATTTGAAGCCAAGTATAGCTAATCGAAAATTTGCTAATTTTCGATCCACAAGATAGCCTGCAATGGGGACGATAGACATCAAATAAATTGAGTCAAGAGTTGTAGAACATAGTTAGAGCAGGACGTTCGTTTCTGAGGTCGTTGCTGACCTCAGAAACGAACGTCACTACCTCAAAACATATCAGTTATCTCAACTCGATTTTCAATAAATTTGACTGTATCGTTCTTTTTAACTCCTACTAATTGATCCTCTATGCGAATCGCAAACCAATCATATTTCAGTTCATATTTAGTGCCATTTAAGTACATCACTGATTTCCGAGACCAATTTATCAGGTGATTGGAGGCGTATCCTGGTGCATTAAGTGAATAGAATGTTGTGTAGCTATCAACGCGATATACATTGACTGCTTTAATTCCTTCAAAACGAATATCAGGATCGAAGATTAAAATGTCAAAAATTTAAAAAAATACGATTATTGGTAACCCAAATATTAGAAAAAAAGAGTTAAGATTATTATTCTTGCCATCTACTTCCTAGTTAATATCTGCCCGATTCTTTAGGACTATGTAGATCACCAACTATTCCTCCAATCAGTGTTCGAGATCCCTTCGGAATAGATGCTCACTTTCAGCATAATATGCAGCATCCTATCAGAAAAAAACCAATGATTAGGACGCCTTGAAAAGAAGCTATATTAATCTGTGCAATAAATCTCATTTGGCGCGTCTTTATAATGGATTCAAAGGAAAAGAGGATTGGGAGGGTAGTTTTTAGCTTCTCAACTCTAGCTTAGCCTAAAACTGTAGTCGAGAAAGTGAGCAAGAGCCTGTTATCACTCTTGCATAGTTGCAAATGGAAAGTAAAACTTCGAATAATCTAATGCATTTTTTGAACTTATCATTGATAGCGATTTCATTAGCGATGATTCATAGGGAAAGTTTTGCATCGGAGCATCTTCTTGGAGGAGAAATAAAAACTTTTATTGGTAAGAATAATGAACAATCTTATCGAGGCCACGAATATATAAGCTTAGATGTTTTACGTTTAGAATATAATTATTCAAATAATAATAACTCTTCAAAAGTTGTGCTTCAGTACCGACCAGAACAGCAAAAAAAATGGCAAAAAAAACTTATCAAAAAACTTGTCTTCCAACGAAAAATACACAAGAAAAATAATATAGAGTTTGGTCGAGACGAGATAGGTATGACCGATCTGAAAAAAGGTTACGTGGATGATACTTTTTTAAATGCTGCTCTTGAGTATGACGATAATCTACCATCATGGGAAAATCCGAAGCGTCAAGACATGATTTCTTTAACACTTCAAGAAAAGAAAATAAAAATCAAAATGACTCTTTTTAAAGATTCAGAGAAGAATGACAACTCGCCAATGAGCGTATTTTTTGGTTCTCGGTACAAAATAAGCAAGAGACTTAGCTTGAAGGTGAATCTGATGAATAGGGTTAGAGAAAATAAGATAGAAAAAGCCATCGCCGTAGGCAGTCGGTTTAAAATTTCAGGGGTAGTGAATCGAAGTTATTTTCTATCCTCTCAGATTAAGAATAAAAATACTTTTAAAAATCATAGGATATTTACGAATCATTCTTCTTTAGATTGGAATCATTCTTTTGAGCCAGGGATTATTTTCGAGGTCTATGAATATGAGGGAGCTCAACTAGTAGATCTCTCAAAAAGGAGCAATAGATACCTTGCCGGAGAAATTGGTGGAAAATATCAAGTTAATGACTTAGCTAGTATCAAGATAGGGTATAGACACACTCAAGTTGGAAGAGATTTACGAAACATGTCGCGGTTTTCAGATTTATGGAGACTCAGTATAAAATTGGAGTACTAATCTATCATGAAGTTTTCAATATATATTTATTTAGGATTGTTGGCCATCTTTCAGGGAAATTGTCGCAAAATAGAAAACGATCCGCTAAAATGTGAACACATAGAGCGTATCAGAGCTGATGGGGCGAAACTTCCAGTTGCAATTATTGAAACCACTGAAAATATAAAAAAAAGTGATCGCATAGATGGTTACTTGAGAATATATGACCTTTCGGAAACAGAAAACAGTGACTGTAGAGGAAAGCTGCTACATAGTGATCACATTAAAATAAAAATGCGAGGGCAGTCGTCTGCAAGCTTTCCAAAGAAAAACTATTCTATTAAAATCAGGGATCGAAATAAAAAAGACAAAAAAGTTCCCCTACTATCAATGCAACCTAATCACAAGTGGGTACTCCACGGACCTTATGTTGATCAATCAATGTTGAGAAATCATATAGCTCAAGAAATTTCAAAATTGACTGGGCAAAGAGCATTATCCAGCAGGTATGTTGAGGTATACCATTTCATAGGTGATAAAGCAGATTTTATTGGCTTATACCTACTAATGGAAGTCATCGGAATCGAATCATTAGCTTTAAACGAGAATCCTAGTAGTTTTATTGAAAATGAAAATGTATTTGATCGAAGCTTTATTTTTAGATTAGATCCATTAGATAGTAATAAATTTCATTTTAAAACCGAGTTTTCGCAATTAGACTTTTCAATATTCTATCCAAGAGTTTCTGATCTCAGCAGCCATGTGGCAGAGCAGATACCCGCAAAGATTTCTGATATAGAGGAAAAAATTTTCAGTGATCATGATGATGATTCCATATGGGATCAATTAGATCGACAGTCTTTTATTGAAAGTCTTATTGTGCAGGATCTAGCCATGGATCTTGACGGACTTTGGAAAAGTCAATATTTGTACAAAAACACAAATGGAAAATTGATACTAGGACCAGTCTGGGATTTTAATCTAGCGTTTAATAATTATATCTTTGAAAGGTCTCTCGGTGAATTGAATCTAGTAACAGATCCGCAAGAAGGCTCAATTTTAGATAGAGATGTGGGGATTGGTTCGTGGACGCACCGTCTTGCTAAATCAGACAAATTTAGGACGCAATATACCAAACGCTATCGAGCTCTGCGATCAGAAGCTCTAAGCGATAGTGCTCTCTCTAGTCTAATCCTTAGTAAAAAAAGTCTCATTCGCGAAGCACAGATTAGAGATTTTGAGCGATGGAAGCTACAAGTAGGCGATGATACAGCTTTAGAATCACCAGAAGAAAGTGTCGATCGCGCTGTAAAACAGTTGCTAAATTTTATTTTAGATCGCGCTAGGTATTTAGACGATATTTATGCTGACCCATCTAATTGATTTTAATTTTTAGCCTATCAATCTTTACATTCCTGACTGAGAGCTTTTGCGACTTCTGGACTAAAAGGTGCAAAAGGAGCGCTTGTAACTCTCTCGATTATTGAGATTGGAGTTTTTTTGCAGCCAGGAAGCTTGTCAATCAATATGAGCCCATAGATAGGCCTACAAACTGAGTATAGAGTGGCCCAATACACCGATGCAGAATTTGCGATAATCAATGGTGGTTCAAGGGATAAGCCATTGAACCAAAAGCTAACTTTGTCAGAGAATCTGCCTCTGGTTAACTGACCGGCCAACTTTCTGCAATCATTGACATAAAAAATCAAATTACGCAAATATGACTATCTTTTTTTATCGAAATTATTTACAAAAAAAGTGAAACATTTTTGCCTCTGACGCGTCATAGAGGTGATGTTTCGGATAAGAGGATACACCATGAAACTAAACAGCTTAATCTTCATCATGTTATCAGCCTTTGCCATAGGTTGTGGCGCTAATTCTGGCGAGCCGGAGACCGAGCACGGTGGCAGTGAACAGACCGATCAAACCGCGGAGTTCAATACGGTTGGCGGTGAAGCCGGTGAATCAAGGGCCGAGACGGAGAAAAAAGACGATGAGGGGGCGGATCCAAGCCAGCATCTGCCGGCTCCCGAGACGAACCCGTTTCCCAATAAAAGGCCTCAGAACGGACCGAACCCTGGCCGCGTCCCTACGATCGATACGGATGCGGTGACGGGATTTCGCATCGAGGTGTTGCGATTCGAGGTCTATGCTGACTCTGTAAGTGTGGGCATCAAGCTCAATGGCCGTGTCGTCGACCCAGAGTTTGTTACCTTTTCATTGACTTACAGTGGTTTTGACGAGGAGATTCCTCTGAAAGAACTTCTAGTTAACGAGCAGTATTCCTTTGTGATTCCCTATGATGGCCAGGATTTTATCTCTGGCAGTGAGCCTCTACGGTTTTCTTTTAGCTCTCCTAGGGATGTCGGTGATTTTGAGGTGCCGTTTCACTGCAGAGATCTTAGCAGTCAGGTGATCTCTATCGAGCCAGGCGCCTTAGCTGATGATATTACGGGCTGTCAGTAGTCTTGCCAGCCTGTCCTTCTGTTTTAGTTAGATGATCCTCTACGGGAAGCCCCACCATTTTCATCAATTTGAGTGCATTGCTATGAGGGACCACACCGGACCTCAGTTTATAGTCAAACGACAGACCCGTCTCTGAGGAAACGTCGTCGCGAAAATGATAGTTGCGCACCTTATCTGAAAACCTCTCACTCATCTGAGTGATCTCGAGATCATGGGTGGTTATGATACCCGAGTAGGACTTAGGCAGAAACTGCTTTAAGATCTGCTCCACAGCTGTGATTCTGGCAAAGGAGTTGGTACCGCTAAAGACCTCATCTATCAGAAAAAAGCTATTGCTATCTGCTGATAAAAACGAGGCGATCTGAGTGATCTCTGCCATAAACCGCGATACCCCTTCGGATATGGAATCATGGGTGCTGACGCTTGCCCCCAGCTGAATATTACCTAAGACAAAGGAGCTAGCCAGCACAGGAGCTCCGCTCTGAGCTAAGATGATATTTAAGGCGATAGAGCGCAGAAAGGTGCTTTTGCCAGCCATATTCGATCCACTGATAATGCAAAAGCTCTTTCTGTCGGTGATGGTGAGGTCGTTGCCCACCCGCTGTCGGCAAGGGATAAGTGGATTTTTCAGATTTTCAAAACCAACTTTGATATCCCCAGTCTGTGAGAGCGTGGGATAGCAGTGATCATCCTCAATCACCCCAACTGTCGATAGCGCAAGCAAAGCTTCGATCTCGCCAAGCCCCTTGGTCCAGCGCTGCAGCTGGGCTCTGTGTCTCATGCGCCAGGCCTCTAGTAGTAAGGCATGGATCACATCCCATAAGAGCATGTAGCAAAAGATAGCGATCAGAGGGTTGAGCTGATTTTCCATCGAGCTAAGCAGCCTATGAAAACTACGAATCGCCTTTGCCGACCGACCACCATCGCTTACCAGGGCTTGAAGCTCCTTCAGATCAGGGCTTTGAAAAGATTGCTGGCCCACGCTTTCGAGTATGTTCGCGATCGCTGACATCTCTGCTCGCGAGCGGCTTAAAGGCGATAAAATTGCTTCCACGGGGGCTTTCATCTTGCTGCGAAGGTAAGCATGCAGCAAACATAACAGCGGTATCAAAACCAGAGCTGCAGTGTTCCAGTAGGCAAGATACGGTAAGGCTAGTACAGCTCCCGCCATAGAGATAGCAATCCAGGTCCATGTCCTTAGACTCTTTGCGGCAAAGCGGTCCGCCTTGCTAAGCCAATCGTCAAGATGAAACCGCGCACCCTTGGACTTGGAAGCATCCCCTGAGACGGCTAAGCTCTCGCGAAAATCCAAAAGACCACTAAGCTCCTTGATGGAGGTTTGACGCCTTATCACAGCAGCGGGCGGCTCTTTTTCCAAGAGCCACTTAGCGAGAGTCTCTTGCCCCGACCAAGTGCTTGCAAAACAAAGGTATTCATAAAGAGAGCCCTCACCGAAGAGCCCTAGGCCGCCAGAGCCATAAGGATGCATCTTGGGAGCAAACTGAGAGCCGCTGGTACCACTCCCCACCCAATCGCCGTCGATGCGGGCCAGGTGCTTTTGCCAGAAATTCACCGCAGTCTTTTTGTTTTGGACCACCTTAATATTACGGCGATGATAGAGGTCCACCATTACAAACCCTACCAGTAGCAGTGCCAAGAGCAAGGACTTAGTCACAGGCGCTAGCTGCCATAACAGCATCGCCATTGCTAGAAAGATGATGGCTAGCTTAGTCAGAAATAGTCTCTGATTCAGAGGTTGGCGTTTGTCTAGGATTTGCTTGGCGCTGTGGATGCGCTGCTGGATGATTTTTGATTTTGTTGGGTTCAAGGATGGGGTTCCTTATGTAAGGTTGCTGCTGGGATTGATCAATTTGCACGGCTTTTTACGGGCTATTTGTCCTGGATTAATACCCCATAGCTAGTTGCTGATATAAAATTGCGAAAACTATCAGATACAGCCCCAGTCCAAGCATGGCGATCCAAAGCCAGACGTCTCGTTTTAAACGAGCGAGGGTGAGTATGCAATAAGTCGCAAGGCTGATCGGGCTGGCAATGGGTCCGCATATGATGCCAGAGTCTTCGAAGAGGAGCATCTCCCAGGGAAAAAGCGTGACCAGCAGCAAGACTATCGTCCAGAGGCCAGGTTTGCTGATGGGTTCTGCTTTTGCATGGTTACGTCCCACATATGCTGAAACAAGCATCGTTAGTAAACAAAGGAGCAGTAAGAGCGTTAAGTGCTTGGCAACCCAAGTGAGTTGGCTTAGGTTAGACTGTAAAAAAAGGTAGCCATGAGCAAGCAAGATCAAGGCGACGATGCCGCGATGTTTAGCGTCTTTCGTTAATCCTATGGGATCAGAATTCCAAACTGTCAGGCAGATAAGCGCTAGACCAAGAGGACTCATCCAAGGGTTTTGGACTACCATATCCTGCAATACCGCAACGTAGGCCTCCGGCGACAGCATAATAAAATCACGGACACGGTATGAGAGCCAGTCTTCCATCAAAGCGATCGCACGAGGGTCTGAATTTTTTGCCTTTCGGTCTGAGTCAGAAGCCGGCCCTGCTGTGCCATCATATTTTCCTTCATATGCTCGACCTTGGAGGTGGCAGGTATAGCTGTGGTGACGGCTGGGTGAGATACCGTGTATTTTAGGATCAAATCAGCCCAGTTGCGACAGCCTAATGTGGTAGCCCAAGGGGGTAGGGGGCGTTTTTTTGCAGCTCTGATGATCTCTCCGCCTTCGAATGGGCGATTGGCAATCACGGCGATACCCTTATCCTGAGCCAAGGGCAGAAGCCGGCGCTCCACAGCTGGCTGGACAGGGTTGTAAGTCAGCTGAACAAAGTCGATGCTCTCCTTGCGCATGATCTGCTCAAGGTCGTCGTGCCGCCTGCCATGAGAGGTGGTGATCCCAATATAGCGAATCACGCCTTTTTCCTTTTGCTCTTTTAAGAATTTAAGGTGCTCCCGCCATGCCAGAAGATTGTGAACCTGCTGCAGCGCAAGCCGCTGGCGGCGCCAGAGTCTAAGGGAGTCAGCAAACTGCTCCCGCCCCTCGCTCGACGAGGAAGTCCAGATCTTCGTGGCCGCGAACATAGGCTGAGTCAAGGATGAGGGAAGCGTGCTGAGGATCTGCCCCACAACGTCTTCCGCCGACCCATACATAGGCGATGAGTCAATCATCTGCCCGCCCGCTTCGAAAAACGCCTTGAGGACTGCTGTTCGTGATTCGCGTAGACGGCGGATCGAGCCGATGTTGAAGCTGATCCAGGCGCCCATGCCGATGACGTTTAAGGGTTCTTGGGTTTTTGGGATGGGTTTATTGATAAGGTTTTGCAGACCGGGGTTAGCCCTAAGTAGGCTAGGCGTCAGGAGCCCGGTAGTACTAAGGGTCGTTCCGATGTAGGCCAAGTCTCGCACAAAGTCTCTGCGTTTCATGGCAGGGCTCCTTAGGCTGAAGAGGGCGATTTGATGGTTTTAATTGTAATGGTCAATTAATTTTTTGTCATTGTAGAAATAGACGCAGTAATAGGCATCATAAAAGCTGAGGTAAGGCCCCAAGTGGGTTGCCGAAAAGGGCTTTGTCCGTATATTTCATAGTTTCGAGATCTTTCTTTATTTCGTCGAATACTCCGATCAATGTGTAGCTATTTTTATATCAGATTGCGTTTCAATACTTATTGCCTTAAACGAAGATTTAATTTGCTGACAGAATTTGATTTCGAAAGATTTTTTTTAGCTCGTACTTCGTTTTAGAAGGATTTTTCAACTTTAGAAAAAACCAAAATAAAATCATATTTTAACTAATAATCGCTAAATAATGTACTGGTTGTATGGATATGTTAATCGGAATCTATGGTTGAAATTGCTTGCGTTGATACAATATTTGGAGTAAACGAATGACACTGTTCGATCGCAAATAATTATCCGTTTTTTACTTAACAATCCAAGGCCAAAGACCACAAAACTCAAAAATCGCTTGATCCAGCTTCAAATAAATCGAAGCAAACTCTAGTAAAACGGCGGATTCGTAATGTTAGTCAATCTTCTAAGTATTTAAATGGGATCTTAATATGGTCAAGCTTTACGACCTTGATAGGCATATCAGAATAAAAGCGAATAAGTATCCTGCAACCGAGAGAAAGACTGTTCTCAAGCAAATAGTTGACGATCATTTGCGATTCGCTGATAGCTTAAAGTGGCCTAGATCTTCTCGCGAAGACACATCGAGTGAATTGGATAATCTACGATCGTTGTACTGGGGATCTACAGGGATTATTTGGGCTTTGGAGAGTTTAAAACTCGACAAGCCGTTCTTAGAACGACCATATTCGCGTAATAGCAATCAAGAACTTAGCTTACCAGAAGTCGAGGGTATTGGAATAAACTCATTTTTTATGAGTGATGTAGCGTTGGAGCTGATAAACGCAAAGAAAAACTCATCATATATTCCTGCGGAATTAGCGATGGCGAATTCTCCGGCTGATCTATTTTTCGGACTAGCAGGCTCACTTTTATACTACTTTCATGCTTATAAAATAACTGGTTTAGAAGATTTTGCTGAAAAGTTTCGAGAGTATTTAGGGGTTGCAGCTGAAAACAATTACCTAAATAACTACGTATTTGAATGGAAATCCAAGCCCTATCGTTTAGTTGGTGCAGCACATGGATTAGTTGGCTTGCTGGGAGTTATTCTTAGGGCTCGTGAGTTTATACCTAAAAAGCACTTTTCTATGGCAGATAGATTGTCTCATGACCTAATCAGGTCTGCAATTTCGGATGTAAAATATTCGAATTGGCCATTTGAATTTGGTGATGTTGATTGCGAGAGAATATATTTTTGTCATGGCGCGACAGGAGTCATTGCGATGCTTTCGAACTGCGTTTCGAGGGAGAGAGGCTCGATTAAAATTCTCGAGAGTGCTGGTTCGCTAGTATACGAAGCTGGTGCCGTATCTAAAGGGGTATCTCTGTGTCATGGGACTAGCGGTAGTGCATATGCATTGCTTCAAATTCATAAGCTTACTGGAGAAAGTAAATGGTTAGACCGTGCTATCGAACTCTCCAATGTTGCTATAAGTCAATATAAAGACTCATCTGAAAGAAGGTACTCGTTGTTTACTGGCGATACCGGATTAATGGTTTTGTTAACAAGTTTAGAAAACGGGAACTATGGGTTTCCGGTTTTAGATTATTTTTGAGGAGATACTATGTTAGGTAGCGAAATTTTAATGACAGCAATCATCGCAACATCTTCTGCGCAAAGCACAGCACCAAGTGAAGATAACTCAAATGATGGGTATATCATGGTTGATGTCGAAAAACTTGAGGATTCCTCTTACAAGGCACACGACAGTTCTAAGCCAGGATTTGTAGCAGCAGAATTAAGTCGAGATGCAGAATAGTGTTAGGAGATAGCCATAATTTTGGAAGGGCAGTTCGTAGTGAAAACTCTTTAGTCTTAAAGTCTCGGACTGTGTTTTGGGAATGGCTGTTATTGGGGGGCGATAGCCCTCTTTCTCTTTACTTTTCTTCCTTGAATGAAGATTTACACCTACCTTTCACCGTATTCCCTAGGCTTTCCTTTGAATTAAATGAATATCCAAACGAATCGAAGTGCGAGCGACTCAAAGTTAATGAGATAGCTTTCGATGAGTACGTTTTTACGGATGTACAATTAGGGGCTTTTGGTTCGGTTCTTGCTCTCTGCCATTTTTTTGGAATCTCTGACTTGCACTATGAAAATACCGTTTTTGGGATCGATGAAAAAGATGGTCGTCTAATTTTTTGTCCTATAGATGTAGAAGTCGTTTTTGAAAACAATATACTTTTGTCACAAGCTCTGCTTTTAGAAAGCGATAGTCTGACCAATGGTAAAAGTGGGACTCAATCTCTATTAGCTGGTCTTAATAATAACCAACTCACTAAAGTCATTGTATCTTATTTAGAGTATTCGTACTTGCTTGGTCGTTACAGAAAACAGATTATCAACTATTTACAAAATGAACTATTTATCGGAAAACAGCGCGTTCGCGTATTAATTAGACCTACAGCTGACTATGCTACTGATCGAGACGATAGGAAATTTTCACGATGTGAAAATGAACAATTAGATAGAGGTGATATTCCCTATTATTTTCGATTTCTCGAGTCTAAAACAATTTATCATTATACCAGTAAAGAAGGTATCTATAAGCCATGTTTGATTTCAGATAGAGATTTAGAACCAACGCTTAATCATATAATGGACTATGATTCCTTGGAACATAAATTTGATGATAGTGTTTTTCTCGTGTCAGCATTACAGATGATCAAGCGAGTCATCGACGAAGCTCCATTTACGTTTGAGTTAGTTAGCATTTTTCGCTTGGATATTACGAAAGATAAAATCCTAATGAACTACAGAGGGAATAAAATAGGATGTTACCTATGAAGAAGACTTTTACCCTATCAATCTTTATTCTCCTCCTGTTCACCGCGCCTAAAAGATCGTTTTCATCTGAATTAAATATTGGCTTAACCAAGTTGCCTAACTCAATCGATCCGATTGGTTTTAGGATTTACGATCATTTTCTCGCAGTTAGACCAATGTATCAGACTCTAGTTAGGATTGACGAAAACCTGATTATAAGGCCGTTTGCTAGTTCGAAATGGAAAGTAAGCGAAAATGGGAAAAAATACGTATTCCAAATCTTGAGAGATCAAAGATTTAGTAATGGTGAATTAGTTACGGCAAGAGACGTGGCTCTTTCGATCAGTCGTCATTTCTGGAATGACGGTGAGTCAATCTTTTACAAACTTCTTAAAGATGTCTTCGGTGTGAATGGCAAAATCAACCCTGGTCGTATTATTGACTCTATCAATATTATTGATGAATATTCTTTATCGATTACGCTGCAATATCCATATAAGCCATTTTTACAAGTGCTTTCAGTACCTGCGTTCTCCATAGTTCATCTCGATAAAAAGTTTGATGTGACTTCAGGGTCAGGACCCTATATTTTAAAAAAGGCCACGCCTAAAAAGTGGATGTTCCAAAAGAGGTCGGAGTTAAAACGACCAATCGAGAGTATAAATATATATGGCGTGGACAACAAAAGTGATTTTCAATATCTCCTGAAGAATAAAACACTCGATTTAGTCATTTCCCCAAAGATCGCTCAGGTCGGAAGTATCCCTCCGGAATATACGATTGCATATAAAGACAGTCTAGCTGTATCCCACTTCTTTTATAACACAAGCGCAAAGTTTTCTGAGAAGAAAGCCAGGATTAGGTTCAATAGTCTTTCTCGTCGTTTTTTCCTATCAACGAATGAAAAAACTCTCAGTCCCATCGATACATACATACCTGCCGGTCTTTTGTCGAAGCATTACTACGATAGAAAAATCGAAGAATCACAAGTAACCAATGTCGTTGAAAAAGACTTGGTCGTCCGAATACTTGTCAAACCCAGCCTGTTCTCAAAGTCTTTTTTGATGAATTATGCGAAGTTTATGGAAAAATATGGGTACCAAATAGACTTTATTGATTTCAAAAATGATGGTGATCCAAATATGCTAAAGGGAGATTATGATTTAGTGAATATGGGATATCTAAGTCTGATCCCTGATGCGGAAGGTTTACTAACTCCCATTATTGATAATACTCATTCGAAATATGGTGTCTTTAATCGGTCTGAAATAATTGCCTATGTGAGCGAAACGCGAAAAATCGAAAGTTATAGCAAGAGGGTTCTTGAATTGGCTAACTTCCTGAAGATGTGGGAAGAAGATAATAAGTTTATCTTACCAGGGTTTCAAATCAATCTGCCAATGCTCTACAAACCAAATTTAGTCGTTCCTGCCTCGTCCTATAGATATGAGCTTGACTTCCTAGAGGTCAAGTTTAAGTGACAAAAAACAATACGCTATTTAAGAAAATTTTCAGACCTCTGATCATTTCAGTTATAGTAGTATTACTTGTTTCGTTTATTATAGTTGCCTTTGCCATAAATCATAACTACAAAAACCAGTTTATTGAAAGCTTCGAGGGGTCAGTAAACCAGTTTGTGTCTAATATACATTTAGATCTAATCACGGGCTCAAGCTTTTCGCTCAAATCAAAATGTAGAGCCTTTGCTGCCGAAAAAGATATTATTCGAGTTCATGTTATTTCATGGGATGGGAATGTAATCTGTGATTTAGGTTTCGACGAGCCGAAACTCGATTCTTTTATCTTAAATCGAAACATATATTTTGACGAAGAAAAGAAAGAACTAGCGGGTAAGTCCATAATTGCATTATCATCCAATTCCTTGACACGGATTCGATATCAACTCTCGGGGGTTTTTCTAGGTACTGTCTTAGTAGTAATATCCCTACTGTACTTCATAGTATCTAGTAAGATATTATTGATTACGAAACCTTTGCAGTCAATAAGTGACCAACTCGTCGATTTTGATAGTTTCATGAGAAGCGAAACAGTTCTAAAAAGTCAGCATCATCTGCCAGAAGAAGTCGACGGCCTGTTGAAAAACAGGCGAGTTCTCAAATTCAATATTAAGTTAACAATAAATGCAAAAATCTGGACCTGATTAA
>JABSRP010000024.1 GCA_013215145.1 Pseudobacteriovorax sp.
GGGTTAGTGTCGATCTCGGTGGCATTGCTTTGCGTAACGACTTCTAAATCGCCTCAAATGAGACAGAACAGTATTCTTCTTGATATTTAAAAACCTTGCAATCTCTATAGAGTTTTTACCTTCCATATAGAATTTTTTAGCAACAGAGTTTTCGGTACATCTTGAGGATTTTTGGAGGTACGCATTCAAATGTTTTTCCGCAAAACAGCCAATTACCTTTTGAATGGTATCCTCAGAATTTTTTGTCATGAGCAATAGGGTATGCTCTTTGATTTGGTCAGAATATTTAGTGATGGAAGATTGGCTTCTTAACTTATCGATGCACTGATACTTTGCGATAGTTGTGATCCAGGCTTCCGGGCAATCAATAGACTTCAGCTTATCTTTGTTTTTCAATACCTTTTCGAAAACGTCCTGCAAAATATCTTCGGAGTCCTCATGGCCCATTCTGTGTTTTTTTGCTTGAAGGTCTATTTTTTTATAGTGGCTGCGGTATAACTGCTCAATTTTTTTTGCTAGTCTGACACATGAAGGGGGCCTTTGTACTGTTAATGGTTTTGATAGAAAATGTATTTAATGGATTAAAAATAGTAACTTGCATCGATAGTCGATAGCAATTAAATATTAACACGGAAAAACTATATGTCAAGCTTTTTTGGCGTACTTCAATGGTGCTGGAGGGGTGTAAGATGCGTTCTTTTGTTCGGTCGCTTTAACGCTATAAATTCTAGGAAGTTGCATAGTGGGCATCAGATAAGACAATGGCAGAAGCAATAATGTATCTGTATTTCTGCAGAAAAATTGATTGTTGGACCTGTGGTAAATCACTTAGCAGTGTCGAAAGTAGGAGGGCCTCCTTTTATCGAGAAAGTTTGGCTACTTCTACTCTTGCGACTGCAACTCAATAATCGACACCTTCATCTTGAGCCCTCTTCTTAAAACTGTCCCTACAAGAGTAACCTTATGTCGAATTTGTTTTTTTAGAGAATTTTTTCTGCGCGATTTCATAAGCTTCCATTATTGTTGGCTTTAAGCTAGCAAAGGTATTGCGCGTTGGAGATAAAACCATGGACCAGCACATCCAGCCGTAAACCGAGTGGGGAAGATGCAGGTCTAATTCATCCAATTTAAGTCCGACGTCGATCGAATTTCCTTTAGACGGTCTTGTTGGTTTAGGACCAAATTTTTGAACAAATGTGTCCTTGGATAGTTGCCATGAAAGCCGATAGACTCCAGGTCGATCCAAACGAGATGATTTATCATTTGGGCCATCGGATTCCTTTATAGTTAGGAAATATATCCCATTGGCTAGGGAGTTTCCTTTGTTATAGAAAAAAGAGATTTCTCCGTAAGTTTCTTTCATACTTATATGTTCGAATGTTTTCTGAATCCATCGTATGACTTCTTCCTTTTTCAGTATTTCCTGCAAATCAAACCTCTTGCCTAGTGCCTAAGCTATTTATGATCTCAACCAATTTTTTTGACTTGGGCGTTAAAAAAGAATGACTCTGAAAATGCTCCATATATTGTTTCTCCAATCGAGAAAGATCATCATTCTTTGCGTCAATCATCTCTTTTATGGTTTTTAGGCGAGTGTCGGTGAATTTGAGGTTGAGGGGATCGACCCAACCTTCCTTAATGAAGCCTTTAGTTTTTTTACTGCAGCGACAGGGATTGGATTTATTAATTAGCCCGCATTTATCTTCCATAAAGCTAACGATATGTTTCCTAGCTCTTTGGAGTAACTTGCGAAAGTTTTCAGGGGACACCTCAAGAATTTCGGCAGCGACTTTAGACTCAATTGAGAGGATTTCCCCGAGGACGTAAACAAGCCTCTGTTGTCTATCCAAGCACAGAAGCATACCCATCATGCAGCCCGCTTTTGCCTCTTTAAAAAGTAGCTCACGTTCAGGATTGCCTATCAGTTCGTCCTCATCTAGTGGAATGATGTCTAGATCTTGGCCATATTCAGAGAAACCAACGATAGCATGTTCTAGCGGACGCTTTTTAGAGTCTAAAAAGGTGTTTTTGGCGATCTGAAACACCCACGTACGAAATTGGCTATTGCCTTTAAAACTATCTAACCTGGTAACGATTTTAACCAGAGTTTCTTGCGTCAGGTCTTCCGCATCGATAGGGTTAAGTACCAGCCGTTGTAAGAAGTTATAGACCATTGGATGATGCCTACTCAGTAGGGTTGCGAGAGACTCTCTATCTCCACCTAGCGCATCTGTAACGAGTTGCTTATCTTCTTTATCCTCGAGCGTTCGTGTTTTCATAAAGTATCACCTCAGGTTTGAAAACGTTTCAATAATAGTCATATCCTTGCTGCTATCAAAGACTGGTGCAAGTTTAGGATACCTTGCAAGAATTTTTTTAGGTGCGTTGTGGTGATCGTCCATGGACTTCCATCCTATAAGATCGAGAGAATCAGGTGCTGGAGCCCCCTCCGCTCCATGGATCCTGGAGCATAGGATATTAATTAGTGCTGCTGAAGAGTCTGAGAGTGCATGGTGAATGTTTTCACGTGCAGCTATATCCGTATTCTGTTCGTAACCTGCTAATTCGATAATGGGAGCATCGGCTAGTGTTTGGAAAGAACGTTTATCAAGGCCTTGATAGTGCCCAAAAACATCTATCCGACTAATGCCTCCGAAATATGGTCCGAACCGATGGTCGTGCTGGACCGTTTTTGAGGCCGTTTTTGCCTGCTCTAGAGTTTCCCAGAGGACAAGATCTGCCCAAACACTAGGCTTATGACCTTTGGCGTGTATCGAATCTATGAAACCATCGAACTCAGGCAGTATCTTGTGGATAGACCTCTGATGGGTTTCAATAATCGAAGAATTTCCATAGAATACAGCGACCTCTAATACTATTGACATATGATAGGCTCCTTGGTTTAGTTCCTTGTCTTCAATTCAACAAATTTGATCTCAACAAGGCTTTTGCTGCTCTCAAATCTATGACTATTAGACGAAGGCTGAGCTGCGTTGTGACAAAATTTGAGACTAGATTTCTTAAGTAGCAGTAAATAAAAAGTAATTTTCTTAATTAGCCCTTATCATGACGTTTTTAAACCTAGACTTCCTGCTTCCCAAATACCTTATTGAATTCGAGTAAAAGGTAGCCAAGTAGGACAAAAATAAATTAAAAATCAATTAAAACAGCTAGATGCATTTTTTCGAATATTTTTGGTGACAGATTTCTGTTGCTGGCGACTTCTACTCATGTCCACAACGGACGCTGACATCAGAACTTGGGTGTTAGGAGTTAACTTTTAAGCAAACTGTTTTTAAAAAAGGATTTAACTATGTGCCAATCGAAACTTCATTCTGTATTCATTCTTGCTGCATTATTGATGACAAGCTGCGGTGTTGATTACACAGGAAAAGACTACAAAAAGGAAAAAGAAAATAGAGAAAACCTAGAAAGAAATCTTGAGTCGATTAAGCGGGCTGAAAGTCTACAAAGATCTCTGCTAGCCTCCGTATCCGTCGATAACGAAGGAAATCAGTGGGCGCGCGCCGATCTAGGTTCCTACCTCGAGCGAGATCAAGCGTGGGGAGCTTGCGACAGTATTGATTTCGATCTACCAAGCAGAGAACAGCTAGAAACTAGAATATCTGCAGAGGAGATAGAAGAAAACTATTTTCCTACAATCGATCAAGATGAAGACAAAGTCATGTCAGACAAACAAGCGACTTATCTAGTTTGCTTGAAGGCAAAAGATACGGAATAATATTTAATAAAACATAAAGAATCTTAGAATAAACGAATATATAGAGGATAATATTATGAATTTGAATGTAACTAAACTGGTAGTCTCTTTGTTTGTCGCACTTGCCGTCACATCTTGTGGTTCGGACATCACTGGAGAGAAGAAAAGTGACGAAAAAGACAAGCAGCGTGAGCTAGCTCTAGCAGAGGGTGCTGTAGAAAGTCGGTACTTTATGAACGAATATTATGGAAGGTCTTTAAGTGAGGACGATCAAGGCAATCTATGGGTCAATGGTCCTATCAATGCCGGAACTAAAGAAGAGGCTCAAGACCGTTGCCAGAGTATCGCGTTTGATCTTCCTACTATCGAAGAGCTTTCAGATAGAATTGGACCAACCTACTCCTTTACTAAAGAAGAGTTGCCAGTAGAGCAAGTGTTTTACACAAAAGACTATGACGGGGAGGGGATCATGTCTCTCATGAATACGGTATACTGTATCAAGACTAAAAGCTAGTCGACTTGAACAGTCAGCGGCGATCCACTCCAGTGAGAGTTCGGGCTCGTTGCTACCCGCAAAAGGTCATGGAATGGACGTCAAAGCTTGGTATGAAACCTATGCACCAATGGTTTATCGGAGTGCGTTAAGCTATTGGGGCAGCCAGAACAGGCAGAAGAAGCCATGCAAGAGGTTTTTATGACGGTTCTACAAAAAGAAAGATCAACTGAATGAGGATGGACCTAGTTCCTATCTATACCAAGCTGCAACTCACACCTGTCTGAATATGATTCGAAAACGAAGTCGTCGCAATCACGAAACCGATCAAAATATCCTTGTACAAATCGCCTGCGAACGCAGTCTCAATGATTCTTCAGTCGAAATGCTATTTGCCAGAGGTATCCTAAAAAGGTTTCCCCGATCGACTAGAGTTATGGCAACCTATCATTATATTGACGGCATGACCCTAGAGGAGGTAGCTCAAGAGGTTGGATTATCTGTATCTGGTGTTAGGAAACGATTGAGAGGCTTCAAATCTACCGTTATTGAGCAAGAGAGGGAACATCATGAATCGAGATAATCATGAAATCCCAGATTTATTCATTGAAAAGTATGCCCTTGGTGAAGCTTCTGATGATGAAATAAAAGCAATATTAAAACGTATGGACCAAAAGTCACTCGACGAAAGAGTTGAACGTCTCTTTCGAGATAACAAGCGCATTCTTAGTAATTATCCTTTTGCCAATTCCGGTTTGAAGCCAACAGAAAATGAGTTAAAATCTAGAATCCAGTGGGACATTAAAGTTCTTTTTCCTCTTGCTGCTGCGTTTTGCATGATCATTTTTCTTCCAAGACTCTGGCAGCATCAAAATGATGATATTTTATTAAAAAGCGATGGCCCTAAGATTTATGTGTCAATCAAAAAACATGGAAAGATATCACAGCTAAAGGATCAGGATACTGTTTCAGCTGGAGACTTAGTCGAACTCCAGTATGGCCCAAGCGGAATGAATTACGGCGTCATTCTTTCTTTGGACGGAAATGGTGCAGTTACTCAGCATTTCCCCGAATCAGGAAATATTTCAGAAAAACTTGGAAAAAAAAGTAGGGTAAGATTGGGACATTCATATGAACTTGATGATGCACCATCATTTGAAAGCTTTTATTTTATTTCTAGTATTTCGACTTTTGAAATTAGTGATTTTCGGTCCAAACTCACAGGACAGAAAAAGCCAATTCCCGTTGGGGAGTTAAAAAAGGAAGTTTCCGACCAGATTTACATCGACTTATTTACTCTAAAGAAAGTGAAAAGATGATAAAAATGATATTTAATATCATCTGGTTAGGGTTATTCTCATTTTTTATGCTCGTTGAATTTGCTAGCGCCAAGAGCCCTAGTGATCGCTTTGCTCTCATCATAGGAGCTAACGATGGGGGGGCTGATCGTGTCAAACTTAGATACACTGGCAATGATGCTCGAACTATCGCGGATACTTTAAGGCAGGTAGGTGGGTTTAGCCCAAAAAATACACTCTTGGTTTTAGATAAAAATAAAAAAACTATAATCGCATCCATTAAAAGATTTAAGAAGCTGATGAAAAACACGGAGTCACCGACTTTTTTTTTCTACTATTCTGGCCATTCGAATAGTAAGGGACTACTGATTAATGATGACACGCTAACTTACAAGGAGCTCAGACGTCATATTTCACGTTTGAACGCCAAGGTTAAGGTAATTATTCTCGATTCCTGTGAGTCAGGATCTCTGATTGTTTCAAAAGGAGGAAAAAAGAGACCTGGGTTCCTTAAAAATCTTTTTAGCGAAACCGAAGGATTAGCAATTATTACATCCAGTTCGGCCGATGAGTATTCTCAGGAATCAGCCAGTTTGAAAGGATCATTTTTCACACATTTTCTTGCTTCCGGGCTCAAGGGTGCAGCCGATGCTAATCGGGATCGAAGGATAACGATTCATGAGGCTTACCAGTATACCTATCAGAATACGATCAATCATACCGTGGGGTCAAAAGTAGGTGTTCAACATCCATCCTATGACTTCCAACTCACCGGGATGGGAGACTTGTTTCTTTCTGACCTTCGAGGACGTAGTTCGAGGCTCAGGTTTCACAAAAAAACTGGACGATTCTTCATCCGTGCTGATGATGGAACTCTTGTTGCAGAGATTGAACAGACCAATTCCAACCCTAGAGAGATAAGTTTAGAAGGTGGTAAATATATTCTTACTTATGAAGCTGGCGAATACTATTTTGTCTCTCGGTTTACGATTGGAAAGAAGGAAACCAAATCTGTGGATAAGATGATATTTACACGATTCGATCGATCAGCCGCAGTAGGTAGGGGCGACAATCAATACCCTCAATTTTACAAAAAGGTTGGTTATACGGTTTCGATATGGCCTAGCAATCGTGAGCCTGGCCTCTATGGTAACAATGAGCTTAGTACCGTTGCGATTGGCTTGCCCATGGGCTATGCACCGAGGGTGAGCGGCCTCACTCTTTCGCTTGGAGGCTATTTTGTCGAAGATTTCAAAGGAGTGATGGTATCTCCTGCATTCAACTACGCATTTCAAGAGGCACTAGGAGTCCAAGTGTCTGGTGGTTTGAATTATGGGAGCACAATGGAAGGGGGGCAGGTTGCCCCTATTAATACTAGTAGCGAGATCGTTGGGGTTCAAGTTGGATTGTTGAATCATGCGAGAAGTCTTTATGGGCTTCAACTTGGACTCGTAAATTTTGGGGGACAAGCAAGAGGTTTACAACTTGGGCTTGTCAATATTGCTGATAATGTCAAAGGAATATCTATAGCTCCCATCATGATTGTTCGAAACGGGATTCGCAAAATGGAGTTTTGGACCGATCATATCCAGTCTACTGCAGTTAGCTTGATATCCGGTACACAATACTATTACTCAGCATTTCATTTAGGTAATACCCAAGGGAATTTGTTGTTCGGAATGTCATTTGGGCTCCGCCTGCCGGTATTGGATCATTCCGAGTGGAGGGTTGATACAGGTATACTTAAAACTAGATCTCTAAAGTTCGATTCTGAGAACTACACGAATAGATTCACCATTATCAGACATCGATTTACGTTTCTATACAAGTTATTTTCGAAGCATCGATTAATGATTGGAGTCACGAAGGATGCTTTCACCTTTCCCCATATCGAAGCCATCAATACCAAAATAAAAAGCTATCTTTCTGATAAGTCGGTATATTTTGAGCGTCATCCCTGGGGGCCACAACTAGGATGGAGCTATGATTTACCATAGATTCTTCTCGAACCGATTTTCAATATTCATTGTAATGCTGATTACGATGCAGGAGTCGTTTGCCAAAAGCAATAATAGTAAGGATAAATTAGGTTTAGGTTATGGGAGTATTACGCCTTTTCTAGATACCGTCTCCGAGACTTTTCGAAGTAGCGATATCAGCCTATCTTACTCGAAAAACTATACTAAAAAAATTGATATAGGACTCATATATAACTACTTCACTGGATCTTTTACCAATAAGGGTTATCCTCTGTGGGGCTTTTCGGAGATTGATATGACCCTTCATAGCCTTGCTCTACAAAGTAAAGCGGTACTTGGAGGTGGTTTTGGGGTTTCTGGAGCTATTCAGATAACGCATGCAACCGGTGAGGTTTTTCAGATGGAAACGCCATTATCTAGTGTATTTGGAGACTTCGATATGATCTACCTTACATCAATCGCAACAATGGGCCATTCTTGGAAACTTAACGAATTAAGTTACTTTGGAATAGATTGGTTTTCTTATCATCTTCCCTTGAAAGTAGTCAGACGAAATATCTCGAATAATGGAACGTCTATGCCGGTTGCGGTACAGGATACAATAAACGACCCTCGAGTAAGGCTATTTAGAATTTGGGTTGGTGTCTATCTCTAGGTTGATAAATTTTCCATTGAACGATTTCCTAGATACCAGATCTCTCTGGTGATCTAGTATCCAAGCAAATTCTTATCAGAAAACTCGATCTTTTTTGACGTCAAATATTAGAAATTTTTTTTACCATTTTGATTAGGCCTATTTCATGATGCTTCAATTCTAGATTATTCGAACACAATCTCATATCCTTGTGAATCACCCTCATCAGTCACGATACCAGTTCCCTGTTGACTTCGCATAAATGAGACTTTCATCGCATACCAGCGAAAGCCTTCAGTTGATAGGGGAAATACTTTTTCCCATGCAAGGGGGTCGTTATCCCAATGTTGGAACATGCGTCTGAATCCACTGATGGAATCCATCGTTAAGACGGCTCGTTTATCCTGTGAACAAAAACCACCGATTGCCATAGGATAAGTGTAAAACAAGGAGTCTTCGCCTTCTCCTAATTGGAATTGGATGTGAAGATCGGGAGGACTTTGGTCACCGCCATAGTAGCAATAGTCGAGGTCAGACCTGTATTCTACCTTTAACGAAGCCCGATGATTCGCCTCGTCAATTTTGACCTCGGCTTGGATTCTTGTATTGAATTTTGGGTGTTCAACATATCGGCTTAGGGTTTGAGTTTCCGCTATGCTGATACTAGCCAAACTGCTAACTATGGTTAAGATAACTGTCGAAAATAGTGATTTCATTTTGCCTCCTAAAAACATGATTTTGAAACTTTCGCGGAAAGCCTAGCAGGACTAATCTTTAGTTTATATCTAGATTCAGTCATATTATAACGAGTTTCAGTCATCAAAACCCTAGAAGCTGGAAGAAGGACAATGGCGGATTGGTTAGGAGACTACCTTAGAAACGAAAGAGTTGGAAAAGAACTAAGCGTCGAATATTTTGATACTTTTACCCCATTTGAGGGAAGCTTTCGAAACTCTGATGTGATGCTGTTTGTGCCAACAGGTCGCGGTAGCTTCGACGTAACAATAGCCAGACAATTGATAACTCATGTAGATTTTGGCGGATTATTACTGATACCCTCTTACTACAAATCTATCTATATTCACGTTCGTGCAGACTATGCCTCATTCGCTATCATTCGTTTTTCTCGTGAGGCGGGACGTCGCCTAATAGAAAAGTGCAAGGGGCTAGCAACCCATGAAGGGCAAGAAACGTTTCTTAATCAAGTTCATAACTATCGTCAGCATGAATGGTTAAAGGAAGTTATTGAACGATACCTTTTTGAGCTGGCGACAACACGGCTACAAGTGGACGGAGCTGTAGATTTTCTTGAAGTTGAAATTCTCAAGGAGCTATTTTTTTGCCGACTAAAAGATCTAGGTCGCCACTTTCATGGGGTACTACCCTCACCAGTAGCCACCCGTTCGGTGCCGACAAATCTCCGACGACTGATCGAGTACATTAGTCGATCACTGGAAGAGCCTCTAGCTGTTCCCGACTTAGCCTGTTATGCTCGCATCTCGGAGGCTACTCTGAACCGTCATTTTCTAAAATACTTTAAGATTTCACCAGCTAAATTCGTTCGAAGAATGAAACTTCATAGAGCCAAAGAACTTGTCTGTTTTCACGGGCTGAAGCTTGCCGACGCTGCTGATCGAATGGGGTATAGTTCACCCTCAGCGTTGCTATCCGCCTTTCAAACGGAATTCGGAGATAGCTTGAGTGGTTCTAAGCATAGACTAAGAAAAACAATGATTGGAAAAGCTTGAACGGTGTTAGAGTAACCTCGGTTGTCAAATAAGGTACGACCTTATTAGTTTTATTAATTACAATCGAGCCTAAACCAAACAACATAAGGACGCCGGCAGATCGAACAGACATAACACCGAAAGTTTCTGGTTTCGCGTCGACTCGATATTTCCAAGTCTTATTAAACATCTTAGATATCGCCGAATACAAACGTACAATTCACGTTAGGTTTGATGATATCTTTTGCGACATAGAGTTTATAGGTTTTACCTAGTTCCAAGGGCTGAGGTTTAGAGTATCGGGGTACATCTTGTATCGTACCAATGCCGCGTTCCCCATAAATTTGACCGGAGAAAACTGGACGCTGAGACGGTACCACCCGAACTTTCCAAATTGTCCCGCTAGGAGTATCCAGAGAAGGAGGTCCTAAAGGATTTGGGCTCCCTTCATTCATAATCCAAATATATCTTGCTGATTCAGAGCCCCATTGTATCGTACCGTCTGGCATTACCCCGATACCTTCGGCGCATTCAACCGTTGGTTGTTCCCAAAGAAAATCGAAAACCCCTCCAGGAAACCTTCTTTGTTGATTGATTTCATCTTGAGTAATTCCTCGTTCTTGAATTATTTTATCGAAAAATGACTTGAATCTTTCCGGATCTTGAGTGGGTACTGCCGTTAATGTCATTGCAAAGCCATAGTTTTCGCGAGGATCAAATTTGGAGACTCGTTCGAAATCGACATTTTCACCTGCAAATACAGCTAAACCAAAAGTTGATAACTGATCGGTAAAAACCCCCTTGCTGTCAATATCCCAACCCGTGGGAGCTACTCCTGCTTTGGGAGTATGACAGCATGAGCAACCCACAGATCTAATCTGTGAAACTACCCAATCATATTCAGTTTTAAATACTGGATCTTTTAGTCTAGGATCATTCGGGTCGTCTCCTCCTACTGGTTTCGAATACCAGTAAGGGCGTTGATTGCGGACGATTTCGCAATTCCCATACTTAACGAACGATTTGCCGTGGGAAACCGCGCCTGATATTGAATTTTGAACACAAATATATCTTTTGGATTCTTGGTCGACGGTACAGCTTTCGAACGGGTAAGGGTAATGATCTAATCCAAGCGCAGTCAGTGATTCTAGAAACACTACTGTCATTAGTAGCACTGTACAAATAAATTTGGGTAAAACTCCTGTGTACAAAAGAAACATAATCTCACTCTCCATGATTAAATTGGATCGGAAACCCATATAAATAATATTTATACTCTCATATACCTCTAGAAGATGGCGTGCTACTGTTTTATGAAAAATTTTTAAAATTTACCTGTTGTTCGATTATTCTCTAGTCCAATTTCCATGCGTCTTTTCTTGGAGTAGCCTTCCTTGAATGGAAGGCTCTATAGGAAAAATTAAAATCTTGGACTAGTATTTGGTAGACAAAACTGAGGATTTTGGCTTGGAGAGTTTTGGAACAAATTTGACCTGTTACAGTCGGTAATCAATTTGCAATCATAGCTAATTTGTTTCCAGTAACCATTGTCGCAGGTAAACCGCGTACCCGAACCTTCCATCGCTTCGGGACAAGCTCGTGTACGTCGCTGTCCTTCGTTACATTGACGAGGTGTTAGATCTACTGTCATGACAATGGTTAAGTTTCTCTGAACGCGAACCTTTGGGCAACGAATACGTGAGGATAGTGGGAATTTATCCTCGATAGTATTGCCTAGTCGAATGAGTAACCCTCTTATCTTACTATTAACCCTTAATTAGATATCATCGACTGGATATGATATGTCTTCAAAAATCTGTAGGTTATTTAGTTTAAATTTGACATCGAGGTCGCGACCACTGCAGCCAAAGCTAAAGCCGAAATCTGCATCGATGTTGAAGAAGTCATTGGCGTCGCTAGTCTGAGCGACAGCTTTGATTTCTAATTTGCTGCCGATAGAAGTAGAGCTTTTTCTTTGTAATAAGTGTTCTGTTATTTCAACATTAACGTCAGGTAGATTTGGATCAAAATCACGACGAATATCGTCAATGATAGATTCAAATTCCTTTGCTATTTCTTTGTTAATGCTTTCTCGTATAAAACTCTGATTGAAGGTCACTTCAACATCGTCATCAGCGAAGATCGGTGTCGCTAGGGATGTTAGGGTCAAAAACAATATCGTGCATAAGTGTTTCATAATAACTCCTCTGTTTAAGGGCAAAAAATGGCTTCTTGAATCACTGGTACAAAGGCCGAAGTGACATCCACCAAAATGTTTTGAATATCTGAATTTGCATTTGCCACCCGTTTGATTGAGTTTTCAACGAAGGGAGGTAGTTGGTCACTTTCCAATCGCGAGATATTTAGTTCACCAGATGTTATCTGCATCTCGCAAATATCTAGACCGCTAAATAGGAGGGATGGGCTATAGGTAATCGATGCAGTCATAGTTCGACCGCCCCTGGCAAATCCTGTTGCTATGGCAGCTTGTGAATCGAGTCGTATACGATCGTCTTCAATGGAGGCAAGGAGAGAAAAAAAATCGAGATTAATATCCTGGCGAAACTCAATTTTATCAAAAATGGAATCGATGATCCCCATGCCTTCTAAATCGTTAATCTGGATCTGAAGATCGCAACGAATGATTCCATCGCTGACTGCAACATTTCCATCTCTCGTATTTAGGCATTCATAGGTGGTTTGGCCGAATGCTGAGTAAGAAGTCCCAAAACCAAAAATAAGAATTCCAAGTATCTTTAACATGATAGGTCTCTTTCTAATTGATTGTATTTGTTATTAAGAATCACTTTTCACAGGCTAAAAGATCTGGGATGTAATTGATAAATCCATCAGACACCACTTTAGTCAGCAATCTGTTGAGTGTTTCATTGTTTTCTAAGGCTATGCCAGCGCTTCGAGTGAGAAACGATGATAACTGTGGACTATTAATCTCCTCAAAATTTAGTGCAATGTCTTTAAATTCAACTTGGCAAAGATCATCACCTTCAAAACTCACAGTTGGTTCGAGAACCATGGTCCCGTCGATTTTTCTGCCTGACTGAGATTCAGCCGTAATTGTGGCCTTGATTTTTGGAAATTTCATTTCGTTTTCGTCGATGGAAAAAAGAATTTCAAATACATCCCATTCAATCTTAGTTTTTATTCGACCATTGCTAGCAATGCTGCTCAAAATCCCAAGTCCTTCGAGCTGGGAGACCTCACCTTGAAGATCACATTTGAATAAACCATCCTCTACGACAGGTTTTCTGTCTGATGTGTTGATGCAGCCGCCTTTACCGATAATTTTGTTCGATTTAGCGGCTAGTCCTACGCTTGAAACGTTTGATATGTTTTGGGATAAGGCAAGGTTTGCGTTGCTATTGGGCCGACTCCAATTGATATTTAGAAAGAAACGATCAACGGGATCCGATGAGGTGATGCAGGCCCTAATGAGTACTTGTCCTGTAGGGTTAGAGGTGCCAAAGATCTCTTTAAGTTGTTCAGGAGTAGTTTCGCCGCCTTGTCCAACTCTTACTACAGCTTTAGGGTTGCCGCAGTCTTTTAAGGAAAAATCATTTTTTACGAAATTAACAATAAATACTTGTGCTGCCCCGGGAACGGAAATTTTATCAACTTGCGCTCCCCTTAGGGGGCCAAAAGTTCCGGTATATGGTCTTATGACCACGCCAAACACGGGCTGAGCTTCCATGAGGATACTAGTTCTACCAGAGCTTTGTGGCTCGCTAGCGGTATCCGATGCTTCGAAAATGGCGCAACCAGAAAGTATGGTGGCACTAGCTAAAACAATTCCGATTACGCGAAAAATTTTCATGGTATTCCTTTCAATGATTTTGGAAATGAGAGACTGCCATTCAAAAATAGAATTAACGATCTAGTAAAAATAACGCCTCGGTATCGGGAGTTATGCAAAATTTTCTTTTTTAAGGTTGGCTATTACCGACTTTGCTTGAAAGTAAAAGAAGTTAGATCAATATTTTTCTTTTGTTTGGAGATAAGCGTGCTGCCCGACTTAAGGACGATTCCCTCACAAATTCCATTCACAGAAAAGCTTTTGAAAATTTGATGCATAGTTAATCTCTCGGGTGCGTTTTTCCAATGTAAAAACCTACCCTCGCTTTTCTGAGGTGTATCATTAACTATATGTAGAACTAGGAGCAAACCATGATTCTTACAATGCGATCCTTTTTTCTTAGCTTAATTCTCACTGTTGCCGCTACGTCTTATGGACAAGACGACGTTAGTATAACAGTAAGTCATGAGTTTATTGAGGATGAGATTGAAAAACTAATTGAAGATGAAGTCGAAAAAGCAAAGAATGTTTCCGTGGAAGTGTCCAAACGTCGGAGTAATATGGTCAGGATTGTTGCTGATCTAGACTACGAAATATCGGGGCCAAATGTTGGAGTTAAACTCACTATAGATTTACTTCCGACCTGCAATGCAGATGGCTTTAGCCTTAGGATAGTGGACTGGGATGATGATTACGACTATCTACGATTTGTTCCTATTCCAGCTTTTATTCACAATATTTTTTCAGATCGATTTATAAACGATGATATCGTTCGTGAGGCGGAGCAAATGATAAACGATGAGATTCCTCCCTTCGATAATTGCTCTCGAATACAGATACTTTCTCGCGGAGACATTCGTATTTTTCTTGGTGACGGTATCGAGTGCGACAGGGGAGAAAGACGAATAGACGCTTGCCCTGCAGCTCATCGGGGAGAGGGGAAGTTTTTTACTTGTGATCGGGGGTTTTGGAAGTTCCTTCGCAATGACTGTCAGTTTTGTGGATTTACTACACCAAGTTGCGAGACGGTTAGGTTCTGATGTCTAATTGATGTGAGAATTGGGATGCTCGTCTGATTTTACTCAATAAAACAGAATTTTTTCCTTCAATTTGGATCTATCCATGATCCAAATTGAAATACGTGGTAAAATTTCTGAAGGCAAATCCATGCGTGAGGTCTTGAATGGCTAAAATTCTCGTCGTAGATGACTCAGAGATACTTAGAAAGGAATTACGGGCGTTATTGGTGAAAAATAACCATGAGGTCATCGAGGCGGTGGATGGTATTGATGGTATCGATAAGTCTTTGAATCATCCTGACATTGCGCTAATTATTTTAGATTTCAACATGCCGAGAGTCGATGGAATCACGATGTTGTGTAAGCTCAACGATGATCCTAACTACGAAAAAAAGCCGGTATTTATGCTGACTACCGAACGAAACGACGAACTTAAAGCCATTGGTAAAAAAGTCGGAGTTTTGGCTTGGATCTTAAAACCTTTTCATCCTACCAAACTTTTGAATATCGTTGAAAAAATTCTGCAAAAATATCCAAAAGCTGGATAAAGCCGTTATATCTGAGACACCTAGCTTCCTTCATATCCTATAGGTTCTCTACGAACTGATGTATTCTTGTGGCATCACTGAGCAACATCAAATTGAAACCTAATCAAAATCCATTTAGTATCGGTTGTTGATTTTTACAGCATGCCTAGGAGCAGTTTATGAACGTCGTTATTTCTGGAGCGAACCGTGGTATCGGGCTTGAGCTCTGTAAGGCCTATCTAAATCGCGGCCACCACGTGATTGGATTATGTCGAAAGGCGTCTCCAGAGTTGTTAGGCAGTGGCGCACAAGTCCTAGAAGGGACCGATGTAACCGTCCCTGACTCGCTCCTTTCTTTATCCGATAGAATAGAACTTGAACAAATAGATATTCTCATCAATAACGCGGGTCTTTTGCGGTCACAGCCCTGGGATGGCCTCGAGTTTCAGCCGATTCTCGATCAGTTCCAAGTGAATTCTGTAGGTCCTCTGCTCCTAAGCAAAGCCTTAGAGAGAAAGCTGGTGCAAGGATCAAAATTGGTGATGATAACGAGTCGAATGGGTTCCATCGCTGACAACAGCTCAGGAGGGAGCTTCGGTTATCGCATGTCAAAGGCGGCTCTCAATGCCGCAACTAAGTCCTTGGCGATTGACCTGAAACCAAGAGGTATTATCGTAGCTTTACTGCACCCTGGTTTGGTAAAAACCGATATGACAGGGAAAACTGGTCATTTAACGCCTTTAGAATCTGCTGAGCTCCTGCTCAAGAGAATCGACGAGTATCAGTTAGGTAACTCTGGACGTTTCCTTCACGCTAATGGTGAATCATTACCTTGGTAGATAGGGTTGTCTTTTTCTCTCAGTACTTCACCAGATAATGAATCAACCTCTAGAATATGTCTCATATCAGTCCAAATTGGTATAGCTAGCTGTGGATTGTTTAGACTTTGTAATCTCAAACTTCCAAGATAGGCCTGTTTGCTCGCTCGAATTCAGTTGGTGTTGATAATGAGCTAGTTTTATATATTTAGAGACAACTTTATTCAGTTCCGTAAATAACTCGGTCTTTGTTTGGTCCGATAGACTAAAAAAACCAAAGCGGCTAAAGGTATTTAGATCGCCTAACGTATCCAGTACTCTTCGAGAGCTATTCTTCGACCAGTCGATGTAGTGCTTTCGCATCCAAGGACCATCGGGTCTCCAGGTTAGAGAGCCTTTAAAAGCAACTTTAACTTCACATTGTGGATGGCGCTCAATAAGGTTTACCGACTCAAGATCTTTTAAAATATCTCTAAATGTGTCACCGTCGGATTCTAAGCCTGCTTGCTTACAAACCTCATCAAGACTCAAGCGATCGAATGCCAAAGTCCTAAAAACCAAAAAGTGTATGCCACTACTTGCAAGTAATTCCTCTTGTTCATAGGATAGAAATTCCTCATGCGAAATATCTTGACGTGTCATATTGATGATTTCGAATAGAGAGGTATTGGCTGCTGCACAGATTTGCGCTAGACGCTCAAGCGAAGCCTGTCGTCGATGAAAAATACCTTTCAGTATCGAAACCGTAAGGTCCCCATCATGATCGACAAGATCTTGATAGGAAATCCTTTTGGCCTTTAAATACATCTTTAAAGTTTCGATAACTATAAATGATTCATCTATTTTGCTTGTCATACATCCTATTTAAGGTCTTGGTGTTGTACAGAAAATTGTGCTCTTAGTCTCAGCATCACCATTTACGGGGTTAAAGAAAGTTGCCTCTATAGGTACATCATAACCGAGCCTAATGACAAACTCTGGGATCCAGTCTTGAAAGCGGTCAGGTCTGATAAGAGCTGTTTCGTTGGCTCCAAAAACCTCTCAATAAATGCTTTGGTTTTACCACGCCTTTTTGCGACCACAACTCCCTCGTCAGGTATTTGGTTGGATGAAAGCCAATAAAACTCCAAGGAACCTCTCCCGTTTAGATCACAGACTGACGATGCTGTTATTCTGGGCAAAGGATCGCGACTAAATCCAACGGTTCCGGCGAATGTTGCAATAAGTACAAGTAAAGACTTCATTTTTTTCTCCCCCAAAGTTTTTTAAATCTGAGGAAAAAGATAGCTTTAAATCTGCTGAGTCTGTAGCGAATAGTTTTAGGTTTTATGGGCAGAACTTTTTGGGTGTTTAGGTTTTTCTCAAGGGGACAAGACGAAAAAACACGGCTATTTTGGGCGTGCCTCTGCCTGTCGTTTTTTCTGTCAAAGCACTCTTTGTTGAATTAATTTCGATCGGTTTGAGAAGCCAAGAATTCTCTCCAATAACCGGTGGCTTCTTCAACAATGTCTGGAATGGCACGACTTCCAGAAGGGCAGGTATCAAGAACGGGATCTTCATAATTATCGTTGGGAGGCCTAATAACCTCCAAATGCCCTGCATCCGCAATAAATCGAAATGTTAGTTGGGGCTCTAACACATACTTGGAAAAGTGTTGGGCGCCGAGTTGGCGGTTAACGCACCTAAGACGGGATTCTCCTTTATTCTGCGCAAATTCAGTCTCAATAATCCAACTAGGTTTTTCAATCTGTCCTCGCAGGGGAGTCATGAAAACGGGCAAATGCGGCCATAGACGCGGAAGAATAGGGGGGCCGCCATCGACCGGATCTAACAAGAATACCGAGTCTACGATGCTAAGATCACGTGCAGCGCGAGCAGCAAATTTGCCTCCTATACTATAACCGAGGATGGTTATGGAGGAATATTGGTCATCCAAGGATTCTATAAAGCGTCGTAACTCGCGATAGCTGCGAATATGATTAGCACGCAGCGGCTCCATGGATATATGAAAATGCTCAGTCTCCCAACCAAACTCTGTCGCTATCTGCTCGTAGTCGACAAACTGCGAATCCAAAGCGGCTCCGGCCCGAACAACGACGACAACGGATTTTGCAAAGCTGGGAGTCGATAAACTAAAGATCAGAAGTAGTAGGATAATAGGCATGTCATAGCTCAAAGAAATTTTTTTTTGATTATGGCATATTTCTGGGGTCGGTTGGAAGAGTCAGATGAGGCTTTTCAGTCGTGACGAGCACCCTGTAATTTGGGTGCGTCATGACATCTTGTCAATCAGTCAAGGATTACATTAAAATTAAAAGTATCCTGAGCATATAGTTCTCCATCCTTGTAAGCTTTCACAGTTAAGGTACGAGTACCACCTGTGTTAAGAACCCTATTCGTTTCTATTATGGGGCCAGACCCTTCGATAAAAACTGGCTCGTACCGATCAATCCACGCCTTGATCTCTTCGGAACCAGGGGAATTGATTCTAAAATAGATCTCTCCACCTCCTTGATTGGCGGAAGCCATATAAACCTTGCCGGGGAGGCTCGTCGGTTGCTTATATACACCGGTCTTCAACAGCTCTGCCTTAATTCCCGGGACCTCATCGATGCGAATGAAGCGAAAGCCAGCGCTTTTCCAGCGAGGAATCAGGTTTTTCACCAGCTTTAAGGTGTAGGTTGCATCACTGCCATAGCCAGTATCGTGAAACAAAACAATCCCCTTTCCCACTTGTTGGGACTCTTGGTAGTAGCCGTTTGCACAGCTTTCGACAGAGCGCTTGCCGCGACAGTCCCAATCTGCGAAAGGAGCTGTTCCTCCAATATCCCACCATAAAGGACCTACATACTTTTTCAATTTTGCATTCTGATTAAACTGACTGGCAAGGCTACGGTACCATTCACCCCCCGGAGCTCGGAAAAGGTAGATGCCGTCTGTGATGTATGGGTGAATTTGATCATCGACTCTGGTCACATTATCGATGCTCGGCGTGCGGTGATCCCAGGTGTGATTGCCGACGATATGCCCGAGATCCTTGAGTTGCTTTAGCATGCTAGGGCCGTTGGCAGAAAATGCACGGCTTCCCTGAACTAAAAATGTGGCCGATATACCATGTTGTTTCAGATATTCTGCGATTTGTATGGTTTCCGAGTTCGAAGGACCGTCGTCGAAGGTTAGAGTCAGCGTTTTATTGGGAACTCCGTCCCAAGCATTTGTGTATCTTTCTGATGCGAATTGTGTGTTGTCCGAAAGCTCGTGGAGATGACTATGAGATTGCCTGTGTTTACAGGATGTGAACAAGAGCGAGATGATTAAAGCTGTCGCGAAGTAATACATAGCCGTTCCTCTGATCGATTGAAACTGGATTTTTTCCAGAATTCCGATCGGAGTACCGCCTGTTTTCTTTAACTTGACTGAAGAGGAATCACGATCGTATGACGTCAAGCTTCAAATTATTTGTCCCATCTTAGTTGGTTTGTTCAGTATTAATGCATCAAACTTAAGTTTTGATAATCCTAAACATATTGCTTTAACGTCAAAGAAATTATTAATTTATAATTGATCTTGAGACACAAAATCTTTCTTTAGCGACTATCGAGGGAAGGTCAATTAATAGTATTTGATTATGGATTTTTACTTTTGCTAAAGTCTTTTTACTATGTGATCAGCCACCCGAAAACTATTGGCTTGTATTGTAAGGGTAGGATTACCACCACCAGAAGTTGGCATAAATGATCCATCTGTTACATAGAGGTTATCGAAATTCCATGCTCTGCAGTTAGGGTCTAGAACTGATACCTCAGGATCATCGCCGAAGATGGCCCCACCTAAAAGGTGATTTGCCAGACGATTTCCTTCATCACCCTGGTATACTCCACCGCTTTGAACCTCACCTTTATAGTCAAGTTCTTCTATGCCCCGTTCTAGTATATTAGAGCAGAGCTCTGCAAAGGTATTCATAACCCTACGATCTGCCTCGTGCCATTCCTTTCGAAATACGGCTACCGGTAAATTCCATTTGTCTCTAATTCTACTGTGAAGATAGATCCTATTTTGACTCTGAGGTATTTGATTTGCCATAAAGCTGATGGAGAGTCTGGTACCAAAATCTTGATCAAAAAATTGATTCAGTCGTTTCCCCCAAAGGCTACTGTCTTCTTCAAACCCTTGCCAAACCGAATCTAAGTCTTTACCCCAGTGGTTGCGCAGCAATGATAGAGGCATGGCCTGATCTGAGGTGTTATTGTATATCGTTCCTCCGGCCCATAGACGGTTCTCCTCCAAGAATTTTTGGGTATGACCGATATCACAGGCCCAATCGCTATCGAGAGATTTGGACTTGTCAAATCTGCGATTTAGGCGCGTTTCTGCACCGCCAAAAGCATGAGTTTGAAAATATCGACCGAGGAGTTGATTTCTGTTGATGCGTTGCGAGAATTCTTGGTCTTCGCCCGCAGATAGCATGAGTAGGCGATTTGATTCAATGGCTGAGCAGGCAACTACCAATACACCATTTGGAGCTAACTCCAAGTCACGTATTTCACCAAGTCCGTCGTAAATCTTCAATCCCGTGACGACTCCATTCTTCTGATTAATCTGAAAGGCGCTCGAGTTCGTTAGGATATCCACATTTTCTTTGTCTGCTATTGGCTTTAGCAAAGAAACCCAAGTATTTGATTTAAAACCCATGGGGTCACCGTATCGATTGACAAAACCAGTATTGACCACGTCTTTTGTCGAAACCCTTCGAGAGCTTGGCTGGTGATCTTCGGTAATGACGGCCAGAGGAGTGCGGTATCCTCTAAGCCCTAAGGAATCAAACCCTTGCTTCACTACATTACTTATTGGATGAGGATCTAGAGGCTTCTGGTAGTTGAACTGTGCTTCTGGTTTTTCCTGAAACTCTGCCGTCCCATTTATGCCAATAAGGTGTTCGGCCTGTTCATAGTAAGGCTCTAAATCTTGATAAGAAATCGGCCAGTCAAAGATATGATCGAGTGTGTCTCTATTTAAGACGTCTCGTCCTTCGTTGAAGCTACGTAACTGAAAATCTGTTGGAGAGTATCTGAGTGAGACCCCTCCGTATAGCTGCGTTCCACCACCGATACACTGGGCGGTATATCCTTCAATCGTTGCTTTCTCTTGACCAAAGTGATTGACGTATACATGTGGCTCTTCATTAATATCCGGTTCGATATGCGACGAGTATAGGCTGCTGCCGCGATTTGTCACACCGTCTATCGTGATCTTTCTTTCAGATCCCACGGCAAGCATTTCATCTCGCGAAAAGTCGCTCTTCCTGTTGGTCTGTTGTTCCCTTAGAAGTGGACCTTTTTCTAGCACCAGTATAGCGCTATCTGATCGTAAACTAGCGATCGTATGAGCTATGGGAGCACCACCTGCTCCACTGCCTACAATAATAACATCGTATTGTTTTCTAAGTTGCCTCATCATCAAACTAGCCAAAATAATTTCTTTCAGTTCCAAATGGTTGTTCCGTAAACCTCTTCCAGTCAAATCCATATTGCTGCTCGAGGTAGCGCCAACCAGCAAAATCCCTGTTACCACCATATTTTGGATGGGAAAAAGATCCTTCCACACTGTGACGGCGCAGCAGATTAAGAAAGTGTTTGGGGCTATTGTATCGTTGATAGTCCCAGTGATTAGGTTCACCTGATTCCATCGCCTTTAGGTAGTCGGCTATAAGCTCGACAGAAACCGTTTGCTGGCTCAAGGCCTGGTGCATCATGGGAAGACATATTTTGTAGTTAATCAAGTGATGATGCTCTTGACGGCTTAATATCTTATCGATGTAATTGGTTTGTCCGAAGTTTACATTAGTATTTGCTAATTGAAAGGGACAGATAGCTGATACGATGCTATCCAGAAAAATAGCCTCTGCTTCGTTTAGGGTGACCAGTCCTTGATAGGCATCGGTATAGAATACCGACCATTCGAATCCATTTACCCTTTTTCTGATGTAACTATTGGGATCCACAATAGAGGTGCCATTAACGATAAATTTGTAACGATGAATTTGACCAAAAGGGATATTGAGAGAGACATAGTAGTATGGCTTTGTCGCGCCTAGATAGTTAAGTTGATGCATTTGTATCGGTTGATCGTCAGTTGGGGAGCCAGATAAATAGACCTCACTAGCGTCTCCATTTGCTTTAAAAATGAAGGTAACCGTATTGCGATCGATAGGTTTCTCGATGTATCCTTTTCCGATTAAGGGTAGCGACCAGCCAGTAGCAATTTGAGAGCGAACGTCGCCTTGCCAAAGACCGTTGTAGGAATGAGCTAAAGGTAACGCGGTTGGCGTTAGGCTTCTCCGAATAAGATTAAGTATAACCTGTTCATCAGTAGAGCATTTAGAGATGTTTACGTTGTTGTTAAAGGTAATTGTAGGATCTGCGGCGGCCCACAAGAAGTGATTAGGCACCAAATAACTGCTGATGAGGCTATACAGACTACCTTTCAATAGCTTACGTCTACTGACCCTTCTTTTTGGAGATGTTTTCCCAGACGCCGGCACGGAGATTTCCTTAACCCATCAAATATGACATACAATATTTAGCCTACGTCTCTTTTAAAGTAAAGACCTAGGTTAATAAATATTTTTAGACTAAATTTATCAGCTAGTCGATGGTAGCGGGGATTTAAAAAAGACATTCGCTGGATTATCTAAGACAAAACTGTGGGAATCAGAAGGGGTCGACAATCGATAGGGTTTTTATAGCTTTTATTCCTGTAAAAATATCGATTGAGCTCATAGTCCGGGTGGTGAAGCAGATCTAGCTTAGTCTCTGAAAAATAGCGAAACACCCAAAAGATGATAGTCTAAATTGGTAGGTTTAGGCTGCCACGTTCGATGAGCCTCAGGGTCATTGGCAAACCCCGCGGCGACGAGTAAATCTCTCCAGTCTTGCTTAGCTAGTGCCACAGCATGATCTAATTCGTCGAGATCACCCGCACTAAGCTTTAAGACTGCCATATGAATCCGTTCGATTTGCTCGGGCCCCCAATGTTCGCAACCGGGCAGTTGCTTCCAGCATTGGTTGAGTAAAATGTGGTTTACCTGATCGATGTTTTCTTCAGAAAATAGTTCCTGAATGGGCCCTAGGACTCGAGGGCTAAGTATATGGTCCAACTCGTTCTACCTTCTCGTTATTTCCAGGAATCTAGAAAGCTCGGTTTCTATCTCCTTAGGAATTTGTGTGATCTCTTCGATAATGTTTAGTAGTTTTTGCAGTTCACCGCCCAAGGCCTTATCTTTCCAAGTATCTGTAGGCAAAGTAATGACTGATTTCAATAGATCGCCAGGGTAAAAGTCACCTTCTGACAAAGGATCCTTTTGCAAGACTTTGATAGCCAGCGGAAGGAGATAGGGGGTACCAATATTCTGCCCAAGCAGTAGACGGTAATGCTCGATGGAAAACTCTTTTAATGGGACCTTTCTCAACCTATGGCATTCCGTAACTAGGTGAGAGGAGTATGAAGGTTCTTCCCAATAATCGTTTTCAAGTTGTTCAAGGGTTTTATCTAACATGGATCACTCGTAAAATTCTATTTTTATCATTGCCACTTACTTGGTATCGTCTTGAGCCCTGTGCGAGAGAGGAAAAAGCTGAATATTCAGACGATAGACTTCTGACTTATCATCTCCACGGTCTAGGAATTTTGCCAGTTTGTCCTCAAACTTATAAATCATCTGAAACGCTTTCTTTAGTTTTTTAGGGTTTGTAGAAAATGTCATTCCAGAAAAATGCCGTAAAGGTGCTGGATCATTTTCCAGGGATTTTTCGGCTAGGTCGAGGATTTGGAACTGATTCTTTTTTGCTGTCGATGAAGGTACATCTTGATGAATACGAACATTATCTACCGCTATAACATAGCCGCGAGTCTCATCTTCTGCTATGAGTCCTATTTGACATAGTCGTTCAAGGGCGAGGCTGACGATCTTAGGCGCAAGACTCAGACGATGAGCTATCCAATCCACATCATTTTGAAAGTCTTGGGTTTGAATCAACGAATGCAGGGCGAAATAGTACCAATCGGTGATAATCTCCGATTCACCTACCCCGAGTGTGATGAAGTTATCTCGTGCCACCTCAGTTTCATTTAACTCTAATTTTTCGATGATTTTGGAGATTGATGCCGGCGATAACTCTCTTTTTTTGTTTAGGTAAAGTGATAAAGAGGTGGGGTTAATATTAAGAAAGTTTGCGAAAGCCCTTAGCGAGTAGTTGGGGTTTTTTTCTTTTTTTCTAGCGTAAGCTTTTTTTATTGTCTCAATCAAACTGTCCATATTTGAGCATCTAACCTTCACTTCCTGTATACGTGATAAGTACCAGTACGAGTAATATAAGCCCGAATTTGTATTCGTTCCAGTTATATCGAAACGCTTGAGACCAATCTCAGCGAATAAATGCAACACTTCATTGGCTTAGTCTCATTTTCACAACGATTTAGCTGCGATTTTTTAATTCTGCTTGGCAAAATCGCAGTCTTTTCACTTGAAAAATCGTGTTTCGTCACAATCTCTCAGGATACTTGCTATGTTGATTAAAATTCAGAATTTGAAAGCAGTGGGGTCTTTAGGAATAACTGGATGTTTCAATTGGTAACACCGTTTTTAAACTTTTTTGGCCCCAAACTTGTCTCATGGTTAAGAGGAAAGCATGAAGCATTACATTGTCACTGGTTTCTATTTTTTTCTAGGGTTTCTTTTGACAGGATGTGGAGTTGAAATTGAATCGGATAGTGAATTAAGTTCTAGTCTTGATCAAATACGGGAGCGAGCTCCCGCAGATCTGTCCCGCAGGACTCGGTGTGAATTGAACTCCAGACCGGCCAAAGATATTGAAGGAACTTTCCGTTCGAAGTCGATTAGATACGCTAACGCCGAGGAAATTTCCTATGATAACCCTAATTGGCAGAACAAGGGTAACCCATGGATCAGCTGGGAAGGTTTGAATGCATCGTTGCTGGACTACCCAGGATTCCCTGGGGGTAGTCGCTTCTTCCGCGTTGATCATCCTGTAAATTTACGCATTGCAGTGATTGATGTGCGCATGATTGAGGGGGTTCCTCATTATCATTACCTAACCAATGAGACTGGTGGGAGTCCTATGGAACAATGGTCGACAACGAAGGCTATCTCTTCGCTGCATGCTGGGCTTATTCTCCGTCGTAAGGTGGGAATTGGTCTAAGATCTAAGGTCTTTGACAGCAGGAAAAAAAGCCAATGGCTAGGGGATATATTTACCCGAATTGGCGTCACGAGTCACAATCCAACATCTAATTGGGTGAAATCAATTCCAGGGCCTGCCGCGAGCGATAATTTTGTATCTAACTGGTTGAATCCGGCATCGGAATTTGGAGGGCGTTATGGGCCTGGATTTGCGCAAATTGGATCTGAGTTTCGATATGGTGGTGATGGTGAAACACGCTCGCTAAGAAATCCGATTCCCGGAAACTGGAATAGTTCTCCAGGGACCAATACTCTGACGCCTTTTGATATGGCGGAGTTTTGGAAACGAGTTGCCGTTAACACCCTGGATCCGAAAACCTGGATAAAAGACGAAAATTATAGTGTTCGCATAACCTCCTCTAGAGAAAGGCAGCGGCTCTTTTTCAACAGCCAACGCGTCTTCGGTATCAACAACGAAGATCTAATTGTCTTTCTTTATGGCCGTGTCTTCTCAAGAGATATGGGAGGCTATCTCGCGGGTGGTTTAAAAAGTTCTGCCTTCGTAGCGGCATTTGGTGGGAAAGCATCACTGGATGACTTGTCCGAGGGTAGATGGCGACTTTTTGGAAAAACTGGATCAGGTTACAGCAACGAACGAGGCCGTGAAGAGTCAGCCTTTTCAGGATACTTTTGTCTTCCGGCTAATTCTGACCGAGTCTATGAACCGCATGGGCGTCTGGTCGCTTTTGCTATAAATGCCCAAACTAAAGAGCGTGGAAATGCAAGAAGGGTTCGAGATAGAGCCCTCCACAAAATGGTGGAGCAGGTACTTCCTGGGCTTAAAGGGAATTAACTTTTTCCTTCTAGGTAGACATGGCGACCTATACGTTTTTGTTTCTCCGAGAGTCTAGTCGTATCTGTTTCTGAAGAGACATGTAGACGACTGCTATCGTGACAAGAGTTACAAATTGTACCAACTTAAATCGAAAAACTAAAGGATTGCTATATGAGCCCGGTAGCGATCTCTTTACGATGCTAATGGTAAAACACTCTCGTCTATTTGGAGATTCACATGAAATACTTTATTTTACTTTCGTTGTTGTCTTTTGGTTCTTCCTTGATGGCGGATACATCATCAGAACTCGTTGCTCCCAAAAGTGATTTAATCCTTCGACATGCGAGGGCATCTCAGCCTGTGCTTAGATCCGATGGACTTTATACCGTCCCGATAAAGGTGAGTATTACCAATGGAGGAAAGTCTGTGATCAGCCCATTCAAGGTTGGTGTTGTTCATCAAATCGCAGGAGTCAATCAGGATGAAGATGATATCTGGTTCCTTCCTCGAGAAGTAAAGGTGTTGGGATTGAAAAAAAATGAAACTCTTACCGTCAAACTTAAGCTGGTAACAAGGCAATCTTGGATCGAATTTGGAATTGATGCCCTTGTAAAAGTTGATAGTTGTTATTTTAAAAGTCCTGAATCTAACGTTTGCCGTATACTTGAAACCAATGAAGACAATAATTTAAGGATCATTCGGGACATTCAACTTTAGCCCTTGTAGCGAAGGTGGCGATTACTGTTCATTTTTATACCAATAATTGCAGATATATAGTCCTAATTTTTGTGATCTAAGGGTTTTGCACCAACTTTCTCCTAATGTTCCCCTCATAATTTACCGTTATAGTGAGTGAGTAGTCACTCACGAGGGTCTTAGTTTTATGAACACGCGAGAATTATTACTAAAAACTGCAATCAGGCTTTTTTCTGAGAGAGGTTTTGACCGAACCTCGACAAGTCTGATTTCCAAAACGGCGGAATTGGGCACCGGAACCCTCTTTAAGCACTTTTCTTCAAAGGAAGATCTTATCGACGAGGCTTATATTCACTGTAAGGGCCTATTCGCTGAGGGCATAAGGCCTCAGATAAATATGGATGGCAGCTGCAGAGAGTCCTTAGAATCTCTTTGGACTTCAGGAATCGCCTGGGTATTTGAGAACTCTTTGGAGTATTCCTTTCTGATGCAATTTGAATCTTCCACCGTGGCCTCCCGGCTAGCCCAGGATAAAGTCCACGAGAAGCTTAAGTTTATTAACGAGATCTTGGAAAAGGGCATTCAAAACGGTCGCATCGTTGATCTCCCAGTACATTTCCTCTTAGCTTTGCTCGGCGCTCAGTTTAAAGCGGCCTTTCTATACATGAACGATAACCCAGAAGAGCCTAGGGAGCAGTGGATAAAAACTACCTTTGAGCTAGCTTGGAAAGGAATCAAAACATGAAGAAATTTACGAAAACGTTTACCACAGCCCTGGTTGCGCTCACGTCCCTAGCGATGATTGGCTGTTCCTCTTTTGGTTCAAAACCCGAAGGAGATCAGATGAAGGCGTTAGAGTCATCTCCTCAATTCAAGGGCGATAAATTTGGCAACGTGCCGCCGACTGTAGATACCATGGAAATGGGTATGTTCGCCCTTTTATGGGAATTTCTATTCAAAAGCCGCAAACCATCAGAACCCCTACCTTCGGTAAAGCCGGTTTTTGCCAGTACCCTGACAGCTGATCAATTGAATGTATACTGGTTAGGTCATTCGACTCTCATTATCGAAACTGGGGGTAAAAGGTTTATTACTGACCCTATATTTGGATCGGCTTCGCCCTTTAGTTTTTTAATGACTCGGTTACAGCCTGCACCGATTGCATTTGAGGAACTACCCGAGATTCATGGAGTCTTGATATCTCACGATCATTATGATCATTTAGAAATGCCAACTGTAAAGAAATTTGCGGCCAAGGGAGTCCCGTTCTTTGTTCCTCTAGGGGTAGGGTCTCATTTGAGAGGTTGGGGAGTCTCCGAGGACTTGATTAATGAGATGGATTGGTGGGATGAAAAGGTACTCGATGGAGTCACGATTGCTTGTACTCCGTCTCGTCATTTTTCCGGTCGTGGCCTATCCGATGGCAACAGTACTCTTTGGAGTTCGTGGTCGATCATTGGTGATAAAAAGCGGTTCTTTTACTCTGGAGATACAGCCTACTCTCCTCATTTCAAAGCCATTGGTGAAAAGTATGGACCCTTCGATATCGCAGCTATGGAAAATGGTGCCTATAATGAAAATTGGAGTGATGTTCACCTATTTCCAGAGCAATCTGTTCAGGCAAGTTTGGAAGTTCAGGCGAAAGCGATGATTCCAGTGCATTGGGGTATGTATGATCTTGCTTTACATGATTGGTTTGAACCCATCAAGCGAGCGGTGCAGCACGGTGATAAGATCGGAGCTAATGTATTAACTCCACAGATTGGTCAGACGATTCGCCTGGAAGAAAAAAGTGTGTTGAGTCGATGGTGGGGTATGTTGTGATCGCTTGGCGAAGGGCCGCTTCAACTCCTGGTCCTTGCCTTACATGGGATCTATGAAGGTCAATCAAAAGTTTCAAGGTTAGATCGTCCATCGTTCCCCCCTAGGAGCTAGGTTCCATAGGAGTTGGAAAGCTAGGCTAGCTCCTTAGCATCGCTAGCCTTGAGCCGTTCATTGTCCTCTTTGATTTTCGCATAGTCCTCAGAGAGTGAGGCAAACTTTTTTTGTGTCTCTTTAAGTTGCGCGGACAACTTCGTCTCGCTGCGCCACTTCTCTAGCTCCAAAGAATTTACGGCTACAGAAAGTCTCAGCCACTTATAGAAAGCGATCAAACTTAAAAAAAGATATAGAGGTATAGCGAGCAGTAAAAGTTCCACGATGTTTTCCTAATCTCAAAAAGCTAAGCCAAAATGAATAGGTGAAGCTTGAGTATTGAGCCACCTCTATCTATCAATTTCTCTCAAAAACTTCAAATTAGGTGACACGTTTTCGGGCAATAGGCGCATCAACTGGGCCGTGTTTCGCTCTTAGCGGAAAGTAATCGAGGCAAAAAGAATAGATTTCCTCATCGGGGTCATGCTCGTTGATGGAGCGAGTATCCGCGATAAATTCAATAATGCGATCCCTTAATAAGAGGGCGTTTTCTTTTGATAAACCGACGACGGATGTGTAGTGGCAGGCCTGCTCATCCACAGGAAATATTTTATTGATGCTCTTGAGTCTCCAGTTCTTATGGTGCTGACGATCATCGCAGCTATTACGGGCTATATGGAAATCGGTTCCGAGTGCGATCCAGCCAGTCTCTGCCTTCTCTATCAGATTCGCCTGCATTAAAGTGTCAATAGCATGTGAGCATAAAGACTCCGTTAAATCCAGGTACTGAGCTACTTCAGAGATTGTTTTTGTCTGGCCAGTCATAATCAGAATATGAATGGCAGAGTAGTACCAGTCGCCAAAATACTCCTTAGGAAAACTGCCTTTTTTCGTATTCTTGGATAGATGATGCTCAACCTTGAGGATCTTTTTTTGGTTGTCGCTAATGCGGCGCCGGAGAATAAGCTTAAGCTCTTGGGTGGCTGCTCGCTCTAGGGCTAACAAATCCAGGAAAATCTCAGCGTAGGTACCTGTTTCGCCCCAAAACCCTAGAAGCTTTGCTCCTTGGTCCATGGTCAAGTCCAGTTCCCCTTTGAGAATCCGTGAAAACTGCGAGCGTTGGCAGCCGACAGCTTCTGACATCCGGCTTTGGTATCCTCGCTGATCCTTAAAGGCTTCGATGAACCCAGAAATTATCTGCCTGTAATCAGTGGCTTGCCAGTTAATCATAAAGGATCCAACAAGAATATATAAATGAGTTACCCAAACTTAGGTAACTGTATCCTACAACAACCTTTTAATGTATGGCAGATTTGATAGGGTTGATCTCGCAAAAAGAGGTGGATCACTGAGCCAAATCTTGACAACCTAAATTTGGAGAACCGTATCCTATGAAAACTATGAATCTTTGGTGTAAAGCGTGGTCACTATCAGTCGCAGGACTCGCAGCCTGTAGTGCATTGGCAGGAGTCAACGTAGTCTCTTCTGGTGTCGATATCAATCAAGATCCCTATCAGGCAAAATCAAGCCTCGAGCTAGTTTGTGAAAGTGATCGAGATGTTTCATTCCTATTGGTGCAGACCTCTGCAACTGATGCAGAGTTTGCTTTGCAGGGGACTTGGCTAAATTTTGGGCCTGGAGTTTTTAACTGTGGGGGGCTGGTTGAAAACTGTCCCAAGTTTAGAAACCATTTCGATCTAGTTGGTATCGCTGATCAGTCGTTGAGCGGGTGGGAGCAAACTCAGGAGATTGAAATCTCGGGTGAATGGGGGGCCTTGCGTTTAGACGGCTCTATCGAAAGAGGGTTTATTGGTGATTTTTATATACAAGAGGATGGTCGGAAGACGTTCTCTTCAGGTGTCAGTTGTGAGCTAAACATCTAGAGATGAAGAATTTTGATAAACCTGTGTTGATTTGATCAAATAATGATCTTAGCGCAGGTGCTTACTATAAACAAAAAAATAAATTCTAGCTCCCATAGGCAATATCTATAGCTTAATTTCAAGTAGCATGCGTCGATGTCTATCCGTTGACTTTTTTCTAGGGATATTGACTTTGTACAGACGATTCTTAATCTTCGTCCTAGCTTTCATGTCGAGCTCGCTAGCCTTTGCGCAGGATAGGGTGGACATCGATGTGTCTCAGAGCTCCTATGAAGGGCGTTTTCTGGGAAAATATACCTCTTGGTATCGAGGAAATGAGTCTATTGACACTGTGACTAGAGACGATTTTGCCTCTGAATTTATCCCTGGAAATCAGGATCTCATCAATGTGGGTACAACGGATGACGTCGTATGGTACAAATTTCGTTTAACCAACCTGTCTGATCAATCTCGGTCTATTTTTCTCTACGAGGATTTTAATGTCACTGAGATTGCTGAGGTCTACAAGGGCCGGGAACTTGTTGGTGAGATTGTCTACTCAGATACCCTATACGAGCGCAAGATTACCTTAGCTATGAAACCATATGAAACAGCCACATTTTATTATAAAAAGAGGACTCAAGGAGCACCCAATCAGTCCAGTTGGACACTTTGGTCAGATTTAGCCTCGGTCAATCGTCACATAAGCAAGAATGAAAAACAATACACCGTGATGCAGACTATATTCACTATGAGCCTTCTGGTGACTACGATGTTTCTCTTTGCGTATAGAAGAAAAGTCTATTTTTATTATATGGGTTACTTAGCCTCACTTTTCTTCTATACCAACTGGATTTGGGCTACAGGCTATATCCCTTGGATTACCGAACACGGACAGTTATTAATTATTTCACTCTCTATCTTTTCCATCTTATTCGTTGCCGAATTTCTTGAGATTAAACGAAACTCAAAATTTATGCTCGGTTTTTACAGATCGTTGTTGGCTTTGTTTCTTTTGACAATATTTGTTTTTTTCGCGCCGTTCCATGATGGCGAATACTCTGTTTTAATGATTGTAAGCTTCAGCTCCCTATTCGTGCTGGGGACGGTATCATATTCACTTTTGCTTTTTCTGAGGAAAAAAGAGCGGCATATTTTTTTGGTTTCCATTGCCTTTGGCTCGTTCTTGACTGCGATATCGATTCAGTATTTAATGTGGTACGACTATATTCCTCTTCTATCCAATAATCTGGTTCTTTACGGCTCTACCATTGAGAACCTGTTGATGCTAGTAGCCATGGGCGATAAAATTAGGCTCACCCAAAAGAGCTTGATCGATAGTTACCAGGAAGTTCAACATAGTTATCAGCAGCTAGGTAAGGTTTTCTACCCGCATCAGATTGATTTGGTGCAGCAAGGATCGGAATTAGAGACAACTATGCCGACACATCCTTCAAATGGTTTTGTAATTTCGTTCGATATTGTGGGCTCGTCTAGCCTTAAACACAGAAACTTGAAGGAGTTTCTTGAAAAGACGATTGGAGACTGTATGAATATTCTACGAGAGGGTTATGATCCTTCATTGCTTTGCTCCAATGGTTATCGGATCAAGGAAATGGGTGATGGATTTCTTTGCTCTGTGGGGTATCCTTTTTCGGCTACGAACAATCTGAAGGCTGCTGATTTGGCTCTGACATTAACAGAACGATTTGTCCAGGTTCTGGATCTATGCGCTGAAGACTATGGTTTTGACGAACCGGTCTTTTGCGGAATGGGTGTAGCCTTTGGTAATCTGCAGGGATACTACCCCATGTGCGGTACCAAGGAATATGATCTGTTTGGTCGTGGTATTATTTTAGCCACTAGATACGAAGCCATGAGAAAGCTCATACTGACAGATAGTTCTGGTCATAAAACTTTCCTACAAACCGAGGTCTATGAACAGCTTTCGGAACCTTTGAAAAAGCACTTTAAGCTATTTCAGTTACCTGAGGGGAAAAGAGTGCGAGATGATAATGCCTCCGAACTGTATTATCGGATTTATAATCCTAGTGAGGAAAACTCTAACTTGAAGAATGCCTCTTAGAATATCTATGTCTTACGAATTCCTTGCCTCTCTTGCAAATGCTTCCCATATTTTCTGCTGCCAAGGATTAGCATACTGACTCTTTCTTGTAATGATTTCGATACCAGCCTCTAGTTGATTGATTTTAGGCCACTGGAGTGGTATCAGCCGCGATGCCGCAGACTCAGGATAAAAGCCAACTCCGAGACCGGCTCGAATTGCCGCTAATGCACCATCAGGTTCAGTAATCACATGATCAGCAAATAACTCATTTTCATCCAACCTGTTTTTTTTGAATAGGTAACGAAGTGCGGTGGCGTTGTGATCGAAATCTATTTTAGTGTGTTTTAAGAATTCGGCCTTACTACTTGGGTTTCCATAGCGAGCAATGTATTCTTTGCTCGCAACTAGTATGTTTTTTTGCTTGAGAAATATCTGATGCAGGCACTCTTGACGTCTTCTGATAAAAACAACAAAACCGAAATCAAGTTCACCTTTGAAGAGCGCGGTCTCAATTTGATCCCTTTCCATATAGCGTAGAGTGAATCTTAGATTCGGATAGAGCATTTTTAGTTTGCTAAGCGTCTCAAATAGCGATTGTGTTGTGACCCAGTTGAATAGTCCTATTCTGACCTCACCTTCCATTTCTATAATACCGCCTTCAGTGATTTTTTTAAGACGATCAAAATGAGGTTCTATCTCCTCCAGCAATTCCTGACCCTGACGACTGAGAGTAAATCTACCTTGTTTTCGTATCACGAGTTCTGAACCAAGAAGATACTCCAAGTCTCTTAGTTTTTTGGATAGTGCTGGTTGGGTTAAATTAAGCTTTTCGGCTGCCGCTGAGGGCCCACCAAGTCTTGCCATCAAATAAAAGGCATGAAGTTTGTCGTAGTCTTGAAACATGTCTTTTCCCCTCCTTCATGATATAAATATAAGTTATATTATTATAGATAAATATGATTTCAAATTATTATTAAGCTGTCCGATTATTCTCATATCAGCAAACGAACTGAGCCTGTTCTTAATAAATTTTCGAAGGAGAAAGCAATGAATCAAGTACACTGTAAAAAATCGCCATGGATTCTCTTATTTGCCTTGGCCGCGTTGCTCGGACCCAATGGCCTTTATCTATATTCTGTGCTATCTTTTCCGGAAATGAATGCAGCAGCTTGGTCCAACCCTGTAGCTCTTGCATTTATCATCGAAGCATTTATGCTACTAGGCTTATTTTTGTTGTATGTTTACCGTAGAACTAGATCTTATGCTCAGGTGGGACTGTATTTTCTACTATCCTGTTTGGGAAGTCTTGCATTTAGTTTTCCTATATTTATCTTCCTAAATGGGATCGAATTAGTCGAAAAAGGAGAGATATCCTGAGACTTTATAGGATAGAAAAATAGACCACTCACTTATTTAGAAGGGTAAGGCTTCTATTAAGAGGGCTCTGAATCGATATGCTTAAAATTACTCATATTTTTTGACCTTATAATCGACTTTGTTTGCTTGCAAAACCACAATACTGATCGAATAAGAAGCTCATTTCCGATGACATAATTAGAAAACTATATTGCAATTACTTTAGATGATTGTCTAACAACTTGCGAATTATATAAATAAATTTTAGGTGTAAGGGTTCTGTTTAGCATTCTAAGACGTATTACGAGACGATTTTTTGATTTAATCATCAGATTGATATACCGATCGAGTTTTCTGAATTCGCTAGTATTTGGAGGTTCCGTGATTTGGGTTAAAAGTTTCAAATCAACGATAGCTATATTATTCTGTTTCAATACATTGTTTTTAAATATCGGATATTCTCGAGACATTCCTGTTTCCATTCATGAAGGTATTGAAAGTCTTGAGGTTAGTAGTCATACCAGCGCTTTTATCGATGATAAATCTACTCTTTCCATCGATGATGTTGCTAGGTTAGAAATTGATCGATTTGCGTCAAGTAATATTTCCTATCCATCTTATGGCAACATTAGCGGCACTCTATGGATACGATTGCAAGTGGATAATCCTATAGACGATGATCTTACCTATATTCTGAGACTAGATAGTACAGTAATTGAAAGCCGACTCTTTTATCGAGAGACTGGCTCAAACAACGACTTTATTCGGATTGATGCGGGTCGAATCGTCTCAGATGAAAGAGAAGGAGCTGTTGCTAATCGAGTTCCTACTTACGCAATGAAGTTTCCTGCTTTGTCATCAACTACTGTGTTTCTATCTCTAAGGATGGATTTTATCGATAAAATACGCCTTAGTTTGTTGTCGGAGCGCTCCCTATTTCGATCTGAACGAAAAGTTCATTTTTTGGGTGGGTTTTATGTTGGTGCTGTCTTGATAATGATGTTTTATAACCTTTTTATATATTTCTCGACTCGTGATTCGTCTTATCTGTATTATGTGGGCTGTATATTTTTTGTTAATATTCTTACCATTAACACATTACTGATGAGTGGAGATTTCGTTTTATTTAAAGTGGGGCCATGGTTTGAAGGTTTTCCGGTAATATCCAAGATTATTGGAACGATTTTTACAGCTCAATTCGGACGAATTTTGTTGCATACAAGTCAGTTTCCTCGATTTGATCAGTTTTTAAAGCTCTGTATCGGTAGCTGTTTTTCCGCATTACTGGTGGCTCCATTTATGTCGATGACAGCACTGAACAGATGGAGCAGTATTCCCACGCTACTAACTGTGTTTTCACTGATAGTTTTTTCTGGCGTTCTGTTTAGTCGTGGATACCGTTATGCAAGATTCTTTTTTATCGCATGGGTCCCATTTATCTCCTTTATTATTCTTCACATTGGTCTCAATCAACTTGGTTACGGACATCTGGCTAGCCATTCACATTACTGGTTGATCGCAGGAAGTCTCTTCGAAATCGTATTGCTATCAATGGCACTAGCCGACAAAATTAATGTTCTGGAAGAAGAGAAAAAGCGTGAAGAAGAGACACACAAGAACGAAATTATCGCATTGAATTCGACCCTGGAGCGAAAAGTTAAGGAGCAAACGCGCGATATTCAGGCCATGATGGCAAATGTGAAATTTGGTGTGTTTGCTATCGAAGATGGCGGAATTCTGCACCCTTCGTACTCAGCTCATTTAGAGACAATACTACAGCAAGAAAATCTTAGGGCAAAACCTGTTAAACAGATTCTTATTGATCTGCTAGACATCAGTTCTGGTCGAAAAAATCAGATAGAAACCGCAATAAAGTATAGCCTTGGAGAAACGGAGTTCAATTTTATGGGAAACGATCATATTCTGCCCAAAGAAGGTGCATTGAATATTGATGGTGCCAAAAAATTTGTGGAAGTTGATTGGTCTCCAATGATTGACGCAAATAATGAGGTCGATAAAATTCTAGTTAGTATCCGTGATGTAACTGCGATGAAGGAGCTTCGCAAAAAATCTGAAGATCAGGAGATCAAAATTTTCGTAATTGATGAGCTTTTATCATCAAACTATCACCGTGTTGGATCATTTCTTCAAGCAGCGATGTTAGAATTACGCGAATGTAAGGATCATATCAGTCATCAAATTAACAAAGAGGACCTTGCTTTTATGTTCCGTAAAATACACACCATCAAAGGAAATGCTAGATCCTTTCAATTTTCTATTCTTAGTGATCGCACCCATAAAATCGAAGACTACGTCGATGCTGTTAGACAAAGCCAAGCGGAATGGGATGCTAACTTTTATCTCGAAGAAATACTGAATCTTGAAGATCTTATGATTATGTATGATAATTTGCTGTCAAAAGTCAATCATTCTGGTGTAGAAACTAGGGATGATCCCGTATATCTTGAGAGCGTCTTACTTGAGTCGTTATCCTCTAGATTAAGCCTAGCTGATACTCTCCACAAGCCTGTTCCGTCTATTCTATTAGACGTCCATTCGAGTCGAAAAGTTCTTCCTTCTTACGTAGAAACAGTCCTTGGGTTTCTAGGACATATCCTTCGAAATTCTATGGACCATGGGATCGAATCACCTGAAGATCGCATTTCCGTATCGAAAAATCCAGAAGGGAGGATATGCTTAACAGTTTCCGACTGCAAAGATACTGGCGATCTAGTTCTCCAGGTGGAAGATGATGGTAAGGGCCTTGATCTCGAAAAGCTACTTTCTAAAGCTGTAGAGTCGGGGTTGATAGCTTCGGATCAAATTCTATCAGACCTCGAAATTGCCTCCCTTATATTCTCGCCAAGCCTTTCCACTAGTAACGAAGTCTCAATGATATCAGGTCGAGGAGTGGGTATGGATGCGGTAAAAAATCATATTGAAGAAGTCGGTGGTAAAATCCTCATCATTCTAAAAGAAAAAACTGCTGATTCTAGCAGCAAATTTTTGCGCTTTAGCTTCCAAATTAGATTACCCGCTGCACTTTTTTATGGAAATGCATCTAGCGACAAGAATGACCATAATAGTCAGTCTGTAAATTATCGAAAAAATGCGGGTTAAGTGAACTCTTAGTTATACGCATTTAAGTCTTTCCAATAGAGTCACAACAAACAAAAATGTTTGATCTCATACTCAGAATATGGATCGATTGATCTGCATCTCTCATATAATGCTGGAGAAATGCCACATTTTTTTGTATTGCTTTTATCTTGTCTTTAAAACTAATGGGAGATTGCAAATGAAATCTAGACTAAATACTCTTGTCAAATCAAGTATAACTGTTGCGGCTTTGCTTGGAATGGAGTCACTGTCCTTCGCACAGCAAAATGAATTGGCCCGGGACCTATCAGGTATAGCTATCATGCGTTATGATGTTTCTGCCGGCAGACCCCGTTACGAAAGGATTCATTTATGCCGCGACGGTCGTGCATTGTTAGATTACAGCCGATATGGAGTCGACTTCACCGAAGATACAACGGAACTCTTCGAGTCGGACTTTGGCGGTAGCTGGGAAGCCTTCGGAAACTTCCGCGGAGGAACGCTTACGGTAACCTACAATAGTGGTATGGTGTGGGAATTTGATGTGGAATATGCATCTAGCGCTTTCAAATTTGATGGGTTTGTTAGACTCACTGTGGAGACGGGCTGTTGACGACTCAGGCCTACGAAAAAACTACTAGCAACACCGGCAAGGTGTTGCTCTTACCTGACTAATTCGTCTTATTCAGGCGACATAGGTATCGACTAAACACCTCAAAATCCTGAAGTGCACCATTTCCGGAGGTAGAGTAAGGTGTCTCGCGTAGTGAGGTTACGTCAAAGGTTAGCTCTCCATTATTTTCGAGGCATGTTTTGGTCGAAACTCTCGTCCCTTGAATCGTAAATGAATCTAGAAGACAGTTATCTATCAAAAAATTATGGATCAGAATCCCATTGTTTTCGTCCAATACGTAGATGTTTGGGTTTGTGGTTGTTTTGAACGTGTAGTTTCTAGATGGAGTTCCGCCATAGGTGAGGATGTAGTCAAAAGCGTTTCTGCCTTGACCGATTTCAATGTTGATTCCGATATCGACACTGCCAGTGCAGCGGCCTTCCCAATCGCCACGCCATTCTCTATCAAGTGCCACGATAGAGGTACTGGTTAACATTGCAGAGACTAGGGCCAATTGCTTAAGTTTTATCATCTTGCTTCTCCTGAATCGTTAATTCTCAGTATATCTATCAACAAGAAAAATTGGGGTCTATTAAATAATAATGACTGGATATTATCGAATTTTTTTTGGATAAACCAAATCCTATATGTTGATAAAATATCATTGATTTTTTGCTTCAATAGATGAATTTATTTCATTGAAGTGCTTTGCTACATCGTTAAACTTGAACCAGGTTGTCTAGCATTGTAAAACGCAGGAAAAACCTCAAAGCAAAATATGACAGGAGTCAAAGATGCGTCCATTAAAACTTAAGGGCCTGATCCGTATCGTTATGTCACTGCCGTTATTAGGTCTCATGGGGCTCTCGGTATCGTGCGAGGTGTCGGAATATAAACCAGGTGCGGCAAACCAAGGTTCAGAGTCGCCCCTAAATACGACTGATGCGGAAAAATCTCCCGCTGCCGAAAATCAAAATAGCAAGGACAACGATAACAAGCAAAGTGATGACGGCCTAAATGAAATACCGGTTGACGAAGATGAAGACAAAAAAGCAGATGAAACGGCCAAGGCTGAAAGAATCAACCGTATTTTGGGCCTGGTAGAAGAGTATGATAACGGTCCCACAGAGGATAGGACTACTGTGGAGCAATTGAAACTATGGATCGAAGCGGATAGTCCTGAACGGCCTCTCTATATTGTAGACTCTAGGTTCATCGAGGAATTTGAGGTGTCTCATCTTCCCGGTGCCCTCCATCAAAGCGTCTTTTATGACAAGTTAGATAATGGTGAGATTCCCGCCAGTGCTCGAGTCGTCGTTTATTGTACCATTGGTTTTCGAAGTTCGTTCTTTACACAAGGTCTTAAAGATGAGGCTTCTGTAAGTGAGGTTTGGAATTTAGAGGGGAGCATTCTTATGTGGGTCAATCAAGGCAATGCAGTCTATACCTCTGATAACGTGGAAAGCAAGGACGTCCATGTATTCGATGAAAGGTGGGATGTACTTCCAGATGGTTATGTTGCCGTAAAGTTCCCTGCTGAGTGAGAGCAATCCTCTGATCCGCTGCTCATTCTGAGCAGCCTGCCTGCCTTTTAATTACGTCTTATCCTCAGCTATCGGCTTAAGCACATAATTTGAGAGCCTTCCTCGTACTGCAAATTTCCAAAAGCCTATAAAAATGTTTTTCAGATTTCATGATGCGACGGATAGGTTTCAAGTAGCTTTCTATTTGATAAATGTACGATTTCACAGCATTTATTGTCGTTTCTTGAAAAGAAGTGTCATTAGCCAATTTCAAAGCATTCGGATTTTTGTCGATGCCCTAAAGAACGACCGACTGGAGGTTTAACGCGATGGTAACATCTGTGTTCCGTATAGCTGTTTTATTTTCAATTTTATTGCCTGGACTGGCCTTCTCTAAAATCTCTGTAGACGTAAATCAGAGGTTCGCAAAGCTCCAGGAAAATATGAATTATATATATGTTTTGATGGCCTCAGCCTTAGTGTTTCTTATGCAGGCTGGTTTTATGTGCCTGGAAAGCGGTATGTGTCGGGCGAAAAACTCCATTAACATTGCCATCAAAAATCTTTGCGATTTTATTATAGCGATTGGCGCTTTTTGGTTGATTGGCTTTGGACTTATGTTTGGCGACTCTCTTGGCGGAATGTTAGGGTCTAGCGAATTTGCCTTTGGTACCGCAACAGCGTGGGTGGCGTTATTCTTCGTTTTTCAGGCCGTATTTTGTGGGACAGCCGCCACTATTCAAAGTGGTGTCATAGCTGAGCGCACGAGTTTTGCTGCCTATTTAATGATTTCACTGATCGTTTCTATGTTGATCTATCCCATTTTTGGCCATTGGGCTTGGGGGTCTTTCTTAAACGGTGAGGGACCTGGTTGGCTTGAAAAACTAGGATTTATAGATTTTGCGGGGTCAACGGTTGTTCATTCGATCGGAGCTTGGGTTGGGATGGCGGCTGCGATTGTTATTGGACCTCGTGAAGGACGTTTCGACAGTCACGGACAACCACAAAAAATTCAGCCTCACAATTTAGTGTTGACCTATCTGGGCACAATCATATTGGTCTTTGGGTGGTTTGGCTTCAATTGTGGATCGACCCTGGCTGCCGATGTGTCCATCGCTGGTATAGCGCTGAATACTGTGCTTGGAGGGGCATTCGGTGGAGTCGTCGCGACAGGGTGTTCTATGTTTTTTTCCAAGAATCGTATTCCCGACCCAGAGTCCGTTGCTAATGGAGTTCTTGCGGGACTCGTCTCCATTACAGCAGGTTGCGCAAGTGTTGCACCACTGTCTGCAGTTATTATTGGCGGATTAGGTGGTATTGTTTACTGGCATGCCAGTATTTTTGTTGAGCGGGTTCTCAAAATCGATGATGTCGTCGGTGCCATCGCAGTACATGGCTTCGCTGGTGCCTGGGGAACTTTAGCGGTCGGCTTCTTTGCTACAGCTGAGGCATTGGGAGATATGGGACGGTTAACCTTAATCGGTGTCCAAGCCTTAGGAGTCATAAGTGCATTTGTTTGGTCCTTTGGGGCTGGCTTGATCATCTATACTACAATTAATAAATTCGTAAGGCTAAGAGTCGACTTACGTAGTGAAAGGATCGGGCTAAACGTCGCCGAACATGGGGCGTCCTCATCATTGCTCGATCTTGCAAAAAATATATCTGTTGCGACACGTGAGCACAGGTTTGATCGATCATTAGAAGTTCAGATCGAACCTTATACCGAAATGGGAGAGTTGGGAGCTGGTTTTAATAGCCTTCTCAAGACGGTTCGTGAGAGCTTAGTAGAGGCGGAGCAACAAACACGTCGCGCTAATCATGCTAAGGCAAATGCTGAAAAAGCCACAGAGAATGCAAGAGAGCTCTTACAAAGTCTCGAATTTGAAAAAGAACAGTCTGTTTTAAAAAGGGCGCAGTACCTTGAAGAAACTACCTCTCAGGTAAAAGGAGTTTTCGATGGAGTTCAAGAAAATTTTGACCTTGTGAAGAACACTAAACTAAAGCTTGAGGAGAGTGTTAAACTCCTAGATGAACGAGCGCAGCAAGTTTTTAAAGTCTTGGAAGAGATTAAAGCCATTAATTTCAGGACCGAAATTATCTCTCTAAACGCCTTTATCGAGGCCAATCGAGCCGGGCATCATGGAAAATCCTTTCAGGTGGTAGCCAGGGAGGTACAGAACCTTTCGAGCCAAGCTCAATCTACATCAAGTTTGATCGATATGACTGTCCATGAAATCGAAAGCGAGTTGACAAGGGTTCAAGAAGATATTAATAGTCAGCATCAGTGTATTGATGAGACCCAACGGTTTTTTGATCAAGCTCTGAGGCTGATCGAAGATCTATCCAAAGATGATATATCTAAAATGGCTGCTTAAAGAGGCTAAGTGTGAGCGAGGGTTCGATTCCCCCAGCATCGTCTGATTCATACGAAACCCGCCCGAACTGTGGGCAGCAGCGGATGGGTAACTATTGTCATCATTGTGGCCAATCAAAAAAGCTGTCTTCGCGGTCTATGAGGGCTCTGATCGGTGATTTTATCGACACGTATTTTAGCGTTGATGGTAAACTATTTAGATCCACCATCAAGCTGATGTTCTTTCCTGGTTTTCTCACAAATGCCTATCTGCGGGGAGAGCGTTTCAAGTATCTGCACCCTTTCCGCATATACCTTTTTATTAGTCTTATCTTTTTTCTGTTTAGCAATCAGTTCATGGGAAGAGCCGCTGTACAAGCCGATTCCGATGAAATTCTCAGCATGATGGAAGTCTCAGAGGGTGATAAAGACAAAAAAAAGGTTGTGAATCTACCTTTTCTGTCAGAATCAACGAATAAAAAACTGTCTGAATTAGCAACTGAATCCACCAAAAAGATTTTGGCCGATATTCATCAGGGACGAATCAACTTGGTTGTGGGTCGATTTTATCAAAACATCCCGAAAGCTTTTGTCTTTCTTTTACCTCTTTATGCCTTGTTACTCTATCTACTACTGTTTATGAGACGGCCCTATTTTGTAGATCATTTTATTTTTAGTCTTCATATTCACAGTTTCTTTTTTCTCGCTTTTATGTTGATAGTTATCATCGATAAGTTCCTCTCGTCTTGGGCAGCTCTGCCGTTATTGCTTTGGATGTGCTACTATCCATTTTCTGCTATCAAAAGCTTTGGGGATATTTCGACTAAGACATCCGCCCTGGTAGGATCGATCATCACATTGGTCTACCTACCATTGGCGTTCTTATCGACCCTCATATTTGTCTTTGCTACAACACTTGTCGAGTATCAATAGGGCGACAAGAATACAGTGAAAGATTTAAAGACTGACGACTTTTTGGGTTGCAAAAACATCTAATTTTTTTCCATCTCAATGATCATCTCTTTGGCAACGATTGCAGCCGACGGTAAAAACATAGTTGTTACAATTCTCTTATCAATGATGACTTCATATTTATCAGCGAGGTGCGTCTTGTTTAAAGCTATGGCACCATTCTTTTTGAGTTGGCTCTCGACAAGGAAAGGTAAAAGTGTCCCTTGCTTGGCCCAGGGTTTTGTTCTTTCGGTGGAATCCGGGAACGCTGCGATTCGTTTTCCTTTAACGAGATATGTACCGTTTGATAAGGTTATGTTGGCAAATCCACCTGGTCCATGGCCACAACCTCCTATCAGACCTCCGTTCTCGTATATTTCAGAGACAATTTTTTGTGTGTTTTTATCATGAGCTACATCGAACAATGGACCAGCTCCTCCACCAAAATAAACGGCATCATATTTTTGAGGATCGACCTCATCTGGTTTAAGTGTCTTTTGAGTCTTCTCGTTAAATCTCTCATATTTAATCGCATAGCGACTAATTCCGATAGGGTTCATTGAAAACTCCACCGGTCCGCCCTTAGGCGATACAAAGTCAACCTCATAACCATGATTTAGAAATACATGATAGGGAGGCGCTGACTCCCATAAGTTGTTGCGAGCATCATGCTTCTCTGGATCTCCCATGTCACTGACGTTGGACACGACGAATAGGACTCTTTTTTTCTCTTGCTTAATAGTGGCACAGGATGATGTGACAAATATCGCTAGTATGATTGATAGCTTGAATAAATTCATAATTGACCCTTTCTCAATACCTTTGTTTACTTGTAGAATGGACAGTTCAATCCATTCATAAACAAATGGCGGATATTTATTCCATTCAAAAAAAATGGATGATATTAGTTATATTGATTATTTGGTTACAAGGTTTTCAATACCGATCTTTACGAACACTTCAAAACAATCAAAATACTGGTGCTTTTGCATGGAGGAATCCGTGAACATGTATTGGTTTAATGCCTTTGTGACCTTTCTCTCAGACCTGAGGACTACGCGAGCTTTTTCTATATTTTCTTCTCCTTGCGCAGTATCTTCAAAACCGACTTTGAAATCGATCGGAAAACCTAGATCAAATTCGCCCCAACGATGATATTCTTGAGCCATAAACATGGGAAGCGGCTCTGGCGCATTGCCAGTAGTGTGAGACCTATTGCGAAACTTGGATCCTGACCATGAGGTCGTCCAGTTACCTGCTTCAAATAAGCCTTTTTCTCTCTGCCTGTACTCTCTAATTTTGTAGGAGGTTTCCGTAGATTCATCGATCCAAGCTTCTGACTTTACGGGTTCTCGGTAGTCTGTGTCTAATTCGTAAACCCAGTCACCTCCTACAACTAGACTGTAGGAATTGTTCATTTTTCGATTGCTTGAGACTAGCTTTAGGCTACTTTTGGTTCCATCGTTGTGTTCAGCCGACATATGGACGAGTCCGACATTGCGACAGTAGATATTCGTTTTTGTCCCGGTGATAAATGCTAGAGCAGGCTCTAGAGGGTATTTAGATCGTTTTGCACCGAGCGATTCGCGAAGACTATCTAGCTTTTGATAGAGGTCATCTTTTCTATCAAGTTTTGTTTGTAATTCGGTAGCAAGGTCAAGTGCCTCTTTTTTCTTGCCCTCTATATGACTCAACTTTAGAATTTCGCGATAAACTTCCATCTGCTCAAATCGGCTCTCGCCGAAAGCAGTATTAAACGATAAAGCCGCTGTGAGTAAAATTATTGTACGCATGTTTTTCTCCTGGATTGATACATTCCATAACTCACCTGATATCTAGCGGCTTAATGTCAGGTATTTATCATCGCTTTGTCATGGTTCTGTCACAAACCTATAACCTAGCCCTCTTTCAGTTCTTAGATGATCTGATCCAATCTTTTTTCGTAATGAAACTATGACATTATCAACAGTTCTATCTGTGCCTTCATAGTCTGACCCCCAAACTGAATCTAATATTTGATCGCGATTAAGGATTTGATTTGTGCGATTAAGGAATAGTTCCAGCACAAGTCGCTCTTTAGACGTTAGCTCGATACCTTGGTCGGCTTTAAAAAGTCGTCGTTGTTGCCAGTTGTATCGAAAGTTACCAAAAGAGCTATGTCGGTCATCTTGCTTTTTAAGAAACCTTCGGATTCTTGCAATCAGGACCTTTAAATCAAAGGGTTTAGTCACGTAGTCATCTGCACCAAGTTCGAAGCCCTTCACTTTATCATCGCTAGCACTGCGAGCAGATAGTACGATGATGGGCACTGGATCACCAGATCGACGGAGCTCAGTCGTAATCTCAAAACCGTTTAATCCGGGCATCATAATATCTAAGATCACAAGGTCGGGGGACTCAGTTCGTATCTTGTAAAGTCCATCATCACCATTCTGAGCGGCAATGACATCGAAATTTTCAGCTTCAAGTGCCTGAATAAGCCCATCTAAAATAATAGGATCATCCTCTACGATCAATAGCTTGCTCACCCATTTCCTCCTGGTAGTTCTAAGCGAAAGCGTGCACCAGGTTGACCTGGATTATCTACTGTGATGCGGGCATTCATTTCATGACACAGCTTCGCGACGATGTGTAATCCGAGACCTAGTCCATCAGGATTCGTATGTTTGGCTTTGTCGGTGCGGAAAAACTCGGTAAAAATCTGTTTCATCTCGGACTTGGCAATCCCAGGCCCCTCGTCTTCGACGAAAATAATAGTATTTTCTGGATGACTCTGAACCGTGATTTTTGCTTTTTTCCCATAGCGAATGGCATTTTTAATGATGTTTCGTAGAACAATCCGGGTTCGGCTTTGATCTGCATACCACTGGGATGTAAAATCTTGAACAATTTCCATGTTTGAAAATTCGTCCTGAAGTTCTTTCAAAATCTTTTGACCAGCTAGGGCGTCAAGCTTTATAATGTCAACTTTTTCGTAGGGACGATTCATTAACACAATATCATCGAAAAGCAGATTTAGGCGACTTATACTGACGTTTAACGCGTCAAAATTTTTTTGTTGTCCGGCCCCCGATAGTATCAGTTGGAGATGGAGTTTCAATCCAGTTAGTGGCGTCTTGAGTTCATGAACCACTTGATTCAAGAAACTAACTTTTTTCAGTATTTCTTTCCGCTGCTGTTGAATTCCGAAAACTAAAGCTAGAATTCCAAAAAGAATCGAGATGAAGGAACCTAATATGATCAGCCAATCAATGAATTGGTACCCTACCTTAGCCCAGGTCTCCTCGTCGAATACGATTTCTAAGGATGTAGCGCCAAAGGAAGCTTCTTTCAGGCCTTTCGATTGGAGAAAAGAATCCATCAGGCTTTGAACTTGCTCAATAGTGGGCACAAATCCCACAATCGAACCATCTTCTGCGACGAAGTAGAATACTTGGTCGAACTGAAGACTGGGTCGTGCAAAAGTGAAGTCTCGACCTGAGCTGAATTGGGAAAAGATGGCTTTATAAGCCGCTTTTGCTTCAGGGTTGATTATCGTGGATTCGTATTTCGTTTCGGAGTTTGGGAAATTACCGGTTAGTTTTTGCCACTCCTCCATCGCTAACGTGCGATCCCATGAGTTTTTGAGTTTGAGTGCCTTTTCGAGAAAGGCTTTCTGGGCGTTTCTTTCGTCGGGATGACTTTTGCTTTTACGGTATGAACTCCAATCCATGGTCGCTATATCATTAGGGAAGAACTCTTCCCGAAGTTGACTTCCCTGGCGATTCCATCGAAGGCTAAAGGCAGGCCCCGAAGCATCAGTATCCATGTTTTCCAAGAGGTAGGTCTCCCAGCTTTTTCGCAACCCCTCCACGATCGATGATTGTTGGACGATTTGCTGCGTCTCAAGGAGCGCCCGCTCCCGCTGAACACGCAAAAATAGATGTGAGAGGACTCCAAGAAGCCCCAATACGATCAGAATGTAAGCCCAACGTAAATGCATACTTATTTAAGTATTCTCTATTTGTCACAGAAATATCACAAGATGGGCGTTGCCCAGATCACCTAATTTAAATACTAGGGTATCTTGAAGGATCTGTCAGCCTGCTCCGTTTTTTAGAGGCCTCGGATAGTCAGTTTTTTGCTGTTAGACAAAGGTGGTCCAAGCAGGTTAAAGATAACAGCTTGTTACCACCTTTTGTTTCTATGGGCTTGCATTCAAAACAGGCTGAACATCAGCACCATAATCCAGTAAGACCGCCGCTACCAAAACAATAGATGCCGCTATCATTAACTTGGTTAAAAGCGGCAAACAGAATCGAAACCAAAGATGATAAGGCACTCCTGCCATTCCAATGATTCCCATCAGCACAGCGTTGGTGGGAATAATCATATTTGAAAAGCCATCACCAAACTGATAGGCGAGCACAACGATTTGCCGGTTGATTCCCACTAGGTCTCCTACAGGGGCAAGCAATGGGATAGTTACGTAGGCTTGACCACTACCAGACGGGATAAACAAATTCAGTAGAGTTTGCATGATTAACATGCCAATGGCGGCGATTTCTGATCCCACATAAGACAAGGGATAAGACATTCCATAAACTAGGGAATGGAGTATTTGACCGTCTTCCATGATCAGGGCGATCCCTCTAGCGACTCCTACTAGGATCGCGGTAGTCGCTAGCTCCTTAACCCCCTCAATAAACTGCTCAGCTGCAGTGTCGGCACTTAATCTGCCAACGACGGCGGTAAATAATCCCCAAAGAATAAATAACGCGCCGAGTTCATACAGATACCATCCTCTTTGAGAGATTCCCCAGACAGCTGCTACTATTGTTGCAACGAGACCGAAGAGAATGAGTTTGTGAGCCAAGACAATCTTAGGATAGTCCGATTCGTCTGCGCCTTCCAGGGGGCTTGGTATATGGGCTGTGAGAGAAGCATTTGGGTCCGCTAAAACAGTTTTGGCATAGCGCCAAACATGATGGAAGCCTATGATCACAAACGGAAGAAAAATAGCCAACCGCAGTTCGATCCCAGAGTAAATGGGTACGTCAGATATACTTTGCGCAATCATTACCGTAAAAGGATTGAAGGCTGAAACACCGTAGCCAATTCCATAGCCGGTTATGGTCATACCCACCGCAGTCATGGCGTCTAGACGCATGGCCCGGCATAGACCGACCAGAATCAGCACGAAGGGAATATATTCTCCAGCTGTGCCAATTGCCCCGGATGCCAGTGCAAAGCAGAAAACTACCATGAAAATTAGGATCTGTGGTTTTTTGCTGAAACGCTCTAACAAACTTCCAATTAGAGCGTCTATGGTTCCCGTAGCACGAGCTACAGCTAAGACTCCGCCAATGATAAAGACAAAGAAGATGACGTCTTGGGCGGCCGCGAAGGCTCTTGGAATCGCTACAAGAAAATCCATAGGGGTGAGGCGGGTTTTGTCCTCGCTCAAGGCAAAGGTGCCCGGCACTACAGATTGACGCCCATTCTCGAGGGTAATCGTTTCAAAAAAACCTTGCGGCACAATCCAAGTGGCTATGTAGGCCACTAGCATCATACCAAGCAGTAAAATCAGGGTGTGAGGTACTTTAAATCGTTCAGTCATTGTTGTGTTTCGCTATTGTCTCTGAAGGTTATAAATAGGCAAAATGGCGGTTGAGCCTAAGCCCTAGGTCCCGAGCACTATAAACTTTAATGAAGGCTAGCCAAAGATAAAATAACGAGGTGCAGACTACGATTTTCCAGTAAATCTTCTAAGTTAGTATGTAATTATGGCGTTAATTTGGCTGATCTGGCATCTGAGGGTGCACCATTAAAATAGGTCTAAACTGCAATATTTTTTGACCCCTTAGTTTTGAGTGCCTTTTTCAAAACGCGACGTACCTCCGCCAGAGATATTGGCTTGGCGACGAAATCTGTCATTCCACAAGCGAGGCACGCCTCGATATCCTCTTTGAAAGAGTTTGCTGTCAAAGCCACGATATTTGTGTTTTGTAACTCGTCATTTTCCAGTATTTCTTTTGTTGCTGTAATCCCATCCATAACAGGCATCTGCATATCCATTAATATGAGATCATAAGGATCTTTCTTTTGGACGGACTCTTTGCATTTGTATCCCTTTTTTAAAGATCTTCCTTCCCAGTCTCTTCAGCAGTGTTTGATGCAACTAGATAGAGCTTTCAAAAGCTTCTTTAAGAAGCAAGCTGATTTTCCTAAACCAAAGAAAAAAGCAAAACGAGAAGCCGGCATCAGATTTCCCACTCTAAAAGTAGGAGCCATTGAGTATGATAAGCACTCAAGGAGAAAAGCCTGGGTCACTCTTCCTAAAATTGGAAGGCTCCGGTTTGTCTCTTCGAGACCCTTTTCAGGGAAAGTTAAGAATGTGACTGTGACCAAACAAGGTGGGGATATTTTCGTATCTTTCGGTGTTGAGGAAGATTTAACAGGCGTGGGAAACACCTCTGCTTCAGCTGTTGGTATAGATAGAGGCGTTGTCCATACATTAGCCATAAGCAACGGTGAATTCTTAGATCTGCCCACAGAAAGAATTAAATTACTTGAAGACAAAATCGCAAGGCTTCAGGCTAGACTTGCCAAAAAGAAAAAGTTTTCGGCAAACTGGATGAAACAAAACAAGAAAATCAATAGAGTCCATCATCGGATTACCAATATTCGCAAAGACTTCCTCTGGAAATCAGCTCACAATCTCACCAAAAACCACGGCATGATTGGAATTGAAGACCTGGGAATACAACGGATGACCAAATCTGCGAAAGGATCTATTGACAATCCAGGTAGGAAAGTAGCGCAGAAGTCTGGGCTGAATCGAGCGATACTGAGACAGGGGTGGTATGATTTTTCAGTTAAGCTAAAGTGGCAAGCTGAAAAACACGACGCAAGGGTCATTGAAGTTGCCCCATATAATACTTCAATCATCTGCTCCGCTGCTCTTATAAATCTTCGGCTAATCGTATCAGTCAGGAGCTGTTTCGCTGCGTTGAATGTAGATATGAAGACAATGCCGATACCAATGCGGCAAAAAAAAAGTACTCTAGAACGGGCGGCTGGTGCAACCGTCCATAATGCTTTGATGGACTTGGGTCTGGATAAGAATCCCCCACTATAGCAAATGCTTAGCGGAGGGAGGTTTCGATGTCTTCTACCACGAGAACTCTAATGGTATTAAATTGATCCTTCGAGGAAAGTGCTACATCATCGGTAGTTTCTATAGATGCCGCTCTTTCCGACCTTATACGAAACTTGGCTGTTGTTCCTATAGACTCCTCTATTGAAATTTTTGCGTCAGTCGTAAGAAATATCTTCGAGGGTTTGTCGAACAATAGATGGAACGATTACATGATCGTTTGCTAACTTGCAGGGAGTCGGTTTGTCAAAAGTTAGGCTGTTTTTACTTTCGTCAGTGACCATGGTGGCTTTCGCTGCAAACTCTTGGTTCAACCGTCTTGCGCTTATCGACCCGAATAATGATCCGATAAGTTTTACCTTGATTCGAATCCTTTCCGGAGCTCTCCTGCTATCGTTTGTCCTCCTGGCTGATCTGAAGGCGTCCGCTGACGCTAACTTTAGTTGGGTGAGATCTTTATTATCGGCGGCGTTTCTCTTTTTCTACGCATTATTTTTTGCCTTAGCCTATGTCAGAATAGAAGCAGGAACTGGGGCGCTCATACTATTCGCGATGGTTCAGCTCACCATGATTGTCGGGAGTTATCTAAAGGGGCAGAGACTGGCTCGGGGTGAAGTAGCCGGATTTCTGCTCGCCTTGGGGGGACTTATTTACTTGCTTCTACCAGGGTTTCGAGGGCCCACCGTTGGCTCCCTGATATTTATGGTCGTTTCGGGAGTCTCTTGGGGTATCTACTCTCTATTGGGGCAGTTGGAAAAACGCCCTGTTGCCGCCACGGCAAGAAACTTCTTATTGGCGACGCCGCTTCTAATTCCACTGTTCATCCTGTTAGATTTTCAATTGACCTCTCATGGTTGGTTATGGGCTGTTCTTTCAGGATCGATTGCCTCTGGTATGGGTTATGTCATGTGGTATATAACCCTGGGATATATCAAAACCTCAACTGGCGCCATCATGCAGTTAACGGTACCCGCAATCACAGCGTTTGGCGGTGTGTTTCTTCTGGGCGAAGACCTAACAGCTCGGCTGCTGATTGCTAGTGGTTTCATTATCCTGGGAGTTCTGGTCAAGACAGTTTCCAAGTGATCATCAAAGAAAGCTGTCCCAAAACATCCTTTGCTTTGTTCCCAGAACTAGCGATGCTCTTTCCCCTTGCTAGCAGGAAACTTCTGATCAAGTTGATTCCAGAACTGTGTGGTATCGTTGTCCTTCCACTGAGGGCTTTTGCAGCCGCCATCGCTCGCGCTTTGCATGAAGGCGAGTAGGGTTTCTGTTGGATTGTCAGACTTTCTAAGATCTTCATAGGTCAACATTGCCATGTGGGATCCTCCCACGTCTTGCCACCAAGCTGTATTTGGTGCAAGTTTGTGCTCAGAAAGGCCTTCTGGTTCCGGTGCGGTATAGCTGTAAAACGCTGGCATAGGCACCTTTGGGTCCCCCGGCCAAAAGCCAAAGCTCACCACCTCATGTGAGTAGGCTTCGACATCGGATCTCCGAGATCCTTCGCCTGACAGATTTACCTCATGACCAGAGAACCTAGTAACGGCGTAGTCAAAACTGTGCCAAAAAAGGTGTGCTGGCGATGTTTTGCAGAACGATCGTCCGGCGAATATTTTGAAGGTTTCGTCGACGAATCGCAGGATTTGCCACCAGTTTTTGATCGCCTGATGATCCCAATTCCTATGACTGTCGTCTTGGGAGAAAGGCGTGGTTGAATGAGGATTATCATAAGGTTTGTCCACGATCTTGCGGTCGAGCTGCATTGTTTCCATCAGGCCTACGAGATGCCTATAAACATCGGCAACGGACCTATCTTTAAGATCAAAGTCGTGGCTCTCGCCCTCAGACGTCCTAGTCTCAAGTCGGAGTTTGTGAACATTTAACTGAATCTCGAAGCTCCGACCCTGATAGGGAATGTTTAGAGTGCTAATTCCAGAGGGCGTCAGATGCAAGGTGACGTGCCACCACTGGTTTAATTTGGGATGATACTGGAGTTTGATTTTTCCCATGATTTGCGTGACTAAGTGCAAAGTGGCTTTGGTTTCGACCCAGTCTTGGTAGGGAAGTTCCGGCAACGATGGATTCATACTGTCTCCTTTGTTTATCTCTTGATTCAAAATAAGGAGGGGTTTCAGATTTGGCAATAGGCTTTAATGGAGTTGCCTCTTTGGGGCGGATAGTTCATTAGTTTAAGAGACTGTTTTTCAACTAGGTCATTTTAGTGTTGTTTGACGATCTTGATAGCTTTCTGCTGCTCAAGCATGTCCCATATTGATAGATCGATGTGTTTAATTCCCTATAATAATTGAGGAATAAAGAAAACAAATGTTTTATTTAAAGATACATATTATTCTTCCGAAGATACAAGTGTTACTTATTTGGTAACAATTAACAGTCTAGGAGGATAAAACGTTGAAATTATTAATAGTGCTAATGTTTTTTTGCTTATCGAGTTGTTCTGATGACTCCGACCCTTCAGGAAATCTGACGGGAAATTCGGATTCAATCAGCATAGAAGGCCACACCATAGCTTTTGTGGATCAGGGGCCGAGGGATGGGGAACCCATATTACTTACACATGGTATTCCTACGTCTTCCGAACTCTACCGTGATGTCATTCCTCATTTAGTTTCTAAAGGATACAGGGTCATAGCAAATGATTTTGTAGGCTATGGAAACAGCTCAAAACCCGAAAGGATTACTTTGGAAGAGCAGGCAAAGCTCTTGATAAATCTTATGGATACCTTGGGTATTGAGACATGGAATCATGTTAGTCACGATCTAGGGGGACTCATTACTTGGGAACTACTGGGCATCGATGATAGCCGAATCAAGAAACTTGTTATTTTGAACACCACTGCATACTTCGATGGGCTAACGCCTCCTGAATTCATGCTTACCCTTGCTGGAGAAGAAGGAGAATCCTTTGCTGAGTCACTTGCTAACCCAGAGACAGGTAAGGTTCTAATTGGTGAGATTATGGATTCAGGTACTTCGAGGTCATTTAACGATATTGATGATATAGAGCTGTTTTGGAAGCCTTTTGAAACGGGAACGGCCACATATCTATTGCAGGAAGCCAGAGCCTTGTTTGGTGGAGTCTTGCAAGAAAGGCTGCCGATTTATTCGGATACTTTGAAACGGTTAAATGTCCCAGCTGTAGTTATTTGGGGTAGTCAAGATCCGTTTATTTCTTTTGACGTCGTACCTCAGTTTTTTGCCGAAGATTTAGGTATTGGAGCTGATGGTATCATTGGTTTTGACGACGCCAGCCACTTTATTCAGGAAGATCAACCAGCGAAACTAGCTGAGTCCATCGATAACTTTATTAAGCGATAAAATGATAAGAAAGGAAACACTCATGTTTAAATTATTACCGATATCTAGTCTGATGGTCGCATCGTTAATTTTAACCTCATGCGCTTCTATGCCAAAGCTAGGAAGTAAACCAGAGTTTACCAGCAACATTATAGACCAACAAAGGACTTATAAAAGCTTTAAAGTTGATAACTATACTGATGCCCCACTAAGAATTGTCAAAAAGGTTCACTTTCCTTTTTCGGCAAGCGAAGCTCATAAAATCCTTAATCTAAAGATTCCAACGTGGTTTGAATCTATTCCAAAAGTCGAATATTTTCGGAACAATCGTAAGCTGAGTGCGAGCCAAATCAAATCTGGTAGCGAAAGGGTTTGTGCTTTTGGAGACGATCGTTTGGTTGAAGAAATCATCCAATGGAAACCGGGCAAATTCGTGGCCTATAGGATTGACGGGAAAAAGAGTAACCTCTCGCTCCCCATCAAGGATCACCTTGCCATGATGAACATAGAAGACGATGGCAAGGGAGGATCTCTGTTGACTTGGCGGACGTACTACAATAAAAAGTTCCATATCATGGCCCCCATCGTAACTATGGGGCTTAGCTCTCAGATGGATGATGCTCTGACTAATTTGACGGAAAAATACGGCGGGACCTTATTATCTTTATAGGGATCACATCCCTTGGGGAGGGTGCCAAGCGCAACCTTCCCTTAAGTATATTTCTAGGGGAGGTGACTTTTTGAAGCTTGAGAAAAGAAGTAACACGAAAACCAGGGTCTTCGAGGCTGCCAAGACACTATTCTCACAGAAGGGTTACGATGCGGCATCGGTACGTGATATTTGTAAGCTGGCTGATGCTAGTATCACGGCCATTCGTATTCATTTTGGCTCGAAGGAGCAACTCCTTGACGAAATTTTGGCTGAACTTGACAATTCGGTTTTTAAAGCACCCATCCGTATTTTAGGCGGAAATATTCAGAACAAAGAACAGTTCATTACGAAGTTTAAAATATTCATGTCGGAAACCCTTCATGCTTTGCTAAGTGAAAAAGAAACAGTTCTCATCGCAGTTCGCGAGCAGCATCGATCGAAATGGTATCTGAAAATGGGTGTTTATCATGAAAATTTGGTGGCATTTATTCGCTCAGCACAGAAGAATAAGATTGTATCAAAATCGATTAAAGTTGATCTCGTGACAGGGATGTTTATGGACCGACTCGTCGCTCAAATTATTTTTGAGCAGGGCATCGAAGAGGCTTTTGAAAATACGATTCGGGACCCAATTTATCGCGAAGAATGGTTAGATGCTTCATTGGACTTGCTACTGTCAGGACTACTTGTCCGCAAGAACTAGTTAAACAAGTCGATCGTGAAACATCAACGAGCCATAGGCCCTATTCAATCAACTCATAAGAAAAACTAACATTGAGATTATGATGCTGATCCATAAGCCACTGGATGGCATCCTGGTCACGGCAATCGTTGGCTGTCATGGTCCCACGTTGCAGACTGACAACAAGGGCGTCGCCAGCATGGAGCTGGAGAGACATAAAAGGTGATTTAAACGAAAATTTTTGTGGAATGTTCGGCTCCATGACCATACGCTTGCGGGTACGATGCATAAGGTATTCACGGTCTAATGATGACCAGCCTCCGTTACGACTAACAAAGATCTCTGCTGACAATCCTAATGCAGTCTGTGACGGGGAAACTATTGTCGCTTCGATAGTGATAGGGCCAGCTATCCGAATATTTTTGTGAATGGGAACTTGGATAATCGGTCTTTCTATCCCTGATGAGACTTTAATAGAGGGATCACATATCTGAGGTAAAGGAAATATCCCTTGGTCGCCCAGTCCATGGTCGTCGTAAAGAGGACCAATTTCCAGATCGTTGCGCTCAAAAGACTGGGAAAAAGTTTGATAAATCCCGCGGGAGAAATCTTCGTATTCTTGCCTAAATATACTGCCATCATTCTTGTAACTATAGGAATCTACTTGATGGAGAAAACTACATTCTAAGCTTCGATCCAAGGTTGCCAATGCAAATTCATGGGCAACTCTACGACTTAATTTTGTTTGAGCTCCATGCAGCCATGGTCCTACCGCTAGAGTCGTTGGACATAGCGTATCACTGTTTCCGCCAATGTAATGCTGCTTTCGGCTCTCGAAAGCCAGCAAGGCATCGTTTGCATCCTGATCGCTAATTTCACCTGCCATAAATAGCACTGGTACTTTAATCTCACCTAAGCGACCATTAAGGCCGCGATTTGGAAACTTGACTGCAAAAGACTCCTCCACTATTCGATCCCAGTCTTCAAACCCTTGGCTATTAAAAGCGTCGTCGAAGCGATGTAATGGAGTATTTTGTTCATAAAGTTGAGCAATTTTACGACGAAAACCTAGCTTTGACATGGATTTTGAAGAGCTTAAGTCTAGGTAGTATTTTAGTAGGGAAAAATCAACCATCCCGCCGGCCGTAAATGAGTCAGTAAGGGGGTCCGTAGGAGCGCTTGCAGCAATCACCGCCTTAACACTCGGATGATGATTAAGTCCAGCAGCCAAGGCAAGGAATCCGTCGTAAGACTCACCGAATAAAACAACTGTATCGTTGGAAAAAACTTGATGTGATAGCCAGTTTAGTGTCATCTCTCCATCTTTGATCTCTTCCGTACTAAGATATTGAAATTGTCCCGTAGACTTTCCAGTTCCAATAATGCTTTGTAACACAACGTGAAATCCCTGCGCTTGCCAGTGTTGGACTTTGTAACCGTAGTCGTAGAGTGCAAGGTAAGGTGATCTAATTAAAATGATTCCCTTCGCCGTACTTTCATCTTCAGTTTCTGGTAGTAGATAAACTTGTGTATCTAAGTTTCCTCTAGAGACGGGAATATCAAATCTAGCAGTCATTTCCTTTGCGACAATGATCTCCGTAATAAGAGACATAGCTAATAGTAACGAATATAAATAAAAAGACTGAGGCTGTGTAAGCATCCGTTGATTCCCTTTACTGAGAGGTAATGGTTCCCGTTGCACTGCAACTCTACTCTGTTGGGCACACTACCACTTCGATTTTAGCTAGTGAAGGCCATAAATCTGGAAAGTTTTAGGATTGGTTGACTTGAGACGGACTAGTGCCAAATCTTCGTCGGAATGCGGTCGAAAAAGCGCTAACGTTTTCATATTTTAGAAGATCAGAAACCTGACTTACATTGTACCGTCGACTCCTTAGTAGATGCCATGACTCGTCAAGACGCCGCTGTTTTAGATAGCTAAATGGTGATAGTCGATATGCCTTTTGAAACTGGCGCTGAAGTGACGACTCACTGCATCCACAGTGTTGACAAATATCAGCGAGGGAAAACTTCTGGAATAAATGATTCTCGATAAATGACGTGGCTTGACGAACGAGAGGATCCCGATTGTCCAGGCAATGATCATCGAGATCGAATCTTACCTCTGTGGCTGCTTTGGGTTTTTCCTTGGCATACAATAGTTCTTTTATAAGTTCTGTTTCGAGGAACTGTGTTGCCACATTACTCTTTTTGCCCATTTGGATGCGTTCGTAAGCATAACGATGGATGACTTCATTCATCCAATTGCTGCGGTGTAAAGTAAGGCCTTTGTTGAAGAGAGTCGTCTTAAGGTCGGATTGATCGAGGCCGTGTTCTTTTTCGACGGCAGCGAATAGGTCGTTGCTAAGCTCAAGCGTTAACCATTCTGAGACCGTCGATATAGCTTCGATTGTCACGCTGCTTGCAGCTGGCAACAAATGGATATTACGAGCGTCTAGTTGCAGAGGTGAAACGCCAGGGTCAGATTTCAATGTTAAAATCGTTGAGCAGAAAGAGACTAAGATAGTCGGGCTCTGTGTAGCTAGTTTGGGCCAAGTACCTTCTCCATGCTTTATGTACGATAGACGACATAGACCGTTGTCGCTGAAATGATTGGCAAAAATAGGGTTTTGGCCGAAACTTTCAGCAGTCAATCCTAACAACATTGATTCAGTGCTCCTGACGTTTTCTCATAAGTATTTGCAGGCCTATAGTAACCGCCTCTCTGTCGATCTAGTGTATCAATAAATCCGATGCGAGAGCATCTTTTCTATTGTTCATTATTTAGTGGAGTCCATTGTGAAAGTAGTAGGAATTATTGTTGCTCTAGTTAGTGGTTTGTCTGGATTTGCTCAGAATCAGTCCCGTCCCATTTATAGCGTTTCACCATGTGAATGCTCCTACTCCCATCCTGCGGCCCCCGCACACTGTAGCTTTCAAGTTCTCAGAGATGATATTGTGATCGAGACGAGTGATTCTTTTGATCAATATTATCAATGTGTTGTCGCTCGTGATGAGGTGGTTCGCAGCCTCTAGCTAGTTTGTCGTTGCTTGCGACTCAAAGATTAGACTCTGCCCGTTTAGGAGACTGGATAAGCCTCATAAATTTTAAAGGAATTAGGTTATGTTGATAAAAAACACATCTATATCTTTGCTTTTTAGTTTGCTTGTCTCATGTTTGCCTCCAGAAAACGGCGCAAAGCTACTCCATGAGCGTAACAACTTCGAGCCTGTCCCCACGGGGAGCGCCCCTCAAACTCCTAGGCCTTGGCTTTGGAGCTCGCTCACGCGAGACGAGGTAGCCTCCCTGCCTATTATGCTAGAAAAGTCTTTGGCTCCAGAAGGTACAGGGCTCGAAATTCGTTTGCAGGTGTGGTTGAGTGCTATGCATCAGCATGTGATCCGGACATCCCCTATTTTGGAAGGGTTGCCCGAGCCTAAGATATACCTCCTTCAACAAACGGGCCGCGAAGAAGCTCTAGCTTTGACTGCGCGAACACGGTTTATCGTACCAACTGTCCTATCTAGTGAAGAAGCAATCGATCCAAGATTGGGTCAACCTAGGTCCATTGATTTAGAAAACGGCACCTTCGATCGCGAAAACCAAGCCATTGCTTATGAGCTTCAGCTCCAGCCCGGAGGTCGAACAGGAAGACCTGGGTACGCCTTGGTTTCGATGAATCGAAGCAGTGAGTGTTTCCCTCCCGATCATAGTCAGATATTTCCCTGCAACGATCGTAAGCTTTCAGATGAAGATATAGAGGGGTTTGCAAATTGGCTCAACACAGCGAAAGGTGCCTCAGTTTTTAGTGTTGGATATAACGAAAATACAGGTATGAAGGAAATTGAACTTAAAGCTTTTGTCCGGCGCGGACCAAATACTGACTCGAGTAGCTTCCGTGCCACAGCTCAGGGAATGATTGCACCGACATCTGCCAATGCCATTGCTATGTCTTATGAGATGATCGAAGCGATTGTTGACGAATCAGCAGTGATTGGAATCTTAGCTCACGAACTTGGTCATTACTATAAAGCTCATGGAGCTGTATTGGATAAGACTCGCTACTATGGCTATCAATACGATCAAGATACGTTGGCTCCTAACTCAAGACCGGAACCAGCAAAGACGTTTAATCGTGACCACGGTATTTACACAACAGAGCAAGAAGCGGATGAGGTCGCCATCGAGCTTTTGTATGCTATGGGTTTGGATCATTATGCTCTGAGGGACTATAATCTGCTAACCCTAGCCGGGCGGGCCAGTGAAGAGAGCCGCTATCCGGGTCAATGGAGTTATGAGGAATGCTTACAAGCTATGACGGACGACTGGAATAATTTTAAGAATCGCCCACCTGTAGCGCTAGCTCGTAATCGCTTACACCAGAGCTTTTGCTATCGGGTCTACAACCTTGATCGGGAGTTTGCTTTGCACGACTACCAACCTGATCCAAATGTAGTTAGGCCCGCAGACGGCAATTGGGATCAGGTTAGAGAGGATTTCCTTAGTCTAGCGTTTTAGGCACTTGGGCTAAGCGAAATAGCCCACGACAATAGCTGAGACAAATCCTGCAAGAGACACCATGATGGCGTCTTTTTTATTTTGAGCAAGTAAAGGAAAAATACCGTCCCCACTTGTGGCGATAGATGCCGCTATCAATGCTGCAATAGGGAAATTTGGTACCGTAACGTAGGCTGCAGCAACGGCAATCATACCACCGCAACCTGTCAAGACGCCCAGCAAAGCCGCTATGAGGACAACAGAAAAGGCAGAGCTTGCCATCCAGACATCAAACCTTTCTGGACCGATTGCAATATCGATAATGCCGTTGGCAATAAATAGTCCCATGAAGACGTATGCGACCACCATGGAAATATCGGCAACAGCATCTAGCATAATAGCCTTGATGTTATTATGGTCTTTGGCTGAGCAAGCGCCCTTGAGTACGAATTTATTGACTCCAAAGTAAACGATACTCGTGAGGGTTAGTGCGGTGGCGACCCAAACAGTGAGCTCTGCAATGTAATCGATTCCGCCTCCCCATAAGGCCATAATGGATCCAGGAGCTAAGAAAAGTGCCATGGCTATGATTGAATAGAAACCGGCGTCATCGATAAACTTTCGGGCGAATGTGCTTTCCGAATGATGATGAGACTCGTGAGAACCATGCTTCGACATGGCTTCAATGTCGACGCGAAATCCCAAGAGGTCTGCGCCGTAACCAAGAATGATACCAAGGACGAATCCTATGATATTTACAATAAAAAATGCGGTAAGATTACCAGCAACACTGGATTCGTCAGAGGCTCCAAGTAAAACAAAAGACCCTTCTCCCAAGGTGGCGGTAAAAGCTGCTAATAAAGCCCCAAACGAGACTTGGCCGTTTTTATACATCGTGCTGACGACAATGGTTCCACCACAACCAGGAATGATACCGAAAATAGCTCCAATGATAGGCTGTGCCCACTTGGGTCCAAGTCGGGCCATATTCTGCATCTTATCTTTCAGAGCAAAACCGATCAAAGCGAAGCCTATGATAGAAATCGCTACATAACCACCGATTACTCCCGATGCTTCCAAATTATCAAGTGTGAATGATAAAAAATCCATCTTACATTACCGCCCAAAGTCTATTTGTAATCTTCGGACGACAATATACAGTTTGCGAAAGCAATGTCCAGCCTTCGATGCCAACCTTCGATGAGCTGGTTTTTGAAATCTTCCAATGTGAAGCGATAGTAGATAGTACATAGTGGCCCGCGGAGAACCGTGCCAATATTGACAGCATGCCGATTTCTAAAAAGTATTTCCTAATAAAATCATATAATTATAAAGGTGTGCCTCGCATCCGCCAAATTGCTGATTCTGTCGGATCCTAAAGCTCCTTGTTTAGGTTGTGGCTATTTGTTTTCCGTGATAGCTTCCGACCAGCACGTAGGCTGGTGAAATCGGTTAGAGTCCGATACTGTCCCGCAACTGTGATCTTGAGACCCGAGTGTGTTGATACCAATGCCTTTTGGGTTTGAGTCAGTCAGATCCCACCTACCAATCAAAGACCATAGGACTTAATGGTTTTGATGCTAAGCCCGAGGAGGCAAAACAATTTCAGACCCCCTTCCTTGCAGCCAAAGCATCATCATTTCCTATGTATTTTTTTGAGGTTTAGACCAATGAATTCGATCGTTTGCGCCTTATTATTACTGCTGTTCATAGGAGCTTGCAGCGAGTCGTCCAGTGGTGACAAGGCTCCAGTGAGTCCGGAGGATATGCCCTGTCAAGACTGTCTATTATTGAATCCAGGCATGTCAGCTGGTGTTCGTGATCAAACAGCAAGCTATATATATTTACTTGGTGTCGATGGTCGATTTGAAAGTTCATCAATCTACGAGTGGGATATCACTAACGAAGAACTTCGTGCGGTTATCGAGGGCGAAGCGGGTGATGCCATCATTTCTGCCCATGGTTCGAACCTTATTCTGTTTAATCGAGATGCCCAGAACTTTAACCTCAGAACCATAGGCTTCGGCGAGCAGGGTTTCGTCCTGGGAGAGCAAACAGGTATCGATGGCCTGTCGGCATATGACCCAAAGGAAGCGCTTAGCCTGTCTGATAGTAAGCTTTTCCTTGCAATGCATACTGCGGGCAAGTTTGGACTGCTCGACATTGAACAGAAGGCAATCAAATATATCGAAGCAGATTATCGTCATCCGGGAGCCCTTTTAAAACCTACCAGTATTATCAGAAGTAAAATCGGCGATCGAGAATTACTATTTGTCTCGCACCAATCCTATGATTTTGGAGGGGGTGGCATTTCCGTAGTCGGTGGAGGTCGTGTATTTGTCTTTTCTTTTGATGGAAAAACTATCGTACCCGTGGACGTCGACTCCAAAGTCGATGGTATTCAAGGTATCGAACTCGAAGGTAATACACCAGAACTATCCTTGCGGGATGATGGGCGCATCGTGGCACTTAGTCTTTGCTCAGAGTTGACAGTGAACTTGGAGCAGTGTCAGTCTCGAGTCGAGCTGATCGATCCGGAACTTTTATCGTCTGAGATACTTTGGGATATGAATGAACTGGATCTTCGTATGAACGGTCCTAGTGTCTATGCTGACAGTGAAAGCCTATTTGTTGCAGCAAAATTAGGCGATGAAAAAGCTATTTACCGACTAAACTACATGGATAAAACCTTAGATCCTATTTACGTTTTCTCAGCCACATCAGGCGGTTTCTACGGTCTATTTCACATATCTTCAATAGGGGTACTGTGGGTAACCGATAATCAAGTTTCTGGTGAGGGGGAAGTCATTCGTTTTGATACGACTACATTTGCAGAGATCTCACGTATACTTATGCCGCATATCCCCATAGGAAAGTCTGTAATTCGAGTGAAGTGATGAGATTCCTTCTAGCCAGCTTTTTTGTTCTGGCTCTGCCCTGTTGGGGTATGGAGCGCATCACAATTCGGGAAAGAGTATCTGAAAAAGATACCCAATATAGTCATTTCCAACTGATCGAGCCAGAGCATAGTTGGGAAGAGTCCGCCACTTATTGGTATAGGGTCAACTCGAGCTTGCGTTTGATTCCTAGCACGCAGGCTTCAAGCACTGGATTTGGCATCCCATCTATCAGGGGAAGGCACCCTAAATATACCGAGATATATTTGCAAGACTGGTTGTTGCAAGACCCCTTAACTAGCTATCCTATGGTTGACGAATTGGATCTTCGTTTTTTTGGGCGATTAGAGCTTCAATTAGGAAATGGTTCCATTGATAATACCAGTCTCAATCCCTATGCAACCATTCGGTACCAGGTGAAGCCTTCGATAGAAAACCAGCAGCGCTTGAGCGTTGAGCTTGGCGATGTTTATGGAGAGTCTCTTTGGGGTTTAAGTGAGCTTGTTGGCGACAATAGTTTTACCAAAATCTACCTAAGAAGGCATCGCGCTAGTGGGCATTACCCTGTCTATTCTAACGGAGGTACTCCACTTAATTCTAGCGACGATCGTATCGTATCGCAGACTAATAATGATCAAAGTTCGTTACAGGGAATGATTTTTTCTCAATGGAATCAGCAAGACCATGTCTTGTCTTTGTTAGCTCGCAATTACAAGAAGAGTAATGGGTTCGCGCCTTTCAATCCTGATCTTGATGCGGCGGCACGTGGCGCGACTGAATCGTCCCTGATTCTGACGAGCTATCGTTTTTATGGTTTAGCTGGGCATTCCTTGTATCTTACAGCAGGATGGCGTCGTGATTTGCAGCTAACGAAAGATCCTCAGAGAGAGATTCTGGGAAGTTTTACCGATTTTGAGCGCGAAAATCAGTCTCGTGAATTTGCCCTTGAATGGGAACCCAATTTGCTGGAAAGCATGCGGATCAAAGTGCGTCAGGAGCATAAGGCCGTAGATATCTATGGCAAAGGAGATTCAAACTTTGCCTACAATAGTCAGCGTAGCGTTCGGCGCAGTTATCTGGGGTTGAACTACAAGGTACTACCAAAACTTCTATTAAGTGCTAAAGGAGAGTGGCTAGATTATTCGAGCGAGCACGAGAGTATGAAACAACGGAAACATCTTGACAGCTACGGTTTAGCTTTAGACGGAATACTCTGGCAGCCTCTGCGACTAAGCTTCAATTTGCAGTTGTCTAAAACGCAGACACCGCCAAACCTTCTTGCAGAATTTGGCAATGGAGCGGGCATAACTTCGAATCTTGATATCTTGCCGGAAAAGGCGTTGCATGGTGAGTTTGGCCTAAAAGGAAAGTATGAGACGATAGACTTTCGTATTGCTTACTTCGAAGATGATACGGAAGATAAGATTGTTTTTATACCAGTTTCTTTGGGTACTGAAAAAGCTATTAATGTCGATGAATCGGTCGTTAAAGGATGGGAAGCCTCAGTTGGATGGAGTGGGGCATGGTGGCGCTATCAAATGAGTGTAACTCAATTAGAAGCTTTTTTTGAGAATAGCTTTGGACGCTTTCAATTGCCGAAGACGCCAGCAAAGGTAATGACCTCCGAAATAACTCTTTATCATGATGAGTATCGAGCTTATATGCTTAATCGATTTGAAGGGCAGATATACCGGGATCTGGCAAATGATCAGAAAATTCCGGCTCATTGGCTCACAGATATCGGAGCAAGCATGGATTGTTCCTTTTCAGAGAACGAACTTGATCTCAGTCTTGCCATCATCAATGCTTTCGATCTTAAACATCTCGAGTATCAAACGGCGACGGATCAAGGGGCTATTGCTTTCTCACAGGGTAATGGCTATCCCCTTCCGGGTCGGCAGATTAAATTTCAATTAGACCTAATCTTTTGAAGGAGACACTGTGAAACAAACCTACCTTTTCTTATTGTGTGCTGGATTGTTTATAAATGCTTGTGGCGATGATTCAGAGAATAGTGCTGAAGACATGCCTACAGAAGAGCCCCCTGCAGAGGAAACTACCGAACCGATGAAAAATGAGGATAAGGGCGAAGAGGTGCCTGACGAGGTACCCGTAGAGATTCCTGTTACGGAACCCACTTTCTGCCAGGATATCAGTAATGCTGTTGTAGCGTATGCGAACGAGGCTTCGGCTACGATTGACGAGGCAAAAGAAGGAACGCCTTTCTCAGATGCTAATCTGGCGATAAATGGAGTGCGAGGAAGGGGATTAGGTTCAGGAAGTTTGGATGTTTTTTCCTTAGATAAAACAGTCGATGGATCGATCACTCTTAGCTATGAGGGAGGGCGTTTTTGCGATGGTCAAGGAGCTGATATTAAAGTATTCGAAAATCCATTTGGTAGTGCTGCTGGAGTTTTTTTCGAACCGATCATAGTGAGTGTTTCATCTGACGGTGAGTCGTATGTGAGTTTTCCTCATAGCTTTGACTTAGACTCCGACTTAAGGATAAATGCAGTCGAACGTTGGCAGGGCTTTGCGGGTATGCAACCAGTTTACTTTCATGAAGAGAACACGGCAGAAATGAATGTCTTTAGTGAAGCTGCAGGAGGTGATTCTTTTGACTTACAAGATTTACCTCCCGGCCCGCAGAAGGATGATATTTTAAAGAATGGAGTGAGATTTATCAAACTTCAAGCAGCGCAAGCCGCTGTCAATCCAGAAGATCAAAGCTGTGGTGAAACAAGTTGCTACTTTCCTATTTTGCCTGGAACATTCGGTGGCTTTGCCGATGTTGATGGCCTATATGGCCGCTATATTTTAAGGGACTAGGGGTCCTTAGAGACTATTTTTTTAAAGGAGACACCATGAAATTGAACTCACTACTAGTGAAGCTAGCTACATTGAGCATTGCGACACCGGTTTTTGCCGCTGACGTTTATCAGAATCAAATCACCCAGAACGAGATCCTAGTCGTCGGCGATGACCTAAAAGTCGAGTTAGAAGCCGAAAACCTGAACCTAAGAATAGTAAGCTTAAACGATGACAGGTGCCGGGCTGATCTTGCTAATTTTGAAAGCCCCTTTGTCTACGCCGATCCTTTTTTAGTTTCATCAAGCAAGACGTGTTTGGTCACTGATTCCGGTGTTGAGTTTATTTCTGATAGTCTTGAGGCACCGAAGGATAACTATTCTATTAGCTATGCTTTTCAGGACGAAGAGTTCTACTACTTTGCCGTCAATGGTAGGTTTTTTCCTGAGGGTACCTCAGGCTATCTTGACCTAAAGGTGGTTGCTAAGGATAATTCTATCGAATTCTATCAACCTCTATTCAGTGGGTTGATAGGCTACTCTGGCGCTTTGTCTGTCTCAAATGGTTCACTTTATCTGACAGGGTTTGCAGAAGATTTTTCGGGTAACTCTATTTATGAGATCCCAGTGGAAATCATACAAGAAAACCTCGAAGTGAGCCCATTAGATTTTTTAGGATTTGTTGATCAAAATAGTCTTCGTGCTATTAACAGCGAGGTGTTTCCTGGACTGAGTGCAAGTCTTCAGACGAACGGTCTAGAATTCGCGTACTATAATAATGCCCTTTGGGGAGACTCTTACCTGGTCCAACGGAACGATCGTGTGGATTTCGACTTATCTCTTGAAGAATTGAATCGCCAGTGTATCGTCAATGAGGATAGCTGCCATGTTTTTTTCGTTAATGAGACTCAGAATTGGGTAGGGGTGTGCGTAGATTCGGAGGGACTAATTTCGACACCTGAAGAGCCTTTAACTCAGACAGACTGTCAGTTTTAGAAACATACATGGCCAAGTCTAAGACAATAAAGAGCGGGTAAGTTTTAGATTTGGTCCTTCATTTAAAAAGCAGTGTAGCGGGCAGATGGTTTCACTTAGCAACAACAGGGGGCGTTAGTTGGACTTTGTAGAGGATTTTACTATACCGGAATGGGATCAATGGCAGTCTAGCGTCATAAAGGTATTAACAGAGAGAGGGTTTCATAAGCTTACGAAGACCCTGGAAGAAGGGGTCACCGTATCTCCACTTTATCAGACCGGAATCGGAGTTAGCGACTCTCGGCCGCTTGGAACAAATGGCACCTGGCAGATTACACAAACATATAGTTGTCCCGATCTATCTCTCTTAAAGAAAACTATAGACCAAGACCTAATGGGAGGAGTGCAGTATCTTTCGTTTATTGTTGGTCAGGACCATGCTGTTCCTTTGAATACACCAGAAGCCATGAATAGACTTTTTTCAGGTGTCTATCTCGAAGCGGTGACGCTGAGTTTTTCCTTACAGGATGGTTTTGAAGACTTTGCGACTATGCTCGAATCCTATCTGTTGGAAAAGGGTTATTGCCTTAAAGATCTAGATATCAGGCTTTCCTGGACTCCCTTTTCACAGACCGCGAGCACTGAATCGCTCAAAGTATTAGCTGGCTTGATTCAAGAAAAACCTGATATTTCAAAGTGGTTAACCCTGTCGGGAGCAAGTGTTTACGATGCCGGTGGGACTGGTGCCAAAGAGCTCGGCTTTTTACTAGCCTCTTTGCTCGAAACACTAAAGCACATGTGCGACCTTGGTTTAAAACCCGAGACCTGCTTAGATAAGTCAATGATCCAAATAAACCTTGGTACCGATCAGTTTTATGAGATAGCGAAGATAAGAGCCGCCCATATGCTTCTGAAAAAGCTATTTTCGGAGTTAGAGTTGGATGACTCTCAGTTTGATTTGCCCATTCTCGCAAAATCTTCCTTACGTCATTACTCAAGAACGGATCATTGGGTGAATATTTTAAGGATGACCATAATGGGTGCCGCTGCTGGCCTATCGGGTGTTGATGCCATCGAAGTAGCCCCCTATGATTGCCTTTTTGGGCAGCCTTCAGATAGTGGCTATCGGATAGCGCGAAACATTCATCATATTCTTCTGGAGGAAAGCCACCTTCATCGTGTGCAAGACCCTGCAGGAGGTTCACCTTATATTGAAAAACTAACTTTGGATATTGCCGCCAAAGCTTGGCACTACTTTCAAGAGATTCAAAAAGTGGGAGGGGCCACACAGGCGCTTACCTCCAATTGGATAAGTGATGACCTAGCCTCCGAACGGCAGACTTTGTTAAAAAACTTACGCACTCGTCGCCGCCCTTTGACGGGTACCTCAGAATTTCCGAATCCTTCGGCAAAATGGCCCCGAGAAGGCATGAATCAAGATGGTCCAGGCACACTAACGCATTCAACTTTATTGCCCTTATTCAGGGAATCGGCCATTTTTGAAGATCTCTGGTTAAGGGGAAATGAAGTCAGCGATGCTAGCCTTTTTATGCTCGTATTGGGCTCCCTATCTGATCATAGTCCTAGAAGTATATTCAGTAGTAATATTTTGGGAATCGCCGGTATGGAAGCTGTCTTAGGAAAGGGAGGATTGAATGAAGAGTCACTCATTGCTGATTACAGAGAATCCAGCTCCGCTATTGTTATCATTGCAGGTAAAGACGAACACTATGACCTTCTTGCGGCATCCTTAGCATCAAAACTAAAATCCCTTGGCGCCTGGGTCATTCTTGCTCAAAACCCCAAAGATAGACGAGCCGAGTACGAGAGTTCTGGTATTGACGATTTCGTTTTTTTGGGTTGTGATGTCGTAACTGTTCTAGAAAACCTGTTAAAAAGAATTGAGGAAAGCCGTGAACTTAGATAAAGACTTTTCAAAGATTCCTTTTAGTCCGGTTTCTAACGATAGGATTCGCGAGTCCAGCGAATCCTTCGTCACACCCGAGGGTATTCCCTTCAAAAATGTTTATCAATCTGATGACCTTGCTGAAGTATCGCATTTGGGAACCCTGCCAGGTTTTGCTCCATTTGTCAGGGGTCCTTATCCAACAATGTACGCTGTAAGGCCTTGGACGATTCGTCAGTACGCGGGGTTCTCTACCGCTGAAGAAAGCAATGCCTTCTATCGAAAGAACCTTAGTGCCGGTCAGAAAGGATTATCTATTGCCTTTGATTTAGCGACTCATCGTGGTTATGACTCTGATCATCCAAGGGTGATGGGAGACGTAGGAATGGCCGGCGTGGCCATTGACTCTATCAAAGACATGCGTATCTTGTTTGATGGTATTCCGTTGGATAAAATGAGTGTGTCAATGACTATGAATGGAGCTGTCCTGCCGATTCTAGCCCTTTATATACTCGCAGCCGAAGAGCAAGGCGTGACTCCTGAAAAGCTCTCAGGTACGATCCAAAACGATATCCTCAAAGAATTTATGGTCAGAAACACCTATATTTATCCTCCGTCTCCTTCCATGAGGATCATTTCGGATATTTTTGCCTACACATCCAAGTATATGCCTAAGTTCAATAGTATCAGTATATCTGGCTATCACATGCAAGAGGCTGGAGCCACGGCCGATTTGGAATTAGCCTACACGCTGGCAGATGGTGTTGAGTATGTGCGGACAGGTATGCAGGCAGGCCTTGACGTTGATGCCTTTGCCCCACGTCTGTCTTTTTTCTGGGCGATTGGGATGAACTACTTTATGGAGATTGCCAAGATGCGAGCAGGTCGATTGCTCTGGGCTAAACTCATGAAGCAGTTTCCAATAAAAAATCCGAAGTCTATGTCCCTGCGAACTCATTCTCAGACATCAGGATGGAGTCTAACGGCCCAGGATGTGTTTAACAACGTTACGAGGACAGCGATAGAAGCTATGGCCTCAACTCAAGGGCATACTCAATCTTTGCATACAAATTCGCTGGACGAGGCCATCGCTTTGCCATCCGAATTCAGCGCACGCATTGCTCGTAACACGCAACTCTTTCTCCAACAAGAATCAGGTACCTGTCGCACCGTAGATCCTTGGGGAGGGTCTTATTTTGTTGAAAAACTAACCCATGATCTAGCTCAAAAAGCGTGGCAGCACATTCAAGAAGTGGAATCATTAGGTGGGATGGCGAAGGCCATTGAGCAAGGAATACCTAAATTAAGGATCGAGGAAGCAGCAACTAAAACACAAGCTCGCATTGATTCTGGACTACAAACTATTGTTGGTGTGAATCAATTTATTGTCGAAGATGAGGAACCGATTGATGTTCTAAAGGTAGACAATACCATAGTTCGGAAGGCTCAGATTCAGCGATTGAGCGAATTAAAAGCTGAAAGGAATGCTGGTGCTGTTACGGCTGCGCTCGAGGCATTGACCAAATGTGCCAATGGAGAAGACGGCAACTTGCTAGATCTGGCGGTAAAAGCGGCACGATGTAAAGCTACGGTTGGTGAGATTAGTGATGCTCTAGAAAAAGTATATGGTCGCTACACCGCTGTTATTAGGTCTGTGAATGGTATTTATTCGAAAACGACAACAAATGACGAGCACGTAGGGGCCGCTAAAATAGCTATTGAAGCGTTTGCAAAAAACGAAGGTCGTCGACCGCGTATCATGATTGCAAAAATGGGGCAAGATGGCCATGATAGAGGCCAAAAGGTTGTTTCGTCAGCATATGCAGATTTAGGATTTGATGTGGACATTGGTCCCTTGTTTCAAACTCCAGAAGAAACAGCTAAGCAGGCCGTGGAGAATGATGTTCATATTGTGGCTGTTAGCTCATTAGCTGCAGGTCATTTAACATTAGTCCCGGCACTAAAAGCTCAGTTGGAAAAACTAGGGCGCTCGGATATTCTTGTCATTGTCGGTGGTGTTGTGCCCAAACAAGATTATGAAGAACTTTATCAAGCGGGTGCAGCGCTGATCTTTGGACCTGGAACCATACTTGGGAGAGCGGCCTCCACAATTATCGAACGACTAAATGATCAATACGGATACAAATAGGAGGTTGCGGTGGAACGCTACAATGTTGGACTACTAGTTGAGGGCGTATTGAATGGCCATAAAGGGAGCCTAGGTAAGAGTATTACATTAGTTGAGAGCCAGAATGAAAGACACCATCCACTTGGTCAGGAGCTGATCGAAAAACTTCTGCCATATTCGGGAAAATCGCGACGAGTTGGTATTAGTGGAGTCCCTGGCGTTGGTAAGAGTACCTTCATAGAGGGGTTTGGTAGTTGGTATTTAAAAAAAGAACGAAAGCTTGCCGTCTTGGCTGTGGACCCATCAAGCGAAAAGACGAAGGGCAGTATCCTTGGTGACAAAACCCGCATGGTGGAGCTGTCCCGTCACCCAAATGCCTTTATCAGGCCCTCGGCGACTGGTGGAGCTTTGGGGGGTGTGACCAGAAAGTCTCGTGAAACCATAATTATTCTTGAGGCTGCAGGCTATTCCGATATTTTTGTTGAGACTGTTGGTGTAGGTCAATCTGAAGCTCAGGTTGCTAAAATGGTGGATTTGTTCTTGGTACTGATGCTACCCACCGCTGGGGACGAACTACAAGGTATTAAAAGAGGAATCTTAGAATCGGCCCACGCCATCATCATAAATAAGTGTGATATCGATGAGGTTCAAACCAGACGTGCCGAAAGAGAGTATTTGAATGCTCTTCATTATTTTCGTGCCGATGAAAAAGGTTGGGAGCCTAGGGTTTTAAGTTGTAGCGGTTTAAAGCAGATTGGTTTTGACTCCATCGAGTCGATGTTAGATCAATTTTTTAATACTGAGGATAAATCGTTTATCGACCAACAACGAAAAGAACAGCAAAAAGAATGGTATAAAGAGAGTCTCGAACGTCTGGCGCTGGAGCATTTCTTCAATCGCTCAGATGTGCAGGAAAGATATCAAAAAGCACTAAGTGATCTTGAAGCCCACCGTTCGACGCCGGCAAAGTCTCTTCATGATATAGCCTCGCTACTAGACGGTTAGGTTATGAAGTAGGGTAGATACTTTGCAATGACCTAAGCTAAAATTTTTTAGGCTGAGCAATCAGCGCAAATTCCGATCACTTGAGTCACGCGAGACTCAGCAATAAATGAATCTGGGGCAGCAACCTTTTTCCTAGGTCTCGAAGTGTCAACAACCTCTTCGGTCATGTCACAAGATCTGCAGTAAAATATGGTGTGGGAGGTATTGGTTTCGCAGTGAAGCTCGCTACATGCAACGAACTTTCCTTGAGTTCCTACCGCGTGTAAAAGCTCGCACCCAGAGAAAATTTGGAAATTTCTATACACCGTAGCAAAATCAATATTGGCACTTTGGGAGACCTGATCATGGAGTTCTTTTGGTCCAAAGGGTTTGGCGAACTGTGAAATCGCTTCGGCGATGATGACTCTCGTTCTCGTCTTCTTGTAACCTTTAGCGGTAAGTATGTGAAAGCAAGCGTTCACGTAATCGTCACAGCTGTTGCAATGAATCATAAAGTCCTCGGATCGTGTGTTCGGTCACAAAAATACACCCATATTGGTATAGCAAAAATGCTAGGTTTTGTGAATAGTTCTAGTCGAATAAAGTCGATTCTTCATCTCTGTTTGGAGCTAACACTCTGAATTATATAAGAATAAATTTGATCGTTAACCAGCTAGGAGCTTATGCATCCTGGCTGGTTAATAAAGCTAAATCTTATAATTATCATTAGTTAGACGCCAATTGGCGGGACGGCGAAATCAAGTCAGCATAGGTATCGCCAGATACGCGAAGAAAAAACCTATGAGCCAAAGGCTCGAAGAAAGACCTAATATCACTCCGCTCCATCTGCGGGATTTAGCGCATTGCGCCCTTAGTTTTGGATCCGTAGGGCAGCTGGTTTGCCTTGAGCGATACCATGATATCCCGCTCAAAAGGGTTAAGATACCACTGATTAGAAACACAGTGGACTTGTATTCGCTGAGTAGCACCAGTCCCGGTATACTGGTAACCAAAACTCCCACTGCCGAGCCTAGTCCAACACTCACGAGGAGAGTAGGAAGGGCGCAGCAAACTAGAGTGCTGCTTGAGGCAAACAAACTGAGATATCCACCTTTAAAGCTTTTCATGATTTAACCCCACATAAGCAAAACCTGAGCTTTCAATGATTGTTTTGACTGTCTGTTCGGGTAACGTTTTGCCGTCTTTATACTCGATGTGAACCAACATCTGATCCAGATCGACAGACACTCGTGATACCTCGGGACGCTTAGAAAGGCCTTTTTTTACTCCCTGCGCACAAAAAGCACAGACCATACCTTTAACTTTTACAGTGGATTTTGTTCTTGAATAGGCCGTGAAGGGAAGGCAAAAGAGCCAGACAAAGGCCATAATTTTTAAAAACATCACTAATCTCCTTTAGAAGTGTATTATCGTATTAAATTTCATGTCGCCAGAAACGCTACGCCCGATTTCAAGTAAAACGTTCTGGTAGAACAGTCTAAGAATCGGGGTAAACTCGGTCCTGGGTTTGGAGGCAAATCGTCTGGATTCTTGCCATTCGGCGATAAGCCACATGTGAAGGTCCTCGAAGTTTCCCACATAAGGGGCAGTGCCCAAACGAATCGTCCGTTGATCTAACTCGCGCTGCTTTTTTGTGGAAATTCCTGTTTGGTTGATCAAAAAATAATACTTCCGATCTTCAATATCGGCCTGAATCCTGTAGAGCCCTGCGGTCTCTTTTTCACCAGAAAGCTCACTAGATCCTGCGCCGATGATTCCATATAGGTTGGCCTGAAAGCGTTGACTGTTTTCCCGAAATAGCAAAAAATTGCTAGACAGAAACCCTGCTCTTCGCATGTCATCGCCTTCCCTATCCTGATAGAGATGGGCTCCAGTTGCCAGATAGTACTCGTGTGAGTAATTCACCTGGTAGTGATCTCGTTTAGATGTGGTCTGACTCATTAAACCAGTCGAGCCCTTGAACGAAGTCGGATGCGCAAGGCTGATTTCAATAAACGTGAGTAGCCACAAGACAAGTAGACGGTTCATCATCTTATCCTAATGCTATTTGTAATTGTCCGAGTATGCTGAGGATTAGGATTAAGTGATTGGGGGTCTTAGGATATTTTCCATGATTCCAATAGCAGGTTTATTGTTGTAAGAAGGGGCTTTACTAAGTTGAGCGTTGGGTGTGCGGAACTCGCAGACCAACTCGTAGGTGAAATTTGTGGTCACGCATTCGGCGCAAAAATGACCATCAGACTCCATTGGGTCGTCATCGTCAGATGGGTCCTGTCCGTGACACGACATTTCCGGAGCTGTTTCGACGAAGCAGCACTCCGCTAAAGCCGGACCTGAGCCCAACGCCAGCGATATAAGTATCAGAAAATGCAGTGTTTTAAATATATGTTTCAAGGTAACCTATCGACGATCGATAACATCTAACTCTGTTATCGGTAGTCTAACAGAATTCCATGAATTTTTCACTGGGTAAATGCCCTTGAAGCACGCTTATAGCTTAAATTTGGCCCAATGACTCGTATCATATTTGTCTGCCAAAAGGAGGATTTGAGTTTTGGATTGGAAAGTATTTTTGACAACTTTCGGAACCATATTTTTGGCTGAGCTTGGCGACAAGACTCAATTTGCCGCCATGGCAGCTGCTGCTGGTTCCACAAAAAAACTATCCGTGCTCTTTGGAGTCATTAGTGGGTTGGTACTTGCTGGTATTCTTGGGGTGATAGCGGGCGCAGTGTTAGGAGAGTTTATCAAACCAAGCACGATGAAGTGGGTCTCAGGATCCTTGTTTATCGGAATTGGTATTTGGATAATTGGTTTTTCATAGGATTGTCATCGACTTTCAGCCTGCTTTAGCTAAGAAGCGACGAGGAAAAACGTCGCTTCCCTATGGAACTATTAGAGCTTCGATTTAAACCAGCATAGAGGTCGAACACCAAATTTGTACTCATCTAGTCGAGAACACGATTGCGATCTAGCGATTTCTTCCGCTTGGGGACTGTTACGTCGCGAACCCAGGTCTTTGCCAGGAATGGCTTCGAAGTCGAACTCTGCCGTACACAATGCGCCAGCCATGTAGGTATCTAGGCGACATTGAGCGTCTGGGTGGAGATCTTTCATTTCGTCTACGACGGTAAGATCCGGAGTATCAAAGGCTACGTTTTCGTCTTTTAGAGCAGCAAGTAGGTCAGCTAGGGATTTGCCAGCGGCCATGCTTCGGTAACATAGGTTTCTATCCTCTTGGATCTCCCATGCGTCATCACAGAGAGCTTTTGGGAAAGGCTCAACAGTTTCGGCGAAGCTAGCATTTGTCTCCAGATCATCTTCCCAGAGCATCTTTGCGCAAATCTGAGTCGTATAGTAGTCCGACTGCCCTTCATTAGCTGCCCAATTAGCAATAAATGGATAACCGCCCATGTGGTGGCCCATTTCGTGACAGATAACCATTGTAAAGCCATCTAAGGTAACTTCAGGTCTTCTGGCAAGTCCTCCGTACATATTCACAGACCATGTACCAAAAAACTGCGATGCGTTGGCGTTCACAGTGTTATTAGACCATCTACCGTTAATCCTTAATCGTCCTCCGTGAACCTCGCGAATCATAGGGCCATAAATGTCTTGCACCAATTCAATGGCAGCGTTGAATTCTTCCTCCGTTACATTTGAACTTAAGATGGTATCTTGCAAATGCAGATTGTTGGGAGGCATGAAGTCGGCTTCAGCAAATGATGGTGACAGTCCAACAAGTAAACCTAGGGCTAGTTTCGTTTTCTTGAGCATGGATAAATTCCTTTTTCTGAACTATTGGAATAATGAAAGTGTTCCAAGAACCATAGGTGCTTGGATTCTTAAGTCCAATTTACCTAATCTTAAACATGGACGTAAACAACTGTAATAATTGCTTTCTATATGATGTTTTTATTAAAGGTAAAATTAGATGTAGGCTTCGCTAAATACAGACAGCTAAGGTTCGCGCAAATCAAAAGCCGGCTAGAGAGGGAAATTCATCTGCATTGTTTGGCGACTAAAGAATCACTTTGCTTTAGGTCGGTTTAAGGAAGATCAGAACCTTGATGATGAAAATATTCCATTTGACAGATACTTTTTAGTCTTCCTTGACCAATGTCTATGATTCGCAGACTTGGCGTTTCATATCGATATGCCATTGTTTGTTTTGTTCATTATACGAGACAGGAACTTCCGTTTGACCCACGACCTCACCCAGATTACTTCTGCGATCGTCATTGCCATCCAGGCAAGAGCGCCCTAAATCACTTCCATATTTTGTCTGTTTTGCTCTTAAGGTAAAGCTAATCCTGTTTGACTCCTCAGCAACAACGACAAACTTAATATCATAAGAGTATAGGGTGTTGCCTAAGACGGATTTGACGTTGCTCTTTGGATCTCTTTTGTAATCGGTGTTAAAGGAATCATCAGTTAGATTTTGGATTTCGTATCCCTGCTTCAACAAAACCCTTTCGCAACCAATGCCGCAGCAACCTGGCTTCTTCGCAGCGGAAACGAATCACCCTTTCTGCTCCTTGCGATGCATAAATGCTATTAAGTTCAAAATCTATGAATGCCTGCCCAGTTAGGTACAAAATACTAGAATTCTTAAAATCTAAAAATGTCAGTCCTGCTTTTGGGTTTTTGATAAGATTGCCAAGTGTATTGAAATGATTATTGCCGCGATAGTCGGGAAAAATCAATTGATTCCCTTCTATCTCGACAAATCCAGGTTGGCCGCCGCGATGGGAGACATCCGCTCCTGATGATGGGCTTTCCTTTGCACCTTGGTAGCCACTTGCGATAAAAAACGTATCCGCATCACTAATGATCCTTCGCATCTCCTCTTTTAGATCTTGACGACTGATTTCAAGGGTTTTTGGATGCAGATTTGATTCGCCTATTTGTCGAACGCTGATGAACTTGGGGCAGTTGCCGAAACTTTGCTTAACAGAAAGAGTCATCTGGTGTTGAGTGCTGTCTTGAATGACAGTTGATAGTCTATTTCGTCTTCGAGTCGCTAGATCGATACCCAGAAGACCTAGATCACTACCTTTATGCAGTTGCTCTTTAAGGGGATCACCTTCCTGCAGACCCTCATTAATAACTAAGGTTTTTGGATCTGGAGATGATACAAAGCCTGACTCGGACATGAGAAAGCTTGCCCAAGGTCGATCTTGATCATCAACGCCACCCAGAACGATGTAGCTTAGGTTTTCAAAAAACTCGCGATGCTGATCAGGCATGTAGTCGCGAATCACCCGACGCCCAAACCGGTCCATTGCCTGGGCGACACCGAGCTTTTGCTGGATAGATATTTCACCCTCGTGAAAGGGGCTTTCGTTATTATTTTCCGGGGTATTCATCGTACTTCCTTTATGATTGTGTTATGTGAGCTGGATTTTGGCCCGACGCGGGGCCAAGATTCTGATTCTTCTAGGCCTGAGTTGTCACTTAAGGAAATTTTGTATCAGGCCTGAGATTTTTTCTAGATCTTCTTCGAGGGCAAAATGTCCTGTATCTAGTAGGTGTAGCTTTGCATCTGGCAAGTCTCTCAGGTATGGGTAGGCGCCTTCTGTTGGGAAGATGATGTCACCTTTACCCCATACGATAAGCGTTGGAGGTAAATATCTTCGAAAATAGGCTTGAAACTCCTTATAGAGGGGAATATTCGTCTGATAGCTGAAGAATAATTTGAGTTGAATGTCAGGGTTCTGCTCTCTAGACAGATGAATTTGATCAAGAAACCAATTGTCAGGGTTGATCGAATCTGGATCTCTTGTCCCGTGTGTCCACTGCCATTTGACTCCCTCTAGGCTGACAAAGTTAGTAAGTGGCTCTGCATGTTGCTGAGAAGGATCTTGCTAGTACTTTCTTACGGGGTCCCAGAACTCTCTTAGGCCTTCCTCATAAGCATTTCCATTTTGAACGATCAGAGATGTGATCGCTGATGGGTTTCTCAAGGCGAGACGTAGTCCAATCGGAGCGCCATAGTCCATCAGATAAAGCGCATACTGTTTCACTCCAATTTTGTTTACAAACTGTTCCATAACATCTGTCAGTTTTTTAAATGAATAATCAGATTCCTCTGGGGACGGTTGGGAGCTTTTCCCAAAACCAGGGTAATCTGGTGCCACGAGATGATAGCGATCACTTAGGTCGCGCATGAGCTCGTCATACATTTGTGAGGAGGTTGGAAACCCGTGCAAAAGTAGTATTGTTTTGTGCTTGGCGGGGTCTCCAGCCTCTCGGTAAAAAATTTCTAGGTTATCAACAGTAACGGTTTTGTAAGTGATCGCTCCTGCAAATAAACTTGAGCCAAGGAATAGGTTAATGAGTAATGTCGTTAGTAGATTCATGGTAATATCCTCATCTTCGAAGGGTTTCATAATATGTAATGTAAGACCTTGGGAATTAAACTATGGCTTGTGGCATAGGAATAAAGCCTTCGAGGGCTTCTACCCGGGAGAGCCAACTCTTAATATTTTTGTAGTTATCTAGGGAGACGCCTCCTTCAGGAGCTCGTGAGGTATAGGAATAAAGGGCAACATCTGCAATCGTAGGCTTTCCTGCCACAAACCAATTTCGTTCAATCAGATGCTGCTCCATAATCTCGAGGAATTGATGAGCCTTTTCGATGAGAGCTTCCTGGTCGTAGTTGGCTTGAAAAACTGTCACTAACCGCGCCGCGGCAACACTACTGGCAAGTTCGTTTGATGCCTTTGAAAGCCAAAATTGAACTTCAGAAGCCTCTGAGTGATCTTTTGGAATATACGATCGGTCTTTGTCGTAGCGGCTTGCCAGGTAATGGATGATGGCATTAGAGTCCGAAATGGTAATGCCACAATCCTCTAAAACGGGCACCTGCCCAAAAGGGTTTTTCGCTAAAAATGCCTTAGATTTGTGATCTCCTGATAACAAGTCGACGGGAATGATCTCCGGAGTAAGCTGCAAAAGTGACGCCATAAGCCTGGCCCGATGAGAATGTCCGGAGAGTTCGTGAATGTATAGTTTCATCTTTCAGTTCCTTTACTTCAAAATCGACGGCGTGATTGCCTGACACAAACAACGTTACGGAATAAAAAAATGAAGATAAATGGATTGATTATGGAATAATTATCCATAGAATATAGATAATCGTAGGATCCTTGCTAGGCTTGGGTTGAGCCAGTTGTTTCGTTATTATGTGAACTTACGGGCAATTGGATTCTTAGATGGGGGAGAGCTCATGGATACGATCGAAATGATGAGGACCTTTGTCGTTGTCGCTAGAGAGGGGTCTTTTACCAAAGCTGCGAAGCAGTTAGGCATGGCGGTACAAACCAGCAGCAAATATATCGCTAGTTTGGAAGAAAGGCTCGGAGTTAGTCTTCTTGATCGCAGTACAAGGAATGTTGTTTTGAACGATACGGGTCGGTCTTACTTAAATAAGTGTATCGCGTTGTTGGATCAGTTTGATGATATTGAGAGTGACGTACGTCTAGATCGGCTTCAACTTCGCGGTCGGATTCGCATCACTGCGTCTACCGGATTTGGAACGAAACACGTCGCGCCTCTGCTTGCTGAATTTATTCGTATGCATCCGGACATTCAAATCGATCTTGAGTTGACAGATCGTCGTTTATCCCTAGTTGAGGAGGGTTTTGATCTAGCGATTCGTATTGGAGTTTTGGCAGATACGAGTTTAATTGCCAAAAAACTTGTTCCCATGCGGGTCGTGGTATGTGCATCTCCTGAACTATTAAATGGCTCAACAGATTGGGAGCACCCTAAAGTACTAGAGAGTGTCCCATGTATTATCGATACAAATTTTCGTCGGGAAAGAAGCTGGCCTTTTTTCAAGAATGGAACGGAGTTTCACGTGAGTGTTTCTGGACCTTTTCAATCAAACAATCCAGAAGCTACCAGACAGATGGCCATCAATGGCATTGGCGTTGCTAGATGCCCCTATTACACTGTTAGCCGAGATATTATGGAAGGCAAACTAACAACTCTATTCGATAGCTATGAAACACAACCGTTTCAGGTTTTTGCCTTATATCCTCATTCAAAACATCTATCGAAAAGGGTGCGAGTTTTAATTGATTTTTTCTCCCATCAATTGAAATTGCTCTAATCTATGATGGCTTTTGAGGTCTTTGGATCTCACAGAGACCTCCGGTACAAGAGTTTCTTCGATTGGCTACAGTCCGATAGATATGCTCTCCCGCCCCTATGTAGTGAAGTATCCAGAGTACTGGCCAAAGGACTCTGCGTAGCGGAATATGAGCTGCAATAGTAAGAACCGCTTCAAAACCAGACGCATAGGATTGCTTGGTGCTGTTCCATAGCCACATTTCAGTTGTTCGCTTTGACTCGTCAATGTTCTGAAGTTCATCAGAAATAGGAGTGTAGGCCCCGTCCACAGTCAAATTTGAATTCCAGTCAAGGGATGTCAGCATTTTAGCAAACTTCTGGCAAATTCCACAGGTCTCATCAAAACCCACAATGAGTTTGCCTTTTAGCGGAAAGGTAGACTTAAGAGACTCCACCCAAGATTCTCTAAAAAACAAAATATAGGATATAAACATGAGTGTTCCGAAGGTGAACAGACCCATGCCAATTGCTATTCCCGCATGTAGTAGGGTTCCAGCGATGATCACGAAGGGTCTCGTTTTCCGAAACCAGATTAAGAATGGAAACGAAATCTGAAAGAATACGGCAAAGTATGTTCCTAAAAGGGCGAGATATTCATAACTGACGATGATCTCTGAAAACATGGGACGACTGTAATCTGGATTCTGAAAAATATAATAGAGTGACATGCCTGATTGCCAAAGTTTTCCATTTAGTTTGAGCCAGCCTGCACAGAGATAGACCACAACGACTTGAAGCCTTGAAGTATAAAAACAGAGGTTTGATAAACCAATGTTAAGCTTGGCCATGGTGGAAATCGAATTGCAGGATTGAGGTCTCCCACTTGTATTCACAAACATAAAATAGATAAGAAGCAAACTGCATAGATTATTTCCTCCATCCTGTATGGGATAGGACTGTTCATTCAGGTTAAGGGTTAGGAACCATACCAGCACTGAAGTCAGTCTCGGGAAGTAACCTAATATTCCAGCTACAAGGGCGACTACCTGTGCCCCTATAACCAACCCGTAATAATTAATGAATGAGGGATGGCGCATAAGCCCTTTAATCCAATCCCAACCTCCGATGAATGCTGGCCTATCAAAAATGGTTTCAGGACCCCAGATAATCTGTGCATAGGGTAGTAGTACTAAAGTATGGAATAACAGCCAAAGATACAAAATATTTTTAAATAGTTTCTGTGTTTGTAGATGTTTTTCTTGGGTTAGGAAGGACTGGCTTACCTTATCAGTAGTAGCTTTCAATTGTTTGAACTGTTGTGCTAGTGTTATCATAATTTATCTCCATCCAAAGAGATTCCAGCGCTGAACTTTGAGGAATCGAAAGACATAATTCCTGCGATCTTTTTACCGAGATGACGCTGAGAATACTTTGGTGGTGCGGTTTTGATAATCTTAAATTGACTTAGTATTTTAGTAGATGGACCATAAGTTTGCAGGCACATCTTAATTGTTAGATCCTTAGCTTGTCTAAACTCGCCACTTTCTGAGGCTAGTTCAAATGCCTCACCGTAGGTGAGCTCGGTCTGATTTTTTGTTGCTTGCTGAATATGTGAGTCGATGACACGAAAAATGCTTTCTGGAACGAATCGATAAACATACATTAACTTTGTTGCGCCGATAAAAGGGTTGTCGTGAGCTTTTTTTCGGGTTTTTTGGAATGGGTCCAACCAAGGCGTCCATTCTCCTTCAGTATCCGGTTTGCATCGTATCCAAAAGTTTACGGATCTGATTCCTGGGTTAGGTGAGAAAAGATGCCAATTCTGATGGAATAGCGGATTCATATATGCTGTAACGATCTGTCCCATCTCTTTTTTGACCAAGTTCGGTGGCGAAAGATAAATGGCAGTGGCACCAGCATGAACGAACCATGGAATTAGTAATATACTACTAAGCAGAATATTTTTTAGCATCTTTGTCCTCTTGTATTTGTGTTGGTCGTCTCGCTCCGAAACTAAACAGGGCTCATCGAGAGCCCTTACTTTTAGTAGTCGAGGTCCTCTTCTTCGAATTCAAGTTCAGGTTCTTCGAGAAGGTGGTGTGGTCCAAGTACAGAATCAACTGCCCTTGCCGTGAGAGCTCCAGTGACACCACCTACTGCTGCAGCGCCGACAACCTTTGCCGCTGGAGCAGCCGCCACAGCTGCTTTAGTTGCGGTAGCAGCCGCCGCTTTGCTGGCTGCCAAGAGGGCTGCAAATACTGCTGTTGGAAAGGCTTCGGGTTGAACTTCCATCATTTTTTGCCTTTCATCCTCTGGCATACTTTGCCAAATGTCGATCAAATCACTAGCTGCCAGCTCAAGATGGGGGGGGACTTCGATAGTTGAATGAGGTGTTTCCGCAAGACCAGTACCCTGTATTAAAACCAAAGCTGTCAGCGATTTCTGTAAAATTTTTTTCATCTTAGATATCCTATAATCAATTCAAGTAAACTTAGCGCTATAGCTACTACCAATCTTTAGTTGCAGAAAATCAATATTGCATGGTTCTCTGAAGACTGTACTCCTCCGGAGAACGCTACTTTCATTTTTTAAGAGAATTTCGAAGATTCATGGAAATGGGGAGGCCTTAATGGGGTCGGTATGATGACTTAGGCACTAAGATGATACTCTTCACTCTTGCTGGTATAAAACCTCTGGGGAATGGTCATGACAAGTTCAAATTTTACGTTTTCGTGCGAGATTCCTGTTTTATCATCTGGCAGAATTTTCAGTTCGACGTTGCCGTCATGGTTTTGAAAGTACTCCCTGACGGCACTCATCCCAACGCCTCTTCCTGAGATGTCTGAAACTGATGCCGAGGTGGAAAATCCACTATGAAAAATCAGTTCGCCTAATTCTTGGTCCAATAGAGATTTGTCCTTGCCAATGACCCCGCGTTCGATCGCGAGCTTTCGAATCGCTGGGAGATTGAGTCCAGCGCCATCGTCGCGATAAACCATCCTAAGAGTGGACTCTTCTGGATGCAATTGAATCGAAATGGTCCCGGCTGCGGACTTTCCTTTTTCTTTGCGTTCTTGAGCTGACTCTATCCCGTGATCCATACTATTTCTAATGATATGAACAAAGGCCTTACGAATTAGTTTTTGACCGTCTAGAGAAAATCTCACTCCTTCAGCTTCTATGTCTATCTTAGGGTATTCTTTTGCCAAATCCCTAGCTAGCATTTCGGCATCAAGGAGGACCTCTTCAAATAGCTCTTGCCCGTCAACAAATATTAAACCTTCAAGTTCATGGTTCAATTCCTTCACTTCAAGTCGTTTTTCGACACTAATAGAGTCGATAATTCTTTGGTTGGAACGATAGAGCCGATCGATCAATCTCTGAGTTAAAACCACACTATCACCCGATGTTCGACCTAACTTTTCTGTATTTAGCGTGGAGTAGAAACCTAGCATGGTATCGATAACTGCATGATCTCTTATGCACTGGGCCCGATCAATCGGTTTGATTTGATTCATCATATCAGCAATTCTTTGCTCAGATTCGTGAATAACTGGAGTCAAATGATCTAAACAAAGTAACCTGGCTGCCCCTTTTATCGTGTGAAGGTTAATAAATAGTAGTTTCAACGATTCCGAATTAAGCTTTGAGTTGAGTTTGAGGATGCGCCTATTGTCACCTAGCATGGAAACGCTTGCTTCCATAAATTGCGAGAATTTCTTGGGTGAGGTTGAAAGGATCTCTCCGATGTATAGTAGCTCCTCCTCTCGGGCTTTTGACTCGCTTTCTAGAGATTTTATCTCGGTGACGTCGTGGATTGTTACGATAACTTTCTCTACGAGATCATCTTTATCAGCGACTGCTTGCCATTCGAATTGTAGTATTTTTGTCTGCTCGAATTGAAATTCGACTTCAAAAGGAAGAAGGTGTTCATTCAGTTCAAAACAAATAACATCCTCGCCAATGGCCGAAACAATCACAGATTCGATTTGATCTTTTTGCTCAAGGCTGAGTTTTGCTCGAGAAAACATAAGATCCAAAGCATTTGTCCGTCCTATGTCACGGACCTCAAAAATTTCTTTTGATGCTTCCGAATAAGTCCCAGTTACGGTTAATTCTTCGTCCGCGATTACAATGATTCCCAGGTGTATATTGCGCATGATCGATTTAATTTCACGGGTTTGTTCTTCCACTTGTTGTTCGAGTGATTCATTTAAGTCGTTTACTTTTTGTGATTCTACTTTTAGATCACTGTTTAGATTGCTAATCCGTTCGAAATCCGCTTTTTCTCTCAGTCGGATTTTATCGGCTAGTCCAAGAGAAATTAAGACGGCCTCAAACATAAGGCCGAAATGGACGCCAAACTCTACCAATACCGTAGAGTCCAAATTGCCAGAAAGCATCAGCATGCGGGAGATGTTGGCGAACAAAATAGCTGTCCAGGCTAGTGAGTAAAAATAGGCAGGGCGAAACCCTTGCGTAGATCTAACGATACCGGCAACTAAACAAAAAATCGACAAGGTCATGGAAGCAAGTATCGAAGGTTTTATACTGTTTTCGAAGCTAACAAAGACGTACAGAAACGTAATAAGAGTCAGAAAGCCAAAAACTCGGCAGATCCATGCAAGAATTGGTTTCTTGTATAGCTCGAGAAAATAATAGGTGAAAAGATAAACTGAAATTAATCCGAGTACCGAATGCGCTAGGTAGAAGTCGTTTGCCAAGTAGGTATAGTTGTCGAAAAGAACTCGATACATTCCCATTGAACTAAGAGCTTGCAGGGTGAAGAGCATCGCGAAGAAAACGTAATATAGATAAACCTTTTTCTTTAACTGAAGAAAGATGCAAAAGTTGTAGAGTCCCATGATAAATACAACAGCTGCGCTGCCATTGATGATGAGATATTCAAGGAGATTCTTCTCGTGAAAATGCTCTGGTTCTAATATCGAAATATCGAGACTCAAAGGTCCTCGCGACTTGGTTTTGGTATAGATATAAAACGAACCTTTGGGAATTTTTATAGGAAAGGTTGATAGCCTGTGATTCATGGAGTTTTGTTGATGTTCCCACTGGTCACCACTTTTTCCATGGAAAATAATTTCGCCGTTTTGGCTGACGATCCATACATCGAAAAGGTCCGTTGCTGGGTAATTATGCGATAGAAACAGGTCTAAGACTTCGTCGTTGCGATTATAGGTTTGAGATACCATCCACCATGAGGATGTTGAGAATCCAATGCTTGCGCTTTTTCGTTTGCCTGATTCAAATTCATTGGAATGGTATGCTCGGATCGCGTCGTGAATCGATAAGGACGAGCTTTTGTCTTCGAGTCGCGGGCTTGAATATCCCAAGGAATAGGATTCAAAACCACGTTTCAGTTCAAATTCGGGGTTGGCCAAAAGAGTTCCCGAAAACAAAACGGAAAGCACAACCAGGGCTACAGGCATCATGTCTCCAAAATATAGCTCTTCACTATATAAGTTTAGCATAATTAAGGTAGATACCTCCCTCATAGCTAGGAATTTTATGCTTGGAGAGCTATTGACTTGGATGCTGGTAAAAATGTCGAATGGCTCATATTGCTGCAAACTCATGGGCATGATTCGACAGGATGGATTTCTCGTGCTAGCTAATACAGAGTGGATTTGATTGAATGGATTCGATTTTTGAGGTCTTCGATGACGATGTTTAGGCCCGCGCAGCTTCTTTGTTTCTTTTTGTCTATACTCCCCGCTTACTTAGTTGCTACTCCCAAAAGCACGCTGGATAAAAGCGAACGCATTTCAGTCATGACATATAACGTCGAAAACCTTTTCGATTGGCATCATGATCAGGGTAAGAATGATTTGACATACCTGCCAATTGAGGCGAAACAAAATGCAGCGCAACGATATCTTTGTGGGCAGATCTCACGAAAAAAGTGGCAGCGCCAGTGCCTGGAACTTGATTGGAGTGAAAACCATGTACGTGCCAAGCTTTCGAACCTCGCCAAAGTTATTTTGTCGGTAAATAATGGTACGGGTCCCGATATATTGATTCTCCAGGAAGTAGAAAATAAATCGATTCTTGAGGTCTTTCGAAAGGAGTACCTAAAAGCTGCTGGTTATACGACCTCTGTCCTCATCGAGGGTAACGACTTAAGAGGAATTGATGTTGCCGTTTTGAGCCGACTTCCTCAGGCAGGCAAAGCAATAATACATGCGATTCCCTTTAAATCTATTAGCAAAAAACGAAGTGACGATACCCGACCTATATTGGAAGTTCCATTGCTGGGAACAAACGGAGAGAGTATACATGTCTATGGTGTGCATTTTCCAGCCCCTTATCATCCCTGGCGCTTGCGTGAGGAAGCCTTTCAATTTCTCAATCAGCTGGTGAATAAGCTCCCAAAAAACACTATGGCGATTGCTGGTGGAGATTTTAATGTTCCTAAGGATGAAGAGGAAAGGCGTGGTCTTTTTAAAAAAGTTGCCAATGGATCGTGGCTAACATCTTTTTATGAGGGTTGCCAGAACTGTAAGGGTACTTACTATTTCCCTCCGAAATCTCAGTGGTCTTTTCTCGATGCCCTTTTGTTTCGAAAGATGGATGGGGGTTCTTGGAAATTAGATGCCTCAAGTATTTCTGTGACGACGTCCAAACTACAGCTCGACCGAAGTGGTTATCCAAAATCATTTGACTATAAAACCAAATCCGGCGCTTCAGATCATCTGCCAAAGTATGCTGAGATCATGACGATACCTTAGGGCTTAAATGGCTTGCGATATATTGTTGTAGTACCGTAGCTGAAGACTAGAAGCTGTTCTAGTGAGCTAGATACTCGGAAAGTTTCTGCTTCAAACTACTATAATCATCTTCGGAAAATTCTTTGGCTATTGAGTCGAACAGGATTTTGGCTGTCTCACGGAACAGATTTGACTCGACGTGGTTTTCCTGGCCGTCACAGGCAAGGCTCTTGTGAAACAGGACATCGGCAATAATGAGTTTTTGATAATCATCACGGTTTATTTGTATGAGAAAGCCAAGAGATTGCGGAGCCATGTTTTTCATATCAGAGACACTAAGCCCGGTCAGTCTCTCGAGTTCAGAGTCAAGTATCTGCTGTGCGGAGGTAAACTCTTTTCTCTCGATCAGACCCAAAGCCTTCGCCATAGTTCTTATAAACTGCCTAATGGCTCGCATGATAAAATCTTGTTCCATAGCCCGCGTCTCCAAGGAATTTACAGCAAAGATAACTTCGATCTCTGTGCTGTCAATGCGTTGTAATGACTTGTTTGATATCCCAAGTCGATCCTTATTCTTTTCTTAGGCAGAGACGGTCAAAAGATGGGAATGCCGTGCCTACCATTAACGATAAGATTTTTAGTGGGCTAGTTGGGCAACTTGGGGATTGATACGACAGGTCAACGGCTTGATTTCATCACCGAGATGTTGTTTGCAGTTGTATCGAAATACAACGATGAGATTAGAATAGTCGTCCCAGGAAATCGTTTCGGCCAGGTTCTGGTTAAGTATAGAGTTTTGCATACATGCGATTAGTTTGACATCTCGCAACTGATGGTAAGGATGAATTGCTATTTTTTTGCCCTGGCGCGCAAATCTAAATTTGACCAAATCATTTAAGGCCTCGTCTATAATTTTTTCATCGTAAGGGTTTCGAAACTTCCAAACGTACCGTTCGATGCACGAACTAAACGATCTTTCATCTTCAAGGATTTTTGCCACCACTGGCTGAAACGGGTTTTGAGTTGCGATGTCCACATATTGGTTGTTAGGCATGAAATCTGTCAGATGGATGTTATTTGGCCTCTCCGGTTTCGGCTTTGATTGCTCTGATGTCTGCGTAGGTAGCAGTTTCCACTGCTTGAGGGCCTGAGTATGATTACAATTGTAGGCAATAGATCCCTTCTCATCTTTGAACACCTTTGTTCCGAGTTTGACCAGAAACTTGAAGTCTATAAGCTGGCATGCCCCGCCACGTTTAAAGGAAATCTGACCCAATTTATGAATATTTCCCTCTTTATATTCTGACTTGTATTGAATTTCCCTCCGGTTAACAGTGCTCTCTTCTAAGATGCCAACACCTTGAACTGTAATCGTTTTATTATCTTTGAAATAGGTTAAACCATTATTCCAGGTGGGCGTGAAGGATCCGCTGATTTCGATCCGATTCCCAGAGTCGAAGACTTTGATCCTGGAGGAGTAAACATCTTTGTCGTCTGCTTTGTAGAAGCTCTCGGTTTTGTGTTTGGGTAACAATGACTTGTAGCCGTTGCTAAAAACCTGTGTGCTAAGGGCAAGGGTGGTATAACCTATTGTAATATTTAATAGTTTCATAAGTCTCTTCCAACTGATCGAGCTTTAAATACAGTCTAAAGACGGTCAGAATGGAAAATTATTTCATGACAATGGCAAAAAATATGAAGACTATGTTTGGTAATTTTGAACGAATACAGCTACCGGTTACATTTTTTTCTGGCTTTTAGTGTTAGTTGGCAACGGCGCCTCCAGGAGCTTGACCACATCTAGGACGCCTGACCCATAGCGTTTAGAAGGAAAACCCTTGGGCGTCGATACCCCATGTTCCTTGAGTAGCTTTCTGAAGATGGTAGGGATTTGATCCAACCCGAATCGTTCTATCAGTTTATCTTTACCATGATAACTTATCCAAAGGGCAGCAGCCCCTGCAACTAGGGCTGTTGCATCGGAGGTTCCTTGAGCAAGTTTAACCTCATAAACAATTTCGTTATCCCTTTTTTCTGTTCGTGCATGATTGATATTGACTCCGGGTGCAGATAGGTCGACCCATCTGCCGAAAGCACTTCCCACCCACGGTTTGAGACGGTCGTTGATCGCTCCAACCGTTATGGTTTCGTCCCAAAACGCGGGCACGATTCGCAGCGGACCCGTAAAATTACTGGCTGCCACTATGACGATGATTCCGGCTGCATTTGCCCGTCGGATGGCATCGCGTAGCTGATTCATCGGACCAATACCACCCATTGGTATTGCGATGATATCTGCATTAATAGTGATGGCATGATCTATACCCTTAGCGAGACGTCTCCCAAAGGAAAGGACAACGGAATCACTTACGCGTACAGGCACCAGTTGAGCAGCCGGAGAGGCTCCTGTCACACATAGGTTTTTAAATGTTGACGGGCAGCCGGGAGGACTAACGATGACACTTGCTGTTTCAGTCCCGTGGCCATGCCGTGGGATTAAATTGATTGCCTCAAAATTATGGTCAGGAAAATTATCGTCATCGACTGTGTCAAGAGCCAAATCCATTCGAATCGGCGAAGGATAGTTATTATGAGCAAGAAGCTCAGGATGTGGGCTGATACCAGTATCTGCGAGGACTATGGTCACTCCTTCTCCAGGCATTTTACCTTTGGCCTCGAGCATCTGCCATCCATAAAGCATCCTGGTAGTCTTGAGTCCCCAGTTACTATTTTCGATAGCCATTAAATTTTGTGGTAGCTGAATGGATTTTGAAACTTCTATGGGATTTTTGTTAGATGTCTTTTCCTCTTCGCTGCGGGACTCTCCTGCGGAAGAAATTAGTAAGACTGTCATCATAACTCTGCAGTGTTTTCCAATTGTCATCTTGTTCATTAGCTTGCTCCAATATTCGCTTGTCTTATTCAAATCACCTAAAGTTCGTATATACTCAGTCTTAAATCAATTTGTTTGATCTGATTACAAGAGTGTTCTTTGTATTAAAGAACCTAACCTAAAAACGGGATAACAAGAAACACTAGTAGAGACAAGGTTTATCGAATTAAGAAAATATGAACCTATTTATCTTGTCTTTATGTAGGGTACTTCAAGCAAACAAAAGCCCATTACTTGAGTTTTGTTTGATGAGTACAGTTTTTGTTTCTTGTTTGAAAGAAACAGATAAATCTGAATAACTCAGGATATTTATCTATGAAATTTATACGAGTATATATGTCTTGCTCGAGTCATCGATTCCTAAAGATTAACCACTGGTCACAAACCTGTAATGCTTTAGAACTGTTGCCTTGAGTCATAGTTAGAGCTTCTCTATTTGCTTGCCTGATCATCGCGAATACTAGCCGTTTCTGTTATGCCGAACTCTTGCAAATTCAAAATATCCGTGTATGTTCGATTGCGAATATAGATTCCCATATGGATGCCCCTCTCAAAAGGTAAGAGAAATATGAAATATTCAGCCTGTATTTTTTTACTGTGTGTCTTAGCTAACTCCCTATCATTACTTTTAGCAAATCGCCTCGCAGCCTCTTCAAGTAACAAGTTTACTTCCCAAAACTATATTTTTGATGAACTTCCATGTGGTAAAGTTCCCGGTATTGAGTTTGAAAACTCTAGAGATTTTTCCCTTGGTGATGCCTACATGTTAATGCTTACCTATTGGCTTTTGGAAAAGTATGATGATGATGTGGTCGGCGACCAAATGATTCGATGGGGGTTTGATGACTATCGAATTCTAAGCAAAAATAATGGATTCAGAGCTATGGTTGCCTCTCATAAGGACTATTTACTCGTTGTGTTTAATGGAACCGCAAAATTTCGCCAGGCGCTAAGTAATGCGAACTTTTTTACTAAAAACTTAGAAGGCTTGCCAGGTAAAGTCCACAGGGGTTTTGCGAGCGAATACCTAAAGTCACAAGAGCTTGTGGAACAGAGTATGCGAGACCTCAATCCTGGTAGCAAGCCTGTGGTGTTCGCGGGACATAGCAGAGGAGCTGCTGTGGCTAAGTTGAATGCCCTTAAGCTTTTAAATAGCATAAATATCAGAAGTGTCTACAGTTTTGCCAGTCCTCGTCTAGGTGATTCTCAGCTAGTAGACGCGATTCAAGATGGCTACGGAAGTCATTTATTTCAAATTAATCTTGCCAAAGATATCACTACCCAGGTCCCACCAACTCAGGATGCTTCTGAGGTTTTTACTGATGTCCTCGGTCCTCAGCTAGGCTTTTTAAGGAAGCCACTTGAACGAGTCGCCAGAGGACTCGAGTATTCCTATGCTGCTGGCAACGTTTACACGATATATGACTCCGGGGTATTAACAAATGTGACGAATATTCAAGAAGACATACAGAATACCTATTGGACTCAATTGTCCCGCGATCTCGAAAACAAGGGCTTTATGGGTGTGATACAAACCATTCAATCCTTCCCCAAAAGCCACAAACCGGAAGCTTATCTGTGTAGTTTGGCAAACATATTGAAATAGTATTCGTCTTATCATCAAACGAAACTTTTATAATCAATCGACCAGAGGCTGCGATATTTACCGGTTTCTGTTCATCTTATCCATTTATTTTAACTCTTTGATTTTGCCAAAGAGACGACTTAGTACGATCAATCTTGTGAGGATGACTTTGAAATCTGCCATTAGAATTACCTTAATTACTAGTCTTTTAGTTTCATGCGGTACCGAACCATCTGATTACGAACTAAAGACCGTGCCAGATGGCCATTATCTGCATGTTGGTGACGTTGATACTGGGATAAAAAGCAAAAATAAACCGTCATCAGACCTTAAGTTGGGCGAGGAAAAATGCTCTCTTTATGCGAATACCTTCATTCCTCTGGATGATGAACCAGAGGTAGAGGGTAATTTGTTGTATGTTACTACTCGCTATACTATACCCGGTTGTTCTTTTAGCGAAGGCTATGTATACGCACCTCATCTAATAGGGTATTTTGATAATGTCCCAAGTGAAAATGCTGATGAGAACGAAACTAGTAAAGCCTATATGTTAGTCGGTGACAATGATAGCTGGTTCAAGAAAACGAAGAGGGATTCAGCGACTTTGTCCGAAGGTAGTGAAAAGTGCCTCTTAAAGGCTAATTCGAAAGTTACTATCGAACCGAACCCTATTCGAGATGGAAACAACCTACTAGTAACGACAAAGAAGAGCCTTCCAGGATGCGATTTTACTGAAGGTTATGTTTTTGGTCCCCATTTTAAAACCATCGATTCGAAATCCTTTGATCGCCCTTCTACGGGTAACGATCTAAGAAGAAGCGATATTCAAGGGCATTTTATCGAAGTAGGCATTAGAGCTACATGGTTAAAAAAGACTCCTGAGTTTGCTGCTGATTTGGAGGAAGGTAATGAAAAGTGCTTACTGGAAGGTGAAACATTTTATCCGGTACAAGCTGAGCCCAAGAGAAAAGGTAACTATTATCTCGTCAATACACGGTTTATGCTTAACGGCTGTGGTTTTTCCAAAGGGTATGTTTATAAAGACCATCTAAACTCTTCGAGCGCAGGAATTAGCGGTAATGATAATTTTGCTAAAGTCATGCCTCATATTTTGAGGTGGGAAGGAGGTTGTTCAGACCATCCTAGCGATCGAGGGGGGCGTACATATATGGGAATTACTACCGCTCGTGCTCGGTTCAATGGCTGGAGAGGCGATGTTTGTTCTATGCCTAGATCTAAGGTGATTAGTATCTATAAAAAAGATTACTATAATATCTACGCGAAAAACTACAAATGGCCGCTTAATCTTGCGATCATGAATACCTCTGTAAATTCGGGAAATGGGAGATCATCTGAATTCCTCAGCGAGATGAAGCAAAATAACATCAGCGGGAATTATGCTAAAGCGATATGGTTCGTGAATCGTCAGCAAAGATTTTATCGGGCTATAGTCGCCGCTAATTCTAGTCAAAGGGTGTTTCTACAAGGTTGGACTAATCGATCAAACTATATGCTAAATGTCATCAGAGCTAGTTGGAGTGGAAGAGCTTCTAGTTTTAGTACTCCACTTTCGTTCGTTCCAAGAGAGTCCTTAGGTAAGGCGATAATAGAGAGCGATAAGTCGGCAAGCCGGTACCACATTCCTGAGCAAACGCAATTAAGAACAACTGCCAAAGCAGTTTTGGATGGCGATCAGCTATAAAATGAATAAAGGATACAACCGTTCTCTGAATTCGTGTCACAGGATAGCTAAATCGCGGAATGGAACTGGAATTCATGACAGAAAACTAAAGTTTGTATTTTCTTGACAGCGGTTGTTGTGATGTGACATGGAATCAATATCAATCCCATTGGTTGTTGAGAACCAAAGAGGCCTTACCGCTGGTAATATTTTTTATACTCATTTTGTTTGTCGCCCTAGGGCGACTATTGTTGAGGAGTTTACTGTGAAGTATGTACTAGTCGTTTTACTTTTGCTGCATGTTATACCTGAGACGTATGCAATGAGTTGTGAAGAGAATCTTCAAATCTGTGTAGAGGGTGGCGGTGGTAATGCCTGCTATCGGAAATTTGATTGTGATCAAAATACTGATCCCTCTGACAATGATCATTTTCCGGTGATTCTTGGACTTCATGAGGTCCTACCTTTCAACGATGGCAATCAGTTGACGGTATCAAGCAAACAACTGGAAAAACTGATTTGTCGTATTATTGCCAATGATTTTGATATTGTCTCCTTATCGGAAGCAATAGATATGCCTAGAGAAAACCAAGTCGTTTTAACTTTCGATGATGGGTATATTGGAAATTATCGCTACGCTTTTCCAGTTCTTCAAAGGTACTTGGCACCAGCCACCTTTTTTATTCATCCTAGTACTATTGGAAGTAAGTTAGGTGCCTACCGGAAAATGACGAGGCAGATGCTTTCAAGTGTCTATGCTAGTGGCTTAGTCTCTCTAGGGTCACACTCTTGGACTCATCAGGATCTGAGGACTGTCCGTAAAAAGCAACTTCTCATTGATTTTTCCGAAAGTAACGAGTTGTTAAAGTCCATTACCGGCGGTGATATTCGCTTTATCGCCTATCCCGGTGGGTATAGTGATAGAGTCGTTTGGAACGCGGCTCGTAGTAGTGGTTACACTCACGGGTTTTCTTACGGTTCGGCATTTAGTTCTCGCGAAAACCCATTTGCTAGACCGCGCGCATACGTTGATAATAGAAACATTGATATCTTATTCCCTTTGGCTAGTCAGACCTGTAACTGGTAAAGACGGATTCAAGAAGGTCGTCAAAGAACCAAAAGTCGGTACATTAACTCGCGGGATATATCTAAGTTTGTACCGACTTTTTAACTGTATTTGCAGATATTAATTTTCTATTTATAGAGTGACAATTATTTTAATGGCTGATAGTAGATTGACCAGAATATCTTTTGAGACGATACCTTACTCTGAGTTAATGTTGACGGAATTAGATTCATAAATACTCTAAGGATGGAATAATGAAAAGAAGCCTTGGAATCCTGATTTTACTTTTAAATGTTTCCTGCGGTCAGTTTTCTAACCTATCGCAAGGGGATAGCTTTTCAGATCCGAATAGTCCTGTTGTTCGATGCCCCTCAGATTTTACCTTTGACCAAAAAACAGGTTTTTGTCGTGCTCAAAACGATACAGTCGTGTCGGGAATTCCTACTTACGCAAAACGTATTTGCAGGGATCAATTGGAAGATGAGGAAAGATCGATAACTGAATGCGGTAGCGGTAAGCCTATTAGTAGTGAGTTTTTGTCCTTACTACGGGGTGATGGGATTTGTTTACCTGGTGCCAAATACATCGTCGACAAAAAGGTCTGTGCTGAGGCTGGTATTGCCTACGGCCCCTTTACAGACGAAGTTTTAGGAAGATGTAACGATCAAAGTGGTTCTTGTGAGGACTTGGAAATCGATTTAGACCATATCCGTCCAGTCCAGAATGCATTTTTTTGTAAAAGTGGCTGGCAATTCGATGAATCGCTAAATCTGTGCGTCAGTGGCGATAAAGTTTTGGGACCATTTTCTTCCAAAATGATCGAACAATGCAAGTCTAGCTATCCTTCAGTCCTTTGTGACAAGACTATCTGGAATCGTGGTATGGTGGAACACCTGCCTAATGAGACTGCTTGCCTAGAAGGAACCTGGTTCGAAACGGAGTCGGGGTATTGTCGCGACGAGCATTACTATTATGGTCCATTTGTGCCGAATGCCGTGGAAAGCTGTATTGAAGCCGGGGGTGAGCGCGAATGCTTGGGTAACCGATGGCCGATGTCACTATTTAAGGAGCCGGAAGTTCTGACTGAAGTCGACAAAAACCAAGATTCACCCACGAGCGAAGGCTCCTCTGACATTGCGCCATTCAATAATTTTAGTTATATACCGGGATCTCGGTCAAACCCATCAGAAGATTGGGTCGTTATGGACGAACCCAAATGGGACTATATCCGTAACGAACTACTTGGAATGCTTGGATCAAGAAGTCATTGGGGAATCGACATTCGTATTATCGGTCAAGCATCTGGTAAGCGTTATGTTCTTCTTCAACACAACGCTGCGAATGCTTTAATACCAGCGTCCAACAATAAAATTATGTCCGCAATGTCGAGTTACCTAAATAATGGAGTCTCCTGGAATTCTATTGGTAATCGATGGTTCAAGATGAGTAATAATCCTAGGAGTCAAACAGCCTACTCCTCAGCTGGAGGTTATTGGGGTGTTCGGAAAGCAATAGATCGATTGGGGGTATCCATGTCTGGGAGCTTCCGTATGGTTGACGGCTCCGGGCTTTCTTACAGCAATAAGGTCTCTGCGCGAAACCTGTCCCATATAATGGTGCAGGCTAATCGGCAGTCTTGGGCGCCATCGTGGGTCAAGGCTATGCCGCTAAACTGCAAAGACGGCTCTACAATGCGGAAAATGTTTTGTTCTGGAATGCCTTCAAGTACACATATACGTGCAAAAACTGGGACTCTAGGAAGCCAGGTTGCGGTGAAAGCGCTGTCAGGGTATGGTCTTATCAATGGTTCGTCGAAAATGGTATTCTCGATTATTTATAACGGACCAGCAGGCGCAAATAGACAATGGGCCGTGGGTCAGCCGATTATCGAAAGAGTTATCAAACGAGCTCTGCGATTTACCAAAAACTTTACAGGTAGTGGAAAGCCACCTTACAACCGACTGTTTGTCGAGGCAAACCAGGTTCCAAAGTACCCAGGTGTGCTGAAAGATGGTTCGAGTAGTTATGATGTCAAATTACTTCAGTTGAGACTTAGATCTTACGGTTTCTATTCGAAACGAATCGACGGAGACTATGGGCAAATAACCGAAAACGCTGTGGCGGCCTTTCAAAGGCAAAGAGGTCTAAACGATGATGGAATCGTTGGCTCAGATACCTGGAAGGAACTGTGGCCTGACAAAAATCGAATCAATTGGCTAAAGGCTTGGAATGTTGATGGCAAACTTGAAGTTCATGCTATGAATCGGAGTCATTGTGCCTACAAGGTTGCATCTAACGAAGTCCCTGCCATGATCAATTTACTATCGAAAGTTCCTGGGGCGGGAACTCTCTCTTTTGGTGGTGAGAAAAAAGAAGATGATCCGCGCCATCAATGTCCGGATTTTCGCGAGGTCTACGGTCCCGAAAAAGGGGTAACTTTACCAGCGCCTAAGTCGACAAATCCCGTCGCTGGGAATAAAACGACGGTTACCTGGCATAAGGTATATAGGGGAACGAATGACTATTGGACTATAGTCTCTTATGCAGGCAACGATATGGTTGAAGTTATGGAAAGCAATGTAAAAGCAGAAATCATGAACCATTTAAAGAAGCATGGAGGTGCTCATAGTATTGTTGTCGCTTCCGATAGCGAGTCCTTCGATGGCTAAGAGCTAAGATAAATCGGTCTCGATTCGTTAAATCTGGCGACCGATTTTAAGCTTTTATCTTAGGCCCATAGACGGCTTGACTGCTTCAAGCTTTTTCTTAGCAACTTTGATCATCACTAATTGATTTTTTTCCAGTATCTCATCAATTTTACCCTGATTTTCCATGAGGTGTTTGAATCGTTTTCTGGGTTCTCCCATGTAATCGTTTGCCAGTTCGAATAGTTCCTGTTTGGCTTCTCCGTAGCTAATTCCATTTAGATACTGTTGCCTCATGTCCCTGGTTTGCTCCTCTGAAGCAAAATGCCGAAAAAGATGAAAAACTGTGCAGTTTTCAGGATCTTTAGCTTCGTTTCTGCCTTTTGCATCCGTTTTGATAGCGAAAATAGCCTTGCGAAACTGTTTTTCACTCGAAAATAGGGCTATGGTATTATGGTAACTCTTACTCATTTTTCTGCCATCGGTCCCTATGATAGTCGATACAGACTCGTCTACAGAAAATTTGGGAAGAGTAAATAGGGTCTTGTTCGAGCTAAAATTTACACTTTCTGCAATGTTCCGACAGATTTCGATGTGCTGAATTTGATCTTTGCCGATGGGAACGGAATCTCCGTCAAATAGTAGTATATCGGCCGCCATAAGGACTGGATAAGTAAACAATCCCATATTGACAGCAAAGTCCACATCCCTTCCTTTTTTAAGATTCGTTTCAACTTTAGCTTTGTATGCATGAGCTCGATTCAATATACCTTTTGAGGTGTAGGGCATCAGTAGAGTCGCCAACTCAGAGATTTGTGGAATATGTGATTGAAGATAAACACGGCTTCTTTCACTTAGTCCCAAAGCCAGTAGGGATGCGACTAACTCTCTTGTATAGAGTTTCAATTGGTTTGGGTCTTTGATCAGATTGAGTGCATGCAAATCAGCAACGAAACAGTTGACTTCGTTATCTATTTGATTACTTAATTGAATGATTGGTTTTATGGCTCCAAAATAGTTTCCAAGATGAATGGCGCCGGTTGGTTTAATGCCTGTTAGTACAACGTTTTTCATATTAACCTCCAAAAAAAAGACGGTAACTCGAACCGAGCTACCGTCAATTAAGTAATATATGTATGAGCTCAGCCTAATGTTATGTCTGAGTCCACCACCAAATATTGTTGAGTTGAATGTTCATCGTTTTCCTTCCGTTTGGATCATAATGGGAATGAGCAACTTTCGTTCCAGTTGAAAACGCTCGTCAAACCTCTAGAATTGCTGGATGGATTAATGAAATGAGGCCGAGGATAGGCCGGTCTGCTGATTTTTGGCCAGTGGATTTTCTGGGATGTGACTGAGTTTTTCTGATTTGGTCAAGTGAGATCAAAAATCAATCAGATGAAAAACAGCTTTTTAAACTCTTCGTCCCACTCTATGGGTTTCATGGTTTTTTTGCACATAGAAACAAATGTTAGGTCCCCGGAAGCCGCAAGCTTACCGTCTGATTTGACCATTTTTGTCTTTACGGATGCCGAAGTTTTTCCAAATGAGTCGATATAAGACTCTATGGTAAACGATTCATCAAGAAAAATGGGACGAACAAATTCAATATTGATTCCCCTGACGGGAAGTGCAAAAGGTATTTGTTCGAAAAACTTTGCATTGAGATTTAATTCGTTTCTAGAACCATCCATTCGATTTTGAATGATATAGGCAATATATTTTGAGGTATTTAGGTGTCCATATGGATCTAGGTCATCAAATCTTGGCTGATGGGTTGTTTTGAAGATTACGGGCTGCACTTTAGTCCTCGGCATAGTTAGAAGCACAGTCTTTTGACGCCGATTATCGTATTTGGTTGCAATTTAAAAAATAAATCAATAAATTCGTTTGACGACAATAATTCCAAAATAGTGGTACCTTCAGAAATTAAAATCTAGCAAAACCGTATCGTTTCCATCGTGGACGGCATGGTAGCCTAAAGAAAGTGATGATAGGTAGCTCGACTCAAAGTGCAGCGAACATCCTAGACCTACCCCAGGCATCGATCGAAAATCGTTTTCTGTCGGTATTCCGGTAAGGTTGAGGTTGGGAGAATAGCTACCTGTCCCATGAAATTCCCAAAAATGATTGTATTGGTAGCTGATTTCGGACTCTATAACCGGATTTTCAGAGAGATAGCGGCCGTCTCCATCTGGATAGGTACTGCCATTATAGAACTGATAGGAATAGCCGTAGGAACCGAATAACCGAAGCTTTTCTGTCAGCCTGGCTCCGAATATCAAATGAACCTGGGAAAATTGGGCGAGTGAGTGAGACGTGTTTGTGCGGCTCCTAATTTCAGACTCAATATTCCAATGGGAAATCAAAGCACTTAAGGCAAAGTTGTCGTTAAGATTACGAGAATACTTAACCACCGCATTCCATGTCCGAATCCTCTCCTCGTCGGTATCCTTATGGTGCAAATAGGCAAGGGGGATGGTGCCCAATTCGAGGCCCAAGCCAATTCCAGCACCGACGTACTTTCCTAAAAGACTAAGCCTGTCTGCCTTGGTTCCAGGCACATAGCTCCAGGTGAATTCACCTAGTTGACTAGACGAAGGGGTTGCTACGAAAATATTTTCTTTGGCTGTTAGCTTATTGGGCATCGAGAGAACCATTGCTAACGCATATAAGTGCTTCATATTCACGAACCTTTTCCTACTCAAAACCCTTTAGTAAACAGTCCATCCCACGATATTATAATTTAGCGAATCGGTTTTGCGTATGCTGGAGACTGTTTTAGTCTTAGTAATTCAATATCAGGTCTTGGTTTTTTGTTTAAGAAGAATTTGGCTATACCTATCAGATTTAAGCTTCCACTAACCCCTTGCCTGTCTTGTGAACGTTGAGCACCGACAAGATCCCATGCTGATGAAAGTGATTTAAACTCATACTTGTAAGAGATCCTATTGTTATATATATCCATTTGGAAAGGTTGATTGTTTTGAGATAAATCCGGTAGGACATAGTATGAGAGGTCGACTTCGATATTCTTGTACTCGCTATTGCTTATGACCTCTCTACCGCGATAGTCAGAAGCAATGGACTTAAGAGCCTCATACAATATTGCTCGCGGATAAGGATCTCCAACGACTCTAGTCGGGCTCCAAAGATTCTTTTTAAGAGATCTGCGGCTAAATCTTGCTGAAGCCTTACCAGATTGGTTTAACTTTAGGAGCGATCTTGGAATAGAGAGTCTTTCTTTGAGTTCTTTCGCAAACAGATATATCTTTGAATGGTTTTTAGAACCTTTTCCGTAGGGATCGACCTCTTCAGGAACGTCAAAGCTTGATGCGCTCTTATCTCCAGATCCTTTAAGATCACGCGTCTTTGAGGTAATTATGTGTTCTTGTGACATCCTAAATACTTCGGCATAACTTAAGCTTTTTGCTAGAGGTTCTTCGTCCTTGACGAGCCCCGGTTCCGGAGTATTTGGGTTTGACGGAGGAGCTGGCAGAGCTTTGTTTTTCGCTCTTTTTCCGTTTTTCGAAGCTATCGTTTTTTGAGGGATATGATATTGCTGAGAAGAGTGTTTATTTTCCGGCCTTATTTCGTTAAGAGTTATGTTTAGCCGTTGACTCCTATCGTTAACAGTAGGTGATTGATCACTTGTATGAAATCCAAAAGATATAACGAGACATAGGTGCATGAATAACGACGTGATTAGTAGAAGGATCCACTTCTTAAGCTTTGATTGTCTGGAGCTCACGTCAGTCTTCCTAAGGTGCCTGAGTGATCTTCAACTGTGTTGTATGTAACACACCTGTGTGGACTCATAGTCTATCTAAGGGTTATTTTGCCAGTACAGTACCTAACCAAAAATTAGGATGCAAAAGAATGGCCATAGGGTTTTGAAAAACCCCTAAGAACCAAGGAAGCCTTCCCCCTTAATGGCTTTACTCCAAGAAAAGGTAAGGCTTCCAGCCGAAGTTTATCGAGTCTCGGTTGTGGGTTAGTCTTGCTGGTTCCGTATTCCAGTAAGTGTTTCGATGACGAAGACCTTGTCTGTGGCAGTGATTAAAAGGGACCTTCCATCTTTTCCGCCAAATGCCAGATTAGACACGTGAGGAGCGTCTACTGGTATGATCCCCAATTTTCGGCCTTTTGAGTTGAATACCCAGATCCCTCCTGGGCCAGCAGAAAAAACGTTACCCATATGATCGGCTTTGATTCCATCTGCAAGTGGATTTTGTCCCTTTGCTGGTTTCTGCCTAGCAAATAGCTTTTTTTGTTGGAGGTCGCTAGACTTCGTCACATCATACACATATATATTTCGATCGGAAGAGTCAGCCACATATAGTTTTGACTCATCTGGGGAAAAAGCTAATCCGTTGGGAAGTTTAAGATCGCTAGCCACAAGTTGGATAGATCCTTTTTGATCGATACGATAGATTCCCCTTACTGGTTGCTCCTCTTTGGCTTTACTGGGCCCATAACCGATAATTCCAAAATTAGGGTCGGTAAAGTAGATAGCTCCATTCGAATGAATGGTCACATCATTGGGGCTGTTCAGTTTTTTCCCCTGAAAATGGCTCGCAATAACTTTTTCTTGCCCTTTGTTATCTCGTTTGACCATGGTGCGATCATGACGTGCGGAAATCAGGTAGCCATTCTTATCGAAGGCATTACCATTAGAATATCTTGATGACTTATTGAAGACGCGAACTTTAGTGCCAGGAGTCCATTGGTACTGCCTATTACCCATCAGATCACTAAAGACCCAATAACCCTGAGGTGACCATGCGGGACCTTCTGTAAACTTAAAGCCACTTGCCACTTCCTTAACGCTTTGATCTTTGTTTATGACCCCCGGAATTTCGAGTCCAAAGACGGTTGAGCTTACTAGTGATATTGCGAAGGTTATGATGATACGTTTCATGGTTAAAAATCCTTTGTTGATGGAGGCAAATAGTTCTGCCACCTGAGATAGGACATTTATCGTCTTTTCTAGATTTGAAATAAATATCTAAAAGCGGTAAAATATATTCCATATATGGAATAATGAGGTTTAGTTTATGGACCTAAATTCATTAAATTTTTTTACTAAAATAGTAAAAAGCGGCGGATATTCAAAGGCAGCCAAGACCTATCAAATCCCTGTTGCGACACTAAGTCGAAGAGTGAGTCTTCTAGAGGAGGAACTCTCCATTAGATTGTTAGACCGATCGACTCGGCAACTACGTCTGACGGATGCAGGCCAAATACTTTACGATTATGCCTTGCGTGGTTTGGAGGAAATAGAAAGTGGTCGACTTGCTTTGGAAAATCAACAGAAGCAAATTAAAGGCCAATTAAGGCTGTCGATACCAACTAGTTTCGTTCCCTGGCGAGAGGTGTTGACGCTATTTCAGCAGCGTTACCCCGAAGTGCAAATGGATGTTTTTGCGACTGACAGAAAGGTGGATTTGATCGCTGACGGAATCGATGTAGCCTTGAGGATCAATGAGAGCGAACAGCAGTCTATCGTCGCTCGAAAATTAGGTAGCTATCGCCACCAGGTCGTTGCCAGTCCAAAATTTATCGAAACCTATGGCTGCCCAGAAAACCCAGAGCAGATGCATAGATTTCCTTGTGCTGCATGGTATAGCCTCAATCCTGACAATCGCTGGCTGTTAGGAGGTAGGCGAGCAGAGGTAAGACCAACAATTCGAACCAATGATTATGAGCATTTGCTCTCTATTGCTTTGGCTGGGCAAGGTATCGTTGAGCTGCCGCCGTATCTCAGCCAACCCTATGTTGAACAAGGTAGTCTTGTGATCCTACTTAAAAAGTATCCGCCACCCAGAGTCCATTTTAGCCTTGTCTATCCCACGCGTCGGTACTTGTCTTTAGTGGTACGGCATTACATAGATTTCTGCGTCGCTTGTATCGAACAAAACACCGTCGCAACGGCTATTGAAGCCTACTAAGGTTTCTGACTTACGAATCTCATGACATCGTTTAGAAATCTCTCTGGCTCCTCAATGTGGGGATAATGCCCAGATTGCCAATAAGTCTTGAACATGAATCCCGGTAAATCTGAGGTTTTTTCCGATGCCCCGTCCATTAATACATCGTGAAACCCATTGATTAATAGTACAGGAATATCGTCATTGATACCTTCGGTAAGTCGAAGACTAAACGGGTAGTCCTCTCTGTAAAGGGTGTCTCGCACCTTTCGATAGGTATCATCTCGTTCGGCAACACTAGCCTCTTCAATCAATCTAAAATAGTGGTTCTTTGAGTTTTGATTAGCCCAATAATAATTAGACCTTTTTCCGCTGTCTAGTAGTTTGGAGCGAAGCTCCTTTGCAGCTAGCCATGGGACATATACCTCATCCTCCGAGTTCGTAATCATTCCCTTTAGGAAAGAATTGTAGGTTTTTTGGTCCTGTTGTTTTAGTAGTAAGAGATCCATGAGGAACGAACGATTCTTTGGAGCAGCTAAATCAATATCGATACCGCATAGAATAAGAGACCTGATTCTGTTGGGGTATTTTAGGTGGTAATCTCTCGCTAGCCAAGCTCCATAGCTGTGGCCTACCAACGTATCTATGGCAATACCATGTTCCTTGAGTTTTTGGTAAATCAACTCGATATCTTCTATGTTTCGCTCGTGGCTGGCTTTATCGGGAATTCCTTGGCTACGACCGCAGGCGTATTGGTCATATACTATCCATTGAATACTCTCTGACCATAATCTTTGGTATTCCCTCAGTAAGCTTTCGTAACCTGCCGAATGGCCTCCGGGCCCTCCGTGTACAAATAGAATTGTTCGTGGGGCGGAGAGGTCTCCAAGAGTAGATAGGTATAGAGGTAAGGTTTTTTCAATATAGCTCTTTTGGGGCATTTTAGGGCCTTTAAAGTAATGGTTTGAAAGACTGATAATACATTGTATCAACAGAACTTTCGATTTTTACTTCTTTTGCCCCATGGGTGATTTTGCCAATTTAGGAACTAAAATACTTTTTAAGTTTTGTGCAAAAATATCGATAACTCCGTTGAGTCAGCGACCTTTTTTCTACTCAGTGATTAAGTGATGTTCGGAAAGTTATGAAACGCAAACTAAAAAGAAGTCTTGTAGATCTAACGGCATTTATATTGGCGATTTTTTATCTTAGTAAAAATGTATATGCAGGTCAGGATACTATTCTCATTTCCGAAGATGGCGATTTGCCTCAAATTGAAGCCGTACATATAGCTTCTTATCAAGACAACGTTGCGATCGATAGTTCCATTGATCCCTCGTCTTTTGTTTACGACTGGTTTTTCGGTCAAATAAAGACCAGTCAACCTGATATTTGGGAATTTTTTGATAATTCTTATGAAAAAAGCAATGCTCAAAGACTAGAAATGCTGTTGGAAAAATCTGATGAATTTCAGACCCATGATAAACTACCAAGGTTTCCCTTCGGTAAAAATAACAGATGGTATCGCTTTGAGTTTGAAACACTGGGTAATGTCGATCTCAGTGAAATTTATCTAATTGTTTCTGGATGGTCATTTGATACTACCTTTTTTGCGGTAGAGAACGGTAAAGTTGGACAAATTCTTCGCAGGAATATCACCTTCATCGAGGATAATGATACGATTATTCAAATTGGCAATCAGCTTGCTATTCCGTTATCGATCCTATCTGAATCGGAAAAAACAAAAGAGCTTTATGTTCGCGTTCAAATCGCTGGAGAGACAGATAACATATCATTTCGCCTGAGTGATCGAAAAAGCCTAATTTTGGAGGGTAGGTATTGGCTGGTACTACAAAGTATTTTTATTGGTATAGTCGTATCCTTATTTATATATAACTTCGCAATCTTTTTGATTTCAAGAGAAAGCCTGTATTTTCATTATACGATGTACTTAGCAGCGATGGGTACCTATATTGCCGGTCAAAAAGGTCTTTGGCCCTATCTTTTAGAGAATAGCTATCGTTCGACTGGTGTTATTATGGTCAGTTCGGTATGCATGATTCTATTTTTCCTGATCCGTTTTATGCGTTCTTTTTTGAATCTCTCCGATAAACTACCTAAAGTTGATCGAGTCCTAACTTACTTTGCTTGGAGTGTAGGCCTTATCGTACCACTTCAGTTTCTTTTAGGATATTCTATCTCTATCATTGCAGTAAGTTTACAGGCACTATATGTAGTTACAACAATTCTCGGAATCTCTATTGTATTGAGTATGCGTGGTGACAAATATGCGATGTTTTTTTTAGTGGCTTTCCTTTCACCATTAATCGGTGGTATTTTTAAAGCTGGCTATGCCTTAGGATTCTTGGATCATTCACCTTTAGCATCTCATGGTTTACAGTTTGGAGCCGCATTTGAAATGCTTTTACTTTCGATTGCGATGGGAGACAAAATCCGATCCTTACTTAATGAAGTCGAAAGCCTAGTACGGAAAAAAACGAAACATATCCAATCAATGTTAGACAATATTAAGCAAGGTATCTTTACAATCGAAGAAAGCCCAGATTTATTGATTCATCCAGAATATTCAGAGGAGTTGAAGGCTATACTTGGGAAAGATCAAATTGGGTCACGGAGTTTTCGGGAAGTTATCCTCGAGAAGTCGAGTCTTGATTCGGATGAAAGAGCGATGGTTGCCGAAGTTATTCAAACTTCCTTGGGTGAAGATTCCCTAACATTTCACGCGAATGCTGGCAACTTGATGGACGATTGCGTGTACGAATCTCCTGAGGGGCCGAAAGTTCTTGAATTCGATTGGACACCGATCACCAATGAACAGGATCAGATTGAGAGTTTTTTAGTCAGCTGTCGTGATGTGACAGCAAAACGCGAAGCTGATCGAAGACTACAGAAACAGGAAGAGGAAATCGCGATTATTTGTGAGATTGTGAGTGCCGACCAAAGGCAGTTCCAGAGCTTTATAAATGACGCTTTGGGAAAAGCAGATACCTATAGTAAATGCCTTGCCGATAGACAAAACCTGAATACGATAATTAAACAGATCGCCATCGATCTCCATACAGCTAAAGGTTTATCGAGAGTTTTAGGCTTGAAGCGTTTAGCTAGTACAATACACGAAGTCGAAGAATACTTTTCTTCTGCTGGTGAGGGCAAGATAGAACCGACTTACGACGGAATTTCCGGAGCTCTCGAAGGATTTATTGATATGGCCAAGTTTTATCAAACGATATATACTCAAAGGATCAGTAGAGAAACGGACTCTATGTATTTAAATGATGAGACTCTCACAACCATCATATCGATGATGAACAAAATGACTCTTGATGAAAGACAAATGTCGGCTTTCAAGGATTTACAGCGCCTAAATTATCGTTCCCCTAAAGCGGGCTTAACAAACCTGATTGATTCCCTTGGCGCGATTGCTACCCAATTGAAGAAGCCAGTACCAAAGGTTAAGATTGACGATCAAGTCATGATATCAAAAAAGCTATCAAAAAGAATCAATGCCATCTTAATTCATCTATTTCGAAACTCTCTCGATCATGGGCTTGAGGATATAGATACCAGAATTGCCAAAGGAAAATCTGAGCAAGGTACGATCACTTGCCAGATTTACCTCGAAGAAAACGAGCTAAGGCTAGATTTTTATGACGACGGTGGAGGATTAGATACTGAAAGTGTCCGCAAAAAAGCTGAGTCTCTGAATTTCGTGTCTGAGGTAAAAAGGATGACGCCAGAGGAAGTATCCCAATTGCTTTTTGAAGACGGTCTATCGACAAAAACTAAGGTCACAGATATTTCGGGACGGGGAGTTGGATTGAGCGCAGTAAGATCTTGCCTTCGGTCTTCAGGAGGCGATATTACCGTTAAATTAGGTAAACAGTTGGACAATGGTTGTTACGAATTTAGCTTTCAACTGCGATTACCTATTGAAGATTACTCTGTTTTGCAGCCTCATGCGGCTTAAACTAATCATTTGTATTTTGACGCGCAAATCCTATTTCCTTTTGGAAACGTTCGTTTCACATGAAGATAAAAATCTCACTTAATACAATAAAATTAATGATCTAGAAAGTATTCACAGGTTTTTTTATGCTAGGTCGATGAGCTCCTTAATTGGATGAATTTTGGAGGCAGGACGATGTTTCGGAGAACTTTACCAGCGATTATCGCCGTATCTATGGCCATTGGTTGTGGTCTTGAAGATGCTGAAGAGACGGCATCGACAAATTCTATTGCTGCAGATGAAAACGGAAACTTTACCTTAAAAATGGGAATTCCTACCTCAGCTCTAAGGCTTCAGTCTAGTGGCGGTGAGGGTATTGATCCTTCAAGTTTTACGATTCCCCTTCATAGGGTCGCTTTCTATGAAAGCGAATACTGCGACGATGCCTCGCCCCTTGTCGCTGAGTTGGACGGAACGAGACAAGACTTTATGGATAACCCGACAATATGGAAAGGTAATTTACCAGAGGGGACCTATAAATGTATCGCTTTTGAGATGGGTACCATCGTTAAGGTCACACCATCTGAAGACTCAGAAAACGATGTTTGTCAAGCTGGCGTTGAGTTTGATTTGCAAGTCTGTGGAGAGGGTGGGGAATATGTCACTATAGAAGGAGAGGAAAAATCCTGTGTTGGTGACGAAACAGATAAAGCCACTCTCTACCTTTCGACGGTAGCAGAAAGGATCACGGATGAAAGCGTCTATACATCGGAGTCCTATCCATTTTCGAAACCCCCAACAGCAGAAAACAAACAAACGGGAGCTTCGACTCTCTCAGCCGCTTTGGTTGTAACTTCGGAAACGATCGGAAGCTTTACAGTAGATGCTAGCGGGGCTATTGCCGAAGGTTATGGTCGCGGCGATGGGGACGAAGGTGATGGAAGCGGATCAGGTAGTGAGCAAGAAGGTCAAAATCTTTCGGCTTTTTTGCAGTCCGGACCTACGGAAGAGCAATGTCAAAAGTGTGGGCCTGGCGGGGAATGGGAAAATGATTCGGCTCGCTGTGACGGAGTCACCTTCGAAGCATGCGGAGGTGAAGGTTCAGGACAGGATGGAAATTCAAATAGTAGCAGCGATGAGCTTAGCTGCGAAATGGAAGAACCTCTTTGGGGCTTTGAATAAAAATCGTTCTTTCTGAATTTCGAGATTATCTGGCTCGAAATTCAGATTCGTAAGAGTCATAATTTTCGAAAAAGTTTTTATGGCTCAATCCGGCATGATTTTTGGATCAGAAGGAGAGTCGTCTACTGAATGGTTTACGACTTTCTTAATGAAGAGTTCTTAAATAGATAAAGGCCAAACCCAACATAGTCTCGGCCAAGCCTATTGTAGCCGTTAAGCCAGTAAGTAACTTTTTTATATTTCTCAACAGCTTCTTTCTCTGGAAACCTATCGGCTAATTGACTAACCACGGGTAAGTTGTTCAACCACTCATAGTCATTGTAATCATCGTCACTAGCGACGGTTGCATAAAGAGGTACCAAATCAGCACTAACACCATTTTCAATGTTGGTATTGTGATCGGTAATCAAGTCGTCTTCTGGAGCATTCCAAAATTGATCTCTAAGTTCTTTAGGGGGAGGACGTTTCCAGAAAGCATCAGCAATCATTACATAGCCATTTGGTTTGCAGCATTGTTTTAGTGCTGCTAATGTTTTTGCGTAGCCGCCGAAAACGTGAGTTGAACCCAAGCACATGGCAAGATCGAAGGTCGATAGTTTGTTCATATTATTGAGGTGACCTAGCTGAGCTTCAGCTTCTCCCTCCAAATATTCGACTCGATTCTCAAACCCTTTTGATTCAAAAAGGTTCTTTGCATTTACCAACGTAGCGCTATCGAGTTCGTTAAGAGTAGAATGAGTTCCATATTTTTCACTAATTAAGAGAGGAATTCTTCCATTTCCAGAACCAAAATCAATGACCTTTTGCCCTTTTTGCAGTGGTATGAGGTCTATGGACCTCATAAGCTTATTAAATCCTAGAGGATTATCCCATTCTAGATAGTGATTAATGGCCATATCGTCCTTCTAATGATGTTTTTAACTGTTTATATTCCAACTATCAAGCTTCTGCAAATGAGAGAGGTATTTGTCGATAGTCTCGGTCTTCTTTGCCAAACCAAACTGGGTGGCCCAGGCCATGGACATACCAAGCAGAATATCGGCTGCAGTCAGTTGTGATCCGAACAGATACGGATCGGCACTTTCTAGGCGTTTAGTCACAGTATCAAAAACTAATTCAGGGCTTCCCCAACCAAGCTGCTGCCTTTTGCCCTCAAATTTTAGGTTAGCTTGAGCCATTGCGGGATCGATACACGTGCTAGCAAAAACAAGCCAACGAAGGTATTCGCCCCTATTTTTGTCATGAATACCCGGAGCTAAATCCCTATGAGTTTTGTACTTGTCAGCAAGGTAAATAAAAATGGCCGTGCTTTCTGTAACGACGACTTCGCCATCTTGAATCACAGGGATTTTCCCCATGGGGTTCAACTCTAAAAACTCCGGGGTACGCATGGAACCATCACCATATTCCACAATAATCGATTCATAGGGAACTTTGAGCTCTTCGAGTAAGCAGTGTGTCATCACAGCACGTGACTGGGGATTATGGTAGAACTTGATCATAGCGCCTCCCTTTTTTTCGGCAGATTTCCACCTAATGATGCCCTATACCTTGCCACCAACTCAAGGCGAAGTTTTCCTCACATCTCCGGAATCCCACAGATTCATAGATACGGGCTGCATGATACTCAGCGTCCGCCTCCATGACAAGGGTATCGACAGGGAAATCTTCCATAGCCCGGAGCCCTGCCTGATAAACGAGAGAGCCGCAAATGCCTTGGCGTCTAAACTTTGGATGAGTCCCGACATTTTGATATCGAGCGATGCTATTCTTGAAAAAGATTCCAAGATCCGCAACTAGTTGGTCGCCAATATAAGCTCCAAACCAGTGACCCATACCCGCCAACGACATGGCTCTATATTGTGACATTTGATTTCGTTTGAAGGCTTCATAATGCTTATTCAAATGTCTGGGGTCTGCACAGAGTGTCTGTAGGTGGATGACGTCTTCCCACCCAGAGTCATCAGATATTTTTTTGAGTTTGAATTCTGGTGTTTCTCGGAAATATGGTGGGGGATGGAGCCTTTCTGCTGTTAATACTACTGCCGAGTCTAGTTCAAATGATGCTTCCAAAAATTCTCTATAGTAACCTTGCTTGTCTCCCGTGGAATCCCAGGTAAAGACATAATGATGAGACTGTTGATAATAGGTAAATTCTTGGTCAAAAATGGATTTCCACTTTTTAAAGCATCCCTTTGTCGGAGGCTGATCAAATACGATATAGTTTCCCCAATGGTATTCCGGGTTGCTTGGTGTTTTAATGACAGTATAGTTTCCCCTGTCAAGGATCTCACCACCGAACTCGGCGAAGATAAGGTCCGACTGTCGTCCTAAAGAGTGAATAATCATGGGTAACCTTTCAGTTCGACTAAATATCCTGTAGGACTTTTTAAATACATCTTTTTTCTTTCGATTGGTGTGCCGGCATCAATAACTTTTGGTTTCATCACTATATCTTGGTACTTAGATTCTATAATACGACTGGAAATCATTTCAAATTCATCGCTATCAAGATTAAAACCGAAATGAAAGTCTTGTAGGTTCACCTCTACCAATGAGTTCGTCTTAAGGGTGATCTGACAGCCTTGCAGGTCGATATTAATATACCCACTAGGATCGCGATGAGTTACCGTCCCACCTAGTAATTCGCAAAGGAATTGAGCCTCTTTTTCGATTTCTTTGGCAGCTATGGATAGATGGAATCTATTTTTCATAATGCCCTCCGATTGTGTGTCTAAACAGGTTATTCAATGGAGCCAAGTGATAGCCGTGACGAAGCCTAGCATAGTTATTGATTTTTTAGAAATTCTACTCGTTTGCCCTTTTGTCACTAAAGAAATATTACTCAGTCTCCGAAAAAGGGTTTACTTCCGGAGGACAGCTAGGTTAGTCTGGGATAAGAGATCACCAAGGAGACTCACAATGTTTCGCTCAAAATCACAATTAAACACCACTACCACCACCACAGAGTTTTTCTGATCTGGGTAGTGAATATAAATATTTACAAAAAAGCCCGGGTCGATCACCCGGGCTTTTTTGTTGGTTGATTGATCCGGAATTTTGAATAAAATTAAGGAGTTTTGGATGAATCAGCACATTAAAATCAAACCCGATCATAGACAGATCGGACAAGAGCAGGAACTTTTCTTCTTCCTCGATCGATCTCCGGGAATGCCCTACTGGCTTCCAAGGGGGCAACGTTTCTTCGAAAACTTATCTGGTATGATGAAAGATCTTTTATCGGCCGAAGGGTACCAAGATGTGTCAGGCCCTGTGTTTAATCATCAAACGCTGCTGCAGGAGTCTGGACATTGGCAAAAATATCAGGAAGATATGTTTATTGTTAAGGATGATAAGGCTCAAAACTTCGGACTTAAGGCTATGAATTGCCCAAATGCCGTACAGTTCTATAAATTTGGAAAGCGCAGTTATAAAGAGCTTCCCCTTAGGTTTAGTGATCAAAGTCTGTTATTTCGCAATGAAAGTTCCGGAGCATTATCAGGGCTTTTTCGTCTTAAGCAATTTCGTCAGGATGATGCTCATATCTTCGTGCGTGAAGATCAGATGGGAGATGAAATCGTCAAACTATTTTCCTTAGTTAACAGAATCTATGAATGGTTTGGGCTTTCCTTTCGTATGAGACTAGGAGGACGTCCCAAAAAAAGTATAGGGTCTGACGAAATGTGGGCAAAGTCCGAGGGGATATTGGCAAACTCACTTAGGAACTCCAAGATTGACTACGAGCTTGCTCCTGAAGAGGGGGCATTTTATGGACCCAAAATTGACCTTCTTGTTAAGGACTCTTTAGCGAGAGAATGGCAGCTTGGTTCCATCCAGTTAGACTTTTTACTGCCTGAGAGATTTGACCTTAGCTACATAAATGAAGAGGGGGAAAAACAGCGGCCTGTGATGATCCATAGGGCTATATTTGGATCCTTTGAAAGATTCATGGCGATCCTATTGGAGCATAATCACGGTAAACTGCCTTTTAGCTTGGCGCCAGAACAAGTGCGGCTGATTCCTTTGGGGGCCGTGTCATCCGAGTTTATCGATGAATGTAGCGATGCTCTGAAACATTCAGGAGTTGAGTCTTCGATCGACAAAAGCTCTAGTAGCCTGAATTATAAAATACGAGAAGCCAACAGGTTCAAAATTCCACTGGTCATATGCCTAGGTCCGAAAGAAGAGGAATCCAGATTGCTTCAGGTGCGCATGCAAGGCGATAGATCCGAAGTCAATCTTGATGATTTGCGTGTTTTTTTGGCTCGGCAAAAAGAGGGGTTTTAGTTTCTAGAGGCCGATCTATGGTTCAGACAGTAGCAGATCATTGTGATGTCGCCTATCACTTTGATTGACCTGAATCTAAGCGAAATTGCTGAGGTGTGGATCCTGTGAGTTTTTTGAAGTGGGTATAGAAGGTCGATCGTGAATTAAATCCGACTTCATACGCAATGTCTGTGACGCCTTTTTTGGGTTCACTAAGTAGAATTATTTTTGCTTCCTCAATACGTCTTTGGTTAATGAATTGGTAAAAAGTTGTTTTGAGATGTCTGTTGAGTAGCTCGGATAACTGATGGGTACTAATGTTCAAAATTGCGGCAAGCTTTGGTAACGAAAGATTCGGGTCTTTAAAGTCCTTATGATCTTCCATGACTTTGATGATAGCATCGGAAAGCTCCCTGACTTGATCGGCAGTCAAGTTTCCCGATTCGTCTAGCTTTTCATGAGCTTTTTGTGACTCATTCTGACTTGAACGTTGAACCACTGGTTTCCGTTTTCCCCCTATCAGATTTGGTTGAACGTACCCCCTGATTCCTAGTGCCAAGAAGAAAATGCTGGAAACAGAAAGAAAGGCTTTCACATCGAAGATATTCCATACAGAACTGCTAAAGATCACAAGATATCCGAACAAAAGGTATTTGATAAAAAAGATATCGGTTTTTAAAAAGTTGGAATAGTAATGCTCTAATCGACGGGTGAAGACGACGAAGATTATGAAGGCTGCGCTGATATAAGTAGCAATATGTATTTTTTGAGCTAAGGCGTAATATTTAAAAAATATCTGTCTTTCCGAATACTCCCATTCTAGGCTTATGCTTACGATGACTGCCATGACCGATAGTACAAATGGGGTTAGATGGGCCAAATAGGTAGTAACGGCTTTTGACGATTTTTGGAACTCAGAAAAGACATAGCATAGTAGAATTGGCCCATATAGAAAGTTTAAGGGGCTGAAAACCGGAATGGAATAAGAATTGCTGTCAAGGTATAGAGCTGTATACAATCCTGAGCTGGCCGTCGTTGCGAAGACTAAATTTAGAAGACCCAGAATCCCTTTGGAATGATTTTTGTACCTGAACTGGGCGAGCAGGATACCTCCAAGAAAAAAGCTCTGGCTTATAATAATAGTGAGTAAAAAATTATAGAGACTGCTATCCACATTTGTCCTTTTGGATCGAATAATACACTTGTAACTTCCAAATATTACGCGATAATTTTCCCAATTACAAAAAAAGTCCGGCTCTATCGATCCGGATGACTCTGCGCTACCGGTCTAATACCTTGAACGTTATACGAGAGCAACTAAAGACTCTCCAAACTGTTTAAGGACTAAATGATGAAGTTTATTAATGACTCTATACATTCACTGACAAGATTTTGTGTCATACCCCTATTGCCTCTGACGATCCTCTCCTGTGAATCGGGCATGACTATGGAAATAGATCATCAATGCCCGAAAGACATTATGAATCAATTTCAAGTTTCTAGCGCAAACTATCCCTTCGAAAGCAGATGTTATAAGCACAGTGCGGGTATCCTCCATTATATTGACGAAAACTCTGCTGACGGCTCGGCGGCAACGGTCCTAGCTATCCACGGTAATGCCTCTTGGAGCATGATCTATCGAAAAGTGGCAAAAGAGGCGAAATCTCTGGGAGTGCGATTTGTGGCGGTGGATTTGATTGGTTTTGGGCGTTCTTCAAAGCCACTGAGATTGGAGTTTGATCATACCTTGGAAAGTCATTCCTTGGTTGTTAGAGACTTTGTCAATAGTCTTGATCTAGATAACATCGTGTACCTTCTTCATGATTCTGGCGGGCCCATTGGATTGAATGTAGCGGCTCTAGAAGCTCAAAAAACTCGAGAAATCATGCTGTTGAATACATGGGCTTGGCCATTTGAAGAGATACCAGAGGGAGATACCAGTCCCTTTCATGCCTTAATTGATCGTGGTTTGCAGGCTCATGATCCGGCCTTAGAGACTCTATTTACACAAACCTTTCCGGGATTAACAGGTCCTGGGTGGGCACGAAGAAACCACGAGGAGGGAACCGCGGAGTTTGAGCAGCTTGCCAAAGATGGTTCGGCGCCCTTTTTAGATCCCAAAACGGGTCAACTATACCGAGATGATATCGCCTATCCTATTCTCCAACTCGCGAAGCAAAATCTGGAAGCGGAAGAGTTTCTTCGAGATCTTAATGATAACCAATTAGCCGTGTTGAGGAAAATGCCGGTTCATCTTTTCTTTAGTGACGATACAGCCTTTGGTCCATTAAAATGTGATCTTGGCAAGTTGGCTCCGGAGGGGGTTGAAAGGAGCTTATGTCCTTTGGCACTTGGACTTAGGTGTGAAACGTCTGAACCGAAAACTGGACAAGAAAATTGTATCGATGAATCAGGTGATTTATAATGGCCATATGCAGAACGTTTCAAAGATATTTGGGATCAAAAGGCAATCGAAAGTGAAGTCTTACGTTTGGACAAAGGTCACTGGGTACCAGATGAAATGGCTATGGAAATTATTGATACCTTAAGTGCATTGACCAATAAAATGAACCATTGAAGGGCATGAAAATAATGGTTTTTAGGCGACCTGATCTAATATTATAAAGTTTTCGGAGCGCAATGGTATTATGATTTTGAAATAGAAGGGAGTGACTTGCTCACTTGTTTGATGATCTAAGCAAATTTCGATAATACCTTTGTGCTCCTCCACCATACTCTTAACCGCTTGCAATCCAATACCGCGGCCTGAAATCTCGGAAACAGATTGTTTTGTCGAAAAACCTGGGTGAAATATTAGATTAGCCATCTCAATCATGCTCAATTCACTGTCACGTTCGATAATCTCGATTGCGACGGCTTTTGACTTGATTTTGTTGAGATTCAATCCATTTCCATCATCGCGAAATGTGATGTTGAGGATATTCTCTTCTACCCAAAAATCATAGTACATGGATCCAGAAGCGGGTTTGTTCTTTTTTAGTCTTTCCTCAGTAGTTTCAATCCCATGGTCCATTGAATTCTGTATAAGATGAGTGGAAATATGTTTGATAAGTTTTGCATATTGATGGTCGAGAGATAATGAAGAATTGATAACTAATTGTGGTGGATTTTTTCCGAGACTTTCCGCAAGCCTTTCTAGCGAATGCGATACTTCGTTTAAAATAGTGTCAAGGTTTTGATATATATTATCGAGCAAAAACGAACGAAGTCTGGGGACCTCATGCGAGGAACTTGACTCAAGAGCTGTTAACAAACGATGGGCAAAGTCTCCAGGAAGGGACGAACTAAAATTCCGGCCCAGTTTACCAGAAAATAGGTCAAAGTATTCGTTTAAACTCTCTTGGATGGAATTTAGATCGCGCGTTATATGGTCCTTGTCAATGATTCCTTTGTGTTTAAGGATATCTGACAGAAACTGCTCCCCATCGTGAACAAAAGGAGTCAGGTAGCTTAGACTGTGGCTGCGTGCGGTTCCTTTGATCGTATGTAAATTCACAAATATCGATTTAATAGCTTCGACGTCTAAATCATTATTTTTAGTTGTGCTAAAGCTTTTATCAAGTAATTTTTGGGTGGATTCTATAAAACTTTGAAAATAACCCTCATTGATATCCAAAAGCTCGCCAATAATTACTAATTCTTTTCTTTGGTTGACCACGATGCGATCCAGCTCTCGTGATCTAGTGACATCCCTAAAGCATACTAGGATCTGTTCGACTTCGTTTTGGTCGTTAATGATAGGGCACTAGTCAATTTCGATGATTTTTTCTTTTTTGCCAACTTTTAGATTTAACTCCTTAACTAGCTTGTCGGCGTTAATCTCATAAGAGAATATAGATTCATTTAACGCGATTTGAAGTACCTCTTTGACCTGGCTTTTTTCATCAGTGGATAGTGTGCTGTGATCGAGGATACTACTTACAAAATTGGTCGAACCAATAGCTTTTGTTTCTAGTATGCTTTCGAGTTCTTTCGAATATTCCTCGTGAATCGTGAGCGTTTCGGAATCTTGAATCGTCATGATTCCTTGTTTTATGGGCTTTAGCGTCTAGTCCTTCGATCTTCCTGTGAAACTGATGATCGTCAAGCAAAGATGGTATCTCAGCATCATCCTGCCAAAAGGCAATATTCTCAGGGCGAACGATAGTGTCATCATCAAGGATTGTGATGGGCTGAATCTCGGCGCTACGTAAGGGGCAGGAATGCGATAGCATATTGAAAAGAACCAGAATTTTTACGATAACCCTTTGAAATAGCACAGATTTAGGCCTACACTTATATATTGCTTTGCCGTCTGGTATATCGGTATGTGGGGAACTTTTCTTAGATTTTTATCGCCTTTTGAAAAAAATACATAAATCTGCTTAGCAAAAAGCCAAGCAGATTTTAGGTTGCATCTTCGCAAGTCTAGTTGGATTTCTTAGTGGGTAAAAAATGGATTCTCGCCACGTTGCCCTCGTGTGAGTCTCACCGAATAAATCGATCTTCCATAGGTTCCGGCATAGAGAACGATATTATCATTCTCTTTGATGATTTTTAGGTCAGTGGCAATGACTTTTGGTAAGCCTGTTCCCAACGGCTGCCAGTTAGTGCCGGTATCATAGGAGACGTAGACGCCAAAGTCGCTACTGGTATAAAGTGTTGCTGGATAGTCTGGGTCTATAAGAATATCAACCAATGGTGCATTCGGCAGATTGCCTGAAATATTTTTCCAACTAGTCCCGTAGTCATCACTACGGTAAATACTTGCCGAAAGATCTCCCGAGCTGTAGCCGGAGAAAGTTACATAGACAATTGCTGGATTGTTAGGGTCTGCTGTCACTCTGGTTACCCAGCGCTCCGGCAGAGTCTCGTCAATTTGGGTCCAATCCTTGCCCTTGTTGCGGCTTACCCATACATTGCCATCATCTGTCCCGAGATAAATAACCTCTCCATTGCCGCTTTCAGGAACATGGATACTGCTGATCGTGCCGTAAGAATCGGCAAACGAACCAGGGTAGGGTCCGTTGGTAAAATCAATTGGTGAAACTCGAGCGGGAGAACTGATACGGCGACCTGTGCGGGTAGTTCGATAAAGAAAGTTTGTGCCATAGTAGACAATCCGGTTGTCACTTTCGTCAAACATCATTTGTGTGTGCCAGGGCTTTCGTCCCTGAAGTCGCACAGACCCCCCACAGGTAGTTCGAATGTTGCCGAACTGAGATCCTGAGTAGATACAATCCGTGTTGGTATTATCGACAAGGACGGTAAAACCATCGCCTCCATTGATACGAGTCCAGTCAGAACCCGTCGTAGTAAACCCCGAACCGTTGTCTTGAAGACCTCCGAAGATTTTATTTGGATTCTCAGGATCTACTTCGATGGCGTAGAATTGAGATATCGGTAGCGGTAGAAAGTCGAAGCTTCGTCCACTATTGTCTGAGCGATAAACGCCTCCATCGTTGCCTTCGTAGATGATTTTGGCATCTGGTGAAAACCACATAGCATGGTGATCAACATGAAATCCCTTGTTGTAGGTACGGAATGATCGTCCGGCATTTTTAGACTCGTAAAGACTAATCGCATGAGCAAATACATGATCCTTATCGATAGGGGAAACCGTTAGCTCTCCAAACCACCAGCAGAAGTTTGAGCAATTGATCGACGCATTTGTCCTACTCCAAGTCTCACCATAGTCATCTGATCGGTAAAATCTATGGAACCTGCCGTCCTCTTTGGAGTAGGTGGCATAAAGCCTGCTAGGATCGGAGGGTGCAATCGCCAACCCAATACGTCCCCATTTTTCTTCAATGCTGGGTAAGTCTTCGGTCAATCGCGTCCAGGAATCACCGCTATCGGTGGTTTTCCATATTCCGCTACCAAGTCCACTATAGTCCCTAGTGTTATCGCGGCGGAAATGTTCCCAAAGCACGGCATAGAGACGATTGGAGTTAGCGGGATCCATCTGGATATCTATGGCGCCAGTAAATCCATTTCTACCCGAAAGAATTTTTTGCCATGTTTTGCCAGCATCTCTACTACGAAAAACACCTCTTGATTCGATAGATGGTACGAATAATGCTCCCACTGCAGCTACAAAAATTTCATCTGAATTATTTGGGTTGATGACAATATTTCCGATACGGTCTCTAGACCTAGACTTTCCCAGGTTTTACCCCCGTCTTGGCTGCGCCATACACCATTTCCCAAGTTAACGACGGTTCCCCCACCTGGGTTTGACTCACCTGTGCCAACATAGATGCGATTTGAATTATTTGGATCGATAGTGATAGAACCGATAGAAAGGCTACCAGCATTATCAAAGATTTGGGAGAAAGTCTCTCCCCCATCTGTGGTTTTCCAGACACCACCTATAGCTCCTCCCACGTAAGCCACATTAGGGTTTTGCGGATCTGCAGCAATAGCTGTAACACGTCCATTAAACTGTGTAGGCCCTCGCAGCTCCCATTCTGGTTCCGGACTGATAAATCCCTTCTTGATCCTTTGCTGTACTTTTAAGCGTTTCACTTGCATCGCTAGTGTATGTTGTCGATCGGCTCTTCGTGCTGCCTCTAATGTGTAGTTTCCCCCGACCAAACGCTGAGTCAAAAATTGAAAGCCAGGCTTCTCATCACTCTCTTCTTCTAACTCATCATTGAGTATTTGATTCTGTGGAGAGACTTTGATATGACTGCACCCACTACCTAAGTATCCGCAAAGAATTGTTGCGGTTGTTAACATTATCCCACGCATACATACGACCTCAAAAATTGGAACGACATAGGATCCTCGCCCTGTTTACTAGACGAAGTCATACATCGATTTCCTATGGTTAAATATTCTGACAAGCTTTTTATGTTAATTGTTGACGCTTTTATCAGAAGTAAGAAGTCTTCAGCAACTGCAAAAGTTAGCCCCTGTGGATTAGGGTTAGTTGAACTATTTATTTTTTCCTACGAAGGTTATGTGATTAGATTTATGCGGGATTCTAAGTCAAAGGAGGCTCAATGGCTTGCTGGAATTTGCGATGAAATCCTACGGCAAATAACAGTTAAAAATTAATCAATGTAAGTTGTAAGTTACAAGTGGTTTTTAGCGAACGTCTTTGGATAAAACCACAGATTCGAGTGAAATGATTTCAGTCTTGAAGCCATCTTGACATTAAATGGGATCTGTCGTCCTTCAGAAGAGTTTCCTTCTCTAGTCATTTAGAAAAAATGATTTCATGAGTAGGCTGGAAGGCGGTATTCATAGATATGAAAACAAATCCATTTCGAATTTGACGAACAATGGAGTTACCCAGTGCAAGCGTTAGTCAAACTATTTTGCGCGTCTACTTTATGTCTGGTCTTTCCGCTCAGCGCTACAGCCCTCGAGGATTCCAGGCTTGGGTCTAAGTCTTTCATCGGTGCGATTCCAGATTTTGATCAACCATCTTTGGGACTAAGGATTCCACTGACTGAAACGAAAGGAAGTCACCAAAGTCCTCAAGATTTGAGACACGCCAACGAAATATTTTCTGCGTTGACCATCGCTGAAACGATGGATGTCGATGCATATGGAGTTTTAAACAATTTACGAACAAGTGATAAGCTTATCGTTAGTGCTATCAGTAGAATTCAGTCACTCAATCAAAGAGGCATTGTCTTTACCGCGATTGCCCCTTTGAGTCCAATCGTATGCAATCAAATGCGTTTAGATAAGAATTTTATATTTGTGCTTACGGGGGGATTTGCGGCAAAACGGCTCGAAGATTTCCTTCCGGAAGCTTGTGATAGTCCCAATATCTTGTTTTCCGCACCGCTTAGCGCCGATAAAGGTCAATTGCTGGCGGCGGCGAATTTTGGTAGAGCGGTAGATTTTGCGGCCCCATCGATGGACTTAGGTTCAGGGACTCGCTTTTCTTTCAGTCCTCTCACGGAAAGTCTAGTATGCTCTTTTGCAAACCTAGATAGATTTATGGATTCCTATGTTGGAGATATAGAAGACCTTCCTCAAACATTTGTTGAAGCACTGCCTCAATTGCAGAGTCTGAACGGTTGGACGAATAAAGGGCGTTATTTGCCAACCTGTTTGCCGAATTGATGTTCATAGTTGGAAATTCCTCCCTTTAAGGGAGGATTTATTGTGGGACGCTTCGCTTTTCTTTAGGCAGTATTAGAAGGTCAAGAGAGTCGTTTAATGTACAAATTTTGAGTTAAATTTGAACCCGACTATACGCCACGTTCCTTCTTTCTTCTGAAGATCAAGGTCGTAGGTTCCGACGAACCAGGTGAGGGGTTTGTCGGAATTCTTCGTGAAATGCGTAGCTATACCATTGGCAAACACTGAAGCTTTATCTTTCTTCATTGTTACCACGTAGTTCCCTACTTGATGATGAATACTGTCAACTTTTGAAAGTCCGGCTTTCCATTGATTCGCGATGACCTTGCCCGATAACGTCTGCGGTTTACCGCCGGCCAGCGATGTCATATCGAATTTCACTTTATCGGAAAATAGCGCGGAAACAGCTTTCCAGTCTTTTTGATCAGTTTTGATAAATAGTTGATTGACAGTATCAATGATCATTTGACGTTCAACCTGTCTTTGGTCTGCTCGTAAATTAGTTGTGGAAAGAAACAGGATCAATGTAGTTAATAAAGTATATTTCATTTGAGTCTCCTTAGTTTTCATTTAGCGTAAAACCTTTGTGCCACCGTTAATCATAGAAACCAGAGTATCATCAGAAAAATGATCAATATCATTTTTTTCGGGTTGGCTGGCTTGATTCAGCCTTTGTAAAAGGTCTTTAGGTATATCAAATTCAAGGGCTTGGATGTTTTTTTCTAGTTGTTCGAGACGGGTGGCAGCAATGAGTGTCGATGTTACCTTGTTTTGATGAACGACCCAGTTAATGGCGACCTCAGCAGGGGTCCGGTTGAGTTCCTTGGCTACGTCTTCCAAGGTTTTTAAAACAGTCCAATTGGACTCGGTATCGAATTTTTCCATAATGGGATTTCCAGATTGTTTAGTCTCGGCGACTCTTCCTTTCCCTACAATCTCGCCGTTTTGGCGAGAGTATTTTCCTGATAAAAACCCGCCTGCTAAAGGGCTCCAGGCGAGGATTCCCATATTTAGCTCCTGCGCCATGGGTTGATGCTCTCTCTCGACACTTCTCGCAACCAGCGAGTATTCCATTTGAATCGAGGAAACAGGCTCAGATCCTTGATATTCGGCCCAAGTTTGTGCTCTGGCAGCGTACCAAGCAGGAACATTACTCAATCCAATGTGAAGGATTTTTCCTTCTCGTACCAAATCATTCAGCGTATTCATGACCTCTTCAACTGGGGTAACCATATCGTAGGCGTGAAGGATGTACAGATCGATGTAGTCAGTCTGAAGGCGTTTAAGCGAGCCTTCGAGGGCTCGTCTAATATTTTTGCGGCCATTTCCACCTGCATTTGGGTTTCCTGGCTCGGCGTTGAATGAAAACTTTGTGGCAATAGCTACCTTATCTCTGGCGTTGAGATCCTTAATAAACTCTCCGATAAATTCTTCGCTTTTGCCATTGGTGTATAGGTCTGCTGTATCGATAAGGTTACCACCCCGTTCTACATAGGAAGCAAAGATCCGTTTAGCTTCCTGAGCACTTGCTCCCCACCCCCAATCAGTTCCGAAGGTCATGGTTCCCAGTGAAACAGGGGATACTTTAAGACCTGTTTTACCGAGGGTCTTGTACTCATTAAGTTGTCTCATGATTTATTCTCCTCATACATGAGTTCTGAATCCGACTTCTATATATTACGGAAGATTTTATTGTTAAATTATAATTAATAAGTGAAAATATAGTTTACTCATATTTGACAAAGGATATAAGTATCTATAATCTTTTCATTAAAATGATCCCTTTAGGTTGAATCTATGGTCGATTTTAGGTTGATTAACTCATTCCTGGTAGTGTCTCGCTTTTGCTCCTTTTCGAGGGCAGCTGACGAACTGCGCTGCACAAAGGCCAAGATAAGCAAGGACATCAAAAATCTTGAGGAAATCCTAGGGGTCAAATTGATCCAAAGATCAACAAGGAGCTTTTCACTGACCGAAATAGGGGTGCGGTACCGGGAACGGTGCGAACTGATTAAGAACCAGTACGACGAGTTGCATAACGAAATTGTCCATCAACAGACCAGCATAGCAGGTATGATCCGCGTCGGCGCCCCAGCAAGTTTTGGCCGAAAGCATGTGGTACCGTTACTCGATATGTTTATGAGTCAAAACCCTAATCTGGAGGTAAACCTAACCCTATCTGATCAAATCGTGGATCCCATTCGCTTAGGAATGGACTTATGCTTTCGGATTGCCGAACCCGTTGACTCATCCATGGTCATGAAACGGATAGCTAAGAACAAATCGATTCTGTGTGCATCACCTGAATATCTTAAGAATGCGACCCAGGTGCGAGTTCCTGAGGATTTGACTAAGCTAGACTTCGTCTTATATTCCGCCGAGCATACAGTCTTTAACAACATTCCTCTGATTTTTGACTCAAAAAAACAATTGATCAGTGTTCGTGGTAGGTATCATGTAAATGATGCTGATGTATTGCTGGATCTGGTGTTAAAGGGAAGAGGAGTCGGCTATTTAGGTTTGTACCACGTTTACAATCTGCTTAGGAGTGGTCAGCTGGTTCAGGTGTTACCCCAGGCAGAGATTCAAGATAAATTAGAAATCTTTGCGTTATATCCCTCTCGCTATCAGCAGCTAAAGAAGGTGAGTTATTTCTTAGAATTCATCTGCCAGCAATGGGGGGAGCCGCCACGTTGGGAGTTATTGCGTTGAGTTGTTGCTAAATGCAACGAAGACACGTTTTTCACCGCGAATTGCTTTAACCAGTCTACCCTTTTTACAAAAAACCTGATAGTCCATGTAGGAAGCTGAGTCTGGGCTTTACCCAGGCAGTGTAATTATGGCAAGGAGAATCAAGTGGTCAGAAAGAGTTTTTCTATTTTCTTTTGGTTCGTGTTTTTTTCAGGAATGAGCCAGGCGGCAGTTTGGGATGCCAAAACCCTGCTTTCCCTCAAGCAGTTGGGTAGCTTTGATGTCTCGCCCGATGGAAAGTGGATCATTGTATCGGTCTCAGAAAGTAAAGAGGATCAATCTGGCTTTGAGGGTAAGCTTTGGTTGATGAACACTCAGAATAATCAGAAGTACCCCTTCACCATGGCTACCTCTCCGTCTTCGCCTAAGTTTAGTCCGAGTGGACGCCAAATTGCATTTTTGAACAAGAGGGGTGATGAAAAACGAACGCAAATCTACGTGATGAACCTATTTGGTGGCGAGGCCCGTCAGGTCACAGACATAGAAACTGGGGTTTCTGCCTTCCAATGGATTAGTGATGATCAATTTGGCCTGGTAAGTCGGGTTTGGCCTAAACTAAATGCCGAGGATACGAAAAAGAAGCTTGAAGAAAGAGCCGCGGATCGAAAGTCTAAGACCAATCATCTTTCGTGGGAGGAAGGTCCCGTGCGATGGTTTCAAAGGTATTTAGATGATCGAGAAAATCACCTTTTTCGCTATACAATCAGCAATAAGAAGCTAGAGCCTCTCACCGTAAAGACTCCCTATCGGTTACCAAATTTAGGCAACAGCGTTTCCAACTATTTTCACTTCTCACGGCAAGGTGGTAACTATGCCTTTGCTCGCTCCGTTTTTGACAAAGGCGATATCAAAATGGAGTTAATTGTTTATCAGGGAAAGACGCAACAGTTCGTGAATCTGACCAAAGGTAGTAAAGCCAGCGATCAGGGTCCCATATGGAGTCCGGATGGACAAAAGCTAGCCTTTAGACGCATCCCAGATCCCGATATAGGTGGGGCACAGTCGAAGCTTTTTATTTACGATCTTGCGTCTGGTAAAACTTCTGATTCTAGCGGTAATTGGGATCGCTCTTTTGGAGGAGGAGATTGGTCATCTGACAGCCAAATGCTGACCACAGCTACAGCTGACTCTGGTCGTACCAATATCTTTCAATGGTCTCAAAAGGATCCGAGCTTTAGGGCAGTAACAAGTAAGGGCAGCTACCGACGTCCACGGTTTAAAGGCAAGTCGCGATCGGTAGTGGCAATGTACACAGATATTGGGACCTCTGCAGAACTTCGTGAAATCAACCTTGATACGGGTAACGTAAAAACCCTATGGCAGCCCAATGCGGCGACTATCAAGCAAATATCAATGCCAAGTTGGGAGTCGATCACCTACAAAGGAGCCAATGGTGCAGATGTTCAAGCATGGGTCATCTACCCCCCGAAATTTTCCAAAAGCAAGACATATCCTTTATTCATGGCGCTCCATGGTGGGCCCCATGGCGTTTTCGATGATTCCTTTCATCCGAGATGGAATCCTGCCATCTATGCAAGCTGGGGATATGTGGTGGTGACCCCAAACTTTCACGGGTCTATTGGATTTGGCCAGAAGTTTCGCTCCTCCCTTTATCCAGATGACGTCACGAAGCCCTATGAGGATGCTGTAGCGTTAGCAGAATTGATGGCTAAGAAACGTTATATTGATGCTGATAACATGGCCGCGGGTGGAGGAAGCTATGGTGGCACCTTGACGAATTTTATTGCGGGAAAAAAACACCCTTTCAAGGCATTGATCAATCATGCTGGTCGATTCAATTACTACTCTCAGTATGCAGCGGACTATGGTTATATCAGTCCGACTCGTGGAGATTTTTGGGATAAAAAAGAAATTTTCGAAAAAATCTCACCTCATAATTTTGTGAAGAACTTTCGTGTTCCCATGCTATTCCTCTATGGCGAACAGGATTTTCGGGTTCCCATTCATCACGGTCTTTCAGCGTTTCATGCTACTAAAATTCTGGGACTTGAATCAAGACTCGTGGTTTATCCCAATGAAGGGCATTGGATTGCCAAACCCAAAACGCGAATCCAATGGTTTGGGGAATTTGAGTCTTGGCTGAAAAAATATATTGGCTCATAGTGAAATCGACGCTTCCTCCTGGAAGCGGACTTTTTTCTCTATTCTTGATGTTTCTGATCTGTTTTTTTGAAAAGTCTTTGAGCCATGGCCTTAGCCTGAGGCCCGGCATAGCCTTTAAAATGACGTTTTTCTGCAAAGTTTATGGCAAAAAACTGAGTTTTTGACTTTTTTTCCCTAACCCCAACGAACCAACCAAACTCCCTTCCTGGGCGTCTCATACAGTCCCTATCGATGCAGCAAGTGCCGGTTTTTCCATAGATCATTTCATCCTGACGGGAAAGTCTAGCAGCAATCGATTTTTTTGTTAAGTCGAGTGATGATTGAGAAAGCTCCGTTTTTCCCTGCCACAAACGACGCAGAAAATCGATTTGTTCCTTGGCAGAAATTCTGATAGAGCCAGCACTAAGCCAAAAGTTTGATAAATCTCCTGAGCTGTCGCGATTGCCATAGGAAAAATCCTGAGCATACCGTTGGACCTCAGCTGCGCCTAAGCTCTTCGTGATTCTTTGAGAAATCCAGATGACAGAATTGTCGATAAAGCTCTTAGGAGTCTGATCTTGATTGAGCGATGATCTGCTTCGCTTCTTACCATCCCATGGGATGCTTGTGCTCATGGTTTTAAAAAAGCCAGAATCGAAGGCCATGGCTACAAGGGGGATTTTGAAGGTCGAACAAGGTGGTCGTCTAACTGAGCATAGTCTCTCATTGTAGGAATCAATAACCTTACCTTGAGGATCCGTCATGAGATAACAGGCATCTCTTTCTCCAAAAATTTCTTCGAAGGTTTCGGCGTAGGTCATGTAGGGAAACGAGATCATAAGAATTATCGGCAATATCTTCAATATCTTTCCTTTACTATGCAAAGCCGCCAGTCAAGACTAGCGGCCTCAATGTTAGTCGATCAAACTAGGGTTTTTGAGTATGATAACTCCCGCCATGACTTTGGCAAGATAATCTTTGTCTCCCTCAAACCCTGCTTCGATAAGTATCCATGGATCGCGACTTCCTGTTGCATCGATCCCTTTTTGGACCTTAATTCCACCAGCATTATAGCCAATGATGGCCAGTCTCCAATCTCGAAATCTTTCGTTAAGATTGCGAAGTAATCGCATGGCGGCATCCGTTGCTCGTTCAACATCTAGTCGCTCGTCAGTTGTTTCACTAACGGTTAGACCGTAGCGTCTCGCCGTTGACGGAATAAACTGCCAGATACCTGCCGAGTACATCGGGTAGAGGTTTTGGGCAGAATTTTTAAATCCTGATTCAATGAGCGCGACGGCTAGTATGTCTTCGGGAACTTGATACTGAGTCAGATTTTTTCTGAATACGGTCTCGTATTTTTGTTTTCGATCTAGGGACTCTTTTATGAAATGTCGGCCCCTTACTGTCCCGATGTAGAGGTTGAGTTGTTCTACGACCCTTTCGTTGATTTCAATAGGAAACTGGGAAGTAGTTGTGCTCTGAATCAGAGTTTCAGCTTCCATTACCGTGATTGGTTTACCTAACAACCAATCGCTAGAAGCCATCCCAACAGATGTGATGGTCCCTGCGGATATTATGGCCATGACCAATCCCCAACATCGACCGTTTCGAAATTCGTACCGTTTCATATGATCTATTCTCCCTTTAAGTTTTTGCGCTGAGCTACTAAGGGCCATGCTTGCGGTACCAACGAGCATGTTTCTTGAGCTCAGTGCGGTTTCAGCGACTGATAAAAGACAGTCACAATATTCACGAGCGTTGACTCCCTGGTGGCCAATTAGGGATTCATCGCAGGCTAATTCTTGAATCTCCGCCATGCGAGAGTTCATGATGTGTATCAGTGGATTCCAGAAAAATAGGCTCTGCAGCAAGAATAACAAATGCGCCCAAGAAGTATCTCCTTGCCGATGGTGTTGCATCTCATGTTTCAGGACCAAGAGGAAATGCCTGTAGTTTGTGAGTAAGCCGCTTGGGATGACGATAAAGCGGGTTTTCCATGTCCTGTAAGCGAAAGGAACTTGATAATCGTCGCTTAAAATTATGTGGATACGACGGATTTTTTTGTATGGAAATGATCGGTGGATAATCTTTGTAAGTTTAACTTGATGCCTGATATAGCGCAGTATTGAAACCGAAATACCAATCATAATGAGTGATATTAACAACAACGTGAGGAAATACTTATAGGGGATCAGGTTCTCTAGACTTCGATTCTCATGAGTTTGATTGGGTTGAGAGGGATAAGATGTGCCATCTATCGAGTCGAAGCTTTGTGCGGAAACAACGACTAGGGTATCGGTGGGAGAAAATACAAAAAAAATAGGTGAAACAAAAAATAATAAACAAATAAAGCGAGATAGTTTGCTGATCAAGGATGCTCTAAGTTTTGCAAAGCGCATGACGGAGGGATGGGAAACCACGTACACAAACGCCGAGCACAGGCTCACTATAACCGAAAGGTTAAGGTAAATTGTCGATAGAGTCACGGCTCGAGCCTTTCTTCGATCATCTTCTTAATCTCTGTAAGATCTGACGGGGAGAGATTTTCCGAATTTAACAAAGTGCGAACTAACGAACTAGGAGCGCCCGAAAAAACATTCGTTACTAAGTGCCCGAGGCTGCGACGTTCATATTCGGCTTTGGATAGTTCTGGTTTGTAGATATGACTTTTGCCCTGTTTGCGACTTAGGAGAACTCCCTTTTTTTCAAGGATCCTTAGTATAGTGGACACCGACGTATAGGCTAGTTGTCTTTGCTCCGGAAGGTGTTTGATGACATCATTCACGGAAGCCTCTTCTAAGTGCCAGACTATTTGCATAAGCTCTAACTCAGTTTCAGTCAGAAGTTTGTTCTCTTGTTTGCTTTGGTTCTTTTGCACGGACCTTGACCCCTTTATATTTACATTAACTAAGCCTTTAGTTGTTGTCAACTAAAGGCTTAGTAGAAATATAAGTGGCTGTATAATTTAGATAAAAAGGTTTATGGGTTTCGCGAGAGGAATAGGATGCGGCCACCCAGCAGGTCTGGAGTGACTAAGCAGGATCCGTCAGAGCTAAGGTCAAAATCGGCAAATCCGTTACTCTTGACTGTTTTGCTAGCTTTAATCGTCAGCTTGAGAGATAAACTATGCAAGACTCCGTCGTTTGTGAAACTATTCCAGTCGGAAACAATAATCTCACTGCGATCCACTGCGATACCGTCGATGAATTGGCCAAAATCTTCAGATTTCGCTACAATTCTGTGTCTGTTGTCAGGATCAACTACAATCACGCTTCCGTTAGGTTTGGAGTCAGTGGGCAATGAGTGAACCTTATTTTGCGCTACATATAGTTTCTTATCATACCAAGCCAACCCGTTGGGGACTTTGAAATCTGGACCTGTTCCGAGTACCTCTTCATATTGATTGGTGGTGATATCAATGCGAAATACTTTTTTGATGTTTGTCGCGCTGACATAAATGAAAGGAAAGTCTGCTGCAACAATATCATTTAAAAAGCTTGCCCCTGTGCTGGATAAATCGATAGAAGGTAGAGACTTCCTTGACTTCAAATCGAAGACTGCGATGCGATTTATGTCGGCAATGTAGACTTGATTTTTGACTATAGCCATACCTGTTGGTGAGTCTAAAGAATCACCTTTCAGGGGAAGCCATTTTTTTTCTTTTAACTTTCCATCGAGACCAATCAGCGAAACATAGCCATCGCCCCGTTGGGTCAAAGGTCCTTGCCCAATATTGGAAGCTAACACAAACTCTTCGTTGACTAAGACACTTTCCGGCTGCCCGCCTACTTCGATAGGCTTTGCTGCCTTGTCAGTCGGAGGACAAGCTAATTGTGCACCATGTGCCAAGCCGGTATGAGCGACGGAACACAGACTTATTGATAGTATTGCAGTATTAAAAATATTCATATAGTCCTCTCAGGATTAATTGAAGCTAAATTCTGATAGGAGTTTTAGCATGTAGAGTCCATTTTTTACAAGATTCCAAGAGCACCGATCAAGAAGGGGAGTTAACGAATTTTTTCCTGTTCTTTGTGACTACTTTAGTAGCAAGGTCTTAACAAATGCATTCAATTCAAGAGTAACTGGGTGCTTTTCACGCATTGACGAAATCACAGAGTAGACGTCAAGACGTTTCTGAGAGACTTTTTTGTCGATGTCAATCGGCTCCAAATGGAACTGAGGTAAAACTCGCTGATTATGTAAAGTAATCGTGAATTCTGGAAAATATCCAACGCAAAGCCCCAATCTGCAAAACTCAAGGGCTGTTTCCATGAGAGAAACGCGATACTTGATATTCCGATGAGATCGATAGTCGGACCAACCGTCAAGACCGATTCTATTGATACTACCCACCTCGATGGGATAGATAGGGACCACAAACGGAAGTTTTTCGAAAGAGTCTGATGCAAACATCTCACGCCTTCCAAACACCTTCATAGGAATCGAGGCTAGTTTAAGATATTCAATCCCTCTTTTTGGAACCGGGTGGGCGGTAATTCCATAGTTAGCTGTTCCCTCATGAATCTTATCCTCTATTTGGCCTGGTAGGTTTTCTATAATATCGAGCTGATAGCCAGCTAAGTTGGAGGAGATGATGGTCCCCATAAGATAAGTTGAGAACAGCTCATAGGTCACGATCGTATAGCTAGGCAAATGGGTTTCGTTTTCCTTGTTGCTTTGCAACTGGGAAAGCTGCTGGAATAGTGGTTCAGCTTTCAACGCTAAATCAATTCCATCCTTGGTGATAGTAATCCCTCTTCCAGACGGCGATATCAGTTTTCTGCCGCATTCATGTTCGAGAATCTTTATTGATTTAGAAAGGGCAGGCTGTGATAGCCCCAAGAGAGAGGCCGCTTTGGTGATGGAACCAACCCGCGCCACAGTACAGAAATATTTGAGACGATTCATATCCATAAGTTATATGTCTATAACAACTTATATCTTTTTTTCAATATTCAATCAAGATATAGGAGTGGAAACAGCTATTTAAGGAGACGAGATCAATGAACCTATTAAAGAATACAGTCTGCATATGTCTATTAATAATGGGATTTTCTAACATAGGGCGGTCTAACACTGTGGTCATAGACGTTGAGGTGACGCTAAGTTATCCCCCATGGGCTGGAAATCTGCCGTTTTCTGAGTTCTTGACCGACCAAGCCCTTGTAGACTGCGAAGACTATTTGGATGGACCAGGTTCTGTAGAGATGATTGGTGAGATAAATATTGGCGACGTTATGGTCAGCTATGAAGGAGCCGTTCCAATACTATCCAATCATGTCAGTGGATATTTTACCTGTTATAGTTGACTGATTTTTTCAGAAAGCAAAGTGCAAAATGAGGTGTTCATGCGAACATCTCTTAGAAGACTAGAAAAATAGTACTCGTCATAGCTGCTTGAGGCCTTGTAGGTTGAAAACGTTAACTCGCGCTCTTTGCCTTTAAGTCCCCAAGTATAATAGTAAAGCTCTTCGAGGCGTTTTATAGCAGACTCGTTGAGACTATCTGCCGTCTGCTGGTCATGTTCCGCAAAGTCTTTCAAAACCAAAAAAGCAAGTTGACTCACGAGAGATTCTTCACCGGCAAACCAACCCTGTTGCGAAAAACTAGTGATATAGGATTCGGCTTGAGCATTGATATGACTCACTCCGTGCTCTAGAATGAGCTCGTTGGCAGCATCTAGGCCCAATAGTTCTACGATTCTTGGTGTAAGGTAGGTCCAGTCGTCAAAAATTCTAGCCTCTGAAATCAGTTTATGCTGCTCTAGTATATAGTCTTTCCAGCGCCGTTCTACCTCGCTTTCGAAGCCTAACCAGGGATTTGAAAATGACTCGGACGAGCATATTTGATCGAATAGTAAGGCCATACCGTAGGTTTCGTAATTTGGGCTCTGTCTGTCTATTCTTTGGAAGAGAGATAATGAATGAAGAGCGCTGATATCTTGAGTTAAACTCACTAACTCTCCCCCGAGCCTGATACGATTCCCAATTTCCAACCTAAAGGTATCTCCGAGCTGGTCTTGGTAAGTTTTAAATGAAAATTTTGCGAGCCGAGGATTGTGACTGTGATCGTTTTGTATGCGGTTTAGAACCTCAAATTCCTCTTCAATAATGGCCCCTTCTCCGTTGGCTGAATCACCTAGTGCTCCTGGCCAGTCCGGATATGATCCCCAGATAGGTCGCGCAGGGTTACCATGACACCTACCACAGGTTGTCGTGGCATCAAAAAACTGTGGATTTGATGAACTAAAGTTTGCCAGAAAGAATTTCCATTGATAATCAGATTCGTCAAAAAATACCACTTCGACCTCATTGATTGCTGGATCCTCTGGGTGAGTAGATATAGCAATCATTGTGGAGGAATCGTTTCCATACGAGATGATCCTGGGATACTCCAATGATGAAACATGACGACTCTTAGATTGTCTCATCATGGCAAAGCTACTTAGATATTCCTTGGGTAATTGATCAATAAAGGATTCAACTGAAGTGATCTCGTAGTTTATTATCAAGTTGTTGAGATAGTCCGGGTTGATTCGATTGGGTGAGACATCGATAATTAGGTCGGAAGTTAGACTAGAGACAGTTCGCTGTATAACCTCCTTCCAACTACCGTTATCATTTATGGAAACGATGAGGTCCCGGCTATCTTCTGGTATATTGTACTGGTCGAAAAGTAAATCAGAATACACCGTTGCTTGGTCTTCATCCTTTAAAGTGAAAACAAGCTTCACCAAAGCGTTTTCACTTTGATCGTTCTGATTGGTAGTATCGTCCGGGTTGACAAAATGATAGTTGGACCATTGGATAATCGCTTGAATATCTCTATTGCTTGGGCGCGTGGTGATTTCTTTTGGAGGCATGACTGCCGGAGAATGAGAACTTAATTGGATGCGGTTAAGAATCTCTTCTTTCAAGGTCTCATCGGACAATCGGCTCTTGAACGGAGTGGTTGCTAAGTTGAGGGTATCCTCAGAATTTGAATGGCACTCGTAGCAATACTTCTGCATCGTTTGCTTACCGCTGCTGGCAATTTTAAGTAGTTCAATATCTTCGTCATTCTCTGGGAGGCTACTAGGCTGATTTCCATAGCCAGTTATCCGTAGGTATATGGTTCTCATAGTTGAGGTCTTAGGTGAGTCTGTAGTTGTCTCGTTGCAGGACAACGTCAAACAAGTCACTAAGATTGCTATTGGAAAATATAATCGAATTTTCATGGTTGGTGTGGTCTTCATCATTTCACCGATTCATCGATAATATTAAGTCAATGGAATTGCATTTTGTACGGTAGAGCCTCTCTATTTACCGAATAATCGGCGTAAAGCCCCTGGATTTATCCATAGGGATATAAGCATGAGGCCGTCTTCAATGAGCTGCGCGCTCTTTTTGATTTGCAACATATTGCTTAATAACTGACATTGGTGCTCCTCCAACTGAGCAAACGAAGTATGAATTGGTCCAAAGAGTAGGGAGTCGCTGCCGAAGTATTGCAAATTCTTGTCTCAAGACTCTCGAAGATCTCCCCTTCATTCTTTTCACAGCCTTGTGGACTCCGAACTGTGGATCAACGTCAATAAGAAGATGAATGTGGTCGCGCTCGCACTCCATTTCCACGATGTCAAAGTTTAGCTCTTCGGATACTTCCAAACATATTTCTTTAAGCCTTTTTTCAATATCACCACCTAAGTATTTTTTCCTATATTTAGTGACCCAGACGACATGAAATATACATGAAAATACTATATTTTTGTTAGACTTGAACTTTCGCATTGAGTTATACACCTTTTTTCTATATAACCCTATCTAAGTATCACTTAGAGATCATAAATGGCAACTAAAACCATCAAAATCAGGATAAAAGACAGTACCTCGGCTAAAACGCTGAAAAACATGTCTAGGTCTGTTAATTTTGTATGGAATTATTGCAATGAAACATCTTTTAAAGCGATACGTTATAACTCCGAATGGCTCTCAGGATACGATCTTCAAAAGCTGACAACAGGGTCAGGAAAAGAACTTGGTATAAATTCAACTACTGTTCAGGAAGTTTGTTCTGAATATGCCCTTAGAAGAAAGCAGTTCAAAAAAAGAAAGCTCAGATGGCGTGGGAAAAAATCTTTAGGATGGATTCCGTTTAAAAAGACAGGGATCACCTTTAAATGCGGCTTTGTGAAATATGCTGGGCATAGTTTCAAAGTTTTCCAGCCTGACCGCCTCCCCGGTAAAGGAGAATATGGATCAGGAGAGTTATGCGAAGATGCAAGTGGGCGTTGGTACTTGTGTATAGCTGTCGAATATGAGCCCGAATATCAGGCAGGAAAAGGTGAGGTCGGCATCGACCTTGGATTAAAGGATTTGGCCTCTCTTAGTAACGGCGAGAAAGTAGTTAATGGCCGCTACTACCGGATGATGGAGCGAAAGCTAAAAAGAGCACAACGCTACGGTAAGAAGAAGCAAGCTAGGCACCTTCACCGAAAAATACGAAATAAACGTATGGATGCCTTGCACAAGGCTAGCACTGCAATTGTCAAAAAGAATGCTCTAGTCGTAGTTGGAAAGATTGGTGCCAAGAAGTTAGCGAAAACTAAAATGGCAAAGTCAGTCAATGATGCTGGTATGTCCATGTTTAAAACAATGCTGAAGTATAAAGCGAGTGCGCAGCAGCATTGCATATTCGTAGAAGTTCCTGAGAACTTCTCAACCCAAATCTGTTCTAACTGTCTAGCAGTTAGTGGACCGAAAGGACCGAAAGATCTTGGGGTAAGAGAGTGGGTGTGTAGTAGTTGTGGAGCGGTCCATGATCGCGATGTGAATGCTGCACTGAACATTCTCCGATTCGGGCGTGAATCGCTGGTGTCCTAATAGTGGGCCAGGAATCCCCTTGGCTTTAGCCATGGGGAGGACGTCAATTAGGACGTTTATCTCAAAGAAATGTTGTAGACGTAAAATTTTTTTCTATAAACGTAATAATTACGGTGTTTTAATTAGCCTAAATAAAATGACACAAATGTTGACTGTACGATGTTTCTTCGTCGCAGTAGGATCAACGGTATAGTCGTTAGGCAAGTCCATTGATTATCTTCAGGTTTAGGCTCTATGTTCATAAAAGGCTTCAGACTGTTCTGATTTGTTTAAATACATTAAGTAGGTGGTTTTTGCATGTGGGTCGTCCCGTACCTGTAGCGTTTGGTCGCACAAATGAATCTCCTGAAACAGGGACTGATCCTGCGGGCAAAGGCCTTCGTAGATCTTTTTTTGAATGAATAGGACTGAAGTCTTCGGAGACTTTTCAAAATATAATTTACGAAATGATTCGTATCGGGTGGCAAGGATTAAAGCATCGCCATGTAGGTCGTACTCTTTAGTTCCTGCATCAGGATAGAATCCTTGAATATTACCGAACGCGATACCAATGCCGCACCTTGGGTTAGGATCTATTTGCAGTTTTTCAGCCTCCTCCATCATGATTTTGTGAAAGTCTTTGGCTAGATTGATGGCTTCGGTCTCTATGTTACTTGCAGTAGACTTAAACGGGTAGCCCAGAGAACAAAGAAATCCGTCCCCGAGTTCCTTTATTCTATAGGCTCGCGATGTCATCTCCTGCACGCAGTAGTTTTCAAGCATGATTTGATAGCAGCGTTTAAAACAGCAGCGAATAAACTCTTTTCTTTGTTGGGGGTTAATTTGACTACTTTCAATGATGTCAAAGCATAGGGTGATGGCTTGGGCAGAGTGTGTGGGCATAGTATCTTCAATATTTGAATAGTTCTTTATCATCTGAATTTGATGAGGGTAGCAGATTTTTTTTAGCTCAGAGTAAGCATGAAGATTTGATTTTTGTAGTCGACTTTCTTGTTCCCTCAGCCGAAATAATGCGGATATAGAGAACAAGATAGCTTCCAAGGAGAAGCCCATCCAAGCGCCCCAAGCAAGAAATTCGTTGTAGGAAACAAAATAGGCGTAAATACTCATGATCCAACCAATTATCAGACAAGTCCAACCAAGGGACATAAACAGAGCTGGTTTCGATCCTTTTACGGCCCGAACAATTGAGTAGCAAAAAATAGGCAGCAGATTGATAATCTGCAACACAGAGGCAAAGCTGTCATCATGTTTGAGTCCAAGTATGAAGGAAATATTGATGAAACAACTAATGCTAAATGTTATTGCTTGGAGAAGTATCAACGGAGTACCATATTTTGTTCCTTTATAGTATTGGATGGCAAAAGCAGAAATTGCTAAATGACCTGTCACAAAAAGTGCATAAAAAGTGATCGTCGGATCGAAAGGGACCTGGAGTTGTAGACTTACGAGACTCAGGATGCCGCCAGCTGAGCCAATATAGAGACAGTAGGTAAGAAAATATAGTTTACGAAACATGATAAACATACAAAGATTATATATGAGCATGGCAATAGCTGTTCCGTAAATCAGTCCTTCTTTAAGGTGATTACCAAGTGTCCATCGCAGAGTTTTATCCAACACACTGACTTGAAAATTTATTTCATCGAGACAAATTTTATAGCAACTGCTCACCAATTTGGCTTGATATTGACCTTTCGGAATATAGTGGAGGCCTAAATAATATGCGCCATTCGCCTGATTAGGTATAGAAATTGATTGTCCAGAATCGGAATTAAGAGTAAAAGACTGATCCAGCTTTGTGGAACGTGTTTCAAACATAAGCACTGCACCCTGCTCTAGATACAGATTAAAAATGTGTGTTTTCGTTTTTTTATCGCTCGAGGATAGTGGGATTTTGTGCTCTTTCGTCAGATAGTCTTTGTCAATGACGATTCTAGTATTTGCTATTGCCGAAACCGCGGGCCAGAGTAAGGAGAGCTGAATACTCAAGGGGACCCAAATTAAGTATCTGAAAAACGTCATCATTTGGCCCAAGCTTCGCACGACAAATATGAGCTTCTATCCACGTATGGAATACTACTACGGGGCATTCGGAACTTTTTTGTAAAGATTTAGATTGATTCGTACTATTGTAAATTATCTAGAAATAAGTGAATAAAAACAGTAAAGTGGGTATTCATTTGCAATTCCTAGGAATTAATAATGTCGAAAGAAATCCTCTGTTTTTACAATTAGCTTCTTGCAATTACGTTTTCCGAAGATTTCAAATCGAGATTTTTTTCTTAAGCCTTTCAGAAGATTGGATTCATGACGATAGTATTAGAGAGTTGGGTTTACGATTTTTCAGGGGCAAGAATTGAGGTCTTTTTGCATTTTCTGGGTATGTTTTATGGTCTTGATTGGTAGTTCTCAAAAGGCCTTAGCTAGTATTATCAGTCCATGGAAATATCTCATGCAGTATCAACTAGGTATTGAACTAGGGGATACAACCGATCGTGTGAGTTTGGTATTCGAGCCGAGCGAGAATTCCTATAGCAACGATAAATTCTGCAGCAATGAAGATGAAAAGACGATTTGTAAAATTCCCTATCAGCAAAGATCCTCAAATTATGGCTTTTTTCTTCAGCAGCCATTTGAACGGCAAGGATTGTGGTACATAAATTGGGATGTCAGTCTAGGTTTGAAATTTCTCTCGGGAGACTACAAGTTGTCAGAGGATGATGAAGGGGAAAACGTTCCTTATTCTCAGATCAGTATGAATGCCTTAAGCTTTACAATCTATCCATATATAGTTTTCGGAATCACACCTAAATCTTTTTGGCCTGATTTATTAATTTCCTTTTCACCCGTGGTTGGTGAGGCTGTTTTTGGTAATGCAAAGATTGGCGATGATGAATTTGATTTTAAAAATGGAGTCTTTAGGAGAACTCAAATGCTAAGTATTCCCACTATAGACTTTGATTTGATATTAGTACGATTTGGTGATGGGTATTTTGGACTTCACTACTCAAATTTAGTGGTCGACAGTCATGTGAGCTCTCATCCTAAGATCATTGATGGAGATTTGAATGAATTAGTTGGGGTCGATAGTCTGGACCTAGAGATTGCCAGGAATTTTGTTGGATTTAGACTACTATTCAAGTAGATTTTCTACCCAAGAGCAATAATTTGGAGAGTGATTTTGGCCATTCAAGAGCATGAACTCATAGTGCTTAGCAAGGTAAAACTAAGGGCTCTAAGGCTCAGTGACTCGAAGGACCTAGTAGAGATTTTCTCGGACGCAGAGACTATGAAGCACTGGAGTACGAGTGAGCACAAGTCAAACAAAGAAACTTTTGATATGATAGCAAACTATCTCCGTCACGACGGTGATTCTTCAAAATCTATGTGGGCCTTGTGTAGTCTTGAAGGATCGAAAAAATGTATTGGTTGGCTTTCATTTTATGCTTTTCGACCTGGAATATGTGAGCTTGGATATATTTTGCATCGGTCCTTTTGGGGGCGAGGAATCATGACTGAAGTTTTGAACTGGGGTGTACGCGATGCCCTTGACCGATGGCAGATTCATCGAATTGAGGCGCAGACATCACCAGAAAACGTATCTTCCATGCGCCTGCTCGAGAAAGTTGGGTTTCGAAGGGAAGGCTATCTACGAAAAAACTATCTCAAAGATGGAGTCTTTGAAGATACGGTGCTGTTCGGGTTGCTTGACGAAGATCTTATGAGTTGAAGCTTAGAAGGCTCGCAGATCACAGGTAAATCAATGACGAGCGCTTAAAGTCCGCAGGAAATCACAGCGAAAACGTAAAAGCGCTCTCAAACCTTAGTCGGGTTGTCCAGTGTAAAGGCTAACGAATACATCTCCGTTGGTCATATATTCGTTGATTGTGTACCCATAGTAGGAGTCCGTTATCGAGCAATATTGCCAGTTCTCACCATATCCTACAAAGTACGAGTGCAGATAAATCTCCTTAAGATCATCACCATCCAATATAAAATCCTTTGGTATACCTAAGTATGGGTCTGGGGCGACGAAATACTCAAGAAAGTCTCCGATTGTATCCGCAAAGTCTTCCCCATTAAATATGTAATCCGCCACACATGATTCATCAAATAGTCGTTGGGCATCGTTAGTGGTCCTAACTGACATTTCTTTGATATTCCAAGGGTAGTCTATTTCAAGGGGCTCGTAGGAGGATACCTTATCTCCTAATTTGATTAGAAAGTCTAGTGAGTTGACTTCAGCTTTTGCTGAAGGGCTCGAAAAAAATACGTATGTGACAGCAAGCAAAAATGTATGTTTCATAGAGTTACCTTTCTAGGTGGTAGATCGTCTGTAAAAAATCAGGAGTATGCTATTCTAGTCTTTTGCATAAATATAATTCTTTAAATTTCTATATTAGATAAAATATTTTATATTTGTTCCCTAAAATACATATATCATTAATAATTAGTGTTTTCCGGAGTATCTTTTGGATTCGTGGAAAAGCTTGTAGCCTCACTGTTTTGTGATACGGCAGAAGGTTTACGATAACTGTGCAAGGAGGTAAGTCTTGTCCAATATCCCGAAAAATAGACAGCATTTGATCGAACTGCTGGAAAAACATTTTGAAAAGTTGTGGGCGTTAATTGAGGGGCTTGAAGAAGCTGATGGAAGAGTCCAAGTTGACGAAGACTTTTCTGTAAAAGACATCATTGTTATTAGGAATTGGTGGTTGGCTTCAGTTCAAAAGTGGGTCAAAGCAGGGCAAAAAGGTAAGGAGTTTCCCCTGCCTGCCAAAGGATACTCTTGGAAAGATACTCCAGCACTAAATGCTATGATCGCAGAGACCAGAGAAGATGAAACCCTAGCTATGAACCGAAAAAAACTTAGACTTTCTCATAAGCGTTTATTGAAGCTAATCGGTGCCCTGAGTGATTCTGAGCTTACCGAAGTTGGTTTTTACGAATGGTCTCGAAAATGGCCGCTTATGCGTTGGATATCGGTAGGATCATCAAGTCAATACGATAGCGCAGCCAAACTAATTCGAAAGGCGCTTAAGGCTGAAGGAATCATTTAATAGTATCCTCGCTTTGACGTCGAGGCCAAGATTCTTAACATGTAGTTTTAAAATAAATCATTTCCCATTAAAAAGAAGTATTTTCTATGAAGTCCTGTTTCAATTGCGCCTTGAATCTTCGATGATGAGATATTGTCGTATTTAGCGGCATTCCTAGGATGTTCGAAATCTCTCTAAATTTTTTACGATCAAAATAATGCAGTTTGATAATTTGATACCTGGGGTCGTCTCTATGTTCCGTTAAAACTTCCTCGAGTTTTGATAGAGTTTGTTCCTCGATTTCTTTGTCCTCAGTGTTGTCGGGTAGGATCTCTAAATCAATCTCACATCCAGTTTTTCTTTTTCTTAGAAACGTCAAACTGTGATTCGAAAGAACTTTAACCAACCAAGCATATGGATTATCAAAAGTTGCTAAAGGTATATCCTTGGCCATAACTTTTACAAAGGTGTCTTGAATGAAGTCTTCGCTGTCTTCCTCTGTTATTCCAAAGCGCATTGTGAGCCGTTTAAAATCAGTAAATCTACTCCGAAAAATACTATCAATTGTTTCCGTATTTGATTTCAATTTCTTTTCTCCTTAGAAGAATAATCTGGTGTAGTGTATTCTTTAAACTTCATAAACTAGTTTCGTGACCTGAGCGGGTATTCACTTACCACGACAAAGGTGGTGCAATCTTACAGCCAGATATTAAGAGAATTATAAGGAAGAGATCTAATGATTCAATGATTACAGTATCTTATATATACTTCGGTTACGAGTGGTGGATATGGGTTTACGAACGGTAGTTTTCGAGACAATGCGAAGCTTTTCTATTGAAGTTGCCGGTGAAAAAATTGGCAAGAAAAAGGTTGTACTCGCACAGAACTTAGACAATTCAACTTAGCGAATTCAGTCCATTGTTGGACAGAGGATTTGGTGTCTTCAAACCATGGACCCAAAAACTAACTTCTGTTGAATGTGTATCGATATTGATGCTGAAATTTGATTTTTCTCCATACAGAAGTTGCAGTCTCTTTTTGGTATTTGTGTAATGGTCGGACGGAAACCTAACAATCTCCGAGTGGAAGTGACAATATTGCCTAGGAAGTGGAATCCTTGCAAGTACTCTTCTGTTTCGTCATGTTATTTCGAGACTTTATCGACCAACATTGCCTAGCCCCCGACGACAATTTCTTCCTGAAAGCTCATACCGGCTTCATAACGTTCCTTTTGACCTTTGCAGTGCCAGTACTCAGCGCGTTTGAGAGCAGCCTTCTTAAGCTTCTTTTGCCTCGAAGACTTCAATTCACCATCAAGCCCAAGATAGCGGTCATATGGAGTTGTGTAGCCCAGTGCGCTATGAAGTCGGTAATGGTTATACTCGTCCACAAACTCATTTACCACCATCTTCGCTTGGCCAATACTTGAGATTTCTCGCGATCGATAACTCACTTTCATCTCGCGATGCCTACGCTCGATCTTGTCATTAGACTGCGGGTAGTAGGGAGATGTCTTTACATGAGTCATACCGCTGAACCTTATGAACTGC
>JABSRP010000025.1 GCA_013215145.1 Pseudobacteriovorax sp.
GGTTGGATGATCTAACAAAATCAATAGTTTGCAAAGTACTTTCTTTTAGTCCGGAAAACTCAAACCGGATCGGTATAAGTTGTATCAGTTTTTTAGAGGAACTTAGAGTTTCTTTAGAGACAGCACAATAGCTGCACCTTGCATATAAGATATGTTTGATTCCCTATGACCAAAGACGAGACCTGAGTTATAGGCAATCATCAAACTAGCTAAAGCGAATTTGGATCTATCTATATTTGGCGGAGAACCTTTATATGACAAGCTTTTGAAATCGGTCATTCTTAGTTCGCGATATAATCGCGTCTCGTCGATTTTAAAATACAATTGCCTTCAAGACAGTTTTTTCAGGTTTAAAGCCTTGTTTTACAGTTTTGATTGTAACAGTGATTGTTTGGTAGATATTGACGATTTAAACAGTTACCAATCATTTGAATGAAGATGATAAATTGTGAATTTTCCTAGTTGTCTCCAGTTTTTGATGAAGAAATCAGATGCTGAAAGCTCCGTTTCGCAATTTTTCCTATGTAAGATTCTAATTCAGTCATTGGATTAGCATATCCGGATCATATCATTTCAAAAAACAACGATAAGACTTTAGAGTTATTGGAAAATATTCAAATAGTCTGAATATTGTGTGATTTGCCTTGCAATAATTCTAGTTCATGTTTCTCTTTCTAATTGAGTAGTCTTTCATACTGGAAGTCTACTCAGATACGGTAATAAAGATATATTATTTGTAAAGGAAGAAATCGTGTTGAGAATAACCCTATTAACTCTAACTTGTTTATCTAGTCTATTAGCTTCTAGCTCACTTTTAGCAGATGTTCGCTGTGCAGGTCGAATAAATAAAGTAACAATGATTCCTGGTAGCGGTATCGATGTTAGCTTCGAGGGGCGCAGCGGACAGTATGGTCTATGTAGATACAATGAGCCACATTGTAACGCCTGGTTATCATCAGTATTGACGGCAAAAGCCACTGGCTCTGTCGTGAATATTTGGTATCATGGCGGTGGTCAGTGTAATACTACCAATGTTAGTTCATATGAAAAAGGTCCACACAATCCTGCGGTAACTAAAGTCTTTTTCTAGAAATAAAGTCTGAAGTGTTTAGGTAAGTCGAATCCTTACTATAAGCAACGATGCATCATGATTGACACCGTCTCATTAGAGCTGCCATCGATCGGATAATTACTGTTTAGATCCGGGGCGCTGCTCTGGATTGCTATAATGCTCAAGTATATTGGGGCACTTTGGAATTTACTTTGATCCGACTCTTCACTCGATTGTGAGGTAGCTAATTGGATTTCAAAACCCTTAGCTTGATAATTATAATTTTTTTTAACGAGCTTGGTTTTCCTTATCATATCGGCGTAAAATCTGTTGCTACCCTCAGTTCGAATGGAGCCGACTCAAACTAAAGGCAAACAAAACTACGCAGCCATAGCTAGTGTCGCCTACAATCTCATGCGTTTTATTGGTCTTATGAATGTGGCCCCGTCGTCTCTGATTTTTGACGAAAAAATCAGATTCGGATAGCTTCGTTTCGCAATGTTTCCGATTTGGGATCTATTCTAGTTTCAAACGCAAAAAAGCCGCTGATGAATCCCATCAACGGCTTTTTTCCATCTCAATCTGGTCGGGGCGACAGGGATCGAACCTGCGACCTCATGCTCCCAAAGCACGCGCGCTACCAACTGCGCTACGCCCCGCTAAAATCGAGAGATTGCTCTTGTATCAAATATTCATTTTGATAGTCAATGGGGGATTAATTTTTTTTTCGGAGACCAACCCTTTGAGTAAAGACAGTAAATTTGGCCTGGTAGTAGAGACGGCTGATGGCAGCCTCTCAGTAAAAGATCCAACGATTGATGAGGAGTACCATTCTGATGGCGGTGCTCTGTTTGAGGCCAGGGCGCTTTTTATCGAGGCTTCGGGGTATATTGGGCGACTCGATCGCTGCTTCGATACCGCTATTTTAGATGTCGGCCTCGGACTCGGCTATAATGCCTTACTCTCGATAGAATACTGGTTGGCCGCAGAAGATCCCAGTCACCAAACTCTGGTAAGCCTGGAAAAAAACTCCGACCTTGTCGCTGCCCTCGCTTCGGGCGATGGTCCTTGGATGGAGGGCTGGAGCCAAGACTGGCTTGATCTAGCCTCCAAGTTAGAAAAAAAAGACGCAAATGATGACAAAGTCCTCTGGAAAGCCACCATCACCCATAGAAATGGCAAGGTCTTATCCTGGACCGTCATCGTTGGTGACGCTCTTGATGCTAATCTTAACGACTTCAGCTTTGATATCGTGTTTCAAGATGCGTTTTCTCCGCAGAAAAACAGTCGTATGTGGCAATCGGATTGGTTTCAAAAGGTCTTTGATCGGGCTAAAGAGGGGTGCTGTCTAGTAACCTACAGTGTCGCACGACCCGTTAAGGACAACCTTGAGCAAGCAGGCTGGCAGTATCAAAAGATCCCTGCCGCCGGCAAAAAACGCAGCTGGCTCAAAGCCTATAAATCATCGAAGAGCTAATACCAGCGAAACAGCACCTTCGAAGCCACCACTCCAACGATGGTATAGATCATCAGGATACTTAGCTCAAAGCCGAGTTGATCGAAGCTCTGCCCCTCTAGCGAGATCTTACGCAGGGCATCGACAATAGCTGTCAGAGGAAAAAACTTCACCACCGACTGCAGCCATTCGGGAAAGTTCTGGGTAGAAAAAAAGATCCCTGACAGCAACATCATCGGAATGGATAAAAGGTTAGTCATGCCCGAAACGGTAGGAATGCTTTTGGTTCGACTACCGCACACCATAGCAATAGCAGTGAAAGCAGCGGCCCCCATCATTGCGATAACGGTATAGCTGAGAAAGCTGCCTTCCACCACAAAATCAAAGAGTAAATACCCAGCAAGCATCACAGAAAAGAACTCTGCAGCCAGGACAAAAAATCTGCCAAAGATGTGAGAGACAATATATTCATAGGGTTTCATAGGAGTCGCAATATAACGCTTCAGCAGATTCTCACGGCGGTTTGAGACGATGGTCATAGCTACCCCAAAAAGGCTCGAGGTCATAATACTCAAACCTAACAGCCCAGGGATTAAAAAATCGATGTAGCGGGTCCCTTTTGCTTCGATCGCTTCGACCTTAGAGGCAAACAAATCAGATCGACCAGCAGTACGCTGCAAGATGTCATCTACTTTTTCCTTAGCTCGCTGAGCACTTGGGTTGGTGGGATCAAGCAAATAACTCAGCTCATCACCCGTCGTCCCCGCAGTGATCACCAGCTGGATCTTACCGCGTTTGATTGCGGTTCGGAGCTCCTCTAGGTTTCCCGACGTGAGTTTGATTTGATCATGCTCTTTAAGGGCAGTTTGGAAGTCTGTATTTTTATAGCTATCAGCCCAGCCAACACCATAGGATTCCGAGCTCGAGTTTGAGAAGGAAAAGCCTAGGATGACCATCCAAAGCAGCGGCATAAAAACCACCCAAAAAAAGGCTGAGGGCTCTCTCAGAAATTCGCGCCAACGGCATTTAATCTGCTCTCTAAGACTCACACTAAGCATCACGGATGCTCCTTCCAGTTAGGGTTAAAAAGACGTCTTCGAGAGTCGAGGGTCTTATGGCAATCTGTTTGAGAGGGGAGCTATGAGTCTTTGCCCAAGCGCTAATATCTGCGACCAAAGGTACAGGATCCTCTGTGACAAGCTCGTATTGGTTGTCCACCAATTTGCTATCGGCAATCCACGGTAAGTCGGCCTTGAGTCGTTCGGCATCCACCGCAACGGGGTCGACAAACGAAAACTGCAAAGCCTGTCCGCCGCAGTATTTTTGAATCAGATCTTCGGTGGTACCTTCGGCTATCACGCTCCCATGATCTACAATTACGATTCGATCGGCCAGAAAACTAGCTTCTTCCATATAATGCGTCGTTAGCAGGATACTTTTATTCTGCTGTTTTAGCTGAGCCAATAACTCCCAGATTTTGCGACGAGACTGAGGGTCAAGTCCAGTCGTTGGCTCATCGAGAAATACAAGTTCGGGATTGTTGACAAGAGCACATGCCAGATAGGTCCGTTGTTTCTGTCCACCAGAAAGATGCTCGAGGCGATCGTTGGCTTTATCCTGCAAAGATACAATCGCAATGGCTTCGTCGGGACTGATTCCTGCGGGATAAAAACTACGAAACAGTTGTACTGTCTCCTTTACGGTCATTTTTTTGTAAAGTTGATTCTCCTGCAAGGTCACACCAATACGGGTCATAATTTCCCGCCGGTTGGCGGCATTCAAGGTTTTGCCAAAGATACTGATCGTGCCTTTATCGGGTTCAATCAGCCCTTCGAGCATCTCCACAGTTGTGGTTTTGCCTGCGCCATTTGGCCCAAGAAGAGCTAAGCACTCCCCGGGGTTGATGGCGATATCGATACCTTTGACTGCGTGATTTTCTTTAAAAGACTTTTCAAGTTGGGTCGCGTGGAGTAAGGGTTCCATCTCAAGTTTCCTGGTGGTAAAACCCCATTCTAGCGAGACTTGCGGGTGAATTCAACGACCGATCGCGACGGCTGGAGGGCGGATAAAATCTTGCCGCATTGACTGTGGTCCAGTAAAATCTGCTGTGAGGAGCAATTATGACAACATCCTATGATATTTTGGTAGCCGGGGGCGGTCTATCCGGCGCAATTATTGCTGGGCGTCTTCATGAACGATTCCCTGACAAAACGATCGCTATCGTGGAGAAAGAACCCCTACTAGGGGGAAGACTGCGCACCACCGATCAAAACGCAGGCTTATGGTCGTACGGACTGAATGCCATCAACGAGAACCTCTATGAGTTCCTAGACCAAACACTCAAGAATCATCCTGATAATCTAGAGATCTCATCGTACCTCATTCGCAAACGGGTGACTCTTGGTGCGCTCTCGGCAGGAAAATTATCCTCTGGCACTATTGCAGACTCTTTCTCTGAACAAGGCGCAAGGAGTATCGCCGGCGCAGCTGCCGCCAAAGACTGGACCAATATCGATGAGATGATGAGCAAGATCGAGGAAGGCAAACGTAACGATCAGCCTATGGCACAAGCCTGGAAAGGCACGCGCAAAAGCCCAGCTGCCATTGCTACTGAACACCTGACACGGCTTTATGGAGTCCCCGATATCTGGTCCTGCAATGTGATGGACCTCCAGGCAAAGATCAAAGACTACTCCTCGTCGCAGTGGGTCTGCGACTGGCCGAAACTTTGCGAGGCGATTATCAAACGCGCAGTGGAATTAGGCAAGATCACGGTCCTTACCGAGACTGAAATCGCCGAAGCCGAAGAAAAAGACGGCCATTGGCAGCTAGCCACCACGGGTGGTCCCTTGCAATCGAAGGTCCTTGTCGTATCCCAAAGCCCTTGGGATGCTCTTCGATGGTTGTCAAAAGAGCATTGGCCCAACCCTCTTGTGAACCTTCCGGTAAAGACCAAACCCGTTAGTGCCGTGATCTTGTCAGAGACCTTAGATAAAGAGATCGAAATCCCTGATGTTGTCGTGATTCCAGCTGAAAATGTTCAGGTATATGCCGAAGGCTCGATTCTCAGCTTTCAAGCCACCGTTAACTACGAATCCACTCTGGTAGCTCCAGATGTAGTTAAAGCGATCCGCAGACTCAAACGCGCGCGGACCAAACTTCTTGCTGCCTTCGATATTAGTAAGGAGTTCGGCAATCAGCACATCGCTCTGCAACCTGTTGCCTGGTCCCAACCAGTGACGGCTTCCGAGAGGCGGGTCGCGTCCAAACTAAGCGGCTATAAATGGCAGGCAGCAAAGCTTATCTTCTGTGGCGATGCTTATGGGGACTCTATGTTTGGTGACGTCAATTTGATTAATTCTGTGATTGAAGGATGTCAAAAAGTCTCAGTCTAAAGATTTCGGCCAGTGGCACAAGAAGGGCTGCTTCTCCTTTTGGTTCATACAATTGTGACGTATTTTTCCTAGGAATTTTACGCAGAATTGATTTCCCAATTGACTGTCCCGAAAAAAACATCTAATCACTCTGCATATCGGTAGATACTACGGAGCAAGCTTATCATTATGGGCTCTTACAAAACTATCCACAGCTCATCCACAGCCTTATCGACTGACAGCCGCACAAAGCTTGCGCCCACTTACACACGCCATTTATCTCTATCATATTCAATAAAACCTCTGGTTTAAAAGGGACTGCTATGACTGCAAACATTATCGATGGTAAGCGGATTGCTCAGACCATCCGCGAGGAACTGCGTGATTCCATCAGCCAACTTGTCGAGGCCGGGCACCGCCAGCCATGCCTAGCCGTTGTACTAGTGGGAGATGATCCAGCAAGTCATGTTTATGTCAGTCACAAGAAAAAAGCCTGTCAGGCAGTAGGTATAGCTAGTCGCTCCATTGAACTACCCGCTGACACAAGTCAAGAGGCCCTTAACGAGCACCTCAAATCATTAAATTCTGATGCCGATGTTGACGGGATTCTATTACAGCTACCTCTGCCAAAGCATCTGAGCCCAGACGAATCCATCGACTTGATTCACCCGGAAAAAGACGTCGATGGCCTAACCCCTTACAATCAAGGCCTATTGGTTTGGCGCCGACCCCATCTAGTGTCCTGCACCCCAGCTGGAATTATGGAGCTTCTTAACAGGAGCCAAGTCGAACTTCTCAGCAAGGAGGCCGTGGTTCTAGGTCGCAGTGTTTTGGTAGGGGCTCCTATCGCAACCTTGTTGTCCAACGCTGGTGCTACTGTTCAGAGTCTGCACTCAAAATCTCTTGATACGGCAGAGCACTGCCGGCGAGCGGATGTTTTGGTTGTTGCCACTGGCGTTAGGCATCTTGTGAAAAAAGAATGGATCAAACCAGGGGCCGTTGTGATAGACGTCGGTATTCATCGCGGCGAAACCGGTTTGGAAGGGGACGTTGACTTTGATGGCGCTAAAGACGTCGCCGGAGCCATCACTCCCGTACCTGGTGGAGTTGGCCCTATGACCATCGCCATGCTCCTTAAAAACTGCTTTCTAGCCTATAAAGACCGAATGGGCCGCTAACATAAGCGCAGCCCTAAATTGGTCAAATGTGTAGGCACAGCAATAATTCGGGAAATAGATCTCGCACCAAAAGGCAGCCATCTTTTGATAGCAAATAATATCTGTCATCAAGTAGAGTGGCGACGCCAAGCCTACCGTCAGATAGCATGTCTCGTTGCTTTGGATCGACGTATATGTGGTGAAGCTTTTTATCCTCAGTGAGGAAAAAGTAAGCTTCCCTTCCTGAGTCTCTCGTCAGCTGACCTTCCGAAAAAATCAAATGCACAGCTTGCATGGTTTGCTGGAGTCGCTGATTTTCTTTATTCAGTTGACGATCACGTTCTTTTTGCGCCTCGCGATCTTTAGCGATTTTTTGTTGGATCTCGTCAGGAGTGTTTTGCTTGCCCTGTTTGGTCTGTTCATGCTTTTTTTTCTTTGCAGCACGTGCAGCTTTTTTTGCTTGCTGCTTTGATGCAAGACCTTGTTTTAATAGCTGATCTCTAAGACTCATACCGGCTCTCCTTCCTTAGTTTTGGGTATATCATCACCGTAAAACCTTGCCAAGATCCCCTTTTTGACTTTGATATCATATTTTAAAAATTAGTCAATAAAGATTAGCCAAAAATGGGCCGGTTAAACTAAATTAATTCCACCATGAAAAATAGGCTTAACTATTTGAATTAATGAAAGAAATTTACAAGTGAAAAAAGACGTATTTTTGACATGCTTGACACCACAAAAGGCCTTCGTTGATCCTATAGGTTATATCAAACGAGATAGGGGATCATCAGTGACAGACGTATTTTTGCTCGGGAATGCTCAACCTGCCACACAGTCGACATCGCTTACTTACAACCCCGGCTTAAGCGAAACAGGAGCCGTGCAATCATTGACTCTCACTCCCTTTTTAGATGCCCTAAGTATAGACTACTTGTACACAAGCCCGTTTTTGATGTGCCGTGAGACTATTACTCCATTTGCCAAAAACAGCTCGATTCTCATTAATATTCACCAAAGCCTGAAAGACTGCATCGCCCCAGTTAATGCCAAAGACTATAGGGAAAGTGTCAAGGCTTTCTGGAAAGACACGAGCGCAGGCCATTTTAAGAAAGCGCGGTCACGACTGATCGATACCATTTTGAAGATCTGTGAGAATCACCCTCAAAAGCGCATACTCATCTGTATGCATAGTCATATGATTGCCCTAGCATTGAATCACTATGATAAGTCCTTATATGGAGCCGAGTTTGCCCATAAGGTAAAGTGTCCTGATCTTTTTTCATTTACCGTACAGAATCAAGCCTTCCGCTCGATCAAGCATATAGACCTCTCCCCGTACTGTGATACCATCCCTCAGTTTGCCCCGCTCATTTTGTCCAAACCATCCTTGGTTTAGCTAAAAAAAACGAGGCTTTTGATCAAAGCCTCGTTTCTTTTTTTCGTATTCTTTTTCTTTTTTTCGAGATACCTAGAGAGCATCCTCAATCATTTTTTCAAGGCTTTGCGGAGGCTGTGCACCTACGGCAGAGTTTGTGATCTCACCACCTTTAAACATCGCTAGATAAGGAATCGATCTAACGCCATATTTTGCCGAAATCTCTGGATTTTCATCCACATTCACCTTTGCAATCGTAACTTTGCCTTGATATTGCTCAGCAAGTTTTTCTAGAGCAGGAGCTATGGAGACACAAGGACCGCACCAGGGAGCCCAAAAATCTACCAATACCGGGTGATCGGAATTGAGAACTTGTTCGCTAAAATTTGCTTCGCCGACTGATTTTGTATAATTACTCATAAGTTACAACCTTTGCAGACTCATTATATGACCTCTTTAACCTAATACAAGATCGGTCAATGTCAAGGCCCCCTTAAGCAGGAGCCGGAAAAATACCCTCTTATGAAATTCTCATGAGACCTTACTAGTCGACTAACTTCGGATCTAAAGCGTCTCGCAGAGCATCGCCAATCACATTGAGTGAGTAGATCAGAATAAACATAGCGATAGAAACACCAACTAATGGCCACCAAATAGAATTGACTAGCTCACCACTGGCATCTTGGATCATTGTCCCCCAACTTGCGCCATCCTGAATCCCGACACCGATATAGGTCAAGATCACCTCAGATTTGATTGCGTTTAGTGTTGAGAGTGACGCCGTGATAATCGCCAGATGAAACACATTTGGCAGAATGTGTTTAAATAGAATCCGTCCATGATTTCCGCCGATCAGCTTGACCGCAAGGACATACTCACGGTTCTTATGCTTCATCACCTCTCCTCGAACCAAACGGCACAAGCCAATCCAGCCCACAGAACCCATAGCGATACAGATAGGAATGATACCTTTACCAAGAACGTAAGAGATACCAATCACCAAAAGGATATAGGGAATCGAAGATAAAACAGAGTACAACCAGACGATAAAGGTATCAATCTTTCCGCCGTAATACCCAGCAATGAGCCCTGTGATGACACCAATCGGAATAGAGATGCCGGTAACGACAACCCCAATAGTGATAGCGGTTCTTGTTCCAATAAGGATTTTGTAGAGGATCGAACGCCCAAAGATGTCCGTACCTAAGATTTTAGCAAAGCTCAATGAGGGTGGCTCATAAGATCCCCCAACCCTTTCCTGAAAGTCTGGTAGAAGCCCAAGGTAGCCTAGAGCTGCAATGAGAAAATAGATTAGTGCCACGACAAAACATGCCACGACAAATTTCTTTTTGATGAGTTTACGAAACGCCCTTTTCCCCAGGCTTTCGCCACCTTGTTCGGTAGCGACTTGCTGCGTGCTTGCTCCTGGGCTTGTTTCTAACGTTGCCGACATAGTGTTATCACTCTCTTGTTGCTTAGTTCAGTTGTACCCTTGGATCCACGTAGGCATACAAAATATCTGTAATTAAGTTAAAAAACGAATAGCCAATCGCAATCAGGATCGTAAGACCCTTGATGACGGGAAAGTCTCCATTCTGAATCGCACTGATAAGAATGTCCCCAATACCGGGAATCGAGAAAAACTTTTCCATCAAGAAAGCACCCATGATCAAAAATGGAATCCCAATCACGGTATAGGTGATGATTGGTATCAAAGCGTTTTTCATAATGTGTTTGAATAGGATCCGCTTGGGTGCGCAGCCTTTAGCAAATGCTGTGCGGACATAGTCGGCTTTCGTTTCATCAAGGAAAAAGGTTCGGTACATCCTGATATCTGGTCCACAACTGACGACAATAATCACAATCCAAGGCAGTAATAAATACTGAATCGAATCAAGTCCCGGCGCAAAACCATTGATCGGAAAAAGGTCCATGCCATAAGCAAGAACGTACTGGAAGGTCAAAATATAGACCAGATACGATATACTCATAGCCGCAACAAAGACTACGGTACTGTACTTATCGATCCAAGAGCCCCGATAAAACGCAATCAACACCGCAATGGAGAGATTAATGAGAATACCAAAGAAGTACGGCGGAGCCGTAAGGGACAGCGAGACCAACGCTCCCTCGGCAAACACAGTCGATAACTGATCGCCTGTGTTAAAGGATCGACCAAAATCAAACGTCACAATTTGTTTGAGGAAGATCCCATATTGTACAATCAAAGGCTTATCGAGATTCCATTGCTTACGCAGCTCCTCGATAGCCTCCGGACTGGCGTGATTGCCTAACTTCACCCGAACGGGGTCTTCGCCTACCGCCGTAAATAGGACGAAAACTAGTATAGAAACCCCCAGCAAAATGGGGATCATCTGCAATACCCGTCTAATAATATAAGCTAGCATGCCGTCACCTTAATTCTGTTTCAGTCTTAAATACTTGTAAGGGAACTCGGCCATCAAGCTTCTCTTCGTATTGAGAACTTCTTTTTGGTACAGCTCAAACGATAGAGGGTGGAAGATCAATAGCACGGGAACTTCCTCTTTGATGATAGCGTTCATCTCCTCAAACATTTTATGTCGCTCGGGACCGTCTTCCATAAAACGGGTTTTATAGTAGAGCTCATCGTAGCGAGCATTATTGAAGTTACCATCGTTAGGACCTGGCGCTTTGTTCTTGCTGTAAAGCAGCTGATAGAAGTTTTCCGCATCGGGATAATCGGCACCCCAGCCTGCATCAGCAATCTGAAAGTTGCCCGATTCTGTTCGTTTAAGGAAGGCCGAGAAGGTTTGGAAGTTAGCTTTCACCTTTAAACCGATTTGTTCCCACTCATTGCGGAAGTACTCGAATTGCTGACGGGTATCTTTGTTGGTAGCACGGTACTCCACAGTGATTTCTGGAGCCCCTTTGCCACCAGGAAATCCTGCCTCTTCAAGTTTCTTCTTAGCTAGCTCGCGATTTTGCTTAAACCACTCAGCCTTAGTTTGCTCTTCACCACCAGAGATTGGTGGAGGCACAATAGAATTTGCCGGCAGTCCACGACCGTTATACATAAGATCGATATACCCCTGGGTATTCATTGCAAGGGCCATAGCCTGTCGTAAGGCCTTATTCTTGCCGATAATGGGATCTTCCATGTTAAATTTCATGTACCAAGTAGACAAAAATGGCTCTGTTACCATATTGATCTTATTCGACCATTCATCATTGAGAGAAAAGGTGCCGTCAGGATTTTTAACGGCCATGTTATTGAACTCGTCTTTGTTCATTTTGATCCAGTGCATCTGACCCTTTTTGAATTTCAGCATGGCTGGCTGCAACTCTTCAATCAGTGGCAAGTGGATTTCGTCGATAAAGGGTACTTTTTTGCCAGCATCGGCTAGCAGTCCTGCTTCTTTGTCGCCTGCAACACCTTCTGTAGGATAGGTCATGTGATATTTGTCGTGTTTAGCAAGGATGTGAGTCCCCCGACGCGAAAGCTGCTTCATGTAGTAAGGGCCCGTACCAATCGGGTGTTTTTGAAAATCCTCTCCATACTTCTCTACCACTTCACGAGGAACGATAGACATTCCTGTAAATGCAAGCGGGTAAAGGGCAAGTGGGTTCTCAAAGGTAAATTTAATCGAAAGGGTATGAGAATCAATCTTTTTGAGACCTTCAATTTCCATACTGTCATATTTAAAGGTCTTGCCTGCTTTCTTTGAAGCTTCGCGGAACTCGTCCATGCCAACAACATACCCTTTGATCAAGGTGTAGCTTAAATTATTGACATTGTTATCAGCGAAACGCTTGAAAGAAAAAATCACATCATCAGCATTCATCTCGCGGCCTTTGCCGCCGGGAAATACTTCATGATCGTGAAAGAAGACTCCTTTGCGCAACTTGAGAAGATAGGTCACCTTATCTTCTTGTTTGATTGGCATTTCTGATAGGAGGTTTGGCTCTAGTTCGTAGGGACGCTTTAGGTAGTGATATTGAAGAAGGGTATCATATAAGTTTTGAACCATTTGGGCTGAAGCCTGATCAAACTGCCTAGCAGGATCCAAAGATCGCTCGGCTGATGTCCGGCGATGGTAAAGGATATTCTCAGCTTTTTTATCGCTTTTTACTTCGCTACCTTCGTTATCTTTCTTTTTTGTACAGCTTACACCGCCAAACAAACTTGCTAACAAAACACCTGCTACAAAGGATTTTTTGAGCTTCATCAGTGAGCCTCCTTATTAATTTCTTCTGCTAGATGACACGCAACCTGGTGATCAGAGTTATTCTTACTGGGGGTGAGCCGCGGTAATTCGTTTTTACAGCGATCTGTGACATGCACACACCTTGTATGAAACGGACAACCCGATGGAGGTCGACTTGGACTAGGAACTTCACCTTCAAGAATGAAAGGCTCAGATTTTCGAGTCGGATCTGGAATGGGAACTGATGACAGCAGCGCTTTTGTATAAGGATGCATAGGAGCTGTATTTATGTCTTTCGAACTTGCCAGCTCAACTACACGGCCTAGGTACATGACCGCTATTCGATCAGAAATATACTTTACAACCGTTAAGTCGTGAGAGATGAAAACATAAGTGAGCTTAAGCTTTTTTTGGAGATCGATCAGAAGATTCAATACCTGCGATTGGATCGAAACATCTAGTGCAGATACCGCCTCATCGCATACGATGACACTAGGATTCAATGTCAAAGCTCTAGCGATTCCAATTCTCTGTCGTTGACCACCACTAAACTCATGAGGAAATTTATGAATATCAGAAACCCGCAGACCAACGACCTTGACGATCTCTTCAATCCTAGCCCGCCTTTCTTCGGCACTGCCCATATTGTGCAGCACCAGTGGCTCTTCTAAGATGTCTTGGATGGTCATTCGTGGGTTTAGTGAGGCGTAGGGGTCTTGGAAGATCATTTGGATTTCGCGGCGCATGTCCTTAAGTGGTTCGCCTTCCAAATGAGCAATGTCTTTGCCGCGGAATGAGACGGTCCCCGAGGTCGGTTCGTACAACCGCACCATAGTGCGACCCAATGTAGATTTACCGCAACCAGACTCGCCTACAACGCCAAAGGTTTCCCCTGACAGTAGAGTGAAACTAACATCATTAACAGCATACACATGCCCTACGGGCCGACGCAGCAGGCCTCCCATAATAGGAAAGTGCATATTGAGGTTCTTCACTTCTAATAACTTTTCGCTCATGCTTTAGAAGCTCCCTTTATCTTATGGCATGCGACTTGATGACCATCGGCAATATCTTCCATAACCGGTACATCTTTAAAGCAACGCTCAGCAGCTAGTGAGCAGCGCGTATTGAATCGGCATCCATTTGGCAAGTTTTTTAGGCCCGGTACGGTACCCTCGATCGTATGAAGTTTCTGGTCCTTACTAATGTCGAGTGTTGGAATCGAGCGGATAAGACCTTTGGTGTAAGGGTGCTGAGGATTAGCGAAGATCTCTTCGACCTTGGCATACTCAACCGCTTTACCCGCATACATAACGACGACATAATCTGCGATTTCAGCCACGACACCGAGATCATGAGTAATAAATATGATCGAGGTTTGGTTCTTATTTTGAAGGTTTTTCATCAAGCGTAATATCTGCGCTTGAATCGTCACATCGAGGGCGGTCGTAGGCTCATCGGCGATCAGTAACTCGGGCTCACAAGCCAGAGCCATAGCAATCACAATACGCTGCCGCATCCCACCTGAGAGCTGAAACGGATACTCATCAAGCCTTTTTTCAGCATCCGGAATACTGACCATTTCGAGCATGCGTAACGAAGCCTTGCGAGCTTCGCTACGAGACATTTTGCGATGAATACGAAAGACTTCTGAGATCTGATCACCAACGGTGAAAACAGGATTGAGCGCAGTCATGGGCTCTTGAAATATCATCGATATATCGTTACCCCGGATAGTCCTCATTTGCTCTTTATCGTTCTCTGCGATCTCAGCTAGATTTTTGCCTTTAAACAGGATCTCCCCGGATTCGATAAAGCCATTCGCTTCTTGGACGAGCCCCATGATAGACATGGCTGTGACGGACTTCCCACAGCCGGATTCGCCGACCACCGCTAGGGTTTTGCCAGGCGCAACACCGAAGCTGACTCCGTCAAGAGCTCGTATGATTCCGCCATCGGTCCGAAAGGCGGTTTGCAGGCGTTTAACTTCCAGCAAAGATTGGGTTTCCATGAATACTTGCCCCGTCATCATTACACGTTATGCAATAGCAATGCTATCTCTTCTAATCTATTTCCAGGACTTGTGCAATTAGGATGCACAGCCAACCATGAAAGCTACGCTGCTTTTTGGTTCTTTGTGAGCATTTTTTTGTCAGATGTGCTATCTATGACTAATATCTAGTATCTTAAGATTAGCCACTATTGCAGTAGATATCTTAAGCAAAAAAGGCTAAAAGTAAGACTGAGCTGATTGGAATAGTATCAAGGAGTTAACGTGGAGCTAGGTGCTTTATTAGGGGTATTTCTTGCCGTTCGATTTGGGCAACACCTCGTGGAAAGATTTTTAGCGTACCTCAACAAAAAAACCTACGAGAACGAAAACAATTATAAGTATGCTGGCCGCGTCTTGAATATCGCCATAGACGATCTTAAAAAGACTCTTTCTTACAGCCGAGACAAGTATCAATTTGCTAGCATTCAGAGTTGGATCTCCATCGGCATCACCCTTGGATTTATTGCTTTGGGAGGTCTCGGATGGGTTGAGCAAGCTGCTATCGGGCTAGCGGAGAGTTTCGGTTTTTCCGAAGCGGGCGGATCTGGTGCTATCGTTACCGGCTTGCTATTTTTGGGGCTCATATCTTTGCTCTCAGGAATCGTCAGCCTCCCGTTCGATTTATACTTTACCTTTGTTCTAGAAGAAAAACACGGTTTCAACAGACAAACCATCAAAGGGTTCATCTCTGATCGGATCAAGGGAATCATTATCGGATCAATTTTAGGTGGTTTAATTTTGTCGCTGATTCTTTGGATCATGCAATCTTTCGCCACTTGGTGGCTGATTGCTTGGATTGCTGTTTTTGGATTTAGCCTTCTTACAGTCTGGCTTTACCCGACAGTTCTTGCCCCCATATTTAATAAGTTCGAACCTCTGCAAGAGGGCCCCCTGAAAGATCAAATTTATTCCCTTGCAAAAAAGGTTTCGTTTCAGGCCGACGGTATCTCCATCATGGATGCTTCAACTCGTTCTTCCCATGGTAACGCTTACTTCACCGGTGTATTTGGCAAAAAGAAGATCGTCTTATTCGATACCCTTGTTAAGGCCATGAATGTCGAAGAGATTGTTGCTGTCTTAGCTCACGAACTAGGGCATTTTAAATTAAACCACATCCGTTGGAGTTTGGTCAGGAGCTTCTTCATGACTGGTGTGATGTTTTATCTGATGAGCCTTTGTCTGCCGATTAACGAGCTTTATACTGCATTTGATATGCAGGCTGGGACATTTTATGGAGCCTTGGTGGTGTTTTCACTTTGGTTCAGCCCTATTAGTTTTCTGTTACAGCCGATCACAAATCTTATCTCAAGGCGTAATGAGTTTGCTGCCGACGCCTTTGCTCTTAAGAATGTTGAAAACGGGCGCCGGCTAGGTGACGCCTTATTGAAATTGCGGGAGAATAGTCATGTTATGCCAATTTCTCATCCCGCCTTTTCTGCTGTCTACCATTCGCATCCGCCTCTACTTGAGAGATTGAAGGCTATGGGTTACATTGATAAATCCTAGGGATTGAGGGGGATTATGCCATGGAACGACTGACTTCGAGACAGCAGAAAGCTTTTGACTTTATCCACAATCATACCAGCTCTAATGGATTTGCTCCGAGTTTGCGAGAGCTCTGCGAGCACATGGGCTACCGAGCCGTTGGCTCCGCCCAAGATGTCATAGCTTCCCTTAGGCGCAAGGGATATTTGGAAGTACCTGACCAGCAAAAGGCTCGCTCGTTGGCATTGACACGTCAAGCCAAACAACTCAAACAACCTAGCTTTCAAAGCAGTTATGATGATAGCTCGATTGCCATCCCTAAATTAGGGTCCGTTCCGGCAGGTCATCCTGTAGAGCCCTTCGAAGACCCCAACCCTGACACACTTAAGATTGCCATCAGTTTTCTGCCACATCCTACCCCCGAATTGGACCAGCTATTTGCTGTTCAAGCTCAGGGTCTCAGCATGATTGGTGCCGGCATATTAGATGGCGACTGGCTCATTGTGAAGAACCAGAATTACGCCGAGCCATCGAGCATCGTGGTCGCACTGGTCGAAGGTTCCGCCACCGTCAAACGCTTGATGAAGACACAGAACGGTAGTTGGTTTTTACAGCCAGAGAACCCCGACTTTTCTCCAATTTTTGCCCATGAAGAGAACTTTGAGGTCATTGGTCAGGTCGTAGCCCTCCAACGCACCTACTAAATTGGGACGTCTATGGTATTTTCAAAACTACAAAGCCTCATCAAAAATGCCCTCGCAGCGGAAGACGACTCTGTATCGGAAGATGAGAGCAAGAAACTTGCTATCTTTGGCATCTTATATGAGGCCGCTCGTTCGGATTTTCATGTCGCTGAAGAAGAGATGAACACCATCCGCGCGATCATGAATCGCTACTTTCAGATCTCTGATGATGAGTTTCTTAGCATCAAAGACAAGGCGGAGAAGATCCATGATGATAGTAGTGGGATGTTTCAAATCTCTCGCGATGTCAGGCAGCACCTCAACCGCGATGAGCGTTTGACGCTCCTAGACGAACTCTGGGAGATCGCCTTCGCCGATGGTGTCCTCGACCCCCACGAATCCATGATCATTCGACGTTTGGCCGACCTACTGGGCCTTGAGCATAAAGAGTTTATCGATAGCAAACTAAAGGTCTCTACCAGAAAATCTTCTGAATGAGAGGGTTTATAGAGTTCAAGCTCTCTGCCCTATATATGTCCGATAGACTTTGGGAAAACTTATGAAGCTGATCCTTGGTGTTTGTTTAATCGCGAAGCCTCCAGGGAAGCGTAATGTTTTCCCAAAGTCTATCGGACATATATAGGGCAGAGAGCTTTATCAATGTTTTACTCGAACACGATTTATTAGCCAAACAATATGATGATCTTCGTGGCATAATCACAGCAAACCTTAAAAGCCCTACTATTTATACTCGTATGACTTCAGTAATTGTCTATGGTCTCACCCCAATAAATTTCTCATTCAAGTCAGTAAAAACTTATGGAGCCGATCTCGTTGATCCAATTAGTAGTAAAATACCCAAGGAGGCGAAATGTTTTTACTGACTTGAATGAGAAATTTATTGGGGTGAGAGCTAAAAAATATCCAAACTATTTAAGTTAATGAGGACGCTTTTTTTCCGAAGTAACACCCACTCAAAAGAACAAATCAGATTCTGCCAAAAACGCTCTGAATCAAGGCACAAGGACAAAAAGTACCGCAGTTAACCAACGGTTAATGAGGACGCTTTTTTTCCGAAGTAACGCCGAGTCAGAGCGTTTTCGGCAGAATCTAATCGAGGCCAAACTTTGCTGCGGAAACCCCTGCCAAAAAACCAAGCAAATGAGCTTCCCAAGAGACATAGGAAGAGGTGGGTAGAACACCAAAGATTGTCCCCCCCCAAAGGATCATAACGAGGGCTGAGACAAAAATATACTTTAGCCTGCGCTCAAAAAAGCCAATCGAGATCAGATAGCCAAATAATCCAAATACTAGTCCTGATGCCCCGATATGGTTCCCCTCTCTTGCAAACAGCCATGTGAGGATTCCTTGCACCACTATAATATAGAATATGATCTGCTTAGTGGCCCCTTTGACCACCCAAGAAAATATGGTGCCAAAAATTAGAATCCCTACTGAGTTTGCCGTCAGGTGCTGCCAGCTAGCATGTATAAAAGGCGAGGTAAAAATACCCAACAACCCCCAAGCCTCTCGTGGGTAAAGTCCCATAGTAAAAAATGACGGCACTAAGATACTGGCAACAAAACCAAGCCAAATAAAAACCAAAAGATAGAAAATAAATGTATAGGAAGGCTTTTGATTCAAATCGATTTCCTTTCAATCAAAGGATCATAGCCATCGACCAAAGACTTTGTAAAGCCTTGTTGAGGTATTGACAACAAGCCGACTTTCCCTTTACCATAAATTTGTATGGTATAAGGAGAACCCCATGAACACCCATTTTAACACGAGCCCTGACAGCCCACTGGAAGAATGGCACAACGAAGTGACTCACGCTTCCAAGCTATCCTCTCAGAGCCAGCCTCTTATGTCATCCCATCCTCGTCTCAATGAGTTTTTCGAAGGTGGTCTGCCCTGGGGTCATGTGTGTGAGTGGGGGTCTCCCTGGGGGAGCGGCGGCCGCGAGCTGGCCTTATCGTTTCTGTCATCCATAGGACAGTCTCAACCTTACTGGAGCTTATGGATTCAAAGCCATAGCGACGTCGCATTTTATCCTCCTGCATGGCAAGCCCGCGGTGTGGATTTGGATCATCTCCGCTTTGCCGAAACCCAAGAGCCTCTTAAGGATGTAAAGAGCGTATTTTTGGAACCGTTTTTTAAGGTGATCGTTTTGGATAGCGCAAAACTCAGCCGCGACGATTGCGCCTTTCTTAAGCGACAGGCGCACAAACACAAGCAGGCTATCATCCTCATCAAGCCATACTTTCTTTCACCAAAGCAGGGCAATATCTGGGCAAAAACTCGTTTAAACTGTTGGCAAGATCATGTGCATCAGCAATTTCACTTACAAGTTGTGAAAGGGCTATCGCCACGAAAAATCGCCATTTCCTGCTAAACAAAATAATAGAACTCAGGTATTAGGATTCTTATGAAACAAGTACTACTATTCCCTGAGCCTCCCCACAAAGAGGTTCGGAAGAGTCATAGCTATTTAGTGATCAGCTGTGGCCAGCAAGGTCTCGATGACACTTTATTGCGCTTATCACCTGATATCATGTGCTGGCAGGATCATCTATGGCTTGTGGATCTCACTAGCACGGTTGGCTATTGGCAGAATATTGCGCAAAGGGCCCAGCTTCCTTGTTTAAAAATATGGCAGCAATTGTTAGATGACTCTCTCCAAGGCCATCATTATTGTGCCGTTGTCGCCGATCATCCTTGGCAAGGTTTGCTGATGCTCAGCACACTGCAGGATCTTGGCAATCACGGCCTCTTTGATGGCCAAACTCAATATGTCGCTAACATCTTTAAATACTTTACATGGGAGCATTGGTGGCACCATATTGAGCGCTATCAGCTTCACAGCCTTCGTGAAAAATATTTATCAGCGACACAGGTTGCAGGACTAAAAAAATCTGTCAGCCACATGAAAAAGACAGCTCAGCGGTTAGCTTGTCAATATCCGTATCAACTCAAGCATATGCCCTCCTCACAAATCCGCAGGCGATTTGGAAGTATTATAGAAGGCTTATGGCGTGATAGTTTTGTCGAGCATACAAAGATGAGATATTCATTAGAATATCAAACCTCTTTCCCATGGTCGTTTCTCCAAAAAAAGCAACAGCCCACTGTTAAGAGAATGCTCGATCATCATATGAATACATGGGATGAGGCAGAGGAATGGATTCGTCAGGATCTCAATAAGTTATGTTTCTCACCTTTCTTTAATACTGAAGAGCATACAATTTATTTGGAGTGGCGGTTAGTCTTACACAACCTTTACGAAATCCCCGTGCCCGTTTTCTTTCGTCATCCTCATAGTCTTCCTGCCGAAATACCCTCACAAAAGACTGCCCTACTCCAGATAAAGTTTGCCTTTGAAAAAGTGCTACAAGAGGAACAAAAATCCTATCAAGATATCGAACAACCCATGCCGCAAATCATTGCGTGGTCTCTTTCCGTTTTGTCTGGAATCCCCAAATCTAGCCTGATCACGTCGCTATTCGATGATAGCAGCGAAAATCAAACCCTATTAAGATTAGAAAACCAGGTTCATGTCCCTCTTAAATCCTATCAAACTATTGATCACTGGGTACCAGAGCAGTCCTTTGCTCAGCAAGGTGGTGACACAAAACACCTCATGCACGAGCAGGGCTTTTACGCAACAGCCAAGCAGCGTCCACTTTTCACCTTTCGCAAATCTCAGCCGTTGCAGCACAAAGACACTGGTGCCTTATGGGTTTTTTTAGAAAGGACCATGGATCAATGGTGGTCTGATGGCAGCGACAATATAAGGCGCGACTATTATTCTTATACTCAAGGCCAGCGCCGGTACTGGATTTATCGAGATATTCATAAAAAGTGGTTTATTCATGGCATCTACGCATAAGAAACTGCCCTGGATTGAATGGCTTTGTCATAGCAACTTTAGCTTTCTCACAGGAGCTTCACACCCAGAAGAGTATATCCAAAGGGCTTATGATCTTCAGTATCGTGGCATCGGCATAACGGATTTCGACGGTTTATATGGGATTGTACGGGCTTTTAATGCCAGACGAGAGCTATTGAAAGATGATTGTGATTACGTACCACAGATATTCTACGGTTGCGAAATCCATATGGACCAAGATCATAGCAGCCCCGTGGTCCTTCGTAAGACACTCGTGCTTTTTGCTCTTAATAAAAAAGGATATAGTCAAATATGTAAGATTATCAGCTATGCCCATCGTAACAGTAAAAATGAGGCCTATATAACACTTGATGAGCTTGCTCAATGCTCTTCAGATCATCTCGTGTGCTTACAGCCAATGCGAGGAATGATTCGCTACCAAACACTGGTCAAAACTGAAGCCCATTATCGACAGCTACAAGAAATTTTCCAAGATCGTTTTTATCTCGTTGTCAGTCGGCATCTCAGTCCGTCTGAAGATCTATGGATTGGCCCCACCATCGATCTTGCAAAACAGATTGGGATTCCCCTTCTTATGAGCCAAGATGCATTTTTTCACCAAGCCAGCGAAAAAATTATATCCGATTTAGTCACGGCCATTCGTCTGAACAAGACTATCGATACCTCTGTCCCTCATATGTTTGTCAATGACGAAAGAACCTTACATAATATTACAGAGATTCATGCTCGCTATCATAGTTTACCTTGCTTTCACGATGCTCTAGCGAACAGCCTTGATCTTGCCGATCGCTTCTCTTTCGATTTAACAGAATTACGCTACCACTATCCTAAAGAAATGATCCCTGAAGGTTATACCAGCCATCAATATCTCGAGTATCTCGTATGGAAAGCCTATGGCAAGTCATCCAATCAAAACTTAGGAGATACGCTATGTAAAGAGCTTAAACTCATCCGTATTCTAGAGTTTGCCGACTATTTTCTAACCGTTTGGGATATTGTCCGTTGGGCTCGAGAGCAGGACATCCTCTGCCAAGGCCGTGGTTCGGCAGCAAACTCAGCCGTCTGCTATATGCTACGTATCACAGCCGTTGACCCCACATCCTTTGATCTACTATTTGAAAGGTTCTTAAGCTTAGAGAGGGGAGATCCACCTGATATTGATGTCGACTTTGAGCATGAACGGCGAGAAGAAGTCATTCAGTATATCTATCAGCGCTATGGTCGTGTCAGGGCTGCTATGGTGGCTAATGTCATCACCTTCCGGACTAGAGGAGCTATTCGATCGGTGGGTAAGGCTTTAGGGATTTCCGACAGCGTCCTTTCCCATATCAGCAATGTAAAAAAATGCTCGGACAAGAGCTTACCAGATATTCCGGACAAGCATGAACTTCCTTGGAAGCTTTGGCAAACGCTAACAGATAAGCTGGTCGGCTTCCCAAGACATATGGGTCTACACTCTGGTGGTTTTATTATTTCTCAACATGAACTCAATCAAATCGTCCCTCAAGAGCCTGCAACCATGGTGGATCGCACTGTGATTCAATGGGCAAAAGACGATGTAGAGAGTTTAGGATTATTCAAGATCGATGTACTAGCCTTAGGTATGCTGACGGCGATTCGAAAAGCCTTTAAGCTGGTCCAAGATCACTATCAAAACGATATATCTTTGACCGCGATACCAGCCGACGATCCTGATACGTATTCTATGATACAGGCCGCTGAGACCGTGGGCACCTTTCAGATAGAATCAAGAGCTCAGATGTCCATGCTTCCCAGACTCAGACCTAAGTCTTTCTATGATCTAGTGGTGCAGATCGGTATCATCCGACCAGGCCCCATTCAAGGAGGTCTGATCCACCCCTACCTCAAGAGACGCCATGGAATCGAGCCGGTGAGCTATCCTCACCCCAAACTTATTCCTATCTTAAAAAGGACCATGGGAGTCCCCATCTTTCAGGAGCAGGTTATGAGAATCGCGATGGCTGTGGGAGATTTTACTCCAGGGGAAGCCGACCAACTACGCAAACAGGTAGGCGCTTGGTCACTGAATAAAGATTTAGGGGATTTTGTCGAAAAATTCGCTCGCGGCATGAGGCGCAATGGTATCAAAGAGGTCCATATCGATCAACTCATTGGTCATCTAAAGGGTTTTGCCAACTATGGTTTTCCCGAATCACACTCAGCATCTTTCGCCCTCCTTGCTTATGCCTCATCCTATCTGAAATGCCACTATCAGGAGGCCTTTTATGTAGCCTTACTGAACTCACAGCCTATGGGGTTCTACTCTCCTCATGCGCTACTCCAATCAGCGAAGCGTGAGGGAAGCACAATCAAACCTATCTCACTCAATCAGTCTCACTGGGATGTAACGATAGAAGCTGATGAGCCTGGGGTACGAGCCATCCGACTTGGATTCCGGCTGGTTCATGGACTGAGCAAACAAGGCGCCGAGAAACTTATCTCATATCGGGAAGCTCACGGATCTTGGACCAATGTTCACATGTTTCTTAAAGACTGTCCTTTGCATCGTGGTGATCTCACTGCGCTCGTCGCTTCCAATGCCTTAGCTGAGCTAGGTATCGGTAGGCAAGAAGCCTTATGGCTGGCGACAGCTGTGCCTATCGCCCCTATATTGGATAACGAGGAGCAGATAGCCCTCCCTCAAGAAGACAGTCTACAACAGGTGGATCGAGACTTCGCAGCCTTCGGTACGACCCTAGGGCAGCACCCTACCGAAGTCATGCGCCAGAGGTTCTGGTCTTATCCCTTAGCAGAAAACGATGTCAAAACCTCAAAGATGATCTCCCGGCTGCCCAACAACAGCATGGTCATCGTATTTGGTATGGTCTTAGTCAGACAGCAGCCTCCAACAGCAAAGGGGATGGTCTTTTTCACACTCGAGGATCAGACAGGCTATATCAATTTGGTTTTCACACCACAAAAGGCAGAGATTTTCAAAAGCATTATCGACCGTCACGGATTTCTTTGCGCCCAAGGCCGCCTCCAGGTAGAAGGCAGAGGCCATTCGGTTTTGGTTCAGACCGTCTATAGCCCTCAAGCGACAAGCAACATCATTGCACTCAATCCATCCAGCCCTGTGGAAGATCCTCAGGCAACAAAACCACCTCTTAGACGGACTCCTAGAGCTAAAAACTATATGTGAGGGGGACTCGTCTCAACCATAAGCAAAGACTGAGCTACAAGTTGACCCATGGTCCGACAATTAAGGAAACCACTTTCCTTATAGTGCTCAGACAGCTCTTCGGCTAACTGACGAACCGAATCCTCGGGCGCTATTTCTGTATCGGCAAAGACCTCAAGCAGCCGACTTAGGCGATAGGAGGAGGAATAGATCCGTTGTCGAATCAAAGATCGCTCTTCCTTTTGGTACTGCCTGATAGACTCAGGAGTTAAATAATCCATTGCAAGCTGGACATAACCTCGATTCTGAGGAAAGAACTGCGGTAGATAAATTTTCTTTCTGGGTTCGTAACTCTGCTGATCAAAGTCAATGGCGCGCAAGCGATAAAAATTCTCTTCAAAGTCCATGGTGATATCCACCACAAAATTTGACGAATGCATATCACCCAATAAACGAAGAAAGCAGCGCTCATTGAACTTCACAAATTCTTTGGCCAAACGTACCTTGTTAACATCAGACTTACCTAAATAATTCTCTAGGAAAACATCTCCTGGAATCCCATAAATATGCTCTTCGATAATCGTATTCTGATGAAACATAAAGCCAATACGGTTAGGCGAAAGAATATGCTCTAACTCAAGGCCAAAGACACGGGACGCATCGGCCTGTTTAATATAGAAGTAATCAAAATTGTCATTGATACTGTTAATAATACGAATCCGGAAGGGTTTGGTATTGCCATAAAGACAAAGATCGATCCGATCTACCCTTAAATGGCTGAGCACATCCATCTGGCCATTAGATCGCAAGAAGGCGTATATCTGAAGTAGTTTATAGGAGAGCTCCTTATGCTCCTGAGCCTGAAAGCTGACAGTCACCCAAAGGGTGTCGTTGCCGTTGTGGTCATAGAGGGGAAAGCAGTCCTCGTAGCGCAGCAACTCATCATAATCGAGAGAAAGGAGGATGCCTCGATTGAAGTGCCTTAAATACTTGTCGAAGGCTTCGGTCACCGTGTAGGTCAATTTTTTTCGGCTGATCAATTTGTCGGGCACAAAAAAACTCTTCATCAATCCAGACTGCCTATAGAATAACAGACTTCGACGAAAGAAGAGTCATCAAAAAGAAGTGGTATGCCATTACATACCACTCCTAATATATCTACATAAAGGCAACTTCGGCCTTGGGGGGGACTCCACCAGATTCTGCAATCTTCTTGTCTTGCATCTCCTTGGCTTCGGCACTTTCTTTCTTCATCATCAAGTAAAGACCACGATAAGCTGATAGACCATGCTCAGAATGATCAAGACCAACAGACTCGACTTTGGCCGAAACGCGGATACCAATCGTCGCCTTTAGGGCAAAGAACGTCACGAAGGCAAACGAGAAAGAGAAAATACCGATAGCGACGATACCGATAAGCTGAGAGATGATTTGACTACCAGAGGCTAGATCGCCAAAAATTCCAACAGCTAGGGTACCCCAGATACCACAAACAAGGTGAACAGAAATAGCACCAACTGGATCATCGATCTTGAGTTTTTCAAACATCATAACTGATCCGACGACCAAACCACCAGCCACAAGACCAATAGCAGCAGAATCCATAACTGACATTTGGTCAGCACCAGCTGTGATTCCTACTAGTCCAGCAAGAGCACCATTAAGAACCATGGTTAAATCAAGGTGCTTAAGGAAGAAATGGGTTGCGATCATGGAACCAATGACACCAGCAGCACCAGAGATCGTTGTCATCACAAATACTTTAGAGATGGCACCAGCGTCAGCAGAAAGGACAGAACCACCGTTAAATCCGAACCAACCGAACCAAAGTAAGAAAGCGCCAATCGTTGCCAAAGGCATGCTGTGAGGGAAGATAGGATTCACATCACCATTCTTAAGAAATTTACCAAGTCTTGGCCCAAGAAGGATGGCTCCAGCCAAAGCACCCCAGCCACCAACACTATGTACAATGGAAGACCCTGCGAAATCGTAAAACGGAGTAGAAAGGGCATCTAGGAATCCACCGCCCCACTTCCACATACCAACGATGGGATAACAGATCGCTACAAATACAGTTGAAAAGATAAGGAAAGAAGAAATCTTGATTCTCTCAGCGACAGCACCGGAAACAATAGTTGCTGTGGTAGCTGCAAACATCGCTTGGAAAATAAAATCCGTCCAGTAGGTGTATGCCGGGTTGTAAGCGCTTGTCAAACCAGCACTATCAGTCCCCACACCAAAACCAGCAAAACCGAAAAAGCTACCAGCAGCGGCATCACCAGGATACATAAGATTAAAACCGATGGCGGCGTAGGTAAGGATACCGATTGCCAGTACAGCGACGTTCTTAAAGAGGATATTAACAGCATTCTTTTGCTGAGATAATCCCGCTTCGAGAGTGGCAAAACCAAGATGCATCATGAAAACCAAAACGGTTGCCATCAGTATCCAAAGATTACCAAGTGAAAAGCTAATGACGGCCTCAGCGTCAGCGGCAAGTGATACTTGCGACTGTGCAGCTAAAGCAAAACAAAAAAGACTTTTGAATGACCAGGATCGAAACTGTCTCACGTTGTTGCTCCTAAATATGTAGATTCCATTTTCCAAAAGAACAGCAACAACAATGCCAAAGACAAAAATAAATAAGAAAACTCTTATATACTAGGATTTTGAACAAAATGACGCATACATAAAATGCGAAGCAGGACGAAAAATATCTTACGATTATGTCAGATATATCTCTCTAAATCACATGTTCGTAGGTTCGAGCAACTCAGCCTTCAATGATCTTAACTGAATATTTAACACACGTTTTTTACTGCGCCGATGCTCCAACAGGGCTTGTAAACTCACATAGTAAAAACCGCGATCACCCACCTTCAAACGATGATAGGCGGACTTCACAACAGCAGGAAAATCCAAATCATTTAACGCTAAAGGTTGGGGCGATCGTTTAGGCCAATGCAGGAACACCTTAGTAAAGGGTTTATCCGTCTTGGACAATACAAAGGCTTTATCGGGGGTTTTTGGAGAGGCCAGCAATCGCGCCTTAGAATTCAGCATATGAAACTCCCCCAAATGGGTCCGCCGTCCCATAAGTTTCTTAGCACAGCCCTTACGGTATTTTTTGGGAACGAAGACATCCAACTCTGACCAAAACTGTAAACTCATCTTCTCTTTTGGATTAAGCTTAAAGGGTATATTGGGAGTCGCTTCTTGAAACTTCACCCATTTACCTGTGTACAAGTATCGAACCGCTTGAAAGGCTTTGGTAATCAAAACAAAGGAGCAGTCTTTTCCTGCACGGAATGCCAAGGCAGATTTTTTCGGAGTCTTTGCGGCCCCAGGAATATCAAAAAAAGGGGAGTACTTTCTGCCGACAACAATACCCACAGGAAACGAGTCTAAAAAAGGAATCGACTTTGCCGATGTCGCAACCTCATCATAATAGTCCGAGTGATCTGGGTCAGGTCCAGTATCTAATCCTGGACCCAAACTAAAGTCTTCGATGTCGCCCTCTACCTGTCGTGTTTCGCAAGCGGAAAGCCCCAAAAGACCAAAAATCAAAACCCATACAGGACGTAACATTCTAAAACCTTTATGAAACTCAGCCAATTTCGGCTGTCTAAGAACTAGACATTGACTAAAGCACATCCAATGCAAACGAACTATAATGCCAGAATATCATAAATAACTGCTATCATTTCGACCCGTTGAAATACGGTGAAAAGGGTCTGAGATTTGCACGCAAAAGGAGACAATTTGAACACGAGTTAAACTAAGACAAGTACGGGTTAAATGAGAGCTTTTTTACTTCTAGTCATCTTTCTTTACGTCATCGGCCCAAACCCAACTCTACAAGCAGAGAGTCAGAGGCCTTACCGCAATATCGAAAAACGATACCACGTGATGGAAGCCTATCGAACCATCAAAAGTATCGACTATCTGCCGTTCTCGTATATACGGGATGGATGCTTTGCACGTGCGTTATATGTGGGAATGGAATTAACATCGAAGAAGATTCCCGCTAACAACCAATACATCATCGGCAAACTGATTCCAGAAGGAGCGAGGTGGGGATGGCATGTAGCCCCTGTTGTCCACGGCCCAAACAACAAACCTTATATCATCGATCCGGCATTCGCCGACAAACCTCTCACAAGAAAGAAGTGGGTATCTCTGTCGAACCCTAAAAAGAAACCTGAGCTACTGATTGCCCCTATTACCAATTACCGGAAGAAGCAGGCAAAAATAGGCCAGCAAAAGCAAATCCCGGGATACGACTACCATAATCGGATCACAGAGTTCACAGAAATCCCTGAGTTTCGCCTGAAGGATATCGCGAATGCCTGTAGTGTTGCCTACAAGTATATTGGAGAAGAGGATCTAACTGCTCGTCAAATCAAAAACAAACGTCGCAAGCTGATTTCTCGAACAAAAACTCTGATCAAAAGACTGAAGCGGATCGGCAAAATCAAATCCAACGACATCATTCGCAGCTGTAAAAACCAGGTCATAATTGCTGGAAAGTAAAGAACTTTTCTGTTTATCTAACTGGCCAATTAAATATATTCGCTAGATACTAAATATTACCGAACAGTTAATGCATCCACTCTTTGGCAAAAATGAAGATCTCCGGGCACGCCTGTTTCTTCGAAAATTTTTAGCAAAAAGCGACTTATCTGTTTTAAATCACACAGAAAATCTAATCCGACATGTAGGCATTGAGCAACACGCGCAAATCACTAGTATGAGAATGCTATAAGAGGCAAAAGGAAACTCGCAAAAAAGGAACCTTGCCGAAAGTTTCCCGGTTTTCTAAGTACCGCTTCGTCATTGAATTGCTTTGCAAAAAAGGAGAAGCACATGAAGAAGTATATGATTGGCCTATCAGCCCTCACTATGACTCTAGTTGGATGCCAAGAAGAAAAAGAGAAAAAAGTCCTAGTTGATAACCCTGAAGTCGTTGCCGAACTCGAGGCTGTTAAAGCTGAGTTAGCCGAAGCTCAAGCCAAAGTTAAGGAAGCAGACGGTAGTGTTACAACTCTAACCGATGAAAAGAAAGTCCTAGAAGCAGCAAAAACTCAACTCGAAAACGATAAAAAGGCTCTTGAAGAAGAAATCGGTAAGCTCAAAGCTGACGGCGATAATTCAGAGCAGATAGCAGAGCTCGAAGCACAGCTTAAAACAGCCAACGACAAGATCGGAGAGCTGGAAACACAAATTTCTGGTCTTAATCAGCAAATAACTGACGCGAAAGCGGAACTAGATACTGTCAAAAAAGAGCGTGATGAGCTCATTATCGACAAAGATGTCATTCTATCTTTGTACAAAGATACAAGCTCTGCGCTACTTGATTACATGCTAGCAAACGAACTCACTAGCTACGAAGCTGCGAAGGAGCAAGTTGCCTCTGAACTCAACGTTCTCAATGAATCAGACGCCATCGTTGCTGCTGAAGCCGTCATCAAAGACGCAGAAGGAGCTCTTGAAACAGCTAAGATGACTCTTGAAGACAAAACAGCTAAGCTCATGGTAGTCGAAGGTGACCTCGAGATCTTGAAATCCACACTCGATGCAGAAGCTGATGCAGACCTCATCGCCGCCATTGATGCATATTTTGCAGACAGCGAAAAACTTGCGGCTATCGTCGCAGACCTCGAAGCAGAAACTGAGGTACTTAATGGCCTTAAAGTTGAATTGGAAACTGCCAACGAGACTCTAGAAAGCAACAAGAAGCTCTTAGCAGATACGGAAACCGAACTTGCTAAAGCATCTGCCGCCACTCCCATTGATTTGGACCTGATTGAAGAGCTAAAAACAAAAATCAACTCTCTTGACACTGCCATCGAACTGAACGTGAGCAAAATCGAAGAGCTTGGCCAAAGTATTTCTGATCAAACAACAGTTGTGAGTGACCTTAACTCCGTAAAGAACACTCAGACCGGTAAAGTTGAAGGTGCACTTATAGCGGTAGACAATGCGAAGGCTGACTTGGTTGCCATGGCGACACAAGAAAAAGCTGATGCAGAAGCCGGTGTAGCCTCTGCGGAATCTGCTCTAGAGCAAGCGAAAAAAGATCTAGAGTCTGTTTCCGGAAACAAGGCGCGACTTGAGAAATTCACTCAATTGCTAAACCTTATTGTTGTGTCTGAAGACACATCCGAAGGCGACTCTGAAGATGCATCCGAAGACGAAGACGATTCTGACTCTGATTCAGCAGAATAAGACGTCTTGTCGACTTCTCCTTACAACCCTGGAGTGATCCAGGGTTCTTAGGAGAGCCCATCATCTTAATCCCTCACTCAAAATTCACTGATGACTAGATCTAGCGAATAATCATTAACGTAACAGGATTCTTTATTAAATCGGTCCAAAAGATCATTTTCCACAGATACGCGAAACGACTTTGTTTGTTGCTTCTTTAAAATCCCGTTGACGCTATCTTCTGCGTGATGGAATTGAATGGTATGCTGATGGGATGTAAACAGATCCTGACTAAGGGTAGATTTATGTTCCTTTTGATCCCAATCAATCAGAGTAAATGGTTCGATACAGGATATCTGTAACGTAAAAATATCTTCAATATCGTCTCCAACATTGACAATTTCCAAAAATCCTCGTTGGCTATCAATTTTGGTCAGATTTATCTTAGGCATAACAACAGGAACAGATGTTCGTTCACTCTGAGATGATTTATAAATGGTTTCTCCCTTGTGGTTTGTAAAACTGACAAAAAACTCGTCAGAGTCACTAGCAAGAATTTTTAAGGAATAATCTTTAACGACACAAGATTCTAAGAGAGTCATCGCAGATAGATCTACATCATCAACAATATCACTTGCGAAATAACCATTGTTTTCGGTAGAAACGAAAGGAGGTCCATCCTCAAATCGTTCAAACTCGGTCTCACCACAGGATAAAAACTCATTGCTTTTTGTTTGCAGTTGGGCACGAAAAAAAAGGTCATCACCCACGGCCACTAGTCCTTCAGTTTCGCCATTTTCTCCTTCTTTAAGCATAACCGCTACATCAGTCTTTTCCCCAGAGGTCAAAACTTTCTCAAACTGACACAGACGCACATCTAGATCGTTGGGATCAATATCCAGTCCACCCTTCGATAATGCCTCCAATCCTACAAAGGCAACTGTATCCTGTCGATAGTAGCTATGATAGACAGAATCTACGACGTCAAATTCATGAGTTGTGGTAGCCTTGATACCAAAGCAATTCTGATTCACCAAATCAACAAGAGACGAAGAATCATCTTTTTCCAAGGGTGCCTGATATTGGTTCAACGATGAGACAATCCAATCTGCGTAAGCTTCAACCGAGGTATAGACGCCTGGCTTTCCCACCTGGGCGCAACCTATACCCCAACTAACAATCCCGTGTAGGGTATAAGAGCCATCAGGGTTCACGGAAAACAAAGGTCCACCTGAATCGCCTTGACAAGAGTCGATGGATCCTTGTGCCAGATCTCCGGCGCAGATCTGTCTTTCGGTAATCGTTGTGTGATCGTAGGACTCTTGACAAGCATCATTGCTGATGACAGGGACGTCGACTTGCTGAAGAGTGGCAGCGGGAATCCAACCCCAGCTCGTGGTATTTCCGAAGCCTATCACTCTTAAGGACTCACCCACCCTCAATACTGATCCTTTATTAGCCATACCGATGGACGATTGGAGCAAGGCACCCTTCGCTTCAGACTTAGCCTCTTCAAGAATCAATAGAGCGATGTCGTTTTCATTATTTGAGTTATCGTATTCTGGATGAACAATGATGGATGCTACCCTGCGGCGCATCTCTTCTGAGGCAGCGGCCTGCTCTTTCACACCCTGATGAACAAAAACATCCTGAAACTCGTCGACAATACAGTGGGCTGCCGTAATCACCACATTAGAGGCAATGTAAGCTGCACCACAAAAAAATTGATTTCCTTCATTCGATAGCGAAGCGAAGAATTCGTAATCTTCTGTCGCGGGAACACCTCCAATAATATCTAATTGGGAGGTCTCTTCGGACTGCGAGCAAGATATCAACGTCAATAGTAATCCAGCAAAAATCTTTTTCATTAGTAACTCCACTGCAATTTGTGCTCAGGGGCTTCGAAGGATGACTTGCCTCAGCTCAGGATAAAAAGAAAATGAAAAATATTGAGGCAGGCCCATCCATGGCCCACTCTACGGTGACGTATAGGGTTTCGAATGATTGCTGCAAAAGTGTATAATTCATATAATTATCTGTAATTACGTGACAATAATTTCTTAGTAAGATCCATATCCGGCGATGAGGCTTAAACCGTTGTACAAAATCAAAGCTATCCTACTACTTATTTCGATTACGTATCCAAATAAGGCTAAATCCGAGCAAACAGGAACTCTGCTCATTCCAATAGTTGGTTTTGGCTATTTACTACTTTCGAAAGACTCAAACGAAAGTAAGGAAAATCGGAGTCGAAAGACCATAGAGTTAGAGATAGGAGTGTACGACCGTAATCGTTCGATCTCTATGCAGTACTTTTTTTCCGAAGATTTTCTTGCAGGGTACCGTAGGCAGTTCCTCCCAGATAGTAAAGGAACCCATAAAATCGACAGCCATGAGCTCGGCTTTCAGTGGTTTGCCTTTAACAATAATATTTTTTTGGGAGGCGGGACCTTCAAAGCCACTTATAAAAGGGAGTTTTCCGAACGTATCGAATTGGATGATTCCACATACTTCAGAAAATACTTATCACCGAAATATAACTTTTTCGGGATTTTTATAACACTAGGAATCGAAGCCCACTATTCCTATGTTTCCATCGGACTAAAGGCCTCCAAATACCTTCCATCGAGTCGAACTAGAAGGGGAGACTTCTCAGACGTTCCTTTTGATTCTAACATCAACACAAATCAAATTAACCAGGAATCCGAACGCTACTTCGACGATCACATCTTCTACGAGGCTACTTTGGGGATAGCTATCTAGTTGCGCAAAGGTACGTAAATCTGAGTGCGACTTTGCCCTCGCAAGTCCGGGTTTTGGACAAATTGGGTAAATAGTGGGTTGCGCCAGGTCCACGAAAAAAAGGAAGCAAGAAATGAGGATAGACAGCAGAAAAAAGACTCACTAATGCCTTAGAAAATGGGGCTCTCCTCCGTTGATGGTGGAGACAATAAAGCATGGTAAAGATAAATAGATTAGTGACATAGTACAACTCAGCGTATTTTAAGTTCGCTTAAAAAATCAAAACAACGCCATAGGAGCGTGCTATGTCTGAGCGAACTTTATCACGATTTCTTCTACTTCCCGAATTAAATTTAACCAAAATTGAAACTGTGGGCCGAGCAGGAGCTCACTATCATGTAGACAAGGTTTCCGAGTTCGAAGTCTGCCCCAAGTGCGCTTGTAAAAGCACTAGTGTCTACGACAGACGGAAAATAAGAGTCAAAGACGAACCTATTCGAGGCAAGTATTTGCTGCTTATCATTACCAAAAGGCGGTTTTGGTGCAAGTGCTGCCTCAAACCTTTTACGGAACCTGTACCAGGTATCAGCAAAGGCGGGCGTGTAACGCAGAGGTTTAAGCGCAGTCTTTGTTGGGCAGCGGAAACTTTTTCAGATTTAACTAAGGTTCAAAAAGCCTATCGTTGTTCTACTCGAATAGTCTATAAAACCTTTTATGAAGTGCTGGAAAGAAAATCTAAGGCAAGAGCACACTCTTTTCCAAAGTCGATAGGAATAGATGAGCATAGCCTTAGGAAACCTAAGTTTCGTGCAACAGAGTACACAACCATAATCGTCGATCACAATCACAAAGCGGTATTTGAACTAGTAGATGGTAGATCTAGGTCTGATCTAGTCGCTGCCTTATCTCATATTCGTGGAGCTGAAAACGTAAAGAACGTTACGATTGATATGTCTCCAACGTACAGATCGTTTTGCAGAAATTTCTTTCCGAATGCAAAAGTTATAGCCGATAGATTCCACGTCCAAAGACTATTTTCTAAGTTGCTAAACAAGGAAAGACTAAAAATCTTCGGAGATAAACGGAGGCTAAAAGTAAGATCAATTCTTTTGCGGAAAGGAAAGAGTTTAGATTCTTCGGTTAGAAGAGCTTTGCATAAGTATTTAAAGGATTACCCAACACTTCTTGAGATCTATTTACTCAAAGAAAGGTTTATAGGTTTCTATAATATTAAAGGTCAGTTTCGTGCACAAAAAGCCTTCAAATCAATAGTCGATGACATGGCAAAATCTGCGAACTCTAAAATACTGGAACTGAGGAGACTACTTATTAACTGGCGTAAAGAAATCTTGGCATATTTTGAAAATCGGCTGTCCAACGGCAGGGTTGAAGGCTTCAATCGAAAAGCAAAACTCGTTCAGAGAAAGGCTTTTGGTTATTCGAGTTTTAAAAATTATCGATTGAGAGTCTTGAACGAGTGTCGAGGCAAGGCTTTGAGAGGATCACCCACCATGAAGTAAGGAGAGCCATAAATTGGTAGATTTTTCTACCAGTGGCGTATTAGATTTTCTACCAGTAGCTTCATTATTCATTTTCTATTCTTATAAAATAGTAATGCTTTTGGAGGCTTAAGAGTGCTCGAGGCCAGACTTGAACTGGCACGACCTTGCGGTCGGGAGATTTTAAGTCTCCTGTGTCTACCAATTTCACCACTCGAGCTTAGGAGTGTCAGGGACCTTAGTTCCCCAAATTGGAAGTAGGAATCTATCACAACTGATCAACATTGCAAGAAATTTTCATACACTAAAAAAATCTAATAAATGGTCTATATGGCGCCGATAGCCTCCCTATAAAGCGAAATTGTGGCAAAAATGCCGAGTTTCTGATCACGATAAGCCAAAGGAGCAGCTATGCCGGCGAAAACACTAGAAAAAGCTAGTAGCATTGAGAGCCTAAGGCCATTGGAATTAGACGAATTGGAAGGCCGAACCACGGACTTTCAACTATATTTGGATATTGCAGGTAAGCCAGTCCTGTACGCGGATGGACCCTACGAGTGGTCGATTGCCGAGATTGAAAAGCTTCATGAAGACGGCTTCAGTGTTCTCTTTTACGACCCAAAAGCTAGAAATAATGCCGACAGCTTAGAATATGGAAAGATCGAGCCCATGATCGACGATGCTGTCGTTGAGGTGCCTAGCGAGGTCTTGTCTCATGTTCGCGATGGCTTGTCTTCGACCATAGCGACTTTAAATGTGCAAAGCCCCGTCAGTGCTGCAAAAATCTCCGCAGTTTTTGATGACTTGGTGGTGTTTCTCACAAGTTATCCACAGCTCACTGCAGTCCTTCGGGATTTGAGCCATCACGATACCTACACATTTTTCCATAGCATCCGTACCTGTGCGCTGAGTGTTGCCATTGCTGAAGACCTAGGTGTCAAAGACGAGGATCACCTCCATGATATTGCTCTGGGTGCCGTACTCCATGACATCGGTCACCTCAAGGTCGAGCGCGAGATTCTTGAAAAGCAAGGCGCTCTCACCAGCATGGAATGGGTCCAGGTGCGCCAACACCCTAGGCAAAGTATTGAATTGCTTGAAGAATTCGAAATCTCTCCCACGACAAAGGCGATTATCATCCAGCATCACGAAAGGCCGGATGGCAAAGGGTATCCCTTCAGCTTGACCTGTGATGAGATCTGCCCTGAGGCTCGGATTGTCAATTTAGCTGATATATTTGCTGCGTTGACCAGTCCGCGCCCTTACCAGAGGCAACTGAACAAAACGTCCGCCGTGGCATTTATCCGCCAAAACCTCAGTGAATTTGTTGCTCCGGTGCCGCTAGCGAGCCTGGAAACATTGATTGCTGATTGATCTTGCGCAGGATGAATTTCTAGACGACAAGCTTTTCACTTTCCCCTAGACTAACCCGTAAGCTGTGTTTACGGGGGATATTTTGCTAGCTGCCAATGTGTTACTGATAATCGTCTGTTTTTTTTCAAGTGCTATCGTTATGGCGCAGGAGACCGCGACTGAACCCAATACCGAAGAGTCTGAAGAGGACGCGGAACTCGAGGACGATCAATCGAGTTTGGATTACTCTCAGTGGGAGCTTTTTCAGCTGTACAAAAGAAGCGCCCGCTTTGGTATGGGAACCACAGGCCCCTGGCATTTTTATAGCCTTGCCGGGGAATGGCACTATCAAGATAACCTAACCTTGCAGTTTGCCCTGGGAGGTGGTGGCTTTGAGTTATCTGGCAAGGCCGGCGGCAAAACAGTTCAAATCGATATTGCCTCTCGTTCCATCAACTTTGGTGTCCGTCACTACTTCACAGAAAAAGCCTTATTGTTTTACGAGCCAATCGTCGGTTTGAATTTTTGGTCGGGTCGTGTTCAACCTTTGGGTACCGATAACGTGAGCGATGTCGCTGCATCGGCGCTAACGAGTGATTTTAGTCACCGAGGCGTGACCCTTGGGCTAAAAACCGGCATGCAATGGATCTTTCAAAATCAAGTCTCCATTGAGTTTGCCATCCTTCAGCTATCTCATTCGTTTTTGCTTGGTCAGACCTATACCAATAACACTCAGCAAGTCCGTGATGGGGTCCGTTCCCAAATCGGCTCGTCAAAGTCCTGGTCAGGTCTTAATCTTTCGGTAGGCTATCGGTTCGAATAAGAGTGATGAGCCGCTTGTTAGTCTACCTACTACGCCTATTGGAGATTTCCGTTGCCTGGCCACAAGTAAATTCGCAGGACTTTAGGCCAGGTCTTCGAGTTTCCAAGGCATTGCAGCGCCTTTGAGCCCGGTTTTGAGCGCGCATCCGAGCCTGTCGCGGTCTAGGTGCGGTTCCATGAACAGATACCTCGCGTAGCCTCTGTCCTTGTGCTCCGAATCTAGCTTGGATACGACAATAGGAGACGAATGTGGGACCGTTGCAGTCAATGAAACTCAGTCCGAGTTCTTGTTCTAACGAAGCATCACTAGAATCCAATGTAACAAAACCGGCTTCGCCTTGACGGGTTCTTAGAGAGAGTGTCGTGTCAATGGTGATATCGAGGTTGCGGTTCTGAAGGCAAGGCCGATTGCGATTCGGTCTGAGATCTCGGCTCAGAATAAAGTCTCGCTCCAAGGGGCCTCTTACCTGGCGATTGATGAGCTGGATGGTACGTTCACGATTAAGGTTATTAATGGTTAGTTTACTATTGAGTCTAGCTTGGACCTGTTCTTCCATATAAATATAGCCTCGATGATCAACACTAAATAAGGCAACGGTTTTTCCTTGAGGTACATTCAAACGAAATCCTAGTTCACAGAACGTCCGATCCCTTCGGTTTGTCTCATCCACCTCGACAAAAAAATCACTGTAGACGAATGTGACCGCTTCACCATCAATTGACGTGATTGCATTTACGGTTCCAACAGGACAACCTGGGCCCTGAGAGCTGACATTACTGATTTGTGCAAAACCTTGAGCAGCCATTAAGGCGTAAAATAGGGCGCTTGTAGCTCTAAAAAGTGTTTTCAACTCTATCTCCTTTTGGCTTGTTTTCACGGAAAGCTGGACTCACTTTGACGTTGCCGTTGGTAAAATGCAAGCGTTTAAATCGTCTCTTTTAGTCGGATTGAGTTCAATCAAAGACTTAGGGCTCTGGGTTTTTGAAGGGTAGGAGACTCGTAATTAGTTTTGATTCGCAAACTTGGATTATAGATATTGGCCTTAACCAATCTTTTTCTTTTTGTGAGAGATTTGGTTCGTACCAAGTTTCTTCGCAATGGATAGATTGTCTTGGGCAGAGAGGAAAAGTGCTTCTGGAGAATCAAAGCGATTTTTGAGTGGATGAAAATAACCGATTCCCTGAGATACAGAGACTTGAATCTGATGCTCCTTTTGCCCATAGGTTCTGTGAAATACTGACTCTTGAATCCTTTTGGCTAGTATCAGGGCTCCAGAATCACCAGTCTCTGGCAAGATGCAGATAAAATCACAGTTCCATCCCCTTCCAATAAAGTCCTCGTTGCGAAGCATCTCGCTTAACTCTTTGCCCAGTTGCTTAGCAATAGTAGTTGATGAGAGATACCCTCCTCGCGCTACCACATCCTCAAAATTATCAATGGCAACCATAAGGAGAGTTAAAGGAATATCAAATCGGACACAGCGTCGGAATTCTTCTGATAGTATATTTAGCATATTGGGAAGGGCCCGTAGCTCGCTTATGGGATCTACGTTTTGCTGGTGGCTCAATTCCTCTTTGATGACACTAAGCTCTTGTCTTTGTTGCCTATTGCTATCTTCTAAGCGTTTTAAACGGAAGGCACCAATGCAGGTTTGGGCTAATAGCAACGCAGCTTGATCTGTGTGTAAAACGTAATCGCTCCTGCTGAGCTCACGGAGTTGGTCCAAGCTTTTGCATTGATGATCAGCAATGATGACGATGGCAATGTAGTTTTCTGCGACTTGATCGTTGCGGATTGTATCGGAAATCTCAATGGCTGAAGATCCTGCGATGCGCTCATCTATGACAACCACTGCCGGTTCAAAATCATCGAGTAGGTCGATGCTACTATCATAGGTGGACGCTGTCTCCACCACAAATGTTTTTGAAAGTTGCTCGGTATACGCAAGGAGATTGACAGCACTATTGCCTATGATGAGACATTTTCCTAGCTTTTCGACTGCCATAAATCCCCTCTATTCCTGCCAAGAGGGGATCGGTATTTTTAGGATAAAAATGAGACATTTTTTGGCTTTACTGGGCTGGGCACCCAGCGACGTTGTTATCAACATTAAACTCGGCACACCACCAGTTGATGTAGGCCTGTCCACTACCCACAGCACCTCCAGGGTGGTTAACTTCGCGACCAGTCCCTTCCTGAGTCAGCTCGTAACCGCGATTGTTCGTCGGACCGTGTGCGGCATTTGCATTTGTCGGCGTTGCAAGGTCTGGCCAAAGTGTATTGTAGTTAAAATCGTTGGCAGTGTGGCAACCACAACCATTGATGTTTAGAGTACCTAAGCCTGGAAACGCATTGTTTTGACGATAGGACATAAAAGATATCGGAGAACCGCCGAGTGGCTCTTCAACACCGTTCTTTACAGCGTAGACGTAAACTTGCTGCGACCGATTGTCCAATCGATCTGCTGGTACCGGAATCTGGAAGGCATGGTTGCCAATATCTGAGCTTTGAAATTTGTCGGCAACCACTTCGCCAATCAAGGTCCCATTGTCTTTATCACCGCCCATGTAGGCCTTTACCGTCATTTTTTGGGCAACGTTTTCGATATCTTTCGCATAACCGCCTACCACGTGGTTATCGACCCCTTGGAGTTTGACGTCTATGACTAACCCGACACTAGACGCGGCAGCTCCTGCAAATTCAAGGGCATACCATTCGATGGCGAGGGCACATAAATCTGTCTCTTCGTTGACGCAGATCTTCTCACCAGGATGTTCTGTTTTACCGAGCATGGGGTTGATAAATTCGTTGTCGTTGGAAAAATCTCCCTTTTTCAAAAGTGAGAACATCTTTCCGTAATCGTATATCCTCTCATCACTGGCGTCAGGAACACCCAGAACTTCGCGGGGTGCATTGTGGCAACCAAGACAGGTTTCCGAGGCATCCCGGAACGCTGCTACGATTTTACCGTTGAAGAAGTCCTCGCCTTCTTTACTACCGTTACCTTGTTTGGGGTCGGTAGCTGTGCCACCACCGCCAGGGCCATCCTTCGTCTGGTCACCATTATTACCGCCTGGATCGTTGGTGCCGGCGCGTGGGGCAGGTGACGCTGCCGTCTCGACTTTTGGTGAACATGCATAACCTGTTAAAAACATGGATGTTGTTAGCAAAATATGGCCTAGTACGCGCATAGCGATCAATCCCCTCTTTGTACCTGTGTAAGGTCGATATCGGCTAATCTTGCGGATTTCTTTAGGACTCATTTGGTTTTTTAGAAGTTTCTGCAGCGCATTGAGGAAACGATGAATTCTTTGCTGGTAGGCTTAGATTTTAGGGAAAGCTTTTGCGTGATATCACCCATTTTGCTTGCAAGGCTTGCATGTAACAATGATGCAAGACTCCCATTCTAACAAGAGGACAGGTTCATGAGCAGTCTCAAAAAATGTTTTGTTGCCCTTACGATTTTTTCCGTGCATTCCTTCGCGCATGCTGAAGAACAGAAAACGGAAGCACCGGCTAGTTTTCCTAAAATGACGACCGAGTGTAAGCTTCCAGACGCGTATAGGAAGATTTGGATCGAATATGGAACCAGCGCAGGTGATAATTGCGAGGTTCATTACCAGAGAGATCAAAATCCAGCGAAGGTCCTTTGGACCGCCGCCAAAGACCCTAACTACTGTATCGATAAGGCAAAAAACCTCATCGAAAACACACTGTCGTCATTTACCTGTGCTGAAGTCAATTAGCGTTCGATGCTTCCTAGGTCCATGGTTTTAAAATCACCATACAAACCACAAGTATCATAAAAAGTGTCGGCACTTCGTTAAGGAAGCGAAGTGCTTTCGATCCCAATATTGTCTGATCGTTTTGGTAAAGCCTAACCTGTTTGGCAGCATGCATGGTGGAGGCAGTGATACCTAAAACGCCTATGAACTTTACTATAAACCAGGTCTGGCTCATAAGGAAAGGGTTTAAGGACACCATAGAGATTCCTGCGAGCCAAGAGACGACCATGGCTGGTATGGTGATCGCTTTGAGCAATCGCCTCGACATAGTTTTAAGTAGCTCATTGGTTTCTCCCGGCTTACAACCATGCTCGGAGGAGTAGATCAGGAGGCGGTAGAGGTAAAGAATACCCGCCATCCAGCTAATTATGGCGATCACATGAAGAGCCAAAATAGGTCTATACCAATACATTATCGAGTCCTTTGCTTACGGTAATAGGAATATAACATAGAGTTTCGAGGCGGGACTTGCAATCTTTGGTAAGGTACTCGGCGTGAGATTTCTTTTTAGCCTCAAAAATCCGTCGATTAATCTTACCCTTCAAATCTAGTTCGCCCTGTGTTGGTTTAGATTGGTCTACCACGAACTCAACCCAGAGGTAGGTATTCGCGTTATAGGCAAATTGCACCAGAGTCTCTACCGTTTCGATTTGCCTGGGATCCCAGGGTTTGTCGACACGTTCTATAAATACGGCCAATGGACCTTTGCATTTGTCCTCGTCGGGAATAGGGACAAAGTTGCTTTGTTGATTGGTAGTAACTATGTGGACATCGATTCCAAACCGCCAGGTGCAAGCAAGGGCCATTTTCCAAAGTTCGAATTTGTGTTCTAAGGTGGTTTTGAGGACCTTACCTTGGGGCCGATACCCTTTCAAGGTGTCGCTAACGTGACGAAGAATCTTCGCACTCGAGGCAGGGTGAAAAGGAATACTAGCTTGTTCTGGAGGACCATAGGTCCTGTGAAACTGATCCAAGACCGCCTGGGTTTTTTCTAGGCGCGACTTCAATTGACAGCGTGAAACCGTGTTGTTTGCTAGAGATGACGAAAATCCCGTTCCACCACAACAGGGAAAGTGATTTTCCTGAAGGTGAAACCGACCATTCTCGTTTTCCAAACATAGTGTCAAGCCGTTGAGGATAGGGTTCTCCAACGAGCGTAAAATACATTTTCCTTGTTCAGCGGTAATCGTCCAACCCTCGACTTGCGCCTGAGCGATTGGGCTGAGGCGGAGGAGGAGTCTCCTGCAACTTTGGAATCAACTGCTTGCGGTAATCCTCACCAGTTAGCTCTTTGATGAGGCAGGTTTCCACCAGTCTGGAATAGATGCGTTGTCCGACCCTTTTTTCTAAGGTCTCGTATCCATCTAAGTTGAAATTGCCAAAACTCCCTTCGTCTAAATCCTTTTGATTCATGGGAGTATAGCGCTCTGGGCCCAAGTTATAATTGGTCGTGGCCACAATGATTTTGTTGCGATTATATCGTCCCATAATGATTTGATCGATGATGGACATTTCCCAATCACTCGAACGTCCCTTGCCAAGTTCGTCGATAAAGAGGATATCGACGTCGATGAGAGGGTTAAGTATATTGCTGTCCGATCGAGAGTGTGCGTAGGCACCTTTAATTTCGTTGAGCAACTGAAAAAAATCGACAAACTTAACGCTTAGTCCACGGGCTGCGAAATTCTTTGCAATCGCCGCAAGCAGATACGTCTTGCCCACCCCAACGGGGCCACCGAGGATGAGACCCTGAGGCGCGTTAGGGTTAAACTCCCGCACCCAACTGGCCACAAATTGACGGATCTGGCGGCCATTTCCCGTAAAGTTCACAAAGTTATCTAGTTTGGCGTAACAATAGCGTGCTGGTATCTGCGCCTGATTGAGCACGTTGACAATTCTGTTGGGGCTTGGAGTGCGACAGGGTACCGAACTACCACTTTGGAGGCTTCGTGTTTTTCCAAAGCAGGTCTCGCACGAACTGACACAGTCACATAGGTTGCCTCTTAGAAAAGCACCTACTGGCTTTAAGTTGTATCCAATACCGTCACAACAATCTAGATGTTCTCTAAGTGCGCAATATGGTATCTCTGTATGATCAGTTTTACCAGGTGCAGGTGAAAACAGCTCTTCTGTTAGTTTTCGCTTCGTTTTGGTCATCGAAATCTTTCATCTCGTTTGTCGGATTTCCGTTACTACACCTACCTAGCATAATAGGAAAGGCCTTTTCATGGCAGTCAAAAATTGTCGAGTTTCATCTTTAAGAGAGCAACCTAACCTAGAATCCTTCGACGGCATCCTTATCCTACTCCCTGCTCAAACTACTCCAAATAGTGATAGTCGTAATGACCTAAAGGCAATCCTAGGCGATGATCTTGTTGAGGCGGCTATGTCATTGCTGAAGAAGACCGGGAAAAAAGCTAAACCGTCCGATAGGATCACCTGGGATCTTGATGCCGAGAAACGTCTGAGTATTTTATGGATATCTAAAGATGCTAAGGCCTTCCAGATCCTCACCGATTGCCGTAAGGCGGCTGGAGATTTACTTGCGAATAAAGCCAAAAAGCTTGCTGTTTTTTGCAGCGGATTTGAACAAGATGCATCAATCCTTGAGAACGCCTTCGCCGCTTTATACTCTCACTCATATCATTTCAAAAAATATGGATCTAAAGTGGAGACGGAAGAGGACTTAGCGACGGTTGATCTCATCTCGAACTCTAACACACCGATTCCCGAGGGTGCAGGAAGCAGTTGGCTAGCTCTAAATACCGAGCAGTCATTTGTCAGGGATCTTGTCACGCGAGCCGGAAATGATCTCACGCCAAAGGTCTATTGTGATGAAGTTATGTCTTGGGCAAAATCCGAAAATATATCTGCAGAAAAGTTTTCCTACGATCAGTTAAAAGATATGGGTGCAGGTGCATTTATTGCGGTGGCACAAGGTTCGACTCATAAACAATCGGCTATCATCAAGCTGACTCATGATTCGGGAAAGCCGGGCCCTAAGATTTGTTACGTTGGCAAAGGAGTCACCTTCGATACCGGGGGAAACAACTTAAAGCCAGCCACTAGTATGTTCGGCATGGAAGGAGATATGGCTGGCTCCGCAGTGGCTCTTGCTAGTTTTCGCTTGGCTGTAAAAGAGAATTGGTCTGGTCACCATTCTTGTTACCTAGCCATCAGCGATAATTTAATTGGAGATCTAGCTTACAAACCTAACGATGTGATTACTGCCCTTAATCAAAAAACCATAGAAATCGTACATACTGATGCCGAAGGACGTATGCTTCTTGCAGATACTCTTTGTTTGGCCTCGAGAGAAAAACCTGATTTGATTCTGGATTATGCGAGTCTAACGGGAGCCTGTATTAGAGCTCTCGGAGACGGATATTCTGGTGTTTTTTGCAATCGAAGTGAATGGAACGATAGTCTTATACAGGCTGGGATGACATCAGGAGAAAGGGTCTGGCCATTTCCTTTGGATGAGGATTATGGCGAAAGTCTCAAATCGGATGTTGCTGATATAAAGCAGTGTCGCCTAACAGGAGGCGCTGATCATATTGAAGCCGCCTATTTTTTAAGGCAATTTCTTGAGGGCGACTGTCTATGGGTTCATGTTGATCTAGCAGCTAGTCATCGACCAGGGGGGCTGGCTCACGTAGCCTCGGATGTGACGGGGTTTGGCGTTAGGTTTACCCAAGAGTTTGTTTCCGGGTTCATTATGAACTCACAGAGTTAGTGCTTGCCCATATCCAAATAGCTTTTTAAAATTTTACCAGCGCGGTCGGTAAAGCCATTCCAACCCACCGCGCCGCTGGGTGACCGCATACTTTTGACCTTCCATTGTAATGTTTACGACAGCTTTTTTGTTGCCAGACACAGCATTGAGCAAAATTGCATTCCCCCAGCTGAATGCCAGACACAAGACTAGTGTGCAGGTCCAAAAAATCAGCGGGTTATCTTTCCACCAGGTCGGTCGATACCATATTTGGCTGCAGTAGAGAGTCAGGAAAGGAAGGGCAAAAAAACCGTAAAATATCCCGCGGTATTCGTCAAATTCATCCGAAACCCAAAGGGTCCCGTAAAATCCTGTGGCCAGATAAACCATGAATAATGCAAAACAATAGCGGCGGAATCCTTGATTTTGTAAAACATTCAAGGTTCATCTCCCTTAGTTCTTTGGTTTTTCTCTATTATATCCGATGAGCGCTGTTACTGAAATGTCTGTGATTTCCTCTGTTTGACTTTTTCTAGAATACGCCTGAATACAGATAAAACATTGAAATATTGTAAATTTCACTGCAGTGACCGATAAATAGATCATGAGAAAGCTGGGTCTGCAGAATACGCCGCCTGATCTCATGAGTCACCTTAGAATTATAAGCCTTGGAGCATCGGCTTGGAGAACAAACTAGACATTTTCCAATATCAGGACTTTCGGCTCTATCTTGCCGACTATTATGCCAAACAGAAAGCAGAGTCCGCCGGTTTTAGCTATCGTCAGTTTTCGAAACGCTGTGGCTTCAGTTCGCCCAATTTCCTTAAACTAGTGATCGATGGCAAGCGCAATTTGAGTGCAGAATCAATTTCAATTTTTATTCGCGTGATCGGTTTAAATGCCAAAGAAGGTATGTTTTTTCGCTCATTGGTGGAGTTCTGTCAGGAAAAAGATGATCAGCGCAAGGCAGATTTACTGCAAGTTATGGCTAAGTTACGTCCGTTTGCTGATGAGCGAAGCATCGATGACGATTCTGTTCAGTATATGAGTCATTGGCTTTATCCTGTTATTCGCGAGATGGCTGAACGACCCGATTTCTGCGATGATCCTTATTGGATCTCTAGGCGTCTCAATGGTCGTACATCAGTAAGAGATATTCGCACGGTTTTGGATTTTCTTTTTAAGGCGAAATTCATTGTAAAATCCGAGGATGGTAGCTTTTCTTGTCAGGATAAGATAGTGATTAGCTCAGATGAGGTGAAAAACCTCGCGTTGCGGCAGTACTACCGAACTATTCTAGATCAGGGTAAGGATATGCTAAGTGATCTAGCTCTAGAAGAAAGGGAGTTCGGAAGCTTGATTTTGACCATGCCGGTCACTAGGCTAGCCGACTTCAAGCAGCGCTTGAAAGAGTTTCGGCGCAGTATTCACAAATGGGCTTTGGATGCTGTTGTGGACGAAGCCGAGGCACCAGCCCAGGTTGTGCAGTTTAATTTTCAAATGTTTCCCCAAACGAAAGGTAAATCTCGTGATTCCTAACGCGTTTTTGCTTTTAAATATGACGTTGCTTGTGTTGCTAACAGGCTGTGGTACCGAATTTGGTAATGGCTTTCGCAAAGAGTCTCCTAATGTGGATCCACAGGCTAATAATGCGCCAGATGCTGATCCTACTACTGGTGATCGCCTCGAAGAAGCTCCTGAAGCTGAGGAGGATAAGGTAGAGACTGCAGTGGCTTCGGTCTTGGCTAATTCTTGCTTTTCACCGATTGCTGCAGGGGCCTTAGGGACTTATCAATACGACGAGACGACTGTCGTGATCAGCCTCGATGATGATGTCTACACGGTGACGATCACAGGCGACAGCGAGCTAACCTTCAGGGTTGAGACGAATACCAGCACTGATGATGCCTACGATATCACTCCGATTGGATATACGACGCCTTACACGGAGTGCACCACACCCGTTTTGGACGATGAGGGTTACCTCACTAGTACAGTGGGGACGGACGATGAGCAGACTGTCGTCAGGGTTCCTCAAAATGGATCGACGCCATTGGCTGATTTTTACCTAGGTGATGAGCGTTACCAGTTGGTTCCGTAACGTTTCATGCTTGTGCTACAGGCGAATGTCACAGCAACCAAGTTTAAACACTTGTTTTTTGTCATCTCTGACAGCAGGGTTGATGGCATATACAATCTCTTTACCAATTCGAGTGGATAGCACCAACCCCTCTTTGCGCAGAAGTCCAAGATGATGGCTCAGTAAGCTTTGCTCTATACTGAGTCGGGAAATCAGTTGAGAGACATTGTATGGTGCGTCGATAAGCAGCATTAGAACCTTGCGCCTTATCGGGTTGGCTAACAGCCTAAATTTACGTGAACTTTGATCCACTTTTGCTGATTCCTTCCTCATTGGGGACCTTGTCGCAAGATACCATGTGCTGGTTAAATCTGTCCTATCAAATTATGAGTTTTTTTGCCGATCTCTCCCCAAAGTAAAGCACCAGGAGTACGGCAATGAAATGGATTCTGCTGATGTGGCTGCTAAGTACGAGTTGGTCACAATATGCTCGGGGAAATTCAGAAACAATCATCGAAGGATATAGACTGATTGGGTTGATCGAAAGCGTTTCCCACCCTTTAACCAAATCTATCGTGGTGGTTCATTCTGTCGTTGATAAGCGAACCCTGACCCTCAAAGCGTATCAAGCCCTTCCCGGTACTAACTTCCGACTGACCCAGATACACCGTCATCATTTGATCTATTCCGACGGGAATAGGAATTTTAGATTAGTAAAAATGGAGGAAACATCGCCTCCGGTGCCGTTAGTTGCAGAAAAAAATCAGCTTGATGGGCTGTCGGATGAAGACATTGTCGCCCAAACAAACATGGTGTGGCAGAAGCTTCAGGAGAAGGCTAAGGAAAAAAAACTGACATTACAGATGGGTAGCGATACGATATCGACAAGTGGGTGGGTGTGCGAGGATGGAGAGTGCGAAGAAACCGTCGAAGACAAGTAAACAAAAAAAAGCTTGGCCATCCGGCCAGTGTCTGCTAAATTATACATAGACAGTCAAGAATACCGAGAGGACTCCTTGTTATCTAGTTACGCTTCTAAGACCACTCCACTTAAAGAGGGGTCTTTTTTTTTGTCATCATTTAAAGCGGGTTTGCGATGCCTTTATCACCTAGGCTCGTTATACCAGCCCTCTTCAACCCTGCGTTCGTGGATGAGGTGCCAGGCCGCACCGGCGTATAATTTGCCATATTGAAGTAGCTCAGGGTCATCCATGGGCCCTTCCGCCTTTATCACTATGTTTAGTTGATCAAACTCCTTTGCTTTTTCCAGCAATTGGCTCTGATCGTCCTTGGCGGCTTGATGGCTGTCATAAAACACCACTCCGTAGCGTTTAGGAATATGTTTTTTGACAGGTTTACGAGGAGGACTGTCCTTGGCAAAAGGGTCGGTGGGTGATGCTGTTTGCTTTTTTTGAGGCGCCTTAGATTTTGATGGCTTCCTTCTACGTCTGCTGCGATTTCTATTGCCATCTCGGTTTCTGTTATTGTTTTGAGTCATAGCAACCTTTGTCTGCGCCTTACCAGCTTATTTATTGTGGCAAGGCCTCTCTGGTAACGTTTCGCCTGCTTTTGAATTAAACTATGTATTGAGCTTTTGAACAAGCAGTTCAATCACTTTGTCCTCACTAAGCCTAGTCTGCTCGGTGGTATCGCGATCCCTAATGGTAACGCTACCATCTTCCATCGTTTGGCCATCAACGGTTACGCAGAACGGGGTACCAATCTCGTCGTGTTTTGCGTATCTCTTACCAATGGCTTGGGTATCATCATAACTCGCATTGATTCCGGCCTTTCGGATTTTCGCGATGATCTCCCTTGCCTTCTCAGGATGGCCGTCTTTCTTCATAAGAGGAAGCACAGCGACCTTGATGGGAGCCAGTCGGTGATGGAGTTTAAGGACTACGCGAGTTTTTTCCTTGCCATTTTTGTCCACTCCTTTCTCTTCGCTATAAGCATCGAGTAAGAAGGCCAAGAGTGATCTGGTGAGACCGGCAGCTGGTTCGATGACATAAGGAGTATAGCGCCAGCCATTCTTCTTAGTCTCGGGATCTTCTTTATTAGGGTCAAAGTAGCTGAGCTTCGCGCCGGTGGCTTCGCTGTGCCGTTTCAGGTCGTAATCTGTTCGAGACGCTACTCCCTCTAGCTCATCAAAGCCCCAAGGATATTCGTATTCGACGTCATAACAATCATCAGCATAGTGGGCTAATTCATCGTCATCATGCTTACGCAGTACAAATTTCTCTGGGTTATTCGCATAACTTCGGTACCAGTTAAGCCTAGCGTCTTTCCAGTAGTCTAACCATTTGGCTTGAGTCCCTGGCTCTACGAAAAATTCCATCTCCATTTGTTCGAACTCGCAGGACCGAAAAATAAAATGCTCGACTACGATCTCGTTTCGAAATGACTTCCCTTGCTGGGCAATACCGAAGGGGACCTTTAATGACGACGATTGTTGAATATTAGCAAACTGGACGAACATCGCTTGGGCTGTTTCGGGTCTTAGGTAAACAGCTGAGCTGGCGATGGCCTCTTCCATCTTTGTTTTCAATTCGGTATAGGGAAGATCCTTGCCCTCGATATCTTTCAAAAATTTATCAAGAGGATCTACTGGTCCTAATGAGGTTTTGAACATGCCATTAAACTGCCGCTCTTCACTGAAATGGGGCGAGCCACAAACAGGGCAAATGTAGCCTTTTTCCGTGACGGTTCCTTTGAGCTCCGCGCCTTTTTTCTTTCCACCCTCTTTGTAGGTCACCTCAGATCCAGGCTCTGCTTTTGGTGCTTTGTCAGCTCGAAATCTTTCCTTGCAATTAAAACAGTCCACAAGTGGGTCAGAAAAGCCAGCCACATGACCGGAGGTTTGCCAGACCCTTGGATGCATGACAATTGACGCGTCAAGGCCGACAATATTCTCTCTTTCTGTCACCATGGAGCGCCACCATTCAGCGCTAATGTTACGCTTTAATTCTACGCCTAAGGGGCCATAATCATAGGATGATTTTAGACCGCCGTAGATTTCGCTGCTTTGAAAAACAAAGCCTCGGCGCTTACAAAGTGACACGATTTTAGTCATTAGATCTTGCTGACTCACGGGGACCTCAAGTGTTTGTCGGTTGCTTATTTGCTTTTGATGCCTGGGGCATGGAATGGCAAGATAGACGTTTGTAGTCATTTCCTCAACAGAGAATTGACCTAGTAATGATCTATCAGGCTAAGGAAAATTTCTGTTTCGGGAGAATCGATTGGTTGGGGACTCTGTTGGATCTTTGATTCCTCTAGATCAGAAGTCGAGTCATGGTGGTTTTCGTACCTGTCACGCAAATTGAATATCTTACAATTGTGGGATTCACCTTTCTGAGCTTTTGGTTCAATGGGGTGGCTTGCCAGAGACCTAGTGTATTCTGCAGCATCTGATAAGGGTTTAGAGATCCTCTTGACCTTCTTGAAGGGGCTCTCGGTAGTCTCGATGATAGATAGTTTTACCTTTCGCACGTCTTGATTGTTGGTTTCCATGGCCACCGATTGCTGGTATTGGAGCAAATCCAAGTCCAAATGATTTGCGTCAGGGGGCAACTGATAGTCTTTTTCGTGATCGGCAATGCGATTAATTTCGTCAGTTAGATAAACGTACTGTTGATCCGAGTTTTCGTGATTTGCCTTTTTCTGCTTTGATTCGACCTCCAGGGCGCGAGTTCTTGCCTTCGCAATGAGTTCTGTTAGGTGCTGTCGGCCTTCGTGAGCCTGATTTGCTGCAACGTCTTGGGTCGGACAAGGAACTAATCGTCTTTTCGGATCGTAATAGGTCGTCGTCTGTCTCGGTTCGAGAGATAGTTTGCGCTGGAGGTTTAAAACTCCCATTTTGGTATTTTTAAATGTCACCATAGGGACCTCCTGTCGCTTTGGTGTTACCTTTTTTGAACTCTACTATGGTCGGCAGAATTTACATTCTATTAAGAAGTATCTGCCTATCACAAAGCTTTTGTTTACTTGGTATATTGATGATATACGGCCAAATTTCCTTTGATCATAGCCTGTAAGGAAAACTCGTTTTCAACCATGTTTTTTCCTCTAGCGCCTAGCTTTTTGCGGAGTTCCTCGTGGGTGAGCAAGTCTTTCAGATGACTTGCGTGGATTTCTTCGTTGCCTTTTTCACAAAGAAATCCGTTTTTTCCGTGGAAAACGATTTCGGGAATTCCTCCGACATTCGTGGCAGCTATTGGCAATGATGCATGCATCGCATCGAGAAAACTGGTACCCAAGCCCTCAAAATTGGAGGGCATAGCAAAGATATCTGACGCCAACAAAAGCTCCGGAACGTCGTTACGAATACCCAAAAACAAAAGTTCTCTTTCCGAAAGCCCCAATTTTTTTGCTTGCATCTGGAGCTCGTTGGTTAGTGGACCGCTGCCCGCCAACAAGCATTGAAACCTTATAGATTGGCGCTTTAGCCGACTGAGGGCTCTAATAAGAACGTCGTGACCCTTTTGATCTGTGTGATAAGCAATATTGACAATAATGGGCACTGAGGAATCAAGTTCCAATTCTGAAACCAGAGATGATTTCACTTGATCGCGGTTCATTGAGTTCATCTGAGTTCCATCTACAGCAGAACGTACAGTGGTAATGCGGTCAGAGCTGATTCCCGAAGTGACTAGAACCCTCGCAATGGCATCCGAAATCGCCACGTAGCGGTCCACGAGCGATGTCTGATACTTGGTACGGTTCAGCCAGCCTGTTCCCGGAGAGTAGTCGACTCTGCGGTGAACAATTAAGGCGATTCTTGGATGAAGTCTTTTTATTAGCAATCCAAGATTGTGGGCCTTAGATGATTGGCAATCGATAACTTGGATATTATGCTCTCGAATTAGTTTAGATAGTTTTTTTGCGGATGAAAGCAAACCCAATGGTTTGTAAGAGCAAAGGATGACTTCAGCTATGGATGACAGTCGTTTCTCTGCCTCGCTTCCCGCTGGGACGGCGGCAAAGCTTCTGACTTGATCCGCGGATCTCTCTATGAGTAACCGGCATTGATTTTCGCCACCACGCCATGTTTTCTCAGAGATGAGGTGGAGTACATTTATTTTCGAGACAGTCATTGCGGCTCCGAATGGTTGAGTCCTCCTTGCTACCCTATTTGCAAGTCTACTGCATCAAAATGATGATTTTTTTGCATTGGGAGACAGAATCTTTTGAAAAATTGTTCAAGGCCTTGAAAAGTCGACTAGCTCAATTGCTGTAAAACATGATAAAAATTACGCTGAATCAAATGATTAGGAGGATTCTCATGAAGCTGGTCGCTACAGTAGTATTGGTAGTTGGATTTTTTCTGACAGAAACGAGTTTTGCGCTGATTGAAGGTCAGTTACTTGTGGGTCAACGCTCTTCGAAGCCTGATCTCGGGGATACTTTTACTGGAACCGAAACGAAACTATCGGTTTACGTGGATCCTATTCCTCTTGTTCCAGTTGGGGTGGGTCTGACCTTTGCCAACACATCTTATGACGAGGATGGACTGGATTCGGGCACCGAGATCTCCCTTGATGTCACGGCGTGGATTCCCATCCCTGGATCTATCGAACCTTACGCCAAAATTGGATACATTGTGTCAGGTGAGCTTAAAGGTGGAGGTGATTCAGTCGATATTGGGGGGACCAAATTTGGGCTTGGTGTCAAATTCTCCTTGATCCCACTAGTTGCGGTGATGGCTGAGGTGGAAAAGTCCTCAACAGAAATCACTTCTGGGGTCGCCGATGGCTTTAAATACGACAATACTTCGTTTTTCGTTGGAGTGGCTGCCGGAATTTAAGGAAGATTTCCCCTACTTTTTTTTCTTTTTTTTCCCCTTTTTATTAAAGAATATCAGGCGACTACACCTAATTAGTCGCTTTGGGTTATTTTATTCCTAAAGGTAAGGGTAAGATTTCCGATGGTGTTCTTGTCTTAATTGGAAGGGAGACGTTTTTTATGAGCAAGACTTCTATGAGCAAGCAAAAAGTTTTGAGAAAAGAGAGAAACTCGGACGTCATCCGTAGAATGAAGAACGGGGATCAACTATCAAGTTTCAACAGTTATTCAAGTTGGTTTCCTCCTCGTCCTATCATTAGTAAGGATGCCGACGCCGTAAAAGAGCTCTACGGTCCTGATTCAAAACCTATCATTCCTCAGGTTCAGGTATCTTTGAGCCAGGAAAAGGAAACAAAAGGGCCGCACACATTGCGCCTTGCGTAATAATTAGCCTGTTGGTGGAAAGAGAAAAGCTGGTAACACCAGCTTTTTTTTTGGTTTTTTATAGTATTTATCAAAATACCAAAAATTCCTTAACCTTTATGAAATAGGACCGAAGCTTCTTCATAGAGCTTAAGTTGGAGGAACGCTCATGACTTTGGTTAATCTCGATAAAAGTTTAGGTCCACTTAGAACGCAAGGCAGCAGAGATCTCATTGCTTACGAAGCCTTCGAGTTTTCGCGCAGCATCATTGGTATCTTGACTGGTTCCGAATTGGCCATTGGCACGAAACTATCGTTAGATTCTCATCGGAATGGCGAGCTCCTATTCGAAGTGGTTCACTCCCAAAATACAGGAAATCTGTTCCGGCATAGGCTCATCTGCCGAACCCTCAACCTTGATTTGGCAGACATCCTAGATATCGACCCTAATAACGGTAAGATACGCTACGAACGTCGCGAGAATCGCTTGCAGTACGCTCGATTTGGTCCCGTCCAGAAAATTATTGTTCAAACGAAAACCTTCGGGGCGATCAGCTACTACCACCTCGAGACGGTGGATATTTCGCGTACCGGTTTACTTCTAAGTGCGCCAGCGCATAGCTGCTACATTCCGTTTATTGAGCAAACCTTACTCGAACTAAAAGTGGATTTATCTGGTGAAATTTCCCAAATCCCTCTGGAGCCTTTGGCTAAAGTTGTGCGCCGCTATACTAAAGGAGTCGGTGCGCATTCACGTCGATATTACGGAGTGAAGTTTGTTGAATTTAGTCAAGATGACATGCAAGCGTGGAGAGACGTGATTGCTGGCATTGAGGAAAGTTGCTTGGATCATTCCGTCACGCCGGTTGCAGCTTGATTTAATACGCTTTTGTAGCGCATTTTTATGATGAAACTTTACTACAAGAAAATCTAATATTAGCCACAAATCATTCTAATATGTGCTATTCACTATAACTTTCTTTCTAAATTTCTCTGTTTCCTACCCAAACGTCGTATTAATTTTACTGAATACGTTGTTTTTTTTCAGAAATAGGTCGCTTGAACGACCAAGACGGGCTATAACAAGCCCAACATAATAGTTGGATTTTTAGTCACGGGTTTTTTTGCAATCCTATTCGAAGCCCAAGAGTTCGAGCGAGGAGGTTGATTTATGAGTCTGAGCATGGAAGAGGTGTCCCAATCTGGACCATCGTTTGATGATTTTACGAACCGGGAAAGTCACATTGATCTGCTTAAACAGGCAGCAAACGCTCTCGAAAAGAGTGACTCATTCCCTCAATCACTCGTGAGCATACTGTCTTTGCTCGAATCGCGCTGCAATCTGCTGTCTGGTCGTATCGTCTTTGAAGAAGGTATTCTTGAAAAAGGTACGGAAGTTCGGCTCAAAGGTGGAGAGCATTTTTCAGATCCCATCATCGAGCAAACTCTTGAGTCTTGCCGACAAAGTGTTCTCAGTAATTGGCGGCAGAAGATGATGCCCATTATGGGCGATCGGGTCGAAAAACGAGGACTTTTTCAGGTAGACCGTGGCGCTCAACTTTACGCCCTCGCTGTTCCCGTAAAAATCAACGAGTCCAAAATGGGAACGATTAGCTGTGTGAAGGTCTGTTTTGGTGCTTTTGATCCAAAGACTGAGACTAGCATGCTGTCGATTCTAGGCCTTATGATAGGTCAATCGGCAATGATCAATCGGTTCTATCCAGAATCGGAAGCTGCCTTGACTAGTGAAGTTGAAGCACCGGTCAAGAAAATAGAAAGATCACCCATCGTCGGTAACTCTAAATCCATGCTGCAAGTCTTCGACTTGATCGGGCGGGTATCGAGCTCCGAGACGACAGTTCTCATTTCAGGAGAAAGCGGTGTTGGTAAAGAATTGATTGCCGATGCCCTTCACCAAAATAGCCGGCGAGCTGAAAAGCCGTTTGTTAAGGTCAATTGTGCTGCTCTACCAGAAACATTATTAGAAAGTGAACTTTTCGGACATGAAAAGGGAGCATTTACCGGTGCTCACTCACAGAAAAAAGGCCGATTTGAACTAGCTGAAGGGGGAACCCTCTTCATAGACGAGATTGGTGACATATCTCAAGCGACCCAAATAAAGCTATTGCGCGTCTTACAAGAAAAAGAGTTTGAACGCCTAGGTGGTGAGACGACGATCAAGGCTAACGTTAGAATCATTACGGCGACAAATCGCAACTTAGAGGAGTTGATCGCGAAAGGTGAATTTCGTCAAGACTTGTACTACCGTTTGAATGTATTTCCCATTCATATCCCTCCTCTGAGAGAGAGAAAGATTGACATCATTCCGATCACGGACTTTTTTGTCGAAAAGTATCGTGAGATTCATGAAAAGAACATTCGACGTATTTCTACTCCAGCGATTGACATGCTAAATAGCTATCATTGGCCCGGCAATGTGAGAGAACTCGAAAATAGTATCGAACGTGCCGTGCTGTTGAGTACAGAAGGTGTGATCCGCGGTCACCACTTGCCACCGAGTCTCCAGCTATCGGAAGAAAAGGCTGTCAATGATGGCAGAAGTCTTCAGGCGACATTGGACTCGATGGAAAAAGAGTTGATTCTAGACTCTCTCAAAGAGACAGCTGGTAATATGGCAAAAGCAGCACGCAATTTAGGCCTTACAGAACGTGTGATGGGACTAAGAGCGAAAAAATACGATATTAATCCAAAATCCTTCAAAAAGCATTCCCAGCACTATCAGGGGTAGTTAACTTATGCGGCTTGCCGCATATTTCCTTTCAAACCCCCTTTCTTTCGTTTTATGCTAACTAGATCTTCGAATGGCATCAGGAGATCTAGTTTGAACGCTTCATATGACATGTTTCTCAGGCTAAAAGCTGGCGGGCTTCCCTTACTGAAACAGTGGGTGGGCGACGGTATTCGAGAAGACTTGCACCTCGACTTTAAACGAAAAAGCAAACCATTCCTACCAAAGCTTAATGATGACGACCGGCGCAATTACTCAAAAGCTCTGTCCGGCTTTGCCAACAGTGATGGCGGTATCATTATTTGGGGTATCGGTGCTCCAGGAAGTGGTTCGGGAGAACGGACCTATCATCCTATTGAATCTGTTGTAGGCTTTGCCGAGTATCTCGATAGCTTCATCTCACGATTAGTCTCACCTTCTGTGGCTGGTGCAGAAAATTTGGTCATACTATCTGACGAGGCTCAGCAAAATGGGTATGTTATTTCATACATTCCAAAGTCAATGGCCTCTCCCCATCGAGCTGAGGCGGAAGGTTTGAAGCATTATTATATGCGGTATGGGGAATCGTTTAAGGTTGCCGAACACTACGAACTAGAATTCATGTTTGGCAAAAGGAATATCCCCGAAATAAGTATTTTTTGGGGATTAGAAAGGGCTGAGGCAGAAAAAGATGATGACGCTGACAATCGGTATTACTTTTTTCTTCAGCTTGGAATCACCAATCAGGGTCGAGCGATTGCTCAGTATACCTGTCTGAGAGTTCGCTATGATGCATCGTCGATCTATACCCTAGCTGGTGATATGAAGAGTGACCTCATACACTACTCGAGACCTCACCGAGCGTCCAAAGAAAGGTTTTATCTTGTAACGGCTAGGGCTTTACAAGGTCTTGTGATTTACCCTGAGGATTATACCAATTTCTTCTTTTTCAGATTTTCTGTATTGAAATCTGAAGTGTCTACTATGCGATTTCCTCCTTTTGAAATTTATTTTGATCTATTTGGGCAGGATTTTAGGGGTAAATTGAACGAGCCCTTTATTATTTCAGGTAAAAAAATAGCTGAGAAGGTGAAAAAGCGATTAGGTTGATTATTTTGACTCACTAATTGCGAGCTATAAGCTGTTGAAATAAAATCATTTATTAAAAAGGGTGAAGTAATCGGGATGGACGCCGATAGGTTTCATAGCGAATAGAGGTATCGCTAATTCATCTTTTGGGGCATTCAGTGCGAACTCCTTTCTTTCTAGCTATTTTCATCGCATCGTTAACCATATCTTGCCAGCAGGATCCTACCGCTGTCGAGACGGGTGAGGCGAGTGATCCCGTAGCTGCACCATCACATCAGCAAGGGGGAGAACCCACTGTTCATAAAACCGAAGCCGTTATCGGCCCCGATGATGCCTTCTTTATCCAAGCTTTTATGGAATCTTTACGCGACCTTGAGTCAACTGCAGGCTTGGCTGAAGCGTCCAAACACAGCGAGGGAGCAAGTTTAGGTCTATCAGCTCAGCCCTTCGACTACCAAGCAAACTTTAGCGAAAACCGATTAGGTCTGGCCGTGGACTGGATCTTTTATCATGGCGATCGAGACGAGGACTCTTACCTGGATGCTGACGAGCTTGAGGCTCTGAGGCTTGAGCCAGGATCTCTTGGAAATCATGGTGATTCTATTGCCTTACCAACGATTGAGTCAGACTGGCAAGACTATGCTGGTTCCGATGATTTGGTCTCAAGATCCGAACTAAAGAGCCTGCTCCTTGGATTGGGGCTTTTGGTCAAAGACCCACCAACACGAGGTCAGTTAATCAGCAAGTGGCTCGACTACGTTGAAAGTTACGATCTCGATGCCGATGGTGCTACGGATTATGAAGAGCAGCAGCAACTCAAACAAGACCGGAAGTCACAGATTGAAACCTTACGTGGTAAATTTTCTTCATAAAAACAGAGTTCTTCACAGCTCTCCTACATTTTATGAAGAGCTGTAGTAACAATCCTAGTATTCTGATTTACATCTTTTGAATTTACGCCTAGCATTGACTTAAACTACGAATTCAGGATAGAAAACTGGACAAGTGACGCAGTTTTCCTCTACTTCTGTCGGTGAAGTTAATTAAGTAGCAATGCCCCATAACAGAATTTGGGCTTTCATTGCTATAGAGGATGCGGAAACAATGGTGCAACCTCATGATTATAAGGTGTTCAAATGGATCGAAATCTTGCTTTAGAATTTGTTCGCGTAACAGAAGCTGCAGCTCTCGCTTGTGGCCGTTGGATTGGGCGAGGGAATGAGAAGGCGGCAGATCACGCCGCTGTGGAGTCAATGAGAAAAGCTTTTGACTCAATCAGCTTCGAAGGAACTATAGTCATAGGTGAAGGTGAGCGAGACGAAGCTCCCATGCTTTACATCGGTGAAAAGGTCGGAGGAGGCACTGGTCCAAAAATCGACATAGCTTGTGATCCGCTAGAAGGTACCGCCATTACTGCCAAGGGTAGGAGCGAGGCTTTAGCTGTCATTGCAGCAGCCGAACAAGGCAATTTCCTACATGCACCTGATACGTATATGCAAAAGCTCGCCGTGGGACCAGCAGCTCGCGGTGTCATCGATATTCGAGAATCTCCTACTTGGAATCTGCAGCGCATAGCAGAAGCTACAGGTAAAGGCATAGAGGATCTAATGGTTATTATTCTCGATCGCCCCCGACATGAAGACATTATCGCTGAAGTGCGAGAGGCAGGAGCCCGTATTCGTATGATTGGTGACGGTGATGTCTCTGCTGCGATAGCAACAGCGCAAGCAGAAACAGGTGTCGACATGCTAATTGGAACGGGAGGAGCTCCCGAAGGTGTGATTGCCGCAGCAGCATTAAGGTGCTTGGGTGGCGATATGCAAGGGATCTTGAAGTTTCGCAATGACGAAGAAAAAGTACGCGCTTCAAAAATGGGAATCACAGACTTCGATAAAATCTACAGTCACGAAGAACTCGCTTCAGGAAACGTCATGTTTATCGCGACTGGAGTGACTAATGGAAGTTATCTTAAGGGCGTAGTTTACTCAGGTAAAGGCGTAGCTACAACCCATTCCATGGTTATGAGATCCGAATCTGGAACTGTTCGAGAGATTACTAGTCGGCATCATCTTACTAAGAAACCAAACTTAGGTTGGTAAATGATTCTGCCGTATAAAGCCCAATCTCAGCGTTTCATCGAAAGCATATCATCCTCACGTATGTTTCCATCTGCTGCGGTGCTAGGCGTTCTCGCGCCTTGATCTTGGGCTTATGCGGCAGAATCATGGATATAGCTCAATCTCATTGTTTGATCGGAAGCTTATCTCCACAATGTAAACCTATGCATCATGGAGATAACTGAGTCTTTCAGTTACAAGATCTCCTTTAAAAACTGACCTGTAATGGATCGCTTCAGTTTTGCAAGCTTTTCTGGAGTTCCGATGCCCATAACTTTTCCTCCCTTGTGCCCACCTTCGGGGCCGATATCGATGACCCAATCGCAGGATCTGATGACATCCAGGTTATGCTCGATCACGACTATGGTATTGCCGCTATCGGCAAGTTTGTGGAGGACGCTCAACAGATGATCGATATCCTGAAAGTGGAGACCTGTCGTTGGTTCGTCGAGGATATAGAGCGTTTTGCCTGTATCACGTTTTGCTAGCTCTCTTGCTAGTTTCACTCGTTGAGCCTCTCCACCTGATAGAGTTGTGGCGGATTGTCCAAGTTTGATGTAGCCCAACCCCACCTCAAGCAAGGTATCAAGGATGCTAGCAATTTTACTGTGATTGGCAAATATCTCACGCGCCTCACTGACTGAAGTCTCCAAGATATCTGCGATAGATTTTCCTTTGTAGGTCACCTCACAGGTAGACTGGTTGAAGCGACGACCTTTACAAACATCACAGGGCACATAAACATCGGCTAGGAAGTGCATCTCCACTTTGATCGCTCCGTCCCCCTGACAATGCTCGCAGCGGCCTCCTTTAACATTAAAGCTAAATCTTCCTTTTTTATAGCCTCGTAGTTTTGATTCTGGGAGCATGGCATAAAAATCTCGCACAGCATCAAACAGCTTGGTGTAGGTGGCCGGGTTACTGCGTGGGGTACGACCGATAGGTTTTTGGTCAATATTGACGATTTTATCGATATGCTGCAGACCACTAATGTCCTTGTACTTGCCCACAGGTAGGTCGCTGTTATGAAGTTTCTTTGCGATAGCAGGATATAGGATTTGGTTAATTAGAGTCGATTTACCAGCCCCGGAAACTCCAGTCACAGCTGTCATTAGACCAAGAGGGATGTCGACATTAACTTGTTTGAGATTGTTTTCTTCAGCCCCAGTGATTGATATCGTAGGTATATTCTTGGAAAATACCCGTCTCGAACTAGGGATACGAATGTGTCGCTTTCCGCTTAGAAACTTTCCTGTCAAAGATTTTGTCGAGCGTTTTAAGGATTTTGGTGAGCAAGAGGCTGTAACTTGGCCACCATTAATACCAGCACCCGGTCCAAAGTCGACAACCCAGTCTGCAGCCTCAATGGTTTCTTGATCGTGCTCGACGACGACAAGAGAATTCCCCAGGTCCCGAAGTCTCGTTAAGGTGGAAAGTAGCTTACGGTTGTCGCGCTGGTGGAGTCCGATGGAAGGCTCGTCTAAGATATACAATACACCAGTCAGTTCGCATCCGATCTGAGATGCGAGTCGGATCCTCTGGGCTTCGCCACCCGAAAGTGTCGGCCCTTGTCGGTCCATTGTTAGATAATCAAGGCCCACATTAACTAGAAAAGAAAGGCGATTATGAATCTCCTTAACCAGCTCTGATGCGATGATTTTACGATTGCCATTTAATTTGAAATTTTTAAAGAACTGGTATGCTTCCTGAATCGACATACAGCAGATGTCATGAATATTGAGACCCTCGATCTTAACCGAGAGAACCTCCTCTTTTAGGCGACTACCTTTGCATGTGGGACAATGAGAGCTCGACATAAACTTTTGGTACCAAGTTTTCATCCCTTCCGACTTAGTGCTCAAATAGCGTCGCATATAGGATGGGACCAAGCCTTCAAACTCGTGGGATGAGGTTCCAGATCCACGATCAGACTCCCACTCGATTTGTAGAGGGTTTTTACTGTCTCCGTAAAGGATCCGGTCACGCATTTTTTTGCTAAGCTTATTCCAGGGTTTATCAAAATCGAGCCCCCATTGCTCCGCCATGGCCTCGAACCTCTCGGTACTCCAGCTTCCCTCTTGCTCGCTGAAATCTTTTAAGAAGTAATTCTTCCATGGGACAACTGCACCTTCGCGAATCGATAAGCTTTCGTCTGGCACCAGCTTCTTCGGGTCGATAGCGAGGACAACCCCTAGTCCGTTGCAGTCAGGGCACATTCCCTGAGGGGAGTTAAAAGAAAACAGCGGGGGCACTAGTTCCGGGTAGGCAATTCCGCAGCAGCTTCGCTCCTCGCTCATCGTTATGGTTTTCTTTTTCGTCTTGGCATCTGGCAGGAAGAGCATCAAACTGCCTTTTCCTTTTTTTAAGGCGATTTCTATAGAGTCCACGAGCCTTTGCCGGAATTCTTGATCGTCTTTTTTTATGACCAAGCGGTCGATGACAATCTCAATATTGTGCTTTTTATGTTTGGCAAGGGCTTGGACGTCATCAATATTAGAAGTAACGCCGTTGACGCGGACGCGGTGGAACCCATCGTCTTTTGCTTGTTGGAGGAGGTCTTTGTGCTCTCCTTTGCGAGCCTGAACCACAGGAGCCAAAAGTAAAAGTTTTGTCCCTACATCTAAATTCAGAGCTTCATCAGCCATAGCATCAGCGTCACCGCGGCCGACAGGTTTGCCGCATTTGTAGCAGAATTGGGTTCCAACTCTGGCGAAAAGAACACGTAGGTAATCGTAGATTTCAGTGATGGTCCCTACTGTTGATCTCGGGTTTTTGCTGGCGGCCTTTTGCTCGATGGCAATGGTGGGCGACAGGCCTCGTATGGTTTCGTATTTCGGCTTGTCCATTTGCCCCAAAAACTGCCTTGCATAAGAGCTTAAGGATTCTACGTAGCGCCTTTGCCCTTCGGCGAATATGGTGTCGAAGGCCATGCTGGATTTTCCCGAACCAGATACGCCAGTAAAGACGACTAATTTGTTTTTAGGGATTTTGAGAGATACTTGCTTTAGGTTATGCTCGCTAGCACCTTTGACTTCCAAAAACTGATGATCCATTTCGACTCCTTAGAACGGCTCATGGCAGATGGAAGAGCATACCATAATATTTTATGGTATCAACAAAGACTTGACTAATTCGTCAAAATCTCCAAAAGGTGATTGATTGTTCGACGTATTTGAGGGACGTGCATGTATCATTTTATGAAAGTCATTAGCTTCCTAATCTCCTTGATTCCAGTCGTCGTGCTAGAGATGATAGCGAGACTTCTGAGCATCGTATTTTTTGATATCTTGCGAATCCGGCGTAAATTGGTTTTGAGCAATATAGAGACCGCATTTGGTGATGTCTATGCCGACTATGAAAGAGAGAGGATAGGGCGCGAAAGCTACCGAAACTTCCTTTTGACGGGATTCGAGTTTTTACGATCTCCCTATCACGATATTACCGCTGATTTCGAGGTTGAGGGCGAGGCTCATCTACGAAACGCTCTATCTAAAGGCAAAGGTCTTTACGTATTATGCTTCCATATGGGTAATTGGGAAGCTATGGGCGCTTACATTGGAACCCATATGCATCCGACGTATGTGCTTGTAAAAAAAGTCGGTGGCAAAGGAATGAATCGATTTGTGGAAGAGCTTAGAACAAAAAATAAATTCCTTTGGATCAAACGAGAAAAAAAAGGTGATGGCCTGAAGGGGATCGAAGAAACTCTAAAAAGAAATGCCATTGTCGGCTTTGTTATGGATCAGGCTCGTCCCGGTGAACCGCGACTGCCGTTTTTTGGAAGCCCTGCAAAGACTAATACCAGTTTTGCTGCCATCGCCAAAAAACTTCCCGCGCCGATTCTAACGAGTTTTATTCAAAGAAAATCTCTTGGACGCCACAAACTTACGTTTTACCCCGAAATTGAACTGACTTACACAGATGATCCTGAAAAAGATATCATAGATCAATCAGTGCTATTCAATCAGGAAGTCGAGAAAGTTGTCCGGCGCAAACCGGAACAATATTTTTGGCTGCATAATCGTTGGAAATAGACCTTTGCTAAGACTTTCTTTCAAGCAACCGTAGAGCAAACTGTCTCAGGGCATCGGTTGTCGTAAGTCCAGTCTGTTCTAGAGAAGCGAAAGCTTTTTCTGTTACAGATTTAGCATAATGTGCGGCGTCTTCGCGACTCATCATGGATAGAAAAGTTAGTTTGCCTTGGGCCTTGTCTTTGCCAACAGATTTTCCCGTTGATGTACTGTCATCGAGTAAGTCGTCTATGATTTGAAAAGCTAATCCCAAGTGATTGCCGAAGCTTTGAAAGTCATGAAGATATTCTGTTTTTGCCCCTAAGAGACAACCTACCGCGCAGGAGGCGGCAATTAATTGCCCTGTTTTTAGTCTATGGATCTGTTCTAGGTCATCTTGTTGATAGCCTTGTTTTCCCGTCCAAGAAAGGTCCAAGTCTTGACCTTGGACCATTCCTCCGCCCCCGGCAGCGGCAGACAACACGCGCATGCCCTGCACGACTAAGTCTGCCGAGATATTGGGGGTTAACCCCATCTCATCGAAGGCATCTGTTAGAAGAGCATCTCCAGCAAGTAAGGCAGTGGCTTCATCAAATTGCTTGTGGACCGTAGGACGTCCCCGCCTTGTATCATCATCGTCCATGCAGGGCAGATCATCGTGAATCAAGCTATAAGTATGAATCATCTCCACCGCCAGGGCTCCATGGAGGGCATCGTCTGCCGAGGCACCAACACTTTCGGCTGAAAGTAGTGTCAGCACTGGTCTGACATATTTACCTTTTCCTGACATGGCATAAGTACATGCTTGATGTAGGCGGCTACTCTCGCTATACCGCTGACTGATCCGTTTGGCCTTAAATGAAGCAAATTTTGTGAGTATAGATGAAAAATCGTCCAAAAGCTTTACCTCTCGATAAATTTGGGCCTAGGTTGCCATTGGACCAGCTTTCCGTCAATGTTGTATAGAAAAAATTATCCGAATTTCCGCGTCCGGAGATCGAACTTTTGAAACTCGATAGCCTGATTGTCGGTGGTGAAGAAATGGAAATTTGTCTTTTGTTTATTCGATTCTTTAATGCTGCCATCAATCTCAACAATACCGATGAATTCCGTTTGATGACCGGGCAGAACGTTAATGATAAGGCTATTGACGTGCTTGAAGCAGAAATATAGACCAAGCCCTGCTCCTGCCGTTTCCTTGTCTTGTCCCAAGTTTGTCTTTTGCCGCTCTTCGAAGCACTTAGCTAAATACTGAATCACCTTATCTTTGGTGATAGAACCGAAGGGGTCTGTGACTCCGACTACGACGCGTTTGCCATCAATTCCAAAAGAAAGTCGTATGGCTTGATCAGGAGGAAGGACCACCTGATTCTTTCTGTCTAGCAGGTTAAAAAGGTGTTGACCCGAACCCTGGTCCGTTGGGGCATCGTAAATGGCGTTCATAAGAAACTCTTCGCCGATAACTTGGATCGCTTCAGTCACAGAGCGTCTCATTCTCATGTTTGTGGCATAATCCTGCAAGCAATCAAGGTATTCATGCCTACGGCTCGAATCTCGAACGTAATACTCAGTGGTGAAAGCGCCCCAGCTCAAGTATTTTTTGATTCCAAAAATATCATTGCGAAGAATTTTCACGACTGTGCATAAAAGATCACGGTTTGAGAATCGGTCGTGCCTGTCTTTTGCGATAAAGTTGGTAAAGCCGCTCATAGTAGAAAGATAGGGGTGTATCGTTTCAAGTCCTGCTTTCGACATGATGATAGATTGCACACCTTCTGGCATCAAACCGGCCTCACTGAGATACTTGTGCCCTTCTAAGTCCAGGATAAGAAGAGTAGGGTCGATCTTGGTTATGGCCTGCTCTAAGTTTGGGATGGAGCTCGGTGCTTCAATTCTCAAACCAGTGGCAGCAAGGATACGTAGCGCGTCCCTTTGGTTCTTGCGATTTGGATCGTAAAATATGATCGTGCGTTTCAACGGCTAACCTTCGGTTCATTCATCCCAATGAAGCTTCGGCATCTCTCTGAAAATATTTAGTTATTGATTTGCTCCTACGAATCGCTATTTGGGGGTTTTTACCAGACTGAGGCAGACTTAATTCCCATCGAAAACTACCGATACCATCTTGTCGAGTTAAACATGAAATATGACTTGGGATTTTTGAGCCACAAATAATGGTTAAGCTCCTAAAATATTTAGAAAATCTTAAAGACCACATGCAGAAAAGGCATCAATACGAACGCCTCGCGGATCTGTATTCTGACTCGAAAAAACACCGTCGACGGTACCATCGCCACTCATTGCGCAACTTAAATGGGTGTATTTTCAAAGTCAATGATGTTGGTTTTGAATTGGTTGATATCTCCTACGAAGGCCTGCGCATCGCATTTCCTGACCAGGCAAAAGCTTCGCTGCCTAAAATTGGCAAAGTGTTTAGTGGAACGATTTCGATTTTAGGAATGAGCTGTCGCAGTAGAATGGTGATTGTGCATTACGGTGAGAATTATTGTGGAATCAAATTCGACAATGAAGATACCTCTCTCGTTGGTTATCTAGAATCCACTCTCTATTATTTGGATGCTGGTTTGGTTATGAAGCGTATTCCTCGCAACGCCGTAAACCACTTCTATCAGAGTCCCTCATGGAATTCTTATGGAAGCTTCAATAATTGTGTCGAAGTCCACATACGTTTTGGAGAGGAGGAGCAGCTCGATGAAGTTAATATCTCCTATCTTAAAGGGCTTAGAAAAGAGTTCGTAGTCTTCACATCAAAGGCAACTACGGTATCGACCTTTCCTGAGACTAACCTAGACATTGTCGCGAAGAAAAAAATCTTACGCCGTACCCTACTTATCATTACGGGCTTTCGCCAGATTGGTGGAACCTCACATTTTGATGGCTTGATAGAGTCGGCGATCATTCTTCTTAAAAAGTAATCTAGCAGCATCTCAATAAACAAACTGGCATCCCTTAATCTAGCCCGTTCAACCCGTTGGTCTTAGGATCAAATAGGAAATCAACAGGCCTGGCAAAATCAAAATTTACCAATGCAGATGCGACAACGGGATTCTCCAGAAATCGAAGGGCTTTTAGGACTCCACTATGCGTGATTAGAAAAACTGACTGTTCATGATGCTTTTCGAGGCAGAAATCTCTTACACGAGTGATTACTTGGGCAAATGACTCACCTTTGGGTGGGGTGAAGTTGATGATATCTTCCGTCCAAGAATCAATTTCGGCTTTGGGGATCTCTGACCACCTAACCTGCTCCCAAGTACCAAAGTTCATTTCTTGAATGCGCTCGTCTACCACGATCATGTGTTCCGGGTAGGCTAATTTAGCGACAGAAAAACACCTTAATGAAGGACTACAATAGATCGTCCGCGGAGGCGGTTGCTCAAGATAAAAACCTACAGAAGATTCTGCCGGTTCGAGAAGAGACATATCACTTCTACCGTAACACAGCCGCTTGGGGTTACGAACCTCTGGATGTCTGTATGCTCGAATCCTAAGCAATATAAAACTCCACTAAAACAATCAAAGATAGTATTTCCAGCGATTGCTGCACAAAGCCAAAACAGTCTCCATTGAAACAACCTAAACGCCTTCTAACCCACAATTTCATGATTATACTAATGGCGAGCATAGCACCTGAGGTGATGAAAAATACGTCGAAAGGAAGTTGCAGGAAGAAACTTATTGCTGGAAGACTTAGTGTCGTGCATAAAAATACCGGGGATTTAAACGAAAACTGTCCCACCTTGTCCGTCTGAAATCGGCTATTTGAGGATAAATGATTCCCCGAAATGTGGATGGAACAAATGTACCGGCTCATAATAAAGGTTTGAAACAAAATGAGTGCCAGAGGCAGCTCGGTCTCTATGATTTTTTGGTAGTATATAAATTTTATGCCGAGATTAGCTATTAATGCAAGAACTCCGAAGGTTCCTAACCGAGAATCTTTCATTGCTGCTAGAGCTTTCTCTTTGTTGCTCGCGCCAAGTCCGTCAAAGAAGTCGGCAAAGCCATCTTCGTGCAAAGCACCGCTGATGATAATTGGAATGATCACAAGGACGCAGCTGATAAGCAGAGGAGAAACAAACTCATCGAGGGCTAAAAAAGCTAGCATAACAGCTATATACGACAGAAGGCCTATAATTGGCCAAAAACTTATTAAGCCGCGCAAATCCTCTTCACGGAAATCGCTGATGTTTATTGGAATCCGCGTAAAACTAACAATGGCAAGTTTGATTTGACGCCAGCACTTTTTCATCGTCAGGCATCCGTCGTACTAACATTTGCGTCGGCGAAGGACGCCATCTCATTATAGAAAGCGGCACTCGATTGTATGATTGGCCAGGCAACGGCGACGCCACTACCTTCACCGAGTCTCATACCAAGGTCAATTAACGGCTTTTTACCTAGATGCTCCATAATAACTTGATGACCTGGAGACGCCGATTTATGGGTGAAGATCATGTAATCTAGAGAATGAGGCGCAAGCTTCGCGGCGCACAATGCCACCGAACTCATGATAAAGCCATCTATCATCACGGGAATTCCGACAGAACAGGCTTCTAATATAGCTCCTAAAGCGGTAACCTGTTCGAACCCACCTAGGGCGCAAATGATATCCTCATGATTGTCGAGACTCTCATGGAACGTCAATACCTTTTTGAGTACCTCTAATTTGCTGTTCATTTGCTCATCGTCGCACCCAGTACCTCGACCAGCAGTCAGGGTAATGTCACAGTCTATCAGTTTTGCTGCTAGTAGTGCTGCAATCGAGGAGTTTCCAATGCCCATTTCACCAAAACCAAGTATCGTAGTCCCATTGTCAATGGCCTTTCTTGCAATGGCCTTGCCGTTTTCGAGACCCTTCTGGTATTGATCTTTAGTCATAGCACTACCCCGAAGAGAACTCTGCGTCCCCGAGCCGAGTCTAAGGTTGACCACTTCTGGTGAAGTTGTCGGCGATACTAGCCCGCAATCAACGATGTCTAATGCAATCTGATGCTGTCTCGAAAAAACATTGATGGCAGCTCCTCCATTGACAAAATTTTGGATCATCTGCTGGGTGACGACCTGAGGGTAAGGACTAATCCCCTCTTCTGTAAGGCCATGATCGCCAGCAAAAAGCAAAATCTTTGGCTGACGTAAATCGATGTGCTCGCTTCCTAAAATTTGAGCGAGTTGGATAGCCAGCTCTTCGAGTCGGCCTAAAGAGCCCAATGGTTTCGTTTTATGATCAATTTTGTTCGTAATTTCATCCATTTTGAGTTTATCTATTGGCTTAATATTCGGTATCATGGTGGTTCTCCAGTAAGGTTCCCAGGAAATGAATCAATTTTGATGAGTCTGATAGTGGTCTCGGGAAAACTCTAATCCAGTCTTGGAGGCCATAGGAAGCACACGACCTTACAAGTATTCCTTTCTGTAGCAATAACGTCACGACCTCGTCTGCGGGAATTACGGTCCGAATTAAAAAATAGGGAGCATCTGAGGTAAAGTAGGTAGCACCCATTCGGTCCAATTGCCTACGTAGATAATTCTTGTCGCGACTGATCTGCTGGATAGACTCCTTTACAAAGTCCTCATCTGATAAAGCAGTGTGTCCCGCTTGAGCGGCGAAACAATTGACATTCCACGTGTTCACTTGACTATTTAGTCGCTGTATTAAGTCTTGGCTAGAAATAGCGAAGCCTATACGGATTCCAGGTATGGCATGCTCTTTGGTGAGAGAATAAACACGGATTACATTTTTGGGAAATTGATAGTATTGATCGTTAGAGTGCCTCGAAAACTGTATGAAAGCATAATCTATCACAAAGATTGTCTTTGGGTTTTCTAAGGCGAGTTCCTTAAGGGTAAGAGCGTCCATGTACATACCCGTCGGGCTATTAGGGACACAGAAATAGGCTAGATCGTAGTGCTTGGACCTGAGCCTTTCTCCCAAACTGTGAAAGTCAACGGTAAATTGGTCCTCAGGGCGGCAAGGAAGCTCGTCTACGTTTCCGTTAAGTGCTTTTACCGCATTGGGGAACTCGCTGAAGCTTGGTGTTAACATAAAAGCCTGACTCTTGCCTGACATGCGCACTATGGTCCAAAAAATTTCTGCAGCCCCATTACCAACATGAATCTCTGCTAGCTGGCAGGCGTATTTTTCGGCGATGATCTTCTTTAGATTGCGATAATTCGGATCGGGATACTCATGATAGCTACAGTTTGCTATTGCCTGCTTCATGTTGACACTTGGGCCGTAAGGATTGATGTTGACACTAAAGTCGATAACGGTACCTTCTAATTGATACTGTGCTGAACCTCCGTGCTCTTGCATGATCAAAATATCGCTCCTTGGACAAACATAAGAACTAAACAAACAAATAGATAGCCAGTGATATTGGCGATCTTCCAGCATTCCCTCATGCTTTGATGATCTATAGTCCGCATGGAGTCTCCCAGTTGGTAGACTCCGACTTTTTTCAAGGAAACTCCTAATAGTCCCGCCATTGAGGACATGGGCCAGCCGCCATTGGGGCTTGGGGTTTTGCCATAGTCCCGGATTAGAGTTCTAAATCCCCGCAGTGGTCGGCTTTTTGGTGCGAAAACTCCAGTGAAAAGCATAAGCAGAGCAGTTAGTCTAGCGGACATATAATTCGCGAGGTCGTCTATAATAGCCGCTCCCTGCCCAAGCCATCGTCGATGATCTTTATAACCAAACATAGCGTCCGCGGTGTTGATATACCGGTAAGCAAGAGCACCTGGAATCCCGAAAAAAAAGTAGTACAAGATAGGCGCGATAAAGCTATCGGACAGGTTTTCGGCTACTGATGAGATAGACGCTGATCTAATCTCATTAGCGGAAAGCTTTGAGCTGTCTCGAGAGCAGAGCTCACGAAGTATGTCGCCGCCAAGCTCGTTACCTTGGACACGCTTTGCGACTTTGTTGTGTGCTGCGCCTAAAGCCTTTAAAGCAAATGTGGATCTAAGAAAAAACACGTCGTACAAAAATTGTAGCGAAAGATGAGGGAGTAACGATCTTACAGAAAGAAATAATAGGATTAAAATGATGGGCCCAAGGACCGCAAATACCCAACCGAAGAATATCTGTGTATTTTTTTGTCTGTGATCTAGGGTTTGGTAAAGTTTTCCCATCAGCGTTCCCATCCAAACGACTGGATGGATGCGGTTTGGGTATTCGCCAAAGAGTTGCTCTAAAGCGAAACTACAAAAAAGAACTAAGGCAGCGTAAGTTATCATAGACTGCTAATCTTATTTAGCGACACCGGTTTACCCAAAAGCATAAATATGGTGTCATCTGCCACGACGCTTAAATCCTGGTGACAAAACCCAGCAAGGTCTCGAAATCTCCTAGCTAGTTTGTTATCTGGAACGATACCGAGGCCAACCTCGTTACTTACAACAATTGTATTGGCATGCGTTGCGTCGATGGCCTCTATAAGGTCATTGGTAGCATCACGAATGTCCTGATCCGAATAGTCAGCTAAAAGCAAATTACTTAGCCACAGAGTTAGGCAATCGACAATGATGGCATCGCATCCGTTAGCATCGCGAATGGCTTTGGGTAGTTCAATAGGTTCTTCTATTGTGGTAAATCGGCCGAGTCTTTCGTTTTGGTGCCTTTCGACGCGTTCGGCCATCTCTTCATCAAAAACCTGTGCGGTGGCGATATACGCAGGTCGGCTGGCACCTTCGGCTAGCGATAGAGCATGGGCAGATTTGCCAGAGCGGCAACCTCCTATCACAAGTTTAAACCATCCCACGTGACCCCCTGGAGGTTAGATATTTACTTTGCCAACGATTTATGCCTTTAGAAACAGTATCATAGACCAGACGGCCCACGTGATGTCCAAAGTCCGTGTGTTTTCCCGCATAATGGATGGGATTGCTTAATCCTGCAACCACTAGATTGCAATCAGTTCCAGTTCCCGTGGAAGGTTTGCCTGAAACAGTACTGGGAATTTTTGCATCAACCATGGCGCACGTCTTTGCCTCAGTCACCAGGGACAGAGTTTCCAGTGATGCATTCACCGTAAGTGAAACATCTGTGATCAGGCAGATATTGATGGTTCTGCAAGCCGTTTGATGACTAAGATCTCCCACCCGGAGCGCATTGCCTAGTCCTACGGTGCATATACAGCTGATGTTACGATCTCCTAACAACGCTTGAGAGATTTGATAATCGGCGAGGTTTGCACTGGTTAGGAATACAGAAGCCCTTTCAAGACTGCTTATCTCGTTGCGGCTTCTTATGTAGGCAACGGGATCGATATCTTTTAATTCTTTTCCCTCTACTTCGAGCCATAGAACACGTTCAATGGTTTGCACGCCCCCACCGCCACTGGTCTAGCCACTAGACTGGGATGGTCCATCAAGAGAGATCTCAAACGCTCTATCCGATAGGAAATGTGGCTGCCAGTTCATTCTAAGCTGTCCTAAAAATCGATGCCTAGGAGGGCGCGATGCCCTTCATTATAGGGGTGTTTTTTTAAGGTCATTTCACTTTCTAAGTCAGCAATCTCCACGATCTCATCAGGGGCGTTGCGACCGGTAATGACCACGGTAACGGCAGCAGGCCTTTGCTTGAGTTGGCTTACTACGTCATCGATGTTTATAAACCCGTAGTTGATGGCATAGGTGATTTCATCTAAAATTACAATTTGATAGTCTTCGCTTTGGATCTGTGTCTTGGCCTTTTCCCAAGCTTTTTGTGCGGCTGCTTTATCCTTGTTGAGATCCTTACTCTCCCACGTGAAGCCTTTACCCATGACATCCAGATCAATACCAGGAGTTTTCTTAGCGAAGTGCCTTTCCCCGGTATACCATTTCCCTTTGATAAACTGAATGACGGCAACGCGGAAGCCTCTTCCTAGGGCCCGAAAAGCCATGCCAAATGCTGCTGTAGTTTTGCCTTTGCCATCGCCGGTATAGACGATTAGTATACCCTTTCGCTGTCGCGCCATAGATTCGTCTCCATCAGAGCGGGTTTCCGGATGGACACTAGTTAGCAACTATTTTTTGGCTTGGCAAGTTTCTGTCCCGAGGTGCCATGGCTTGATCCCGTCACATGTCTGAGGGAAGGGGGATTTTTTGGACTCTGAGAATTTCATCCTTAGATAAAATGACGCTGTAATGATGGTGTAAAGGCTTGCGGCCCTTGTGAGGTCTTCCTGTGATGCGAATGATCATATCAATTTTATAAATCTTAGGAATCGGCTCTGAGGAGATCTCCAACTGCCTTGTTATGATGCTTAGCTGTTCATTGCTGGTTTCAATAAAGAAGGTAAGTGGGGCTAAATTGATCCGAAAAAAGTCATAGATACCTCTAAGCTTCAGATGGAATCTCGCAATCTTCTTCGAATCTACCGTGAGCACGCGTCGGTAAACTATACAGGATTTATTTTGCAGAGTCTGAGATGGAAGGATTTGATGTAGGTCTATTGGGATCGATTCTTTTGATTTGTAAGACGCCCTTTCTGTGTGCCGACCGATGGCGACAGGAACTTTGAAGTTGCCTGAATCATAAAGGAGTTTACTACTCGTATCCGGAAGGCGTCCAAACAACCCAGATTTAAATCGACTGCGACCAATCTCTTTAATGCGATCTTTCAAAACGTAGGCAAATACAAGTCCCACGATTATGATAATACTACCGGTACCAACTGTGGACTGGGTCATACCTCTTAGCAGCATGATATTAGTTGCAAGTGCCCAAGCCCCCGCCAGGGCAGCAGCGATCATGGCTCCGGATTGACGTCTGATCTTGAAAAATGGTTGATGCCTTGTGTCGATATATAGGCTCGACCAAATCAGTTTTTTTAATTCGGCCCGACGATACAGGTAGTTTTCTTTGGCCTCGCTATCGCTGTGTTCATCTAACCAATAGAGTTTATTTCGGTGAGCATACCATCGCAGTAGCCTAGAAAATCGCTTGATGCGAAGGATTAAAACCTCACTGTTGGGCAGAGTGGAGAAATTGATCCAAGTTTGGGCCAAATAGTCCCTCATCAGCATAAAGACATATTCCTCTACCTCGGATATGGTTTCGGCAATCTCAGACCCCTGGGAGCTGCTCGCTCGAACCAAGGTTCGCGTTTCATGCCAGGTTTTCAAGAGCTCGTGGAGGTTGGATAAATCGATAAATCCCTGCCTAACGGTTTTTGTTGGTCCGTAAACTCTTGATAGAGAGATTTGTTTTTCAAACTTAGATTTTTTCCTTTCCAGGAAAAAGTAAAGCGCACAGGCCCATATTTGGAGCTCGTGAGATAAATATTTGATTTTGATCTGAGGATCTTTGTCCAAAGCTTTGATCGAATTCAGATAGGTCTTTATGCGATAAATGGGAGAGTTATGCTGATTTTTACCAACTCCAATCATTTCTTTATAGGTGAGTTTAGGTATCCTAAAATTAATAAATGATTTCATGTCTCTATAGAACGAAGAGATTGGATAAGTTTGCGGATTTACGTTTAATTGGTTGGGAAAAAGGAAAAGTGTCTCGATTTTATACTCTTTTGGGTATTCCCTAGGCGAAGATTTCTTACTACTTTCTCTTACTCGATAAGAAAAAGATGCTTCTAAGTGCGTTCTCTCAGAAACTTCGCAGGAAACTCGCACTAGCTCTGAGTAGGGTAATTCATCCAAATAGATCTCCAGACCCAAAGAATTTTGAAGAGAAACTGCGTTTTTCAGATGAAAATGCAATGACAAGCCAGAGGCTATGTCATCGGGTTAGATGGCGGTGTCGATCTTTGGAAAAAGAGATTTTTTCTTTGATTTTAGCTCTTTCCACTTAGCCTTGACCTGCTTGTAGGCCTGTTTCGAATCGATTTTTCCCCCTGCTTCGAGGGCACAGATAATGCCAATTTCATGAGCAAAGGTCTGCAGATTTTCATTTAGCTCATCGTTTCTTTCGGAGATATTATCTTGATGCTCCATGTAATGTTTCCTCCCTTAACCAAACCAGACTTAAAGGTTAACACTTTTTTCTAGGTGTTAGAAGTATAAACAGTGTTTAAGTTTTGGTCGCTTGAACATTTTTTAAATATCGAGTTTAAAAAGACAATTTTTATCTTGATGTTGGTTCGTTGATTGCATCGTTAATCAACGCGTAGAGACAACAATCGAATTCTTAGAGGTTACATGAAGCGTTTTGCTCAGACGGTATTAGCCGTCGGTATTCTAGCCATCATTGGTATACTCTTTGTTCAAAACACAACAAAAATTGCTGCACTCAAGAAAGAGGCGTCGCATTCTCTTCAGGAACGCGAAGATGCTAGCAGATTCGCAAATCACCAGCCGGTGATGAGTGTGTCTGTAGAAAAAAAAGTGGCAAGAGGTGACGAACCAGAAAAGTCGGTTAGCGATTTAGAGAATCACGCTAACAACTTTCAATCCCCTCGAACCACAGATGCGGCAACCGTTTCCCGCTCTAAGATCATTAGGCCTAACTCGGGTGCTCCGATTTCTTATAAATCAAAGCATATAGACTTCCTCAAGAAACAACCGGTGGTTGATTCGTCCACTTATACTAATAAAGACGGAAGAAGAATTCGCGCCACGCATTACCGAGTAGTTGAGAATCAAAAGACCGTACCTTACGTTGTCCGAGAGCATCTAAATCCTCAAGGCCAGTCGGTAAAGAATACCTATGTGGAGATTGGCGATCATATATTAGTCAGGCTAAATCAAGGAATAGCTGAGAGTGAGGTTTCTCAAATCGCTGCAAGCTATAACTTAGGGCAAGCGAAGGCGTTATTAGTTGAAGGAGTTTATCGCTTCTCTATCCCAAATACGACTGCCACAAAACGATTGGAAATTGCAGAGGCCATGGCATCGGATGCGCGGATCATGTATTCCGAGGGTAATTACCTATCCTACTCCACCGCCGTTCCTAACGACGAACTGTTTCCTCAGTTATGGGGCTTGGAAAACTCTGGCCAAGATCCCGAAAATCAGCTTAACTTTATTGCGGATACCGATACTCAAGCTACCATTGCCTGGGACAACCAGACCGATTGTAGTAGTGTACCGGTGGCTGTTCTCGATACAGGGATAGATCCCACTCATCCTGATCTTATGGCCAATATTGTGCCAAATTCTGGAAGAGATTATACCTCCAATGACATTAATGATTTTATTGACCGAAAGGGTCATGGTACCCACGTAGCCGGAACTATCGGAGCCGTTGGGAACAATCAAATTGGAATTGCAGGGGTCTGCTGGCAAGCAGCCATAATTCCAGTCAAAGTTTTGAACGATCAAGGCCGCGGCGCCTCTGAGTTTATTATCAACGGCATGTCCTACGTAGGGCAAACGAATGCGAAAGTCATTAATATGTCCTTGGGTGGTGGCCCTCCTAGCCAGTTGGAAGCGGACACCATCGCAGCCAATGTTGATAATGGAATTATTTACGTGATTGCCGCCGGAAACGAGAATAACGACAACGACGCGAACCCTACGTATCCTGCGAGCTATCAGAACGAGGGAATTATATCCGTTGCAGCCCAAACCGGCGCAGGAACCTTAGCAGGGTTCTCTAACTTTGGCCAAACTTCGGTTGATATTGCAGCGCCGGGACAGGGTATCGCTTCGACCTACACTGTACCTAACGATCCCAACGTTGGTTATGCTCTGTTAAGTGGCACGTCAATGGCTAGTCCCCATGCTGCCGGTGCAGTGGCCTTGTTTTGGTCATACGCTCCTAATTTGACCCTTGCTCAGGTGAAATCAGAACTGTTAGCTTCAGCTGTTACAGGCAACTTTGAAAAAACGATTGCAGGTAGCCGCGTGATGGACTTGAGTAAATTTATTGATACTGTAAAAGCCCAAGCTTTTATTAGTGAAGCCGGCAAAAATCTTCAGGCTCGAAACAGTACTCAAGTGTCTGTAGGAATAGAACTCGTCGAAAAATACGACGCCATCACCAAGCTCGAAATCTTTTACGAGGATAATCTGCTTGGTTCCTCAGAAGGTGCGAGTGATTCGGTTAGCGTGAATCTTCCCATTGGACTCAGTGAGGCAGATTTGACGGTTGTCGTCACAGATGCCGCTGGTCGGGAGTTTACCGCTCCTCCAGTTACCGTTTCCATCGATATAGAAAAATCTATTGACCCTGAAAAAGTAGAGTCTTTTGATTTGACAGGGTCAAAGGATTGTAAGTTGACTAAGACCAGCGAGGGTGGATCTCCCGAAGTGCTTTATGCGGTCTCAGTAAATAGCGAACGAGAGTGCCAAAAGTTTTGCGATATCATGGGGCCTCTGGTTTATTCGAGTCAAGATAGTGTTTCTTGCTCACAAAACAGTCAGGCCATCTATCAACAGAAAAAACTTTAGGAGTCGTTAGCATGAAACACTTTTTGATTATTTCATTCCTCACGCTTCTACTTGTTGGTTGTGGTGGCGTTGGCTTTGACGAAGCACCGAAAATCAAGCGAGCCAGTGGTGGCGAGTCTCTCAGTAATTCTGATAATGCCTTCGAGTTGTTTTTGGTCCAGGCTGATGGTTTAGAGGCCGAGCCAGAATCCGTGGATAAATTTGCTAGTATTCTGATTCGAACTCAGTTTTCTCTTTTAAAGGGCAATCAAAGCTCGACAAATCTTGTGAGTGAGGAAGTGGGAATATGCTTACTTCTACACAACGTATCCGAGCCCATCGGCGAAGATAAAATACCATCTGGAATCAAGCAAAGTGAGGGCGGTAAGGTGCTCTACAGCTCGAGTGCCAGTTTGGTCTCAACGGAATGTCAGACTTTTTTCGAAGAAAGTCTGGACCAGAGTTTTCTGTCTGAGGAGTTTTTTGATCTCCATGTGAGCTTCTTTTCTCTAACTCAGTAAAAAAACATCGAAGCAAAAAGTTTGCAATAAACAAGAAGCCACCGACTCCTTAGAGCAGGTGGTTTTTTTTGGGTCATTTCCGTCGGAATGCGTTTTTTAGGCAAAAAAAAGCCCACCTTTTAGCAAAAGGTGGTCCCTGAAGAGTGAGGAGCAAAACATTGCATGGTAAACCATGTCTACCGCGGGATAACCCGCTTGTTATGGACTAGGACTTTGCATCAGAATACTGATTGCGTTTCCCTATCAACCATACTTAGTATATTGCAAAGCGATTGCCAGGTTGGCACATAAAAAGCTCAATGATTACAAGGGTTTTTGAATGCTGGGGTTGAGTAGAAACCGTACAACGGGGCCTGACTTTTCCTGCAAAATTTTCTTAACTGATTGTCATTATGGGGTTTTTTAGACTGTAATAATTCTGATTGTTGTATTTTTCTAAAATTAACACAAAAAAAAAGGTAAAGTGCAGAAAATATTGTAAAAAATAGAAAAGTAAGTCTCTTAAAGCACAGGAAATCGGCTTAAATTCCGTTCCTGGTGAGATAGAAGCAATATTCGTACCCAAGGGTAGGGAAGATTAACACTATTCTCATGGAAAACGGGTATTTTATAATAGATAACGTTAGACTAGGGATTAGGGTGTTTTTGGCCCAAATGCTGCAATACAGTCCTTGTCCTATCAGTCGTTGGAGGAAAATCTGTGGATACTGAAAAAATGGAAACGAAAGCTATAAAACAAAACGATGCGGCCATTAGATCGCGAAGTGCCTTATATCAGCTGATTACCAGGACAGAGGAGTCTGAGCTGGCAGAGGAGCGATTTCAGAGTAATTTGAACCCCTATCGCTCCAGTGAAAGTGGTTTATTCTCCTTGGTAAAGAGTCCAAATAAACCAAAAAGGCCTAGTGAGGCCACTGGCTAGCGATTAGTCATAACGTAGTAATTTAGTCGAAATCTGAGGTCTTTTCATCCCTGAAAGGACCTTTTTTATTTTTCTGTAGCCCGATCCCTTGACATTGACAAAATCGAACCAATTATTCGCTTGCGTATTATCAACATCATAGAGGGTCAAAAATGTCCGTGGAAACCAAACAATTTCAAGCAGAAGTCAAAGAAATCCTAGATTTGATGGTGCATTCTTTGTACTCGCACAAAGAGATATTTTTGCGCGAACTCGTCTCCAATGCGTCGGATGCATTGGACAAGTTACGCTATGAGGAGGCCAAAAACGCCGATCTAGCCACCTCTGGCGACGAAAAATATATTCGTTTGATCCCCAATAAAGACGGCAAGACTCTGACCGTTCAGGATAACGGTATTGGCATGACAGAGGATGAAGTGCTAAGTAACATTGGCACAATTGCAAGATCTGGCACGAAAGAATTTCTCAAGAAGGCTAAAGAAGCTCAAAACTCGCCTGAATTGATTGGTCAATTTGGAGTTGGCTTTTATTCGAGCTTCATGGTGGCCGACAAGGTGCGGTTGGAAACCGAAAAGGCTGGCTCGCAGGAGCGCATCATATGGGAATCAACTGGAGATGGCTCATTTACGATCGAAAAAATTCCGGCAACTGGCAAACAGGGTACGGCGATTACTTTGAGTCTAAAGACCTTCGAAGACGACGAGTCAGCTCAGAACTTTGCCGACGAGTGGACCTTAAAGAGCACCATCAAGAAATACTCTGACTTCATTGAATTCCCAATTAAGATGGAAGTGACCAAAGAGGAGCCTGAGTTAGATGATGAAGGCAACGCTATTGAAGGAAAAACCAAAACAACCATTGAAGATGAAACGCTAAATAGCCGGAAAGCGATATGGTTGCGCGAGCCAAAAGATGTCAAAGACGAAGAATACAACGAGTTCTATAAGCACGTAACCCATGACTGGACAGAACCTGTTGAACGTGTTTTTTACAAAGCAGAAGGCTCTCAGGAGTTTCGGGCGCTTATGTTTATTCCCAGCAAGCAGCCGATGGATTACAACTATCGTGACGCCAAATGGGGCTTGTCTCTTTACGTGAACCGGGTGTTCATTATGGATAACTGTGAAGAGCTGCTTCCTCCTCACCTAAGATTTATTAAGGGTGTTATCGAAGCGAATGATTTGTCTCTAAACGTATCCCGTGAAATCCTTCAAAAGGATCGGCAAATCCTGGCTATTAAAAAGGCACTATCCTCCAAGATTCTAAAAACCCTAAAAACTCTTCTTACCAAAGAGCGTGAAAAGTATGAGGGTATTTGGCAGAACTTCGGATCCACGATTAAGGAAGGGATCGCTAACGACTTTGCGAACAAGGCAAAGCTTGAAGAATTGGCCTTATTTCATTCCAATGAGACAGAGAAGTTAACGACTCTAAAAGAGTACGTTGAGCGGATGAAAGACGGGCAGAAAGAAATTTATTACATCACTGGTGAATCTCTCAAGCAGGTAGAATGTAGTCCCTACCTTGAGAAACTGAAGCAGAAAAACTATGAAGTCCTTTTCTGTGTTGATCCTGTTGACGAATGGGTTCTACAGTCGATCACCAAATTTGATGAAAAAGATCTCAGGAGTATTACAAAGGAAGGCCTAGAATTAGATTCAGAAGAAGAGAAGAAACAAAAAGAAGAAGAGCTGAAGTCTAAAGAAGAAGAATATAAATCTTTGCTTCGCACTATTCAAGGAGCAGTGGCTGAGAATGTCAAAGAGGTAAAACTATCTCCTAGACTTGTTGATTCTCCTTGCTGTCTGGTTTCAGGGGCTTACGATCCTTCAGCTCGTATGGAACGCATGATGGAATCTATGGGACAGAGCATGCCTAAATCTAAGCGCATCATGGAAATTAACCCTGATCATCCTGTGTTTACAAGAATGCAGGGCTTGGCTGAAGACAAGCAAAAAGAATGGGCTGAGATTCTATATAATCAGGCACTTCTTACTGAAGGTTCTCCGATTGAAGATCCTATGAAGTTTTCAAAGCAGATTGCGAACCTGATGTCCGAAGCTTAAAGACTAAGCCTCTACCCTCTACAATAGAGCGCCCCGATGAGATCCTCTCGTCGGGGCTTTCTGTTTCGATAGTCGTTAAACTTAGTCGATTTAAAAATTTCAGGGTTTGCGGGCTATTTGACTTAGCTAAAAAGCGTCAAGACCATATACCTAAAAACTAAGCGACCCTAATATTAGTAACGTTGCCATCCTCAGATGTTTCTTCCTCTGTGCTTTCGGTGGAACCCGATCCTTGCTGCGTACCGGTATTTTCATTCACTGTGAAAACTCCTACAAGCTCATTCAGATGGTTGGCTAGCTCACCCACACTAGAGGCTGCACCGATGGATTTTTCCGAGCTGTTGAAGGTTGTTTCTGCGACTTTTGCCACTTCTTCAGCATCTTTGGAAATTTTACCGGATTCTGTCCGAGCACCTTCAAGTAGCGAAGCCATCTCAGATGTTGTAGCCTGCTGCTCTTCCACCGCTGATGCAATCGTCGAGGTGATGTCATTGATTTTCTGGATAATTTCACTAATGGAGTTGATGGCTTCCACACTTTTTCCGGTAGATCTTTGGATGTCATCGATTTTGACCTGAATTTCGTCAGTGGCAGCACTGGTTTGATTGGCAAGTTCTTTTACCTCGTTGGCCACGACAGAAAACCCTCTGCCAGCCTCGCCAGCCCGTGCCGATTCGATGGATGCGTTTAACGCTAATAGGTTCGTTTGTCCGGCAATGGAATTGATGACTTTGATGACCTCACCAATCTCCTTACTGTGAACTCCTAACTCCTCGATGATTTTTTTCGATACAGTAGAGAGCTCCACGGCTTCCGTTGCAATTTTGAAGGCATTTTGCGTGAAGCTAGCAACTTCAGCAATAGATGAAGCCATTTCCTTCGAGCTTGAGGCGACAGTCATGATGTTATGGCTAACCTCTTGTGCTGAGCTCGTTGCCGATTGGGCTTTGATTTTGGTGCTACCAGCATCTTCGTTTAGACTACGACCTAAGGTTAACATGCTGTCGGAGGAGTCCTTGAGCTTATGAGAGTCGTCAGTTATATCTGTGATGGTCTTTGATAGTTTAGCCATTAATTCATTAATGCCAGAAGCGATTTGACCCATAACGTTATCATTCTTGTTGTCGATGACTACAGTTAGGTCTCCTAAGGCTGCCCGTGCTACCCCTTGGAGGATGTCATCAGCCTGATTTTGCAACAATTCAGCCTGGGCTTTCTGAACCGAAGCTAAGCGATCACTCTCCGCTCTAGCCTTGTTACCCTCGTTGAGAGCTTTTTCTGCTCGATCCTTCTCAGCCATCGCTTCTTCAGCAGACTTTTTAGCAGCCCGACTAGCGGCCTCAGCTCTTTGGGAAGCCTCTTCTGCCAAGTTAGCTTTTTCCTGAGCTTCTTTTTTAGCTGCTTCGGCTTCTTTTTGTGATTTGCTGGCCTCTTCACTGTTTTTAAGGGCCTCTTCTCGAGAAAGACGGGCCTCTTCGGTGGCTGCCTCAGCTTGCTTTCTGGCTTCTTCGGCAGATTTTTTGGCGTTATCAGCCTCAGCTTTCGCTTTTTCTGCATTTTCCTTCGCTGCTTCGGCTTCGGTTTTGGCTTGATCAGCTTCTTTTTGGAGCTGGTTGGCCTCTTCCTTTGCTTTTTCCGCTTCGGCGGCACTTTCTTTGGCATCTTTTGAAGCGGCTTCAGCTTCTTTTTGTGCCTCCGTAGCCTTTTCCTTTTCTTTTTGCGCTTCTATTTGGGCGGCTTCAGCTTGCTGCTTTTGCCTTTCAGCTTCTTCTGCCGCTTCAATCTCTCTTGCCTTTTGTTCTTTTACGTAGGACCAATCGACTTCAGACGTTTGAAAAATGTCTTGGAGAGAGGTTACCGTCGTTTTGATTGCTTTTAGCATGGTACCGGTTTCATCGGAAGAGTAGCTGCTCTGGCCTTCATACTTGAGTTTACCTGAGGCAATATCTTCAACGACACGGGCTGCTGTTTGAACTGGTTTACTAACTTTAGTTGCGATGATTAAGGCGTAAACGAGGGAGCCTAATAGGATCAATCCTACCACTAAAGCAAGAGACTTAATCAGGGTACCGAGAGGAGCTAATGCTTCTGATTCCTTCATTTCAACCATCAAGCCCCATTTGACACCAAGCACATCGATTTGTTTGTAAGCACCTAGGACTCGCTCGGACAGGTAGCTGTTATAAATTCCTGTGCCTTGCTCTCCGTTCAGTGCCTTTTCCACTGTTGGGTTTTTTACTGTTTTGGAGATGGTTGTGGTTTCCTTGGCTCGGATATAGTCGACGATGCTTGGATCATGATCTTTGGCTATATACTCGTAGAAGGCTTTCGGATCTTCCGCTAGCAGACGAGATTTACTACGCATGGTAAAATCACTACCCACAAGGTAGCTTTCTCCGGTTTGTCCATAACCGGAACTAGCCCACTCTCCGTTACTAGTTAGAATGGCATCAATTTTTTCAATGGGCAGCTGAAGGATGATCATCCCCACTCGGTTTCCTTGATTAAATAGGGGAGCACCAATGAAGGCTGCGGGTAGGTTATACGAAGGAAGGTATCGCTTCATGTCAACAAACATGACTTGACCTTCTGGGACTTCTGCAAGTTTTCGGTAAAGATCGGCAAAATTAGTGTCTTTATAGGGACCATCTTTCAGTGAAGTGGCAAAGTCCAACTCTTTAAAAACACTGTAGACCATCTTCCCTGTATCATGTCTTAGAAGGAAGATATCGTAGTATCCGAACTCCTCTAGGTAAGTTTTTAAGTAAGGATGATAGCGGTTGTGGTGAAACGACCAGTTGGTTTCGTCTTGCTGCATCATCATGAGATGCTTATTACCTAGTTCGTTGCTATTATTGGCTATATATTGATACTGATGAGCAATGGTTCCAGGCGCAAGGTTATTAAATATCGCATCGATATTAGCGCTTAGGCCATTATTGGTGTCTTTGAACTGCTTGTTAAATTGGTCTTCGTAAAACTCTCTGACGACATTTTTCATCCGAGAGAATTCCTCAGGATCGGCTTCGGCCATGTCTCTGTAGTCTGAGATGGACTCTGAAAATTTCACCATGGCGTCGATGACACTAGGATTAGCAGCAAGTGTTCGTGCCTGACTCTCGATGGTAGCAAACAGTGAGGCGACTTCTTGAGATTTACTCTCACGCAAGGCGACTAGGTTCTCAAACTTACCCTCGTGCAATGACTCATTGTTTTGGTAGTATGTCACTGCGCTGAAAACAGCCACAGTTGCAACGACAACCATGGTAAACGCAACGATCATTTTGGATTTGATGTTCATGTAAATTCAACCTCCGGCGTTTTGCATCCAATCGATGTGGGGGTATTCGGATATAGGCTCAGATAGTTAACTAATTTTGCCAGTGGTATCTTTCAGCTTCGGCTCCGAGAATTGCATCGCTGTGATAGCATTCTCGAAAAATCTAATTTATCTGTAAGAATGGATTTAATAGAGATGTTTTACCCCAAAAGTTTTGATTGGTTATAAATCTATTTCGTTAAGTAAAATTTAGTGTTGAGGAAATTAGTCGTTGAGACTCTGTTGAAAAAGTAATGATTTGAGGTCAGTCTGATAGCTAATGTTTGGTTGATCGATATTTAAGCTCGTTCTCTCTTCGGCGATTTTCCCTGGGAGGGATTGGAACCGGTTGCGAACCTTAATTTTGGAAAACTATCCTATTTTCTTCTTCTTCCGAAGATTTTCGGTATACTGCAAACTTGTTAATTATATTTAAATTTGGAGTTGAGATTCGCGAGAGGTTTATTCCTAAGCATGTTCCTATGCTTTCAGTCATTAGTGATTCACAGTGCATTTGCATCAATTCCGCTACTTGATCTTGAGCAGGGTCGGCTTTGGCGAACAAACAATCTTAAGGAGCTGAGTTGCCGAGAATCACCAGATCCAGGATCAAAGGCCTTGGAATTGTTCGAACCTGACTCCTTAGTGAAACCATTTATCGAGGATAAAAAAGCCATCTATAAAGTCGGTACCGATGGACGGTATTGGCTACAGATTGATGCAGAGCAGTCTTGCTGGCTTCCTGCTACTGAAAAAAATTTGATCTTAGTCACTGATATTTTCAGAATCGAAGATGATTATGATACTAGATTTTGTTCCATAGCTTACGATGCCAATACCTTTGCCATCCTGCGAACCTCTTACCATAAGATTTGGATTTGCCGCCGAGGTGCCTTTTTCTATTATCGTAGCTATCAGATCAATTATGATCGCGAGGGAATCGCATTTCGTAACATTGCTAGTGATGTTTTCTCTGATAGCTCACAGGTATTGGATTTTACCAATGGAACCTATTCCTATGTTTTTGATTGGTTTGAACCGACAAAAGAGGCGAGCCTACTTTGCCTCAATATTTTTGAAGGAAATCGTCTTATCGGACTAGAAAAGATCTTTTCTATCGCCACAGACTCACTTAATGAGCCTTTCATTGAATAAACGTAGCGCGGAGATAGCTGATTGAAACTCTTCATCAGAAACTGAGAAAACAAAGCGGCAATAGCCTTCAATCCCTGTCCATTTAGGCGAGTTGACGAGAAGGTTGACGCTTTGATGCAAAAGATATGAAATATTTGAGGATTTTATTTCTATGGGATCATTGTCGATAAGAACTTTTGAGCCGTAAAATTTAGGTCTAGCCAAGAGGAAAAGTCCCCCTTCGCAGTTCAAGGTTTCCCAATCAAGAGACTGTAGGGTTGATGCTAGAAGTTCAGATCTGTTTTTCAGTATCAGTCTTTGTTCAGCAAGATCCGCGATCAGTAAAGGATGTTGCTCAATATATGACTCTATGATCGAACTAGCAATATGCAGGACGGTACTGTGAGGTTTTCTATAGACTGAGTGAGTCATGGAGGTTGAGAGATCTCGCATATTGGTTATAGAAGAGCCATACCGCAAACCACCGGCAGCAAAGAGTTTTGACATGCTAGTGAGAATCACAAAGTCTGGATCCTGTTTCAGGCTCAAAAGAAACTTATCAAACGTCCCTGCGAATTCTAGGCCGGCAAAGGTCGTGTCAAAGATAACGGTTGCACCGTGAGCTTTCGTAACTTTTAAAAGCTCACAAACTTCATTTTGTGTGTATTTGGCTCCTGTCGGATTGGTGCATGGTAGATTTATAAAAACCCAAGGGTTTTTTTGCTCGGATAAGGCTTCGTGAAGGGCTTTCGGGCTGTATTTGAACCTATGTTCCTTGACGGTTTGACAATGAATGACGGGGATCTGAAAGAAGTCTGCTGCAGCGGCAAATTCACCATAAGACCCTTTTGGGATAATTAAAGAGGCTTTTTTGGTAGCCATATATTTCAGAATCTCGGCAAAAAGTGGTGCTACACCACTACCAAAATTGCAAAATAGACGTCCCTCCTCTCGATCTGTAAAAGTGAAAATTCGACTCACAAAAGCTTTTACAGGTGCTTCGTAATCGAGTTCCGAATTTGAAATATCTTTGCGAGCGAAAGCTTCGAATACTGAGGTCACAAGTCTTTCGGAGATAGGAAAAATATTCTCTCCATAATCCAGTCTAGTAGTTGAAGAGTCGATATTGAGTGAACTCCTTGCGATGGCAGGGTGCTCGAAAGCCTTTTTTGCTGCTGAGCTAATATCAGTCAAGAAATCGGGAATCTCTTGGATACCAATTAATGGCTCAGCATCAAGTCCTCTGGCCTCAACGAGTTGAAAGTTTAAAAGATCGGCAAAAATTTGATTGTAGTAGAATTGAGCAAAACTCGGAGCTCGGCTGTAGGTTAATTCAGCGGCAGCCTTTAAATTTTGATGTATCGACTCCGCGCTTGAGATCAAAAACGAAAGTTGAAGGTCACGGTAAACCTGGTTTTTTACCAGATCACATATAACGATGACATGTGGAGGAAGCGGCTGATCAGCAAGTAAGGAAAATACTGGGTTTGTCTCTGGCTGGCTTGTTAGTTCGAATGCATCGCTTAAATCCACGACCAATAGGCAGGAATCATCGGATGTCAGCTCGATCAGTTTCTGAAATCCGGACATGGATATTTTTTTCTTGTGGCTGATCGAAGTTATGAGCAGATCTGGAGATAACTTTTTAATCAGTATTTCTAATTGATTGACATGTCTTGGCGACTCGATGATTTTGGCGATATGATGGGCAAGCTCTCGTTTTTCTCCACGCATCTGGCTTAATAATTGCCCATCTACTAGAGCGATTTTGGGCGCATACACACGAATTAGATTGTCGCAGATTTCTAGTAGCGAAGGGGCGATAAGAATTTGATTGATCTGAACTTTGCTCCGAAAATAACTCTTTAGAAACTGACAGATATTCTTTCGTACTTCGAATATTCCTTCGGTTTCTCCATATGGAAGCTCTTTCGACTCTTGCAGATGCCTGGCTAAAAAATCAAGAAAGCGAATGCGTTCACGAAAGACCGAATCGTCTCTAGCAGAAAGATCCATACTGTGTTCAAGATGCTGGCGCTTTGGAAGCTTAACAAACTTTAGAATATGATCCATAGCATCGTGCTCTGGAAGAGTGGCTTCGTAAACCGTCAAGGCATGCCATATTTCAGATCCCGCATCATTTAAAACCTTGGCAGTAGAGGCGGGAATAGGCTCCGTGCTCGATTGATTCATGAAGAATTCAAAGCGATGATTCGAGCTCTCCTCGATGGCCACTAGCGAGGCTATCTCCGTATCCGCGGCCTGTAATACTTTGGTTCCCCAGACCTTCTTAATTTTGAAGCCTCGCCTTAAAAAAAGTCCCTCTAAGACAGTCCTGCCGGGCCTTCCCCCTAAGTTTAGAATCAATTTGCCACCAGCCCGCATCACGGTTACAGCCTCTTCACTTGCCTTGACAATCAATCCAAGGCCAAAATGATCCTCGATGTAGCAATAAGCGGCAGTATAGTTGGAGAGATCGTATAGAGCTTGGTCCGAGTCGCCTTCCTCGGCAATCTTCAGGAGTTCGCTTGGGTCGGGAGCAAGAACCTGAGGAATACAGCCGATAATTGTGTCCGCTACAATGTCTTTGTCGATCATAGCTTTAAGCAAGTCACTGACGTGGAATTCTATCCGCTCCCAAAGCGGAGGAAATTTGCCGGAATCGACGACGGCACCGTCATGATCTAGACCGTTAAGGAAGGTGTTGATTTTTGCACAAGTAATCGCCCTAGGATTAATATCGAGGCCATAAATAATCTTTAAGGGGCTGATCATGGCTAGAGCTATAGAAATCCAACCATTCCCGCAACCAAGTTCGATGACTGTTTTTGCTTTAAAGTCGTTACGGCTGTAACGAGATAACCCTTCAAAAAAGGTATAAGACCATTCCTCTGGAGCAAAAATACTCGGAAGTTGTAAGAGTGTTACCTTCTTTTGCTCAGAGCCGAGGTGGATATTATGGAACGAAAAGTGATATTTTTCGGCAAAGCCAACTTTGTCTGGGTCAGCTTCGTAAGTCCTGCGAAGGCTATCAAGTTGTTGGCGTGCCGCGATTCGTGTTTCGGTACTGCTCAGCCGTTCCAATAAAGATTTGAAGGTCGCATAGGTGCTGTTACTGTCAGTGCAGCCCTCTAAGATTTCCGCTGTTGTCATGAAAGTTTCACCTAGATTGCTACGATGGTTATCGAAGGACGTTATTTTTTAAACAATTGCTCGGCTAGCTCGATCTGTTTTGAGTTCTCGGACTTGTGTCCTTTCGTGTGCATATCGAAGATTCCCAGCTTTGCTGCATCTTTATCTACCGGTTTTTGCGCCAGACATTGTACCATCTGCCCATCACCATGATTAAGCTCTTGATAGAATAGAATCCGAAGCCCGCTTAGATTTTTGAGTAGTTCATTGGAATGGAAATAATAGTCGCGATAGGACTCTCCTTTGCCAATAGGCTCGTTCATTTCCGAGCTGTGAAAGGAGTGAACCAGTAAAGTCCCACCTTGCTTCATTGCGCTGATGATGGACGAGTAATAGCGGGTTACAGTAGGCTTAAAGTATGTCATTATCACAGAGTCATACTCTAAGATTCCTAAAAGGAATAGGTCAAGGTCAGCCGAATTCGCTTCGATTGAAACTCCGGTTTCCTTAGCTAGAGTGAGACTCCTAGAAACGGCGGTTTTTGAGATATCAAAGCCTTTTACGTCAAATCCTTTTTGAGCAAGAAACACAGAGTTGGTGCCCTCTCCCATGGCAATGTCGAGAACTTTTCCCTTTTGAAGTCGCGGAAGCATTTCAACCAAAAATGGATTGGGTGCTTTACCATCCTTAAACTTTTTTTCGGCGTAGTATCGCTCCCAGTAAGACTTGGCATCTGTCATTTGGGTAAGTTCCTTCCACAGAAATTAACGGTTTACCATTTAGTATCCGATTTATTTCCTTGATGCAATCACTTGGCGTATCATTTGCCGTCAGATTTCAGTGCAGAAGGTAAATCAAGAATAAAACGTGGAAAAATAGACTTAGGGTCGTAAGTAAGTATGCCATTATGATTGATTGCTATTGACTTTGACATACTTAACCCTAAACCAGACCCGACTCCTGGGTCTTTGGTGGTGAAAAATGGCTTAAATAGATTTTTTTGTATATGGATAGGAATCCCATTACCGCTGTCAGTAACGCTCACATGAATGCGGACCTTGTCGACAATATCAAGTGAGATGCGGATCCACGGGTTTTCTTGGCATTTAACTGAATAATACGAATTATTCAGGAGATTCATTAGGATCTGCCCGATATCGCGGCTGCGGCAATGGATAAAGCAATCTTCTGGGGGCATGTTCACTTTGAGTTTGATCCCACAACGATTAAACTTTTCCTGGCAGATCGCCAGAGAGTCGTAAATGATTCGTTGGACTTTTTCCCGCTTATAAGAAGAATTATCTGGCTCTCGAGAGAGGTTTAATAGTCCATTTATAATGCGACTGATACGTTCGGTGGTGCGCTCTATTTTTTTGGCGATATCAATGGCCTTATCTTGTTCCATCAAAGGCTTTTGCTCCATCAATCGACGTATGATGGTGGCGTAACCGTAAATAATGGTCAATGGGTTATTGATCTCATGGGCGATACCACCTGCCATCTCACCGATGAGGGAAAGTCTGGCATTACTTTCCAATGTGGCTCTTTGGGATTCGTTCTCTTTTATCCGTCGCTCAACTTCTTGCTCTAGATTGGCGTTGAGTTTCTTAAGGCGGTATTCGGCTTCGGCACGGCGTTTTAGTTGACCCTGGATACTTGTCTGTAAAGAACCTATGCGGAACCTGATGGCTGCCACATTGCGGCTCATCAAACTCTTTCTTTCGCCAATGATGTTGGCATCTAAATTGACGTTGGCGTGTCCCAAACGCCAAGCGAGCTGATTTAGATGTCTGTATATGAATAAATAGAAGATGGCACATAGGATGCTTGCTAGGACTAAGGACTGAAAAAAAGCCGAAAGAAAGGTGTTTTTTGTTAGGGCCCAAATACCCGATTGATGAGAGGCTCGCGATACCCACGAGGGGATGGCTGTCGTCAGACCTAATGAGCCTCCTCTATGAACAAACTGTTGAATATTGGCTGAAACAGGAGAGTTCCAATGATCGAATTGTGATTGGTGGCTACTACCGTGTGGAATTGGTCGATAGAGCAGAGAAAGCTCCTTAGAGCCGTTGATAGTAAGTAGTCCAGTTTGGCATTGTGCGCTGTAGGTATCCCATTGCACTTGGCACCGAGAAAAAAAACTTATCGCCGTAACGAGGCACGAGTACAACGTTACCACCAGGAGCAACAACAAGGGAGCTCGGAGCTTTCTCATAAATCTTACGTCAGCAGTAAGGAACATCGCAAAACCCTAATCAGCGATATGTTTTGACCTTGAAAGATCACAAGACATGGATTCAAGGAATCACTAAGCTGTGTTCTTCTGGTATGCTAAAGATAAAGACCATGCCTATATTGATACAACACTAGGCAATATAAATCCTGTATAAACGTGATATTTAAAGATAACTTAATCTGAGGTAAATAATGGAGCGGGAAATGGGACTCGAACCCACGACCTACGCGATGGCAACGCGTCGCTCTAGCCAACTGAGCTACTCCCGCTTACAAACGACCTCTGACAGGTCGGGTGTCGACAATAGATAAAGATTACCAGGGTTAATGTCAAGGGAAGTTGTGAAAAAACTTTTGAAAAAGCTAATTAAATCACGACTTGGAGAAAATGGCGGAGTGAAAGCGACTCGGCCTGACATCAAGCTATCCGACGACAACGACGACTCCAGACTGATCTACGACCTGGTTCAGGATCACAGAAAAACCAGAACCCTGTTCCACCGGATGAGAGAATCTTTGGTTTATGAGAACGAAAGAAGTCGCGAAAACCCAATTCAGGCGCCGAAGATGCACTACGAATGGGGGAAGCTGTCTGAGGAACGGGAGTTTTTTTTCCTACAACACTGGAACTCTGAGGGGTTTTTGTTCGAAGAAGATCGAAAGGGCTGGGTGATCTCGCGCGCTCATAAAATCGAGGAGCAAAAAAGATTTATGAGGCATAGTGAGGCTTGGGACGTGGTCACAGTCTTTGAGTCGAATCAAAGTGATTGCCTTCCCAGGTTGTCGTCGAGTCGATTTGGAAATGATCTCCTAAGTTATCAAGTTTACCAAGATGCTCTGATTTCGAGCGTTAGTCACGACAAATGATGTCTGGCTTGGGATTTCTTAGGGTTTTCATAGGGTTTGGATGCCTATTATACACGTCAGGCAGCCGCGCTGAAACAGCGGTCATCCTCGCACCTTCGCTTTCTTGGCAGGTTTTCTCTCCCCGTCCCGCTGCAGAGGAGGAGACGCCAACGTTTTACGGTTACGGGCAGGCTGTGCATGCCGGTTTGAGCCATAGCGATATCGAAGCTAAAGTTGGTGTAGAGTATGTCAGATCGCAAATTGGGGCTGCGGAGCTTTTTGTTGGCGACGTCGTCTTCTTGAACTACGGCCTCAACTTGGGGTACCGGTATCGTTCGGAGTCGTTCATAGGCCTTCGATATGATATTGTTGATTACGAGACGAGAGCTCACCACACCCAGAACCTGATGGTTGGCAAATGGAAAGGGTGTCGATTGGGCCTTGTGATGTCAGGGAGCTGGAGAGTGCGTCGCGACCAATACATCGATCTGGGAGTTTTCGTCGCGAGTGGTAGTATCGAAGCGCAAGATCAGGAGGATGCTGAACCCAAATATATCGACTCGTTTGGACTACATGTGACATATTTATTTTACTTCGATTGATAGGCAACAACCTTTGGCCACGAGGATCTCATGGAATTCGATATCGTAGAAAAGTTACTGGCAATGACCTTGCTCGGAAGTGAATGGGTGCTTTGGCTTTTGCTTATTTTGAGCGTAGTTTCCATCGCAATTATGATCGAAAGAGCGATTTTTTACACACGGATAAAGATAGACTTCCGAGAGTTTTCGGAGGCTCTCACGAAAAAGATGATTGATCGGGAATACGATGACGCAAAGTCCATTTGCGAGGCTTTTCCAGCCATCGAATCCCAGGTTGTCTTACGTGGTTTAGAGTTCCGGGAAAAAGGATCTGAAGCCGTTGAGCAAGGGATGAACAGCTATCTTGCCGGAGAGCGGCAAAAGCTAGACCATGGGCTAGTGGTGTTAGGTACTTTAGGTAATAACGCACCATTTATTGGGTTATTTGGGACTGTTATTGGTATCATTCAAGCCTTTAACGATCTTGCTAATAATCCGGCAGGTGGGCCCTCGGTGGTCATGGGCGGTATATCGGAAGCCTTGGTGGCAACGGCCGTGGGACTCCTAGTGGCAATTCCAGCAGTGATTGCCTATAACGGTTACCAAAGGGTAGTGAAACGTCACTTGGCCAATGCGGAGGCTGTTAAAAACATAGTGGTTGCCCAAATTACCAAATAGGGAGGAAAGCCGATGGCAGGCGGAATCAATTTAGACGAAGACGATGGAATCACCGATATCAACGTCACACCCTTTGTGGATGTGGTCCTTGTCCTTTTAATTATTTTCATGGTGACCGCCAACTATATCAACACCCAGGCCATCGAGCTAGACCTTCCTAAGGCAGCTACTGGCACTGTTACCGAGTCAAAAAATCTAGAATTTGCCATTGATAAGGATTCTCAGATATTTCTCGACGGAGATGTCGTAAATTTTGAACAGATTGCGGCAAAAATCGCAGAGCGCAAACAAACCCAACCAAACGTTCAGGCCCTTATTGCTGCTGACCAAAAAACCCCACACGGCACTGTAATGAAACTGATCGATGCAGTTAGAAAGAACGGTATTACTGATTTTGCCATCAACGTGGAGATGGAAGCAGAGTAGTGCTTCCCTTGTCTGTCAGAAAACTGTATTGGTAAGGCGATATGCTAACCCTTCCAAACATATAGGGGCTTACCTTTGGAAACCTTACCCGATAGAATTAGTCTCGATCAATGCCGACAACATGTAAAAGAAAACGTCTTCCGACTGCGCCCTGCAGATTATGGGACTAAGCACCCAATTTGGCCTGGAATGGTGGGAATCGAAGTCGAGATGATGCCCTTCGTTTCATCGTCTCTAGCGACTAATCCTAAAATGATACCACTAAACGGTTCAACGAGTTTGCTGTCGATTTTAAAGAAGCTAGTTAGCGATAGCGAGGGCTGGATCATTCGGAGTAATGCTGATGGCTCTGTTGCTAGTATCGGCATAGGTGACGACGAGCAGCTAACCTTCGAACCCGGAGGGCAACTCGAGTTTTCCACCCGTCCCTTTCCCTGTCTAACCGATGCCACCCAAAGGGTTTCTGAGATTCAAGGCACACTTAACCGGGCCTTTGAGAAGGAGGGGGTCGTATTTCTTCAAAATGGGACCCATCCTTGGGCTAGTGCTGAGGAGATCGGTCTACAAATGGCTAAGCCTCGCTATCAGGCCATGGATCGATACTTCACGCAAATTGGCCCCTATGGTCGTAGGATGATGAGAGAAACCTCCACGGTTCAAGTGAATTTGGATTTTGGAGAATCCGAGCATACCCTTGCCAACCGATATTTAGCATCGAATCTTGCCGCCAGTTTTCTTACGGCCATCTTTGCCAACTCACCAGTGACGTCAGGTAAGCTAAACGGCTTCAAAACCATTCGTGCGAACATTTGGCGTCACTTGGATGCGGGGCGTACCGGGTATCCTGATCTTACCAAAGTATTGACCCGTTTAGATCTCGATAGCTGTGTCGATGCTTATTTAGATCACGTTCTGTCAGCCCACGTTGTTTTTGTAGAGGCTCTGGACTTCAAGGTCACCCAAACCCCCGTAAGCTTTCGGCAATGGATAGCTCACGGTATCGATGGTACATATCCGAATTTACAGGACTTTAAAACTCATTTAACCCTCCATTTTCCTGAAGTTAGGCCTAAGGGGTTTCTTGAGCTGCGATCGATCGATTGTCAGGCCACCGCTTGGCAGACAGTCCCTGCGAGTATATCGGCAGCGCTGCTTTATGATCCAAAAATAGTGACTAGGGTGATTGATACTCTTGGTTCAAAATTGGATCAATTAGATAGTTTTTGGCAACGGTCGGTTTACGGACTCGACGATCCAGAAATGGCAAAGATTTGTAAAAGTCTATTGGAAATGGCATTGGAGGGTTTTCACCGCCTACCATCATGCTATCAAGGAAAAAGCACGGGAAAAGTCTTGGAAGTTTTTGCGGAAAGATTTACGTTCTCCGGAAAGTCACCGGCGGACGAGGTGATTCAGCTAGTAAAAAAACATCCTGAAAAAACGCTGGATTCAAAAGAGTTTCTCCGTTTACATGAAGACTGGTCGCAGGCAGCGCGAGATTAGTAAGTTTTAGGTTAAATCAAAGGGCAAACAGCATGGCAGAGCAAAAAAAATTTCGGATTGAGGGCGCTCAAGAAGAAGAGATGGGTATCGAGATGAATCCGGGACCAGAGGAGGCGCCGTCTTACTCGAAGGAGATCTCTGGCGAACAGCTGGAAAACTATATCGACGATATCGCTGATACGGTGAGAGTGGGGCTCGATCAGAGTATTTCGATTTTGACTCCTTGGTTCTTTAACAATATGCCTAAAATTTACTATCAGACCACGCCAAGGCAAGAAAAAGTAAGGCACTTATCCGCCATTATTACGGGTCATGTGTTTGAAACGAAGCAGACTGTCGAGCTTTGGGATCGTGACAAATCCAAGGTCACTTATATTGGGCCGGGTGGTGACCGCGAGATTCTAGTGGATATGGCGACAAGAATCTCAAAAAATCAGCTCAAAATGGGAGCTTTGTATTTCTCTAGGGATAATCTTTTATTCCTTTCTACTTTCTTTTGTTCGGGTCACAGACCGATTGAAGCTGATAACAAACGGATCGTTGAAAAAATCTCTGATGCCAAAAGGCTTATGTTGCAGGAGTACCCAGATTCCGAAACGGAGATTGAACAGTATTGCAACGCTTTGGATAATGATTTTGTGATCTATGCGACGGCAGCCCGTCTCAGTATTACCTTCCGCATGGTGAAGCATATGAATGCTCATCAGGGGGCGCACACCTTTTTAGATGTTTTTGATAACTCCCCAGTAGGTCGGCTGACATTGGGTTTAAAAAACGTGAATGCTGCGGAAATGATGGAGCCTATCCTTAGTCTCATCCATCGATATGACTTTAATATAGGTCGTGCCTTTGTTGCCAACTTTGAGACCGGATATGACGAAAATATCACTGTCATGCACTTTATTGTATCCCATGCTTCCGGCAAAAAAGTACGTAATAGCTTCGTACCAATGATTCGTTTAAATAAAGCGCTGAGAACTTTGGGCTGGGTCGACTACGACGAGTTTTCCCAGTTTAGCAAGGCACCGTTTGAGTTTTCCATAAACGCGACCCATCTCATCCGCTCCTTTGCTAATTACTGTCACATTTTTCTGAGCAAGCGGAACCCATACGCCTACTCGCTTTACAAAATAAGTAATACCTTTGCCCAGAATCCAAAACTACTGGATATGATCGTCAAGTTTTTCCGAGCCAAGTTCGATCCTAGTTTGCCTGAAGGTGAGTGGGAATCTGAGCGAGAAGAAAGACTGACTGCGATTGAACACGAGATCGATCTCATATTTGAAGAGATTGATAGGCATATATTCAAAAAATGTCTGAAATTTACAAAATACTGTATCAAAACTAACTATTTTCTTCCGACTAAAACAGGTCTAGCGTTCAGGATGAGTCCTGAAGTACTCGATAGTCGGCATTATCCAGACAAGCCGTTTGGAATCTTTTTCATTACTGGTAAAGACTTTCGTTTCTTTCAGGTGCGATGGAAAGATATCGCCCGTGGTGGGATGAGGGTCGTGATGCCAAGGTCTGGGGCTGATTACGATATGGCGTTGGCTGGCATGTTCGATGAGGTCTATGGCTTGAGTCACGCACAGCAACTGAAGAATAAGGATATTCCTGAAGGCGGATCTAAGGCGGTCCTCGTTTTGAGACCCGGAGGCCACAAAGATCAAGCTGTCAAAGGTAGCGTCAATGCACTACTTGACCTTTTGGTAGAAGAAGATGAGTCGCACGAAACCAGCGAAAAACTTGTCACCTACTACGACAAAACTGAGATTATTTACCTCGGTCCTGATGAAAATATGACCAATGAGCTGATCACTTGGATTCCTGAGCAGGCATCGCGGAGGCGTTATCGCTATGCGTCGGCATTTATGTCATCAAAGCCTGGAGAAGGTATCAACCATAAAGAGTTCGGTGTGACTTCTGAAGGACTCAATGTATTTTTGGATAATACCTTGAAGTTCATTGGTATCGATCCGAAAACGACCCCATTTAAAGTAAAGATGACTGGTGGTCCTGATGGGGATGTGGCCGGAAACGAATTGAAGATTCTACACCGTGAGTATGGCGAAAATGCTCGGGTCGTCTCGATATCAGATGGCTTTGGAGCTGCTTATGATCCTGAGGGTTTGCAATGGGATGAGTTGCTGCGTTTGGTGGAAGAGTCGAAGTCTATTGTTGAGTTTGACTCCAAAAAACTGAGCAAATCAGAAGAGGCCTTCGTCATCGCCGCAGATAGCAATGAGAAAATTAAAATCCGTAATAGTATTTATCGTCGGGTGTACGCGGACATCTTTATTCCTGCTGGGGGACGACCGTACTCGGTAAATGGGAAAAACTGGCAAGAGTTCTTTAAAGAGGATGGTACTGCCTCAGTTAGAGCAATTATTGAGGGTGCTAACATCTTCTTTACAGAAGAGGCCCGTGGACACCTACAGCAAAAAGGGATCTTCATCATCAAGGACTCCTCAGCTAACAAGACAGGTGTCATCTGCTCAAGCTATGAGATTATCGCGTCTTTAACTCTTTCTAAGGAAGAGTTTATGGTGATAAAGGAGGAGTATGTTAATCAAATTATCGATATTTTACGGCAAAGGGCTGACGCCGAAGCAAAACTACTATTCCGTGCTTATGCCGAAGATGACGGTAATAAGTCTTTAGTTGAGTTATCGTTGCTGATTTCGAAAGAGATTAATCGTATTACTGATGTCTTGTTGGAAGCTTTTACGGAAAACCAAGAAGATATTTTACAAAACGATCTCTATCAGCATGTGATCGTAGAACACTGTCCGCCTGTGCTGAGAGAAAAGTATCGTTCTAGAATTCTCGAACGATTACCGGAAACCCATCAGATTGCGATCCTTGCTTCGTCCATTGCTAGCTATGTTGTCTACAAAGAGGGGCTAACTTGGTTGCGAAGTATTCCGGTTAAATTCTGGTACGAAGCTCTCAAAATATACATGGAGAAAGATCGCCTTTCTGCTCAACTCGTAGAATCCGTTAAGGACTCTACAGTGATGCAGAAAGATCAGGTAAAAGAAATCTTAACTATGTCTGCGGCTAGAAATTTGACCGTAATGGAGCTGTTTAACCGAAAGATATTAAGCTGATTTCGCGACGAATATGTTTGATTTTACAGAATTCTTTGGTAAGGTACCAAAGGATCTTCGGATCCAAATGATTATATCTCATTGGATATAAGCATCTTCTCTTCCTGGGCCTTTCTTTGCTTAGAAAGGTCCTATTTACTGGCAACAATAGGTAAAAAAAATGGAGCTGAGATAGCTCCATTTTTTTCTGGTCATGCTTGCAGAAACTTACTTAATTTTCGCCTCTTTAAAAAGTACGTGCTTGCGAATCTTTGGATCGTACTTCATGAGTTGAACCTTTTCACGTCCACGCTTCTTAGAGGTGGTATAGAAGTACCCTGTGCCTTCTGTCGAGACTAGTCTAATCAACTCTCTCGTATTCTTACCTTTTGCCATGACTGCTCCTGATATTTATAAGTCAAATTGACTGTTTTAGTTGTCTGCCTAGTGCTTCACATGCAGGGCAGCACAATACCAACGAAAACACGTAAATTTCAACGATTTTTTGTGAAGTATTTTTCCCTAATTTTAGGTATTAAAGACTAAGATGTTTTTACAGTTGGAGTGAATCGTGTTGCTAATGGATAAAATATCTTCCGATATTAAACAATCAATGAAAAACAAAGACAAGTTTCGGACCCAAGTTTTGCGAATGGTGCTAAGTGAATGCAAGTATGCACTGACCGACTCTAAAGATGCTACTTCCCTTAGTGATGAAGAAACTATCAAGATATTAGGTAGTTACCAGAAACGACTGGTAAAGTCCTTAGATGACTATCCCGATGGCGAGAAAAAAGACACGATACAAGACGAGATCAAGATCGTCAGCGAATACCTGCCAACAAAGTTAGGTGAGACGGAAACGCAGAAAGTCATTGATAACTTCTTATCCCAGACTGAAGAGCGTCAATTTGGCGTTTTGATGAAAGGAATTCTTGCGGAACTTGGCTCGGGCGGTGATGGAAAACTTGTTAGTCGGCTTTTGAAAAAATCCTTGGAACCATCCTGATGCATATTGAAGTCTCCCACCTTGCGAAATCTGCCGGTAGAACGATTATGAAGTACTACCAAAATAAGGAGATTGATGTTCAAACAAAACTTGATCAGTCTCCTGTTTCCGAAGCTGATATTGCAGCGCATCAGATCATAGTTAAAGGATTGCGAGAGTTGAACTCGCGTATTCCTGTCGTCAGTGAGGAAGACTTTCCAGCTTCAGGAGAGTTTAACTTTTCACAGGGTCAGGTTTGGCTTGTGGATCCCTTAGACGGAACCAAAGATTTCTTGAAAGGAACTGGCGACTTTACAGTTAATATCGCTCTTCTCGAAGACGGCAAGCCCATGGCAGGTGTTGTATATGCTCCCTTTACTGATGAGCTTTTTACCGCTTGGGACGGCGTAGTTCAAAAAAACTTTGAGGTATTGTCCCCTTCTCCGTCTTCTAATCGGATTGCTGGAGTCAGTCATTTTCATAAGAGTTCTGATCTTGACAAGTTCTTGATGCATAATCGTTTTACGGAAACAGAGACGATTGGTTCTTCACTGAAGTTTTGTCGTTTGATAGAGGGTGCGATTGATATCTATCCTCGCTTGGGCCCAACAAGCCAGTGGGACATCGCAGCAGGTCATGCTCTGGTGAATGCTATGAAGGGGTATTCTATAAGCGATTATCATGGAAACGAATTGAGTTACGGTAAACCTCCAATCCTAAACCCCTGGTTTGTCGCTCATCGCGAAGGCCTCGAGTGGACTCGGATTGATTGTTCTTAATGAAACGATGATAATGGTAGTGATACTGTGAAGTGGAGTTACCATGAAATTTTTTTTTGTACCAAAGACTGCTAAGACTCGTTTTGGTTTGGGTGTTTTGCCAATAATTGTTTTGGTTTTGCTTTCTTCCTCTTGTGGCGAACCGTTTAACATCCTTGGGTTTATCGCCGATCCTGCCTACAATCAGAATGCTATCGATCTACAGTCTCAAGCTGAGGCTAAATATAACAAAGGGGAATACGAAGAAGCGCTTTCCTATGCTAGCCAAGCTAGAGATCTGGCGCCGGAAAGCGAAGCCGTAGCTGTTACACTGAGCTCCATTCATATGGCTTTGGCAGGTATCGATAGTTTTCAGTTGGTCACCAAACTTATTTCCCAAAACGACGACGAAACCGCTCTGCAAGGCTCCACTGCTGCGGATACTCTGTCTGGTTTGAGTGGGCTTATTGGAATCGATACAAATGACAGCTCAGGTTTTATTCTAGAGGGTAATCGAAGTGGCAACATAGAAGGAGCACCCACTACCGGAGTCTTCAAAGACTTACCTGTATTGTTACCGAAGGATGCCACCTCTGCCAGAAATGAAGGCGGGCAGGTGCTCTATCACATCAATCAGGCTATCGAAGTTCTTTGCCCCTTTGTTGGGGATGAAGTAAAAATTTTAACTGAAGGTAGCGCTGATATTCGTCATGGATCCGAGGATTGTTCAAGCCGCGGCGAGGTCAAACTGAAACCTAAATCATATTTCAATTGGGCTTTCGCCCACCTTTCGGAGGCGATATTGTTCCACTCAGTGGTTCTCTACGCTCCTGAAGGCGGAGATGCCAACCTCCAGAGGCGGGCCGATTTATTAGGCCAACCAGAATCAGTAGCCAGTACCAGCGAGTATGTGTCAGCAGTCACCGAGCTGGCAGAGGTGACAGATATCATTTTTCCGACAGATACTACTTCAGCTGCCAACTCAATGTTGCTTGCAATATTTAACGACCTTGATGCCACTTCGAGAGGTTTTGCAAACATTTCAGGCATACCTGATTCGATTTCTGCGAGTATTATAGAGTCCTTGGCGGGACTGAAGTCTCAACGCGATTCCATAAGTGGACAAAACACTGATAAAAATTCAAGCAACGAAGCTTTGAAGGAGCAGTTGACGTCAGGACTTGCGGGTTCATTGGGAACTCAGATTCAAGAAAAAGTTGCATCAGGTGAACTCCAAGGGGAAGAGTTGACTGATGCCCGCGGAGCCTATTCTTCCATTAGTTCGGTTGCTATCGAAGGCTGTAGTTTATGATTAAGTTTATCTCTATTCTCTGGTGTATGGTTTTCCTTGCCGCATGTGAGCCAAAGAAATCTTTTGAATTAGACGAAGTTAGGCGGTCTGTTTTTAAGATTTATGTTGTTTCGGCTGACCCTAGCTATGTTCAGCCTTGGCAGTTCGATAACGAACGATCATCCTCAGGATCGGGCTTCTATATAGGTGGCAATCGAATTATGACGAATGCTCATGTGGTGGCTCATGGCAAAGTCATTCGGGTGCAGCGGGATGGTGACGCCAACTCGGAACCAGCGAAAGTAGAGTTTATCGCCCATGACGCCGATCTGGCAATACTTCAAGTGGAGCCGGCGGATTACTTCAAAGGCTCAAAAACATTGGAGTTTGGAGACTTTCCAAAACTTCAAAGTAAGGTTGCTACAGTGGGGTATCCGACAGGCGGTGAGCAGATTTCGGTCACTCAAGGGATAGTGTCTCGGATTGGATTTAGGCGGTATGTCCATTCTGGATTTGACGAGCATTTATTGATACAAGTTGATTCAGCCATTAATCCTGGAAACAGCGGTGGCCCCGTTTTCCTAAATAATCGAGTGGTGGGCGTGGCATTTCAAGCAAACACCTCAGCCGAGAACACAGGGTATATCATACCAACCTTGGTGGTGAGACGTTTCCTAAAGGATATTGAAGATGGAGTATATGATGGACATCCTGTAGATGGAATCATTATTGGCGAAGATTTACTAAGTGATGCCAATATAAGAAAGCACTATGGATTGGAGTCATCGGTAGGTGTTGTCGTTAGCGATGTTACTGAGTACGCGCCCTATCAGGGGTTGCTTCATGCGAACGATATTATAACTCATGTAGATGAATATGAAATCGGAGTTGACGGTAAAATTGATTTTCGCGGAGAAAGGCTTAGCTTTAAGACTATAGCTGATCTCAAACTAAAGAGTGAAAGTGTTAAACTAACAGTTCTTCGCAGTAAGCAAAGTCTCGTCATTGAAATTCCTTTAATGAACAAAAAAGAACACTATTATCGTGGCAATCTTTTTCATAATCGTCCAAGTTATATTGTTTATGGTGGCCTGGTGTTTTCGCTTCTGAGCCGGAATTATCTGGAAGGGTGGGGCAAAAAGTGGTACCGAAGAGCACCTTTGCATCTACGATATTTGCATTACTATGGGTTTAAAGTTCCACGGTTTCAGGACCAGAAGGACATTGTTGTTTTGAGTGATGTTTTAGTTGATGAAATTAATACGGCTGCGCAGTCTCAGGTAGAAAGTGTTTTGGATCAGGTGAATTCTGAGAAAATTACTAGTTTAAAACAGTTGCATAATATTTTGGGAGCTAGAGGTGAGGAGCAAGTACTTGAACTGAAGTTTTGGCGATCTCATAAACCAGTAGTGATGGATTGGTCCAATTTAGAATCGGCGGATCCTCGGATTAACGAAACTTATGGCGTCGACCCCGAGTACTTTTTGAATGAGGGGGCTTAGTTGATCTTATATTTGATCGTATTGGCATCGTCGTTTATCATAGCATCTAACTCGAAAGCAGATTCCATTGTTAGAATAAAATCATTTGTTCAAAAAGTTGATGAACGTACACCATGGAAACGTGAGCAGGTTAGGACCATATCATCGAACGCCTTGGTTATAGACAAGGACTTGTTGTTGGTTTCTTCCAAAGTCGTGGATCAATCGACATTTTTGGAGGCTTATTTAGGTCAAGATGCTTCCCCTCGAACCTTAAAACTGGAATACCTCGACAATAATGCTCAGCTCGCCATACTAAAACTGCCAAAGCCAAGTGACCTCGTTCCTTTGACCTTTGCCGAAAATGTGAAGCCCAATCAAAGAGTAGAGGTGAAAAATCTACGTAATAACAGGCTTGAAACATTAAAAAAGACAATCCGAGAATTTAGAACGATAAGAAGTCGGACATCGTTCTACCCGCTACCAGTTATGGTGATGGCGAAAGGTGGGCGTTCTGTTATGAATTCAGCGCCTATTTTTTGCCAGAAAAAAGTTTGTGGTCTTGTGATTCATCAGAATGAACGAGAGCTACTTGCTCTACCTTCGCCCGTCATTCGTAAATTTCTTAACAACTATCGCTCGAACATTAAAGATTTCGCTAAAATGGGTATTGCCACTAGAACCATTCCAGACTCGCTATTCCGTAAAGTAAAGTTGAAAAACGCTGATTTAAAAGGGCTTTGGATTGAAAGAGTGTTTCGACATTCGGCATTTAGAAATACCTTAAAAGTTGGCGATGTCGTGACGCAGGTTGATGGTATACCCATCGATCGGCAAGGCTACCTGGAAATTGAACCTTGGGGTAAATTACCTCTTTCGGGATATACTTGGAAGCTTTCGTCGACGAAACCTATCGAATTAAATGTGTGGCGTGACGGAAAAGAGATGTCGATCAAGGCGAAACCATCGGCTTTCGAAGGGGGGATGGACCCTATTCCCCTACTCAATGGTCGCAAACGACCCTTTATTATCATAAATGGTATTGTCTTTGCTGAGCTGACGCGTAATTTCCTTTATTCTTGGGGTGCTAAGTGGATTGAGAATGCTCCCATGGCACTTTCATTTTCCTTTCTCTATGGGGAAAAAAAGCCTGCAGTTTTTATTGCTAATGTTTTTCCGAGAGAGTCAAATCGGGTCTATCGGGCAGCTAGATATGATATTGTCAAACGAGTTAATGAGAATGAGGTAGGTAACCTAGCCGAATTCTTAAACCAAATACAATTGGCTTTTGATCAAAAGCAAAAGGCAGTCATTGATATGGGGCCCATTCCCTTAGAAGTGATTCTCGATCTTTCGACTATAGCGGAACAAAAGGCACTCGTTAGTCAAGACTATTCCACTAATCCAGAGTTTTTTTGGCTTCCGAATTAAGAAGCATTTGGATGATTTCTGCTCGCCTGATTTTCGAGAATTTTCCATCGAAGTCCCAATGAATGGAGTACTGAGGGATTGCTTCCCGTTCGATTTGTCATAGACGAAAATAGAGATTGTAGGGCTATCGTAGTGTTACGTGTTAAGCTAATATCGCACTTTAGATTGCCTTCTAGGAATACCTTACCATCGATGAAGAAACAAAAGACTTCTGGATCGGCCTCGGATCTTATCAGTAACTTGGCAATTTGATTGCATGTGTCCGAAATGAGTTCAATATGATTGACTGAGATTTCTTGGCTCAAATTAAAGAATGCCTCTGGTATTTTTGCATTCAAAACACTGTTCTTTGTTTGTTTGGAGGTTTTGCAAAACTTGTTAATGGCAGCTAGTAGTTGAAGAATTTCTTTCTCACCGTATACCTTTGGCGACGTCGTAGCTAGCAATAGCCAACCCTCAATGAATCTACTGTCATGATGATTTTGAATGACTTTTACCAGGTAGTCTGATCTTCGGATTTTCATTTTCTCCATGTGCCCAAGATGGATCTCTTGACTTGGATATCCGATCCCATTCACAGTTTCGACAAACATCTCTTTTAATGTTGATCGCTCCTTTGGACCTAGTTTTAACGACTTAGATTTATCGAATACCCGGATTAATGCTTGCAGAGCTAAATCTTTTTCTCGGAATCCTTTCCAAGGATAGTTTTTTACGAAATTGATAGACTTTTTTATTGATTTTAGGTCGTTGCAACCACTGATCTCTAGTTCCGCTATGTTTATGATTTTACGTGCTTCCTCTGTGGGTTCATGAAATTTGATGGCTTCGCGAATCATCTCTAGATTAAAATACTTCTGCATTCTAGGGATTAATTGCTCGAATCGAATCAAAAATATGACCCCGTCGACTTTGTCATCATTATGCTCAATGAGGTTTAGGGGCCAGGCTTCGATAATATTGGCTAAATAGGGAGCTTCGAGGACAATCCTTTCTCTGGCCCTTTCACCAATCCCTATAAAATTACCCATGAGATTGTTTTTCTCTAGAATCGAAATGATCTTCTGCCTGTCTCTTAACCTAAGATTATCAATATTCACTTCGTAGCTTGTTCGATCAAACGTTGTGGTCATGTGCTGATCAAACCAGTCGAAATCAACGTGAAAAAACCACTGAATGCGACTAAAGCTTCTTTCCACCTTATCTTCATCAATGTTTTTCGCCAGGTCATCGTCGAGTATAGGAAGCAGTTTAGCCAGGTTCTTTAGTCGAGACTCTACTATAGGAATGGCATCGAGGTAGACCGTTGTGAACATTAAAATGACATCAATACAGGGACGAACCGAGAACTCCGGATCGATGGTGCCGTATAGTTGATTAGATACAACGCGTTTATCTATCAACTTTTTTGCGAGTACTTCATGGACAATTTTTTGTATTTGATTTTGACGAATTCTGACCATATAGGAAGGAAGTAGTTTACGAACACTGTCTTGCGGATCGTGATCGATCATGAAGTTTGCAGTCCTTAGTCCAACGGTGGTAGACCAAAACCTATCTCCTTTGTTGTATCGGCTCATAAATCTTCGCGCTTGACTAGAGACTAAAGCTGCTAAACTATTATTTTCATGTTGCCTTTGGTGCTCAATCTTTAGCGACTTCAAGTTGTAAAAAAAGATTGGAATAATGGATAGATTCCAAGCTAGGATTGGCATATAGAGAGCTGGTCCAGTGTTTAGCTCGCTTGAGTTAAACATAGAAAAAAGCACTGCAACAGCGGTTAGGCAAAGTATCAGACTGAAGCCGATGATGGCATAGAATGTGTGTTTTTCGCTTGTCCTTTGACTGCTAAACAAGAGGCGGAATTTAAGAGACTGCCAAAGGGCTTTTGGGCTCATTCGAATCGACGGATCGACATATGTGAAAGCGACTATTAAGAGAAGATTGTTGGCAAATAGAAAGTGATGTAAAACTCCTTGTTTAAGGAGGATTTCCTCCGAACGACTCATCCCTAGATCATCCATTATGAAGAAGGCCCCAGCCAATACGAGGCAGAGATTTAATATGCCCGCAGCTCTTGGAATATATCCAGAAATATTTGCAATGCGAAAAATAAACTCTGCCAAATTCAGTTGAATAAACGCAGATACGATGACTGTCATCCAAAAATAGGTATGTTCAGCGACAGGAATTTGGTTGGAAATAATTTCAAGCCCTATGAGTACCATGGATAGAGTCGTGACCATGAATCCGTTGTCCAGAATACGGGATTTATCACTGTCGGAAGATGTTGTGACCATTGCGGTGAATAAGCAAAAAACCGAAACGATCATAAACAAGACATTTGCCAAAGAGGTATAAAAAGGGGTAGTTCGGGCTACCTGATCCGAGCTTGAGCCGATATATATAAAAGCAACAAGACAAACCGATAGCAAACTAACAAATAAAGCTTTATAGCCATTATGTTTGGTATTTGCGCTGGGGTTGATTGGTTGGTTTAGGCTCATGCTGATTTTTTTTGTTTATTTGCCAATGGAATATTAAGCCGAAAACAACTACCCTTTCCTACCTGACTTTCGACTTCAATACTGCCTTTCATATCTTCGGCGATACCATGGCATATGGAGAGACCTAAGCCGGTTCCCTGACCTTCTTCTTTGGACGTGTAAAATGGATCAAAAATGTGTGGGATTTCGTCTTTCGGGATGCCAACTCCACTATCAATGATTTCAATTGTGGCCAGCTCGTCTTTTACATTGGCATTTACAATCAATTTGCCACCGTCCGGCATCGCATGAAACGCATTTTGAATCAGATTTAGAAGAATTTGTATGGCTTTGTTGCGATTGCCAAGGACCATCATTTCATCGACCTGATAGTTCTCCGAAACGTCATAGTCGTTCGCGTTGTCTGTAACCAAGGCAAACTTGATCGTTGATCTTAAGCAGGGAATTAGATCGACGGAGACGAGTTTATCGTCATGAATCCCAGGCTGCTGTCTGGCAAAGTCCAGAAGGTTTTCTACGATGGACTTGCAGCGCTGAGTCGCAGCTTCAATCTCTTTGACGTCCTCGTAATGAGGGTCCTTTGGGTCGATTTCTTTCAGCAGCATTTGAGAAAAAACTAATATTCCACCTAAAGGGTTGTTAATTTCATGAGCTATACCACCTGCAAGGAGCCCTATTGATGCTAGTTTTTCGTGTTGTAAAAGTTGTTTTTGCATTCGTTTCGCAAGGGTTCTATCACGATAAATCTGCAATACACCCTCAATTTCACCGTTTTCATTGTGAATCGGTTGGGAGGTGACCTCATGAAATTTTTCGGCTGCCACTCCATCGAGCTCAAATTGAGCGGATTGATCATTTTCTCTCGACTCTTGTATCTGGCAACCAGGGCAGGGAGAGGTTCTATTCGCAAAGGCTTGGTAGCATTTTTGTCCAATGAGCGCTTTAATGGACTGCCCTGAGTGGTCGGCCATAGCTTGATTGGTCTGCTGAATTTTATAGTCTTTGTCGATAATCATCAGTGGATCGATAATGGCATCTACCGTAGCCATCCAACGCTTTTTTAGGCTCTCGACAAATGTCAAGGTTTCGGTTGGTGACGGAAATTTTTTCGTCATAGCTATCCTCAAAATCAGACCTATCCTTAGGGAGGTTTCGGTAGCTATTAGAAAAAATTTATCTTTGAGAGGATCGAAGAGTCAAAATAAAAACCTAAAGTAGCGAAAACTACTTTAGGTTTGTACAGATTTTATGATTAGTTTTAGTGAGCAAAAGCCAGGTCAGCAATCTCTGCTTCTGTGACCTTTTTCAGTCGCTCGAAAAGATCGTCCTCTTCCGACTCGGGGTTTTCGTCAGGATGCTTCCAAACCAAAGCATGCATCAAAACATTGTCCATATGCTCTACTGGAACGACTGTAATGTCTTTTAAAATATTCTTTGGTACATCTTGCAAGTCTTTTTCGTTTTCAGCGGGGATGATGATCTTTTTAATACCTCCCCGATGAGCCGCAAGCATTTTTTCTTTCAAGCCGCCGATCGGTAAAACACGCCCTCTTAGAGTGATTTCACCTGTCATGGCGACATCTTTACTGACAGGTCTCATTGTCAAGGCGCTGGTAAGTGCTGTTGCCATAGTTATGCCTGCACTAGGGCCGTCTTTAGGGATCGCGCCCTCGGGAACGTGGATATGGATATCGACTTTCGTGTAAAACTCTTCGTCGATATTGAGGAATGTGGCTCGTGACCTTACGTAAGAGAAAGCAGCTTGTGCAGACTCTTGCATGACTTCACCAAGCTTGCCGGTGATCGTCAGTTTGCCTTTGCCAGGAACAATGGCCACCTCGGTAACAAGAAGATCACCGCCCACCTGCGTCCATGCCATCCCTGTGCACAACCCGATTTCATGGACAGAGTTTTGTAGCCCAATTCGGAATTTTCTTGGGCCGAGGTATTTGTTGATAGATTTTTCCGTTATTTTTTCGGTGATGTCACCATCTTTCAACTCAAGTTGAGATTTTAGGGGATCGTCTGTCTTCGCATCTTCTTTTCGTTTTAGTTCAATTTTCTTCAAGTGGCGCCTAGCTAGTTTGCGAAAAACCGAGGCGATCTCTCTGTCGAGTGAGCGAACTCCTGATTCTCGTGTATAGAAGCGGATCAACTCTCTAACGGCCTTGGGTGTGAAGTTTATCTCCTGCTTCTCTAGGCCGTTTGCTTTGACCTGCTTGGGAATCAGATACTGGTTCGAGATATTGAGTTTTTCGTCTTCTGTATAGCCAGCCAAGCTAATGATTTCCATGCGATCCAGCAATGGTGCAGGGATGGTGTGAAGTGAGTTTGCCGTGGCCAAGAACAGAACTTTTGAGAGATCGTAATCAAGATCGAGGTAGTGATCAACAAAGGTCGAGTTTTGCTCTGGATCGAGGACCTCTAACAGTGCTGCTGAGGGATCGCCTCGAAAGTCTTGGCTGACTTTATCAATTTCGTCTAGTAAAATTACGGGATTTGATTTGCCAGCCTTTCTAACCGCCATAATGACTTTTCCAGGCATGGAACCGATGTAGGTGCGACGATGTCCGCGAATTTCCGCTTCGTCTCGCACTCCGCCCAACGACACACGGACAAACTCCCGACCTGTAGCGGCAGCAACACTCCGCGCGAGGGATGTTTTACCGACACCAGGAGGTCCCACTAAGCATAGAATGGGGCCTTTGACCTGTTTAACTAGGGTGCGAACGGATAAATATTCCAAAATCCTATCTTTGACTTTCGTCAGGCCGTAGTGATCGCGATTGAGAATTCCTTCAGCGAAAACGGTGTCGCGAATTTCTTCAGAAACTTCGTCCCATGGCAACGATAGTATCGTGTCTATATAATTGCGAACAACAGTAGCCTCGGCAGACATTGGTGACATCTGTTTGAGTTTTTTGATCTCTTTCGAAACTCTGTCTTTAGCATCCTTGGCCATTTTCTTCTTCTTGAGCTGCGTCTCGATTTCCATCAGCTCGTTGCGTCCATCGTCGCGGTCGCCAAGTTCTTTTTGAATGGCCTGCATTTGTTCGTTGAGATAATACTCCTTTTGCGTTTTCTCCATCTGGCGTTTGACTCGTGCGCGGATTTTCTTCTCGACGCGCATAATCTCTATCTCAGATTGTATGTAGCCGTAGAGTTCTTCAAGACGCTTTGCAGGGTCAGTTTCTTCAAGTAGGCGTTGCTTGTCTTGAAGCTTTAGGTTGTTTAAATGAGCCACAAGTGTATCGGCGAGTTTCGATTCATCATCCATTGATGCAATGGAAAGTAGCATCTCTGGAGGAATCCTTTTATTAAGACGCACGTAGTTGTCAAAAGACATTTTGACAGTACGTAAGAGAGCCTCGTTTTCAACTCCATCAGATTCTTTTTCGTGTAATGGTGATGCTTCCACGAAGAAGAACTCTTCTGTTTGCACGAACTCTTTGATTTTGGCTCGTTTTTGGCCCTCCACGAGTACCTTTACCGTGCCATCTGGTAGCCTTAACAACTGAAGAATCGTGGAGATCGTCCCCACTTTATAAATGTCTTCAGGAGCGGGTTCATTGGTTTTCGCTTTGATTTGTGCTGCAAGCAGGATTTCTTTGTTGGCAGCCATGGCTTGTTCAAGTGCCTGAATAGACTTTTCTCGTCCGACGAATAATGGAACGACCGTCGAGGGAAAAACAAGAATATCTCGCAGGGGTAGCAGTGGGATTCTGACGTCGGCTACGTTAGATAGGGGGGGCTTTTCTTCACCCGGCATAGGCTCTCGGCTCCTAGCAAATAAGTCGGCTCTCAACACTGATTCAGTGCAAAACGACAATGTCCATGTTTGTGATCTCTAATATAGTTTAGCCTAATAGAGTTTCGGAAGACAGCCCTTTTACGGACAAAATTGCCCATAAAAAAAAGACCTCACTTTCGAGGTCTTCGTAATGACAATGCAAAATATTATTTTTTACTTACTGGGACCGGTGCCGAAGTCTTTTTTCTCTTTTTCTTCGGAGTCTTTTTCAGCTGCAATCTCTTCAGGAGTCTTGTACACGAGTATTGGTTGCTTTCCGTGAACGATAAGCTCTTCTGTTATGACAACCTCTTTAACTCCCTCTTCCGAGGGAAGATCGTACATCAGCTCAAGCATGCTCTCCTCAAGGATTGCTCTGAGGCCACGAGCACCAGTCTTGCGTTTGATGGCTTCTTGGACCACAGCTCTCAGCGCTCCATCTGTGAACTTCAGTTCTACATTTTCAAACTCAAAGAGCTTTCGAAACTGCTTCACGATTGCATTTTTCGGTTTTGTCAATATTTCGATTAGAGCATCTTCGGTTAGCTGCTCGAGGGAGCAAATCACAGGTAAACGCCCGATAAATTCAGGTATCAGTCCGAACTTTGCTAAGTCTGTTGTGGTGACTTTCGACAATAGGTTCGAAACGTCTCGTTTCGACTTCGAGCTAATTTCGGCGCCAAAACCCAATGTCGATGTTTCCATCCTCTGGGCAATAATATCTTCAAGTCCTGCGAAGGCGCCCCCGCAGATAAACAATACGTTTGTGGTGTCTACCTGCAAGAACTCTTGTTGAGGATGTTTCCTGCCGCCCCGCGGAGGAACGTTGGCGATCGTCCCTTCGATGATTTTCAAAAGTGCTTGCTGGACCCCTTCACCAGAGACATCCCGTGTGATTGATGGGTTGTCACCTTTGCGCGCAATTTTGTCGATTTCATCGATATACCCGATACCTCGCTGGGCCAGTTCGACATCATAATCAGCATTCTGCAGTAGGTTCAGGATGATATTCTCAACGTCTTCTCCGACGTAACCAGCTTCCGTAAGGTTGGTGGCATCCGATATCGTGAAGGGTACGTTTAGGATCCGGGCTAATGTTTGGGCCAGTAGTGTCTTACCGCTACCTGTCGGACCAATAAGCAGAATATTCGATTTCGATAACTCGATCTCGTCTGTGGCTGCTTTCGCATCGATTCGTTTGTAGTGATTGTGAACGGCTACTGCTAGCGTTTTTTTAGCACGATCTTGGCCGATGATGTACTCGTCCAATATGCGCTTGATGTCTTTTGGATTTGGTACCTTACTCGACGTATTGAGGAGTTCTTCCTTCTCTACCTCTTCGGCTATGATATCGTTACAAAGCTGTATACATTCGTCACAAATGTACACATTGGGTCCCGCTATCAGCTTTTTAACCTCTTTTTGAGATTTGCCGCAGAAACTACAGTGCAACCCACTGTCTTTGCTGGCCATAAAGTCAATCTCCCCGTTGTGGCGCCGTAACTAAGGTTATTGGCGCTGTGAACCTTCAATACTACTTCTTCGGCTCTGATTTAGCCGTCGGAGCAATTATGTCGTCGACGATACCGTATTCCTTAGCCTGCTCGGCAGACATGAAATTGTCGCGATCGATGTCTCTCAACACCTGGTCAGTATCCTTCCCAGTGTGTTTTCCTAGTATGCCTGCCATTCGATTCTTAAGATAGATGATTTCTTGGGCATGGATGTCGATGTCAGTCGCCTGACCGCCAGCGCCACCAAGTGGCTGATGGATCATGATCCTCGAGTTGGGGAGCGCGTGCCGTTTGCCAGGGGCTCCTGCGGCCAGCAACCATGCCCCCATACTGCAGCATTGGCCGATGCAGTAGGTCCTAACGTCAGGTCGGATGAGCTGCATGCAATCGTAGATAGCCATGCCAGCGGTAACAGATCCACCTGGTGAATTTATGTAGAAGTTAATATCCTTCTCCGGGTCTGCGCTTTCTAGGTAAAGCAACTGTGCGACGATGACGTTGGCGATTTCATCCATCACGGGAGACCCGAGCATGACAATCCGCTCGTTCAAAAGACGCGAGTAAATGTCCCACGATCGCTCACCGCGGTTCGTTTGCTCGACTACAACTGGTACAAGAGCCATTGCGACATCCTTATTCTACTCTGTTTCACATAGTCCTGACGCATCACAAAAGTTTTGTCTTTGCCAGCACATACAAGACTTTAGCTTAAGCTAGAGGCGTGACAATGACAAGACTCTTCCTTTTGCCAGTCTTCGACATTGTTGATCGATACCTTAGAAAAAAAGAAACCCCCCGCCAAAAAGAATGGCAAGGGGTGGAGAATAGTCGTTTTTTTTTCGTTTGAGACAGTTGCCGCTTAGGACTTTGGAGCGGTTTCTGTCAGGCTTCCGTTCTCCACGACAAAGTCGATGGCCTTTTTGAATAAAAGACTCTCGCGCGCTTGGTTACCCATAGAAGCCTTAATAATCTCGATCATTTTGTCATCGATGTCTTCAGACTTGCCACCATAAGAGGCTAACATGCCTTTAACGTGCTCGTTCAGATCGTCTTCGTTGACCTCAATCCCTTCGGCTTTGATAATTTCCGACAGAATTAAAGTGTTTTTTGTTCTTTGTTTTGCTGTATCCAAAAGTTCTTTTCGTTTTTCAGGATCTGCCTTGGCTTCTTTGCGAGCCTCATCGTTAGGAAATTGAAACTCATCAAACATACCGTCTATGACTTGGTCCACCATGGAAGGGGGAACATCAAACTCATTTTTTGCCGCTAATTGGTCCAGGATGTTAGCTTCAATGAGGTTGCGATTTGCCTGCTCAACTTGTTGGTCCAAACGCTCTTGAATATTGGTCTTTAGGGCGTCTAGAGAATCCAGTCCAATTTCCTTAGCTAATTCGTCGTTTAATTCCGGCAAATTGAGCTTCTTCAATGACGATACCTGAGTTTGGCAAACAACTGTTTTGCCTACAAAGGATGGATCCTGAACCGACTCAGGGATGGTAACCTCTATCGTTTTTTCTTCGCCAGCTTTCATACCAAGAATTTGAGATTCGATTTCCTCAACCAGTTGGCCCTTGCCCAACTCGATGTCGACAGACTCAAAAGAAAGCGGAGGGAACTCTTCCCCATCAAGGCTCCCTTTTTGGGTGACAGTCGCCTGATGACCTGCCTCAGCCAGCGTGTCTACCGGCAAGTCTTCTGTCTTGGCTTGCCTTCTTTGGAGAACTTCTAGCTCTCTGTCGAGTGCTGCGGTGTCAGCTTTAGTAGGCTCGTAAGAGATCTCTAAGCCTTTGTATCCGTCAATTTTAATTGCAGGTAAAATGTCAACAACTGCTGAAAACGAGAAAGGTTCGTTTTCTACTGGCAACTCGGCTGTTTCTAGCACTGGTGCGGCGATGGGCTGTAAGCTTTCCTCCTTAATTGCCGAAAACAGGTGGGTCTTTACCAGCTGATCCGCCACATCCATAGCGACAGAATTACCATAGAATTTTCTGATTACGCCGATCGGTGCTTTACCTGGGCGAAAACCTTTGATTTTCGCTTTTTTGCGTAGCCTTTTGTATACATTATCGAATTCGTTTTTGACATCTTCCTGGGAAAGTTCCACTTTGATACGGCGTTGTACGCTGTTTACTTCTTCTACTAATGATTTCATGACAACTCCCAAAAGGAAAAAAAAGGGCACAAATGAACCCGGAAAAGTCCGCAAAATATAAAAAAAATGGCGGTTTTGTCAACCTCTGACAGGCCTAAGACTGATAATGTTTAACAATCTGAGTCATGCCGGTTTTGTCTCTAAGGAAATTGCCGAAAAATACGTAAATTTTTGCAATTTGGTAGGTAAAAATGACCGGTATATTGGGTTCACGACTGCAGCTGACGTATACTCGTGACATAGGTTTTTTTTCAAAGTTCATAGCTATGACTTTCTTGAGGTATTTATGTTAATCGAAGTCGATAAGGAACTAGAGGACGTGTTTCCAGTTTATCTGCGAAATCGAGAGGAAGATCTAATGAATCTTGAGATTTCACTAGAAAGAAAAGATTTTGATGTCTTAAAGCAGATTGGACACAAAGTAGCGGGCAATGCTGCTGGGTATGGTTTATGCGGGTTAGGGGATTTTGCCCGGGATTTGGAAAGCCATGCCAAAGAGCGAAAGCTCGAGGAGTGTCAAGAGCTCATTGTTAAAATGAAGAGTTACATTAAAGACCTCCAACTACGGTTCGTTTAGCCTTCAGTTAAACCGTACTCTACTGCTAGCGTCAGCGATTGAGTGACGCTCCGCTTTCGTGCCGGGAACTAACCATGTTTGTCATACCTTCGTTAAAGCCAAAAGGGGTCCTGAGGTATTTCCTCCCGCCCCTTTTGATTTTTCTTGGGGCCGGTATCGCAATGATTTTGGCGCTTGTCTTGTTTTCGAGTGAGACCAGCTACCGGCAAATGGAAAAGTCTTGGGCCGCGATGCAGCTAGAGTCGCTGGATTTACGCATCCAAGTCTTGAATAGTTTCGTAGAAGAGAGCTTTCGCGATGATCCTGGGAAGCACCTCACTCCCCCGTCCATAGATCACTTAAGATACAAAGGGCAAATCCAGTATCTCGAAAATGGAGACATTTACCTAAAGACTGACGGTGGATTTCAACCCGTTTTTACCCAAAAGGATCTCGATCCCAAGACTCTCAAAGAGAGAAAACTCGGCATGTCGTGGCAGTATGTTGGCTCTCTCTTTGGCCATGAATGGTGGCTCAAAGACGGGAAGGATGCTGAACAGACTCTTGTCGTCTTCCGGAAGCCTGTGCCTTCAGACCTTTTTCATCAGGGAACGAGAGTGTTGGCATCTATTTTTCTTATCCGACCTATGGAATCTTTAGCACCTATTTCCGGGGATCAGACAACGATCCTAGTTTTCGATCAAAAAGGGCACAGATATAACGGCTTGATAATGCCATTTCCTATCAAAGCCAACTCGGTGTACTTAGACAAGTCCTCTGATGTGCGAGATATGTCAAGGGCGGTTTTGTCAAAAACAATCACAGACCCAAAGTCGCAGGTTTTGCATCATAAAGTAGCTGGCAACACCCTTACCTGGCATGTTTACTCACAGGTCTTGCCATCTTATTCAGGGAGTCCCATTTTTATTCTGGTGGCCCGCGATGATAGCGGATACTTTTCTCTTCTCATGGGGCACCTCTTGCGAGGCCTAGGTTGGTTTTTCCTCCTAATGGTTCTGGTATTTCTAGGAACCTTGTACTACAGCCAGAAGCTTTCACAGATCATACATGGCCTCAATGATGCGGCTAGACGCATAGGCAGTGGCGATTGGGATTTCGTAATTCCTTCTAGTGGCGAGGATGTTTTAGGGGATCTATCCTACTCGCTGCAGCAGATGGCAAAAAGGCTTAAAGGTTTGGTGGGCAACTTAGAAAATCTCGTCACTCAAAGAACGAAAAACCTTCAGGAAGTGATTGGAAAGTATTCACGAGCTAACCGAGAGCTGGAGCGTACGAATAAAACCAAAGATCGATTCTTTTCCATCATAGCCCACGATCTAAAAAGTCCATTTACAGCTTTGAAGGGATATTCTGGACTTATCGAGGACTCATTCGAATCGTTTACGGAAGATCAACTGAAGGAAATGATCAGTAAAATAGCGGTAGCTTCCGAGGAGGCTCACGGATTATTAGATAACCTTCTACAGTGGGCGGTATTTCAGAGTGGTAGTATTCGAGTTAAGTGGGAAACATTCTCGCTTTCGGAAGTCAGTCTAGAGGTCCTCGACTTGATGAAGATCAATGCAAAAGTAAAAGGGGTTAAGTTATCGTCAAATATCGAGAGGAAGGTATGGGTTGAAGCAGATCGGAATATGATTTCCACTGTAATCAGGAATTTGGTGTCAAACAGTATCAAATTTTCGAAATCAGATGACGCTCATGTATCTTTGTCTTGTGAAATAGTTGGCGATAAGGTTCTGCTAAGAATTACGGATAATGGTATTGGAATTGCCGCGGAAAACATTAATAAATTATTTAAGTCTGATGTCTATTTCTCCCAAAAAGGTACTCAAAATGAGCAAGGGACTGGCATTGGTCTGGGCCTTTGCCAAGAGTTCGTAACTATGAATCAAGGTGAAATTTCTGTGTCGTCGGTCCTAAATCAAGGCACCTCGTTCACCATAAGTTTACGTAAATCCGAAGCTCCTGAAGAGGCAAACGATGTTCCAAGTTCTCACTATTCAATTCTTTGTGTCGATGATTCAGAAGACAATCACAACCTGATCGCCATTTACCTTAAGGATCAACCTTGGGATATCGAGTTCGCGGTGAACGGAAAAATTGCGTTAGAAAGAATCAAACATAAACGTTTTGATATAATACTCATGGATCTAAATATGCCTGTTATGGGGGGAGTTGAAACCACAATTAATATTAGAAAAATCGAAAGGATCAAAGGTTTAGAAAGCACTTACATAATGGCTTTCACTTCATCAGTCCTGCAAGAAGATATTGATACTGCTATTGGGGCTGGCTGCGACAGTTATATAGTAAAACCCATTAAAAAACAGAAACTTATTAATGCCATTGAAAAAGTAACAAAAAGGCGGTTCGTTTCATGAAATTCCACTGGAAGGAGAGTCGATTCTACTAAAGATACGACAGAAAATTCTATGTATCCAGCCTGGGCCAATACAAATGGTACTGGGCTTGTGGTTATTGTTATCGCTGATACCTTCTATAGCGATGAGTCGTGTTGTATCGTATCAGATCACAGTTGATGTCACAGAAGCCGCCCTAGATGGAAAGGATGTATTTAAAGCATCGGCGAGCATCAGTGGCCTGAAACAAGGTGCCGATACCTGTTTCTATTTGGCCTTTAATGATAGGAATTATTTCATTGATCCCTCTCAAACGATTAATCGAAGTCTAAACAAAGATAAAAGAGTCAAACCGAGGTATGGTGGTATCAGATTTATTGAGGCTTCGGTCCCTCACACGGAGCTCTCTTCAAGCATCTTAAAATTGAAGGCAGATACCGACCCACTGAAACTAGAATTCGCCTTTGAGTTGCCCAAGTGGTCGAAGGAAGCCAAAAGGCAGTATCTTTTTCACCGATTTTATCCTCAAATCATGAGCCAATGCCCAGAAGCGGAAAAGACATCTATCCCAACAAAGCTTGATTTGGTTGATTTTTTAATCGATCTCAGGTTACCAGCGACTTGGGATCTCACAACGCCCATGAACGTCAAACAGGGGCGTTTGACTCAGCGCTCCCGCTTCGCTACCTTCAATTTAACCAAGGGGTACCGTATTGAGGAGATGAAGGTCGGAGATATTCCTGTCACTTTTGTCGCTAATTCCCCGACATTCGACAGATATCAAGAGTATTTTAAACAGTTCTACCTAAGAACAAAGGAATTATTGGGTCCCCTCCCATTCCAAAAAATGATTGTTTTGGAAAGCGAAGAGTTAGAAAAATCGTCAATACCAGGTGTTATTACGATAAACAGCCCAAAGCAAGTTGGGCTTGATAAAATTCAAACGGAATATCTAAATTGGAGTCTTTGGCAGCTCGCGTTTTTCACGGCTCAGCAATGGATCGGGACAACTTTATGGAAGTCCAATCCAAATGAAGATTGGTTCTTTCGTGGTCTAACTGACCTTATTGCAGGTGTTATCCTTAGCGAAAGACCGCGTATTAGTAATATTTTCGCTTACTCTGGGGACAAACCTTGGCTAGAGCTGCGTTACAATCAAGGCATCGATCTACTTGCTTCCTTTCAGTATCTTATCAATCCCGACGTTAGGATTCTTAACGATAGTTTCGAGGTTTATAAACCGATACAAGACCAAGGCGATTTTGATTATGTTCGTCATTTGTTACTGATGAGGTTTTTGAACTGGTACCTTGAAGAAACATTTATTTTTCAAATTAGGGAGTTTTACAAAACCAACCAGTTCAAAGTAGTCACGTACTTAGATTTTTATCAGTATATGATCAAAGTAAACCCTGCATTGTCTGAGAATCTAGAGTATTACTTTTCCTTGTGGTGGTCAAAGGATGATTGGCCTGACTTTGAGCTTGAGTCAGTTCAGTATTTGAAGTCTGAAAAAGGAATCTACACCATTCGAGCCGATGTGAACCAACCCGATGACTTTTTGTTACCATTTGATTTTCACGTAGTGTTTAAGGATGGCTCCACTTGGAAAAAACGTTTTGCGAGAGATACCAAAGAAATCAGACAGACCTTTCGCAAGGAGCCAGATTACGTAGAAATTAATCCTGGGCGAGAAATTTTCGATCGGGACCGCTTTAACAATTCTGATGAGTTTGGAGGTTTATATTTTTGGCCAGGAAATGCCGAGCGGATCTATGACGACGCCTATGTTTTCGTCTGGTTGCCTTTTATAGGCAAGCTTCCCGGTGAGTCCCTCTCGCTTATGTTAGGCTTGCAGCTTTTTCGCTACGTTAATTCTGGTGCGAATATTGTTATTTCATATGTTCCCGGCGAGTCCCGTACAGGATATAACGCAACCTACTCTACGAAGGTAGATTGGCTGAAGGCAAACCTTGATTTGAGTGCTGTGGAAAACTACGGGGCTGGTTTGAAAAATCAGCGTATTGTCAGCGGTTTGCTATATCGTCCCTTTAACTGGAATATTGGAGTTGAAGGCCGCTACGGTCTGAGTCTGAGAAATCGATCAGATTTACTGTTAAAAGAGGATCATTCAACCTATGGAAGTATTGCTGAGTTTTCTAACAGTGGTATTAGTCCTTGCTCTAGAAGAGTGCAGTTATCCGTGGAAAAGACATTTCCAAATAATTCCACGGAGTATCTAAGAAACTTCGCGTCTGCAATAGTTAGCTGCCAGTATAAGAGTTTTTTTACAACGGTAGGAGGCTTTGTAGGAAAAGTGGTACAAGAGACAGGAATTTCCACAGTAAGCTTATTCAGCCCCCAGAGCATCACCGAGGCTCGCGTAAGAATCGATGCACCAACTCTAGAAGCGGTTCCCGACATATGGTCGCTGGGCTTAGACTTTGAAATTCCCGTCCATCTTCCTGTTTCTTCCTTACTTTTTGTACTTCCAAAAAAAAGTAGCCTTAGGTTTTTTTATGACAAGGCAAGATCAAACTCCCTCGATCGGGATTTTAGCGATTACGGCTTAGGCTTGCGGCTTCCATTGGGGGGGGATGTTGTAGGCAAGAGAAGCTTAGCTATTGGTAGTCTTTCCATTCTGGCTGTATTGGCTAGGGAATATGACGATGTCAAAAATAATGATGTTGGACTTTTGATTGATTTTGTGGGCAAATTATAGGTGTAAGGTGCCTTTGGTTTAGGCGACTTTTTTATCCTTGTTTTTTGAATTGCTCATCTCGAAAAGCAGCTTTGCATTGCTTGTGACCCGCGATATTTTCTTTTTTACTATCTTAAAACTCATGGCACCACCTTTACCCCTAACGGCAATGGCATCATCGAGCCCTCGAAATGCTTCAAAGTATTCAGGCCATTTTTTTGGTCTCAGCCCAATGCGCTCTCCTTGGTTCATGAGCTCATCTGCCGTTATACTGACAGCTTCATAGGCAGATTTGGTAGCCATATTGTCCATGATTAGTACCAGATCGAGAAATTCCTGAGGGAGAGATTTTAAGTCAGGGCACCTTTCTCTAATAAATGTTATGAACTGAATAAACCTCTCGATACTACCTCTATTTTGAATCGTCAGTATGGGCTTTTTGTAGGAATTTTTCCCTTGTCCCAATAAACCAGAGGTTATGAACATTTCTGTTTTTTGACTGACAACATCTAAAGGAAGCCCTAGTATAGTGCTGATTTCTTTTTCGGCTACCTCTTGTTCCATGCTCCAGGTTTTGACCTCTCGCTCGCCATGCTTGTACCAGAGTAGATTTAGCACGTGCAGGACTCTGGTCAGATCTTCTAGAGGGTTGAGAAGTTTTTTATATTCAGTTTCAAGATCCTCTAGTTTTATATTCGTGGCGCGCAGCCGTGACGATAGGGTTGTCATTAACGAGACGAACCATTTCGGAATCTGCTTTAAGATCTTAGAAAAGTCGTTATTGCTGATGACTGTGACTTCGACAGAACCAACCGCTCTTGCAGAAGCCGAGCGAGGTTTTTTATCAAAAAGAGCCATCTCTCCCACCATGGCTCCCTCAGAAACCGTCACAAGGGGGATTTCATGACCATCCTTATCAAGGTAAATCAAAACTTCACCTTTTCTGATGACATACATGCCATTAGAGGAATCTCCCTCTTTAAATAGCACGGTTCCTGGTTTCAATATTTTATTGTTTCCAGCCAAATCAATCCCTTTCATCTCCCTCACAGTATCGGGAGGATGACTCTATAGCTGTAGTAATTAAGGGAAATGACCAGACAAATTATCGAGGGTAGCCATTAAAAGAAAGCATTTCAGATATTTAGGGTTTTGATCGGAAGGATTATTTTGGTTCGAGCCTGCAACGAGCTTCAGCGATACTCGTCGTTCAGAGCTGATGGCTGTTTTTTTCGCGAGGTATAGATCCAATCCAAATCAGGCTTATGAGATAAAGTAACCATCTTATGGTTCGAGCCGATCTCGTTAAGCTGCTTGAGAAATTGGCCCATCGTCGCTGATCGCAAGATGGTTGGAGCAAAGAATTCCTTTGGAAAACTACTCCTAAGGTAATTCCAAATCATTTTTACCCGTCCGAATGCAGCCCTGGATAGTTCAGGAACCCCGTCCGGGTCAAGGCTTATCGTATCTGATAGCTGTAGAATTTTGCTTTGTAGAGAGAGCCATTTCGAGATATCCGTTCCGAAGGAGTCTTTGAAGGTACCTTCTTCTAGGAGGGTAAGAATCGTATTTTTATCACGAAACTTTAATTCATACAGTAGTCCAAGGGAAACGAGTATAGTGCCAAGCATGTGGAGAGGAAAACGATAGGCCTGACGTTTTCGCAGTTCTTCAAAGACGAAGGGGTTTCGTAATGCCCCACGCCCTATGATCATTCCTGCTATATGACGGCAATAGGGTAGCCTTTCCTCCAGCGAGGACAGCGATGTAATATCGCCACTCCCGTACACAGGGAACTCACTATGGGCAGCAACACCGTCGATGAGCTCCCACCTAGCTAGTCCGTCGTATTTTTGAACGCGACTTCGGCCGTGAATGGTAAGTCTTGCTAAGGGTAAATCGTAAATCTGCTCAAAAATATCGTTTAGCTCACTGTTTAGTTGAAATCCCGTTCTTATCTTTACACTGACTCGATGAGGCCCCAGCGCCTCCAAAAAACTTACAAGAAGGCTACGCAAATACTTAGGATCCGCCAGCAAACTACTGCCCGCGCCACCACCAACGGCATGAGGAGAAGGACACCCGCAGTTAAAGTCGACAAAATCAAAGCCTTCAAGAATCCGTTTGCCATTGCGGATAAAACTTTCAGCCGAATCGGTCATGATTTGAGGGACTAACCTATACGGGACTACCCCTCGAGAGGTTTGATCAGGAATAAAGTCGCTAGGAAGTTCGGATTTGGGGAAATCTTTTGTCGTTCTAAGAAACGGAGTGGAAAGAAATGATATATCAGTGAGAGATGACATCCAGAGCCGAAAGGGTAGGTCTGTAACTCCTTCCATCGGAGCCAGACCCATATCAAATCCAGATTGCTCAATTACGGGTAGCATCACTAGGTTCGTTTCACGCTTCTCATATTTTTTGCCAGCACCTTCTTACGCAATCGAATGCTCTCAGGAGTTACTTCGATCCATTCATCGTCGTCAATCCACTCGATGCAGTTCTCTAACGACATCTTTTTGAGTCCTTTAAGAATCACAAGACCATCGCTACCAGCTGCCCGGACGTTGGTCAGTTTCTTCTCTTTACAAGGGTTGACGTTGAGATCGTTTTCTTTGGCGCATTCGCCAATAATCATTCCCTCGTATACTTTAATTCCTGGACCAACGAACAGGGTGCCGCGGTCTTCCAGGGTGTTGAGAGCGTACTCCACCGTATCGCCGTTCCGGTCAGAAATCAAAGATCCGCCGGGACGATGGAGCATATCGCCTTTGTATGGTTGGTAACCTAAAAATTCACTGCTGAAAAGTCCCTCGCCGCGGGTGGCAGTTAGATAATGAGAATGAATCCCTAGGATGCCGCGTGTCGGAATTTCGAATTCGAGCCTAACGCGATCGCCTGCTAAATTTTCGTAGGATGACATGATGCCTTTTCGCTTTTGTAGCATTTCCGTGACTTCCCCCGTATAAGGCTCGGGGAGATCGAGGACAACTTTCTCGATGGGTTCCAGCTTTTCGCCATTGTCGTCGGTTTTATAAAGTACCTCGGGCCGCCCAATCATAAACTCGAGCCCTTCCCGTCTCATCTGTTCGATGAGGATAGCGAACTGGAGCTCGCCACGACCAAGTATCCGAAATTGATCTGGGGTATCGCCTTCTTTAAATTTAAGGGCCACATTGTAGCGAATGGCTTTATGGAGTCGCTCACGTAGTTTGCGTGATTGCACCGCTTCCCCTTCTTGTCCAGATAGCGGGGATGTATTGATGGAAAAGATCATACCAATGGTAGGAGCTTCGATTTTAATACGTGGCAGAGCTTCTTGTTCTGGGGTGGCAACTAAGGTATCACCAATTTGGAAGTGTTCGTACCCTGCGATGAGGCCGATGTCGCCAGCTTCTAAGGTCTCGACTTCTACTTTATCAAGACCCGAATAAGTGAATATCTTTATGGCATTAAAATTTTTAATCGCCTCTTCGTCATTCTCATTGACTGTTTTACAGAGAACCCTTTGGTTCTTTTTTATGCTTCCGCCGAGCACCCGGCCGACAGCCATTTGGCCAACGAAGTCACCATAGTCTAGATTGGAGACTAGCATCCTAAAGTCCGTCTCTTCGACGGATGGCTTCGGTACAGTATCTAAAATAAGGTCGAAAATTGGTTTGAGATTACCTTCTTTTTCGCCAGCTACTAAAGCATCCACATCCTCGGCTTCAGTGGTACACCATCCGTCTCGCCCACAAGCGTAAACAATCGGAAAGTCGGTCTGTTCATCGCTAGCGCCTAACTCAACAAAAAGATCGAAGGTTTCGTTTACGACTTCTTCGATGCGATTTGTCCCTTGAACTTCTGATCGATCGACTTTGTTGATGACCAAAATAATTTTGAGGTTTTGCTGAATGGCCTTCTCCAACACAAAGCGCGTTTGTGGCAACGGGCCTTCTGCTGCATCCACTAATAGAATCGCCCCATCGGCCATGCTCATGATCCGTTCCACTTCGCCGCCAAAGTCGGCGTGACCTGGAGTGTCTATGACATTGACTTTGTGGTCGCCCACGGTAATCGCTGTGTTTTTTGCAAGGATTGTGATTCCTCGCTCGCGCTCGAGATCCATGGAGTCCATGACTCTCTCTCCAGCATCTTTGTGGCTTGCGAAGCTACCGGACTGCTTGAGCAAAAAGTCAACCAATGTCGTTTTTCCGTGGTCAACGTGGGCGATTATACAGACGTTACGAATATTCATGCTAGATTCCTTGTATGGGGCAACCGAGGCGGCCGAATCTACAGGTAAAACTAGAATTATACAAGTCGATTTAGGAGTGTCAAAAAAACATTTTACCGGGTGGAAGTCATTTTCATCGTTGACTTTTTCGAGATGTTAGACGTAGGAATTAAAGGTGTCGGTGTGTAAAGGTTCTTGCCCGCGAGAAAATCTTTTATATATCAATATTTTACAAACAAGTCATAGTTCTGCTGATGTGATATCATGCAGTTTGACGATGTGATCAACAGGAAAAGAGAAGCGAAATAGCTATGGGAAAAGCCTTAATCATCACGGAAAAGCCGAGTGTTGCTAGAGACATAACCAATGCTTTGGGTGGGTTTGAAGAGAAAAACAAAGGCGATTACTACGAAAGCGACAGCTACGTATGTACCTATGCGGTCGGGCATATTCTGACCCTACTGGCACCCGAGGATATTAAACCCGAGTATAAACGCTGGCGTTTGGCTGATTTACCGATAATTCCAGAGCAGTTTGCGACGAAACCCGTCTACCGACAAGAGTCGCGCCTTAAAGTCATTACCAGACTGATTAAACGTAAAGATATCGATCTTCTTATCAACGCATGTGATGCCGCCCGCGAAGGGGAATTAATCTTTCGAGAGATCGTTAATCATGTCGGAATCGACAAACCGATCAAACGGCTGTGGCTCCAATCGATGACGAAGAAAGCCATATTGGGCGGGTTTTCGGAGCTGCAAAATGGTCAGGAGTTTGAGGGGTTGGCTGCGGCGGCGTCCTGTAGGGCTCATGCTGATTGGCTTATCGGCATGAATGCCACGCGAGCGTTGACAGTGAGACTGAAGTCGCGAAATCAAAGGGGGGTTTCTTGGTCTGCTGGGCGCGTGCAAACGCCGACACTCTCCTTATTGGTCAAGCGGGAGATGGAGATACTCGAGCATGTTTCAGAGCCTTTTTGGCGTGTTTTTGCTGAGTTCGAGCATGACAAAGACCTGTACAAGGCGACTTGGGTAGATCCCAAGTTCGATCGCAAGAATGCGACGCGCCATCAGCGCGACGATCGCATATTCGATTTTGAATTGGCAAAGAAAATTGTAGATGTGGTGAAAGGTAAAACGGGCGAGGCAAGTGAAACTCGGAAACCGTCGCCTAGAAAGGCTCCTTCCCTATTTGATTTGACCTCTCTACAGCGGGCGGCCAATAATCGATTTGGCTGGTCTGCCACAAGAACTCTTAAGGCTGCTCAACGATGTTACGAGACGCATAAGGTCCTTACCTATCCTAGGACTTCATCAAAGTTTCTACCGAACGACTATGAGTCTGAGGTGCAAAAGGTTCTTAACGTCTTCAAGCTAACTCAGCCATATAAAGAGTACGCGACTCATCTGCTAGAAAAAGAAATGCTCAATAAGGAAAAGATTTTTGATGATGCTGGCGTAACTGATCACTTTGCTATCATCCCCACGGGTGAGTGGAAGGAGTTAGAAGGTGATGATCAGAAGCTTTACGATCTAGTGTCGCGACAGTTTATGGCGGCCTTTTATCCACCATCCGTCTACGAAGACGTTGAAAGGGTTACCGTCGCGGAATGCTTTACCTTTAAGAGTAAGCCTCCCAAGGTCTTGAAGGAAGCTGGATGGGAAGCAGTTTTTGGCAAGGTTGTCGGAGCTGAAGAAGAGTCTTTCAAACCGCTCGTCCCGGGAAAAGATAAAGTTTCTGGCATCTCTGTCTTAAACAAAGACGTTCAGTACGAAGAGTTTGCGACGAAGCCGCCATCTAGGATTTCAGAAGCAGGACTTCTGTCCCTAATGGAGAACGCAGGGCGTCAGGTCGAAGATGCCGAACTCGCCTCAGCGTTGCACACTGCTGAGGGGCTTGGTACCGCTGCCACCCGAGCTGACATCATCGAAAATTTAAAAGCAAGAGAGTATGTTGACAGCCGCCTAAGGCCCACTCCAAAAGGGATTAGGCTTATCGACGTGCTAGCCAGAATTAAGGCGAATCGACTAACATCAGCGGAGCTCACCGCTCGACTAGAGTTGCATCTCTCTGAAGTGGAAAAGGGATCTCGAACCGATGCGGACTTTATGACCGAAGTCGCTAGCTATGCTGAAGAGGTGGTTACCGCGGCCAAAGACTTAGACTGGGATTCGATCTATCCTGACAGTGATCCTATTGGCACCTGTCCGAAGTGCGAGACTTTGGTTTACGAGAAAGCATGGTTTTACGGCTGTACCGAAAGCACAAAGCGAACTGGAAAGCGTGAGTGCGATTTCTTAGTTTGGAAGGACAACAACGGTCGCTATATCAACCGGCAGGTTGTTAAAGATCTCATCGAAAAAAGCACGACCTCCGAACTGGACGGGTTTAAAAACGCTAGTGGTAAAGAGTTTAAAGCGGTCCTTAAATTGGAGAATGGCAGTGTTGTTAGGGAAAATACAAGCGACGCCGAAGCTGGTCCTGATGAGCGATTTGAGGTTAACGCCGAGCCTCTTGGGTCGTGTCCTATGAGTTGTAAAGACACTTGTAGTGTCATCGAGACCGAAACTAATTTTATCTGTAGGGATCGGCATGAGAGTATCCAAGCCGGAGACAAAGGCGCTGGAGGGTTTCAGTTTCCACGTATGCTTTGCAAACGTGAGATCAAGAGAGAAGAGGTCCAAACGTACCTGAAGACAGGAGAAACTCCCGTATTAACTGGATTTATTTCGAAACGAGGACGTAAGTTTGCAGCCAAACTTGTGATGGAAAACGATGGGACAGGATTTCGATTTGAGTTTCCGCCTCGCGTTAGCAAAGCAAAAAAAGCTGAGCAAGAAGCCGCGGACAACGACGACAGTAAGTCATCAGAAAAGGCAAGTTCTGGAAAAAAGAATGACGCCGAAGGGTCCACGTCGTCTCCTTCGTAATCCCCTAGGGGCGAACTTTTGCCCCTGTTTTTTAAATATGATATTAAGAAAAATTCATTTTAGTTCATCTTGAGTTAAAAATTAGTTCATCTAAATTTCCCTGCAATATCAAAGAAAAAATGTCGATCCGAAAAAATCCCAGCACAAAATGAGTTAAAGAAATTTAACCACTCTTTTTGTATAACTGGGTTACAATAACGTCATTATCTATCGTTTAAAAATCTAGATTCAAGTCACTTGAATGCGGATGGGCGTTTGCCCAATACCCCAGAGAAAATGGCTTAGTGCGACGAATCGTTTTACGGAAAGTGGGAAGACATGACTACATCAATTCTAATAATGAATGACCATCCAATTATCCGCGAAGGTTTGAGTGCAGTTCTGGACAATACCGACGACTTGAAGGTCGTAGCTTCTGGACCTTCGTCCTTGAGTATTCGCGAGCTAGTTCAGCGGTTGCAGCCCGATGTGTTAATGTTAGACCTACAGATCCTTGGTTCCATTTATCAAATAGCTAACGATGCCAAAGAGAGCAAACCTGGACTTAAGATCGTGTTGACGTCAGCCCTGTCCTTGCCCGAGCACAAACGGCAAGCGGAGAGGATTGGTGCCAAAGGCTTAGTGTCATCTCATGATGATGTGGAAACCATACTCGAGTGCATCAGGAATGTTCTGTCTGATTCTATGTTTTTCGCGACAGATAATCCTAGCACCACTCTGGTTTCTAAGCAGCGCGAAGGCCTCAATTCACAAATGGAACACCCTCTAAGTCCACGTGAAGTGGATGTTTTGTGCTGTGTGGCGCAGGCGATGACTGCTAAAGAAATTGCTCGCGATCTTCATATTAGTGTCAAAACGGTAGATCGTCACAAAGCAAACATCATGAACAAGTTGAGTATGCGTTCGCAAATCGAACTTGCTCGCTACGCTATCCGAAACGGATTCGTTGAGGCGTAACGTTAGGCCTTTTTTAGAATTTTAGTGAAAATAAAATAGAATAGAAAAACAAAGGCCCCTTAACGGGGCCTTTTCATTCAGTCTTGGAAGTCTTTGTCTCGAGAATTTTTTTTCAGGTCTGCCATCAAACGATTGATTTTTTCTAGGCTTGACTTGATGCGTTGCATCCGGTCACCAAAATCATCCGCTTGGGGGCGTTTGAAGTGTGGACTTCCAGTTACTTTGCCATCGAGATGGCTCATGTGTAACGGTGTCCGTCCACGGCTAATGTCTTTTTCGGCTTCTTTTTTTTCACGAAAGGCACTTAAATTTACAATGTTTTTATCCATAACAGCTCAACTCCACAACAACAACAGCAACAGTAAGAAATACAGCAATAATCAGCAACAGGTAACAAGAACTGAGACAAGTCTTCCGAAACTTGAATAATGGGTAGTTTTAAGGATTTTTTAGTGCTTCAGACGGTAGGATCTGATGACTCCGCGATTCGATTTTTTCCGATCACGACCAAGTCGTCCTTTGTTTTCAGCATTTTGCTTCATGATGGCTTCAAAATCGTAACCTTCAGAGTCAGCTTGTTTTTTAGCAGGCTTTTCTTTGGTCTCCGATCGATCGAATAGTGATACGACTTTGTTTTCGTTATTTTCGGTTTGCATCATGACCTCCAGATTTTCTTCTTTTAAACAGTTCAGCTTCCGAAAGGGAAGGTTGATCCTCCCACAACCTCTAGAAAGCAAGTGCTATGCCATATGTATCATTTTCTTCTATACTGTTTAGCCGTTGTGATGCGTAAAGCATTACAGCAGCTTAAGAACTTTGAATCCAGGGACCCAACGAGAGCCCGCTACTATGATTAACATTGCCGTATGAACGGATCAAACAATTTTGGCTAGAAACCATATTTTATTTTGCAACTTTAGAAAAAATATATATATCTTAATGACTTATAAGAGTGGTTAAAATTGGCGTGAATTTCAAGACAAGTGTTACAATTGTGACATGTGCTCTCCTCTTGGTCTGACTGTGCAAATAGTGAAGGACAGCTTCGGAAATGCAAAAAATGCCAATAAAAACAGATTTTTATAGGTTTTGGGATCGTAGTCTAATGCTAAACGATTTGAAAAACAGTCGTCATTTCGGGCAAGTAGGCAAAGGAAGGCACTTCGAAGCGCTGCTTTGGACTCGCAGTGACTATGGATTTGTCGTATGTCGCGCAAGGTCAGAGTTTCTCGATGGATTACAGACGAAACGAAGGCAGTGGCTTGATCGGATTCATAGGACCTCAAGGCTTTCGCATCCTCTTATTCCTCCCATGGAGGCGTTTTTCGAGGGTGAGGACTTGTTCTACGTAAAACCATACTGCGAGGAGGCTCTGGCGGTAAGGCCCTACTCAAGTGAATTGGCATCCCTTACGGATAGTCTCCGAGCGGAAGGGCTGGTTGTTGATGACTACTGGCAGATGCGCGCCAGGCGCGGACAGCCCTTTGTGATCGATTGGTCCGATCTAATGGCTGTCTAACTGACTTCGCTCTTAAGTTGGAGAATATTGGGGAATTGGCGAAATTTGCCATCCAAATCTAAGCCGTAGCCGATGACAAATTCCTTCGAGATGGAAAACCCAACATAATCGATAGGGATTTCGTTCAGTTGACTATCTGGTTTGTGCAGTAGGCTACAGATCTTAAGTGATCTAGGTTTTTTTTCTGTGAAGTGCTTTAGCATAGCGGCAACGGTAAGACCCGTGTCGACAATGTCCTCGACTAGAAGAACCTCTTTATCTGAGATATCAGCATCGATGTCTTGTATAATCTCTATGTTTCCCGTAGAGGCGGTGCCCTCGTAGCTTTTGACTTGGATGAATGTCGTTTGAACGTCCAAATCTATCTCGCGCAGCAAGTCGGCTAAAAATATAAATGAGCCTTTTAGGACTCCCACTATCACGAGCGACTGTCCATGGAAATCTTGGTTTATTTGGGAAGCGATTTGTTTCACTCTGCTCGCGATCGCGTCCTTACCAAATAGAACTTGGGATTGCATGCCGTTTATGATCATTTTTTTGTCTTTATGTGATTTGAAGTTCCTAGAAGCCGTTGGCCACCCTTACCTTTTGCCAGAATTTCGAAGCGAAACCAATCGGAACTTGGGGGTAGGCTAAATGATAGCAACTGGGCCCTTTCAGTTTGTCGTTCTAACGAAATGGACGCGGTAGAACCTGACGGGCTAAAAACTTCTATGTGGCAGGGGTTACTTTGGTTGCAGGTCTTTTGTCCACCAACTGCTATCTGGATTTGATGTTTCGTCCTCTTGTAGGAAACCCCAAGATCCCTGCTAAGTTTATGGAAGATAATGGTATCGTCTTGATTAGATAGATTTCTGATTTCTGTCTTTTCATAGTACCGACTCTCGCTTTCGGCGTGAGGATAGTTGACGAGTTCAATCGGAACATCTAGGGAGGCCAAATAATCTGTGGCTCTTAATAAGCGGCGTGTGCGAGTCTCTGGTCCACAGTTCAAAAACCTATATCCATCGGGGTGAATGACGCTCGCAAGCCAAAGTATTTCATCATTTGTCGCGTGATTAAACGGGCAATCCAATAAAATATCAGCTTTTGAAAACTGTTGGCGGACAAACTCGGAAAAAAGAATTCCACGCGGGCGGTTCCTACCTGTTAGATAGTCGGACCATTGAGAGTTTAGATGATGTAGAGCTGAGTTGGCCTGGACTAAAATTTTGAAGCCATGGATCTCATCATGAAAGACATACTCAAACTTCCGAGTCCTTTGTTTCACTGGTGTTATCGGGGTGCAAGTCTTCTCGACTTTCCCATTTAGTGAAGGCCTCACTCTCAGCATACACGCTCCTTCAGATGGATTTTTTGGGCCTACAGGGTAATCTCCTTCTGGCAGATAACTATCCTTCTCCAACCAAAAAAAGGAACCTTCGGATGATATGACTTTTATCCTGTCCATTTGCATTTCAACGCGATGTAGCATAGGACTAAGATCAATCATTTTTTGTTGACCGGCTACGACTGGTGTTCGGTATAGCGTATTACCATTTATAGGATGAATGATTCGCAAGGATAGTTTTCTTTTATCTATCTGAGGCAACTCTATAAAAGGCTCATATATCCCCGTCTTCGCAAGGAGTTCGCCTTGCTCTTCATCAAAAACCCCAATCTGAACGCCCTTGCTGATATTTTTTGGATGAATATTTATTAGAGTGTCCTGGTTCTTGAATATCTTACTAATGCAAACCGTCCAAGACTGTAACGATGGCGTTTCTTTGGTGCAGGTCTCCTGTGCAAGCATCCATGTCAATTGGTGGCCAAGAGAGTTGGCAAAAGAAAGCGCCTTAAATTTACCCGCGACCTGTGTTTTGGGGACAAAAGCATAACTACTAAGCTCACTGTGCGGTTCGAAAACAACCTTTACTAGGTCGTTTCCTATGAGGAACAAACCAGGGACGTCCTCATAAACCTTGAGAGTAAGATGAGTGGTTTGGTTGTCATCGTCTTGAGATCCAAGGAACCTGAGTCCAGCAGCTCTCGTTTCAGAAAAAGCTTGTATACTGGCAAATTCAAATCGTTCCAGTGCCAAGGTTCCTTTCTTTTGTACCCAAGTGCCATCAATGGTTTTATATAGAGCCAACAGTATGCGCGTGAGTTTTGTCTTTTTTAAGGAAAGTGAACGACCTTTGATTATGTATTGGTAGGCACCCGCTTGCACAAGCCAATGCCCCCGATAGGAAACTAGGTGGGGATCACTATCGATCACTTTTGTGTCTATTCTACTAGCTTTTGGCTTAGGTAGTGTGATACTATCTCGCTTCTCGACCGTGGGGTAGATTTTTTTGGGTGGAGCAACGACTTTTTCTTTAGTCGTCGAACAGCCCATGTAAATGCCTATTATCCATACGATGTATAAGGTTTTTTGCAAAATCGCCTTCGTAACTTTATGTTAAATTTAAATGAATTTGACAAAACTTCGTAAATTTGAGAGATTTGTGAGGGCTTATAGCCTCTTCTCATTTTTGCATCTTCATAAGGACTGCCCTTTATGTCTCAAGAGTTGGAGAAAGATTTTAAATCAAATAAAGTCAAGCGCTTACCACCATCTGTTGTGAAAGACATCGAGTTAAAAAATCATGCTCGACGACTTGCGGGATTGTCTCCCATTAAGGTTAAAGTGCGGACTTGTATCGCCTGCAATACTCTGTTCGAATCAGCGGGTAACCGAACTTGCGGTTGTAACACGCGCAGCACTGGTTACATTGCTGGCCGCGAGATTATCTAGGCTTACCTAGATCTTCTGCAAACCTCTAATACTCTTGCAAAAATTATATTTTTCTTGATCCATTTAATTTTCTCCCGATATCAAGCCAAAGCTATTTTGGAGTTTTGGCTTGACTATCCAATTTAACCGTAATCCCTATAAAGTTACCTATTACAAAGATGGTGAAAAAAAGGTCATCAGACGTCGGCCGCCACTTAAGCTCCATGATATCTTACCTCAAGATGAAGTTGTGCTAAAAAAGGAAAAAAACGCCGACTTTCAGGCAGGTGATGCCTTTCGAGTCAAGCATATTAACCAGCGGCATCCCAACGTTCTGCAAATTACTAATGAAGATGGTGTTTCTACGTTTGCTGACTATTACGATTTGAAGTTAGAGAAGAAGTTCGCAGCAAGGGGAGGGGTCGATCCCCTCGACCTACCGGAAAACAACCGGTACCTGCTTTGGCCTTAGCTCTGTTGAAAACAGCTATCAATGTTTGCAAAAATTGGAGAACCGCTTTCGAAGTTCTCAAGGTAAAGATCCGTAATTTGCCAAGCAGACAATCGATTCTGATCGTCGTAAATCAGAGCGCGCAAAAAGTGACGACCATTGCCATTCGGACCTTTTTGATAAAGGACTGTGTCCAAATCGAGCCGAGCAGTGTCCCTTATAAAGTGTGTTTGAAGTCGGGACCAAACGGACTTGCCGTTTTCACAGCTTTCCAGTAACTCTATTTCGACCTTAGACGCCCCACGAATAAACTCCACTGCAAAATTGATCGGCTCTCCAGCCTGAAAAATTTTATTATCCTGTGGAAAAATAAATCCCGCGCTACCCGCAAGCTCATCGGGATCCTTGATGTAGGTCCAAAAAATATCTTTGGTAAAATCGGGAATGTTACCCCAACGATAGGTTTCGCTGTCTCCCTGAACAGTGAATTGTACTCCTCGTTCGACTCCAGGCGTTTTGCACTCTTGTATGTCTACTTGCGGGTTGTCTTGTTTCATTAATTCGCAGATGCCAAATACGATATTTCCTAAGGTCTTTAATTGGTAGTTTGTAAACCAGAGAGGGTTGCTTATGAGTCTGTCGCCGTTGACGTATCGTCCGCTATCTCCAACGAGCATGATAACCACAGCATCGCTAATCAACTCGGGGCGACCTAGGTCGTTGGTCAAAACAACAGGAGTTCTGTGTTGTAGGATTTTGATCGGGTTTGAAATCAGCGTTTCATCAGGTGGGATGACGTAATGTGCTTGTAATCTCGCTTCCTCTCTGACGAGTGATTTACTTTGGATTTCTAGGCAGCTGGACAAAGAGAATGGGCAATGAATGACTCGAATATAAGAGGGTACGTTTTTTACTGTAGAATCAGGGGTGAAGCTCAATTGCATATAATCGACTGAAAATATCTCACTTTTCTGAGTGTCGAGGCTGAGGTTTCGTTGAATCTGGGAGGAAAAATTTTCAGGAGTGATGGGCGTGGCCTCGGGCTCTAAACGCACGATGTCTCCGGTATCATCGGATTGCCAAAGAAACCCGCGATTCATGATGTCGATCAGCTCTAATGCAAAAATGATCTGGACGTTTTTGCGATTTTGAGTGCCAGACCTATGTAGACGGGCGATAAACCAAATCCAATCATATAGTTCGTCTAAATTGTCAATGCTGGAGTCTAGTGTCAGGTTTGCTTCGGTTATCGACTTTCTAACAAAAGCGCCGTAGGCTTCAATCTGCGGTAGTAGGCTTTGATTGGCGGCAGTGTCTTCTAATCCAATTGTTGCCAAACTTAAACCAAAAGCGGAGTCTCCAACGCTTAAGCCCAAACTCTGATCGGCACTGTATAAAACAGACGAGGTTTGCGGAGACAAACCAGATTCTTTTGCTGCCACACCCAAAAGTATTTTTCTAGGTATGTCATAGGTATTTGCTACCGTTGTAAAGGTGTTATCCACTACACCGGTGGTTTGGGGAGTCGTCGTGGTTTTGTTTCCGCTACTTCCGCAGCTGGTTGTCTTATATATGACGACAAGAGTTAAGACCAACAAGTATCGTGATACTTTCATCGATATTTCTCCCCCTACAGGTTAACGATCTCTACCTTCCATTGTACGCTAAAAAATCGCAGTATGGGGCCGACTGAGCCCGACCTGAGGGAGAGCCTTGCCATAGTCCTTCTGCTAGATGGCTTAGGTGAACTGTAAAGAAACTGGTCACGAGCATCAAAAAATAACTCATATAGATTCTACCTCCTAATAAAAATTTTTAATTTTAGCTGTTTATGTGATGTCTCGATTCACAAAGCTTGGCACAAAAATTGGATTTAATGGGTAGGAAGACTCATCAAACCGCAGAGGATTGGAAAGATGTTTAAATATTTGTCATTGTTTACGATGATTTGCGCTCTTCTGGGCTGTGTTGGAATGAATGAAGAGTGGCAACCATCTGACGGAAAACTAACGCCGAGTAAACAAAAGATGTTTGCTCAACACAGAAAAGAGTGCTTTTTGAAGATTGAGGATGCAAAAGTCGCAGGAATTGAGGACGGTGTTGCCCGTTTAGCTTACTATCACTGCATGCAAAATAAAGGCTGGACCCTAGTAGAGTAAGTTGCTCTCTTAGGGATTATGATGCTTTTCCGCGGAAGTATGTGAATGCTTTTGGTACATCCTGTGAAAAAACTAGGGTTTGTTTGGTTTCGGTAAAAGCCCCAGCCTCGTCGATGGCATCGATTATAGTCTTGATTTTGTTGTGTTTAATCATTATTTTAGACCGTTCTCTGGCAGGGCTCATCTTTTTCGTAGAAAGCCCATCATCAAGCTGTAGTAAGCGCATTGGTTCGATGGTTGCTCCAGGGCATCCTGCAGCCATGGCCGCCCGAACGAGTGACACCCCATGACCTGCATTGCATATGATATGTAAATCGGCTCCGTCTATATAATCGCGCTTAGTATCCTCTTCTTCATCTTCAAAACCTGTCCGCCGCCAGTCGATGCTGCCATTAATTTGATCTATGGCTGTAATGACCTGCTCTAAACTTGCTGCGTGATATTTAGGGCCGGTCGTCAGTTTCGTATTTAAGATGCCTTTATTAACTGGAAACGTATTAGGGGCTGTTGACAATTCACATCGGTAACCAAATATAGCTACATGCAACTAGAACCATCGATCTATAATTTCTCGCCAGTTTATCGTATCTCGTTGCTACAGAACGAAAATGTTTAAGTCTAGCGAATGCATTCTCTACGAGATGTCTCAATTTATAGAGATCCCAATCAGTCTCTTTATTTCCAGTATTTGAATTACTTTTTCTTGGTATTACCTGAGCTGCCCCCATTTCTTCGATGTTTTTTCTTATTGCTTCACTATCGTATCCTTTATCGGCAATAACTATTTCTGCCCCTAAAACCATCGATAACAGCTCTGGTGCTACTTTCGAGTCATGTACTTGCCCTTCAGTGATAACAAGTTTTATCGGTAAGCCCATCGAATCTACAGCAAGGCTTATCTTACTGGAATTTCCGGCGACAGACTTTAGTGAGCCTGGCTTAGTCTCATTAATGGGACCTAGTGGTTCAGGAAAATCGACCCTACTTCACTGTTTAGGAC